>CAVSSM010000001.1:0-737986 GCA_963730605.1 uncultured Chlamydiae bacterium
TTCTGTATAGGCAATATTAAACCCATAGTTACCATCTTCCGAGTGAAGGGTGTTATTCGTAAAAAGATAAGATGCGTTTGAGATGGGATTAGTAGTTATTGATGTTCACACACGCAGCTTGATACATGATCGTATTTGAAGAAGCAGAAACAGTCCCTGTGACGTTGTCGAGCTCAATTCCGTTATAAGTTGTGCTATTTCCCTGGACGTAGTTTTGTATAAGGGTGGCATTACTTGATCCGCTAGCCAAAATCCCAGCGCCAGCTGTGTTTTGAATGTAGAAGCCTGAAACAACGTTATTATTTCCTAGCGTCACAACAGCTCCTGCTCCATTGCTAAGAAGGGGAGGCATTGTTTCCAGAGGCTTGCGCAGGTAGGGTGATCTGGCCTGCTGTCGTTATCAGAGCTTGATTAATTGTAGCTCCAAGGAGTTGTTGTCCATTTTTTAGTGTGACCCCACTTGATAGACCTATGCTTGTTAAGTCTCCTGGGTAGACATAGATGATATCATTGGCCTGAGAGGCGCTTTCTGCCGCAGCGAGTGTTGAAAACGGACTCTCATAGGTCCCTGCTGAGTGACTTAAGTTATTGACAAAGTATACGGTATAAGGTTGTCCTGTAGCTGGATTGATCGCTAGTTTTTTATTTTTCTTGGTCGTTACGGGGATGATCTCGCTTTTCCCGACAGGCTCGATCATTCGTTGGCACAAGAGGTAATTATCCATGCAAGAACGCCCCTTGCTCTCTCTTACCTTTCCTTTCGGTCCTAATGGTAAAGAAAGGAATACTTGTCCTTGGACGATATTTTTAAAGGTATGGTCGTAAGAATAGCTCAACTCGGCTCCGACGTATTCTTTCCACATCGCTTTAGCACGTGTTTGCCCTCCCCACACGGCACCTCCAACAGGCCCTTTCAAGTAGTAGGGGCCGATTCCGGTATAGAGAGTAACGTCTTTCATTTTTAATGGATAAAAGCCTACTTCTGCATTTCCCCCTGAAAGGGCATACTGAAATTTCTGAGTGTAGAAGATGTTATTGCCTGCAAATTGACTAAACTGGGTGTCATATGGTCGGCTTTGTCGACTTCCAACAACGGCATATCCGTTGAAGCGCAGATCCCAAAAGGTTCCTAATGTTTCTAAGCCGAAGCTTACTTGGTTATAGCCTTTGCGTTTAGTATCGCGATAGTCGTAATAGGCATAAGCGCCGTAGACACGGTCTTTCAGGAGAGAGCGTAGCCCAAGGCCAGCATTTGCAGCCCAATGGCCATCGTTAAAAATATGTCCTCTTAAATCAACAAATGGCATTACAGGCCAGAGGTCTGTAGGAGCTGCTAAGAATGCTTCCAGAGTTGTGTAGCCGGTGTTGTAGCCAATCCCTTTATTTTCAATATGGCGAGCTGAGATGCGGAAGGGTTGACACTCGATCATTACATGTTGGCTGGGAGGAAGGGCTTTTTGATGGATTCGCTGCTTCAATAGTGCTGTAAGGCAAGGAGATGCAGACTAAGGGCAGAATAAATAACTTTTTGAGCGAATCGTTGAGCATAGAAGGTCCCTTGTTTTAAACCCTCTATATTTTTTTTTGATTTATAAGTAAATGTTTTTTATATATCGCCCTAAAGTCCATTCAGCATATTCTTGCTAGTTTTGATGAGTTCCATCACCTCTTTGTGCTTCGCCTTGGCTTCTTTGGTATAACCTCCATGCTTGAGGACAGCGTGACGCGCGTGCTCTCTCCCTGCTAGTGTTTTTGGCCCTCTAGAACATCCACCATGCATCCGGCAGGTTGTCCTCTTCCGGACAGCCCAATTTCGACACTGCCGTCTTGATCTTTTGCTTGTAGCTATACATTGTCCCATGATGCAAGGGGTTCAATCCAAGGATTTTTTCCCCATCCCTCCCCCCGCCGCTGAAACATTCTGAGCAACAATTGCCTGCCCCTCATTGTGAACATGGACCACTTGCACGGTTTGTTGGCCTCTGGTTCGGTATTTCAACAGGGCTTGCATAGTCTGGTTTGCCACGTTGAAAAGTTTGGTCGATAAATTGATGTAGCGCTCTATATGGTAAAAACCCTCTTGGAAATGGGCTTGACGTAAGCAATCCATGGCCGAGTTTTGCAAAGTCAAAAATTGCCCTGCAAGAAGTGCTTCAGTCTCATCTTGTGGCCTGAGAGTGGGGAGTAATGAAGACATACGAGTCAAGCGCTGTTCTTCCGTTGAGTCACACATGCCACGAGACACTTGTGCAAGCAGAGCAACGGAATAATTGAAATCACCAGCGCCCGTGGTCTTTTTGAAAGCTTCAACAAACCGTCCCTTTGATTCATGGGTCAGTCTCGTACCATCCGACAAAACTAAATCCAACTGCCCCTTACTCAATTTATCATCCGACCCTTTCTGAAATTTTAGGGACGGCCCTAACGGCTCTACACTCATCGGCAGTTTTTGCGGTAGGTCGGCATTAACAACAGCCTTTTGCTCTTGTACATTCTCTTTCATATTTTTCGCTCCCTTGGTAACGCTTCAAAGTTACCGCTTAACAGTTTCATAAATAACACATTACAGATGTCGGTAGCTGGTAACATCAATTTACATCTATTCTTTGAACAATGTGGCAGTAAACTTACCCACGCCCCCATTTCACTTTGCCGCAGAAATTCTCTGCTACCGCGCTACTGTAAAAATATAACAATATAAGCCACAATATATTACACCTAAAAATCAAGCGTTACCTTGTGGTAACATAGTAGCGTTCACACACACAAAACCCGTTCCACTGGAATCAAGACACAACGCTGATTGATACCGGCCATTTTCACCTGAGCACTCCCAACCGCACCTTCGATCCTCGCCAAAGGACTCCGGATGTCCAAGACAGCGTACTCCGTATCCTTGAGTAGGTGCCTCGTCACACTTTCGCATCGAAGCGCCAAAAAATCTTTCGATTTGTGCATTACCATCTTCAGTCCGTATCGCTCCAATTCATCAACGTAGCGCCCAGCCTTTTGCAGCATCTCTCCGACAGAAACCTTGTTGCCATCGACATAGATAAGGCTCGCCAAAATCGTATCAAGAAGCTTATCGCCGTCATCTTCTGATTGAAGGGTCGCCCATCTTGGGAAAATATCCTCTAGTCCCTCAGGGGCCACTACCGCTAACAGCGCAGAAGCATACATGAAGTTTTCCACAGTACGAACCTCGATCCCCTGCTGCTCTTGTATGAATACCTGCTCGATCTGCATTGATCTCTTGCGCCTTTGCCTCAATCTCAAGCCACGCAAGAATCATTGTCACCACGATTTTGGCTGCAATAACAGCTCCTTCTCCGACACCAAATCGTTCAAGAGGAGGCGAAGCATTCGTCAGCTTTTTCAGCTCGAATTTGATGATCCTCGACTCCTGTGCCGCATCCTGCATAACCTTCTTAGGCAAATAGATCGATCCGAACCAAGGTATGTGATGCAAATGAAACCGATGCGCCTTATCGGAGCCCGTGCCGCTGGTTTTTTGACCACCTCGGTTGAAGAGTTTAGCCAGCTCAAGGATGTCAGGAATGTGCTTATGCTTCTCGAACTCGTCGAACACGGGGATGCGACCGCTATTACCGATGGTTTGGGCAGTGGCATGTGCCGTACTCTTGTCCAAACGCTCAACCTGTCCGCCATAGATGCCCTGCAAAATGTCCTCGAAAAAAGTGGACTTGCCGGTTGACTTCGCCCCCGTTAGATAAATCCAAGGCCGCCAGGGCATGGCTTGCTGCATAATCGACAACATGACGAAAGCTGTTACAAAGGCACTCATTGATGGATCTATCCAATTCCATTGTTTTACTCTGGCCATAAATGAGATTGAAAACGCTCTTTAGATCGCTATGCTCCATTCGCATAGCCTCTTCAACGTATTGACCAATTCAACCAAGACGCCCCTTCTGTTTCGATCAATTTACCTTCAAAGATAGGCTCTTCGAGATACTGCAACCGATTTCCTTCGACGATGGCAGCTTTCTTGCCAGAGATAATCAACCACCTCTTGTTGATGCACCAAACACCCGCTTTCAAAGGCGCCTGATCGTCAATAAATCCCTTCTTGTGCGCCGTGTCGATCAGTTGGAGCTTGAGTGCCTTTTCTGCACCCTCCTCCCGAAACCATTCGGAATCACCCCCAACATAGAGCCGAAGTTCATCCTTGTTCAACCGCCCTGCAGGAAGCGCTATGAGACGTCCATCTTTCCAAATCAAAATCTCGCGTTGGGCATTGTGGCCAAGGACATAGAAAGGTAGCTTGACCTCCGTCTCTTCAGCCATCTCAAGCAGCCGCACACTATTCCGCAGCTGCTATGATTTCTTCCATCAAAACACCCTGCGCTTTGTCGCGGACATCCAATTGTTCCGACCTCATTTTTACGTCAGGGTCTTCTAGAGAAAGTCCTCTTGCCTCCATCTCGCGTTCAAAGGCCGTGCGATCAACGAGCAAGGCGGTAGATTCGACGTAATGCCTCTTCTCCAAGATATCGATTTGCGTCCATACTTTGTCCGCTTGTTGACCTCTCTCATCCTTGCAAAAATAGTCGTCCTGAAAAGGCGTTAAGGTAACACCGATGTGCTTCTTGTTTAAAAGTGTTTCAATCGTCTCTTTAGTCCTCGCAGGACAGCTCCAAGCTCCCTGCTGCCGGCTGCCAATGACAACCGGCCGCTTTTAAATCATTCTTTACCACCTTTAAAGCCTTCACCGCCCCTTTCTTGGGATAGATCAAAAAGGCATTTGCCGATATTGGGTCTGGTGGTGTATCCGTAGGTGTAGTATTATCGCTCATTAAAAAGTCTCGTTCTTGTGGTTGATAAAAGTCCCTCCCAAGTTGACGCTTGGGAGGAACAAGGCTTAAAGTCCTAAGATTTCAGCCACTTTGCGCGCTTCAGTTTCGTACTTTCTGGGCACTGACTGAGGCGCTTTTTTTGCCATTCATATTCAATCCAGATCACTTTTACGAGTGCTGCACACGACCCGATTGCATCTTGATCTTTCTTGACATTTCCTTAGCATCTTCTACCTCCTTTATGGGCATATTGGTTTTGCGATTGAGAAAGACGAGCTAAGCAGGCATCCCATGCAACCTGATCGATAAGAACCCGTCTGTTGATATCTGAGAATAGCGGAGGCAAAAGGACTTTGCTCCCCTTGTTGAACGATGGCACGCACTGCGTGCTCGCTAGAAGGCCATGCCCCTGTCTCGCGGTTCTTTTGGCAAAACTCGCGTACAGTGCGAACGATTTTGTTATTGGTAATTTCTGATGTTTGAATTGTTGTCATTACACGCTCCTTTATTTGGTTTTTCCGCGTATGCCCTCATTTTACTTATTTTAGGCCAGCGGCAAAGGAGTCGTCTAAAAATAGACGTTTAGATAGGAGGAGGTTGCATGGAGGGGAAAATTTTTATAAAAAATCCCCTCTTCTAAATTTAAACACCCCCCTCTTCGATAGAATAGCCTTTCTTGAAGCCTAGGCAACGACCGTTTTCCCAATGACGAGGATCGGTTGCTTTGGCCGCTTTAGCATAACGAGCAGACACATCACGATAAAGTCGGATACCACGAGCTTTAACCTCCTGCCTGATTTTATTCGCTATATCATTCTGAGAAAGGTTCTTTAGCGCCTGCAACGGAACATTGTGCACAGCCTGACGCCAAATCTTCCTTCCAATGGAATCAAGTATTTTTGATCAGCTTCTTCTTTCCACGTATGACCATGCGTCTTTTTAGCAACATCAGATGGAGGGGCTCTACGCTCTCTTGCGAAGTAGATTGCGTTGCTGCTGCACCCGTCTTCGCTCTCTCTGAAAAGAAAAAGAATTGATTGATGACAATGTTGACCTGTATGGGAGATTTTGCATCGTTCGGTGTATCGAACTCAAGCCTTTGCTCGAGCATATACAGAAACCGATCTATCCATTTGATCAATTCGACAATGGATAGAGGATGCTTCCTAGAGTCGGGCGATCTGAATGCGCTGAGGTAATACCCTACAGTAGCTTGGTATTGCCTCTCCTCTAATTGGAGTAGATTTTTTGGCAAACTATCGACAGTCGGTCGAGCTGGTAGTGTAAGGGGGGTAAACGTTGGATAGAGAGATAATATTTTCAAGAATCGAAGTAGGCACGGCAGAGAAGTATCCGCCTTTTCTTTCCATTGGTGCAACTGTTGATCGGGAGGAAGTGAGTTAAGGCTCTTGTCCACATAATCAGGCCAATCAAAAACCTCCACAGAGCAACCACGCTTTTTCTCGGTCCGCATCCAACCTTCGAATAGGAGGCAATTTTTTTCTTCTTTGGCAACTTCCGAATACAAGTGTCTGAGTTGAAAAAGAAGGCTGCCAGCATAGCCATTGGCATTAAGAGACAGGGTGTGAAAGTTGAGTAGCGCGTTTACATCAGCCATCGCAAATGAGTCAGGCGCCCATTTGACGTGCGGTAACAAAATTCTGATTTTCTCATGGAACCATGCCACGGCTTTTTCGAGATTTTCAAAAGCAATGCGATCTTCCTCTGCTAGCTCGGTTTCTGCGGAAGCTATGATACAATCGATATGGGGCTGACGGCGAACCTTTGCAATGAGAGCCCCGAGATGGGTTAGCGCTCCTCCAATCGTTTCCGAGGTTTTGATGAGGTTGAATTCCGTAGAGATCGCATCTCGTAAACAGCGCTTATCCTTTTGCTTCGCTTCCATTGTCACTCCTAATTCAATAAATTTGCCTGTGTGCGTTCCATCACGTTTGCGATGTGTTTCTGGCTATAGTGGGCATAACGCCTAGTCATTGTCGGCGTTTTATGTCCCAGAATGGCCATTAATTCTCCCTGCGTTGCACCACTCATCGCTAAAAAAGATGCCGCAGCATGCCTGAGGTCGTGAAACCGAAAATTTGGAATTTTTGCTCGATGAAGAGCTTTTACAAACGCATTCCGAATGTCTACCAATCCTGATCGATTGGTTGGACTGGTCGGTTTGAAAATCAGTCCAGATGCTATATCGGTCTTCTGCCAATTGACCAAAATCTTTTCTACCGTATCAGTTAAAGGGAGAACTCTTCTTTCCCCATTTTTTGTTTTTTCAAGAGTGATAGTCCGATTCTGACGATCGACGTCTTCCCATTTCAATCCAACAATTTCTCCAAATCGCATCCCTGTCAAAAGAGCCAAAGAAACAATAGGAAAAAGATGGGGATTAGGGGAAAGCTTGCATTCCTGTAAAAGACGATCCTTCTCTTCTAGGCTAAGAAGCCGATTCCTTCCGTTCCCTTCAGATGGCTTTGAGACTTTTCTCATGGGGGTGTCATCAATCCATCCCCACTCTTTCATCGCAATAGTCAAAGCTCTCGAAAAAGCAGCTAGATATCGGTTAACCGTCGCTGGGTTTCGTAACTTTTGCCTAGTAGTGACCTCCGAGAGCAAAGAATCTCTCGCTTCAGCGATAACGGATGGAGTTAAATCCGCTAGGAGTAAATGGCCGAGCCTATCTTTCCACCAAGCAAGATAAGCCGTCTGTCTCACTACTCTCTCAGGAAACTGCGGCAACCACTGAGAAACGAACCTATCTATTAAATCTTTGACCGTATGCTTTTTGGCTTCAGCGATTCGAAAATGCCTACCGTCTCTAATCGACGATTCCGTGTCCTGAACCCATTTCTTTGCTAAAGTCCTGGTTCGGAAACTCTCCCTTTGAGGAGGGTAACCTTTTAGGCGGACTTCTGCATGGTAAGTGATTGTTCCGTCGTCCTTCTTGTATTCCCGAATTGTTGCCATGACCCTCCAGATGCAAAGGGGTCATTCTAGAAAACACTGGAATAAACAGCAACAAGAGACGTATATTCTCACAGCCTTCAAGATGCATATACCTGATATTCAATGATAAATAGATATTGCTATGTGCTGATTACGCACTTATTACGCATTACAAGAATGTTTTACCATGTCCTGTCGCAAGGATTCCAGAGGGAGATGCTAAATCTCCAAAAAACGAGTTGTTAAAATTCATACCCTTAGATATCCTCGTATTTAACTGTTTTTAAGACACTTACAATATATTGTGTTAAACTTTTGACGCTACGGATGTTAAAGATCGACGGGAGGGGATGTTAAATGACAAAGGCCGAATTTAAACACTATGACTTGACCTTGGTAGAGCCTACTTTTGACTCTCCTTTAACGGACCTTATCATCGATTTGAACCATCTTCGAAAAAAACGTTTAGATGGGACGACTCCTTCCCAGGTTTTCTTCAACCTCAAGAGCATTTTTCATATGCTGGAGAGTATCGGCTCAGCTCGCATCGAGGGAAATAACACCTCGCTTCTTGAGTATATAGAGACCAAGTTGGAAGAGAAGGTTGATGTGCCTATGGGGGTCAAAGAGATCCAAAACATCGAAAGTGCCATGGATTTCATTGAAAACAACGTAAAAAAGCATCCGATCAATCGAGCTTTTGTCAGCGAAATTCATAGAATGGTTGTCGAGGGATTACCCACTTCGCCAAAGGGAGAGGGGGATAAAACTCCAGGTCAATACAGGAAGTCAAATTTACAAATCACAAAATCTAAGCATCTACCGCCAGAGTGGGTACTCGTTGATGAATATATGAATGAATTATTCGACTTCATCAATCAGGACAGCGGCGCAAAATTCGATCTGTTAAAAACAGCGATTGCTCACCA
Organism: uncultured Chlamydiae bacterium; assembly: GCA_963730605.1. GTDB lineage: Bacteria > Chlamydiota > Chlamydiia > Chlamydiales > SM23-39 > CAIPFQ01. The sequence goes on from CAVSSM010000001.1 coordinate 8,705, forward strand.
TCGATTCGTATGGATACATCCATTTGGCAATGGCAACGGACGCACAGTACGTTTATTCACTTACGCAATGTTGATCAAGCTCGGCTTCAATGTAAACGTAGGGAGAATCATCAACCCTACGGCCGTTTTCTGTAATCATCGAAACAATTACTACAAATACCTCGAACAGGCTGATACTGGAGAAAAATCGGGCATTCTGGCTTGGTGTGAATACGTGCTCCGCGGTCTAAAAGAGGAGATCGAAAAAATCGACAAGCTTCTCGACTATGACTATCTAGCCAAGGAAATTTTGGTACCCACAATCAACCACTCTCTCGAAAGAAAGTATATCACAGATGTCGAGGCAAAAATATTGAGAATGGCTGTCGAGAAAAAAATGATCCAATCGAGTGACTTGAAAGAGATCTTTCAAGGAAAACACGGCGCAGAACTGTCTCGACAAATCAAGAGGCTTGTGGATAAGAAAATGCTTCAACGCATCGGCTTCAAAGACTACGTCATCAGTTTTGGCGACAACTACTTACTTCGAAGCATCATGAAGGTGCTGGGAGACAAAGGATTTTCTGCCTCACCTTGATGGAAAATAGAAGGTCTTTCGAGAAATTTTACTCCAGTTTCATCCTATCTAGTGCGTAAAAATTGCGTAAATGGACGTGAAATTTGAGTTGATTTGTCTATATAAACTAGCTCACCACCCAACCCTGTTCGATTCTCTCCACCTCCAAAACACAAGGCCGGGAAATATCCCGGCTTTTTTTTATTGCATTCAGAACATTTTTGTGTTAAACATGATCCGTTCGTTAGGGATCATATGCCCATCTCTCTTCTTCAAAATCCGATTTAAGGCTTCACTTTTCGGAGTGAGGCTTTTTGTTTTAATGACATACAACGAGAAGAAGGATTGCTCAAGCACGTTGAGAAATTTCTATCTGAATTAGGTCAGAGCTTTTCTTTTGTTGGTAGGCAAGTCAATTTACTTACAAATTTCACCCAAAACCAGGCGCAAAATGTCTTCATCCCAGCAAATAATTGATCAAACGATAATCTGGATCAATAAAGTAGTGGTAGCCTGTAACTTCTGTCCTTTTGCCGCTAAGACCTTACAACACAATAATGTTCATTACCAGGTTGAAGCCAATACGGATGTAACTTTATGCCTGGATGCTTTTTTAAAGGAAATTGCCCGCTTGGATAAAGAACTCCACATTGAAACTAGTTTTCTAATCTTTTCCAACGCTTTTCAACAATTTGATGATTACCTGAATCTGGTATCCATCGCTGAGCATTTATTAAAAGAAAAAGGATATACGGGAGTTTATCAACTAGCAAGTTTTCATCCAATGTACCGGTTTGCCAGTTCAGTAAAAAATGATGCGGCTGATTATACTAACAGATCCATTTATCCGATGCTGCATATTTTACGGGAATCCAGTATTGACAAAGCAGTAAAACACTATGAAAACCCGGAAAATATTCCAGAACGCAATGTTGACTTTGCCAGGAAAAAAGGATTGACCTTTATGAAATTGCTGAGAGATTCCTGCATCAATTCATGATATACCACGCCCGCTTAGGTTGTGTGAATTTTGACAGCGGATTTTGCGTTCCAGTAGCGTTGCGGAGATCGCCGTAAACTTTAGTATGTTAACAAGATCGAGCAATGCGCTGGGGCGCAAAAGGCGCTCAACAAAATTCACTCAAAATGAGTGGGCGCGGTATAGTATTATATCCGTTATCGATCCTCAGCTTCAGGCCACCTGCGATCCCCTTGGCGATAGAGCCGTACACATTCTTCACCGCCTGAGTAACGGGCTCTAGAGCAGCGAACCTGTCTCCTATCTTGCAGACGGTCCAGCCAAGACACTCGGCATTCCAGTGTTCCTCCACTGAGAAGACCCATACCCAGCCGTCATCTACCGTGAAGATTTTGGTTCCATCAGAGCACCACATGATATTGGGTTCATTAGTGATGATCGTCCCATCATGAGGATCCTGAGATGGAGAACGACTAGAGCTTTTTCATCAAAGAGTAGCAGAAACAATCTCGCAAATCAATCGGATCAGCCTGTCCTTGAATCTTTAAAATTTAGCGTGTGATTCTCTCCACCTCCAAAACGATAAGCATGGGAAATTCCCGGGCTCTTTTTTTTCCGCACTTCCCTGTATGCCGCTTTTCTGGCAAAATCGCTCTATGAGCTTACTTTTTAGCTGCCAGGCCGTTTCTAAATCTTATGGAGCGCGACTTCTTTTTGAAGATTTATCCCTCAGCATTTTTTCGGGCGACCGAATCGGCCTGATAGGACTCAACGGCTGTGGAAAATCGACTTTGTTGAAAATTCTGGCAGGACTCGAAGTTCCTGACTCTGGAATTCTCTCTCCTAAACGTGATTTAGTTGTGGGATACGTTCCTCAAACATGCGATTTTCCCGATCTGAGTCCGAAACAGATTTTGATCGACGCTCTGAAAAAAGAGATTCCTCTCTATGAGCGCGAGCGACTCGCTGAGACTGAGCTCAGCAAGCTGGGTTTTACGGAAAAAGAACCCTCTGCGGCTTTTCTCTCAGGAGGATGGAAAAAACGGCTTCGCCTTGCAGTTGAGCTGATCGCCTCGCCGGATCTGCTCCTCCTCGATGAGCCAACCAACCACCTCGATTTGGAAGGAATCCTCTGGCTTGAAGCGTTTTTGGCGAGAGAATCGCCCACCTATTTGGTTGTGAGTCACGACCGTTATTTTCTGCAGCACGTGACGAGCCGCATCATTGAAATCGATAAGGTTTATCCGAAAGGACTTATCGCAATCGATGGATCCTATGGAGAATTTCTCGCTCGCAAAGAGGCATTTCTCAAAGGACAACTTCAAAAAGAGCGGAGAATCGCCACCAAAGCCCGCCGCGAAACGGAGTGGCTCCGCGCAGGAGTGAAAGCTCGAACCACCAAATCCCAATCCCGAATCGATGAAGCAGAAGAGATTCTACAAGATTACGCCGACATCCAAGCTCGAAACCAGCAAAAACGGGCAAAGATCCATTTCGCTGCAACAGAAAGAGAGACAAGAAAGCTCCTCGTTGTCAAAAATCTCACGAAACAGCTTGGAGAGAGACCTCTTTTTCGCAATCTCGATTTCACGCTATCGCCCGGCACTCGAATGGGCCTCATGGGCCCCAATGGCTCAGGAAAAACGACGCTCTTGCGAATGCTTGCCGATGAAATTCAAGCCGATCTCGGCACGATTAAGCGAGCTGAAGGACTCCAAGTTGTCTATTTTGATCAGCACCGATCTCTTCTTCCGCCGAATCTTTCTCTCAAAGAAGCCCTTTCGCCCAAGGGAGATTTTGTCTTATTTCGAGGCAATCCAATCCATGTCAACGGATGGTGCAAACGCTTTCTCTTTTCGCCCGATCTTCTCCCCCTTCCCATCGAAAGCCTCTCGGGAGGTGAGCGAGCGCGAATCTCCATTGCCCACCTCATGCTTCAACCAACCGATATTCTCCTTCTCGACGAGCCGACAAACGATCTCGATATTCCAACCCTCGAAACTCTGGAGGAAAGCCTTCTCGAATTTCCAGGAGCTCTCGTTCTCATTACGCATGACCGGTGCATGCTCGACCGAATCTGCAACTCCGTCTTAGGATTAGGAGATCCAGAAAAGACTGAGATTTTTCCCGATTACGCCCAATGGGAAGCTTCCTCTAAAAAATTGCCCAATCCAAAAGAGAAAAAAAAAGTCCCTCCAGCTCCAGAGCGTCCAAAGTCAGAGCTTTCGTATCAGGAGAAAAAAGAATTCGATGGGATAGAGCGAAAAATCACAAAATTCGAAGAAGAAGTGCGCTCGCTCAACCACCTTCTCGAAGAAAAAGAGATCGCCGAAAATTCAGCACGTCTCTCTGAAATCTGCACTGCGATCAGTCTTGCGGAAACACAGATTGAGCAGCTCTACCTTCGTTGGGAAGAACTAGAGAAAAAAGCGAACCCAAAAACATGAATATACCGAGAGTGATTGAAAAAACGGGAATTGGGCACTGCGGACACTCAAAAACAGTCCGGGGGACTGTTTTTGAGCGAAGCAGCTCCTCAGATTTTTCAGCTGGAGCGAGGGACATTGCCAAAGGCAAGGCTGCGGAAACACGAGAAGGTCCAGTGGACCTTCGCAGTGAGGAGCAGATGAGCGCAGCGAATCGCCTCGGAAGCGAAGATGAAAAATCTGAGTCAAAGCTGACGCCGCCACCGGGGTCCCCAGAAACGCATCGTTTTTGGGGTGGGGCGTCGCACCAAAACCGATTTTTCAATCACGAGCGGTATACATCGCATGTATTTTTACCATTGATTTTGGATAATGAGGATAAAAGCTCTCCGTTGAAAAATCGGATACGGAAAAACTACCGTCATTTGAGAAAATGGGCCGCTCGAACAAAAACAAACTGCTTTCGAATCTATGACAGGGACATCAAGGAATATCCGCTAGCCATCGATTTTTATGATGGACGTTTCTGCGTCCACTATTTTACCAGCACTCGCGAGAGCGAAGAGCCTCGCCAAGATCTCTACGAAGAAGCAATGAGCGCCATCGACTCGCTTTTTTCTACCTCGCCCGAATCGATCTATTGGCGGACAAGAATCAAGAGGGAAAAGACAGAGCAATATGAAAAAACAGGCGGGACGAAACAGTTTTTTTCCGTTCTTGAGTATGGACTACAGTTCAGAGTCAATTTGACCGATTATCTCGACACGGGGCTCTTTCTCGACCATCGAGAAACACGTCGCTTGGTCGCTTCAATAGCCACTGGAAAACGGCTCTTGAATCTTTTCGCCTATACCTGTTCTTTCAGCGTTCATGCTGCAGCTGCAGGAGCTCTTTTCACCAAAAACGTGGACCTTTCAAATACTTACACTGAATGGGGCAGGGAGAACTTTCTATTGAATTCACTTCCTCTGACAAACAACCTTATTGTCCGAGAAGATTGCCTTCGGTTTCTCGAAAAGGAACGAGGCGTCTATGACTTGATCGTGATTGATCCTCCGACAATTTCTCGTTCCCAAAAAATGGATCAAATGTTTGATATTCAAAAAGATTATCCCTTTTTGATTTCCAAGGCGCTGGCCCTTTTATCTCGGGATGGGACTCTTTTTTTCAGCACTAACTCTCGCGATTTTGCTTTTGATGAGAGTCTATTTAATGGATGCACGATCATCGATATCTCTAAGAAAACGATCCCGATTGATTTTCACCAAAAAAAAATCCACCGCTGCTGGAAGATTTCTTCGACCCGGGAACTCCCGTGACCTACAAAAGTTCTGAATGCGTCTCTCCACCTCCAATCCGGCCGGGTAAAAATCTGGCCTTGTTTTTTATTCGTCTTTGCGTAAACTGTAGACATGTTTAGTTTTCTTTGCCCCTGTACTTTTTGTTGTGTGCTTCTGCACACAGATCTATAAAAAAATTTCCTACTCGCAATTTATAAACATTTTTTAATCTTCACAGGTGTTATGGAAAAATTCAAACTCTCATATCTTGTTTTAGCCGTGGCTATGATTCTCGGCATCGGGACTGGTCTTCTAGAAGAGACGATCAGTCTTAAAACCGCCGAAATAGTCTCTACCCTCTTTTTAAATCTTCTTTCTATGATCGCGGCACCGATTGTCGGGCTTGCCATTCTCTCTACACTTCTCAATATGCAAAATATCGCTCAGATGAAGGGATTAGGCAAAAAAGTACTCATCTACACACTTTTAACCACAACCTTAGCATCGCTAGTCGCCCTCGGGCTTTTTGTATTTCTAGATCCTGTCTCGTCAGCTGCAAAAAATGGAGGCATAACGCCGTCAGCGCCCCAAGCGACCTACATTCATTTCCTCACGGAAATCGTCCCTTCCAATATCTTTAAAGCCTTTATGGAAAATAAAGTGATTTCCATAGCTTTTCTTGGTTTCATATTTGGGATTGCAGCACACCTTCTTCCTCAGGAAGAACGCGGGACGCTTAGAAAGGGTTTTGCTGCTTTGTTTCAGCTCTTTTTGAAGGTCGCTGGACTGGCAAGCAAAGTTATGCCGATCGCTGTTTGGGCCTTTATGACTTTGCTCGTAAAAGAATTACGGGAACAAAGAGAAGGAGTTGAAGGGATCTGGACTTATTTGGGTGTCATCGTTTCGGCAAATTTAATCCAAGGGCTACTGGTCATCCCGATCCTTTTAAAACTGAAAGGGCTTTCGCCCATAAAAATCGCCAAAGGAGGAATCCAGGCAATTCTCTTAGCCTTCTTCACAAAATCTTCCAATGCCACACTTCCTATGAGCTTAAAAGTTTCGAGGGAAAAATTGGGCATTCGGCCAGAAGTCGCGAACTTTACCTTGCCGCTTTGCACAGTCATCAATATGAACGGCTGCGCAGCGTTTATTTTAACAACGACTCTGTTTGTCGCCGGGGTGCATGGTCATGTTTTCTCCTTCCTTGATCTAGGGTTTTGGGTTTTAATGTCTGTCTTGGCTGCGGTTGGGAATGCAGGCGTACCCATGGGATGCTTTTTTCTTACCAGCGCCTTTCTCATTGGAATGGGAGTTCCTTTGACAACAATGGGACTCATCCTTCCCTTTTATACACTAATCGATATGGAAGAGACGGCCTTAAATGTCTGGTCCGACTTAAGCGTGGCCGCGATGGTCGAACGGGATATGAAGGAAGTTGTCGCCCAAATCGAATGAGTAGCCCTTGTCCGAGGCGCTGGAATTCCCATGGCCCCGGGCATCCGGCATGACAACATCGTAATCTTCCTCCAGCGTCCGCGCCAAAGGAGCCCAACACGCTCCATTTAACATGAGTCCATGCAGCAGTAGAATAGAGAGTTTGCTGCCACCGGTTCGGAGGTAGTGTACCTCAATCCCATTTGCTTCACAGATCCCCTCTGTCCATCTAGCCATTCGGCAGCCTTTTCAACATCTCCTCCATCTCTAGGGGAATCTTTTTCTTAATAAATCGACGAAGCATACAGGCATAGAAAAAGGATAATAGCCCTCGAATCTCTACTTGGAAAGTCACATGCGTAGTACCTTCAGCTTGGCTCATCGATTGGATGCTGATCACCTTCGCAAAAGAAAGATAGGCTTCTTGAACCACTAACTGATAGGGCTCAATTTTTGTTAATAGAGTTTTGAAAAGAAGGGTCCCTCGGAATTTGGTGCAACCGGTTGTCCCTGTCTGAAATGGGCCATCGAGTCGACTTAACTCAATTTGCTCATCCCAAGTTTTCCAGTTTTCAACGTCTTCCCAAATTCTCCAAATTTGCTTGGGAGTGGCTTTTGTCTCTTACGGTATGTTTAACGATAAGCATATTGTAAAATTCCTTCCTTTAACCATTTGATTTCTAATGTAAGTTGAGCAATCCCGTATCTCAACGACATGAGACGAATTGCTTTTCGAGGATAATCGCTTAAGGTCTCTAACCTATCTTCGATTTTCCTGTATTCTTCATAAGTTTTTTCGGCTTTCTCTAATCTTTCCTGAAACAGCCGAACCATTTCCTCTCGATGGGTGACGAAAAAGAGCTTGAGTAGAAATTCGTTGCGGGGTGTTTCTGATCCTGTGGGTCCGTCGAGCCAAGCCTTAAATTCCGCTCTTCCCAATTCCGTAATGGAAAAAACCTCCTTTTTTTTCTTTCCCACATACGCGATCTCGGACAGGACCTTCCCTTCTTTTGCCAGAACCTTCAACATGGGATAGATTGTCGAATCAGATTCCCGCCAAAAATAGGCTGTCGACCTTCCCATCAGAGACTTGATCTCATATCCTGTGCTAGGGTCCTCGAGAAGCACCCCCAAAATGGCATATCTTGTTTTGTTGACCGATCTCATTAAAATACCCAGTTTCTGGCCATTTTACAGAAACGGCCGATTTTCCGACTATACAAATCAATTCTTGATTTTTGGGTAGGAGATTCATTTCACCGAGGTAACTCTTCGTACTGGATCTTTCGGACTCTGTGAAATTTCGGTTTCTTTGCTCTTAACTTCTTTTGTTATTTCAGTGCGCAGACGTGGTAAAGAGGCTGGGTGATTTTTTTGGAGATAAGAGATCATATGCTCTCGGATGGCGCATCGCAAATCAAATGAGGCTTCAGAATTGGGAGAACTAGTCAAGATACGAATTTCCATTGTATGTTCAGTCGTATTTGTCACTTGGACCACTTTGACTTTTCCATCCCACAAACAGTTTCCTTCTAATAATCGATCCAATTCCTCTCGAATGAGTGTCACAGGACTAGTGTAGTCGACATACAGCATGACCGTTCCTAAAATATCTGCTGTTTTTTGCGTCCAATTTTGAAAAACATGGTCTGTAAAATAGGTGATTGGAACGATCAGTCTTCGTAGATCCCATAATTTGACGATCACATAGGTGAGGTGGATTTCTTCGATTCTGCCCCATTCGCTTTCTACGACAACCACATCATCCACCCGAATGGGCTGAGCGATCGCAATTTGAAGACCCGCAAAAAAAGTGCTCATTGTTTTCTGTGCAGCCAGTCCAATGAGAATGCTCAATATCCCAGCTGAGGCTAGTAAGTGAATACCCTGAGAGCGCACCGACTCAAAAGTGAATAAAATTCCACTGACACTCAAAAAAATGACAAAAACTACGGCCAGACGTTGTAAAATTCTTATTTGAGTATGGACTTGTCGAGCTCGATAATTGTCTTTTCGTTGTAAATCAAAATGATGAAGCAGGAGAGAAGAAACTAGATAGATCACTTTGATCAGTAACCAACCAAGGCATATCATCGCTACGATAGAATAGATCTGCAGGGCGGTGGAGTGAGCGATCCACTGGGGTTTAAGAGTTTTAAAACCGAAGTAGAGCGCGCCGAGCAAAAGCAATAGCTGTAAAGGGCCACGTACATTTCGTACAATTATTTTAAAATTTCCATTCATTAGATTGACGAATCTTTCTTATTTCACAATGATGAGTCCAATCGTTGTTGTTGCATCTGGTTCATTACCATCTGCGTCTTGCCAGGCATCAAAAGCTGGTGAATTGAAAATGATCTTTGCTGGCCTTAAACGAATTTGATATGTCCCTGTTCTTTCTGGCGCGACTAGTGTAAATTCTTCCTTAGTTTTTCCATCGCCTAATCCCGCGTTCCTAATCACAGCTTGAGGACCTTCACCTTTAAGGCCTATGACAATCTCGTAGTGGCCAAAAAAAGTGGATTTATCAGGGTCAAAAGTACATACCGCCTCGGCCTCTATTTTTTGCCCCGGAGTGACAACGATCGCTTTAGGATGCCCATTCAGTATTAAATGTCCTACAGTAACGGGTCCTGAGGTTGCTTCTGTCTTCTGTACTACAGCGTTTCATTAATTTTGCCAATTGTGGGGTAAAGCTTTTTTAGCTTGATTCTTGCGTCCTCAACTGTGAAGCGCCAGTCTATAACATGCGCATCCTTGTTTCTGCCCTCTAGCCAGGAGGCAACTTCTTTTTTAACCTCGACTATGTCTCTTAGGCGTCGGTTTAAACATTGCCTGGAAAGGTGGCTTAATTCGATTTCTGCCATGTTTAACCAGCTCCCATGTTTCGGCGTATAACGAAATTCCAGACGGTCTACGATCCTTTTCGCCTCTTTGGGCGGCAGAAGCTCATAAAGAGCAGCACCTGTATGGATATTTAAATTATCGCAGACCAAGAGGATCTTTTTTGCCTTGGGATAATGCTCCTCTACAAGTTTCTGTATATGTTTGGCCCAATCCAATCGAGTCCTTCTCTCCGAAACATCAATGTATCGTTTCCCTGTTAGTGGCTCAAAACTCAGCAGAATATTACTCACGCCATTGCGCTCATATCCTGTATCAAAGCGTTCAACCTTACCTCGTTTTGCTGGAATGTTATCCAGCTTTCCTGCCTCGTGTTGCTTACTCGACTCATCCATGCAAATCATTGGATATTCTGGATTGTATGGGCACTTATAGAGGCCTAACACATTTTCCATTCGGCAAACAAAGTCAGCGTTTTCCTCAGGAGGAATACACCATTCTTTCTTTAGCCAGGGCTTAAGTTCATTTTTTTTAAAGTGCGATGGACTGTGCTTCTGGAAATAGAATCAATAACTTCTAGCTGAACCAGTCTTTCGCTTAACAATCTCAAGGTCCATTCTTTGCGCCCTTCCGGAGGGGCCCCGCAACATATGGCAACCAGATGGGCTTCTTGATCACCATCGAGTTTTCTTGGTTTGTATTGGCGATGTTTTTTTCGGTGCAAAGCAGCTTCCAGTCCATCGTTTGCGAAAGATTCTCTGACTCGATGTACAGTGCGTTCGTGAATATTCAACCCTGCCGCAATAGCTTTTGCTCTCAAACCCGGCCCCTCTTCACCAGAATCTGCCTGCAATAGTATTCGAGCATGAGTGATTGTTTTTGCCTTCTGCTTTCCTTTATGCACAACTTCGAGTAATTGCTTGCGCTGACTAGGTGTTAACTTGACTTTATACTTCTTTCGCATACCTGCACTCCCACGAATTTTACAAGGCGTCAAGTATATTTTTTATCAAGAAATTATGTCAAAATTAATGAAACGCTGTAGTACTGGACAAAAAATAAATTGATGAAAACAACTCGCTGAAGAGCGATCATATCTCGTTGGTTATCAAACAGCGAGGTACAATGAAACACATCAGCGAGTTGCGAGCAATTTTATCCCACTTCTTTGATTGGCACAAGTGCCGTCTCGACTGTCTAGGGCAAATCATTCAGGCTCTGTTCGTCGTCAGAACCATAAACCTGACCCAAGTCGCTTCAGCCTTCAAGTCAGAGGTCAAGGAGGAGTCATCGTATCGTAGAGTCTGCCGATTCTTCACTGGTTTTACCTTCGACATGAGTAGGATCGTCCTTCTGGTTTTCCGCCTGTTTCCACTCGGAGATAAGTGCACCCTAATCCTGGATCGCACGAACTGGAAGTGGGGAAAAACTCCCATCAATATCTTGATGCTCTCGATTGCCTACAGAGGTATCGGCATTCCACTGTTCTGGGTGTGCTGAATCTTGAAGGCAACTCATGCGCGGAGGACAGGATCGATCTCCTAAAGCGGGTCGTGGAACGCCTCGGGATCAGCAGAATCGAGGTACTCCTCGCGGATCGCGAGTTCATAGGAACGCAGTGGTTTCTCTTTCTGATCGAACAGAAGATCCCGTTCATCATCAGGGTTAAACAGAACTCCATGGTCGAAATCGGAGAGAACGGCAAACTTCCAATAGGACGCCTACGGAAATGGCTCTCACGGAAAAAAGTTGTGAATCACCCCATTAATCTCTGGGGTCTTTCCCTCTACGTTTCGATCGAAAAGAGAAAAGGCGCCAAGGAGCAAATGATCGTGGTCTCCAACTTCAAATTCGAGGATTCTCTGGGGATGTATAGGAGGCGTTGGGAAATCGAAACCATGTTCGGTTGTTTGAAGACCCGTGGGTTTCGAATGGAGGACACTCACATCACCGATCCAGACAAGATTGAGAAGGTGGTGTTCGTCCTGGCGATCGCTTTCTGCTGGGCATATCGAATGGGGGATATCCAGGATTCAGATACAGGCGATAGAGGTCAAAACTCACGGGAGAAAGGCGAGGAGCCTCTTTAGGGAGGGGCTAAATCTGATCCGTAGGGCGATTTTTGGGAGGTGGGTTCTGAGAAAATTCAGGCGACTACTTTCGTGTTTTACGTGTTCAGAACCAAGGACTTGCTCGGTATGAAATTATTTTTTGTCCAATACAGAGCTCTCTCCGCCGACTTACTAACATTTTTAACTAGTAAAATATTAACTATATAAATCAAACAGAATTTGACTTTAATTAATAAATAAAGTAAAATTAGACAGATTTTTTAGAGGAGTACTACCATGCATGGCGTAAATCAATTGAGACATATTTGTCCCTTCCCAGCGCAAACTGGGATCGCGGCAGCTGCAGTATTCACTGGTTTGTTCATTACCGGCACCCTAAAGCAAATACAAGATGCTGTAGCTCGAATTTTCGACCCACCTTCAATTACGGTGGATGTATATGATGAATTCAGATCGAAATGCACGCCGCGCTCATCTCATCCCTCTATTAGGTATGTAGCTGAAGATAAAACAATGACTTGCAATGAGCGGCTAAACCTCGCGATCCGCAACATAGAAGCTTGTCCCGAAGCCAAAAAATTACTAGATAAACTCGACGCAATTGACCCGATCTGTTTCCTCTGTGTTCCAAACCAACACGCCCCGCGCGGTGCAAAAACCTGGATGCATAACCGAACTATTGTATTTTCAAATGACCGGATTCAGCAAGATCCAGGAACCACCCTTTTGCTTTATGAATTGAAAAATGCAGAAAGAGAACGTGACTTTTTAGGTGCAATTGGAGATGCAGCCAATGGACTATCGGACAAACATAGGTTCATCTATGAAATCGAGTCCTTGGAATATTTGTCTGCCCTGGGGCATTACGAGATTGCAACAGCCTGTACAAAATCAAGCGAGTGGCCAACCGAAATCGCCGACGCCTTCGCATACGCCGCCAAAAACACCTTCTCAAAAGCTAAAAAAGACGTGGAGCACTGGAGAAAAACCTCGAAAACAGCTTCCCATATCAAGCCTAGCGATTCATTCGAGAAGATCTTTACTCTCATGATCAATGAGAAATCCGGGCACTCAAAGATTGTAGGGCACAAATTTGATGAGATTCAACTCCAATCCAAATCTGATTGAACCTCGACTTTGTACAATTTTTGGCGAGCAGATCCAGAGGAAGCGCTCTGCAATTTTTTTCTTTTTTTGCGAAATTCATAGCCGAAGGCGCTATTTATGAGCAAAAAAAGGAAAAAAGGGCCAGCGATTCTCTCGGAGATGCCGTCACAAAATTGTACAAAGTCGAGTGAACCCGTTCAACTGCGAGTTGAGATCTTTTCCGGCAACCCATCTTGCAAAAAAGCAAGAATCTCCTCCCATTTTTCTCTTGGCAATTCGGCGCCGATGTGTTCGATAATCGAGCTGCCAAGCCGATGGCCGATCTCTGCGCACACAGGCAAGGGCAATTGATGGAGATAGCCGTAGATGAAGCCCGCTGTGAAATAATCGCCCGCTGCCGTAGTGTCGATGACTTTTGCAGAAAAGCTAGGAATATGGGTCAACTCCCCTTGACATCCGACCAAACACCCATCGCCTCCCATCGTTACGACAACGATTGGGCAGATCTCTTGAAGCTGCATGCAGCCATCGTCTGGCGCCAAACCTGTCAAAGAGCGGATCTCGGTTTCATTTCCGAACACCACATCGACATATTTTCCCAGCCATTCGAGAAGTTTTTCCTTAAACTGCTGAGCGACGAGAAAATTCGACAATTCTAAAGACACCGGAATTCCTGCCTCGTGCGCTAAAAAGAGGCTTTGTTCGATAAAATCGGGCGCTTCCCAGAGTAAAAATGACTCGAAATGAACCCATTTTACATTTTGGTAGTGTTCAAGAGAGGGCTTAAAATTCCAACCGACCGCTTTATGAGAATGGAGAAACGTTCTCTCTCCTTCCGGCGTGATCAAGCAAAGAATGCGGATCGTCGTGAAATCGGGATCGCTAACAATACCTGGGATCCCCATCCCTTGCATCTCATCGCAGTACCTCTTTCCATAAAGATCTTCTCCAACAAAACTCATGAAAGTAGACTGCACTCCGAGCTTTGCCATCGTTCTAACCGCATTTCCCGCGCTTCCTCCAAGAGCAATTTTTGGATTCGACCTCATCGCTGCAAGGACTCGATTAAACGTCTCCGGATCGCAAGGAACGCTTCCCCCTTTTTGTCCTGGGATATGCTGTGCGATAAAATCGTCGTCCACCTGGACTATCAAGTCGATGATAGAACTTCCCACCCCCATAAAATGGGAGGGCTGATTGGCGATGAGATGCAGAGAGAAAAAGAGACACATAGCAACACGATGAAACATAGGCAGCTCCTAAAAAAGTGAAAGGGTATACTCTCATTTGTCATTATGGCAACGAGTATCTTTTTCATTTTCCTTTTCGCTTGTTTCGCCTCCATTGTCATTTACTCCGTCCTTTTAGGAATCACCCCAATGCCTAGCAGCAAGAGAGCCAAGACAATGATCCTGCAACTCCTTCCAAAGAACATTGAGGAGGGTGTGATCTACGAACTTGGGAGCGGATGGGGAGGCTTAGCGCTTCTATTAGCCAAGCATTATCCCCATGTAAGAGTCATCGCCTTTGAATTATCGCCCGTCCCCTACTTTTTTTCACGCATCGGCCAACTTATTTTGCAAAGGACTAACTTACTCATCCTGCGTAAAAACTTCTATGGCCACCATTTTTCCGATGCGAAGGCGGTCGTTTGTTATCTTTATCCAGGCGCCATGAAAAGGCTTGCCCCTAAATTGAAAAATGAGCTGCCAGCCAAAAGTACGATTATCAGCAATACCTTTGCCCTCGCAGGATGGGATGGCGGCTCCCTCTTTTTCGCAGATGATTGGGCAGCCACTCGAATTTACAGATACGATCGGTAGCAGGGTAGAACTTCACGCAAGAGTTGCCATATCGATCACGAACCGGTATTTCACATCGCTCTTCAGCATCCGCTCGAAGGCTTCATTGATTTTTTGGATCGGGATCAGCTCAATATCCGCCGTAACATTGCGACCCCCGCAGAAGTCGAGTATCTCTTGCATTTCTTTAAGACCGCCAATGTCCCGCAAGGCTTCTTCTCTTATCAATGTTCAATTACAAAAGAAATTTTCGCATTGACCCTGTACTTTGTAATTTTATTGTTCTCCACATGCCCGTGAATCCATTTCACATCTATCTGCTTGATGTTCTTGAGGGTTTTCGAAGCTTCCATAACCCCAGAATTCATCGCGTCTTCAATGCTCTTTCCTTCGCAACTCACTTCGATCACTTTGACAATAGACATGAGCCTACCTCCATTTACCTCCTTTTAATAGGATTTCGAGTTATACTCAAATTAAACAATGCTCCAATGGCTATTCGTAAATTTTTCTCAACAGCTCTTTGCCTTCGTTCCACTCGCCCACATCAGAATTGCTCCCGATATGGCCTTTTTTCCCGACATTGATGAACTCGCTGCCGAGGCGGGAGGCAAAATAACGGGCTTTTTCGAGAGAGACAAAAGGATCGTTCGAACTTGTGACGAGTATGCTGGAAAAGGGTAGCCTGTTCAAAGGCAGAGGATCAAAACCGTTGATCGCTAAAGCTCGATAGGCAACAGATGCGGGATCTGGGAGAGCCACAAGAAAGGCTCCCTTAATTATCCCGATGGATTCTTTGCCTCGGTTGCTACTCGCCCAATGAACGATCGCTGTGCTGCCCAGGCTATGGCCTACTAGTACCACTGACAGGATCGCCGATCTGATCGCGGCGTCCAAAGCTTGCACCCATGCGTCTCGGTTAGGATTGATCCAGTCCTCTTGAATGACTTTGATCGAATTTGGGAAAGCCGCAGCCCAAGCGAGCTGCCAATGACCAGGTCCTGAATCGGCGTATCCTGAGGAAATGAGGAGGGTGAATTGATCCTCCTTCATCCATTTCATCGTAAACTTTCAACAATAAAATTTACAGAGCGAAGAAGAGACATACTGGGATATTGCTTTATATATTTTTAATTAGACGTAATTTATAATAAATGAAACAAATATAAATGAAATAAATATATATGTTAATTGAAAACTTTAATTTATTCGCCCATGCGACTTCCGCGGTCTTGCCAATGCTGACTCGGACGGGTTCTATTCCGCGCATTGTCGATCTTGTGCTAAGCTTGATGCCTCTGACAATGTCTGTGGGGTATCAGCTTCAGTCTCTGGGGTATCAGCTTCGGGCTTGGAACACTCGTTACCCATACTCTGATAACGCAGCCCCATTCTATGCTAAGTTGTCCTGGTATTTACTCCCCGAAAGTTTGACTTTTGTGCATCTTCTATCTCAAGTGGTTCCGGAAATACTGGAAAAACAGACAACCTTGTGGGCAGATGCTGGGGTGCTCGCAGCGGGAGCAATAGGAAGTCTCCGTCTCCTCCAAATCGGAATCACGGGTAGGGATCGCACCTTAGGTATTCCTTACACAAGTCCGTCCCAAAGAGCCATTTTTAGCATCATTGGAACCCTGGGCCTTGCCAAAGTGGCGGATGCCATCAAAAACTTAAAGCTAGGTTTATTCGCATTCCAATCTCTTGATCCTGAGCAACAATACTTCATTTTGAAACACCGCTCTCTAGAGACCCTTGGCGGGCCGGTGAAAAGTTGCCGCGCAGTCATTATCGATGGAGGTTCAACCGAATGGGGCAAGAGTTTAGATGATGCTTCTTGCCCTCTGGCAGAAGCACTTTATCGCAATTGCGATGTAAAGACATACCGGGTCGATCCTAATTCAACTGTTCCTGTATGCGATGCTGCCGAGAAGGGAAAAAAAGCGCTTGGAGAACCTTTGGATATCCTCGCGCTTCTTGGCCATGGGAGTAAAGCTCACATAACTCTCAACAAGCGTACCTACTTTATGGGGAGTAGTGATCAAACCGCATGCTTAAGAGAACACTTACAACCCGATGCGCAAATGATCCTCGCCGGCTGCAATACTGCGACCGGAACCGATTCTTTAGCAGAAAAGGTCTCCCGCCATCTCAACGGCATAGAAGTCGTTGGATTCTCCGCTTATTTCAATCCGGTTTTTAGTACTACCTCGTGGGACGGAAAAAAATTGAATATATGGAGCTCTTTCCCTAGAGATTCCCAAGGAAACTGGATCTTCCCATGGACCAATATCGCCCGCACTTTTAAGAACATGCCGAGCAACGAGCAACCGTAAGAGGGTGTCTACAATGTGAGGTTCTGTCGATTTTTCGGTTCTTTTGAGCCGATTTTCGATTCAAGACTTGGGGGGCAATATCGACAATAGTATATGGCCCCCCAAGCTTTGAAGTCGAAAAGCGGCCAAAATAATCCAAAAACTCGGGCGTTCCCTCACTTTGTAGACCCTCTAAAAGAAATTATTTTTAAATGATTGACTTTAAATAGGATTTATTCTATCATACCTTATATTTTTTTATGGAGGAATATGACCACATCTGTAAATGCGAATCAAAAAAACTCTTACTCTCAAGCATCTCTCCCATTGACTCAGAGGGTATCTCAAGCCGCTATTGGATTTGCGCAGCCCTGGGTGCTCATGGGGCAGGTCGTGGGCACTTTCGCCCTGACCATGGGCAAGATCGCTCTCAGCCCAAGCGTCATCGGGCTGGCAACAAGTTCCTACGTTTTATCCCGGATGTTAAATATCCCCATGAGGCAAGTCGTTCCCGCTCAGCTTATTTCATGGGGCGCAGGAACCAGCGCTTTCCTCGTTACGGCAACGTTTTGGGGGTTGATTGCCCGGTCAAGAAGCCCGGAAGTTACGCTCACCACAAAAACACAGGATAGTTTGGTAGAGACGGTCACTGGAGCTAATTTTAAAAAGGAAATGCTCCAATCGAAAATGCCCGTGGTTGTAGACGCCTATGCCACTTGGTGCCCGCCGTGCAAGGCTGTAGCCCCCGTTTTTGCCAGCTTAAGCTCGGAAATGAAAGGCAAAATCAAATTCGTTAAATTCAATGTCGACGAAGAAAGGTCGCTTGCTAAGGATCTCAACATTGAAGCGATGCCTACCTTCCTCTTCTATAAAAACGGCCAATGCGTAGGAAAACACGCAGGGGCGATGGATAGAGACGGTTTTAAGGCAGAGTTTGTAAAGTATTTTGTATGACCAGTATTAGTTATTATCCGCTTCATTTTTTAAAAAGCGAAGGGGTCTATTACGATCGGACTCTTCACTCTACGCTTTCTCGAGGGGCCAGGTTCGCCGCAACGCTTGCACTCGAGCTTTTTCAAAATGGGATGAAATGGGCGGCCAACAGCCTGATTTGGATGGCAAACCGCCAAGCTTCAATAAAGAAGGATGGCCGCGTCGTCGTTATTGGGTCAGGTCCTGCCGGCTACACCGCGGCCCTTTATTTGGCCCGGGCCGGGTTAAAGCCCTTGATGTTGCAGGGCTCTATGTCTGGCGGCCAACTGATGACGACCGAACGGGTGGAGAATTTCCCCGGATTTCCGAATGGAATTCTAGGTCCCCGCTTGATGGCAGATTTCTCCGCTCAAGCAAAAAGGTTCGGCGCCGAAATGGTGGAAATGGATGCGACAAGGATCGATTTCTCCAGGTACCCTTATACGGTGGAAACCTCAAACGGCAAGATTGCCGCCAAAGCCATCGTGATCGCAACAGGCGCCTCTGCCAAACGCCTTGACGCCCCTGGAATGAGAGATGGGGAATTTTGGCAAAAGGGAGTGTCTACTTGCGCCGTTTGCGACGGCCCGCTCCCTGTTTTTCAAAACCAGCCTCTTTTTGTGATCGGCGGGGGCGACTCTGCCCTTGAAGAGGCGATGTTTCTTTCAAAATTTGCAAGTAAAGTCTTCGTGGTCCACCGCCGAGGAAATCTCCGCGCATCGCAGATTTTAGTCGAAAGGGCGATGAGCAATCCCAAGATCGAAATCCTCTACAACCGCGAAGTGGCAGAGGTGCGCGGGACAAAGTCCGTGGAAGCCATTGTGTTAAAAAATAGCGAAGGACAAAAGGAGAAACACACAGCACGCGGCGTCTTTATGGCCATCGGACATACTCCCAATACGCAATTTCTCAAAAACCAACTGGAAACCGACTCCCAGGGGTACATCCTAGTGGAAAGAGGGTCGGCCAAAACCAGCATGCCAGGCGTATTTGCTTGCGGAGATGTCCAAGATCCCTATTATAGGCAAGCGGTCACTGCCACCGGCACCGGCTGCATGGCAGCCACCGATGCCGTTCACTTTCTGTCCGAAAGTCTCTAACCCTCTTACTGGGAAAATCCGCAGTAGGTCAAATAGGCTCCCAGCACTATCAGGATGAGTGAAAGGAGGGGCAGCCACTCGGTCATTTTAGAAACGCACTTTTTTACGTACATTGGAAAGGCAAACCGCAAAATCCCTTTGAGGATCATGAGGTATCCTAACACCGTAATCAACCCCCTCCAACTGGTTTCCCAGACAGTGTGATCGATCGCAATCACCAAACCGAAAAGCAGGCTGATTTCTCCTGAAACGGCCAAAAGGCCTTTCGAGGCGCCTATTTCCTTGGCCAATGACACGGTCTGTTTTCTTCCCCAGAGGCTCAAAAGGCCAAAAATCAAGAAATAGAAACCGATTAGTTTTGCTAAAAATAATGAGGTGTCCATGACGCTCCTATTTTGCACCTATCTAATCCCCATCTATGAGAAACCTGAGAAAAGATCCAGCAGAACTTGAGTATATCGCTATCCCACTGAAATTTGCTGCTTGGACTGCTTTGAAAACCAATGACTTAAGATTTTTATTGTAATAAATAGAGACTATTTTGTATAATTGAGTTATATAGTTAAGGTTTCTTTAAAACGACGGATTATGAACACTCAGAAAAACAACAGTCCTTCGGCGCCAGCAGCTTCTCTGCGAAGCAATGCTTCGGCACGTCGTTATTCTTCTCTTTTATCTCTCCTCCTTCTTAGCCTGTAAGGGCTAACACATTTATCACCAAATCAGATTTTTGTAACTAGATAGCTCGGATAAAACGAGATCACTGCTTTGTTCATTTTGTTAATTACAAATTGCAATCAAGCAGGCAATAACTTTAGGAGAGATAACAATGGATAAAACTATAGCAATTATTCCCGGAGACGGGATCGGCCCTGAAATCATGGCCGAAGCGATCAAAGTATTGAAAGAAATCGAGGCCGCCTTTGGGCATCGGTTCATCTACCGCCATGGCGTGATTGGCGGCGCGGCGTGGGATTTGCATGGCATTCACTTCCCCCAAGAGACGGCCGACCTTTGCCAAAATGCGGATGCCATTCTTTTCGGATCTGTGGGCGGCCCGGTTGGAAAGGACTCCGCTCCCAAATGGAAAGACTGTGAAAAGAATAGCATCTTAAGGCTTCGCAAGCAGATGGGATTGAGCTGCAATCTACGTCCGGTTCAGGGAATGGGGAATGGCGTCGATCTTTTATGTGTGAGGGAGCTTTCGGAAGACATCTATTTTGGCTCCCACGAAACAACGGGCAAAGTGGGAGATCGGATAGCCAAAGACGTGATGTTTTACAGTGAAAAAACCATTCGCCAGATTGCCCGCCAAGCCTTCCAGTTTGCCTGCCAGCGCGGCAAAAAGGTGACCTCTGTGGACAAAGCAAATGTTTTGGATTGCAGCAAGTTGTGGAGGGAAGTAGTCGATGAGGTCTCAAAAGAATATCCCGCATGCAAGGTGCAGCACCTCTTGGTCGACAATGCCGCGATGCAAATTGCCAAAAACCCTCTTGAGTTCGATGTCCTTTTGATGCCGAATTTATTCGGGGACATCCTCTCCGATTTGGCAAGCGTGTGGGGCGGCTCTTTGGGAATGCTCCCTTCCGCTTCTCTCAACGGAGAGGGGCTTGGGCTTTATGAGCCGGCTGGAGGCAGCGCGCCCGACATCGCCGGGATGGGAATCGCGAACCCCATCGGTCAAATTCTCTCAGCGGCTATGATGCTCAAATACTCGTTCGGAATGGACGCGGAGCATGATGCGATCGTTGAGGCCGTAGAAAAAGCGATCGCAAAGGGGCATCGGACCAAGGACATCGCTCACTCAAAGAAGGTCTCTACCACAGCGGCTATGGGAGATGCCATTGCCGAGAACATTAGGAACCGAAAAGGAAAGGAGAGCATATATGGCGAGTGTCTGCGTTATGCCTTTTGCTTTTAAAGGAGGTCGAATCGTTCCAAAAGAACAGGCGACCGTCAGCGTGGCGAGCCATAGCCTGCAGTATGGATCGACCTGTTTTGCAGGAATCCGAGGGTATTTTCGCGAGGGCAAAGTCCGGATTTTTAGGTTGCGCGATCACCACGAGAGGCTCATGAAAGCATCAAAGATCATGGGGTTTGGGTTCCATATCTCCTATGAGGACTTTGAGGAAATCATTGCGAATCTCATCGAGCTCAACCGGCCCGAATCAGACTTTTACATCCGCCCTTTCCTTTATTCGGAAAATGAAGTCATCGGCGTGGGTTACAACGGGCTCAAGTTCGATCTCGCTGTGTATATGATCCCTTTGAAATCCTATTACAATAGCGATAAAGGACTTCGGTTCCAGATCTCAAGTTGGCAAAAGATCCCCGATGCGGCGATGTCCACCAAGGCCAAAGCCGGAGGATGCTATGTAAACTCTTCTATGGCCACAACAGACGCGAGAGCTTGCGGATATGATGAAGCATTGATGATGGACCACAATCAAAATGTCGTGGAAGCCAGCGTCGCGAACCTCTTTATCGTCTATCGCGGCGAGATCTTCACGCCGCCGGTCGGCGCAGATGTATTGGAAGGGATCACAATGCGAACGGTGATCGAGCTTTTGAAAGCCCAAGGCTACACAATCCGCTACGAGCCGATCAGCAGATCTATGGTTTATTCCTGCGATGAAATGTTTTTAACAGGGACTGCGGCCGGGGTCATCTTCGGCGAGTCGGTAGATGGGAGAATCATTGGCGATGGGAAAGAAGGGCCGCTGACCGCTCGAATCAGGAAAGAGTTTCAAAGTCTCATCGAGATGGATCATCCCAGGTCCAAAGAATGGGTCAGAGCGTTCTCTATAGCGGAGGTGTGTCATGAAGCATATTCGTATTCTTGATACGACCCTTCGAGACGGCGAGCAAGCCCCTGGTTTTGCGATGAGAAAAGAGGAGAAAGTCGCTTTTGCCAAAAGGCTTGAAGCTCTTGGCGTGGACATAATCGAGGCAGGATTTCCGGTCGCGTCAAAACAAGATTTCGAGTCCGTTTTTGCGATTGCGGAAAACTGCCAAGATGTTGAGGTATGCGCTTTGGCCCGCTGCAATGAAAAAGATATCGATTGCGCAATCCGGGCCTTGGAAAAGGCATCCCGCCCACGGGTCCATGTTTTCATCGCCACGAGTGAAATACACATGCGGCATAAATTGAAAATGACTCGAGAAGAGGTCCTCAAAAGAGCCGTGGATGGCGTTCGCCAGGCAAGAGGTTTTACCTCTAGAGTTGAATTCACACCGGAAGACGCATCTCGCACAGAGAGGGATTTTCTCGTAGAGGTTCTCGAGGCGGCCATCCAGGCCGGGGCCGATGTGGTCAATATCCCCGACACAGTTGGATACATGACGCCGGAAGAATATGGAGATTTGATCGCCTACGTAAGCGCCCATGTAAGAGGGATTGAAAAGGTGATTATTTCAACCCACTGCCACGATGATCTTGGCCTCTCGGTTGCCAATAGCCTCGCAGGGATATTGAATGGCGCATCCCAAATCGAATGTACCATCAATGGGGTGGGCGAAAGAGCCGGCAATGCCGCGCTGGAGGAGATCGTGATGGCGATCAAAATCAAAAGAGATGTCTACAAAGCCCAAACCTCCATCCACACACCGGGGCTTGTGAGCATCAGCCAATTTTTAACAGAGATCACGGGTCATAAGGCGCCGCCAAATAAGGCCATCGTCGGTAAAAACGCTTTTGCGCATGGTTCCGGGATCCACCAGCATGGGATGTTATCGAACGATCAGACCTACGAGATTATGGACCCGAAAGAGGTGGGTTTTGAGTCGACGGAAATCGTATTAACCAAGCATTCTGGCAAGCATGCGTTGAAGTATCGGCTGGAGCGTTTGGGGATTGATGTTGGCGGGGCCTTAGATGTCCTATTTACCTCTTTCAAGGATCTCGCAGACCGCAAAAAGTGTGTCTATGACGAAGACTTGAATGTTCTAATAAGAAGATTGAATGCAAAGGAGATAGTATGAAAAAAGAGAATTGGTCAAAAGGAAACGATGATGTGCTCGATAGAGCGGCCGTTCTGCTCTTGCAAGGCGGCGTTGCGATCGTAACGCCGACGAAGGTGGGTTATATCATTGCGACGACCGATCGGAAAGGATTGGAAAGGAAGTTTATACTGAAAGGGCGGCCGCGAACAAAGCCGGGCGTCGTTCTTTGCAGCGGCATCGAGCAACTAGAAAAGCTAGCGGTGCTCAATGATGAGATCAAACGGCTCTATCAAGCTTGTGAAGAGAAAGAGATCTTGCTCGGGTGTATCTTGCCCTGGCAGAAGAGCGCGATCCAGCGATATATTCCCAATGACGGCTCATCCGAGCTCATTATGGATAGCCGCAATACGAGTTGTTTTGTAATCTGTTTTGGCAAACCGTCGGAAGCGATTTCCAAACAGCTCTGGAAGGATCATGGACGGCTGGTTTTTGCATCGTCCGCAAACCCCTCAGGGAAGGGAAATCGGGGTCGGTTGGATGGTGTCGGCGAGCAAATTTTAACCGGCGTCGACATGGCCATCGACGCCGATGATTATGTGGCAAAGCAGCAGCCGCATGCGGATGAAAAAACGCGGTATGAACAGGGAGTCATGGTTTCCATGGTCGATGATCAGGGACAACTGGCAAACGTTCCCGTTGTTATTCGCAAAGGGCTTGCGGTGGAAAAAATCATGCTCGAGATGAGCCGCATCTGGAATCGGTTTGACTACAGCCACGGCTCATATCATTAAGAAAACTCAAAGGACTTATTGTCAACGACCTCATTTCTTCAAGACCTCATCAGGGTCGTAACGACAAAGTATCCGCTTAGATCTGAAGGAAACATCCATACATTTTCCAAAAATCTCCAGGCGACTGGCGCAAAAAGGAGTTAGAGGGAATTAGCTTGAACGGGCAGCTCGAGGAAGATATTTTGCCGATGCCGCCCGTCAAATTCCCGAATCTTTTGCATCCGGGAAAGTAGAAAGTCGAGGTTGTCGATCTCGTTGATCAGAGCATGCTTGTCATAGCCATTGATTTCGAATGAGTAACTTGTTCCATCGGGAAGCGTAATCTTTTGCTCCATGAGATTCACATCTACGATATATTCGACGCTTTCCCTCTCTTTTGCAAAAATGTGTTCGATCGTCTCGGGGGCTAAAGCGAGCGGAGCCAAGTGATTTTTGATCGCGTTGCTGTAAAAAATATCCCCAAAGCTCGGCGCAACGATCACCCGGATCCCATGGTCCACTAAGGACCAGGCGGCATGTTCCCTCGAGCTGCCGCAGCCGAAATTGCGGCGGGCGACGATGATTTTTGCAGCCCGATATTTTTTCAGGTTCATCGGAAAAGAAGGATCCATTTTCCGAAGTTCGGAAAAAAGGTGCTCTCCTAGCCCCCGCGTTACAGTGGTTGTAAGATACTTGGCTGGGAGAATCAGATCGGTATTGATATCGGCATAGGGAAGGGGGAGGATTTGCGATTTGATTTCCTTCATAGAAATGTTCTCGCATCGGTAATCTTCCCTGTAACGGCGGCGGCGGCGGCCATAATCGGGCTCATCAGGTGGGAAAGGGCGCCTGGCCCTTGCCGTCCGATAAAGTTCCGGTTGCTTGTGCTCGCGACCCGTTTTCCCGGCGGGCATTTATCTTCATTCATCCCAAGGCACATACTGCATCCCGGCTGCCGGAAATCGGCTCCCGCTTCGATAAAGATCCGGTCCAACCCTTCCTCAATCATTTGGTTGCGGACAGCTTCGCTGCCGGGCACGACAAAGACAGTCACTCCTTTTGCCACCCGTTTTCCTTTCAATATCTTGGCCGCTGCCCGATAATCGGAAATCCGGGAATTAGTGCAAGAACCGAGAAAGACGTAGTCGATAGGGACCCCTTCCAAAGACTGCCCCGCTTTTAGGCGCATATATTCTAACGATTTTTTTGCCAGCTCCCCTTCTTCAGGCGTCATGGTCTCAGGGGCTGGAATTTCCTCATCGATCCCGATCGACTGACCCGGGGTTGTTCCCCATGTAACTAGCGGGGCAAGAGTGTCCAATTCGATTTCAACACTCTCGTCGTAAGTCGATTGGTCTGTGCTTGCTATTGACTTCCAATAAGTCAAGGCAGCGTTCCAATGAGATCCTTTTGGCGCGCACAAAAGACCCATCATGTACTCGTAGGTTGTTGCATCGGGCGAGACCAGCCCGGCCCTGGCCCCGCATTCAATGCTCATATTGCAAATGGTCATCCGCTCTTCCATTGACAATTTCCGAACGGCAGGTCCGCAATATTCCAAAACATATCCGGTCGCCCCATGAACGCCGATGATTTGGATCAGCTTGAGGATCATATCTTTCGCGGCGATCCCTTTTCCCAACTGTCCATTGAATTGGATTTTCATCGTTTTGGGCCTGGGAAGCAAGAGACAGCCCGTTGCCATCACATGGCCAATTTCAGTGGTCCCTATCCCCAAAGCGAGAGCGCCAAAGGCGCCGTGAGTGGAAGTATGGCTATCTCCGCAGACAATCGTCATCCCTGGCTGAGTAAGCCCCTGTTCCGGTCCGATGATATGAACGATCCCTTGCCGCCCTGACCCCATATCCCATAGTCTGACTCCGAAATCCTCGCAATTCTTCCGAAGCGCCAGAATTTGTCCGCGGCTCACCAGGCTTGGCAGGCTTTTGCGGTCGGGGGTCGTCGAAACATTATGGTCCACTGTGGCGATCGTCCGATCCAAAGCATGGATTTTCAACCCCCTTTTCCTTAAGACATCAAAAGCTTGAGGCGAAGTTACCTCATGAAGAAGATGAAGATCCATGGAAACGATATCGGGAAATTCCTCTTTGCTCTCTACGACGTGCGCATCCCAGATCTTATTGATTATGTTTCTCTTCATATGGGGGCAACTGTACCATATCTCTACGGTGAAGGTAAAGTTCAACCGCAGCGTCGAAGCTGGAGCTAAAAAAATCTCCATCAAGAGGGCATGAATTTTCTTTACTTATTAATAATAAGAAACTTATGAACTACTATTTTAACGTGCATGTTAAAATAGTCGCGACCAAAATAACATACCAGTATCATAGCCCTTTGGTTTTCTGCCCCCGAGAGAAAATATGACTTTTATTGCAGCCATCACAGAATTTATCACCTGCATAACGATAGGCTATGGAAGCGTAGCGCCTATTCATCATGACAAATTAAGTTCGTGTAATGTAAAACCTGTCGGAATTATTGAAACGAATGCAGACAAGCATGATGCGATTCGAAAAAAAGGACTTCGAGTCTGTGATACCTATGAAGAGGCTCTGGAATTAACGCCTGACTTTTGGGATATTTGTTGTCCGGTGAATGACCACGTCACTGTCATAGAAAATATCATTGCTCTAGATCCCCATGCCCGCATTATTGTCGAGAAACCCATTTGCAATTTTGAGGAGATTCCCAAACTGCAACGCCTCTTGAAGAACTTTCTTGGGAAAATTGTAGTCAATGAGAATTACCTAAGTTCGGCAACGACTCAAAAAATAAAAGACCTCGTGATGCAACATGGGGTAGTCATCCAAAATATCTACATAGAAATGGACAAGAATCGAACTCGAGATTTCCAAGCCGGCAGATATGTTGATGCGAAAGGGGCCTTCTACTATGAAGGCACTCACATGATCACGATCTTAGGGGATATTATCGATAAATATACCCCAACCGGAGAAATTGCCAAAAAATATGAAGATCTCGAAGCATCCGGCAAAAAATGGGAGCGCCAAGGATTAGCGGAGATTGAGTACAACACTGATGAACTTTCGATCCACCTATTTACCTCTATGAAAGGGGATATTAAGCATTCCTATCCTCCATTCAATTTGAAGAATATTCCCATCGATGCCACCGCCACCCGTTACCGTATCGCAGCCGTGAAGGGAATCAATCCACTGGAGGAGGAAATCACAGTGGTTGGATTTTTTGAACCGATCCAAGGCTACAAAAGAAGTCAAAGCGCTGTCGCTGTGTTAAAAAACAATGCAGTCATAGAGTACATAGGACCTCTTGAAGACGACGCTATGGGATCTCATCTAAAAAGAGCCGTCGATTACCTGATGGGTGAATCAGATCGGAATCCTTGTTCTCCCGAAGAGGGCATCGAAATGGTCCATGTATTAAACACCTTATCTCCTTGAGCCTAAATTTCACTTCTCTGCCGGAGCGACGACTTTTTTTACCTTTTGGGTGGCGATGCGAACCCCGCGAGTGTGAGCTCCTTTGACAGGCGCCTCATCCAGGGCATAGACTAGGCTTTTCACTTTCTGCTTGCTTGGGATGAAAAGCAGTTCGACCGTAAGGCTTGGCTTATCCGAGATGTGGAGCAGCTCGCCATTTTCATCAAAATAGCGGTAGGGCTTGTCGAGGATGAATTTTTCGACGACAAACCGTTTGGCCCAAGCCTGCCCCGATTCTTTCATCTTGTAGATGACATTCATCATCGTTTTTTTATCAGCAACCCCTACCCAGACGGCCTGTTCAAAATACTGTTTCTCAGGGATATTGACCACTTTGTAGGTGCCATCTTTGTGAAAGATCAGTAGTTTGTCGAAATTGGTGCAATGGAACTGGACGGGGCCTGAGATTTTGGTGCCGACAAAGCCTGAGTCGGGATCAAAGCCCACTTTGATGTTCTTTGTTTCGATCGCGCGGCGGTCGATCTCTTCGATGGCTTTGATCCGGTTTTTCTGAGGAAAGTCTTTCCCGAACTTTTCGATGAGGCTTTCAGATGTACCGAATGGTGAACTTTTTGACATTTTTGAGATTTTTTTCCACCTCCTGCTGCGACTCTTAGGAGCCTGCGATCTCCTCTAGGTTCTTATCGATGTCAAAGTGGGAGATGCGCCGGATCGGGATTTGGAGCAGTTTTTCCCGATCATCATGCGTAGGATCGCGAAGAAGTTTTTTTCGGAACGGCTTGAACGAGGCTTCGAGGGTCTCATGGATCCCTTCGAGGGTTTTGACCGTCTCGATTTTCTTATAGATCTGATTTTCGATAAAAATTCTCTCGAGCGTCCTGATAGAAGATCTTCTCTTCGAGCCGCTCTCTTTCGATTTCAAGCTCCCGCTTGAGAAAATCGACGAGTTTTGCCGCATTGTAGACAAGGATTTCATGGACATCGGTCTCCCAAGGGAGGCCGTCTTTGATCACGATGATCTGAGAGTTGAGCGAGACTTCGCACTCGGTAAAGCCATAGAGCGCATCGAGAATCTCTTCGGCATATTGTCCCCGCGGCAGCTTGATCTCGATTTCGATCGTCTTCAGCCGTGTAGTCGTTGATCGCCTCGATTTTGATCTTGCCTTTTTTCGCAGCCTCGTCAATCGAGCGGATTAGGCTCTCGGTCGTCGTGCCGTAGCAGATCTCCCTGATGACAAGAGTTTTCGGGTCTTTGATTTCGATTTTGGCGCGGAGTTTGACTTTGCCGCGCCCCTTGTCATATTCGCTCTTGTCCATGATTCCCGCCAGTCGGGAAATCAGGAAAGATCTTGAAAGGCTTTTCCTTCGAAGGTAAGCGATCTCCGCTTCGAGAAGTTCTGTGAAATTATGAGGCAGGATATGAGTCGCCATCCCGACTGCGATCCCGTCGGCCCCTTGCATGAGCAGAAGAGGGATTTTCGCGGGAAGGGTGACGGGCTCGAAATTCCTCCCGTCATAGGAGGGGATTTTTTCGGTGATGTCGGGATTGAAAAGCGTCTCGCTGGCTAGGGGAGAAAGGCGCGTTTCGATGTAGCGGGCGGCGGCCGATGGGTCTCCCGTGTAAATATTGCCAAAATTTCCCTGCCGATCTAACAACAAAGCCTTTGTTGGCGAGAGTGACCAGCGCTTCATAAATCGGAGCGTCACCATGGGGATGGAGCTGCATCGTTTGGCCGACGATGTTGGCCACTTTATGAAGCTTGTCATCGTTTTGCCGCCATAGGGTTTCGAGAATCCGCCTTTGGACAGGTTTGAGACCATCGATCACATTGGGGATGGCCCGATCGAGAATGACATAGGAGGCGTATTTGATGAAGTGATCCTTCATCTGGTTTTTCAGATCATCCATTTACTCTTCGCTCACAAGATTGTTCATGATAAAGTCTTTCCTCGCAGGCGTATTTTTGCCCATGTAAAATTCAAGGGTCGGCTTGATATCGGAGAGATTTTGGATCATCACGGGCAAAAGCGGATATCTTTCGCGATAAATTGCTTAAATTCATTGGGAGAGATCTCTCCAAGCCCTTTAAAGCGGGTGATTTCAACCCCTTTCTTGAGTTCTTTGGCCGCTTTTTCCTTCTCTTCTTCTGAATAGCAATAGATCGTCTTTTCTTTATTTCTCACTTTGAATAGAGGCGTTTCAAGAATATGAAGGTGGCCGTTCAAGACGAGCCCTTCAAAATAGGTCAAAAAGAAGGTGATGAGCAGGTTGCGGATATGCATGCCGTCGACATCGGCATCCGTTGCGAGGATCACTTTGTTGTAGCGAAGATTGGAAAGATCCTCTTCGATATTGAGCGCCGACATGAGATTGTACATCTCTTCATTTTTATAGAGCTGATCGAGCTTCATCCCATGGACATTCAGCGGTTTGCCGCGAAGAGAGAACACGGCTTGGGTCAGCGGGTCGCGGGTCATGACGATCGATGCGGAAGCCGACTCTCCTTCCGTGAGAAAAATCACCGAGCTTTCCCCTTCTTTCGAGCCGTCGCCGAAATGGAATTTCGAATCGCGCAGTTTGGGGATCTTGAACGAGATCTTTTTTTGCTTTTCTTTGGCCTCTTTTTTGACTGCCGCTAGCTCTTTCCTCAGCTTTTCATTGAAAAGGATCCGCTCGACGATCTTCTTGCCGGTCTCCTCATTTTTATAGAGAGGTTTTGGACAGCGTCTTTGACCTCTTGGACAATGGGAGCGCGGATCTCGCTGTTCGACAATTTATTCTTCGTTTGCGATTCAAAGACGGGATCTTTGACTTTGATCAAGATGGTCCCCACAATCCCCTCGCGCACATCGACCCCTTGGAAGTTTTTCTTTCGCGTACTCATTGACCCCTTTAAGATCCCCTCCCTAAAAGCCGAAAGATGGGTTCCTCCATCTTGGGTATATTGCCCATTGACAAACGAGAAATAGGTCTCTCCATAGCTCGAGGAATGGAGGAAGGCGAACTCGATGTGCTTTCCCCTATAGTGCAGCGGTTCATAGAGGCGGTCCTCTTTGACCTCTCCGTTCAAGAGATCGAGAAGCCCATTTTCCGAACGGATCTCCTCTTGATTGAAAATAAGGGTCAGCCCCGCATTGAGATAGGCATAGTGCCAAAGACGTTTGACGATCAGTTCCTTTCGGAAGGAAAACTTCTTGAAGATCTCAGTATCGGGAGTAAATTCGACCCACGTCCCGTTCTCTTCCTTGGTTTTCCCCTTTTTCTTTTCCTTGAGAACGCCTTTGAGAAAGCGGGCTTCGACAAATTGCCCATCGCGGGAACTTTTCACGATGAACTGAAAGGAGAGGGCATTGACGGCTTTCGTTCCGACTCCATTCAACCCAACAGAAAACTGGAAGACGTCGTCATTGTACTTGGCGCCCGTATTGATCTGGCTGACGCACTCGATGACCTTGCCTAAAGGAATTCCCCGCCCCCAGTCCCGTACGGTCACCGTTGACGTCTTCTCATTGAGGCCGATCTCGATCTTCTTGCCATGGCCCATGATGAACTCGTCGACGGAGTTGTCGATCACCTCTTTGATCATCACGTAGATCCCATCATCCGGATGGGAACCATCTCCCAACCGGCCGATGTACATCCCTGGACGGAGCCGAATATGGGCCAGGGCGTCCAGAGACAAGACGGTACTCTCGTCGTATTTTTTAGCCATGTTTTAGGTCATACCACGTTTCTTCGACTTTGTAAAATACGGCCAAAAAATCCAGGCAGACCGGAAGGGCATGCTAAAAAATATAGGGAAAGCTAGATCATTCTTACATCGGTAGCTTCAGGGCCTTTCCGTCCTGGGCCTTCAACGTACTCGACCTTCTGCCCTTCACGAAGAGACTTAGGGTCGCCATGGACGTTGTTAGCGTGTACGAAGAGATCCTTGCCGCCGTTATCTGGCGTAATGAATCCAAAACCTTTTTGCACATTGAAAAACTTAACTGTACCTGTAGACTTTGACAAAATTTCCCTCCTTAGGATGTCTCTAGAAAGTTTATAAACTCCTATGATATGCAATGAGACACTATTTTTCCCATAGAAAAAAGTAAAGGCGGGCGTTCAGGGTCCCAGTACAAAGGCAAAAATCATTCAAATAATCTGATGAAAGTCGATGTGGCCTTTGAGGACATCGACATGGGCGAGCCTGACTCGGAGATAGTCGCCGACGTCTAGGTCGCAGCCCCCCTTCGTCAGCTTCCCCTCGACGGGAAATTCCATGAGCCGGACCCAAGTGCCCCGGTCGGTCTTTCCCGTGACCATCGCCTTGAACTGCCGGCCGATCTCTTTGGCAAGGACCATCGCCGCGGCGCACTTGGCAAGCCTCCTTTCCACTTTTTCAGCATCGGCTTCCTTGGCCGTGCATTGAGCGGCGATGGCAGCGAGCTCGCTCTTCGTGTAGAGATGGGGCTCGCCATAAAGATGGCTTTTCAAAAGCCTTTGCATGATCACATCGGGGAAGCGTCGGTTGGGAGCTGTCGTGTGGGCGTATTCCAGTTCCGCCAAGTTAAAATGGCCAAGATCTTTCGCGCGGGTCGAACTAAGAATATATTCCCCGCGGCCGATCAGTTTGATGACCGCAAGGGAAAGCTCGGGAAACGAAAGGGGGTTTTGTTCTTTTTGACGAAGAAGAAATGCCCGAAGGGCCTTGGGATCAGGTTTTGGGGGAAGGTCTTCCCCTAAAATTTTTGCTAGGCTGACGATCCGGTTCCAACGTTTTGGGATTTTGACGACCCGACTTAAAGTAGGAAGCTTATGTCGATGGAGAAATTCAGTTACGCATACGTTTGCTGCGATCATATAGTTCTCGATCAATTTATGGGCCCGGTTCACAGCCCTTTCTTGCAGGCCGACGGGGATCCCATTGACTACGACCGCCTCCAATTCACCGATCCCGAACTCCAGCGCCCCCTGGGTATTGCGAAAGGCCTGGATCTTTACCGCCAGTCGATCTTGCAAGGCGAGTTGCTTGATCAGTCCGGGGACGCTCGGGATGAGATGTCCCAAACAGATCCCCTTTTCAACGCAGCCCGCGGCATTATGGTAGGTCAGCTTGGCCCGGTTGCGCACCAGGGCGGGATAGATGCCCCTCAGCGCGAACCTCCCATCGTTTGCGATTTCCATCTCTACTACGATGGCGCACCTGTCGGTATTTTCGTTCAGGGACGTAAGGTCGTTCGATAATTTGAGGGGCAGCATGGGAAAGATGATGGTCGGCGTATAGACCGATGTCGTATTGTGGGCGGCCCTGGAGTCGATCGGCAGCCCTTTCTTCACGATCGCGTCGACATCGGCGATCGCTACATAGATCCGGTTATCCTCAGCATAGGTCAATTGATCGAGATCGCGGGAGTCATCGTTATCGATCGAGACCCAAAGGAGATCCCGCATATCGCGAAAAATGGGAGCTGTCCGCGGCTCGGCAGGAGCTTTGATCGAAGCCAATTCCAGAGCGACATCCTTTGGAAAGTCGGGGATAAAGCCCCGTTCGATCATCGCCTCTTTCGCAATTTCAACAAGCGTTAAGATTGGACCCCCCAATACACAAACAACTTCAAAAGTTGGTTTCTGCCTTCGTCGGACAGCCACTGTCTTTGAGCCCGCCTGCACCCCATCCCAAAGACGATGCGTCTTCGGGGACCTCGGCGCTCAACTTATTCAAGTTGAGCTGCAACGGCCCACCCCAAAAACGATGCGTTTTTGGGGACCCCGGACCCGGCGCTGCAAAGCCTGGCTTAAATTCAGGTCTGCTTCCCTTGAAAAAGCTCGAATCCCCGAGCTTTTTCAAGTGTCCGCAGCCTCGGCATATTCCCAACTTTTGAAGTTGTTTGTGTATATCTCTAGACATCTATCTTTTCCAGGAATATCATAAGCGGATATTTTTTGAAGTTATTATGCCATCCCCGCTCCTACAAATCACATCACCGCCCTGCTGCAGCGGCCATACTTACGCGCCGCCTCTAAACGACCAGCTTTTTTATCTTCTCGAAAAAGTCAGCGCGGTCGCGCTTGGGGTCATCGCCGCCCAAGTGAGCATAGCACTTTTCCTGTCATACTTTTTATTAGGAACAGCGATTGGCCTTTATCAATATTTTTACACCAATGCCGCCGAGCGAATCGCCAAGAACCGCGCATCCACCTGTTCGCAAGGACTGCTCGAGCAACTGACCGGAGCCAAACTGCCGCCTCTCGCTTCCCTAGCCGCCAATTTAGCTGTTACTTGGTGCCATATCCAGCACCACTCTGCGATCTTCGTCCCGATCATCGGTGTATCCCTAGGCGCTTGGGCAGGACAAACGGTCGGAGACCTGTCGCGTTTGTCCCGGAGAACCTGAACTGTCAACTTTTGAATGTTTTTTCAGAGGAGCGAACCTGATCGGCCTCTCTAGAGCCATCCCAGGCTATGACGCTTCCCATCAAACCAACGAAGATAGGATCTATTTTTTGCATTGCTCCGACCCCGGCCACCCAGTGTGCGATCATGGCAGCCTCCGCTCCTGTAGCGATTCCAACGCCAATGCTTCTACGAGCGATCCGATCGATGCCTCCTATTGCGGCAATCCCTTCTCCTCCAACCACTCCCGCGATCAGCGATCCTATAGCTGTTACACCCCACTTCCAGTCTCCAGAGATCATGGCCAGCCCCAAGAACAGGAATCCATGCAAGGCTACCATATTCGCTTTGACTTCGGTGTCTCCTTCTCCTAACCCTACTCCAATTCCAAGGGTTAGGAGTCCCGGATCGATCCCTATGGCTCTTGCCCCAATCCAAGCGGCGACCCCAAGACAGCCCGCACAGGCTGCATGAATAAGAGCATCCTTCGACCCTGAACAGCCCGCACAGGCTGCATGAATAAGAGCATCCTTCGACCCTGAAGATTCGGCGGGGCGAAAGGGGGGTTGCGCGACTGTAGTGTCAGATTGAACTCTCATTATTTACTCCTGTTAATTTGGACAACATTTTATCAGAAACCGAAATTAAAAACAAACTATTCTTACCAATAAGTCATTTCTTGAAAAAACTCATAAGAGGCTGAGAGGGTGTCTACAATGTGAGGTTCTGTCGATTTTTCGGTTCTTTTGAGCCGATTTTCGATTCAAGACTTGGGGGGCAATATCGACAACAGTATATGGCCCCCCAAGCTTTGAAGTCGAAAAGCGGCCAAAATAATCCAAAAACTCGGGCGTTCCCTCACTTTGTAGACACCCCTCTGATATTCGGTGAGTTTGAGATGGCCTTGAGAGGTGCAAGAAAACGATTTAACGATAGAACTATAAAAAAATATAAAGGCAGAACGCGTCCTTGCCGCGTAATCTCCTCATCGTTACATCGTTATATCGTTTTATCGTTCCTCTTTGCTTTTTAAACACAGATTTTTCCCATGTACCCCCTTCTCTAATAAACCGCCTCCGAGTAAAAGACAGATATGAAACGGCTGCTCCATCTCATAGCGAGCCCCAGGGAGGACGAATCGCGCACGTTGCAGGTGGCGGGAGCATTCCTAGACGCCTTTGTGGAAAAGCATACCGAATGGGTCATCGATGAATTGGACCTATGCAAAGAAGACCTCCCCTCCATGACGGCAAAACAGGTGGGCGGCAAATATGTGCTCCTCGGCGGCAAAGATTTATATGGGAGATTGAAGGAAAATTGGGTAGAGATCCTGCAGCATATCGAAAGGTTCAAAATGGCCGATTTCTATCTTATCAGCTCCCCGATGTGGAATTTTTCGATCCCCTATATGCTCAAACAGTATATCGATCTCATCGTCCAGCCGAGATTCCTTTTTCAATATGGGGAAAACGGGAAGGCGGAAGGACTTCTCAAAGATAAAAAAATGGTGGTGGCCACCTCGCGCGGGGGCCAGTATACAGGTGAGACGATAGTCTTAGATTTTCAAGAGCCGTACCTTCGGGCCATTTTTGGGTTTGTGGGGATCACGGACATCGAGTTCATCAAGGCCGAGCCGATGGATATGGGATCGGCGCTTGCTAAAGAAAAACTCTTCGACGCCAAAACCGCCGCAAGAGAGCTTGCGAGGCGCATCGATGTCTAGGGATCTGCCGATCGGCAATGGCTCTGTGTTAATCGCATTCAATCATGATTTTCTCTTGAAAGAGTTTTATTTCCCTCATGTGGGCGAAGAAAACCACGCAGGCGAACATTTCAAAGTCGGGGTTTATGCAGATGAGCGGATGGCCTGGATTCCGGACGGCTGGCAAATAGAAAGAGATTATCTCGAAGACACCCTCATCACAGACGTCTCTTTACTCAATGATGAGCTGGGGCTTAAAATCGTGTCGAACGACCTTGTCGATTTCGAGGAGAATCTCTACCTCAAGAAACTGACGGTCGAAAACCTCCGAGACGAGAAAAGGGAAGTTCGCCTCTTCCTCTGCCAAGATTTCGAAATCTCCGGCAATGATGTCGGAAATACGGCCGCCTACAAACCTGAAAATAACAGCTTGCTCCACTACAAGGGCGAGAGATATTTTTTAGTGAATATCTGGGCCAATCACAAGTTCGGGATCGATTTTTTCGCCACGGGAAGTCATGAGACTTGGAAAGATGCGGAAGATGGAGTTTTGAGCGGCAACCCGATCGCGCAAGGCTCCGTCGATTCGGCGCTTGCCATACCACTTGTTTTGGAGCCGCGCGGAAAAGAGATTTGCTATTATTGGATCTCCATCGGGAAAAATTGGGAAGAGGTCAAGGCCCTCGACCTCATCGTCAAAAAAAAATCGCCCGAAGAGATTTTCCGCAGGACGAGAGACTATCTGGAAATTCTGGGTCTATAAGGAAGAGCTGAATTACGACCTTCTCCCTGAAAAAGTCGGGCGGGTCTATCAAAGAAGCCTTCTTATCTGCCGCACTCAAATCAACAACACCGGCAGCATCATCGCGGCAAACGATTCTGACGCGATCCGGTTTAACCGCGATACCTACAGCTACATGTGGCCGCGCGATGGAGCGCTCGTCGCTTATGCCATGGCTCTTGCTGGATACGAAGAATCCGAGAAATTTTTTTACTTTTGCAGCAAAATCATCGAAAAAGATGGGTATTTCCTCCATAAATATTCCCCAACGGGCTCTTTAGGAAGCTCTTGGCATCCTTGGATCAAAGATCATCGGGCCCAGCTGCCCATCCAAGAAGATGAAACGGCGCTCGTTATCTGGGCGCTTTGGCAACACTACCTTCTGTACAAGAAACTCGATCTCATCCGCGTCCTCTACGATCCTCTCATTAAAAAAGCGGCCGATTTCATGATGAATTACCGCGATCCCCGCACCAACCTTCCCCTCCCCAGCTTCGATCTTTGGGAAGAGCGCCAGGGCGTTTTGACCTTCACCGTTTCAGCCGTCTACGGAGGGCTCATGGCTGCAGCCCGCTTCGCGGAAAAGTTCGGCGAGGCGGGCCTGGCCAAAGACTATGCGGAAGGGGCCGCGAACATGCGTGCCGCAATGGATGAATACCTGTATCTTCCGAATGAAAAGCGGTTTGCCCGAATGGCAGAGTTTGGCCGTGACGGATCCATCCGGCACGACTCTTCCATTGACGCGAGCTTATATGGGATTTTTGCTTTCGGGGCGTATCCGCCGGACGACCCAAAGGTCAAGAGCACGATGGAGCAAGTATTTAGCGCCCTGGAAGTCAATGGAGGGATCTCGCGGTATGAAAACGATCCCTATTATAGGGTTGAGGGGCAATCCCAAAGCAACCCCTGGTTCATCGCCACCTTATGGAAGGCGCAGTACCTGATTGCTCTTGCCAAGACCGAAGAGGAACTGAAAGGCGCAAGCGATCTTTTGGAATGGGTCGCAGACCGGGCCATGCCAAGCGGGGTCATGGCGGAGCAGATGCACCCTCAAACCCTCGAGCCCCTTTCCGTGTCTCCTTTGACCTGGAGCCATGGGGCGTTCATCGCTGCCGTACAAGAATATCTCAACCGGCGGGTCGCATCCTGCCCTTGCCCCCATTGCAAGGGTCCCCAACATTCCAAAACGAAGGTCTTAGACTAAAGACGCGAGTTAAAGACCTACAAATCGGTTTTGGCTTCTTGGGACAATTGAGCGCAATCCTCTACCGAGGAGGCATACTTTTGCTGTAAAGTATGCTGTAGTTCCTTAGAGCTTTGAGAAAATAAATCGCAAAATCTTTGTTTCATCCATTTTTTTGTATCCACTGACTGTTTTTTCATAAACTGAAATGGTCTTGGATCGCAGAACTTTCTTGGAGGACCTATACATTCTGGATCTTTAGGATGGACTTTACAAAAAACAGGCTTGAACATCCTTTGCCAATCTTCTCGATATGCATCCATTGCGCACTGCCATTCCGCTTCAAAGAGGAATTCTTCCAGTGTGGGATCCTTCATACCAAATTTTTTAAGGTAGTCAGGTCCCTTTCCCCAATCGCGATTGCAGCGCTTAGCTATATCTTTCCTTCCCTTATACGACACATATTCTTCCGTGCAAATTTGTTTGGCATATTCATCTATGTTCTGCATTCCGTTTTCAGCAAGAGTCGTATTCTGCTCCCCCATCTCGGCATTGAAGAGCTCAAAAGCGAGGGTGGCTAGAGGATCAGGCGCTTCGGGAGCCATCATGATCCAAGGGCCTACATCTGTATAGAATGTTGACGAGATCACATTGGGCTTGAGCTTCTCTCCTAAAATCAGATTTCTCCGGCTTGCGACGCGAGACAAGAGTTCGTCTGCGGCGGGACATTTGCGAAAGTCATCGAGTAAGGAAACGAGAGCCTTAGCGCCATTCCACACATAAATATGCGATTGGGCAACCGGGTACTTCCAAGCATCAATCGTCATTCCCTGAACAGTCAGTGGTACATTCTCCATATAACAATCTCCAAAATTTATTTAAATATTGTACAACATATTAATTTTCGAATCAATACAAATATTATTTTTAATAAAACAAAATTTTTCATATTATTTTATTTATTTAATTAATCAAGTATAATATGAGATGAGATGAAAATCAGGATAAAATAATGGCAGTACAATTAAGTCGCATTTCCGGAGCGCAAACTCTAAAGCGGCCTATTCCCCAAGAGGCGAGGGCCTCTTCCCCCACTTCCAGAGTCTCCAAAGCCTACAGGGCCGTGGAAAAAGGGTGGAGCTACGGAGGAAAATCGCTGACAGTGACTCGGCATATCTTGAACGCGGGCCTGCGCGCCTCCCTTTGGGAAGGGAAAGAGACGACGGGAAAAGTCCAAAGCGTCATCTCACGCTCCAAATTATTCGCCGCGCTAGGTGTTGGTTTCAATCTGGCCACCTTCTCTACCCATGTGGGAAAAATACGGAAAAACTTCGAGCGGAGCGACATTGAGGGGCTCTCTCTTGCGCTGCTCACTTTTACCATTCTGATTGGAGACACCCTCGATTCTATATTGACTTCTGTCAATGGAGCGATCGAGACTCTCGCCCTAACGCCCAGCCAATGGATTGCCTCTATCGGCTTGCCCCTTGGATTTGCCATCATGAGTTTGGGATCCCTCTCGCGCGCAGTGCGGCTTTATCATCTCCATCAAGCATCGAACGCGCTGGCCCATGTTGACTTTATGAAGACATCCGGCATGAGGCCGCAGGAAATCCATAGAGCGGTCACCCGATTTTTGAAAACCTTAAGGCTCGATGACCCGAAAGAGCTGGCCGCAATAGAGAGACATACCACAGACGGTGCGGCAAAGCTTTTGAAAGACCTCTCCTCTTCTTTGGAGAAGATCGACTCGTCCAATGAAAAGAACATGGCAGAAGTTGTGGAGACCTTTCATCGCATCCAAAGACACCTCCGCGAGGAAATGGCGATCCAAATAGCTTACAGCGCGACAAACCTCCTGCTCTTTACGTCGCTTTGCCTCATGGTCGCTTCCGCCGCAACGGCTCTGCCCTACATCCTCTTGGGGACGGCCTGGACCGCAAGGCTGCTCATCCAGGCCTATCAGGACCTCCAGCAAGATACTCTCCCTTACGCATAGATCAGAAGAAGAATCGACATAGCGACCATTCCCAGATCCTCGGTCAAGGTCACAGTCGAAAGAGGCACATCGAGGATAGTACCCATGCAGGCGCACTTGACATTAAGACTTTTCATCAAAGCCAAGATCACCCCAAGAGCCCCGGCGCCCAGAATAAGGATGGTCAGGATCGCGGTCGCAGTCGGCAGAAAAAAAGCCAGGTAGCTTAAGCCTAAAACAAGCTCGATTAAAGGGTAGGCAAGAGCATAAATGCGGCTTTTTTTTGCGATGATATCGTACATCTGGAACCCATCGGCAAACTGGATGGGATTGAAGAGTTTCAGAAGAGCGAATTGACAGAGGAAAAATCCCATGAAATAGGACATCCAGCTCATCCAGCCTTTCTGGGAGCCCCAAACAATGGCCCCAGCTGCAATGGCAGCGATGAGTATCAGACAAACTAAGGGCCAATATTTTTTCATGAAAACTTATGTTACCAAAATGAGGATATGTCCAGCTCAAGAATATAGGGCTCCCCAAACTCCTTCTGATAGAGGATCGAGGTCAAGCCCCTCGCCTCTTCCATGAAAGCTTTTTCCTCGGGCCGAGATTTCCTTGCCGGGGTGTGATGCAGGTATTCCCCGAAAATGTTCAAACAGTCGCGCGTGTACTCCACTGTGTGGAGGATGTGCTCATGCCAAGCTTCGTCGATATCCGCCGCCGGCGCGAGCACCTTTTCGGGGTGCCTTGTCAAAAGAATGAGGAAATTCTTATATCTCCTCACCGTCTCTTGAGCATCCTGCTCACCCCATTCCTTGAGATCTATCAACCTTTCCTCAAGAAACCTAAGATCCAATTCCTTTATCCGGGCTTCTTGGGACAGCACTTGGCCTCCTGCATCTCTCCTAATGCGGCCCTATGCAGCGCTTCCTCGGAAAGTTCCTTGAAATTCATGGGGCGGTTATGGAGGCGGATGACCCACTGGTCCTTCTCTTCGACAGCAACGCGCACATCGAGCGCATGGGGGATTTTCTCCATCCCCATCTCCTTCAGGGCGGCTTTCGGGTTTACCTTGAGCTTATCTTTGAAAGCCGGATCTTTCCAAGCGCGTATGTTGATTTTCGCTTCCGTTTGACGACGATCGAATGGTTCGGACATAAGACACCTTCCTTTTTAATACCGCTCGTGACTGAAAAATCGGTTTTGGTGCGGCGTCGGCTTCTACTCAGATTTTTCATCTTCGCTTCGGTCCTTGCCCTTGGCAATGTCCCTCGCTCCAACTGAAAATTCTGAGGAGCTGCTTCGCTCAAAAACAGTCCCCCGGACTATTTTTGAGTGTCCGCAGTGCCCAATTCCCGTTTTTCAATCACTCCCGGTATATGGTCTTAAAAAATTTCTTTAACAGAGAGGCTCTCCAAAATCAACCCCTGCCCGTTTATATCAATTGCCATTAATCCCATAATTAGTTAAATTACAATGAAAAAGATAAGGCGATTTATGAGTTCTATCTTTCCAATTTTTAACTATCCAAATACAAACGAACCAAAAAATAAAGAAAACATCGTCTATCATTATCATAGAATTGAAATCGTAAATCCCAAACAATCAAACTCCTCTGAGCCAGGCTTTCCTCCAACGCGTATCGCTACGATCAAAAGTATCGGGGCCGATGTCCTGATTTGCCTGGGATCGCTGATCGGACTAATAGCCGGGATGGCGCTCGCCTTGCAAAGCGCAGGGCTTGCCTCGCCGGCGCTTACAATCCTCGCTACTCTTCTCATGCCCGCGGTTGCGGCCATCCTAGCCGGATCCCATTTGTCTAAACCCGATTTAAAACCCGATACAAAGCTCAGACTCTCTACTGGGATACCTGGCCTTACCTTCAATTCATGAAGAGGTTGCAAAATAATTAACAAATTTTGTTATTTTAATTTGACTTTAATTATATAATTATTGTATAATTTAGTCATGAAAAACAAAAGTTTGTTTATTTTTCATTCTAAGTCCCATCCGCATAAGCGCCGCTTCGGCGTAGCTTAATTTTCGGCAGCTTTCGGCTGCATTCCATTTTTTTAAAACCAATTTAAACAAGAACAAAAAAAGAGAGAACATTCTTATGTGTACACAAGTTATTTCGGCAATCCAAGAATTGGGCGGAGTCCTCGGTTGCCAAAGTCCTCTGGCTCCAATAGAGGAGGAAAACAAAGTCGCCGAAGCCGCCCAAAAAGTCCTCGATGCGAAAAAAGGGCATGTAAAGACGGCGCTCGATAACAAATGGGAACGGTACAACCCCATCCTGAT
This sequence comes from uncultured Chlamydiae bacterium, assembly GCA_963730605.1. Taxonomy (GTDB): domain Bacteria; phylum Chlamydiota; class Chlamydiia; order Chlamydiales; family SM23-39; genus CAIPFQ01. The sequence goes on from CAVSSM010000001.1 coordinate 50,069, forward strand.
CGGAGGGGACTTCTTTAGCGTCGGTTATTTGGCGTTCCAGGGAGTTCAAAGCCTAGTGCCGAGCGTGCAACAGATTGCCGCTATCGCAATTGCAGGCCTTGTTTGCGGCGTTATCGCTGGCGCGATCAACGTCGGGGTCGGACTGATCTCATTGAAAGAAGCCATTCAAGCGTTTCATAACGGCGACAGGGTGTTAGGCCTTAGGCTGCTGCTCGATTTCTTCTGTTGGACTTCCATCGGTGTAGTCATGATCCTGGCGTCGCTTGCGATCAAAGTGACCGCCCTTGCGGCGATCGGCGCGTTTTTCGCCGCGCATCCTTGGGTCCTTCCGGTCCTCTTCTTCGTCGCTACGATACCGCTCTTGGTTGAACTCGGCTACAGGATCCAACAGGTCTTTGCATCGAAAGATCTGGGCTCCAAATTGAATTTGAACGAGTTGGAAACTCTTCTCAAAGCTGCAGCGCCGGATTGGGAGAAAATCAATAGGCTAAATCCATTCAACCTGAAAGGATTAGAAAAAAAGAGCGAGGAGCTCCAATCCTTAAGCGGGAAAATGGAAGAACTCCAAGCCGATATGGGCGTAGAGGCAGCGGTCGAGGTTTTTGAGCTGCTCAAACTGATTCAGGAAAAAAATGAGATCAAAGCGCTCGAGCAAATCAAAACCGCAAAACAAAAGATCGAGGAATGGAACCGGTCCCTCTATCTCAGGATGTTCCAGCAGATCCTCTATTTCGTCGGGTTCATTGTGAGCATGGCGGCCCTTGCACCCAATGTAAATGCAGGCCTGCTCAATGGGACGCAAAGCTTTTTCCTCGTAGGGGCGAACGCCATTCCCCTCTACATGGATGGGTTTTGGCCCTTTAGACGAAATACGCCCATGGTCGTTCCGAAAGTAGAAAATGCGGAAATTACTGCCTAAGAGTCTCTAACCGCCGCCTCTTTTCGGCCAGCGGCGGACGCCATCGACCGTGAAGCTTTCAGGCTCGCGGCAAGGCATTGGCGTTGTGTCGAATTCGACGCCTTCCTCGTAATCAATATCCCAATCGGCCCTCTTGCCTTTCCGCCCCGCTTTCGGGTTCATGGAGCCGGCCGGTTTTTCCTCCCTGAGATGGGATATTTGATTGGCGCTTAGCGGCTTCGCTTTGGCAATCGCATCCCTTGCCGCCCGGCCGCTTGAAGCTGGTTTACCCGGTCTATATCTTGGTTTCATAGTTCACCTTTAATTTAATAATATATGAATCCGTAATTAAATTAACGGGTAATCTTATTACATTGAAAACACGGGACAAGCGGGAGATTCTTCGCTGCCCCGATAGACCAGCCCCCTTTGCGGATCGAGGGTGATCTCTTCCCCCTCTTGGAGCAGGCTCATGGCGCCGTCGGCGCGGGTCATGACCGGGATCTCGAAGGTCTTAGCGACGAGCGACGCGTATTTTTCGGAGGTTGTATCGCCGACATAATTTTGAAGGATCACCCCTGCCGCAGATTTGAGCACTGGCAAAAAAGTGGGATCGCAGTGGAGAATCACCGCGAGGCGTCCCTCCAACGATTCCGGATCCAGGGCTTCGGGCGACAAGACGATCGATACTTTTCCGGTGACCTTAGAGCCGAACCCTTTATGGCCGCGGACGAGCACCTCGCCGATGCTTTGAACCGTCATCATGTTGGTCGTCCCCTTTTTCCCAAAAGGAACCCCGGCGGTAACGATGACAATATCTCCGAAAGAGATCAGCTTCCCAACAAGCGCGGCGGCTGTGGCCGCGGCAAACGCTTCCTTTGCGCTCTTGCATCCGGGGCAATGGATCGGCACGACCCCCCAGTTTGACGCGAGCTGATGGTATACTTTTTGGTTCGAGGTTACTGCAATGATGGGGATCTGAGGCCTCAGCCGAGAAACCAGGCGGGCTGTCATACCGCTGGCTGTAAAGGCGAAAATCGCTTTGGCATTTGCGCTATAGGCGGTCTTGACCGCGGCCATGGCCACCGCCGAGGAAAGATCGTGGTAATCCCTCTGGGAATGCTGCTCGAAAAAGACCCGGAAAGGGAAATCGGCCTCCGCCTCTTGCGCGATGCTCTTCATCCTGAGCACCGTCTCGATCGGATAATTTCCCACAGCGCTCTCCCCCGAGAGCATAATCGCGGATGTGGAGTCGTAGATCGCATTGGCGACATCGGATACTTCCGCCCTCGTCGGCCTTGGGTTGACGATCATCGATTCGAGCATTTGGGTCGCAGTAATCGAAGGTTTGCAGGCTTGATAGCACTTCCGGATCATCATTTTCTGCAGCTTCGGGACGAGGGCCAAATCGACCTCCACGCCAAGGTCGCCCCTTGCAATCATGATCCCGTCCGCCACTTGGACGATGCTATCGAAATTTTCAACACCGTGGCTGTTTTCGATCTTTGCGATGACGAGGATGTCGGGTTTGCCTTCTTTCGCCAAAAACTCCTTATAGGAAAGGACGTGATGGGCAGAGCGGATAAAAGACGCGGCGACAAGGTCGACATCCTCCTCGCAGGCAAATTTAAGGTCGGCAATGTCCTTCTCGGTTACGGCGGGAAGATCGAGACGGGCGCCTGGCATATTGATCCCTTTTCCGCTCTTCAAAACACCCCCGTTTTGCATCTCGATCACGGCTGAGTCCCCCTTTACGTCCACCACAGTCGAGATAATGTTCCCGTCGTCGAAAAGGACTAACATGTCCTGCTTAAGAGCCTGAAACGCTTCGAGCGGGCGCATGGGGATTTCATCGGGAGCGGCGGCCGATACGCTCACGGGCACGAGTTTGAAGCGCTGCTTCGGCTTTATGGCGAGCGCGTCTCCGGACACTTTCCCGACCCGGATCTCAGGGCCTTTGATGTCGATCATGATCGCCATGGGCTGCTTGAGCGCCGCGCGCGCTTTCTTCAAATTTGCGATATTGCGCCTGTGTTCTTCGGGAGAACCATGGCTGAAATTGAGGCGGGCGACATTCATGCCGGCCTCTATCAACGCGACCATTTTTTCATAGGTGGCCACAGCAGGGCCGATCGTACAGACGATTTTTGTACGTGTAAACGTCATGTTGATAATTTAACCTTTCTTTAATTTATAGGCAAAAAAGAGCTGCTGTTGTCCTAAAAAAGGGAGTTCCTGTAAAATCTCCCCACGTTTACTGGAATTTTTCGATGCAACCGATCCTATTTACCAAGAATTTGAAAAAAGGGTTTAAAACCAATAAAGGCTTCCAGGAGGCCGTCCGCGGGGTCGATCTATCTGTTTCCTCTGGGGAAATCTTCGGTTTTTTGGGTCCGAACGGTGCAGGAAAGACAACGACTCTCCGCATGCTCACAACTCTTCTGCAGCCCGACAGCGGCGAGGCCTTTGTCGCCGGTTTCGACGTCCAGAAAGATCCGCAAGAAGTGAGGAAGCGGATCGGCTATGTCAGCCAATCGGGCGGGGCAGACCGAGATGCAAAGGGCCTTGAGAACCTGATCTTGCAAGGGCGGCTCTACGGCATGAGCCAAACCGATGCCAAAAAGCGGGCGGGCGAGGTGATCGAGATTTTGAATCTTGGTGACTGCGCCGATCGGTTTGTCAGGACATATTCAGGCGGGCAGAGGCGGCGGCTCGATATCGGCCTCGGGATTATGCAGCGGCCCCAAATCCTCTTTTTAGATGAGCCGACCACCGGCTTGGATCCGCAGAATCGGGCCAATCTTTGGGATCAGATCCGCGTGCTTCGCGGCCAGGGAACGACCGTTTTTCTCACCTCCCACTATTTGGACGAAATCGATTCCCTAACAGATCGCCTTGCGATCATGGACCAAGGGCGGATCGTCACTGAAGGCTCTCCGAGAGAATTGAAAAAGCAAATCGCGGGCGATGTGGTCACGATCGGACTGAAGAGGGACGAGATGGCGAATATTCAGGCTCTCGAGCTTTTTAAGCGCCACTCGTTCGTTCGGGAAGCGACCCAGGAAAATGAGAGCATGCGCCTTTATGTGGAGGATGGGGAATCTGCGATCCCGCAAATTTTGCGCCTCTTGGACCAAGAAAAAATTCATCTTCAGACGATCGCGCTTTCCGTGCCCACGCTCGACGATGTATTTCTCAAAAAAACGGGCCGCTCACTCAGTGAAGACGCCCTAAGGGGAACCCGATGAATCTTCTCACCGAGATTTCTTTATTGTATAAGAGGAAACTCCTCGAGCTGCTAAGAAACCCTGCCTTCATTTTCATGGGCATTTCCACTCCGATCCTCTATCTTGCTCTTTTTTCGCCACTCTTGAAAAATTTTGCCGGCTCGCCAGGGTTCCCTTCGGGTAATGTGATGAACACCTTTGTTCCCGGCATGCTGATTCTGACGGCCTTTTACAATGGCCTTTTTGCTGGATGGGGAGTGATCGACGAACTCCGCAGCGGGCTGATCGAGCGTTTTCGAGTGACGCCATGCAGCCGTTTCGCGTTTTTGGCGGGCACCGTTTTGCGAGATTTGGTGGCTGTGCTCTTCCAGAATCTCTTTTTCATCCTGATCGCGATCCCGTTTGGCTTCCGGTTCGACATCTTAGGGATGGCCCTCTTGTTCCTACTTTTCTCATTGCTCCTCGCCGCCTCTTCGACCTTAGCCAACTCTCTCGGCCTGATCACCAAAAGCGAGGATAAACTCGCGCCGATCATTCAGGGCATCACTTTGCCGATCACGCTCCTTTCCGGGATGCTCTTGCCCATGGAACTCGCTCCAGGATGGCTCAGGGTCGTCGCCCACTGCAATCCGCTCTATTATGTCGTGCAGGCCGCTCGAGAGCTCTCTGCCGGCCATATTGGAGCTCCGGTTGTCGCCGAGGCCTTCCTGATCATGGCCGCTCTTACCGTGATCACCCTTCGGTGGGGAACCAACCTATTCCGCAAGGCCGTGGCTTGAAGCGTTGCTTCGACATGCGGTCAAGTCAGCTTGCGCTTTTTCTTGGCCATAAATTTCCGCGAGGTATTGAGAGGCGGGCGTTTGATTCCAGCCGGTCATTTTCCGGTTTTTATCCACAACCGGATCGAGAATCGCCAATCTGCATTCAAAGCCATTTTCCCATTCCATCTGGCGGCGAAGATCGCTCCAGCAAAAGATCCCCTTGATTTCTCGGCGCTTTTCTAAGCTATAGTCGCGGATTTTCTCTGTGAGCTCTCGCAAATAGTTCGCTTGCGCGGTATCATCTAGCTCGAATCCTGGCCTGCCCCATTTTTGAACGCTCGCGTCAGAGCCATACTCCGTGATGGATATTTGATCTGTGAGAGCAAAAGCTTCGTCGAGGATTTCATCCATGGCCTCAGCTCTCCAACGGGGGCCAAAACGCATGACAGTACCTCCAGGCTCTACGGTCGAGCCAAAAGTGAAGAAGGGGAGGTTGTGAATTGCAGAGGGCAATCCCGGGTAGGTTTGCCCATGGTTCAGCCCCATCTTAAACATAGCCTGAGGATACGCCTGCACCCCAAGTCGCATGAGGAAATGGCCGTTTCTCTCGAACTCTTCTTTGGGAATCACGAACTGAATGTTCGCCATAAAGGGAAACTCAAAAGAATAGCGCCCCTCTTTGAAGAAGTGATAGACAGGAGTGAAGGCGAATTTCGTGAAATAATAAGAGAAAAGTTTTTCGAGCCAGTTTCCAGCCGCTGTATCAAATTTAAGCCATTGGTGGGTCACTCCCACCTTTTTATCGGGGTGCAGCCTTGCCGCTTCTTGGTGAAGTTTGCAGTGGGCGATCAACATGTTCCTTGTGGCTATGCCTGCCGCATACACCCGTTTAGACAGAGAACTGCCGCCCTTCAAGTCAGTGGGATACACTTCCCGCGCCTGCTGAAAAGCTTTCACTCCAATTTCATTGAAGGACCACCAATCTTTGACGTCAGGAAAAAGCTCCATCGCTTTCAGTGCAAAATCGACGAAGAGATCGATATTTTCCATCTTCTGAAAATTCCCCGATTCATAGAACCATTCGGGAAGGACAAAGTGGCTAAGAGTAATCGTTGGGGTGATGCCCGCGTTGAGCAATTTTTGAATTAAGTTTTGATAGAGAGCGACTGCATTCATGTCGATCTCCCCTCGCCTTGGCTCAATGACAGACCATTCAAGCGAGAAGCGGTGGGCTGTGACATTTTGGCTTTTCAACATTTCGATATAAGCTGTTGGATCAGATAGAACGTCGGTAAAAAAGTTTTTATAGTCAAAACCCTCGGGATGGAGGATATGCGCAGGCTTGTCCATCCATTTGTCCCAGTCGCATTTCCCTGGAAGCGGAGGAGCTGCGCTCCATTTCGTTCCGAGACCCGATGTTTGAAAAAGAGATGTGGCAAAGCCCCTCTGGACTGGCGGCCAAGCGGGCTGAGGAGGCGAGATATCGGGGATTCTTCGAAGAGGAGCTATCTCTTTCTTAGTCAGCCACTCATGAGTAAGGGTGAGAGGAGAAACAAGAAAGAGGCATGTAAATGTAAAGAAATTCTTAACATAGTGGCTCGCTTTTTGCACCGTAGAGCATTTCTCGAACGCGAGGTTCCCTCGATCCCAACGGACAGTTTCTGGAGGAGGAAGCAGGCACCTCTCCAGTCGAGCCAATGCAACCATAATCCCTTGAATTTTAATAGCAGGCATGAGATTATCTCAGGGTCTTAATAACTATACAAGGCGTTTTTTAATGGCCCGCATCGGACAAGCTTCTTCTCAAGGACAGGATCGAACCTTCCTTAATCTCTCATCAAAGATGGCAGAGCCATTTTGCGCTGTATGGGGTCTTCTCCGCTTTCGATTGGTCGCACCTCTTGACCCTAAAAAGTTTGAGAACTGCGCATCGAGAGAGAAAGAAGTTGCGGTTAGAGCGATGATCGGACTCGGCGCTTGCTTAAGCGCTTTTCTTCTACGTATAAGACCGGTTCCAATACTCTCGAGTCTCGTCATCTTGGGGTTGGGAAGCAAGGTGATGCGAGCGATTGGGTTCTCCATGCAAAAAGGAGGCTATACTCACATTCAGGGCGAGGTGCCTGAAAAATCGCTCGACGCTCGGGACCCGCAAGTGAAGGTGATGAGCTGGAATATCTGCGGGGTCGGCGGCGGGCTATCTCTCGATCACGGAGGCGTCATAAATTGGCGGTCTCGATTGGACGCTATTGTCGAAAAGATTAAAAATGAAAATCCCGATGTGCTGGTTCTACAGGAAATTTACGATGCCGCCCTAGGAGAGGCTCTCATAGAGAGGCTCAAAAAAGATTATGCCCATTTCTATACGCATCTCGGTCCAAACGTGTGGGGAAGCGTCGGGGGATGCATGGTCCTTTCAAAATGCGCTGTGCATGACTTTTCACATACCTCATTTTCCAACAACAAATGGACTCTCAATCGAGGCTTTGCGGTTTTAGAGTTGAAAGCCTCCCCACAAGATTTTTTGCCCATCGCCCGCATTATCGGTACTCACTTAATCCATGGAGATGCCCCGGAAGATAAAAAAAATCGGGCGGAGCAAATTGGGCAAATTGTAAACAATGTGATGCGCCGAGTCCTACTCCTGCCCACGATTCTAGTTGGCGATCTGAATATGGAACGGGATCAAGAAGAAGGCGCCATCCTCTCTACATTTCTTCATCACGGATATCGAGGCATTGAGCCGACTTGCACAAATCGGCTAGTGGCTCAATGGGACTATAAGGCTAAAAGCGTGTGGGGAGAAACAATCGATTATATTTCGCTTTTCAAAAGCGCTTCAGCCGAGGCAAACATCTCGATTAAGGACTGCCATCTCGTAAAAGCTTTCGATAAGTCCTATAACACAAAAACCGCCCTCTCCGACCATCATGGTCTTTCGGCCACTCTAAAGGGGTTCTCTCTTGGACTATCTTGATTTCTGATCTTCGAGCGCTAATTTCTTTTCCAGTTGATCTAGCTCTTGGATCAGTTGCTGGAGTTCGCTCATCTTCGGGGGCCCCTGTTTAGCGAGCATTTTGGCAATGCCATCCATCAATTTTTTCATAGATTGCTCGATCTCATCGGCTTTTTGAAGGGTTTGGAAGAGTTGCAATTCGTTCTTCTTCACTTGCGTTATTTCTTCGTCTAGGAACCTTTTAACCTTAGAATCTGGCCGTTCCTTTTGTATGGCGTCCCCAAGCCCAGCGAACTCTGTTTTGGCGACAAGCCCATTGCCTTCCTCTCGCAAATTGTTCATTTTTGCCAGAGCCATATCCATCTGTCCCATGATTTGAGCCAATTGGTCTGAGGTTGGTGGGGTTTTGGAGCCGACGAATGCCGTCAGTTCTTGAACGAGTTTCGTGATCTCTTGGATGATTTGCTGCATTTTATCTAAGAGGGCATCGAATTCCTTCTTGGACTTCAAATAGTCAGTCTCTAACTGTGCGAGTGCATTCTCTTGTAATAAAATATTAGCATCCGAATTAACTTTAGCAACGCCTGTCATAACCACCTCATTAATCACCTTGTCTTGATCATAACATTATAAAAGATTTTTTTAAATTATATAAAATCCCAATATTGTTTGCGTTGTCTCTTTCCGACCATTAGAATATTGGGATTATGGATCAGCCCATCCTCCTTAAGAATGTCAAGGTGCATAACCTGAAGGGGGTCGATTTGACGTTAACGCCGGGGAGCTCGTCGTATTTACGGGGGTCTCCGGCTCGGGGAAATCGTCGCTTGCGTTCGACACGATCTACGTGGAAGGGCAGAGGCGCTACATCGAATCCCTCTCCCACCAGGCGCGCCGCCACTTGGCCGAGCTGCCGAAGCCCGACGCGGAGAGCATTTCCGGGATAGCGCCGACGATCGCGATCGAGCAAAAACTCTCCGCTAGGACGCCCCGTTCTACCGTCGGCACGCTCACAGGCATCTACGACTTCCTCAGGGTCCTCTATGCGCGGATCGGCATCCCCCACTGCCCCGTGAGCAAAGAGGCCGTAGGCGCTTTGAGCAAAGAAAAAATCATCGCCCAGATTGCAGCCTTTCAGAAAGGCGCCAAGATCCTCATTCTCGCACCGTTTGCGAGAGGAAAAAAAGGGGAATTCATCGAAGAGTTCAAAGAGCTCTTGAGCAAAGGGTTCACCCGTGTAAGAGTCGATGGGGCCGAGCTCGATTTATCGGATCCCGTCCAGCTCGACGGCAAAGCGGCGCATGACGTCGATATCGTCATCGACCGTCTGAAAGTGGAGGATGAATCGCGCTCCCGGATTGCCGAGTCGGCCTCTTTGGCCCTCGAGATGGGAGGCGGCATGTGCAGCGTTTTGAATGCCGATACAGGGAAAGAAACCCTGTTTTCCCAAACGGCCTATTCAAAAAAGTCGGGACTCTCCTATGGGCCATTGCAGCCGCACGATTTTTCCTTCAACCATCCTGAAGGGATGTGCCCGACTTGCCATGGCCTCGGCGAGGCGTCTGAATTCGACCTCGAGAAAATCATCGACCCCTCTTTAAGCATTGCGGAAGATTGCTGCAAGATCGCAAGCTCCTACAAAACGATCCGCTACGGCAATATCTACGACAATTTAGCCAGGATCTTCAAGTTCGATATCGTTGAGCCCTGGAAGGAGCTTCCGGCAAACGCAAAACACGCCTTCCTTTACGGCTTGGACCAAAAATGGACCCGGATGCAGTTCTACCATCCGGAAAAGAAAACCAGGTGGATGGAATATGTCCGCTGGCCCGGGGTCATCCATGAGGCAAGAGAGAGGCTGAACTCCGCCACAAGCGAACTTTACCGAAAGAAAATGGGCGAGCTGATGACGAAGGGGGTTTGTCCAGCATGTCAGGGCGCCCGGATCAAACCCTATCCCGCTGAAGCGCGGCTGCAAGGAAAAAAAATCGCCGAAACGACGGCGATGCCTCTTGCGGAGACCCTTTCTTTTTTCCATAAGCTGAAACTTTCGGATCTCGAGGCCCAAATCGCGAGTGAGCTTTTGAAAGAGATCCGGATGCGGCTCAAGTTTTTGATCGAGGTCGGCCTCTCCTATCTTTCTCTTGACCGAACCTCCCCCACATTAAGCGGAGGCGAATCGCAGAGGGTCCGCCTCGCCTCGCAAATCGGCGCGCCCTTAGCGGGGGCGATCTATGTGCTTGACGAACCGTCGATTGGACTTCACCCCGCCGACCATCACAAGCTGATCGGCACGCTCCTGCATCTCCGAGACCTCGGCAACACGGTCCTCGTCGTCGAACACGACCCCGATACGATCATGGCTGGAGATACCGTGGTCGACGTGGGGCCGCTTGCCGGCCAGCATGGAGGAGAAATCCTTTGCTGCGGATCGGTGAACGAACTGATAAAAGAGCCCCGTTCTTTGACGGGAGGGTATCTCTCGGGGCGCTTACGTATAGAGCCGCCGATAGAGAGGCGCAAACTCGACAAGGGGCTCACCATCGCCGGGGCTGTCCACCACAACTTGCAGAATCTGACGGTCTCGATCCCTCTTGGAGGACTCATTTGCGTCACCGGCGTTTCAGGATCGGGGAAATCGTCCCTCATTACCGACATCCTCTATCCAGCCCTCGCGAATCAGTTCCACCATGCGAATATGCCTGTAGGGAAGCACAAATCCATCACCGGGCTGGAATGGCTCGATAAAATCATCGCCGTCGACCAGTCGCCGATCGGGCGCACTCCCCGATCGAACGCAGCCACCTACATCAAGCTCTTCGATGAGATCCGGGATCTTTTCGCCGAGCTTCCAGAGAGCAAACTGAGAGGGTTCAATGCTGGCTATTTCAGTTTCAACGTGAAAGAGGGCTCCTGTTCGTACTGCGGCGGCAATGGGAGCACCCGGATCGATATGGATTTCATGGAAGACGCCTGGATCGAATGCCCCCAATGCAAAGGGCGCCGCTTCGATCCGGAGATTTTGGCTGTCCAGTTCAAAGGCAAAAGCATCGCCGATATCTTGGCGACCGACGTCGAACACGCTCTTCCCCTCTTTGACGCGATCCCAACGATTCGCCGGAAATTGGAAGTATTGAGTTTGGTGGGGCTCGATTATTTGACACTCGGACAACCGTCCACGACGCTCTCGGGGGGGAGGCTCAACGGATCAAACTCGCCAAAGAACTTGTCCGACCAGGCTCGGGGAAAACGCTCTACATTCTTGACGAGCCGACGACAGGGCTCCATTTCCACGATATCAAAAAACTGATTGCTATTTTGCAAAAGTTGGTCGATCAGGGAAATACCGTCCTCGTGATTGAACATAACCTCGACCTGATCAAGACGGCCGATTGGATCGTCGACCTCGGGCCGGGAGCGGGAATTTATGGAGGGACGCTCGTCGGAGAGGGTCCGCCGGAAAAAATCGCAAAACTGGATACTCCGACAGGAATTGCGCTCAAGGGGCTCCCCCGCTATAAAAAACCGCCGGCTCCCCTTTCCGAGAGGCCGAATTCGATCGAAGTCGTGGGCGCCTCGCAAAACAACCTCAAATCGGTCTCCCTTTCCTGCCCAAGGGGGCAGATCAGCGTCTTCACGGGACCCTCCGGTTCGGGAAAATCGTCGCTTGCCTTCGATACGCTCTATGCGGAAGGGCAGCGCCGGTACACCGAAACCCTTCCCGCTTATTCGAGGGCGATGGTCAAACAGCTGCCCAAACCGCTCTTTGAGAGGATCGAGGGGCTCTCCCCCTCCATCGCGCTCGAACAGAAAACCGGAGGGCTAAATCCGCGCAGCACCATCGGCACGATCACCGAAATCTACGATCTTCTCCGCGTACTCTATGCCCATCTCGGCACGGCTTACTCTCCCGAGACGGGAGAAGAGATCCGCCACATCAGCAAAGAATTCGTCGTAGAGAAAACGCTAAGCTTGCCAGAAGGTGAAAAAATCCAGATCCTCGCCCCCGTGGCCATGCAAAAAAAGGAGCCCTTCGAAGAGATGGTGGAGAGGTTGAACCGGCTCGGATTTTTAAGGATTCGGCTCAACAAGACGACCTACGAGCTGGATGCTCCCATTCCTTTCGATAAACACCGGAAAAACGAGCTATTCCTCGTGATCGATCGGCTTATCGTCGATAAAAAAAATCAAAAACGGCTCTTCGAAGCGGTGGAGAAAGCGACTGGAGTTTCCGATGGCATCGTCTTAGTGGCTCGGGAAAAGGAGGATCTCTATTTCAATTTGTCGTTTGCCGAGATGAGCACAGGCAAATCCTACCCGCCCATCACGCCTCAGACCTTTTCTTTCAACCATGACGCTGGGATGTGCTTGGAGTGCCAAGGATTGGGGCTCACTTACGGGGTCCAATTCGTGAACCAAAAAAGCGTCATGCGTCTCTCCCTTTCCGATCTTTGCCTTCGCCTTTTCAAAGACAAAGCGACCAACGGTGCTCTAAAACGAGTGGGAGAATACTTTAATGCCTGCGGCATCGATCCAGACTCCCCCCTGAAAGACCTCGCCCCCAAAGAGCTCCATCTCATTTTCAATGGCGGGCCTGAAAAAGCGATCAAAAAATTCGGGTCTCTAAAGTGGATCGGGCTGCAGCCTCTTTTTGCGGGAGCGGTCCGGATGGGGAGCCGGGAGATGAAGGAAGCGCTGCTCCCGCTCATGGTCGCATCGACTTGTCCCGGATGTGGCAGCGCCCGCCTAAACCCTCTCGCAAGAAACGTTAAGATCCAAAATAGATCCATCGTCGATTTCTGCCGACTCGAGATCGAAAAAGCCTACACGTTCATCCAAGGCATCTCATTGAAGGGCGCCTCCTTTTTGCAAGAGACCCGCTCCCAGATCTGCAAATACCTCGAATTTCTCCTCTCGATCGGCCTCGGCTATCTGACGCTCGAGCGCTCCGCTCCCAGTTTAAGCGGCGGCGAGCTACAGCGGATCCGCCTGGCGCGCCAGCTCGGGTCGGGTTTGACCTCGTGCCTCTACCTTCTCGATGAGCCGACGATTGGCCTCCATCCGTACAATAACGAGCTTTTGAACCGCGCTCTCAAAGATTTGGCCGCTCTCGGAAATACCCTAGTCCTTGTCGAACACGACCCGATGACTCTCCAGATCGCAGATCAGATCTTCGATTTCGGGCCCGGGGCGGGGCGCCTTGGCGGGAGAATCGTTGCCTTTGGCACCCTCCCGGAAATTCTTGAATGTGAACATTCGCTGACCGGCGCATATCTCAGCGGGCGTAAAAGGATCCCTATCCCGACAAAGCGGCGCCCCTTCCAGCCCGATATCCGGATCGAAGGCGCTCAGCTGAACAATTTGCAAAATCTAACAGTTGCCTTTCCCCGAGCGAGCCTAACCTGCTTGACAGGAGTCTCCGGATCGGGAAAATCATCGCTCATGCGAGGACTCCTCAAACCCGCGGCGGAAATCGCTGTGAACGCCCGCAAAAAAATGGAGCCAATCGAATTTTCCGGGGCGAAGTTCTGGGGCTTAAGTCCTTTCGAAAAAGTGATCTCCATCGACCAAAGCCCGATCGGCCAGACGGCGCGCGCCGATGTGGGAAGCTACGCCGACATCATGCCTTTCATCCGGGGGCATTTTGCGCAAATGCCGCTCGCCAAAGCGAAGGGGTTGCAGCCGGGCCATTTCAGCCCGAACCACCTCCGAGGGATGTGCCGCACCTGCTGGGGGATGGGATATAAGACGATCGACCTCCAGTTTCTTCCTGCCGTTAAAGTGACCTGCGAAGCGTGCCGCGGTTACCGCCTCAACCCGATTTCTCTCGAAGTGCGCTACAGAGGCAAGAACCTCGGAGAGATCCTCTCGATGACCGTGCAAGAAGCGATGGGGCTTTTTTCTGAAATTCCCAAAGTCCTAAAGAGGCTCCAATGGGTCGATGAAGTCGGCCTCTCTTATCTTCCTCTCGGCCAAGAGCTGGCATCCCTTTCTGGCGGAGAAGCGCAGCGCCTCCGACTTTCCCGCGAGCTTGCCAAACGGGAAGCGGGCAAGACGCTCTATCTCATCGACGAGCCCACGGTTGGGCTCCACAGCGAAGATATCGCGCGGCTCCTTCCGATCTTCCACAAACTCGCCACCAAAAAGAATACCCTGATCATCATCGAGCATAATCTGGACGTCATCGCCAGCGCCGATTACGTCATCGACCTCGGCCCCGACGCAGGAGAGCGCGGCGGGCGGATCATGGCCCAAGGTACTCCCGAAGAGGTCGCCAAGTCGAAAGACTCCCGCACCGCGCCTTATCTAAAAAAAAGACTCTACTTATGACCGTGCTTGGAGGGCTTCTGAGCATTCCCGTCCTCTCTTATTCCTATCCGGTTTATAAAGGCGTTCCTAAGGCCATAGCTGCTTTCTCTCGGGCAAGCGCCCGTATCCCAACGGGCCGCTATTTCAACTGTCGGTTGCGCCGCTGCAATCGGGGCCATCTTCCAGGCAAGAGTCTTTAGACGGAATGGTTAAGCCAGCGCTGGCCCAAGGCACTCCCGAAGAGGTCGCCAAGTCGAAAGACTCCCGCACCGCGCCTTATCTATACCGCTCGTGATTGAAAAATCGGTTCTGGTGGCGCCCCACCCCAAAGACGATGCGTCTTCGGGGACTCCGGACCCGGCGCCGGCAGGGCCTGGCTCCAATTCAGGTCTGCTTCCCTTAGAAAAAGCTGGAACCCCCGAGCTTTTTCAAGTGTCCGCAGCCTTGCCATATTCCGATTTTTGAATCCCTCACGGTATAAAAAAACGACTCTCGTCCCATGCATGAATAAGAGGGTGTCTACAAAGTGAGGGAACGCCCGAGTTTTTGGATTATCTTGGGAGGCCATATACTGTTGTCGATATTGCCCCCCAAGTCTTGAATCGAAAATCGGCTCAAAAAAACCGAAAAATCGACAGAACCTCACCTTTCACGAAGTGTGCCCAAGCCCTAAGAAACATACCTAGTTCTTACAAGCTCTTGATTTTTATAAGCCCTTGTTCAAAATGCTCCGTTCTTTTATGTCTAGCTCATGAGGCAATATAATTATGTTTTCATTGCTCTCACCGCCGCGATCTCCGGAATTCTTTTCGGATATGACACGGGGGTGATGTCAGGGGCGATCCTCTTTATCCCTCAGGAGTTTCCTTTGACGCCCGGAATGAACGGCATCGTCGTCGGATCGGTTCTATTCGGCGCCCTGGGCGGCGCTATCTTTAGCGGCCGTATTACAGACTACCTCGGCCGCAGGAAACTGCTCCTCATCGTGGCATTCATCTTTACCTTCGGAGCCTTGGGAACCGCTATCGCCCCTTCCGTCCTTCTTTTAGTCATTGGACGAATCGTGGTTGGAATTGCGATCGGAGTCGCTTCTTACGTAGGACCCCTTTATATCTCGGAGATGGCTCCCCAAAAACATCGCGGGGCTCTCGTGGCTCTCAATCAGTTCGCCATCACAGCCGGCATTTTCCTCTCCTATATCGTCGATTATTTCTTTTCCTTCACAGAGAACTGGCGCGGGATGCTCGGGTTCGGCGTTATCCCAGGCATTTTTCTTTTTCTCGGGATGATCTATCTGCCGGAAAGCCCTCGCTGGCTCCTCTCCCAGGACAATGAAGAACAAGCCCGGAAGAGTTTGCTGCGGGTCAGGGACTCTAGCGAGAGTGTGGAACGGGAGATCGCCGATATCAAGGTGACTTTGAAAGAAGAGGCCGCCGATTGGAAGGTCATCTTCTCGAAATTGGTCCGCCCTGTCCTTTGGATCGGCTTTGGCCTCGCTTTCATCCAGCAGGTGACCGGCATCAATACCATCCTCTATTACGCCCCGACGATTTTGAAAATGGCCGGATTCGGCAGCGCTTCGGTGTCGATTCTCGCAACAATGGGGATCGGGGCTGTGATGATGGTCGTCACGCTCGTCTCTTTGCCACTCATCGACCGGTGGGGAAGACGCCCCTTGCTTTTCGCCGGGCTTGTCGGGATGGGAGTGAGCCTCGGGGCGCTCTCTTTGCTCTTTCGCTCTGCGACCGGCATCCCCCCGTCTTTGGAATGGCTGGGCCTTATCACGATGGTCGTTTACATCGCCTCCTTTTCCTTTAGCTTGGGGCCCATCATGTGGCTCATGATCGCGGAGATTTACCCTCTTCAGGTAAGAGGAATTGGGGCAAGCCTCGCCACCTGCGCCAACTGGTGCAGCAACCTGCTCGTCACAGCCACGTTTTTAAAAATGATCGAATGGGTCGGCGCCCGAGGCACCTTTTCTGTCTACATGGCGTTTTGCGTTTTATCGATCGCCTTTGTATACTTTCTTGTTCCCGAAACAAAAGGAGTTTCGTTGGAAGAGATTGAAGAGAACCTCTTTGCCGGCAAGCCCTGGCGCGAACTCGGCAGCGATTTGACGAAAGTGAAATTTAAGTGAGCTTTTTACAAAATATCGAGCCTGTCAAGTACCGCCACTACAATCCGAAACAAAAAGTCTTAGGCAAGACGATGGAAGAGCATCTTCGCATTTCCGTCTGCGCTTGGCACACCTTTTGTTGGGAAGGGGGCGATATGTTCGGCCAGCCCTTGTTCCACCGTCCCTGGATGAAAAATCCTGAAGAAAAGATCAAAGCCCTCTTCGAGTTTACTCAAAAACTCCACTTGAAATACTTCACGTTCCACGACGTCGATTTAGCGCCGGCGGGCTCTCTAAAAAAAATGACCGATCTACTCGGACAAGAGATGAGCCGGACTGGGCTAGAGCTTCTGTGGGGAACGGCGAACCTCACAGGCCATCCCCGATATATGGCTGGAGCCATGACGAACCCCGATCCGGAAGTCTTTGCCATGGCAGTGGCCCAAGTCAAAAGGGCGCTCGATGCGACCCATGAGCTCAAAGGCCGTAACTACGTCCTCTGGAACGGCCGCGACGGGTACGAGACGCTCCTGAATACCGATCTTCGGCAAGAGATGGATCAGTACGGCCGGTTTCTTTCTCTTCTTGTCGATTACAAACACAAGATCGGCTTTAAGGGAACGCTTCTCATCGAGCCGAAGCCGTGCGAGCCGATGAAGCACCAGTATGATTTCGATTGCGCCACCACTGCTGCTTTTTTGCGTAAATACGGTCTGGAAAAAGAGTTTAAATTCAACATCGAAGGCAACCACGCAACGCTCGCGGGCCACACGTTTTCCCATGAGATCGCCTATGCTCTTGCCAATGGGATGTTCGGCAGCCTCGACGCGAATGACGGAGATCTTCTCCTCGGTTGGGACACAGACCAGTTCCCCATGGATCTTCCCGAGTATACCCATGCGCTCTACCTGGTTTTGCAGCATGGCGGCTTCACAACCGGCGGCTGCAACTTGGACGCCAAAGTTAGACGGCAAAGCATCGATTTGCAAGATCTCTTTTACGGGCATATCAATGGCGTCGAAACATTGGCCAAAGCCCTCTTGAATGCCGCAGCGCTGATCGAAAAGGGGGACCTAAAGTCCAATATGCAAAAAAGATACCAGAATTGGCATCAGGGCTTAGGCGCCGATATCCTGCAGAAAAAAATGAACTTCGAAGAGATCGCTATTCATGTCGAAAAGCATCATCTCGATCCCAAACCCCATTCTGGCCGGCAGGAAAAGCTCGAGGGGATCTTACGAGCCTGATCCCTCTGTCCTGCACAAATTCTTTCTGAACGATCCCACTATAGAAAGATCGCGGGTACGCGTTCACGGGTCTGTTGATTTTTGGCTTGATTTTTCAACCTCTTGGTTCTAAGCGCATTGAGTGTTTTCATGCAATCGCTCTTGGATATCCCAATATAATTCCGATTTATAATAAAAAATATTGTAAAAAATTGTAAAATAATATTATAATTATATATATATATTTTAAATACATGTGGATATTATGAGCGCTAATGAAAAAATAACTAATAATTTTGATGTTAGATATAAACATACAGTTAATGAACTTGAAGAAACTTATAAAAAAAATGATTTGCCATCGACGAGCACATTGTTCGGTGAAATAAAAAACATATTTATTGGAATATCAGGTCACTACGGAGGAATGATTATAGAAAGAAATTGGAAAGCACTTCAAATCCAAGAACATTTATTGCAAGATGTATATAGTATTTCTACTGTGCATATCGCTGATTTTACGAGGATGCTGAATGGAAGAACAGGTGCTGGTTTCATAGCTCTACAACAAGAATTGTCCGAAATGGTCGGTGGCTTCGGGTCTGAAGTAGGAAAATGGTTGCCTGGAGGACGAGATAGATGGGCAACCAGTCTCAAAGCAAGGGTGAGTGCCATGAAAGATGGTAACTCTATCTGGGTAGATGCGCTAACAGTTAAAGGTGTGCATGGAATGATGATGCGAATTACAAAAAAAGGCGATAAATACGATCTACGCTTTGCTAACACGGGAGCTGGGATTCAAGATAATTCCGATTTTCATCCTAAAAAAACAGATACACAAACCGGTAAAGTGCTTTATCAAACAGTTGCCCTTATCAAAGATATCGATAAAGACCGCCTTTTCGAAAGTTTTCATAGGTTCGCTCTAGCCGCTCATGGTGAACTCCCACCAGCTTCTTCAAATGTTACTGAAATAAAAGGACAAGAAGACGTTACAATCATTAATGATATGTACCGAGTTTTAAGAGAACTAGGAACACCGGTGAAGGTCGCAAAAAAAAATCAACAATATTGGAGTCGCGAACAAGAAGGCAGTTCTTGTGTTCCTAGCTCTATATGGGCCATGGCAAAAATGGTTCTCAATCGTGACGAGCTCCATGAACTTAAGATGGATATGCGAATGACTAAACTTCTTGAAGATTACAAAGAAATTAAAAAAGGATCTGACCAGGACTCAACACAGAAGATCATAGTACTCGATCTTATCCAAAAATTGAAAGGTGTTTATAAGAAAAACGGAGAAAAATCTCCCGAAATTTTCGATAAGATAGAAAAAGAACTTTGCACGAGTTTAGAGATGATTTATCCGGAAATTAAAATCGTTTCTCCATCTAATACAGAGATTAAGCATTTTACTACCCAGATGGGCGCAACTGAGGAATATGCGCTGGTGCCTGTAGAAGCGACATGGCATCCCAGAGTTGGGACTTGTGTTACAGACTTACAGTTCAAAAAATTAGAGATGGTAGAAACGTATACTGTGACTAAAGATCCCAATTATCCCGAAAATGACATTTGGCATGGAAAAACCGTATTGGATAGCATCTATCTCCTGTATTTTCACATCGCGAAGGGTGATCAATCTAAAAGCATTATCTATCTAAAACAAGTAATGGATCGTTTTCATGAACTTGAAACTATGAAAACTTTTATTGAACAAAATTCAAAAAAGAAAAAGAAATTGAAAAATGACAAACAATTGCAATTACATGGCAAAAAACCGACAATACATGATTTGAATAGCGAATTAAAAAACAAAAAGAGCGTCCTGCAAAAGAAAAGCTCCTTGACGATTAAGTTGCTCACTTCTTTAACCGACCAATTTCCCTTGATTGACTGTACTCGTTCAGGAATTGCCAAAAGAGCTGTACTGGCCAAATTGAATGAAATAATCCCTATGAAAGAAATTAAAGAGAGAAGAAATATCTGCAAAGATGCCAGAAGGGCTTATTTGAATATGCATGTCGATTTTTACTTAGGTAAGGATCAACCTTACGTGAGGGCATATGAATCTCTATCTGAGTGGTCTCCTCAATAAGCGGCTTTAACTTAGATCTCAAGAATCCCGTGGCTTATTCGTCATTCGTACTGCAACTCCGTTTCCAGCTTCGCGTACTCTACGATCAAGCGGTTGTAGAGGGCGGCCGAGGCCGGATCGGGGTCTATGCGCGAAGAGGGAATCGGGTCGGTGAATCCAATAACTAGTTCTTTCCAATCGTGCGGTATCCCTTTTGAGGCGAAATATCCGTAAGCTGCGATCAGCGCGGCGCCAAGAGCCGTGCTTTTTGGGACTGAGCTCCTGAACACAGGACAATTATGAACGTCGGCCATGATTTTCAGGATTGGAGGATTGTTAGAAACACCTCCCGTGGCGATGATCCATTTGGGCGAGAATTGCATCCACCGCGAATGGAGCCGCATCGACATCATCTGCGCCTCGACAAGAGCCCGGCAATTCGATGGGGCGTCATCTTCCCTAAGATGCCATCTTCTCACTTGAGGACGAAGGACTTTCGGCGTGATCTCCGCTTCGAAATAGGGCAGCATCAATCCTCCGTTATTTCCAGGAGGGGTCGATTCCAGCGCGTTGTTGAAGGCGGGCCAATCGAGGTCATACGTCTCCCGGACCCGTTGGATGCTCAAGGCGCCGTTCAAAAAACAGGAGAGCGGCATGTAGTCCCCTGTCGGACTGATGAAGAGATTCCCCTCTCCTGCTCTATCGACGTGGAATTCCAACATCGCCCCGAAATAGGTAAAACTCGTGCCAACGCTAATCCCTACATGCCCCTCTTCGATGAGACCAAGACCGATCAGACTCGCCGGGTTGTCTCCCGTCCAAGGCAAAGCGAGGGCCTCAGGGTTCAGGCCATATTTTTCAGAAAAATAGGGGCTGACGGAGCCGAGAACTTGTATTGTTGGGCTAAGAGCGGGGAGTTTTTCCAAAAGCCCGGGCGCGGTCGCCTGTATCGCCCTGGGATGCCAGCGCTTTTTGCGGATATCCATCAAATTCATCCCCGCTCCATCTCCCCAGTCGATGGGAGCCGGTTTGCCTGCGATCAGAGAGGCTAAAAAAGAGCTAACAAGATGGATCGACGCCGTTTTGCGATAGCGATTGGTTGCAGTTTTGTAGAACTTGCGGATTTGCGGGCCCGTGAACCGCTCCAGCATATCGGAGCCGGTCGCTTCGATCACGGAAAGCGAGCCACCCATCGCATCCCGGATCTCCCGGCACTCTAGGGCCGTCGAAGAATCCATCCAGATGGGAGCTGTTTTTCTCGAGAAAACTCCTTGGAACTGGCCGGGAAGGCTTTTCGTTGGATCCATTGCCTGAAGCGCCGATGAAAACGTCTCGTTGCAATAGACCGAACCGTGTTGTTGAGCCGATCCCGATACGGCAACGATCTTCGCCAAATCCACCCCATCGGAGACCATGGAGCTGAAAAGGAGATCCAAGGCTTCCAGCCACATCAGCGGGGGGCTGTGGACAACGAGCGGGTCCTCCGAACGGAGGGTGCCGCTGACGGTTTTGTAGTGGGGCAGAGCTTTTTCAAAAATCACCGATTTTTCATAAATCGGCTTTTTGAGATTGAAATCGACCACGACCGCCGAAAGGCTTTGCGTGCTGCAATCCAGTCCGAGAAAGTACATCACTATGCAGACACTCTCTTAAGCAATCGCAATCTCTTTCGAGAGATAGACGTCTTGAATAGTGTGCAAGATTTGGATCCCGTCTTTCATCGGCTTTTGGAACGCCTTGCGGCCTGAGATAAGCCCCATGCCGCCCGCCCGTTTATTGATGACGGCTGTAATAGCTGCCTCGAGGAGATCGTTTTCTCCCGATGCTCCGCCCGAATTGATCAGGCCGATCCGTCCCATGTATCCGTTGATCACCTGATAACGGGTCAGGTCGATCGGATGGGGGCTCGAGAGGTTCGTGTACATCTTTTCGGAAAATTTCCCGAATTTAAGCGCTTTGAAGCCGCCATCGCATTCAGGGAGCTTTTGCTTGACGATATCCGCCTCGATGGTCGCTCCAAGATGGTTGGCCTGGCCGGTCAGATCGGCCGCTTCGTGATAGTCTTTGTCCGCCTTGAATGCGCTATTGCGTAAATAACACCAGAGAACCGTCGCCATCCCCAGCTCATGAGCGATGGAAAAAGCCTCGCTCACCTCTTGGATCTGCCTGCGGCTTTCGGGAGAACCGAAATAGATCGTCGCACCCACTGCAACGCAGCCCATATCGTAGGCTTGCTTAACATTGGCGAAAAGGGTTTGGTCGTAGCGATTCGGATAAGAGAGAAGTTCATTATGGTTGAACTTCATAAGAAACGGGATCTTGTGAGCATATTTACGGGCGACGCTGCCCAATACTCCCAAGGTCGACGCGACGGCGTTGCATCCCCCTTCGATCGCCAGCTTGACGATGTTTTCCGGGTCGAAATATTCGGGATTCGGGGCAAACGAGGCGCCAGCGCCATGCTCGATCCCCTGATCGACAGGAAGGATCGAAAGATACCCTGTCCCACTTAAACGTCCATGGGAAAAAATCGTTTGGAGGCTCCTCAGCACCCTGACATTGCGGTCGCTGACGCCAAAAATGCGATCGACCCAATCAGGGCCGGGCAAATGGAGCTTCTCTTTTGGCACCGTCTTGCACGTATGCTTGAGAAGAGACTCCCCATCGTTGCCAAGAAGTTTCTGAATTTCTGAGTAGTTCATGTGATCCACTGTAACAAAAGTAGTTTTAACCTCAAAGGCATTCGTGTACCATAAGAACAAAGGACAAAAGCGTATGGCGCAGCCGATCACTTCCAAGAAAAAGGCTCATGCCTTCAGCACCGCTCTTTTCCTCATTGGCGTAGCGATCCTCATCATTACGGAAATGTGGTGGCCAGGGCTCATGCTGGCTGTCGGCCTGCCTCTTGCTTTACGCCAATATCTTTTAGGCCGCACCTACGACATGGGCGTCAGCCTGCTCGTCTTTGTAGGAACCTTCGTCACAGTCCAATACAACATCAGCTGGCGTATCTTCCTGCCCGTGCTCTTTACGATCGGGGGGATCTACATCCTCTGCCGCGAATTCCTGGCGCCAGACGAAGAGGATGAGGATGAAGTGGACAAGGACGAGGACATCCAGCACGAGATCGAAGAAAAAAAGAAAAAATGACCCGAGGAAATCGATAACTTTTCGTTTTAGAACACATCGGTACGAAAGGGCTTTGTTGCGCAATTGCCTTCAAGCAGCTAGCTGCTTGATCGCCGCCTGATTTTAACCGACCACCTTGTAACTTTGCGGCATCCCAAGTTCTGTCATTCGATTGAGAGCATCCAGTTTTATCGACACTTCTGTAGCCTGCGTCCACTCCCTTCGAGCGGTAAGACGCTCTCCCAATACCGTTTTATATCGGAACATCAATGTCTCGACTCGAGACCTCCGATGATACACAACTTCTTTTTTCCAAAGGAATCTACCTTCGCTGCCAAGTTCTTGAATACGCCGAATCGCCTCGTCCCTCTCCTTTAATGCGGGTGTCCTCCATCGTTTCTGTTCTTTTGCGTTTTTGTCCGGCGGAATCACTTGTCTCCCTCCCATATCATGCACCGCCTCGCGACAGTCAACAGTGTCATAGGCGTCGTCACCGAGAATATCGCCAAGAGGCACGCCTTCTAGCGCCCCCATCATATGTACCATAGCTTCGTCATCGCTGACATTGTTTGAAGTCATAGCGCTGACCACGACTTGCCCTGAATCCACGCACATCCCAACATGAACCTTACGCCACGTCCTTCGCTTAGAATAACCATGCTTTCTCACCTTCCATTCGCCCTCGCCAAAAACCTTAAGCCGAAAACCACGTTCAATTTTTCTCCAGGCTTAAGGAGTCTTCTCAATGGGATTTTGAGTTCCTTTGCCCGACGAGAAAAGACAGAATAATGAGGACACACGAGGTCAAGTCCCAGAATCTTGATGATTGATCCGATGAATCCCTGTAGGGCGCGAAGCGTTGTTCGAAATACAGCCTTAATCAATAGTCCACACCGAATCGCGTCATCTGAGTAAGTTTCTGGTCGGCCTGGTTTATCCGAGCGCTCAACGGAGTACCATCTTACAATGGCGGCTTCATCGAACCAAAAAGTGATGCTTCCACGATTCACCAATGATTGGTTATACTGTCGCCAGTTGCGGATGCGGTACTTGTCTTTCTTCTTGGAAGGAGTCGTATCTTTCTTGGATGCCATATCGAGCCTAAAGGTTTTTGTCTAAGCAACAAAAAAATTTATAGACTCAGCGGCTTGAGAGCAAGGAGAACCTTATCCGCAGCTATTTACGCAACAACGCCTCTCAGCGTGTAAATATTTTTAAAGAACCTATCCGTGCGCGGTATGCATATATTATACCACATATACCTATACGTATACCTGTACATATATTATCAAATAAATTGTCGCTAGCTTTATTTTCCTTATACTTTCCTTCCGATCCAGTTGCAGATGGATCTGTTACTTGAGCCGGTGTGTTGGCCATTGATGCCGCCGCTTCTGCCGCTTTCGGCAGAAGCTGATTCTTCTCAGCATTTAACTTCTTTAAATAAGTCTGTGAGATATTATTGTAAGAAACAAAATCTGGGTCATTGGCGTTGGGAAAGCATAAGCCGAGGA
Organism: uncultured Chlamydiae bacterium; assembly: GCA_963730605.1. Classification (GTDB taxonomy): domain Bacteria; phylum Chlamydiota; class Chlamydiia; order Chlamydiales; family SM23-39; genus CAIPFQ01. Next base: position 74,279 of record CAVSSM010000001.1, read on the forward strand.
GCTGACTGTCCTGAGGAGTTACCATAGTGCTGACCGGTACATTATACTTTCCTTCCGATCCAGTTGCAGATGGATCTGTTACTTGAGCCGGTATGTTGGCCATTGATGCCGCCGCTTCTGCCGCTTTCGGCAGAAGCTGATTCTTCTCAGCATTTAACTTCTTTAAATAAGTCTGTGAGATATTATTGTAAGAAACAAAATCTGGGTCATTGGCGTTGGGAAAGCATAAGCCGAGGAGCTGACTGTCCTGAGGAGTTACCATAGTGCTGACCGATACATTATACTTTCCTTCCGATCCAGTTGCAGATGGATCTGTTACTTGAGCCGGTGTGTTGGCCATTGATGCCGCCGCTTCTGCCGCTTTCGGCAGAAGCTGATTCTTCTCAGCATTTAACTTCTTTAAATAAGTCTGTGAGATATTATTGTAAGAAACAAACTTTGAGTCATTGGCGTTGGGAAAGCATAAGCCGAGAAGCTGACTGTCCTGAGGAGTTACCATAGTGCTGACCGATACATTATACTTTCCTTCCGATCCAGTTGCAGATGGATCTGTTACTTGAGCCGGTGTGTTGGCCATTGATGCCGCCGCTTCTGCCGCTTTCGGCAGAAGCTGATTCTTCTCAGCATTTAACTTCGTTAAATAAGTCTGTGAGATATTATTATAAGAAACAAACTTTGAGTCATTGGCGTTGGGAAAGCATAAGCCGAGAAGCTGACTGTCCTGAGGAGTTACCATAGTGCTGACCGATACATTATACTTTCCTTCCGATCCAGTTGCAGATGGATCTATTACTTGAGCCGGTGTGTTGGCCATTGATGCCGCCGCTTCTGCCGCTTTCGGCAGAAGCTGATTCTTCTCAGCATTTAACTTCGTTAAATAAGTCTGTGAGATATTATTATAAGAAACAAACTTTGAGTCATTGGCGTTGGGAAAGCATAAGCCGAGAAGCTGACTGTCCTGAGGAGTTACCATAGTGCTGACCGATACATTATACTTTCCTTCCGATCCAGTTGCAGATGGATCTATTACTTGAGCCGGTGTGTTGGCCATTGATGCCGCCGCTTCTGCCGCTTTCGGCAGAAGCTGATTCTTCTCAGCATTTAACTTCGTTAAATAAGTCTGTGAGATATTATTGTAAGAAACAAACTTTGAGTCATTGGCGTTGGGAAAGCATAAGCCGAGAAGCTGACTGTCCTGAGGAGTTACCATAGTGCTGACCGGTACATTATATTGCGTCAATGCCTGGCTCAAATTCAGGGCACCTCCTTGCCATATTCCGATTTTTGAATCCCTCTCGGTATACTTTCCTTCCGATCCAGTTGCAGATGGATCTATTACTTGAGCCGGTGTGTTGGCCATTGATGCCGCCGCTTCTGCCGCTTTCGGCAGAAGCTGATTCTTCTCAGTATTTAACTTCGTTAAATAAGTCTGTGAGATATCATTATAAGAAACAAAATCTGGGTCATCGGCATTGGGAAAGCACAAGCCGAGGAGCTGACTGTCCTGAGGAGTTACCATAGTGCTGACTGGTACATTCCCATCGGCAGGCTGTTTCGTCCCAGAAGGCATATTGCCATTAGGAGTTTTGTCATCAGGAGCAGGGCCGGGAGGAGGGGGCGGCGGAGTAGTGCCAGGGAACATGATGTTATAAGCGACGGCCGAGATGATCACAGTGGCGATCGCTGAGAAAGCGCCGATCGCTTCAGGAGTTTTATACCAAGGCTTTGAGGGGATCGGGGTGACTTCCAAAGTCATTGAGTTGCTCGCTTTTTGCGTCGCGCTGTTGCCCGCTTTTTGGGTCAGGGTTGAGCTAGGTCGGGTTTGCTTCGATTGTTTTTCGATGGCTTTCGTTCCAAAATACCCTGCCGCTCCTGCCAGGCCTACAGCAATCGTGATCATCGCAGCAGCAGTAAATCCCATTCCGCCAGCTTTCATGCCACCGAAAAGAACTACAGCTCCTCCGGCTACGAATGCGGTTCTATTCAAGATTTCTACTTTGTGTTTTTTCCAAGCAGTTGAAAGTGGAGTGGAAAGCGGTGCTATGGATGGGGACAGGGTAGATTTACTCACTAAATTTTTTGTTTGAATTCCTGACATATCGTCTTCTTTATTGTTAATTAACTGCAATAAGTATACCATGTTTTGTTAATTTACTTCAACATATTTTTCGTTAATAAATAAAATATTTATTATGATATCTTTTTGTACGCGTTTACGGAGATAAGAGGGCTGGGATAGGTGGAGAATAGGCCGTCTGATGGGCTGCGAACACTTTGGTCAGAAATGTGAACGTATTCATTGGAGGATAGGTTCATTTTGTTTTAGCGTACACACTGCTGTCATCACCCTCTCAGTAAACCCCGCGCGCCAATCGGACTGATTACCTCCTGACAGTTTTTGAAAATCGCTGCTCTAACGCATGACAAAGCCGTTCCAGGATAAGATAACCTGTTCCCAATTGACGACAGCAATTCCTTCCATTGGGGGAGGAGTGTACTTTAGGAAAATTTTATTCATAGCCCCCTACCCCATGAACGCGTACTCACTTCTTTTCGTGATGGAGGCAAGCGCGGCGCAAAGCGCTCTCGGCATCGAAGCCGGAAGTCTCCGCTTGAGCTACGAGATCGAAAAGCTTCTCCCCCAAATTCTCTTCGGACTTCAAGCTCGATGGGATAGAAGCAGCTTTTTTCGCTCGCCTAAGTTTCATGATGACCTTCTGGGCTCTTGCCAAGGCCGGCAGGCCTGGAGGAATCCCCTCGATCGGGTTTGTCTTCCCCTCTTTCTTCTTCATCTCCTCCCAATTGCGGACGATGTCATCCTCCGATTCGACTTTGACGTTGCCGAAAATGTGGGGATGCCGCCGGATCATTTTTTCTAGGACGGTTCGGAGAGCCTCTTGTAAATGAAAAATTCCATTTTGCTCGGCGAGTTTGCCCAAAAAGACCAAACCGTATAAACAATCTCCCAATTCCTCTCTCATTCTCTCAGGGTCCTTCAAATCGATCGCCTCGAGCAGTTCGTGGAACTCTTCTAAGATATAAGGCTTTAGGGTATCGTAGGTCTGCTTCTTGTCCCAGGGGCATCCCTCGGGCCCCAGCAACGTATCGGCCATGTCCAAAAGCTCATCGAATTCTTTCATAAAGTCCTTGCCACTAGTTATAAACAAAAATTCATTGTTTCCAATTTAGCTCTAATTGCCGTATAATTTCTACTGGAGAAAAATCAATGGAAGCGGCTTCATCTCAAAGTATTCCTTTGCATTTAAGAATGATCGATTCCGCCGCCTGGGCTGTAAACGGGGTCGTGAATCGGATCGGCTCTGCCGTTACGAAAACGATCGATGCTTGGGTCAATACGCCGAAAGCGATTAAGCTTCCTATTGAGACTGCCGCGATGCTCTACGCCCCGGGGAAGTGGCTCGGTCCGAAGGGGGCGATCGCAGCTGTCACGATCTTAACGGAAACTCCAAAGAATCTCGCGGCCTTTTTATGCAACCAACCGCTCCAATATGTAGGGGAGAGGTGGCAGCTTCTCGATTATCATTCCTTCCCCAAAGATTCAAAGGCGCCCTTAACTGAGCTCGATAAGAAAATCAGTACGTTTGAAAGGGCCTTGCCGCCCCTTTTCACTCCCCCCTTGCCTCTCCAGTTGGTCGACACATCCTTTTCTTCTCCGATCGAGTCTTCTCCGATCGAGCCCGCCGCCTCTTCGAACGAAATGGCGAAAATCACGGATAAAAAATTAGATGTTTTAATCGAAAAGGTTTCCTATCTCAGCATCTTGAAAGCCATGCGCTCCTACTCTGGCGTTCCGGAGAACGATGGGCTCCCGCTTCTTTGCCTGGTCGATGAGGCGTCTCGAACCAAAAACCCCTCGCTCTGGAACATCTTCACCGCGCACTTTGGCGCCCACATGAGCCTCTGGGGCCGTTTAAAAGCTGGGTTCGCCTATTTGTTCCTATGGCATTGGATCCCAGTCGTCCCGAAGATCGTCGACGCTTATATGAAAAACATGCTGACCGAACTGAGGATCAATCTCAGGGAAAACGGGGAGAAAAGAAACAAATTCATTAATGGCCTCCTCGAGGACGCCGACAACTTTTTCGAAGTCTATAATGGCGCAGCCGAAACCTACGCGAACGACAATGAGAGAAAGGGCAACCTGAACCATTACAGGAAAAATGCGATCGACTTGATGCTGCCGAGAGATGAACCGGCGTCCGGGAAAACGGTCAAAGAGCTTCGGATGGATCTTTACCGCAAATTGAGCGCTTCGATCGTCGATCATTTTTCTCCTCCGGTCCGCTTCGGGATTCTCGATGGATGGTTAAACAAAGCGATCAAGAATACACTTCGCGACAAGATCCTTCCGGAGGTTTTTCTCAACATCTCCGACGAGGGGCAGGAGGCGATGAAACGATACAACATCCCGTTCTTCCTCGCGTTGACGAAAACGTTGACCGCCCAGATCTCCAAAATCCAAGGAAAAACGGAAGAAGAGTCCTCGGATGCTTCAAAGCTGTATGGGATCAAAAATTTCGAAGGGATCGTGAAGAAAATCCTTTGGACGATCGATATGGCCGATTGCAAAACTCCGGAAGAGGTCAGAGCCAGGATGGAAAAGCTGAAACAGCCTTGGACAGGCATCGACGGAGAAGTCAGAACCGGGATCCAGTTGGGCATCCAAAAAGCTCTTGCCGTCCTCTGCGGCTATCTCTCCAAACAGGAAAATACCGAAGAGCTGTTCGCCAGCCTGCTCGAAAGCATCGCCTCGCCGCTCTCCGGCGGCCATCTTCCGATCAACGACAAGCAGTGGGCCGAAATGGCGGTCGAATACGAGGGGGCGAAAATCCTTTTGAAGCAGGCAGGAGCCGGCCTTGCCAAACAGTTCATCCACGCGGCGGTCCAAGACAAGGTGCGCGGCAGCGGTAAAGCGACAGAGGCCGCTGAAACGGCGGCAAAGGCCATCTTTGCCGAGCATCAATCCCGAGGACGGGAGACCTTCGAAGAGTTGCTTCGCATTTGCGACACGGCCCGGGAAAAACTCCATAAACCCCATGGCGCCGAATTGAATATCTATCCCGAGCTTGCCTCGATCGCCTCCGTGCTGAAAGCATTCGAGAACAAAGAACGGGTCAAGATTACGATCGAGCAAGACCCTCCACCGAAAATCGCGACTCTTCCCCCAGCTGAGCAAGAAGCGATCCTCCGCATCCTCCATCCCCTCTATGAAGGGTCGAACCAAATGATGGATCTTGTCTTACAATTACAAAACTTGCAAAAGCAGCACTCCGGGCATACCAGTGTTACGCACGAACTGAGAGAGATCAGAGAGGCGATCGAAGAGATCGCATCCTATCAACCCTCTCCAGCGCCTCTCGAACTGATCGACCAGATCGCCAAGCATTTCAAAAATATCGGAAGCCTAGATCCGTCACGAACCGCTAAATTGGTCCCTTTAAAAGAAATGATCGATGCGATGACCAGGTCGCTGCAACAAAACGCCCGCGCTCACCGCGCTGAAGCCGCCCTAGAGAGCCTCTTCGGCGAGAATAAGGGATTGATCGATCAGCTTGTCATGTCTATCCAAAACAAACCGCCGCCGGGTTTTAAAAAATGGAAATGCATCGAAGAGATCAAACAGAATGTAAAAAAGGCCTCTTTCAATATGATTGAAGAGTGGCAAATCTTTGACCTCATCGACAAAATGAGCCAATACAACAGCCTCCCTGATCCTCGCCCCAATTTCAATAAAGAGATCCAAGAGCCCTTAGCTGCTCTCCTCAACGCCCGGAAAACATCCCTGGAAAAAGATCGAAAACGGGTTCTTGCCTTGCTCGAACAAAACATTCCACAGGCTACCCTTGCCTGCAGCCTTGTGGAAGAGAAATCGAATCGATCTACTCAAAATGTTTTAAACGAAATGCAGAAGAAAAGAGACCTGTTGGAAGCGGATGCCTGGAGGTTCTACAAACAGATCGAGCAGGCCGAAAAAGAGAACCTTCTTCGTCCGACACCCGCGCAGCTTGGACAAATCGGCGGCACCCTTGGATTCCTACTTGGGCTTAGCCTGGGCAACCATTCCCTGGAGGCCGGAAGCTTTGGCGCCGCCTTGGCCGCCGCCTCCGCAGCAAGCGTCTATAACCTTGGCAACTTTGCCAATGGAAAATGGCTGAAATTCAGCGCATCGGTCCTGAGCGCAGGCGCAGCTTCCTTCTTTACCGCTAAATACGTCTCCGTAGCCGCCCAAAGGGCCTTTCCTGCCTTTCCTATGGTCCCCGCCCTCATCGGAGCCGCCGGAGCTTCAGCCGGTTTCGAGTACCTCGGCGCTAAAATCACCAAGCGGCTCATCGACACAGGCGTCGACGTCGCAATGCCAAAAGTCACCGAGCTTTTTGATGCCGCCTACGAACACGTCCTGACGAATGATGTCGTCATCAATGGAAGCATCAAGATCATGATGAAACAAATGGTCGACCTCTTCCCTCCGAAGAAGTAATCTACTGCTCACCATTTGTTATGCCGCTTGAGAGGTTCGGCTCTATCCTCTTGTTCAGTGCAATTGGCGAGCTGGTCATACTGCGGGGCCGTTCCCGATTTGGAGCCTGCGCACGAAACGATAACAAATGAAAAACCTAAAATCGCGAGCAATATTGTTTTCATACACCACCTCTTTTCTCGCCTGTAACAATTGATTACTTTTCGTTCAATCTTTTAATTAATATCCTTATTGACTAATATCTTTTGCATGGGGAAAAAATCGATTTTCGTAGCTGCGACTGGACAAAACATCGGCAAGACGACTGTCTGTCTCGGCCTCGTCTCAGGGCTCAAGAAGCGGCTTCAATCGGTCGGATACATCAAGCCGGTTGGCCAAGAACACATCGAAACGGAAACAGGAGTTCATGTCGACAAAGACGTAGTGATTTTCAAAAGTCATTTCCATCTCCCGGACGCGTACGTTACGATGAGCCCCGTTTTATTTCCCCGAGGATTTACGCGGGACTATCTCGATGGCAAAGTAGACTACAGGTCTCTTGTCGATAAAATTTCGGCTTCTTACGAGGCGGTCACTCAGAAAAATAAGATCTCCGTCATCGAGGGGACCGGGCATACCGGAGTGGGATCGATCGTCGACCTCAACAATGCGCAGGTTGCGGCTTTGCTTAAATCTCCCGTCCTCCTCATCGCGTCCGGCGGACTAGGATCTAGTTTCGACGAGCTCTCGCTGAATTTCACCCAATGTGAAAAACACGGGGTACGCATCGCAGGAGTGATCTTGAACCGCGTTTTGGAGGAAAAAAGAGGGATGATCCTCCAATATATGGAAAAAGCGCTCAAGCGTTGGGAAATTCCCCTTCTCGGCTGCATCCCTTACGACGCCTTCTTAAGCTCTCCCTCGATGTCCGATTTTTCGCAGCTCTTCGAGACGGAGATTTTGACCGGAGCGGCGCATGCTCTCGGGCATTACCAACACATCCGCCTCGCTGCGTCTTCTGTGGAGACATACCGGACGCTGATCGTCCCGAACCAACTGGTCATCACTCCTGCAAGCCGCGAAGACATTATCCTGGCGACATTGACCCGCTATTGGGACGCTAAGATTTCCCATCCGGAAAAAGACTTAAGGGTAGGGATGATCCTGACAGGAAAACACCCGCCCAAGGAAACGATCGTAGACCAGATCAAGCGGGCCGACATTCCGATGATTTACATCCCTTTGAGCAGCTTTATTGCGATGAAGATGATCAACACCTACACGACGAAGATCCGAAAAGAAGATACTCCTAAAATCGAAGAGGCGGTCCGGATCGTCGAACAGCACATCGATTTCGACAAGCTTTTGGAAGTTGTCGGCTAGCCGCGCTTTAGAGGGTGTCTACAATGTGAGGTTCTGTCGATTTTTCGGTTCTTTTGAGCCGATTTTCGATTCAAGACTTGGGGGGCAATATCGACAACAGTATATGGCCCCCCAAGCTTTGAAGTCGAAAAGCGGCCAAAATAATCCAAAAACTCGGGCGTTCCCTCACTTTGTAGACACCCTCTTATACCGCTCGTGATTGAAAAATCGGTTCTGATCGAGAGAACCTCACATTGTAGACACCCTCTCCGAGACCCCGATTGCGATGGGTTATCTAAAATGTCCCCAAAGATTGAGGGGTGCTACAGAAAGTATGTATGGGAAGCTATTGACCATTCCCATCAGGATAGTCGCTATCTTGACTATTGGGAGCGGTTTCAGGACTGTTTTGCCCATCTTCCTGAGTTGCCATGCGATGACTGGCCCTTTCAAGTCAATGTATTCAGTCCGTGAATTTGACCTTCCAGCCAAATGTTTGCTATAGTCTCATCCATGACTTTCCAATTGATCGATATCGATGAGATCCGAAAAGCGGCTCTTCACAAAGAACCGTATCCATACATGATCCTCGAAAATGTCATCCGCCACGAGCGCCTCGCCAAGGTCGTCGAATCGTTTCCCGCCCTTCCTAAACGGGGCAGCTTTCCTTTGAGCGCGGTTTCCTGTTCAGGACATTTCGATTTGCTGATGAAAGAACTGATGCGCCCCGAACTTCGCCGCGCGATCGGCGAGCGCTTCGGGATGGATCTGGAAGACAAGCCGCCCATGATCACGGTCAGAGGCCATACGACCGAACGGGACGGCCATATCCATGTCGACTCCACAGATAAGCTGATCACCTTTCTTCTCTACCTGAACTCCGGCTGGACATCGCCAGAAGGCAAAATCAGGATCTTGTATAACCGGCAGGGCCTTGTCCCCTTTGCAGCGGAACTTTCTCCCGAAGCGGGGCATTGCCTGATCTTCAAAGTGACCAAAAATTGCTGGCATGGCCATACGGTCTTCGAAGGAGAGCGCAAATCGATCCAACTCAATTATGTGACCTCCTCAGGAGCCCGCGAGCGCCATCTCAAACGCCACTCCTTCAGCGCGCTCCTCAAACGATTATTTAGACGAGATGAAACGCGTTCTCCTTATTAAATTTACCTCTCTTGGCGATCTCATCCACGCTTTGCCTGCCCTGACCGATGCGGCCCGCGCCCATCCAGGCTTGAAATTCGATTGGATGATCGACGAGAGTTTTGCTGAAATCGCAGAGTGGCATGAAAGCGTGGACCGGGTCTTCGCGACATCCCACCGCACTTGGCGGCAAGGGTTATTTGCCGCGCTCAAACCGATCGTGCGCCTCATCGGTAGCGTCAGGAAAACCAAGTACGACCTCGTCATCGACGGTCAGGGGAATTTCAAGACGGCCCTCATGTCCCTCTTCACAAGAGGGATGGCGGTGGGATTTGATCACGCATCCGTCAGGGAATGGGTGGCTTCTTTTGCCTACCAAAAAAAATACCCAGCTTCTAAAAAAGCCCATGCGATCGATCGCCTAAGACAACTCTTCGCACAGAGCTTGGGCTACCCGTGCCCAGCTTGCCCTCCTGATTTTGGCATCGACCGGTCAAGGTTTGCACCGCTGCCCTTTGAAGCTGCGAAACATTACGTCGTTTTCATCCACAACGCAAGCTGGAAAACCAAAATATGGCCAGAGGAGCAGGGAAAGAAGCTTGTCGAGTTAATCACCCAAAGAGGGTATACAGTCTATTTACCTTGGGGAAACACGGAAGAAAAGGAGCGAGCCGCTAGGCTTGCTGTATCTCCTCTTGCGATTTGTTTGCCGAAGCTCTCCCTTTCGAAGATCGGATCGCTCCTTGCCGGCGCTGCAGCCGCCATTTCCATGGACACGGGCTTGAGCCATTTGACTGCGGCCCTCAACATCCCTTCGGTTACCCTCTACGGCGCTACCGATTCGGGGCTGATCGGCGCGAGTGGAGAGAATCAGGTTCACCTTGTCTCGAAACTGCCTTGCGCCCCTTGCAATCAAAAAACTTGTCGGTTTACAACTGGGAGCCCCCCTTGTCTTGGCGAACTGACTCCGGAGAGGGTTTTTCAGCATCTCTGGCAGATCCTTGAACCCGATAAGCTAGCTTTAAGTACTTGTAATAAGTCGTCTGGGCGTTGTAGAGCGAGATAATGAGCCCCTCCCTGCCGCCAAGAATTCCTCGTTTTAAGAAGTAATTTTTCAAAAACGCCGCAAACCCCCGCCAAAGGGCCTTCCCAAGAGAGGAGGGGCGCCCCTCGTTCTCTTCGGCAAAAAGGCTTGTGTAAAGCTGCATTTTGGTAAGGAGGCTGTCGATCGAAAGGTAGGGAGTATGGAAACACTTGCCCCGTAAAGGGACTACTTTCAAACCTTCCGCAATCACAGCTTCATGAACGGCAAAATCGGTGAAGCGGGTGGATTTCCGATGATAGAGGCGGATCACCGGATCAGGATACCAGCCTGAGCAGCATTTGATCCATTTTCCCTGGAAATAATTGCACCGGTTCAAGGAATAGACAACTTTTGGATTCAAGGTGAGATCGGATATTTCTTGTGTCAATTCGGAAGAGAGGATCTCGTCGCTATCGATCGAGAGGATCCAGTCGAAGGTCGCCCTTTGAGAGGCCAAATTATGCAGCTTCCCAAAACCTTGAAAGGGCTCGAAGAAAAGACAGACATTGGCATACTTTTTTGCGATCAGAGCAGTTGCATCGGTCGACCCGGTGTCCACCACGAGAACTTCCGGAAACCGGGTCAAAGAATCGAGAGTCTCGGCTAGGGTCTTTGCCGAGTTTTTCGTGAGGATCGTAACCGTTATCGAGCGGAGGCTTGATCTTATTGACATGGGTCATGTACACGGGTAAATATGTGGCAAAAACACCCGAAAGAGCTCTGGATCCTTGCCCTGACCGAACTTTGCGAGCGCTTCGCGTTCTGGGGGATCGGGAACCTGCTCGTCCTTTATACGATCGAATATTATCAATTTCCCAATGAGAGAGCCACTCAAATCTACGGCGTTTTCACAGGATTTGCCGCTTTCTTGCCACTGATTGGCGGGTGGGTCGCCGACCGGTGGAACTACCAGTCGCCGATGTTTCTCGGCGCGAGTTTGAATGCGATCGGCTGCTTCCTACTCGCGAGCGGCGTCCATTCCTTGTTCTACCTCGCTCTTTTTCTCATCGCATGCGGCTATGGGATTTTCACTCCAAGCATCCTGACCATTCTGGGCTACTCCTACCGGAACCTTCCGAATTTGAGAGAGGCCGGCTTTTCGATCTACTACGCTTCAATCAACGTCGGGGTTTTCCTTGCCCTTGTCTCTTTGGGCACGATTGCGAAAGTCGTCAGCTGGAATATGGCTTTCGCCGTCGCAGGGTTTGTCCAAGTGGCTGGGCTCATCCCGCTTATTTGGTATCTCGTCCATCACAAAGAAACCTATCATGGGCTAAAGACCTTCCAAATGAAGACCCGCGAAGGCAAAAGAGCGCTGACCTCCTCGGAGAAAAACCGGATCGCCGTCATCATCGTTTTCTACATCGTAACGTTTTTCTTCTGGGTGGCGTACAACCAAGCTTTTTCATCCATGGAAATTTTTGCCAATTCCTTTATGAACCGATCTGTCGGAGGCTGGGATGTCCCTACAGGCATATTCCTTTCCAGCGAAAGTTTCTTCTTGATTCTCTTGGCTCCGATCCTTGCTTGGGGCTATGCAAAACTCCAGAAAAGAAAGATTGACCCCTCTCCATCTCGCAAAACGAGCTACAGCCTATTTTTCATCGGAGCGTGCTTTCTTGTCATGATGATCGCCTCTTTGAAAATTCCCGCGGGAGCCACGCACGCGGACGTATCGCCTGGCTATTTAGTGTTTGCGTTTTTTTTAATGGCGGCCGGAGAAATGCTGCTCGCGCCGATTGGCCTTTCGATGGTCAGCCGTCTCTCTCTCCCCCGCTATACGGCGCTCTCGATCGGACTTTGGTACGTCGTTGTAGGTCTTGCATTCTTCAACGGAGGGATGCTAGCTTCTCTCATGGAAAAAATGGGCACCTTGTTCAATTTCTTCAGCATCTTTGTCATCATCACGTTCGTGCCCGCGATTTTGATGTGGTTCGCCTCTAAAAAATTGACGAAGATGTCCCACATCCACGCCTACGGAACGGAGCGCATTCCGCATGTCGAGCGGTAACAAAGAGACTGCCTTGACTCCATTTCCTAAGTTCAGTCGAAAGGCATGGAGAAGGGGCCTTGCCGCAAAAAGAGGGCTCCGAAACCTTTCGGCGTATTGACGATCGACAAGGATCGGATGTCCCATTTCGGCCAAATGGACCCGAATCTGGTGGGTCCTCCCCGTATAAGGCTGGCAGAGTAGCAAAGATCCAGTTTGGCCATTGGAGAGGACTTTCCAGTAGGTGAGCGCGTGCAGCCCCTCTCGTCCCGAACCCCAGATCGTCTGTCCTTCAAAAACTCTTTTCTTCACCAAATCGCTCTCCCTCACTCCCTCTTTTTTTTCGGGCACGCCATCCACGACGGCAAGATAGTCTTTCTCCGCTTCCCGTTTTGCGAATAGGGCAGTGGCGTCAGCGAGGGCCTTTGGGGTCTTTGCGAGCGCTAACACGCCAGTCGTATCTTTGTCGAGGCGATGGACGAGCTTGAGATGAGGGCCAAAGGAGCGGCGGCAATTTTCTTCGCTGCAAACCCATTGCGCCGGCTTATCCACCAAAATCAGGTCAGCATTCTCGAAGAGCGTCTTAAACTGAGGCGAGATCGCGGGGGAGGCGACCGACTTCCAGCCGCAAGAGACCTCGACGATATCGCCTCGCTGCAGGCGGGCCGAACCGAACCTCTCTATCCGCCCGTTCACGCGGCAAAGGTTGGCCTCCAGCAGCCGGCGCACCATTTTTCCCGAAATGGCGTCAGGAAGAGCAGATTGGAGAAAAGGAACTAACCCTTGGGACGCTGGGACGAGGATCTTCATTTGATTCCTTCGGAAACCATCAATTCTTTGGCGATCCTGTGGATCGCATTCCGTTCGCTTTGCTCACTGCATTTCATTTGATTCCTTCGGAAACCATCAATTCTTTGGCGATCCTGTGGATCGCATTCCGTTCGCTTTGCTCACTGCATTTCATTTGATTCCTTCGGAAACCATCAATTCTTTGGCGATCCTGTGGATCGCATTCCGTTCGCTTTGCTCACTGCATTTCATTTGATTCCTTCGGAAACCATCAATTCTTTGGCGATCCTGTGGATCGCATTCCGTTCGCTTTGCTCACTGCATTTCATTTTAAAGTCTGCAGTTCGAGAAAATCGAGGAGGAGGCGGAGTCCCCAACCTGTCCCTTTCGTTGGATTATAGTGTTTCGGTTTCGAGAGATAGGCCGGGCCGGCCATATCGATATGGGCCCAAGGGACCCCGCCCGTAAATTCTTGAATGAAGAGAGCGCATTTCATGGATCCGGCGTCGCGTCCTCCCACGTTTGCGATATCTGCGATATCCGACCGGAGCGATTCCTTATAATCATGAAGGGGCATTCTCCAAATTGTTTCTCCGCATAGCCCAGAGGCTTTTTGCAAATCTTTTGCGATCTCCTCCGAATTGGAAAAGAAGCCGCCGATTTCTTCGCCGAGCGCGATCACGATCGCTCCGGTGAGGGTTCCCAAATCGATGATCGAGGTCGGATGCAGATGCTTGACCCCGTAAGCGATCGCATCGGCAAGAATCAGCCTTCCTTCGGCGTCGGTATTCAATATTTCCACCGTCTTCCCGCTGATCGAACGGTAGACATCGCCGAGCTTGTAGCTTCTGGAGCCGATCGCGTTTTCCGCGACCGGCGCCGCCGCGGTCACATTGACCTTCAATCCAAAGGACGCAGCCATCTTCACGGCGGCGAGCACGGTGGCTGCGCCCGCCATGTCCGATTTCATCGATAGCATGTTGTCAGGCTGTTTGAGGCAAAGCCCTCCGGAATCAAACGTGATCCCTTTGCCGACCAGCAAAATGTGCTCTTTCGATTTGGGCGCGCCTTTATACTCCGCTAAGATCATCGCAGGCTCATAACGGGCGCCCTGACCGACAGCAAGAAGCAGCCCCATCCCCTCGCTCTCTAGCCGTTTTCGGTCCAGGATCTTGACATGCAAGTCTTTTGCCCTAAGTCCCTCAGCTGCCTTTACGAGGGCATCCGGCGTGACGTCATCGGCATTCCCATTCACCAAGTCGCGGACAAAATGTACGGCCGCCGCCGTCTCCAGCAAATCGTCGATCTCCTCTTGGCGCTTCATATCGAGGCCGAAGACCGTCAGCGTTTCGAATAAAACAAGACCGCTCTCCTTGAGCGATTCTCGTTTCAGTTCCGTGTAGGCGTAGTTGGTGAGAAACATCCCGTCGAACACCCCGCGCACCGAATCGCAATCAGGAAAAAGGAGATGGATGTCTTTGGCTTTTTTACCCTGAGCTACCCTCATGGCCGCGCTCAGCCCCCGGCGAAGAGTTTCAGGGTCGCACTCCCCTTTTTTCCCGAGCCCGAGAAGAAGAAAGCGCGTTTCCTTCTCTTCCTTGGGATAAAGAAGCGCCGTTTCCCCGTTTTTCCCTTTGAAATCTCCCGAATCGAGGAGGGCTAACACTTCAGCGGCTCGGATCCCTGTTTTAGAGGCCGCTTTAGGCCCTTCCCAATAGGGGACGATCAAAAGATCGGCCCGCTTTCTTGTCTCGAAGTTTTGGGAGATCGCAACCTTCAAAACGGTACCTCGTCATCGATGGTATCCCCCTTAGGAGCGGTCATGGAACTCGGCATATAAGGGTTCGCGGGGGCTGAAAATCCTGAAACCGCCGCCGCTCCTCCTGGAACCTGGGCATGGACCTGCTGCGGCTGGCCGTCTCCTTGAGATGCGCCTCCCGGCTTGCCAAACGGGCTGAACTGGATGAAGGAAGCGGTGATTTCCATGGAGACCTGAGACTTGCCTTCTCTATCAGTAAAAATTTCAGGTTTATGGAGTTCTCCCGCGACGATGATGGAACTTCCTTTTTTGAAATAAGGGAGCATTTTATCGTACTGTTCGCCCCAGATCGTGACCCGCCACCAAATGGTATCGTCATTTTGGCCTTTGCGCGTGCGGCAAGCGACGCGGAGCGTGGTTACTTTCTTGCCGCTTGAAGTAAAGCGTGTCTCGGGGTCTGCTCCCAGGTGTCCTGCGATGTGGATGAAATTCACGCTTCCTCCTGCTGTGATTTGTTGTTGATGGCCATTATCCGGCAGGTCGGGAAAAGGGTCAACTGAAACCGTTCATCGTACGCGTTCAAGGGGGTTCAGGGAGTAAGTTAATTCGTGCCCGTGTGCGTGCCCGTGGCCGATGGGGGCGGCGGAAGAATGCGGAATTCTTCTTATTTGCAATCAACTTATGTTTACTGGACTTTGGCCATTTCCTGCGAGTGCTTTTCGGTGGGTCCCGGGTATCTTCATTTCTTCAGGTCCTTTTCTTATATATCCTATAATGACGCGGACCTGTCAGAAATGAATCTACCGAGCTTCGCTCGCGGGACGCACTCGAAAATCCCTCGCGCATTAAATGGCCGAAGTCCAGGTTTACAGTTGCTGTGAATTGCCACCTACCGATGGTTCAATGAATCCAATTCTCCTTGCATGTGGTGAAGCGGACTAAACAATCTCAACCAAGCTTCGCTTGGCGCTTTGATCAAAAGCCATGGTGCTGTTATCGTGCGTCGGCAAAACCACAAGTTTGGATGAACCTATCCTCCAATTCTTAATGATTCATTTATGGTCGATTTTGAGGCGATTTTTCGTCGTCGACCGCCCGAAGTAAATATCGGGACGGTGATCTTTACGAGGGCGGAGGCGCGAAAAGCGTCCAAAAGCGTGCCGTAAAGGGATCGTGAAGAATTGGAGGATAGGTTCATGCACACGCTAGTACCAGCAACTTATCCGGGAGGACTAGATTCTGTTTATAGTGAGCTAGTAGAGGAACCAATAGCAGCTCCAGCTGCATCGCCAACTCAAGGGCCTCCTAGCGCATCTTCTAATTCTGCGACACAATCTCAAGGGTCTACAAAAACTAATTGGACCACAGTCGCCTTAGTGACTGCTAGCCTTGGTGGCCTTCTTGGCGGTGGGATCTATGCAAGACGCAGATCGCAGCAACAGCAGGAATTGCAAAAAACGAATAATTTCCGCTCTATTCGCTATACTGCAACCGCTCAAAAAGTGTGAAAAACTGCGATTCGCTGCGTCCAGCACAGCACAGGTTAATGCTTCGACTTAGCAATGAGCTGGCGGACTTGTGGAATTGCGGAGGGAGATTCCATCCACTCTGCAATGTCTGTTGGAACGTAAATTCGTTTTTTCTCTTCTTTTTTTGTGCCTTTTGGTCGTCCTGCGCCCTCTCTTTTACCGCCGCGCCCCTTCGTTATTTTTTCCATGGAGTGGGCTAATGTTTTGTTGAGTCTGTGGCGAATGAATTCCCTCAAATATTTTGGGTAATTCTCAATGACCTCTTCTTTAGTTTCTCCACCATATTCAACCGGATAGGCTTTGTGTTCGAAAACCCAAGCATTAACTTCTTTGTCAAACCAGGGCTTGATTTTACCGATCTCTTCAAGGGCTATCTTGAGGTGTTTTTCTATTTCTTTTTTGGTGGCCATTGCAACCCCTCCTCTTTGAAACTTTTTTCAGCCTTTTTTACATAAACAGCAGGAATCTCATTGCCTTTTGTCCGCTTGCCATGAGCTATTTTGATAGTACACATAAATTTTCCTCTGCTATTCAAAAGGTTGTAGTCAAAGCCGGACTTTTTAAGACTCCAGCCAGCAATTCTAAGGAGGCGCCGGAACTCCCTTTCGTCCATTGGCTTAAACACCATGTGCCAATTCCTTTCAGCTCTATTTTAGAATACTTAGTCTAAAAAATCAATGTTAAACGCAACGCGCTAACAATTAGGCAGTTATAATATAAACCGTCCTGGAGGCCTCTCCGATTTTTTCTCTCTGTATAGGAACCTATCCCATTAAATTTTTCATCCTAGTATAAATCTATCCCAATATCTGGAAAGTTGCACATGCACTCAACGCTCATCCCTTATCAAGACCGGCAAGTCGTTCTCGAAGGGTTCGTTGCCTATCCCAAGGAAGAGAAAAGGCCTCTGGTGATCCTTTGCCATGCCTGGCAAGGAAGAGACGAATTTATCTGCGAGAAGGCAAGATTAGTTGCCAAGCAGGGATATGTGGGCTTTGCTCTCGATATGTACGGGAGAGGCATCTTGGGAAAATCGAAAGAAGAGAAAGCAGCGTTAAAGAAACCGTTTATCCAAGATCGCCGCTTCTTGCATCGACGCGCCCTCAAAGCTCTAGAAACGGCTTCCCATTTGCCTTACGTAGACGCTCAGCGCATCGCTGTGGTGGGCTTTGGATTTGGGGGGGCGCACTTGACCTTGCACGGAGCGGTGCAGATTTGAAGGGAGCGGTCAGCATTTACGGACATTTTGATCCACCGCCATTGGAGCTCACAAGTGCGATCCGAGCAAAAATTCTAGTCCTTCATGGCTACCTAGATCCTATCGTATCTCTTGAAGAGTTAAGCCGTTTTGAAAATGAGATGCGTCTGGCTAAGGTAGATTGGCAAGTTCATCTTTTTGGCAATGCTATGCATGCATTTGCAACGCCTGGGGCCAATGACGCGGAAGCCGGCATTCTTTACGAACCTCTTGCGGCAATGCGCGCTTGGAGTGCGACTCAGAGCTTTCTCAACGAGGTTCTTGAATAATTACCCTGAAAATAAAAGAGGATTCCGAGGATAATCATCGGGATACTTAAGATCTGTCCCATCGTCAGGTAGGATGAGCTCAAAAGATGGCTCTGCTCCATCTTCAGAAACTCGATGAGGAAACGAAATGAGAAGGCCAAGATGAGGAAAAGTCCGACAAGCTTGCCTTGCTTGAGAAGGAAGGAGGGTCTTTTGCTCAAGTGCCATAAGATGAAAAAAAGGGCCAGATACCAAAGCGCTTCATAGAGCTGCGCTGGATGGCGCGGGCCGGGCGGTCTTCCGTCGGCCGGGTGCCCGAAAACGACAGCCCAGGGAAGATTTGTCGGCGTCCCTAAGATTTCTTGGTTGAAGAAGTTGCCGACCCGGATGCAAGCACCGGCAAGCGGTGTGGGAACGGCGATGAAATCGAGGATCCTCACCCAGGTGAGGTCGGGGTAGTCTTTTCGAATCCTGATGCTGAATAGAAGGGTCGCGGCAATGATCCCGATCACTGCGCCGTGACTCGCCAAGCCCCCATTGCGGAACCGGAAAAACTCTAGGGGATCGGCAAGGTATTGGGAGGGCTGCTCGTAAAAGATGAAGTGGCCAAGACGAGCGCCGAGGATGGTGCCGATGACAATATAGACCGTCAACCTGTCGACAAGCGCCCGCGCTTTTTCTTCCAGCTTTGCGGCATCCATCCTCTTTGCAGGGGGTTGTTGACGGAAATAGCAAGTGAGAATTCGGACTACGATCAGAAATGAAAACCAAAATCCGAGAGCGAAAAATACTCCGTACCAGAGGATCGGAAAATGGAGAAAAGGCACAGTAAAAATCTCTGGGTTCGGATCCCAGTAGATGATAGGAAGCATAGCGATATACACAAATGACTTCAAAAGTTGGGAATATGCCGAGGCTGCGGACACTTGAAAAAGCTCGGGGATTCGAGCTTTTTCAAGGGAAGCAGCCCTGAATTTGAGCCAGGCTTTACAGCGCCGAAGCAGCTCAACTTGAAAAAGTTGAGCGATGCAGGCGGGCTCAAAGGCAGTGGCTGCCCGACGAAGGCAGAAACCAACTTTTGAAGTTGTTTGTGTATATTCTTAGGAGATGGATGTTTAAAGTCAAAATTATTGCCGTAGGGCGCACAAAAGAAGCTTGGCTCGATATGGCACTCTCCGAATACGAGAAAAGACTGCAAGGGCGTTTGGAAATAGAGTGGCTGCTCGCAAAAGAGGATAAATCCCTCTCCACCTATTGCCGCAAGGAGCCGCTCCTGATTGCGCTTGATATCAGCGGCGAACAATTGAGCAGCGAGGGGTTTTGCAAAAAATGGATGCAACTCGGGGGGCGGGTCGCATTCGTGATTGGAGGACCGGGCGGCCTGCCCGCGGACATCTTAAAAGGAGCGCGCTTCCGCTGGAGCCTCTCTCCCCTCACCTTCACGAACCAGATGGTACGGCTGATCTTAGTGGAGCAACTCTACCGAGCTCTTGAAATCGCAAACGGCACCCCTTATCACAGATAATTAAACCCGAAGCGCGCCGCGGGCTGCTCGGAAATAGAGCATCGCCCCATTGATAAGCGCTGATCCAATAGCGGTGTCGATAAAGCCACGGAGATCGATGGGTATCGGAAGAAACCTGAGGATGATTCCGAGCGCGATCATCCCTCCGATCAGAAAGAAATACGTTGGCGCGTAAACAGCAGAAAATCGGATGGGCAAAGGCAAGGAAGCGATCCGAAGGGCCACTCTTTTGACCGTCTTTGATAAGATGAACCTGCCCTTAATGAATCCGATGAGAAGAGCTGCCGCGATCAAGGCGGTTCCCGATTGCTGGGGGGTTCCGAAGAGTCCTTGCATCCGAAAACATAGAGAATCGGGGCTGATCACGCCATCCGAGATCAGATGGAGTCCCTTATAAAGGAGCCCTCCTCCTACGGCAAGCCAGAGGAATCCAGAAATAGCAATCCAAGCGCGATGCGTCATAACGCTCCCCATCAAATGTTGTGGAGGCAATTTTATCACATCGTGATCCTGAGGTATACATTAAAAATTTTTTAAGCTTGTCGACAAAAAATCCTCCGCGCGTCTACAATCCGCTATTTTTAGTAATTAAATAAGGAGTTCATTCTATGAATGTTGCGCTTGCATTCACCCGTGCCCTATTCATGGTTCTTTGCATTTTCTTCATGACCTTTTACATGATTTCGGGGCCGGAGGGTTATACTTTGGGCAAATTAGGCCTAGGAATTCTGATCGGCGCCATTTTCGGTTGCGCATTGATCGGATTCGATCTTTTTTTTAAAAGGTTTAATCTCAGATCGTTCAATGTAGCTGTGGTTGGGCTCTTTTTCGGGTACCTCATGGGCCAAGCGCTCGTTCTGATCTTTTCGGCCATCCTTGAAATCAGCGCCGCCTCGATCCACCTCTCTATCCCCGCCTTGGAAACCATCCGGATTGCACTTTTCCTTTTCGGCATTTATTTAGGCACTTTGATGACGCTCCGGTATGCCGACGAGATCTATGTGAGCATTCCTTTCGTCAAATTCACTGCGATGGCGCACAAGAAAAAAGATCTCCTGATCGACGCTTCGGTTCTCGCCGACGCCCGGATCATCGACCTTGCCGCTTCAGGCCTGCTCGACTGCCATCTGGTGCTTCCTCGATTTGTCGTTAAGGATTTATATGCAGGTTCTGAGGTCATCGACGAACATGCCCGGATCAAAGCCAAACGGTCTTTAGACGTCATCAAAAAATTGGAAGGAACACCCGAGCTCGAACTACGCTACAATGACACCGATTTTCCGGAGGTCAAAGATCCTTTGAGCAAAATGGTCCGTCTCGCTCGCCTTTTGGATGCAAACATTCTGACCGCTGACAATACCCAGATCCAAATTCCCGCGATCGAAGGCCTCCGCTTCATCAATATCCACGATCTCTCGAAAGCCCTAAAACCTTTGATGCAAATGGGCGAGCACATCAAGATCAAAATTCAAAGGTACGGAAAAGAGCCTCGCCAAGGCGTCGGCTACTTAGAAGATGGGACGATGGTCGTCGTCAATGGGGGGGGAGAGTTCATCGGAGATCTCATTGATGCCCAAGTCCTCTCCGTCAAGCACACGACGTCGGGCCGGATGGTTTTCTGCAACGCCCTTGTAGAAAAGGGGCATCCTCACGGTTTCGACGAAGACCACGAAGAGGAGTAGGTCGAGAATGACACAAGGCCTTGGCAGCGACATTATCGAAATTAGCCGGATGAAGACGAGCATAGAGCGGCATGGTCAACATTTCTTGAACCGCCTCTTTTCCCAGAGGGAGCAGAACTATTGCTTCAAATTTCAAGATCCTGTCCCCCATTTTACGGGAAAATTCGCTGCGAAAGAAGCTGTGGCCAAAGCTTTGGGAACAGGCTTCGGCGCTCATCTTTCTTGGCACGATTTGGAAATCTTGAACGACGAAAAGGGACAGCCGAAGGTTTTTTTCAGCGAGGCGGCCCAGAACCGCTTTCAAAATCCCCAGTTCCTTGTCTCGGTGAGCCATTGCGACAATTACGCCGTCGCGGTGGCTATCTGGAAGTAGGACAACAGTTTAGCTAATGCCTATTGTCTAAATTTGGCTAATATGCAATGATTAAATCTGAAACCCTATGGATCCAAGATTCATACCCCACAACTACCACTTGGTAAATCCTGCTGATTTTAATTCATTGGACCCTCAGCTCCTCCAACTTAAGAAGCAAAACTTAATATTTCATTCCCCTCTTATTGAGTCATTTCCGAATAAAATTCCGGGTATTTATATGCTATCGGGAGGAAGGCAGATTGGAAAGACCACCCTTTTAAAACAATGGATGTGGCAACTCCTCAAGCAAAAAGTCGCTCCCGAAGCGATCGCTTTTTTGTCAGGAGAATTGATTGACGATCATCATATGCTCTTACACCTTTTGCAACAGCAGTTGTCCAGCATGCCAAAGGTCATGAAATATCTGATCCTCGATGAAGTTTCTTACATCAAAGATTGGGACAAAGGGATCAAATTTGCAGCGGATACTGGCCTTTTAGATGATACAATTTTCATGATCACTGGATCTGATATGACCATTATTCAAGAGGCTCGAGCAAGGTTCCCGGGTCGCCGCGGCAAGGCTCTGGTGCAAGATTTTCACCTATATCCTTTGTCATTCGGTGAATTTATCGATTTAAAAAAAATCGATCCAAATCATATCGATGACCTCTTTATCCAGTTTCATGAGTACTTAGCTCATGGCGGATATATGACTGCGATTAATGATATCGCAAAATTTGGTAAAATTCTGGAAGCCACTCTGATTACTTATTCTGATTGGATACGAGGAGATATGCTAAAACGGGGAAAGCATGAAGTATATCTACGAGAAATCCTCGGAGGCATTATTAAGCGTTATGGAAGTCAAATCACTTGGAATACATTGGCTAAAGATCTATCTATAGATCATCCGAATACCGTTTCTGATTACATCCATCTTTTAGAAGCAATGGACGCTATTTTTGTGCAATCAGCCTTACTGGAAGATCGATTGGTCGCTGCGCCCAAAAAAGCAAAAAAATTGATGTTTGCAGATTCTTTTATTTACCATGCAGTGCAATATTGGTTGAAACCCGTTCAAGATCCTTTTAAAAACCAAATTCAATTAGCAATTGAAGACTCTCAAATCAGCTCTTATTTGGTTGAAGCATGCGTTGCAACTCATTATCGCAGATATTATCCCACCTATTATATCAAGGGCGATGGCGAAGTGGATATAGCCTACATTAAAAATAAATGTTTTTGGCCAGTTGAAGTAAAATGGACCCAGCAAATTCAAAAATCAGAGTTAAAACAGCTTGCAAAATACAAAAATGGCGTTGTCCTCACTAAAAGAAAAGAACCGATGTCCCTAGATCCATTCCCAACAATCCCAGTGCCATTGGCTCTTCTGAATCTCAAAGAGAAAAAGGGAGCAGCCAGCTCAGGATGATGGTATTGACATTTTCAGGAGCTGTTTTGGCAAGGATGCGGTAGAGGTAATCGAGGCGGAGCGTTCCCCAAACGCCCATTCCATACCCGTACCGGATGCCGAGATCGATCGTTTTCTCACGGTATTTAGCGTAGCCGAAAAAATGGTCGACGTCGATATGCGTGCGCCGGCCATAGCCGTTGATTCCAGTGGCATAAATTGCCCATTTATGGACGTCATCTCGATTCATTTCGAGGCTTGCGATCCCTCGGACCCAAGGCGCTCCCCGATTGGCGTGCCCGGCCGCGCCAAAGATCCAAGCCCGAAACCGCCAGGTATCAGCCGCATCGATTTCCTTGCCGAGAGAAAAATTCAGCTCCAAGTCGACATTGCCATGAGAAGGGCAGCTTACGTCTTTTAAACTGCTCGTCGCCGTTAACCGGCCGCTTACGCCAGTTGCGAAACTGATCGGATCCCCGATGATATCGTCGAGCCAAAGATATCGGACCTGCAACGCTGCCGTGCGGAAATTAAATGCAGTCTTAGTCGTATCGGCGAACTGGATATCGCCGTCTACATCCCAAACGGGCGTTGGGGCGAATTCCAGCCCTGAATAAATCAGGTTGGATTGGAAAAAATGGTGAAAGTGGGGGCGGGAATTTTCGACCGAATGAAACCAGCTATAAGAGTAGGATTGGAGAAAATGAAATTCGTAAACATCGCCAAACCACGGCTGCACTTCGATCGCCATTCCCCAAGCTGCGGGAAGCATTGCCAAAGCTAGGAATTGCCTCATTCGATTCCTTTTTCCGATAGCCACCGCTCGGCGTCGAGCGCCGCCATACAGCCTGTGCCCGCGGCCGTAACCGCCTGCCGATAGATTGGGTCTTGCACATCGCCGCAGGCGAAAATTCCCTCTTTCGATGTGCGGGAAGTCCCCGGCTCGACAATCAAATATCCCACCGGATTCATCTCCAACTGGCCGTGCAAGAATTCTGTGTTCGGCTGATGCCCGATCGCGAAAAAGACTCCTCCAGCCTCTCTCTCTCCCTTCTCGCCTGTTTGGAGATTTTTCAAGAGAACGGAGCGAACGAGTTGATCCCCGGAGATTTTTTCGATGGCGCTATTCCAGAGTATCTCGATCTTGGGATGTTTCATAGCCCGCTCGGCCATGATCTTGGATGCCCTGAGCTCATCGCGGCGGTGCACAATAAAGACACGGGATCCGTATTTGGTAAGAAAGACCGCCTCTTCGACAGCGCTATCCCCGCCGCCAATCACATAAAGAGGCTTATCGCGGAAAATCGGAGCCGCCCCATCGCAGACCGCGCAAGCGCTCACCCCTTTTTGCCAAAATTCTCCATCCCGCGACCCTTCGATATCGAGCCGTTTGGCGGTGGCGCCTGTCGCAATGATGATCGAATGGGTAGAGACAGGCTCGGAACTTCCCTTGATAAGAAACGGATGGCGGTTCAAATCGACCCATTCGACGTCATGAGAGAGAACGTGAGTCCCGAAACGCTCCGCTTGCCGCTTGAAGAGGTCCATGAGCTCCGGCCCCAAGATGCCTTCGGGGAAACCAGGATAGTTCTCCACATCGGTTGTGGTCATAAGCTGACCGCCCGGCGATCCGCCCGACGTAAACCCCTCGAAGAGGAGGGGGTGCAAATTGGCCCTTGCCGCATAAATCGCCGCCGTGTAACCGGCGGGACCAGAGCCGATGATGACCACTTTTTTTGTGCCCATTTTAAATCAGAACGCTTTGTATGATTCCATCCTTTCTACACCGCAGCCTTGGTTTTTCTCAATGAGAAAGTTTAATAATGATGATGACGCATCTCGTCGGAGATGGCCTTGGATCGGTTTGCGGCCGCCGCAATCACCGACTGGAGCCGAGATGCGATTTCCAGATCTTTCATGACCTTTAGGCCCGCCTCGGTAGTCCCATTGGGCAGTGCGATCTGGCCGATGAGATCTTCGACGGCAATGCCCCCCTTGAGCAGGATCCGGGCCGCGCCGAGAAAAGTCTGTGCTGCCATTTTCAACGACTTTTCGTAAGCGATCCCTGCTTGTACGCCTGCGCGGGCGAATGCCTCG
This sequence comes from uncultured Chlamydiae bacterium, assembly GCA_963730605.1. Taxonomy (GTDB): domain Bacteria; phylum Chlamydiota; class Chlamydiia; order Chlamydiales; family SM23-39; genus CAIPFQ01. Next base: position 98,989 of record CAVSSM010000001.1, read on the forward strand.
ATCAGGGAAAAGACGTAAGCCGGGCCGCTGCCGGCGATGCCGGTAGCGATATCCATGTGCTCTTCAGGCAGCTCGACCGTATTTCCCATACTTGAAAATAAAAGATTTGCAAGACTCCGGAATTCGGGGCCCGCGTGGAGCCCCGGCGTGAGGATGGTCATCCCCTCATCGACCTCCGTTGCAATATTGGGCATCGCCCTGATGAGGGGCACGGCCCCAAGAAATTTTTCGAAATAGTCAAAGCGGGCTCCCGCTAAGATGGAGATGAGCATCTTATCCGCTATGGCTACTCTAGCCAGGGCTTTCAGGATCTCTTCCGCTTGGCCTGGCCGGACGCAAAGGAGGATGATGTCGCTTCGGGAGACGAGGGTTTCGAGCGAGGTCGCGGTGATCCCGAATTCCTTTTCATCCTCAAGCATTTTGCGGGGATCGCGGCGTACAAAGAGAATTTGCGACCTGGGAACCAGCTTACACCGGTTTATGGAACGGCATATGATTTTCGCCATATGCCCAAATCCAACAAATCCGATGCGGTAGGTGTAAATTTTCACTAACTTTACTATAGAAAAAAAACAGGTTGCCTTACAATAGGATTCGATTTTAGAGAGGTTTGTTAGAGTTGCAAAAATTCTTTAGAAAGGCTTTTGGAATTTATTCGGGCGAGGGCGTGAATATCTTCCGTTTCGCCAGGCTGGCGATGTTCTGGGCCTTCGGCAGCTCCTGCCTCGATACCCTATCGGATAGCCTCTTTCTTGAGAAAGTCGGGGCCGATTCCCTCCCCTTCGTCTATTTGTCCATCGCCTTAGGGATGATCGGCATTTCTTCTCTTGTCCTCTATAGCCTTAGGATGACGAGCCCCTACAGGATCCTCACCATCGCAATGGCTATCGGAGCCTTGACTTGCGCCGGCTCGGCGATTTTCGTCGGGTGGGCTCCGCCAACCCTTTTCTGGTACGGGATGAAGATCGCATCCCGCATGTTTTTTGCCGTCATGATCGCCATCTCATGGACCTTTGCCGACCAATACCACGACTTGCAAGACGCAAAGCGGGTCTATTCGATCTACAGCGCCGCCTACTTTTTTGGCACTATTTTGTCCGGAACGGCGATTAACTTATTTTTTAATTCATTGGGGGTGCGCGGCCTTTTGCTCATTGCGGCAGCCTCGATTCTCGCCGGCTTGGCCGAAGCAAGGGGCATAGCCCGGAAATCGACCGCAGTCCATGACGATAGCCAAGAAGGGGTCTTTTCAGGGAGCCGCGATTCGTTCTCTTCAGTAATCAAACTCATCCTCCGTTCCCGCTTTACTATCGTGCTGCTTCTTTTAAGCCTATTCATCCAGCTCCTTCTTACGGTCACCGAATTCAATTACATGGAGTCATTTGGGCGATCGTTCAGCGGGCTGCAGAGCGGCGGCGAGGGTCAAATCGCCGCTTTCCTCGGCAAATGCCGAGCCATCATTTCGTCTTGCAATATCCTCATCGGGTTTTTCCTTTATAGCCGCTTTATCCGGAGGACGGGCCTCAACAACGCGGTCCTGGTCACGCCCCTTTTCTTTTTGGCCGTATACATGGGCTGGGTCTTTTCCGACGGAATCGGGCTTGCCATCTTCGGACTCATCGCCTGCGACGGCATCCTTTTTACGGTAGAGGACAATTGCTTCAATCTCCTGTCGAACGCCGTGCCGGCTAAGTTAAAATCCAAGGTTCGGATCATCAACGACTCCTTTTTCGAGCACACCGGCATGCTCCTGAGCGCCTTGGCTCTCCTTGCCATCCAATCGAGGGGGGGAGCCGCTGGCTCGGTTTGATCTTGACTCTTTGCGCCCTCACTTTCGCGAGCGTCATCCGCGCGATCTACTCCAAAGCTATCCTGGCTAACTTAAAAGAAAACGCGATCCATTTCGAAAGGAAATTAAAAGATTGGCTTGCCCTGATGACCCGCCGAGATAAGAAAGAGGCAAAGCAAGACATTCTCGCCGCTTTGCACTCCTCTTCCGAAGAGATGCAGCTTTTGTCGATCGACGCCCTACTCGAGCTCGGCGATCCCTCCGTCCTTCCAGAAATCCTCAAGGCGGGAAAGGGATTCGGGACCCTATCGAAAATTCATCTGCTCCAGTTCTTCGACAGCAGCCCTTTCAGCTTCGCTTCCCGAGTGATTGAGGCAGTCGAGCAGTGGGTTAAGGAGAGCCAATCGCCCGAACTTTCCAAATGGGCGAATTTTTATTTGGCCAAAAGGGGGCAGCAGCATCCTGAAAAAGCGGAAGAGGATCTCGACCATCCCGATCTTTTCTTAAGGGGAGCCGCCATCCTTACCTTGAAAAAATCGCTTGCCAATCAATCGCTCGACAACGCGGCCCTCAATCGAACGATTGCCTCGAAAAAAATAGACCTGATGCTGAAAGGGAGCCGGATCGATGAAATTGGGATGGCCCTCGATATCCTCGCGGAAGACGCAAATCCTGAAGCCGCCGAAAAGGCGCTCCCCTTTCTTTCTCACGATTCGATCCTTATCAAGAGGTTCGCAGCGCGCTGCATCGCCCGCCTCGCCGATAAGAAGCTGAGCCGATACGCCTTCCGCCTTATCGAAGAGCTGGAAGCGGCGCGGGACAATCTTTTCCGCCTCAGCCTCATCGACGCCCTCGGTAAGATCGCCGACTCGACCACCGTGAAAGAAATCCTGCTTGCCAGCGTCCATTTCCGGCCCAGCGAAAGGAGGCGGACCGAGTCGATTATCGTCCAAATGGGTCTCAAGATCGTCCCCCTTTTATTGGCCGTCACAAAAGATATCGCTTTGCCGGAGCGGGCGAGGATCTTGGCAGGGAAGCTGCTAGGGCGTCTTGCAATCGCGCAGCTGCAGGCGAACTTGATCGATATTCTCGATGTAGAGATCGAGCGCGCCTATTTCTATTTCTATTTCGGCCATACGATCCAAGCGCAATACCCTCTTTATGACCTCGAGATGTTGCAAGATGCGCTCCTCTCCGGCTACCGGTCTGTGATCGACTGCATCATCCACCTGCTCGGGGCCGCTGGATCGATCGAAGATCCAGAACTTCTCGTTCGCGCTCTCCATAGCCGCAACCAAAAAATCCATTCGCAGGCGATCGAAAGTTTGGAAAAAACCTGCGATGCCCGTATTTTCCGCAAGGTCGCACCGCTTGTCGACGATATGCCCCTCGAAGAAAAAATGGCCGCATGCCTCCGTTGGCAAGGCAATTATCCGAAACTGACCCTATCGGAGCTGCTCGCTAAACTCGACGAATCTCCAACGCTATTCGATAAAATCGCCGCGATTCGGCTAAAAGCAAAACTGCAAATGCCCAACTGGCGCCAGCAGTTGAGGGAGCAAATGAAACGCTCCGACGAAACCTTCCATCAATACGCCTATGAACTGCTGGAGACCCCAAAATGAAGAGTTTGATCGAGAAAGCTTTCTTTCTGAAAAAAGTGCGCCTCTTCAGCGATCTGGAGCTTGAGCTTTTGCTTGCGATCGCAGAAAAGCTGCATGAAGACGACTATGACGCCGGAGAAAAGATCTTCATTCCCGGCCAGGTTGCAAACCGGATCTATTTTATCGAAGAAGGGTCCGTCCAGATCTCTGACGAGAGATTGAAGCCTTTTTCCGAACTTTCGAGAGGCGACTACTTCGGGGATGAATCGCTTTTCAACGAACAACCGCGGTGCTACGCCGCTCTTGCCAAAACCGATTCCCTATTCTTGACCTTATCCCGCAGCAATCTCCTCTCTATCATTTCCGAATGCCCTTCCGTAGCCGTTGCTCTGCTTCAAGCTTACTCTCAGCAAATCCCTTGCAGACACAAAGGAGGAATTCCAGTTTGAGGATCCGCACTCGACTCCTTTTATTTCTTCTCCCTCCATTCATTAGCGGCATCGCGTTGATCTCGCTCCTATTCGCTTACCATCTCACGAGGCTCATGAGCGGCGAACTGACTCCTGAACTCATCCAAGTGAAATTTCGAGAATGTCTCGTGCTCATCTTCGGAAGCGCCGCCTGCATGATCATCGGAATGATCGCCGCCTTATATTGGATCGCGAACAGGATCTCCCGGCCTGTCCAAAGATTGAATAATTCCGCTCTAGCCATCGCTGCCGGGCAATACGGGGAATCGATCAAAGTGCAAGGTCCCAAAGAAATTGCGGAACTGGCAAATACGCTGAACACGATGAGCGAATGCCTTCATGAAAACATCAATCGTTTAAAAGAAAATTCTCTTTTGCGGGAAAGGATGTATGGCGAATACGAGTGTTCCATGCTTTTGCAACACCTCATGCTGCAAAAAAATATCGATGATTGTAGATCGGACGCAATCGCTGTAAAACCGATCACAGCTTTCTCTGAAAATCCGAAAGGACTTCTCCTTGATTTTCCTAAAGGCGAATCGCCCCATCTCTTTCACATCCACATGGCCGAAGCTGAAGAAGTGGGACTGGAAGGGATGTACCAGCTCCTCACTCGTTACAAACATTCAAAAGAAAAAAGAGCCCGCACAATTTTGACGATTGACCGCTCTCAATCTACTCTCCATTGGGACTGCCCTCAAACGCCTCTCATTTGGTCCTTGGCTGAAGGGCGATGGATCGATACAAACCCATCTCCCATCAAAGTAGAGTCGGGCGATTTCTTTTTCCTTTTCAACCAAGGATTCGCCTCGTTTTATCGCGATGCCCAAAAGATCGCAGACCTACTTTCCAAAGTCTTAAAAATCTTTGCCCAAGACGGACTCGAAACAACGACCGCGATGATGCAAAAAGAGATTGGGTTTGCCCTCCGCCGAAAGGATTTAGAAGATGACGTTCATCTTCTCTGCTTTCAGATTTTGAATCAAACTATCTGAAAAGACAACGGGCACACCCCTCCCTCAGAGGGTGTCTACAATGTGAGATGCTGTCGATTTTTCGGTTCTTTTGAGCCGATTTTCGATTCAAGACTTGGGGGGCAATATCGACAACAGTATATGGCCCCCCAAGCTTTGAAGTCGAAAAGCGGCCAAAATAATCCAAAAACTCGGGCGTTCCCTCACTTTGTAGACACCCTCTCAAGGATAAGGAGGGTTGGCAACTGCCGTAAGGTCATTGCATGACGCACGCATCATCAAACTTACATTTACGTTTCGGGTCGGCTCTATTCGGTTTTAGAGAAGATCCGTTGGAATTTGACCGGGGAATCGGCTGGCGAGGCGGCTGGCGACGATTCCTGTTTACGTTTCGGGTCGGCTCTGTTCGGTTTAGAGAAGATCCGTTGGAAGTTGACCGGGGAATCGGCTGGCGAGGCGTCTGGCGACGATTCCTGTTTACGTTTCGGGTCGGCTCTGTTCGGTTTAGAGAAGATCCGTTGGAATTTGACCGGGGAATCGGCTGGCGAGGCGTCTGGCGACGATTCCTGGGAAGTGCTTGGCGAATCCATCATCGCCGGGATCACCTCGTAAGCTTCGTTAGAGGGAGTGGGTGGGGGAGTACTGGACTACCGGGCTGGCCACTGCCGTAATCGTTACCGCTAGCAGCAACAAGGGGTACATTGGGCAGTTGCTCCTCAGTGGAAAGGGAGCGGCCGCGAACAGCAGTAACAAGGGGTACATTGGGTAGGGCGTTATCGGCCTGAGCGTTACAAACGACACCGCCGGGTAGGGCTTCAAGGTTGACAATGTTGGCTACATTGGGCAGGGCGTTATCGGGCTGAGCGTTACCATCCGCGGCGGCGGCGCCAGCAACAAGGGGTACATTGGGCAGTTGCTCCTCAGTGGAAAGGGAGCGGCCGCGAACAGCAGTAACAAGGGGTACATTGGGTAGGGCGTTATCGGCCTGAGCGTTACAGACGACACCGCCGGGTAGGGCTTCAGGGTTGACAACATTGGCTACATTGGGCAGAGCGTTACAAACGGCGCCACCGCCACCACGATTGAATAGTAATACCTTATCCATGAGTCCTCTTCTGTATAAGATGATGCCAAACACTGCAGCAGCGAGAACGGTAATCACGCCAATTGTGACATAAGGATGATTGATTACGAAATCTTTCGTTGTTTCAAGTATACTGCTCTCCTTAGAGTTTACGTAGTCAGGTGACACCGACGGCTGGTTTGGAGATAGCAGTACAAGTGTTGCATTTGACGTCACTGCAGGTATTGATGTCGGTGCAGGTGTTGGCTTCGGCGCCGCAGGTGTTACCGTTGGCGTCGGTGCAGGTGTTGGCGTCGGCGCCGCAGGTGTTACCGTTGGCGTCGGTACAGGTGTTGGCTTCGGCGCCGCAGGTGTTACCGTTGGCGTCGGCACGGGCGTTAGCGTCGGTATAGGCGGCATCGGCATTTGAAATGAAAATATGCCCGGACGAATCCATACTACTACTGCACTGATCCCGGCTGCAAGAGCCGTATACAAGGCGGGATTTACCCACATCGGTGCTTTGTTCGTTTTTGCTATAAGACCTTGGACAAAAGTCTGAATTCCAACATTCGACCCAGTTAAATTTTTCTTGGGACGCTCATACACTTTGGGAGATTCCGTTTTGAGTTGTGCTCTTCTATCGAGCGCTTTTGCGCTCTTATACCGACTTGCCTCGGATCCACCAATATAATTTTTACTAGCGGGTTGTATTACAACCATGGTAGGTAGCTCCTATGTGATAATTTCCGAGAAATGATACCCGTAACAAAAAAAACCAACAGAGATTTTTTACATAACTTTGCAGACACCCTCTCACGGACGCGAGAAAACTCGGCCCTTCAGGGGCGAGATGAATCACGCCATTTGCGCTATTCAGTCGGCGATTGCTGACTTTCAATATACTGGCGAATGATTGAGATAGGGGCGCCACCACAAGATCCAGCAAAGGAGCGAGGGAAGTATTTTCCTAGTAACCTGAGTTTTGGGTTCATTTGCCTGAGCTTCAATTTCTTTCAGCATCTTTTTGACTTTTCGCCTCGGCAAGATGCTCGTCCCGATATTGCTCTCGGCTCCAAAGCGCAAAAATATGCTCGAAATATCCTTGAATCTCATAGACAAATGAACCCAAAACTCAGGTTAGTACGCAAACATGCAGTTCTTGCGATGCAAGACAGAAAATGCAATTAAGCGATCGCGAATATCGATGTCCCAAATGTTCGAATGTAATGGAATGGGACTTCAATAGCGCGATCGTAGTAAAGGCCGCTAGGATGTCGGTCTTAAAAGCTTGTGGAGCTATTCCTTAAGGAGAGCGTTGAAGCAAGAATCCCTCGCCTTTAGAGGGTGTCTACAATGTGAGGTTCTGTCGATTTTTCGGTTCTTTTGAGCCGATTTTCGATTCAAGACTTGGGGGGCAATATCGACAACAGTATATGGCCCCCCAAGCTTTGAAGTCGAAAAGTGGCCAAAATAATCCAAAAACTCGGGCGTTCCCTCACTTTGTAGACATCCTCTTAGGCGAGGGAGGTTCAATGTCTTTGAACTTCTTCCAATGGAAATAATATTTCCGAGTTTTCACCGTGTTCTTTCACAAACTCAGCTGTCTGTTTCATTTGCTCCTGCTCAAGATTTAGATCTACTTTCTCTAAAAGACCTAGAGATCTATTTTTTGCATCAATCAAAACTCCATAGAAGTAATGATTAGACGGAGGTGAATCGGCGTTCGTTTGTTGCATTTTTGTATGCATCATTTGCGTATTAACGTTTGCTGCTCCAAATTCATTAATTTTTTGTAAAATCATTTTCCCCCACTTAGAAGATTCCGTATGATCTTTCCAGCCGCCTAAAATTGTTACTCTGATATTTTTAGGCTCTATATTATTTTTTGCAAATTTATTAAAAATATGTTGAATCGAATTAATATCCGTATTATCATCAATATGAGCCATTGCAACAAACTTCGCAGTTGCAAACGTTACCACATGACAAGGCCCGAAAGAACCTGTTTTAATTTGTGATTGATCGCTATCAGCTGTAGTAAATGCCCAATTTTTTTGGAAAATATCTATGCACGTTGTCATTTTACCATCCTATAAATGATTGAAATAATAAATCTAACTTGATATATTATATAGAACAAAATCAATATAGTCAACACATGTAAGCGCCTTTTGAAAACGTCTGCTTCTGGCGCCACTCCGGAAATTGCAAGTCGTTGATTGCCAACGAGAAATGCATGGGCTGGATAAAATAATCATTTTTATCTTGCCCATTCTGTTCTTCAGGACAAAAAAAGAGTTGTTATGCGTTGACTTTGCGTTTCTCGATGTAGTCGATGACGTCGGCAACCGTTTTGAGCTTCTCAGCGTCTTCTTCCGAGATCTCGAAGCCGAACCGCTCTTCGAAAGTCATGATGAGCTCAGTGAGATCGAGTGAGTCGGCATTCAGATCTTCGACGAAGGACTTCTCCGGCGCCACATCGGCAGCATCGACTCCAAGTTGCTCGATGATAATTTCAATGACTTCTTGTTGTATTGTCATAAGCGTTCCTAATGTTTTGTTTGCAAAAATTCCTACATGACCATTCCACCGTCGACTGCGATCACTTGCCCTGTGACGTAGCTAGAGAGGTCGCTGGCTAAATATAATGCTGCTTGCGCGATATCGCGGGGCTGACCGATACGGCTTAGCGGGATCTTCGTCAAGATTTGCTCTTTGACTTGAGGCATTAAAGTATCTGTCATCTGGGTCTCGATGTAACCAGGGGCAATGCAATTGGCCCGGATGCCGCGGCTCGCCAGTTCCTTGGCCAGCGACTTCGTAAAACCAATCATCCCCGATTTGGAGGCGGCATAATTGACTTGTCCCGCATTTCCCATGAGGCCGATCACGGATGTGATATTGATGATCGACCCCGCTCTGGTCTTCATCATAGAACGGCAAAGGGCGCGGCAAGTATTATAGACCGATTTTAAATTCACCTCGACCACCCGATCCCAGTCCTCTTCGCTCATCCGCATCAAAAGGCTGTCCCGGGTAATGCCTGCGTTATTCACGAGAATATCGACCTTGCCCCACTCCTCTACGAGTTTCAAGGCGGCCTCTTCGACCTCTTTCGTCTTTGCAACATCGAGGAGGAAAAAGCGGATTTTTTGCTGGGGATCGGCTTTGGCCTTTTCCATTTCAAGAACTGTTTGCTCAGCCCGTTCTTTGTTCGTGCCGAAAATGGCTACATCGGCACCCTGCTCGACAAAAAGGGTGGCGATCGCTTTCCCTATCCCGGCGGTTCCTCCAGTGACAAGCGCTGTTTTTCCGTTTAACAACTGCCGCATAATAATTCCCCGATCCGTTCTAAATCCTCAACCTTATCGATGGATAAAGTTGCGGCGGCAACTCCGATCTTTTTGTTCAATCCTGCAAGGGTCTTGCCGCAGCCTATTTCAAGAAAAAATTCGATCTCTGTCATAGACCGGACCCCCTGCTCCCAACGGACGGAATGAGTGACCTGTTTTATCAGATTGCATCGGATCTCTTCCGTAGAATGGACGAAATCGCCGGGCACATTCATGACGAAGCCGACTTGAGACTCGCCAACAGGGGCGGCCGCGATAAAGGGAGCTAGGCCGTCTTGAGCAGATTGCATGAGGCCGCTATGAAAGGCTCCATGGACGGTCAGAGGCAATATCCGCTTTGCGCCACTCGCCTTCAAAGCCGCGGCAGCCTTTTCTACCCCCGCTTTTGTCCCTGAAATCACGATCTGTCCAGGACAGTTGAAATTAGCGATCCACACGCCTTCGCACTCTTCGGCAAGCCTTTTCGACATCTTTGGCCTCTACGCCCAATACAGCTGCCATCGCCCCGGAGGTCCTAACGCATGCTTCATTCATAAGGCGCGCCCGTTCGCGGACGAGCTTCAAGGTATCCTTAAACTCTAGTCGCCCCGATGCATAAAGCGCAGTGTACTCGCCTAAACTTAAGCCGGAGCACACGGAAGGGCAAAGTTCCGGAAACTGGGTTTCGATCGTCCGGAGAATCGCCGCGCACGTGACAAAAATCCCCGTTTGGCTATATCTCGTCTGGGTCAAGAGGTCTTCCGGACCTTCGAATATGATCCGAGACAAATGTTCGGAGAGCAGCTCGTCCGCCTCTTCAAAAATCTCTCTTGCCGCCGTAAATGAAGCGGCGAAATCTTTCCCCATCCCGGGATATTGCGCCCCCTGTCCAGGGAAAAGGTAAGCCTTTTTACTCATAGTGCAAAATCGCAGCCCCCCATGTAAAACCGGAGCCGAAAGCGGTCAGTAAAATCTTTTCTCCGGGTTTGGCCATCCCTGCCCTCAATAATTCGTCGAGGGCAATCCCCACCGATGAGGCCGAAGTATTGCCATACTTATGGAGTGTTTTGAAAATGCGCTCGGGCGGGAGGTGTTCGAAGCGCTTGGCCATCGCATCGAGGATCCGGATATTTGCCTGATGGGGAATCACCCATGCGATCTCTTTTTCTTCTATTTGGGCGGCCTCGAGACATTCCTTGCTCGCTGACTCCATTCGCCGGACAGCGTGCTTGAACACTTCGTGACCGGCCATTGTGATGTAATGCTGGTTGCAGGCCACGGAATCGGCGGTGGCCGGCTGCCGGCAGCCGCCTCCCGGCATGATCAAGAGCTCCGCACATCCTCCATCGGCTCCCAGCCTAACGATTTCTATGGAGAGACCCTTGCCTTCGCGGGAAACGACACAGGCTGAGGCGCCATCGCCGAAAAGGATGCAAGTGGACCGATCTTTATAATTCGTGATTGAGGAGAGTTTATCCGGAGCGACAACTAAAATATTTCGATAGCTACCGGCTTCGGCCAGTGCCTTCGCGATCGAAAGGGCATATAAATAGCCAGTGCATGCGGCTTGGAGATCGGCCGCCCCCGCCGATTTAGCCCCAATTTGATCCTGGATCAAGCAAGCAGTGCTTGGGAAAGCATAATCAGGGGTAATGGTCGCAACGAGAATAAAATCGATCTGACCCGGCGTGAGATTCGCATCGGCAATCGCCGCGAGGGATGCCGCCGCTCCCATCGTAGAGGAAAATTCCTTTGGGCCGGCGAGGCGCCTCTCCTTCATCCCGGTCCTGGAAACGATCCATTCATCCGAGGTCTCTACCATCTGTTCGAGATCGCGATTCGTCAATACCCGCTCAGGAAGGTAGGAACCAGTTCCAATAATTTTTGCTTGTCCTTTCATTCCTTGAATTCTTAAATCACGGGCCCCAGTCTACCCGAAACCTCTTTAAAAAGAAAATGGCAAGAAAAAATTTAAAATATTCCCCTTCAATTTCTGTTTTGCTATCCTAGTTTCTCCATGGAAAAACTCCCTGAAGACCTGGTTTCCCTCATCTCGCTTTTGAAAAAACTTCCTGGCGTCGGGATACGCACCGCAGAGCGCTTCGCCTTCGAATTTCTCAGTTGGCCAAAAGCGGATCTCGACGCCCTTTCCGAACTTTTGAGCTCAGCCCAAGGCAAAGTGCCTCCCTGCCCTGCGTGCGGCTGCCTGACGGATAGGGGGATTTGTTCTTTTTGCGGCGGCGTTCGCGACACATCGAAGCTCTGCCTCATTGCGTCAGCCCGGGACGCGTTTGCGATCGAAGCGACGAGATGCTACCCTGGCCTGTACCATGTCATCGAACATCTCCTCTCCCCTCTCGACGGGCGGCACGCCTCGATGCTCCGCCTCGACCGGGTCGAAGAAAGGATCTCGAAGCATTCGATCCGCGAAGTGATCATCGCGTTCGATTCCACGCTGGAAGGGGATACCACAGCCTTATTTCTAAAAAAACATCTCGTTTCCCGGCCGGAGCTGAAAGTTTCCCGCCTGGCTTTCGGGCTGCCCGTCGGAAGCAGCCTTGAATATATCGACGGCGGCACCCTCACCCGCGCTCTTGCCGGCCGTCAAACCTTTTGACTAATTGCGCTCGCTTTTCTATAATCGGACGATCCAAGGACTGGCCCCGATCATGCAGAACCGAGATCGCTTGTTGAAATCTAAGATTCTCTACTCGTTGCTTTTCGCAACGATGACGGCGCCGCTTATCAGCGCAGAGTTATACGACGACAAAAAAGTCTCTCATATCGAGATCGTCTTCGATACGCCCGGCGAGTCTGGTGTCGACCCCAAGCCGATCCTTTCTCGGATGAAAACCCAGGAGGGCGACAATTTTTCCCAGTTGATTTTCGACGGCGACCTCAAGGCGCTCTCCGAAGAGTATGAGAAGGTCGATCCAAGGCTTACCCTCAAAGACGGAAGGGTATATATCGAGATCCATGTCGCGCCAAGGCCGGTGATCCATCAAATCGAATGGAGTGGAAACAAGCAATTCAGGACATCGACCCTGCAAGAAGAGCTCGATATCAAGCCGAACACCGTATTCAACCGCCAGGCATTCAACAAAGCGTTCAACAAGGTTAGGGAATATTACTTCAAAAAAGGCTACTTCGAATCGCAGCTTTCCTATTCTCTCCAGCCGATTCCCGGAACCAACGAAGTCAATATCCTCATCGATGTGCAAGAAGGAAATCCCGGCTACATCAAAGAAATCGTATTCTCGGGATTCACTAAGGCGGAGCAGAAAGCGATCGAAGAGCAGATGTACTTGAAAAAGTACAACTTTATCACGAGCTGGTTGTCTGGGTCGGGAATCTACCGGGACGAAGCCCTGGAACAAGACCGGATGACCCTCCTCAATTACCTCCATAACGAAGGGTATGCCGACGCTAGGGTCGATATCGAGCATTATGAAGATCCAAATAGCGGGAAACTGATCATTGAGATCAATGCCGACAAGGGCCAGCTTTACCGTTTTGGCGCGATCCGTTACGAGGGGAATACCTTAATTTCTACTGCAGACCTAGAGAAAAGGGCGGTTGCAACGGAAGGGGGCCCATTCTCCCCTGAGAAGATGCGGGAAACGAGCCAAGCAATCAAAGACTACTACGGCCAAAAGGGGTATATCGACACCAGCGTCGAATTCGAGGCGACTTTGAAAGAAAATGAGCCGGTGTTCGATGTCGCCTACTCGATCGAGGAAGGGCAGCAGTATAAAATCGGGCTCGTCCATATTTTTGGCAACACTTCAACGAAAAGCAATGTCATCCTTCGCGAATCTCTCCTCGTGCCTGGAGAGACCTTCGATTCGAGGAAACTCAAAGCGACTCAAGCCAGGCTCGAAGCGGTCGGCTATTTCAAAAGCGTCAATGTTTATGCCGTCCGCAATCCGGACGATGCGAATTTCGGCGAGAACTATCGCGACGTATACATCGAAGTGGAAGAAACGACGACAGGCAACGTCAGTCTCTTTATGGGATTCAGTTCTGTCGACGACATTTTCGGAGGACTCGACCTGACGGAAAGGAATTTCCGTGTCGGAGGGATAGGCAAAGCCCTGACCGGCAAGCTGAATGATTTAAGAGGCGGAGGCGAATATTTCCACGTCCGCGGAACAATCGGCAAAAAGCAGAACAACATCCTCATTTCTTGGATGAACCCCTATCTCAATGACACCCTTTGGCGTTTGGGGGTCGAGTTGAGCCAGACCTTCAGCAATGATCTTCAGCAAAACGTCAACGTAAAAACGTATGGCGGTTCAGTCTACACGAATTACCCCCTTTCCCAATTTTGGACCGTCGGCATGCGACAGCGGCTTCGCCATTCCTTTGACCATTTGACCCTCGACCCCTGGGATGATTCGCCGGTAGCGGAAGATTCCGTCCAAGCTCAACGGGATCTCGTCGATCAAAGAGGGCTTATCTCAGCGTTCAGCGGCAACCTGAGCTATGATTCAACCGACAACCCTTATAAGCCGCGGCGAGGATGGCGCTCCTACTTTGAAACAGAGATCGCGGGGATTGGAGGCCAGTACCAATTTTTCAAAACGAGCTACTTGAACAGCATCTATTTTCCCGTATGGAAAAAGGGAACGCTCAAGTTGCGTGGCGATTTCAAATATATGATCCCTTTCGGGAAAACCGACCGCGACCATGTCCCCTACAGCGAACGGTTCTTCCTTGGCGGCGAAAACACGGTCCGGGGATATAAGCCATTCCTTCTCGGGCCTCTCATCCATCTTCGCGACTATATGGGGACGAATCGAGCGACCAATACGCCAAAAGGAGGGCTTTCATCGAGCCTGCTCTCTCTTGAATACAACCAAGAGATCATCCGTATGCTCGATGTCTTTGCATTCTTCGACGTCGGCAGCGTCGAGTTCGATTCATTTGCCATCAACAAAATCCGGCCTACCACCGGCCTCGGCGCCCGCATCGATATAGGGAACAGAACCCCGATCATGGTCGGATGGGGCATTCCCCTTGTCAAAAAAGACCGCCATAACCATAAATGGCAGAAGGTGTTTTTCTCTATGGGCGGTCAATTTTGAAAAACAACTCGATTTTTCTAACCAAACTCGCGTTAATCAATTGCAAAGGAGCAATTATGCGTAAACAACTATTTACGGCAGCAGTAGCCTTATTCGTCCTGATGACGGGGTTTGCCTTTGCCGACGATGCGCCCGTGATCGGCGTCGTAAACTTCTCGAATTGCATCACCGAGTCGGCAGCCGGGAAAAAAGAGCAGGAGAATATGGAAAATCTCCGCAAACAGATGGCCTCTCTCATTGAGAATACAGAAAAAGAGCTGCGCGAAATCAGCGCCAAGTTTGAAGATACCGAATATCTCGATAGCCTATCTCCTAAAGCAGAGGAAGAATTAAAAACAAAACACCAAGTGCTGCAAGAAGATTTAGGCCGTTATCAGCAGCAATTCTACCAAGTGCTTCAACACGCCCAGTATCAGATGGTGCAGAAAATGAGCTCCACGGTTGCAGCGGCTGCTGAAAAAATCGCTACCCTCAAGAACCTCGATTACGTGATGAACCGCGAAGCCTGCTTTTATATCCGTCCCGATCTCGACGTAACGGGGTTGGTCGTAGCGGAAATGGATAAAGCGTTTGAACAAGACTCCAAGTCGAAAAAGATCTCCGAGAATAGCGAAGAGCCCCTTAAGCTCGATGCGATCGATGATACGATTCTCGATCAGGCCGGCTAATGGGTCTGACCTTGGCGGAGTTGGCGGTTCATACGGCCGCCCAACTGATCGGCAACCCGAATGTGGTCATCCTGGGAGTCAATACTCTAGACGAAGCGACCCAGGACGACGCCTCTTTTCTTGCCAATCCCCGATACGCACAATCGATGATGCAATCGGCCGCGGGAGTTATCTGCGTGGCTTCGGGAGTACCTTTACCCGAAGGCAAAAACTTCCTCGTTTCAGACAATCCTTCGAGATCGTTTCAAAAAATCGCCAAAATCTTGCTCCCCGCCGGAAAATCAGGATTCTCCGGCATTCACCCGACAGCGGTCGTACATAGGTCCGCGACGCTTGAAAAGGGGGTATCGATTGGGCCCTATGCGGTCATCGACCGAGATGTAAAAGTAGGGGCTGGCACCACAATTGGCGCACACGTTTCGATTGGATACGAAGTGGAAATTGGGGCGGATTGCCATCTCTATCCCTCTTCCATTGTCCGTGAGAGATGCCGGCTAGGCGATCGGGTGATCCTGCAGCCCGGCGCTGTCATCGGCTCTTGCGGCTTTGGCTTCATTCCCGATGCTGCGGGGCGCCATCATAAGCTTGAGCAGTTAGGGATCGTGATTTTAGAAGACGATGTAGAAATCGGCGCTAATTCAACGATCGACCGCTCCCGCTTTAAAGCCACGAAGATCCGGCGCGGAACAAAAATCGACAACCTTTGTCAAATCGCCCACAACGTCGAAATTGGCGAGCACAACATCATCGCCGCTCAAACAGGCATTGCAGGATCTTCCAAAACGGGCAAACATGTCATGCTAGGCGGGCAAGTTGGGATCGTCGGCCACGTCGAACTTGACGACGGCGTCATGGTAGCGAGCCGCGGGGGCATCAGCAAATCGCTGAAAAGAGGAAAATACCGCGGCAGTCCTGCCATTCCCATCCAAGAGTATCACCGCCACGAAGTCCACATCCGCAAGCTCGAAGAGTTCTTCGAGCGGATCAAAGAGTTAGAAAAGAAGGTGGCTGCTTTGGATCATAATGAAAAGTCATAAGAGCAAAAGAGCGGGGTTCTCAAGGTATTTCTGGACAGACTTGAGGAATTTCGCAGCTTCCGCTCCGTCGACCACACGGTGGTCGGCAGAAAGAACCAGCCCCAACTTCTTGCCAACGACCACTTGGCCGTTTTTGACCCGAGGCGCGTCTTCGATTCCGCCCACTGCTAAAATACAGGATTGGGGTGGATTGATGATCGCGCAAAAATCGGTGATGCCAAACATCCCCATGTTGGAAATCGTAAACGAGCCGCCTTTATATTCTTCAGGTTTTAGTTTTCCTGCTTTGGCGCGAGAGGCAAGCTCTTTAACCTCTGCAGAAATTTCCCCTAAATTTTTGTAATCGGCATGCCGAACGATGGGAGTAATCAGTCCCGCTTCGACCGTGACGGCCACAGAGATATCGATCGTCTTAAAGAGAATGATCGATTGGGTTGAAGAATTGAACCCGCTGTTCAGAGCAGGATGCTCTCGTAAAGCGAGAGCAGCTGAGCGAATGGCAAAATCGTTATAAGTAACCTTTAGGTTGCCCATTTTCAACTGCTCCCTTGCTTCGAAGAGGGGTCCCGCGTCGATCTCTTGGCGGACGTAAATGTGGGGGATGAACGTCTTCGCTTGGCTCAAACGCTCTGCGATCACTTTGCGCATCGGGGACATGGGCACCTCTTCATAGGTGCCCGGCGCGACTTGAGGCAAGCTTCTTCGCCCGAACGTAACCGCTTGTGCAGGCATGCCAAGATCGAGGTCATGGCTTGTCACTCTTCCTGAGGGTCCCGATCCTTTGACCGTCGTGAGGTCGATCCCCTTTTCCTTTGCCAACTTCTTAGCGAGTGGAGATGCCTTGGCGCGCGCCGAGGGGGTTTCAGTGGGAAAAGCAAATTCGTAAGTTGTTAGAGGTGGCTCCGGGACGAAAGCAGGCTGCTGCATCGCGAGCCTAGGCGCAGTAGGAGCGGCAGGCGTGGGTTTGCCTTCAGGTTGGGGCTTAGGTTTTGCCTCTTTTGCGGCAGGTTCTGCGGGAGCGATCCCTTCTGGGACATACCTCTCGATCCTCTCATCCGCCTTCTCGGTAAAGACGGCGATCGGCTGGTTGACTTTGGCCGGCTTCCCTTCCTCGACAAGGATCTTGCGGAGATACCCTGGATCCAAGGCATTGTATTCGATGGTCGCCTTATCGGTCGCCACCTCGACGAGGAGATCTCCCGATGCGACCTTATCTCCCACCTTCTTGTGCCATTTGGCGATGCTCCCCTCTTCCATCGTGGGGGAAAGCTTCGGCATCGTCACGGTAAAAGGCATAAAAATTCCTTATATGATCCCACGATGAATTTACGCGATCAGGGAATTTTCAGTGAGTCTTTTTTCAATTCGCATGTTCCTCTAGACAAATTGATATCGTTCATGATATCATTCTCTGCATGACAAGCGAATAGACATGACCCAGTGGCAAAAGCAGATACAGAAGATTTTATAGGGAAGGAACACCTCATACGAAGAAGCCAAAACCGTGCTCCTGAAGCTTGGATTCGAACTGGAAATTAAAGGGTCGCACCACATATTTCGAAAGAAAGGATATGCAAGAAACATTTCAATTAAACGTCGCCCGCAGTTGTTACCGTATCAACTGCGGGACTTGAAAGAGGTGTTAAGAGATCATGAGCAATAAGAAACCTCTAAAATATTATCTAAACTTACCCTGGTCCTTCACAATCGAACAGGAAGGCGAAAAGACCAACCGATATTATATTATTCGGGTCAATGAACTACCTGGTATTTGCACCGATGCAGAAACCGTTGAAGAAGGAATGGAACTGATCAAGGAAGCGATTGAGGCTGCAATCAAGTTGTACCTCAAAAATGGAGAAGCTATCCCAGAACCAGTCAAGAAATCGGAATTCAAAGGCAACATCGCATATAGAACTACGAGCGAGCGTCACTACAACGTAGCAAAGCTCGCGAAAAACCTTCATAAATCCATAAGCAAAACAATTGACGATCTTATAGATGCTGGGATGAATTCACGGCATGTTATACCGCTCGTGATTCAAAATTTTGATGCGTGAAAATTTCCCTTGACTGCACAATGGCTGCGTGAATTTTTTAACCGACTCAGAACGACAGGAACTCAAACTCCGGCACCGGGGGGACCGCGATGGGCGGGTGCGTGATCGAATAAAGGCTGTTCTCCTCTATGATGAGGGGTGGGCTCCCAAAGACATTGCCAGGGTTCTGTTGATTTCTGACGAAGCAGTTCGTCACCATGTTGACGCATACAAAACGTCGAAAAAATTGCGCCCCGAAAGCGGCGGCTCCGAGGAGAAACTATCCCAAACGCAGTCCGAGCAACTTGAGGCTCATCTTCAAGAACACACGTACCTTTACGTCAAGGATATCGTCGCATATGTAGAAGTGACTTTCGGTATTGTCTATACCGTCCACGGATTGAGGGATTGGCTGCGAAGACACGGATTTTCCTACAAAAAACCCGCCGTTGTACCCGGGAAAGCCAACAAAGAGCAGCAACAAAAGTGGCTCGCCGGATACGAGAAACTCAAGGCAGAACTCCTCGAGGATGAGACTATCTGCTTTATTGACGGCGTTCATCCAACGCACAATGTGCAGCCTGCTTATGGGTGGATCAAAAAAGGCGTGCGTAAAGAGATCCCAGCAAACACAGGACGTGCCAGGCTCAATCTTTCAGGGAGCATCGATGTCATCACCCACAGTGTGGTAATCCAAGAAGACGAGACTTTAAACGCAGAATCGATAATCCGGTTTTTCCAAAAGATCGAAGAATTTTACCCGAGTAAACGAAAGATCCATGTATTTTGCGATAATGCACCGTACTATCGGAATAGGGCTGTGAGGCAGTACCTAGAAACGGCAAAAGTTTGTTTGCACTTTTTACCGCCCTATAGCCCCAATCTAAACCCGATAGAACGACTGTGGAAATGGATGAAGGAGCGGGTAGTTTACAATACTTATTACGAGTACTTTGAAGACTTTAGAGGAGCGATTCTTGGTTTTTTCGCTGTATTGGCGACTGTGACCGCGGAGTCAACTTTAGGCCGGGATTTAAGAAGCCGGGTTAGGGATAAATTTAGTCCCTTTCAGGCACCTGCTGCCAAGTTTTGAATTTCCTTGGGTATAATCCATAGAGCTCTGTATACCGAAACAACCTATCGCGATTCAGTATAAATACAAGGTATTTTTTAACTTACCGCAAGACTTCCTCAAGGGCTGCAAGGATCCTTGCGGTGTTGGGGATCGTGTCCCTCTCCAAGACCTTGGAATAGGGCATGGGGGTTTCCTTCTGGCAGACACGGATGAGGGGGGCGTCGAGGTCGTCGAAGCAGTGTTCCTGGATCTGGAATCCGAGTTCGGCAGAAATTCCTGCAAAAATATGCCCTTCTTCGACAAGGACGCACCGGTGGGATTTGCGCACCGAGGAGGCGACAGTCGCGATATCGAGAGGTTTGATCGTCCTGAGGTCGATGATCTCGACAGAGATCCCCTTTTTCGCCAGAGTGTCGGCCGCTTCGAGGCAGAATTTGAGCATCCGGCTGTGGGAGACAAGGGTAACGTGGCGCCCTTCTCTTATGATTTTGGCTTTTCCGATGGGGACAAGATATTCCTCCGCCGGGATCTCCATCTTGTCGCCATAGTCGAGCTCGTTTTCTAAGAAGATCACCGGGTTCATCTCGCGTAAAGCCGATTTGAGAAGGCCTTTGGCATCGTAGGCGTTGCTCGGAGAGATCACGATAAAGCCAGGAAGATTGCCATAGATCGATTCGACGCAATGGGAATGCTGGCAAGAGACTTGCGCCGCAGCGCCGTTCGGCCCTCTGAAAACGATCGGCACGCTGTACCTGCCCCCGGACATGTAATGAGCCTTGCAGGCGTTCGAGATGAGCTGGTCGGCCGCAACGAAGGAAAAATTCCAACTCATGAATTCGACGATCGGTTTCAACCCCGTTTGGGCAGCCCCGATCGCCAGCCCGGCAAAACCGTTTTCGGAAATGGGGGTATCGATAACTCTCTCAGGGCCCCATTTTGCGAGCATCCCTTTGGTCACTTTGTACGCGCCATTATATTCGGCCACTTCCTCGCCGATGATGAAGATCCGAGAGTCGCGGGTCATCTCTTCGTCCATGGCCTGGCGGAGAGCTTCGCGAATCTCGACAATTTGGGTTCCCATTAGTGTTCTTCTCCTTAGGTGCAAAAACCCCTTCTTCCAACGTGATCGGATCCGGCCAAGGGCTCTCATCGGCAAACTTCATGGCGGCGATCATGGTCTCTCTCGCTTCCTTTTCCACAGCCTCGCACTCCTCTTCCGTCATAATCCCATTTTTGAGGAGGAGGCCCTTCATGCGGAGAATGGGATCTTTTCGCAGAGTCTCTTGAAGAGCTTCTTTCGTTCGATAGAGGGCCGGATCGGAGATCGAGTGGCCGCGGAACCGCTCGGTCACCGCTTCGATCAAAATCGGCCTCGATGCGCTAAGGCATTGTTGCAACGCCTCTTGAAAACCGGCGTAGCAATGGAAAAAATCGAGCCCATCGAAAGTATAAGACTGAATCCCATAGGCATGAGCAAAATGTTCAGCGATGGGCTTGACGCAAACCGCCCGTGTGGCAGCCGTTCCCATGCCCCATTGGTTGTTCTCGATGACGCAAATGAGAGGCAAGTTCCAAAGGGATGCGAGGTTGAGCGATTCATGAAACGCCCCCTGGACCACGGCCCCTTCCCCGAGAAAGCAAAACGAGGCCAGCCCTTTCTGTTTCAAATATTTGATGCTGAATGCCGCTCCGGCGGCGATGGGGACGTGGCCCCCTACGATCGCCAAGCCTCCCAGCATCTTGTCCGCGTACATATGCATCGATCCCCCAAGCCCTTTGGCGACACCGGTCGAGCGCCCATAGAGTTCGGCCATCATAGAGTTGGGGGTCGTACCAAGAAGCAGCGCGAGGGCATGGCAGCGGTAAGTCGTCGTGTACCAATGTTCTTTTCCGCAGGCAGCAATGCAAGCTGTTTGGATCGCCTCTTGGCCGGCATAGGAGTGGTAAAAGCCTCCCGCCTTGCCTTGCTGGTAAGCGGCTTCCCCTCTTTGCTCGAAATTGCGGATGAGGACCATCCGGCGCCAAGCGTCTTTCAGGAGGTTTTTATCCAAAGAGGAAAGAAGCTTCGGAATATCGGCCTGAAAAAAATGATACGGCTCTCTAGACGACACAAACCCGCCCCTGGCTTTAGCGTAGCTTAACTTTGCCCCCATTGTCAATAGGGCCTTGTCCCTGATCCGCCCACCATAGGGAGCCCTCCTCCATGGTTCGGAACGATGTGGGGATTATTCGTCACGGGCACGGCGTGGAGCTCGTCGTCGTCGTTATAGGTCTGAAAACAACTGGCGAGCCAAGCTAGTGAAAGAACGATCCATAGGCGGCGCATGATTCACTCCTGAAAGCTTGGTTTATCCTACCCGATTGGAGAGAAAAATTGAAGAAAAAGTCCAAATCCGCTTTCATGATGCCACTGACCTAAAGATCTAGTGAATAAAAGAGCGATTTTCTACGACACGGAGACGACGGGCACCCGGCCGGGCAAGGACCGGGTCATCGAGATTGCCGCTTTCGATCCCGACAGGACTGGACAGGAAAAGAGTTTTTGCACTCTCACCCATCCCGAGTGCCCGATTCCTCCGGAATCGACGGCGATCTCAGGGATTACCGACGAGATGGTCGCGAATGCCCCTCCCATACGCATTGCCCTCACTTCCTTTCTCGAATTTTGCTCAGGCGACGTTTGTCTCATCGCCCATAATAACGACGCCTTCGACAAGCTTTTCTTGGAAGCTGAATTCCAACGCGCTCAGCTCAAGATGCCCCCTTGGGTTTTTATCGATAGCCTCAAGTGGTCTCGCAAATACCGCTCTGACTTGCCCCGGCATAGTCTCCAATCGTTACGGGAGGTCTATGGAATCGCGGCCAACCAAGCCCATAGAGCCCTCGACGACTGCATCGTTCTCCACCAAGTCTTTAGCCGGATGGTCGACGATCTCAGTCTCGATCAAATCATCGACCGTCTTTCAACTGTTCCCAAAATCGTCCGGATGCCCTTCGGCAAGCACGCGGGAAAAAATTTGACCGAGGTTCCAAAAGATTATATCGCTTGGCTCGCTGGCAGCGGCGCTTTGGATAAACCGGAAAACGCCCTCCTTCGAGAAACATTGGAAAAGCTAGGGCGGCTCCCATGAAAAACATCGCGATTGTCGGATGCGGTTATATAGGATCTGCCGCTGCGGCCATTTGGAGCAAACAAGGGCGCCACGTGACTGCGACGACAAGGAGCCCTGAAAGGCTGGACGACCTCGCAAAGGTCTCCCAAAAAAGTTTGATCCTCCGGGGCAATGACGCGGATGAGTTCGTGCCTTTGATCGTGAATAACGAAGTGATCCTGATCACGATCGCGGCCGACAGTTCTGAGCACTATGAATCGGCCTATCTCAATACCGCTACGATCTTTCGCCATCTGGCTCTAGAAATGAACATGCCTCGCATATTGATCTATACGGGCAGCACATCGGTTTATGGCGACCATCACGGCCTTTGGGTGGATGAAACGAGCGAACTTAGGACTGTTACCGCCGCAGCGAAAATTCTCGCCGATGCGGAAAAAACCTACCTTTCTCTCGATCAGCTTGGATGGTCCGTTTGCGTCCTCCGCTTTGCTGAAATTTACGGGCCGGACCGCGAACTTTCAAAGAGGATCAAGAAATTGAAAGGCCAGGTCCTTCCGGGATCGGGAGACCATTATACGAATATGGTCCATAAGGAGGATTGCGCCGCGAGCATCGACTATGCCCTTTCCCATAACCTTGAAGGGATTTTCAACATCGCCGACGACGATCACCCTCCCCGCCACGAGCTCTACGATTTGGTCGCTAGAAAATTCCATCTCCCTCCTGTCAAATGGGATCCAGCCCTGTCGAGCCTTCATAGCGGCAATAAACGGGTCTCGAACCACAAGATCAAAGCCGAAGGGTTTGCTTTGGCCCATCCGAAGAGAATTCTAGATTGACTTATTGAGATCTCTGAGCGTTTCGACATCGTTGTGGAGGCAGGTATAATTTGAGGGGGTCCGCTCTTCCATGTAATCCATGTAATCCTTCCCCACTTTCATGGCGCCTTTGTGAATCCCGTGCTTATTCAATTCTCTGATCGTCGATTTGATGAGGGCCATTTGTTGATCTAAGACGGTTTTGAGATGCTCTTGCTCGCCTAGTGCTTGGGATTGATCGTATTGCTCGAGCGTCTTGAGAAATTTCGTCGAGCTGGCGTCGAGCTGCCGCTTATACGTGTCGACCGACGGCTCATCCGGTGGAGTATTCCCCGTTCCTATTTTCGTCATATCTCTCTTGTTTCCTGTTCCAATTTCAGACACTGCAAGGCCATTTTTTCGAATTTAGACATGAGAGCGGCCGTCTCTTTTTTGAGAGGCCCACCTATGCTTCGCGAATAACGGAGAGCGGCTTTGCCATTTTTTTTCACCTCTTCTAAATCGCGGAGGATCAAGATCAAGGCCCTCCGGAGCCCTTTATAATTTTTATCTTCCACTTTCCAGCCTCTTTTTCAAGTTGTCGAGCGCTTGGTTGAGGAAAAGTGTCCCTTCCATGAAGGGACGGATCGATTCCTCCTCGATCGCGGCCGTTTCGGGATGGGCTCTTATAAAAAGCTCCCTTTGGACAAGGTGGCATAGGAAATCGTTGAATGAGTGTTCCGCGGCGATGATCCTATTGAGTTTCTTGAACCCAGCAAGACAATCTGGATCTTGCAAAGCCGCCCCGATTTTCAGGGCGATCTCTTTCCAAGGTCCCCTTTCATGAAAATCGGTCTCTTCGACCCAAGCGCCTTCGCCTACGGGGAGGTTGTATAAAAAGGCCTTCATCATCCCTCTCAAGACCTCCAAGGAGCTTTTATGGATCCCGATCCTGTTTTCCGCCAGTGCGAGAAGATCTTTAAGAAAATAGCGGGCATGGTCTCTTCCATCGTAAAAGAACCCTTTATTTGCCGACACCGCTTCAGAGAATGATTGATCGCCCCGGACCGCTACAAACTCGCCGCTCAGCTGTATGAGAAGATGGAAATCGGCAGGCGAGAGATGGGGAGGGCAGAAAATCCGGATCTTTTTCATCTTTTTCGTTTCAGCCTTTTCGATCAAGGGAAGCACTTTTCCTTGGAAATAGAGATCAACGGATATCCCCTCCAGCTCTAAGACGGGAAGCCCTTCCCGCGTTTGGCTTTCGATATGGCGGATGAGCCAGCCTATATCCGGCGAGCAGAGGTCGATCCCTTTTTCATCCCATTCATGCGCCTTGGCAAGGGCATGGAGATAGACGGCCCCGCCGATCTGGCTTGTGAGGTACGCCAAATAAAAATGGCGCTCATTTTTATACCGTTCTATCTGCTCTCTGACAGGAGTTGGGGACTCGAACATCCATTGAAGAAGCTCGTGGCTCTCTATTTTCGAAAAGCAAGCTCCGCTCGGCCAGGCCTGTTTGATGAGGATCCCTTTTTCAAGGAAGTGAAGCCCCATGGACCTATTTTTTGTCTCCGGATGATACCATTTCGATTCGAGAAATCCATATTCCCCGATCGAAATCCATTTGGGAGGATGATTCGAAAAAGGGATCGCCTCAACGGCGGTCTTTAAATCTTCAAATGAGGGGTAAAAAGTCGGTATCTGCAAAACTAAATCGGAAGTGCGAAGAATTTCCAAAGCCTCCCCTTTGATTGACGTTACGGGGCACTCCTGATCGTAGTAGATCAAGTGAGTCTTTACGGCTTTTGGTGCAGGAGGAGATCCCAGGCGCTTTGGAAATAACACGACCCAGCCGAGCTGAAGATCTTTTCCAAATCTTTCTCTCAAAATCTCGATCGATTCCACGCTCGCGATATAATCTCCCCAGCCATCTCCTATGATCCAAGAAAAAAGGGAAACCTTCGCCTCTTGCGGACTCTTTTCCGAATAGAGGCGAAAAATGGCTTTTTCGGCCGCAAGCAACCGTAAATTCGGCAGATTCGTGAAATGATTTTTCACGCGCGAAACCGCGGGCGCCTCTTTTCGATAGACACGCGGCAAGCCTCGATAGATCCGGATCCGGTCGGCTTTTGCATCTTTGGCAGAAAAGGCCGCAAGGAGCTTCTTCTCGAGATGAAGCGGTCCTCTCAAATCGAAGAGGTAATGGTAATGTTCGACAATCTCGAACAGCTGCAGCGGCTCTTCAGAACTTGCCGAAAAAGCATCCTCGATGGACTTTTTTAGCTCTCTTAACTCTGGATCCGTGGCTTCGTCGAAGCCCAAAGCCGCAACTTTCAAAGCGACGTCCCGTTTGATGAAATCGAGCAACTCCGCGTAGAAAGGACTGAGGTTTTGAGACATCGTCTTAGGGAAATAATCGATTGGACCGAGCTATGTCAATACAATTTTTTAAACTAGACCTCTTACATAACCACAATTCCGTGCCCTTGCCCCTGCCAAAAAAAATCTTACAGAAAAATTTTATTTTTCTGTTTAACCTGGGGACGCAAGAAATCCCAGTCCTTCAGGGCTGACTATTACCCATAAGTTGTTTTATTCAGACAAAGAACATGATATACCGCACCCGCTTAGGTTGTGTGAATTTTGACAGCGGATTTTGCGTTCCAGTAGCATTGCGGAGATCGCCGTAAACTTTAGTATGTTAGCAAGATCGAGCAATGCGCTGGGGCGCAAAAGGCGCTCAACAAAATTCACTCAAACTGAGTGAGTGCGGTATAACGCCGCCCAAGGCGGCTAAAGATGACGTTCTCGAGGCGAGAGCTAAAGTGAGGTGGACCCAATCGACTGGACAACTTTTTAGGCTAAACTAGTTTGCCTCTACCGTTTCGTTGTTCCTTCTTTGAGAAGGAACAACGGCTGCTGTCGGTTGAGCAGCCTATCAAAACAACAGATTTACTCACAACTGTTTTTTAATACACACTCCTTTGCTCTTTGTTCAGAGCTACACATATCTTCAGATCCGCAGGTAAACAGAAGCACGGGGGTTCCCCCGTGCGCGCGCGCGAGCGCGACCCGGTGTTCATTGTGCATAGTGCACCTCGTGAGGTGTTTTGTAGCCGAGCGCCTGGTGTGGTCTCTTGGTGTTGTAGTACTGAAAATAGCTGGCAAGGCCGATCCTTGCTTCAGGCACGCTTTGGTAGTCTTGCAAATACACGTTCTCATACTTCACCGATCTCCATAGCCGTTCCACGAACACGTTGTCCAAGGCGCGGCCTCGGCCGTCCATGCTGAAGCGAATATCGCGGCCAATCACCGCCTGAACGAACTCTTTCGAGGTAAATTGCACGCCTTGGTCGGTATTGAAGATTTTGGGCCTCCCGTGCTGTTCTATCGCTTCTTCGAGGGCATCCAGGCAAAAGCTCGTCTCCAAGCTGTTGGAGAGGCGATAGGATAGCACCAGGCGGCTGAACCAGTCGATTACAGCGACGAGGTACACAAACCCGTTTGGCAGCCGAATATACGTGATATCCGTGCTCCAGGCAATCACCGGCGCCATCAACACCACGCCGCCCAGCAGGTAGGGAAATTTGATGTGCTCCGGGTGCGGCTTGGAGGTATTGGGTCCTGGCTGGTTGCTGGCCAATCCCAAGAGCCGCATAATCCGCTGTACATGCTTGCGATTGACGTCGCAGCCTTCCCTCTTCAACTCCTGAGCAATCTTGCGCGAGCCCAGAAATGACCGTGCCGTGTAGATTTCGTCGACGCGGCGCATAAGCTGCAACTCCGAAGGCTTGATGGGCACGTTGCTGTAGTAATAGCTGGAACGCTGGATGCTCAGAAGCTTGCATTGGGCTGCTATCGACAGTTCTGTATGCTGATCGTCTATCCATAGCTTTTTTTCCTCGACCGTCAATAGCCCAGTTTTTTTTTAAGAAAATCGATTTCTACCGTCAATCGACCGATTTTTTTCTCGAGGACCTCTTGATCGAACTCACCGTCCTGTTTGCGGCTCTTTTTTCCCTCAAACAGACTCTCGGCTCCATCCACCAACTCCTTTTTCCATCTGCCGATCAGCAGAGGGTGGACGCCGTACTCGGTGGCTAATTGGCTAAGCGTTTTATCCTCTCGCAGCGCTTCCAATGCGACCTTCTTTTTGAACGCGGCTGTTCGAGGGGTTCGTGGCCTCTTGGTCATTTCTTTATCTCCATGCTCAGTGGGTTAAGTAGCATGAAGCAAACTAACTAACCTGTCCAGTTTTCGGGGTCCACTTCACTGTATGGTTACAGAAATTTTTAGAAGGTTTGTGATTCATATCTTCAATTTTTTTTGGTGTAGCCCAAAAGTTGATAGTCGATCTATAGGTAAACTATGTTCCTGCTGTATACTTTTGCCGAATTCCATCCCCTATCTTCCCAACAAATACGGCAGCGATTTGGAGGCAAGGCTCTGGGCCTCTATGAAGCCTTCCAGCTCGGCATTCCGGTTCCTTCGACCTGGATGATCAGCGCCCAGGATCACGAGGCATTTTTAAAAACCGGCCCTTCCACCGAGCCAGAATCTTTTCAAAAAGAGGCCAAGGAGTTCATCCAAAACCACCTTGGGGCGTCCTTAAAGGCTGTAGAGGGACAGAAATTCGCCGTCCGTTCCTCTTGCCAATCCGAGGATTCGGCGGAACATAGTTTTGCCGGCATCTTCGAAACAAGGATCAATGTGCCAACGGTAGAGCTAGCCGAGGCCATAGCGTTCGTCTGGAGCTCTCCTTTGCTTGCCCGGGCCCTTTCCTATTCCCAAATCCAAACTCTTATGGGGGTACTGATCCAGCCGATGGTTGATGCCAAATCAGCGGGCATATGCTTCACCGCGAACCCGTCTCCTACAAACATTTTTGAAAACCAAACGCTCGTCGTGGAATATGCGCCCACGATCGGAGAAAAAGTCGTGCAAGGGGAAGTGACCCCTTTCCGTCTTTGCGGCAGCGCGGATGTCTTAAGCTCAGTTTCTGAAAATGGTTGGATGGACGAGCTTTTAAAAGCGATTTTCGATTTGAAAAAACGGCATCGCCGGGAAGTCGATATCGAATTTGCCATAGACGGGCAAGATAATTTCATTCTTCTTCAACAACGCCCAATTAGCAAAATTTATCCCTCTTTCTCTCTCGACCTCTCTTGCTACAAAAGGATGTATACCCAAGGAAATTCAAAACTTGGCAGCAGGTGCCTGAAAGGGACTAAATTTATCCCTAACCCGGCTTCTTAAATCCCGGCCTAAAGTTGACTCCGCGGTCACAGTCGCCAATACAGCGAAAAAACCAAGAATCGCTCCTCTAAAGTCTTCAAAGTACTCGTAATAAGTATTGTAAACTACCCGCTCCTTCATCCATTTCCACAGTCGTTCTATCGGGTTTAGATTGGGGCTATAGGGCGGTAAAAAGTGCAAACAAACTTTTGCCGTTTCTAGGTACTGCCTCACAGCCCTATTCCGATAGTACGGTGCATTATCGCAAAATACATGGATCTTTCGTTTACTCGGGTAAAATTCTTCGATCTTTTGGAAAAACCGGATTATCGATTCTGCGTTTAAAGTCTCGTCTTCTTGGATTACCACACTGTGGGTGATGACATCGATGCTCCCTGAAAGATTGAGCCTGGCACGTCCTGTGTTTGCTGGGATCTCTTTACGCACGCCTTTTTTGATCCACCCATAAGCAGGCTGCACATTGTGCGTTGGATGAACGCCGTCAATAAAGCAGATAGTCTCATCCTCGAGGAGTTCTGCCTTGAGTTTCTCGTATCCGGCGAGCCACTTTTGTTGCTGCTCTTTGTTGGCTTTCCCGGGTACAACGGCGGGTTTTTTGTAGGAAAATCCGTGTCTTCGCAGCCAATCCCTCAATCCGTGGACGGTATAGACAATACCGAAAGTCACTTCTACATATGCGACGATATCCTTGACGTAAAGGTACGTGTGTTCTTGAAGATGAGCCTCAAGTTGCTCGGACTGCGTTTGGGATAGTTTCTCCTCGGAGCCGCCGCTTTCGGGGCGCAATTTTTTCGACGTTTTGTATGCGTCAACATGGTGACGAACTGCTTCGTCAGAAATCAACAGAACCCTGGCAATGTCTTTGGGAGCCCACCCCTCATCATAGAGGAGAACAGCCTTTATTCGATCACGCACCCGCCCATCGCGGTCCCCCCGGTGCCGGAGTTTGAGTTCCTGTCGTTCTGAGTCGGTTAAAAAATTCACGCAGCCATTGTGCAGTCAAGGGAAATTTTCACGCATCAAAATTTTGAATCACGAGCGGTATACAAGCGGGCCCTGCTTGCACTGGATATCGAACTGCTCATAGAAGGCTCAGCCAAATTTCTCGCCCCCTACCTTGAAATTCCCATCTCTCTTGAAAGATGGATGGTGATGACCACCAGCCTCTCCGTTCAGGAGCTCTGGGTCGATACAGTCCTCAATGAAACGATTTTAAGCGAAGTGATTCATAAAATTGAACACGACCCCGAGTATCTTCCTCTTCTTGAAGCCCGCTACTCCAATTACCACGAAGAGCTGCTCGAGAAGGACCTAACTCCTTTTTTGGACATTGCAAAAACACCCCTGCATGAGAGGCTCTTTCGCTGGTTCGAATGGATCACACCCTTTTTAGCCCATTACTACGTTCCGATGTTTGTCACAGATATTCGTGAACAACCCAGGCCTAGGGGCCCATGGAGAAATGTCCGGGTGGACATTTCGGAATGGGAATGCCTGGGATTGCAAGTTGGGCCGAGTTTCGCACTCGGCCCAACATTCGGTCTTTCGCTAGAAGAAGGTTTGGTTTTGCGCTGAATTGTCATTGACTTGGCCATTGGTCACTGTGGCTTGTGTGAATTGCCCGATATAGATGGCAGGGGCGGTAGACGAAGGGTTCGTCGAATATTGATTGACCCCTACCCAGTATGCATAGTCTTTGAACCACTGGATGCCTGCGCTTGCGTTCAGTTTTAAGTTCATGAGGCTGAAATTGTATAGGGTCTGGTATTGTAAAGTCTGCGGACCCGTCAGAGACGTTTGCAAGACAAGGGCGGCATACGTATTCATGCCGAGCCAGCAATTGAAATCCTCGGCGATGCTCTCTTGGTTCCTCCCAAGGGCATTCGGCTGGTATTGAATGCCGTTGGCCACCCCGTGTCCTTCCCAAGGAAGGCCGTAACGGTCGTAGGGAAGGTCGGGATCATAGATCTGAGCGGAAGTGTTGTTCGTAAAGGGATTGTGAGTATCCCTCCAAAGAAAATCGACCATATCTCTTATTTTATATGTCCCATTATCCGCACCGATCACAGGCAAATCGATCCAAAGCGTCCCTGAGCCATAGGTCATTTCCCAATTTGTGATCATGGCTGCTGTGAGCAACCGGTATCCTGCAAAAAAATGGTGATCGTTGTATACATAGTTGCCAAAATCGACCCCGCTATCGACATACTGCTGCAAGTTGGGCCCATTTGCATAAGTTCCATCTCCCCCGGCTCCATTGACACAAATTCCTCCGGCGCTCCGGTCAGCCACAAAATAGTTGGCGCCAGGCGTCCTGCCGATCAGGTATGCGGTGAGAATGCTTTTTGCATTGTCAATATATTTCTGCGTAGCTGCGGCAATTAGCTGGGGTGTGGAAGGAGGGTTGGTGTTTTGCATGTAATACGCGATATAGAGCGCCGTTTTTGCCAACATGAAACCTACCTTGCCTGCATTATAGGCATCGCCGGTGACGTTCGCTTCCGGGACATAAGGAAGAGGAATGACTGTATTTTGAATGTAGCCAAGAGCTGTCGACAATAAGGAAAGCTGCTGTGTTGTGAAAGTGAGGGAGCTGGGGATGAATAGGTCCGTAGGTCCATACCAGGAGAAGGGGATCCCGCCTTCCAAGTAGGTGACCACTCCGCTGATGCTTTCCGCGGCATAAAGAGTTCCCTTAATCGTATCGTTAAAAATAAAGGGTTGAAAAGGCTCGCCTGTCCCTGGTGCGGTGTTCACGTAACCCGGGGTAGATCCTTGGAGATATTTCCAAAAAGGGAAGCAAACCAAGGTCTTGTTCATCCCATCCCCAGGCGGGACAGCGGAAGAAAGGGTATAGGTCCAGCTGATCGTTGTCGCCGTGGTGCTGATGTCAGCCTGGACAGGGACGTAGCGGCGGTGAGCATTGAAGACGCTGACGTTATTCACAGTTCCGGGCGCATAGATCGGGAGCGTCCGGCTTGCCTCTTGGAAGGTATTGATATCGGATGAGAGATTGGATGCCATGATGATGTCGAATTGTAGAGTGAACAAATTGGTGGCAAGATCTGACCCGTCCGTATAGGGAGGCATCCCCGAGGGATTGAGCTGGGAGAATAAATCCGAGTAGTAAGTTTGAGCCAGGGCTGAATTGGCAGTTGCGATCGGAGGCAGGATATCGGATAAAGCTTGAGATGTGGGATATTGGATAGGCATGTTGGTGTTTATCCAATTGGAGCCAATGACGTTAAAGGCCAGATCCGTAAAAAGAGCGGACCACCTTGGGTTCGGGGTAGTCCCCACCCCTGGCAACAGCATGTACAAATTCATCCCCGTAGGCGCGATGGCATGCACTTCCGCCGTCTCCCACCAGGACGGCGAAGTAGGCGTTAAGGGACATCCAGTCTGTTCGATCGGGCAAGACGAGGGTGGGTTCGAGGTATCGGCGGCATTGCCAATATCTTCCGGCATAAAGTAGCTCGCCTGGTTCCAAGGCGAGCCCTCGGTGGGGTTCGCATCATTCGTGGATACGCTGGCTAGCCTTAAAAATCCCGTATAGGCGGGCTGCGAAGAGTCTAACGTTAATATGAAGTGGCTGCCGCTTGCGCCAGCGACAGTGAAAGTGAGCGGATCATCATTTGGGTCGACGACGTATAACAGATAAACGGCAGGGCCTAAAGGAGAGTAGCGCTGCACAAAAATTTGGAAAATTTTACCTGTTACGGTGCTCCCGAATGGATAATTTGCAACATTGCCCATGGTAACACCGTCCGTGCTAACGCTCATGAGTATTCCTGTATTCCCCCCATTTACAACGGGAGGATTGCTGATCGCCAGAGCTGGATGGAGATTGTCATAATAGACGTCATGAAAAACATTGCCTGTCACATTATAATCGGTAATACCCCCGGGAGTGCCGTTATTCGGAGTATAGGTTAAGACGCAGGTCTCTGAATTCACGACGTTTGTCGAAATACTGAAATAATTGTTCGATCCTCCGTTGGTTTCGGTAGCGCTAAAGAAGAAAGTGATCCGATTGTCAGCGGTCAGGTTCGGCAACTGGACATTTTGGTTGAAATTGAATTGGGCAACCGTCACAACTGGGCCCGTCTGCGCCATGCCGACCAAATAAGGTCCCGTCCTCGTCCTATACGTTCCTGCTCCCGCTGCGACGCCCGTTTCAGTCCACAAAGTAGGATCGATCGCACACTCATTTTGGAATAATTGCCAGTTATTCGTAGTGGGGAGTTGCTGCGGGTTAAGGCGATTGACCGTTTGAACCGGGGCGTTTTGATTCACGGAAACGGAACCAAACGCACAAAGAGGAGGAAGAGGCTCTGTTTGACAATTGCCGGCAGTTGTCCCGAGGTTTCCCTGATACCCTGTGATAACGCTTGGATTTGGACATTGGCAGAATAGATTCCAAGGGATCCAAAATCTGATGCATAGGAGACTCAATCTTAAAAATATTCTCATGGGATGCCTTTATTCCTTAATTCTGTAGTGATCATGCCCGGACATTCTATGATCTTGCCTTCCGGACATTCCATAGCGAAACAACCTGAAGACCCGGGAATTTGACCAGGAGGCTTCTCAGAATTTGTGTTCGGAGCGAGCGACCATTGCGCGTGCTCAAGGCGCAAGTGAGAATAAAAATTCTGAGGGAGATCCGACGCAGTCAAAAACCGATTCTTCAGGTTATTTCGGTATATAGCGATCTCGCCATTCGGAATGTTTAGGAAGCTATCGTCATTGAAGAAAAGATCGTAGGGAAGATACCAAATCGAAAATATCGGAGCATAAACGCCGGCAAACCCTCTTCCATGCGGAGCGGTCGTCGACGGCATCGAGACAACCGGCGGCGCAGACGGAGGGCCAGGTGGAGGTGGAGGTGGAGGTGGAGGTGGAGGTGGAGGTGGAGGTGGAGGTGGAGGTGGAGGTGGAGGTGGAGGTGGAGGTGGAGGTGGAGGTGGAGGTGGAGGTGGAGGTGGAGGTGGAGGTGGAGGTGGAGGTGGAGGTGGAGGTGGAGGTGGAGGTGGAGGTGGAGGTGGAGGTGGAGGTGGAGGTGGAGGTGGAGGTGGAGGTGGAGGTGGAGGTGGAGGTGGAGGTGGAGGTGGAGGTGGAGGTGGAGGTGGAGGTGGAGGTGGAGGTGGAGGTGGAGGTGGAGGTGGTGGTGGTGGAGGTGGTGGTGGTGGTGGTGGCGGTGGTGGTGGAGGTGGAGGTGGTGGTGGAGGTGGTGGAGGTGGTGGTGGAGGTGGTGGTGGTGGGCAAGTTCCGCAATTTAAAAATAAAGAAGTGGTAGTCTGATAGCCCTGTTCGAAAATAACGCAAAAATCATTGGCCGTTGCTGTGATGTCAGTGGCCGTGACCGGCTGATCGAAGACAATATTATTGGCCCCGGCATTGATCAAGTCGATGCCGGCCGCGCCTACAGCTCCCGTGGCGGTGAAACCTTCGGCATAATCGACGACGAGGTAACTTAGGTTAGATAAGGAGCCAAGCTCGACAGTGCTTGCCGTCGAGGCGTCGATGGCCAAGAGGCTGCCGTTCCCGGATACTCCCGTGCTACCGATATTCCCAACGTTGATATTGCCCCCTCTCAGTACACTCCCATTAAATGCAAGAGTCAAGGGGCCGTTGATTGTGATATCGCCAGGAGAATCGGCGCGTGGGAGGCTGAGATTCTGGCCTGAAAAACTAAGGGTAGGAAGGTCTTGGGCGCCACCATTCGTCCCAGCCCCCCCCGTTGCAACAATGGGCCCTTGCAGAGAGGTTCCGCCCGTTGAAGTAATAGAGACGCTCCCCCCATTCCCTCCCACGCCCGAGGTTCCCGGGAAAGCCGGGGTTCCGCCTGCATAAATTGCCAATAAATTGATCGTGCTGCCATTTAAGGTGACATCGCCTCCGCTCAGTCCATTCGGCGCATTCGGATTGTTCGAATTGCTCGCTGAGTTGAATTGCCTGCCGCCCGTTGTCGTAATGACGGATTTAGAGACAACCGTTTGATTTGCCGTGGGCATCAGCACTGGAACGACATTCGAGTTTGACACATTTTGGACTCCCCAATAAAAGTTGATCGCTCCGCTCGTCGTGATCGAGACATCTCCCCCGTTTGCAGGAGCGGAAAGCGGCATCCCGGAAGCTTGGGCGTAAGGAGCTCCAAAGGTCATGAGCGGACCCTCGAATAAAGTATCCCCTGTGCCGTTTAATTGAATGAAAGAGGCGCATACAAATGTATTGATCGCCAACGTAGGGTCAGGTTGGGAATAAAAATGGACGTTCTGCGCCGTATCGATCGTCACATTGCCGATAGGAGGGCCTCCAGGAGGACCTCCAACCGGGCCCTGAAGAGAATGTTGGCTTCGGCGCTGAGAGTCAGCAGAGGAGCGAGGCCGATCATGCCGGTGAGAGCGCTGGTTGTGTTATTAAAGAAAATGTTGCCTGAAGTGGAAGTGATGCTGAGATCGCCAACGGGAAATAGTGTGCCTGTAAAGGTGACATCCCCAGTTGTCGTAATCGAACCATTGAGCATGGCTTGGCTCATAAAGGTGGCGAGCGCGGCCTGGGTAATGGTAAAATCTGAAAAATTGGCAGATCCGACATTGCCTGTAAAAATAATCGCTCCCGCTGCACTTAGGGTTAGAGGAAAGGGGGTCGTCGGCGCACTGCTCTGTACGGTATTGCTGAAGGTGATGCCACCCCCTGTGCTTGTCATCGACATCGGGTTGGAAATCAGAACAGGGCCAGCAAAACCAATATCTCCCGAAGCAGTCGCGGAACCAGCAATAGTGACAGTTTGAGCAGGAGCAGTAAAGCTGATCGTTTGACCGGGAATTGCATCTGCCGTAAGGGTAATGGAGTTGGAGGGGCTCAGAATATTAGGCTGACACTGGAGCAAGTTCTGGAAAATGATGTTCCCTTGGCTGGCGGTGATATTTAAATTCCCTGATAGATCAAAAGAATTTTCTGCTGTAAAATTATTAGTTAAATCTATAGAACTAGCCGGCCCTCCCGCAGAGGCTATCTGTGCAAAAGTGACATTGGCTGCATTTTGGATATTAAAATTAGAAAAACCGACAGTGCCAGCTCCTACCGTCCCATTAAAGTCGATGTCGTTTTGTGCGCTTAATGTGATTGAATATGCGCCTGGGGGAGAACTGACTAGGAAGCCATTAAAGGTAATCCCTCCGCTTCGCGAAATGATGGTCGTGTCGCCGAGTAACGTGGTGTTGGCATTGAATGTGAGGTCTCCATCGAAGTCTACCGTCCCAAAAATACTGAACGATCCGACACTCAGATCGGAAGGATTGACCGTATTAAAATTAACGGCAACCCCTGCATTGGGATTGGACAAAGTGACTGGGGTTGGGCTTGGCGCATTATTCAAATAGCCGAGTTGGATATTTTGCGATCCTGGAGAACCCGCGTCCTCATTAACGGCCGCTAGCGTGAATGAGGATACTGCAGTTGAAAGCACTCCCGTCGGTCCTGGATCGATCAAATAGACGCCGCTGTCCGATGCATCCGCTAATGTGGCTAGAGAGGGTTGCGGAACAGTATAAGGCTGATTCCCAATTTGGATCGAAAAAGGATCAATGAGCCATTGTCCTAACCGCCCTTGAGGCGCCGCCGTGGACACTTTTCCACGGGCGCCGATAAAATGACCGCTGCACGATGTCTCGACAGCGCCTCCATTTCCTCCTTGAGGTCCTCCTCGAGCGTACAGTTGTCCATCAAAGATCAACCCTCGGTCAGCCCAAAGGACAATGCCGCCCCCGTCCCCGCACAAGGTAGCATCGGCGATGATCGAAGTATTTGAGTCGCATTCGAGATATTTTGCTGTTGGGTAGAGCGATTTTCCATGAGCCCCTCCCCCAATCAGGATTTCCCCCCCTCCTGCCGCACCGGACGCTTCGACTTTGGCTCTTTCCAGAGAGATTACTTCCCCTTGGATCCAAACATCCCCGCCTTGACCTGTCAATGCGGTCTTCGACGCGTCTAAAGTGCCTGAGATTTTGACGAGGCTCTCTTGTTCCGCATACACATGAATTCGCTTTGCTTTGGAGCTCCCGGCATGGTGTAAAAAAAAGGCTTCTGGCGACCCGCATGCAAAAAAACAGGGGATATCGGCTGCCTCTTGGAGCGAATCCCGTTCGCATTTTACCGATAGATGGCTGTTTTCTCTCTGTAAATAAACATGATCAGCAGTCGCATAGATAACGTGTCCCTCCTCCGCTAAAACCGTCCCATTTTGCAGCACTGTTTTACCTACGAGGGCAATGTCCTCTGCCAAAAGAGTGCCTTGGATCTCTATGCTTCCTTGAACTTCCTTGAAATGGTCGATCCCTTGAAGAAAATCACTATCGCTTAAATGGGCGGCGGCCACATACAGGGCGCCCACATTGACTAGGCTGCTCGGGCCGAACAAAAATCCTGCTGGATTCATCAAATAGACAATCCCATTTGAAAAAAGCTTCCCCTTGACCAGGCTAGGAGCGCTGCCGTTAATGCGATTTAAGACACGGTGGGAGGCTTCTGCCATTTGAAAGCGAACCGTTTCATGAGGCTCGATATCAAATTTTCTGAAATGCAAAATAGCGTTGTCAGAAGCTTCGATCCGCAGCTCATTTCCTTCGATTGCCGGATGGGCAGTCCCGTGGGAGATATGATCGATTGCAGGGAGAGCCTGAAGAGGGCCCGCTGCGGCACTAAAAAGGGCAATGATTGGCATGAATTCGCGATATGTCATCCCCTTCCCCATTTAAAAAATGATTGTCGATGAGTAGTAATACCGGTTATCCCCTGAGGAGATGCCGTTTGCCGATCGCAAAGCCATTCCCCAATCTCCTCGAATGTATATGTTCGTCCACAGAACAAGCTCAACCCCAAGTCCTGTGCCCATGATGCAATAGTTCTTTTCCGGCGCGCGTCTCTGATTGACGGTAATTCCTCCGACATCATAAAAAGCGCGGATGAAAAAATCCCAGTCCGTTTCTCCCTTTGGAACTGCGGGAGCCCATCTAAGTTTTTGATTGAATGGCTTAATATAGGCATTGGGCCTTGGGTCCAGAGCGCCGGGGACATGGAAGCGGTACTCGAAAGATCCCATGTACATGTTGTCTCCTGCAATCGTCGATTGCGGATACCCCCGGATCGAATACAATCCTCCTAGTACGGCTTCGAGTTCGGGGATCAGTCTTTGATTGAAGGCATTTTGCAACTGAGCGATAAAGACGATCTCATGGGCGAGATGCTTCACCTGATCGCTTTTTTGGAAGAGCGGCTCGAGATAAGAACTCCCATAAAACCCAACCTGCAGGATCGCCCAGTTCGGGCTGATATCGAACCGCCCCAAGTTGTCCAGGCCCTCCTTTACATCCCAAAAAAGGGAGCTCATGGTGCTTTGCAACGACATGGAAGCGATCAATCTGCTTTCCCTCTGCAACTGTACTGCCTTAAGCGCAATTTCGGGAATGAGAAAATTCTTTGTAACCGACCCAAACAGGAAATGCTTTGCATTGTGAATATGGCGGTATTGCAAATCGGCCACAAAGTCTAAAAAGAATTGTTTCCGCTGTAGGATGGCGGCGATGAACTCAAGTTCAAAAATCGCTTGGGTTCCTACAAAAAGGTTCTGGGGAAGGGCAAATTCAGCGGATGAAAACCGGGAGTACCCCCCAGAAATCCCCCAACGGTTGTCTATCGATTGCCCAATGGGAGCTTTGTAGGAGGCAGCGAACCAATAAAACTGATCGAAGCTGTCTGTTGAAGCGTCATACTGGAAAATATCGTCATTTCCCGTCGCTTGAGTATGGATGAACCCTGTCGATTCTTGCCAGCGGTTAATAGGTTTTGGGACATTATTATTTGCGTTGAAATAGACGCTGTAGGGTCTGTTTTGCGTGAGGACAAAGTCAAGATTGAATTGGCCGGGCATATCGCTTGGCCCAATTTCTATATCGACCCTCCTATTCCGATGACGGTTTAGCGCATAAAGATATTGATTTAAGACATTTGAATTGATGACTCCTCCGGGAATTCCCTCAGAAGGGTTGGGAAGCGTCAAGGGAAAATGGCCGGTAATTTTTTTCCCCAGCTTAGAATTCTCTGCGGATTTAGAAGAACCTTCCGCATCTCTTTGGCTTACGCTCATTTCTTTGATGATCGGGACTGCAATGGCGATCGTAAGCGGGCCGCTCTTATTCATGCGGACATCCGTGCCGTCAGATGCGATCTCACCTTGAGGAATGTAGACGACAGCTAAGGGAATATCGCGCCTCCCAAAGAAGTCGCGCAAACCTTCCAGGATACGTCGGAGCGCGCTGGATGAAAAACGAGCGGGAGCATAAACCGTGTTGACCTCAAGGATACTTAGATCGATGGGTCGGCAAAACGAATGACCGTCTGCTGCAACCGGGGGACTGCTGTAGATAGCTCCCTCTTGTTCGCAAAGGGGAACTTTGACTTGGATCAGTTCTGAAACCGGGATCGGCTCCTGGATGTCATGCTGATAACGAAGGATGATTTCTGAAATTTCGTAAAGCCTATCTTGAGAAATTAAGGGAGAGGAATCAGGTTGCGCTGCCTCTGAAGACAAGGATGCGAAAATAAAAAAACTACAAGAAGCAGCGCGCCAGATCATCGAAGCATGTATCACACCGTCTCATTTTAAATATTTTATTTTTATAGTTCAACAAGTGACAAATGGCTTGCCAGAACTGACGCATTAAAAAAATCAAAGAAGAATAGACGGTCGGGGGGGCGGAGCGGAAAGGGACCCCAAATCGTTTCGTTTGGGGAAAGTCCGCGAAGCAACCCGACCGTCTGAATGGCTTGCCGTGGCTTTGAAAAATCGATTTTTAAACTAGCCCCAAAGTTGATCGTTGAGCTATGGGTGAACTATGTTCCTGCTGTATACTTTTGCTGAATTCCATCCTCTATCTTCCCAACAAATACGGCAGCGATTTGGAGGCAAGGCCTTGGGCCTCTATGAAGCCTTCCAGCTCGGCATTCCGGTTCCTTCGACCTGGATGATCAGCGCCCAGGATTACGAGGCATTTTTAAAAACAGGCCCTTCCGCCGAGCCAAAATCTTTTCAAAAAGAGGCCAAGGAGTTCATCCAAAACCACCTTGGGGCGCCCTTAAAGGCTGTAGAGGGACAGAAATTCGCCGTCCGTTCCTCTTGCCAATCCGAGGATTCGGCGGAACATAGTTTTGCCGGCATCTTCGAAACATGGTAGAGGACTTGGTTCTCGAAATGACTAGAAGCTACTTCAAAGATGAAATCACCAAGGACTTTTCTATAAATGTTACTGATTATAAACAAGACGTAATCGGAGTAACAGCTAGTGACAATAGACTGTTTTTGGCACTTTCCTTACGAAGACAAAGAGAAAAAAGGGCTCTACAGTACGAGAAGCTTCCGAACGACTAGGATCAAAATCTCCCAATGCCTACGCTCAATATGAGCGAGGTAAAACCAGCATCTCTGTAGATAAATATGAAGCACTTCTCACGGCAGCCAATCCGTTTGATACATTACGACTTAGAATAATTTAAATTCCGTGCGATTATTCCAAAAAGTCGGCATTCCGGTTCCTTCGACCTGAATGTGCTAAAGGAAGAGCCAAAGATGCCAGGCCTTCCCATTCCGAAATGTCCATCCGGACATTTCTCCATGGGCCCCTAGGTCTGGGTGTTCACTAGCGCATCATAAGCGTTTTCGACCGCTACTAAAAAGCGTATCATAAGCGTTCTCGAATGCTACTAAAGCAGGATTTCGTATATCGCTTATATTCTTCGATAAAAGAGTGCCATTTTTGTAAATCCGAGTCGAATCGACGCCAAAAAAATCTTTAAGATGGGGAATACCTTCCCTTATTTCTAATCCCGTCCTTGTGTTTTGGAAAGCTTCATTTGCATAGATTGTAGCATCTGGGCAGCGCGCAGAAAAAAATTGGGCAAAATTTTCTTCCCCTTTTCCCACCATACAGCTTTCAAAGATCACAGTAGCGCCAGAGCGAACTTTTTTCGCTAGAGCTGAGATCACGTCATCCTCGTTATAACTCAAGAATAAATCATCTAAAGCCACCCCCTGAGATTCTCCGTGACCTCGAATCCAAAGCGGGTCATAGGCTGCATCCGGAAGATGTTCGAGCAACCCTAC
Source organism: uncultured Chlamydiae bacterium (assembly GCA_963730605.1). Classification (GTDB taxonomy): domain Bacteria; phylum Chlamydiota; class Chlamydiia; order Chlamydiales; family SM23-39; genus CAIPFQ01. Next base: position 139,465 of record CAVSSM010000001.1, read on the forward strand.
TATTTTTTTTCCGCCCGAAACAGTGTGAATAGAATGAGTGTCTGCAAGCACCCGGCATCTAGACACATGACTGTAAATCCCAAGATCTCTCCAATCTCTTGATTCTACAATAAGAGCTTTGTTTTCCTGACCTATTGATTCTCTCTGAATTCGCTCAACTAGTCTTGCGACACGGGGTCCTTTAAATACTGCATTATATGCGAGGCTTCCCCAGAAAGCCGTGATAGAAGACAGGCCTATGGTTGGTATGATCATGCCTGGAGTTATCCCAGCTCTGATATCACCCCACTCTCTGATCCGAACAATCCAAGGAATCCAACCAAGTGCGTATGATGCTACCAAAGATATGTGCAGTTCGAGCCAATCAACAGCATTTGATCCAAAAATACTTTCTATTTTATCAAGCGCCTTTGAAATTGCCCCACTATCCATATCGCGCGACGGAAAGCACATCAAAGAAGTAGCGTTAAATGAAAGATTTGATTGCTGTATCATTTATTCACCTAAATTAATCATGTGCAGTGTACATGTTTTGGTTATTTAGTGCAATTTAAAATCATCTCTGTACTGGGCAGAAACAATTCATATATAGAGGCGGGCACAGGCACGGGCAAGGAACACTAGGCTGTGGTGGCTTCGGAATGGTGATATGTTTCCCAAAGAATTCGGAAGGGGATGCAGGTTGCGAGCAGCTCGGCCAAAGATCCGTCCCCGATTTTGCGTCCCCGGTCGAGGAAAATGATCCGGTCGGCATGCTCGATCGTAGAGAGGCGGTGGGCAATGAGAAGCTGCGTCATTTCTCCCTGCAGTTCTCGGATAGCCCGCTTGATATGGTTTTCAGAAATGGCGTCAAGCGATGATGTCGCCTCATCCATAATGAGGATCGGCGCTTTTTTCACAAGAGCCCTCGCGATCGCGAGCCGCTGCTGCTGGCCTCCCGATAGGGTTTTTCCCATTTCAGCAAGAGGCGTATCGTATTGCATCGGCAGCTCTGATATGAACTCATGGGCATAGGCTTTGCGGGCCGCCTCTTCAATCTCCTTCTTGGAAAAGCTCCTTCCGAAGGCGATGTTTTCAGCGACGGTATCAAAAAAGAGAAAGGGCCTTTGCGGGACAAACGCGATCTGGTCGCGGAGCGATCTTTGCGTCAGCGCGTTGATCGGAATCCCGTCGATCCGGATTTCCCCTCTTTGGATCTCGTAAAGGCGAGGGAGAAGCTGAACGAGAGTGGACTTGCCGGCTCCGGTCGCGCCGACCAGCGCCACGACCTCTCCCCGCTTCACTGTAAAACTTAGGTCCTTCAGGATCCAATCGTCTTTGTATTTAAACCAGACCTGGTCGAATTCGATCAGGTTTTTGAATCCGGTCAAATCGATCGCACCGTCGCGGTCTTGGATCTGCGGTTTGAGGTTGAGCACTTCGAACATCCTCTCCGCGGCGACGACCCCTTTCTGGACGTTTGCGTTCTCTTCGGCAAATTTCTTCACCGGCTCATAGAACATGTGAAGCAAGCCGCAGAACATGAGAAGCTGTCCGACCGTCATACGGAGCGTGTAGAGGCCAAAAAGGACAACGACGGCAAGGCAGCATGTGGCGATCATATGGAGAAGCGGACGAGTCAAAAGGCCGTATTTGGCGCTCTTGCTCTCAAGAGCGGCCATCTGGTCATTCTGCTCTTTGTATTTGCGTAGTGAAAACGCCTCCATAGCGAAAATCTTGACCGTCTGGATGCCGGCGAGAAAATCGAGGAGCACCGAAGTGAACGTCTCTTGGTTTTTCTGGAGCTGCCTTGTGATCCGCTTCACCTGCCGCGTTAAATAAATCACAGGGAATACGATGAGAGGAAGGCCGAGGAAAATGATCATCGAAAGCTGCCAAGAAAGATAAAAACAAGCCAAGAGCGTGGATATGAGAGTGAACGGGGTCTGCAAATAATTCGTGAGACAAGAATTTAACGACGAGGCGATCTGGCCTGCGTCGCCGACCGCTCTCGATGAGAGGCTGCCTAAATTCTGTTCCTGATAAAAACTTAAAGGGAGCGATTGGATGTGTTCGAAATATTGCTGTCTGAGGTCCCGCGTGATCCGGATCGATAGGATCTGCGTTACATAACGGGCAAAAAATAGCGACAGGGCCTTAAAAACCGCGACACAAGCGAGGAGGCCGATCAAGAGAGAAAAATCCCGTTCGATGTCGAAATGAGAAGACACTTCGTGCATCACCCATCCCAATGGATTGGATTCTTTCCTTTGGGCGATGTAAAGAGATGCATCCCGTTTTGTAATGACGCCGTCGCCGTTCGAATCGATTTCAGACCAGCGCCGGTTGACATCGCGGATCGAAATTTTTTCTTTTACCTTCTTAGCATCAGGACTAAAGAGGGTAAAGAAATCGGCTCCCGAGTTGGCCATGAGTCCAACGGAAAACATCTCGCACTGCGTAGCAATGGTGAGGCAAAGCAGCGTAAAGAAAGTAAGAAGAGCCAGGGTAAAGTGTCGGCTATTGCGGATCGCCGCTTGTAGGAGCAGTTTCATGAACGCTTTCGAATTTGCCCATTTTTCGAAATTTTTGGTAGCGATTTTCTAAAAGAACATCAATCGGGACTGACTTTAAGAGTTCCCATTGATCTTTGATGAATGTTTTCACGTTGAGATAGGCTAGTTTCGGATCGAAATGGGCGCCCCCGAGCGGCTCAGGGATCCTGCGGTCGACAACGCCGAGATTCAAGAGATCTTCCACCTGCATCTTCAGCGCTTCTGCAGCCACGGCATTTTTCTTCACGTCTTTCCAGAGGATCGAGGAACAACCTTCCGGCGAAATGACCGAATAGTAGGCGTGTTCCAACATTCCGACAGAGTCCCCCACTCCGATGCCGATAGCTCCGCCGGAACACCCCTCGCCGATCACGACGACAATGACAGGGGTCCGTAAACGGGCCATCTCCCAGAGATTCTGAGCAATCGCCCATCCTTGCCCCCGTTCTTCCGCAGTCAGACCCGGATAAGCGCCCGGCGTGTCGATCAGCGTCACGACGGGAAGTTGGAATTTTGCGGCAAGGCGCATGCACCGCATCGCTTTCCGGTATCCTTCCGGGTGCATCATGCCGAAATTGCGGGAGATCCTGCTTTCGGTATCTTTTCCTTTTTCCTGGCCGATCACGACAAATTTCTGTCCGTCGATTTTCCCCATTCCGCAGATGACTGCCCGGTCGTCCTGGAACGTCCGGTCTCCGAAAACCTCCACGAATTCCTCGCAGATGTTTTGGATGTAATCCTGCGAATGGGGCCTCTGGGGATGGCGGCAGATGGCAACCCGATCCCACGCTTTCAACTGCGAATAGACCGTTTTTTTCATCACTTCGAGTTTTTTTTCCATCCTCGCAAGCTCTTGGCTAGACCAAAGGGGATTATTTTTATTCTGCTCTTTCAGCTTTTGCAACGTCTCTTGCATTTCCAAAATCGGTTTTTCATGCGGCAACGTCATAAATTTTTCTCAATCCCAGGGAGTTTGGCGTCGCGGAAATCCTTGACGAGTTCAATGGTGGTGGGCTTCGTGATCACGATCGAAAAGATCTCTTCGATATCTTCCGCCAAGAGGCGGATGCAGCCGTCGCTATCGCATTTGCCGATCTTGCTCCTGTCTTCCGTCCACTGATGGGCTTGATCTTCGACCCAAGGAGCGCCTTGCAGCCCGTACCCTTTGGCCGGTTTCGTGCATCCTTCGATCTCTTGGTCGAAAGGGAGCCAGCGGGTGCCGAAGACGCTGACCATCTCAATCTGCTGGTCTTGGAAAAAGCCCAAAGTGCCCGGCTTATAAAGGGCAATCTTACTCCCTAGCGAATATTTGCCTACAGGCGTCAAATAGCCCGACTTGGCTCTCGTGTCTACCCGCCCGATGCCGATCGGATAGGTTTTCAACAAAATCCGCTCATTTTGATCCAGATCGATATAGTAAAGCCACATGCGGCAGCGCGATAGGTCTGCGATGAGGTAAAATTGGAGATTCTTGTCTTTCTTGAAGACATTGAACCTGTCTCCGGGAGAAACTTTCTGCGTGAGATAATCGGGTTTTTTATTGAGGCTGCGGGCAATGAAATGGCGGGATGTGCCGTAATGCGAGGCGTAATCGGCAATCCAGGCGGGCCTGCCTTGGATCCAAGGTACGCGGCTGGTATAGGAAACGGTCTCGACGATAGGGAGCTTCGAGGAATCGGTCGCGAAAAGCTGGCGGATTCGATCTCCGGCAGGCAATCCCACGGCAGCGGCGGGCGGGGACGCTTGTTGAGGAAGAGGAATAGGGACTTGGGGGACGGCGGCAGGCGGAACCTTGTCAGCCACAGGGTCAGCCGCTAGATTAGCTGAAGGGGCAGCCGCTGGGACAGTCACTGGAGCGCTCTCCCGGATGGGCTTAGGTTTCAGGGCAGGTTTGGCGGCGGGCAGCGCCGCGGGCTTGGGCAGGGGAAGAGCCACTTCCTGCACTACCTGAACAGGAGCCTTCTCCACTTTTTTGGAAGATAAAGATGAGGGGCGCCTATAAAGCCCAAGCAAACCAACACCTGTAAAAAGAGCTAGCCCACCGATCAAGAAAACCTTTGCAGCCGACACGGACGTCTCCCTCAAAGAAATGTTTACATGCCATTATCAACCAGAACGGACTATTTTGCAAGAATGATTGCTTTACATACATTTCAATTGGAACGGAATGTTTAATCTGTCAACTTTGTGTTTGAAGATATATTAAGAATGACATTTTGGCATTGATGGGATGGATTTCGAATGCGGCCAAATATTCGCAATCCCAATACCCGCCCCCGCCAGCAAGAGGGATCAATTCCATTTTACCCTCTGTCTTACTTTCGATCGTGAGCCCGCTTCCAAACCGAACGGGTTTCGAGACCCCTTGATAGCGTTGGAGTGTTTTCGGCTTCAATTTTTCGCCGCCGATTTGGGCACACTCTGCCTTGACGTAAAAAGAAAAGGCTAAGGCAGCGCTTGGCTCCAAGCCAAAAAAAGTAAGGTCAAGACTTATACCGCGCTCCATCAGGTTGTGTGAATTTTGGCTGGCTGCGCCTTTGCAAAATCGACCCTCGCTGTGGCTCGCAGAGCCAAAATTCACAAAACCTTCCTGCGCGCGGTATATCTGCTTTCCCTTGCAGTTCGCTCTCATCTCGAACCACACAGCCGGCGCTGCAACCGGCGAGGCCCACCGATTCCCATGCTCTCTCACTGGCCGAATGCCAAATCCTTTTGGGGCGCTCAGCGGATAGGTTTGGGGACCGACGGCACGTATTTCGGCCCCATCCGATATGAGGGAGGCGAGCGATGTGCTTGAGCCCCAAAACGTAAAGCAGCATTTTAAGCTTGCCGTCTCGATCAAAGACCAATCCAATACGGGTTTGAAATCTCGAGGGGGGCTGAGCGACTTCGAAAGATGTTGAGCCAACGCGTGAAAATAAGGATCGCCCCGGAGAGGTGCTTCGCCGCTCCTTAGCGCAAGTTTTAGAAGCGCGAGACAGGAGCCCGTTTTCTCTTCAGAAAACTCATCTTCCCGGCACCAAGCCCAAGGAAAATCCAAGGGAATTGAGCGGGCAAGAGCGGCAGCCGCTTCCGCGTTTCCTCTGCATGCCAAAATGAAAACCTGCCGGCAGAGTTCGGCGACAGGCATAACTTCAAAAGAGGGCGCGCTCCCATTTTTCACCCCTTGGGCTTTTTGCCGGAGCGATTTCGGCCCTCCTTTGCAGTCGTTAGAGGAGCCCATTATTCGATCAATTTTCTCATCTTCTTGCCGGGTGTGAATTTCACTGCTTTGCGGGCAGGAATCACAATCGGCACTGAAGCGTTCTTCGGGTTGCGCCCGATTTTTTGTTTTCTCTCGACGACTTCAAAAACCCCAAAGTCACGGAATTCCAGACGATCTCCCTGAGAGAGAATCGGTCATCGCATCGAGAAAGGCTTGTATCACATTCCGAACGTCGTTTGGATGCAGACCTTTGCTTTGCGAAATGGTCTGAATCAATTTCTTTTTCGTGACGGTAGCCATGTCGAAGCTCCTTCTCTCACCCTGCTTTTGATTATCGGTTGTATTGTCAGCCAAGCTGTTTTACTCCTTTATTAGACCACATCCAGATCCCATTTTCCTAGATGTTGAACCCGATCCAATTTTTTTTCTCTCACCGCTCGCTCTAGGGGCTTACGTGTAAAGGGGTTCACGACTTCAAAATAGCGACTATCGATTATTTTTCAAATCAAATTCTTAAGAGATGCCGACAGCGTTGAAAAATCGTAAATTTAAATCACGAGCGATATGAGATGGACGTGTCGATGAGGATTTTTTTCTTCTTCCCGGAGCCGAGCAAGAGATAAACGCCATCGATGAGATGGTCCGTCTCGATCGCGAAACCAGGGTCGTCGATCCTCACGTTGTTGAGATAGGCGCCGCCATTTTTCACGAGGCGAATCCCTTCCGCTTTACTGGGGATGAGGCCGATCTTTACCGCGATGTCGATCCATTTTTTCCCGATGACCTCTTGGTTCGGCAATAATGCGTGCGGCATATCGGCGGCAATTTCTTTCAAAACTTCCGAAGAGAGCTTCGATTCGGCGCCGGGCTGTATCCCCGCCGTTACGCGGAGCGCAGCCGTTACTCCCTCTTCGCCATGCACAAACCGGGTCACTTCTTCTGCCAGTCTTTTTTGCGCGCTATTGGGTTCATACCCATCTTTTCCCATCGATTGCTCGATAGCGCGGATCTCGGGCAAATCCATAAAGGTGAGCATTTTCATGAGCCGGATCACATCGGCGTCGGGCACTCTGAATAGATATTGATAGAAATGATAGGGCGAAAGTTTATCGGCGGAAAGCCAGATAGCCCCTTCCTCCGACTTACCGAATTTTTTTCCGTCGCTTCGAGTCAAAAGAGGCCATGTGAGTCCATAGAGCTGATCGCCTTTGACCTTCCGGTTGAACTCGATCCCGGCGGTGATGTTGCCCCACTGATCGCTTCCACCGAGCTGCAGCGTGATTCCATAATGTTGGTTGAGATGGTGGAAATCATACCCTTGCAAAAGCTGATAGCTGAACTCGGTAAAACTCATCCCCTCTTCCGATTCGAGCCGCGCCCGGACGCTCTCCTTTGCCAGCATCGGGCCGACGCGGCAATGCTTCCCCACATCGCGCAAAAACTCGATCAGAGTGAATTTTCCAAGCCAATCTTCATTATTGACGACAACAGGCTTCGGCCCCTCTGGAAAATGGAGGATTTTTTGAAGAAACCGCTTCAAACTGGATACATTGTGGGCCAGTTCCTCTTCCCGGAGAAGAGGCCTCTCAGAGCTTTTGCCTGAGGGGTCCCCGATCCTACCCGTCGCCCCGCCCATGAGGGGATAGGGGGTATGCCCGAATCTTTGGAACCAAGCCAAAGCAACGATCCCGACCAAGTTGCCTAAGTGGAGGCTATCGGCTGTGGGGTCAAAACCCAAGTATACCCGGATCGGCTGCAAGGCATGGTCTCTGAGGTTGGGACTCGTCATCTGGTCGATGAACCCCCTCTCCGTCAAAGCGTCAATGATATTTTTACCGATTTTTTCGCTGGATTTCATTGTAGAAAAGAGGGTACCCCTTTAAATGATTTCCATCAATATCCGGATGTCTTAATATATCCCCAAATGACTCTTGAGACTGCAAAAGAACTCGCAGGACGGAAAGCCGCAAGCTTTATCGAAAACGGCCAGATCGTCGGGCTGGGTACTGGGTCCACCGCCGTTCATTTCATCGACGCGCTTATAGAGCGATGCAGGGGCGGACTCAAGATCCGGGCTGTTCCGAGCTCACGCCATTCCGCCGACCGCGCGCAAGCCGGCGGCATCGAAATCCTAGACATCAATTCGGCTCCGAGAATCGATATCACGGTCGACGGAGCGGATGAGATCGATCCGAAAAAGCGAATGATCAAGGGCCGCGGCGGCGCCCACGTCCGGGAAAAAATCCTCGCCTCTTCGAGCACAGAACTCGTCGTCATCGTCGATGAGACCAAAGTCGTCAAGCGTCTAGGGCTTGCGCCTCTGCCTGTCGAAGTCCTTTTTTACGGCTCGCCGGCGACAAGGCAAAAAATCGAAAATCTTGGGTTCAAAGGGAAATGGCGGATGAATGGGGATGGAACGCTGTTCGTTTCGGAAAACGGCAATCTGCTCTTCGACATCGAGTTCGAATCGCCTCCCCAAGATCCTGAAGGAGAGCACGCGAAACTCATCCAAATCCCCGGCGTCATCGACACCGGATTCTTTTTCGGCCTCGCCGGCAGAGTCGTCATCGGGTATAGCGATGGCTCCGTCAAAGTGATTTAGAAGGTGTCTCTTAGATTCCAATCATCTGCAAGGGGCTTAACGCTTCTTCGATGTCCTTCTCTGGATTGAAAAGGTTTTCGATATACTGCCCAATTCCAGCGGTTTGGAAGATCAGCCTCACAAGGCGCGCCGTCGGAAATCCCTCCTGGCTGCTAATGTCATCGAACTCCAGAGAGTCGAAATGAGTTTGCTTAGGGCTAACAAGATAGTTTGCTCCATGGATTTCGACGTCGAAATCGGTCAGGGTCAATTTTCGGATGAGTACTTTGGAATTACTCTTTTGCTTCGGCATCATTTGCCCCAGAACCGTCCAGTTGTTCGCTACGCTTAAAGGACTTGTAAAATCGATCCTGAGAATGGACTGATCGATCTCGATCCGGTCGATGACGGTTGGATCGCCGAAAAGCTCACTCAAGCTGTAATAGCACGCAACCTGTTTGGCCTCGAAAGCGCTCCCCTTGAACCCCGGAGGGTTTTCGACTTCAAAGTTATGCAAGTTCATACGGCTCGGCCAGAGTCCGATCCATCGAACCGATATCTTGACCCCCAACCGGTTCGATAGGGCGCTATTCAAAATGGGAACCCGGATCAGCCAAAAGAATACGAGAACGGCCAAGATGAGGAGGACCGCGATTTTCCAACCATCTCTCTTCATAATATGAGCTCCAACGTCTTTCACTAAAATGGAGCATTGTATGTTTTTTTTGAATGGGTTATTTATTTGATATGCGGAAAATTTCTCTTTTTTTAGCTCTCGTACTCCTCTGCCTTGTAGTCGCTATTGGGATCTCGTGGACGAATCGAGAAAATATTCTTGCCCATTTTATCTCTCGCCAGCTTCATGTCCCCGTTTCGATCAGCTCCCTGGAGATCGGCAAGTCGTCCGCCGAGATTTCCCGCCTGTGGATAGGAAATTTCCCCAGCTCTCAAACAACGACCTCGTTCACATCCGAAACCTTGAGAGTCGATGCGAAATGGGACCAGAGTTTCGGAAATCCCGTGACGATCGATCATATTGATATCAATAATATTTTCGTCGGGATCGAATTCTACGATGCAAACGGCGACGACAACAATTGGGGGCGGATCCTGCATGAAAATGGTTCGAAGAAAAAAAATCCGAGAGATTATCTCATCCGGACCCTGACGCTTCGCAACCTTACAGTGGAATTAACGCAAGCTAACGGGAAGGTCAAGCGATATCCCACGATCAAACAAATGGAATTCTACAATATCAGCAGCGCCTCAGGCTTCCCCGTTGAAGAAATCGAAAAAGCCATTTTCGAGATGATGATGAAAGATATCTTCAAGAAACTGCAGCTCGACCAACTCTTCAAAACCATCAATCCCCTGCCGATCCCCTTCCTAAAATAGGGGCTTAAAAAATCCAGTTGTCAGATTCTTCATACTATTTGAGTATACATGCTCGCAATGGCTTGTCTATGTCTTTTAAAACTAGGATAAAGTATGATTCGGATATGAATGAAAAAAAACCTTCACCCCTCTACACGTGGGCCATCCAGAAAGCCACCTCTTCAAGGGCTCCGCTTTGGATCGGCCTTCTCTTTGCCCTCGAACTCTTTCTTTTCATCCCCCTCGATGCGATCCTCATGTTCTTCTGTCTTCAGAACCGATCGAGAATTTTCCTTTACGCCTTAATTGCCACCATCGCCTCGCTCACAAGCGGCCTTATCGGCTATCTGCTCGGACATTTCCTTTGGGACCTGATCTCTTCTTACGTCGTCCCTCACTTCATTTCCACCGCTTCCTTTGAGAAAATCTCCACCCAGTTCCAGATCTACGAGAATTGGGCCGTCTTTTTCGGGGGGCTGATCCCATTTCCTCTCAAAGCGCTCAGCCTGGGGGCGGGAGTTTTTCATCTCGGCTTTCTCCCCTTTGCCCTTTGCTTTGCGGCCGCACGCACGCTCCGCTTTCTTTTGATCGGAGGCATGATGGCGATTTGGGGAGAAAAAGTAAAACTTTTCGTAGAGCGCCATTTCTCCCGGATCATCATGGCCGCCTGTGCAAAAGTCGCTATGGTGTTCCTGTTCTTCTGGGTCTTCGCTAGGTAATTCTTTTAGCGGCGACGCCAGGCGCGATGGTGATACCCATAATATCCGCGGCCGTAATAGTTGCGATAATAGTTTCGTCTTCTCCAAGAATAGTAATCCCCGTCATTGTCGAAGTAGTAGCCGTAATAATAGCCAGGCCCACCCCAATAAACCCCATCGTCGTAATAATACCCATTGTCATAGTAATACCCATCGTCGGGTCCGACATTCACTCCAGCTCGCACCATAGCGCTAAGAGGCGCGTGCAGGACCTGTAAGACAAAGACACTTAAGAAAAAGAGAATCATTCTGCGCATAAGTTCCTATCCATTAATGATGTCCTCCGCCGCCATGACCACCTCCGCCATGGCCGCCGCCGCCATGACCTCCACCGCCGTGGCCATGCCCGCCCCCATGATCGTGGTGGTCGTAGCCGCGACCATAATAATATCCGCTGGAATAATAGATGCCTCCTCCCCCTACCCAACCACAGTAGGCATCAGGGCTATCGAACCAGATGCCGTAATAATACCCTGGTCCATCCCACCCCGAATAACAATCGTCATAATACCCATCATCTTGGTCGACATCCCCTCCGGCCTGCACCATGGCGGCAAGAGGTACTTGTAGAGCGTGGAGCGCAAGGACCAGGGCGGAAAGGAGGAGGGTTCTTCGCATAGGCTTCCTAAGAGAGTGTCTAACCCTCTATAAACCGGATCATGAAAAATGCGGGGATTCTTGCAAAGAAAAAAGTGAAATTCAATAGTATATCTAAATAATGGACAAGAATGAAATTGCCGCGATTCTAGAAGAAATCGCCAACCTGCTTGAGTTGAAAGGGGCAAACCCGTTTCGCGTGAGGGCCTACCGGAATGCCGCCCGCTCCTTATTGAATAGCGATAAGAGCCTGAAAGACTTGATCAATGAGGGAGCGCTGACCGATTTGGCTGGGATCGGCGACGATCTTGCCGAAAAAATCACCGCTTTGGCGACGAAAAAAAAACTCCCCTTCTATGAAAAGCTAAAATCCTCCACGCCAAAAGGGATCTTGAAGCTGATCCAGGTGCATGGACTGGGGCCGAAGAAAGTCAAGGCGATTTATCAGAAGCTCAAGATCCAAACGATCGAAGAGCTTAAAAAGGCGTGCGAGGCGGGGAGAATCGCCAGGCTCAAAGGGTTCGGGGCAAGGACCGAAAAGAACATTCTCGATGCGATCGGGCAAAGGCAAGCCTACGCAAAACGGCATCTTTGGCTGAGCGCGTGGAAAGAAGCGACAGAAATCCTTGAGGCTTTGAGAAATGTTAAGAGCGTGAAAAAAGCCGAAATCGCAGGCAGCCTGCGGCGCCGTCTAGAAACGATCGGGGATTTGGATCTTCTTGCAGCCTCTTCCGATCCTGGAAAGGTCATGGATTGGTTCGTAGGTCAACCCTTTGTGGCAAAAATTCTCTCGAAAGGATCTACTAAATCGAGCGTGAGGCTCAACGAAGGTATGCAGGTTGATTTGCGGATCGTGCCGGAGAGCCAATTCGGTTTTGCGCTCTGCTATTTTACCGGTTCCAAAGAACACAATATCAGGATCCGAAACCGCTCTCTGAAAAAAGGGTGGTCTCTTAGCGAATATGGCTTTGAGGCAGCCAAGGGAAAATCGCCTGCAGGCCTCAAAAAAAATGCGAGCGAGGACGACATCTATGAAGCCTTGGGCCTTCCTTACATCCCTCCGGAGCTCCGCGAGGATTATGGGGAGATCGAAGCCGCGGAGCGAGGGAGGCTGCCCCATCTCATTGAGGAGAAAGACATCCGCGGAACATTCCACAATCACACGACTGCTTCCGACGGGAGAAACAATTTGACGGAGATGGTCGCGGGCGCAGAAAAATTAGGCTGGGAATATCTCGGCATCTCCGACCATTCCAAATCGAGCTTCCAGGCCAATGGCCTGAGCGTTGAAAGGCTGCTCGCGCAAATCGACGAAATCAAAAGGCTGCAACGTTCGAAAAAATACAAAATCCATCTATTTTCCGGCAGCGAATGCGATATCCTCTCCGATGGCAAGCTTGATTTTCCCGATAGCCTCTTGAAAAAGCTCGACTTCGTGATCGCTTCCGTCCACTCCTCATTGACCCAAGACGAAAAGACAATGACGAAGCGGATCATTCGCGCCATCGAACATCCTTGCGTGACGATGCTCGGCCATATCACTGGACGGCTTTTGCTGCGGCGCGAAGGGTACAAAGTCGATATCGAAAAAGTCATAGACGCCTGTATCGCGAATCATAAAATCATCGAAATCAACGGCAATCCCAATCGAATGGAACTGGATTGGCGCTATTGGCGAAAAGCCCGGACAAAGGCCTTCTTTGCTGTATCAACACGGATGCGCATGCCGTTTCGAACCACGAATTTACCCTTTGCGGCGTCAATGTCGCGCGCAAAGGGTGGCTCGAAAAAAAAGACGTCCTCAATACCCGCCCGCTCAAGGAAATCCTGAAAATATTTGCAGAAATAAACCGCCCCTTGCTAGAATGTTCTCATTCAAACGCTTGCTAAAATTTTCAAGCGTCATCTCAAAATAGGTTCGAATAAAATGGACTTCGTACCCTGTGAGAACAACAGGCTTATGCGTCAAAGCCAAAAGAACCGCTTTTTGCAACTTGTTGTAATCGATAGCTGGTGTCCATACCCCTCTTTTTTTCACTAAAGAGACGTTGAGCAAAACAACAGGGAATCCCAATCCTTCATAGATGAAACGTTTCACTTTTTTTGTTTCCATGGCTATTACTTCCCTCAAACCAGCTCGATAACCGTGATAATTAACATGTCTTTCCCATCGATGCTTTGTCCTCGAATGGAGTAAGCCCAGTCGCGATGCTCTTGACTATATTGGTCTTTCCGCTTCTCATGATAACCATAAAGGATTCCAAAAGACAAAGTCCTTTGGAGGGGGCATGGGGCGAAGCCCCACGCTATTCATCCTGTTTTTTAAGTATTCAAGCCGGGCTGCATGCCATTGGGTTTGGGAACGGGATGAGGGATCATGTTCTGAACCGGGAGAGGGGGCGGCGGGGGTGGGGTCTTCATCTGCAGCTCGTCAGCCGCTTTGACTCGGGTCCGCTTGGTCTCCGCGTTCCAAGTGCCGTCCATGATCTCTTTAATGTCGGTGGCGTCGAGCGTCTCGAATTCCATGAGCATATCGGCCATGAGCTGAACTTTATCGCGGTTTGCTTCGAGGATTTCCACAGCGCGCTTATGGGCTTCTTCGATGAGTTTGCGCACTTCTTTATCGATCTTTTGGGCCGTTTCGTCGGAATAGTTCTTCTCATGGTAGTTGGCCATGCCGAGATATTGGCCCGCTTCGGTCCTCTCATCATAAGAGACAGTGCCGAGTTTATCGCTCATCCCCCATTCGCAGACCATGCTGCGGGCGATTTTGGTCGCCTGCATGATATCGTGCTGGGCGCCCGAGGACATATCTTTGACGAAGATCTCTTCCGCCGCTCGGCCGCCCATCAGGACGACGAGCTGATCGAGAACCTCTTTTTTCCAGTAGCTGAGCGCGGTTTTTCTTCGGCATAAAATGGGTCGCGCCGAGGGAAAAGCCGCGGGGGATGATGGTCACTTTATCGACAGGATCGCTATGTTTGACGATCAGGCCGGCAATCGCATGGCCCGATTCGTGAAAAGCGGTCGTCCTCTTTTCATTTTCATCCATCTCAAGGCTGCGCCGCTCTTTTCCATAGCGCACTTTATCGCAGGCTTCTTTCACTTCGGCGACGTGACAGCAGAGCGGCCTTTGCGGGCAGCGAGAAGGGCGGCTTCGTTCAGCATATTTTCCAGATCGGCGCCGGAAGCTCCGGGAGTGCTGCGGGCGATGTCGTGCAGATCGACAGAGGGATCGATTTTGATTTTGCGGGCATGCACTTTCAAGATCTCATAGCGCCCTTTGATATCGGGCAGATCGAGCACGACGCGGCGATCAAATCGGCCGGGGCGAAGAAGCGCTTGTCGAGAATGTCGGGGCGGTTGGTCGCGGCCATCAGGATGACCCCTTCATTGGTATCAAAACCATCCATCTCGACGAGAAGCTGGTTGAGCGTTTGTTCCCTCTCATCATGTCCGCCGCCAATGCCGGCGCCGCGATGGCGGCCGACGGCATCGATCTCATCCATGAAAATGATGCAAGGGGCGTTTTTCTTCGCTTGGTCGAACATGTCGCGGATGCGGCTTGCGCCGACGCCGACGAACATCTCGACAAAATCGGAACCGGAAATCGAGAAGAAGGGGCGGTCGGCTTCGCCGGCAACAGCTTTGGCGATCAAGAGTTTTTCCTGTTCCCGGAGGGCCTACGAGGAGAACGCCTTTCGGGATGCGTGCGCCAAGCGCGGTGAATTTTTGCGGATCTTTCAAGAAGTCGACGATTTCTTTAAGCTCTTCTTTCGCTTCATCGGCGCCGGCCACATCTTTGAAGGTGACTTTATTCGTCTCTTTGGTCATGAGCGTGGCAGGCGATTTGCCGAAATTCATGGCGGAAGAGCCAACTCCTTTCATCTGACGGGAGAAGATGAAATAGAGGAACAGGATGACCAACAAGACAGGCAGAATGGTCAGGATGATAGCTGAAGTAATTGGGCGATGGCTCTTCGCTCTTGAAGGTTTTTTCAAGAACGGTATTGCGCGGCTGATCCGGGGCGCGGTAGACAAGACCTTTATTGGCCTGGAAATTTTCCCACTCTTGTTTGGCCTGGGCAAACCAGTGGCCAAAGACTTCAGGATCTTGCTTTTCGAGAGCGCGGGTCGAAAGCTCTTGGTTGTTGAAAAACCAGATCACATTGGCGGTATTCGCCCTGGATTTATCGAGAAGGGCCGTATTTTTATCAAGCTCGGTGGAAAGTCGGACAAATTGCTGCAGTTCATCCACATAATTGCGGACAGACCGGAGCTGAGAGAGGCGGACTCCATCGTGTTCCCGTCCTAATTCTCCGATAAGGGTAGCCAATTGATTTACGTCATTGCGATAGGTCCGGATCTGTTGTTCCGGCGTTTGATCGGCGGCGGCGGAAAGCTGGCTGTCGATCGTTTTGAGCTCTTGCTTGATCGATTCGCTGCCGATACCGAGAGCTGGTGAACGGAGAACCGAGACGAGGTCGCGGATCTCCCTCCCCGTAGCATCGAGGCTATCCCCATCTCCTTTCTGCTGAGCGGCGTTCAAACTTTTTTGAACAAATGGGAGGGTGGTGACCGAACGGCTCGAAAGGCTCTTGATCACAACCGAACTATCCCTCTCCAAGGTGTCGTAGAGAGCGCCGACGACCGTATATCCAGAGCGTGGCAGCGACTGGCCGCTGATGTGAAGATACAGGTCGGCTGCGTCTTTCACATTTTTCTGGAGGGCGTCCAGGTCCGCGGAGATCTCTCCTGTTTCAGAGCGGAGGCGATGGTTCTCGTCGAGCAGTTCGAGATAGCGGTAGCGGTCGCTGCTCTCTTCAGGCACGGCGTCGCGGAAGCGGCCGCTGAACGTGACGAGATTTTCATTTTGCGCGATCTTCCGATTCTCTTCCGGAACAGTCAGGTTCAGGTTCGTCAAGTGCTCTGCCTGATGGCTGAATGAGACTTTTCCGGTGTTTCCTCCGGTGAATGTCGAAATTCCAAAGAAGAGCAGGATTCCAGCCAGGATAAAGAGGAGGAATCCCCCCGGAAAGCCTTTTTTAGAATCTGGTCTCATCTTGGCCATAAACGCCTTGCTTTGTTTGATTTATATTAGTGGCAGAGTCAATTACAGCACTTTTCTCTGTAAAAGTAAAGGGTATTGCCTCTCTTGGGCTATCCAAACCCATAGCAAAAAAGAATTAATTTGTCCTGCCGCCCACTTATGGAGTTGGCAGAGAGCGGCTTGAAATGACAAGTTTAAAAAAGGGGTCGATTTCAGGCAAATTTTTTCCTGTTAAAAACTCCTTTATTTCCCCCCCGCTCATTCGATACAACCGGCACGAGGGGGCGGAATATTGCAGGCACCTTCCTTTCGTTCCAAAGTCTCCGCAGCCGCGATCCAGAGGGGGGCATCGAGAGCCACCCTCGCGGCGCCCTCACCGTGAAGCTTCCCGACCATACCTCTTTCCATCCGCTCTCGAAAAACGGCTCGCTTCCTCTTTCTTTGACATCGATTATCCAATCTCCCCAGACCCAGGAGCCGAGGTTTAGCGGCAAAGGATCAGGCCCCCAAGAAGGAGGGGCTGTGGAGAGGAAAAAAACATGGCCACGGTCGACGAATAGTCGAGGCGCGATGCGGCGGTTCGGCAAGTTCGAAGAGAGAGCGTCGAGCGCCTTTTCGAGAAGTGTTCGGGAAAGCTTGACCTTTTCGGACTCTCCCCATTTTTGTAAGAGATAGCGCGCTTCAACCCGTTCCAAATTTGCGAAGCTGGCGAAAAAACCCCATGGCCCTTTCTCTTGCGGCAACCTAGCCGTTTTTTTCTCGAGATAGGCCTTCAGTTCGGCGGCACGGCTGGAAAGAAGGAGCAAATTATCAGAAATTTCTTTCCCGAAGGCTCTTGCCAAAGAAGGGAGAATTTCCGTTCGCATCCGAGCCCTGAGATAGGCAGGGTCGTAATTGGTCGGATCGGTCAAAGGGGTGAGATTTTTCAAAGAGAGAAATGCGAGGATCTCTTCTTTTTTCAAAGATAAGAGGGGGCGCCATAGGTCGATGCCTCCAATCCGGGTGGCAGGTTCCATACTCCCCCCAAGAAAAGGGAGATGGGCCCCTTCCAAAACTCTCTTCAGAGCCGTTTCGGCCGCATCGCCGGCTTGATGGGCTAGAAGAAGGGCTTGAAAAGGGATCTTTTCGAAGAGGGTCCGGAAAAAGGCGAAACGGGCCTCGCGAGAGGCAGCTTCTTTGTTTGCCTCTTTTGGAAGATTTAAGCGGATGGAGTGAAAAGGGAGCCCTAGGCTTTTCGCTTCTTTTTCCAGCGCAGCAGCCTCTTGTCCACTTCGGCTTCGCCAGCCATGATCGACATGGGCAAGGTGCAAGCGGGTGCAGCCTGCCTCCAGAAGCGAGTAAAGGAGAGCTTTCGAATCGGATCCGCCCGAATAGCCGAGTAAAAGCGGGCGATGGCCATCCCAATGCTTCGCTAAAAATTTCGCCACGCTCAACATGGAAGAAATTATATGATTTTATCGAGTAAACTAAAAGCATGATTCCCATTCTTTGGCGCTATTTGCTGCAAGGCTATCTGAAAGTCTTTCTTTTGAGCGTCTGCACCTTCGTGGCCGTCCTCATTGTATCTCGCTTCAAAGAGATCGCCCGTTTCGCCGCCCTCTCTGGCGACTTTCCTAAAACAGGCCTCTTCATGTTCTACCAGATCCCTTTCATCCTTCCTTTGGCCATCCCTATTTCGGCGCTCGTCTCGGCCTTTCTCTTGTTCCAGCGCCTCAGCCGAAGCTGCGAGCTTGTCGCTTTCCGCGCCTCGGGATTGAGTTTCAGGTTGCTTCTTTGCCCCATCCTGATCGCCGCATTCTTCCTCGGCTGTTTCAACTTTTCTTTTTGCGCCGACATCTCACCCTTTTGCTGGCGAGAGTCCAAAGCTCTCCTTTACCGCGAAACATCTGCAAACCCGTTGCTCCTCATGCAGCGGCAAAACCTAGTCAAGATCAAGCACGCCTATCTCAAAATGGATGTGAAAGAGGGTGGGAAGGAAGCCGGCGATTTCATCCTCATCGCTCATAATGCGAGCAACGAGAGGCTCAATTTCATCTCTGCGCGCCGCCTCGAGATCGCAAACTCCAAACTGCTCGGCTACGACTTTTCGATTCTCTCCCATCTTCAAACAGATGACGCTAATGCGTTCGATCCCCTTATCATCGAAAACCAAGCGGAAATGTCGACAGCGGCCCCCGTCCTCTCCGCCGCGTTGAAAAAGAACAGGCCTCGCCTCGAGGCGAACGCTTTGAGCTTCCGCATGCTCCGATTCAGGGCTCACGGGACCGGAAAACATGCTCTCGGAGCAAGCTCTGAAATCATGCGCCGCATTTCTCTTGCAGCGGCCGTATTCACTTTCACGCTTCTTGGATGCGCGTTCGGCATGCAGGCAAGCCGGAGCCCATCCAAAAAGTGGCTCTTCATTGCCCTTCTTCTTGCCCTTTTCGTCCTTTTGAGCTACTTGGGGCTAAAGGAAATAAGAACCTCTCCCTTCCTTGCTTTCTCTATCGCATTTTTGCCCCATCTTCTGATCGGAGTCTCATCTACTTTCAGGATCCTTTGGATCGCTAGGGGGAAAGAGTGAAAATTTGGCAGCGCTATCTCTTTGGCCGTCTGATAGCCGCCTTCCTTTTTTTTCTCTTCCTCCTCCTGGGGCTCTATATGGCGATCGATTTTTCCATGCATGGCGCAAAATTCCTTTCTAAAGAGACCACTTCTTGGCTCGACATCGGAATCAACTATCTTAGGCATTTCGCGAAGTTCACCAGCTTTTTCTTCTCCCTTTCCTTTCTTCTTTCGATGCTAAAGGTCCTTCTCGATCTCAATGCCTACCGAGAACTCGTCGCCCTTCAAACAGCGGGCCTCTCCTCTAAAAAGCTCCTCTCCCCTTTCTTTGTCTTGGCCGCTCTCTTGGCCGCCCTTTCCTATGCCAACTACCAATGGGTTTCTCCCGAAGCGAGAAAAAACGCCGACGACTTTTACAAAGCCCATTGCATAAATAAGGCAAGAAAAGAAAAAGTGTTTTCCCTTGTTTTGCAAGATGGATCGGAGCTGGTCTACCAGCATTATGATCCGGAAAAAAAGGAGCTTTTCGATGTTTTCTGGATCCGCTCTTTCGATGAGATTTGGCACATGAAAAGGCTTCTCGTCGGCAAGAACCCCATCAAAGGGCGATTCGCGGATCAGTTTGTCAGAGGAACCGCGGGCTGTCTAGAGAAAGGCGCCTCAGCGGATTTTCGCTCATTTAGCGAGATCCAGCTAGAGACGGGAGCGACATTGCAACGGAACATTCCCGTTGAAAACCGCGCGCTCTCATTCCTATGGAGGCAGGCCACCGGAACTTCCTCGGACAAGCAAAAAAGCGCCGCCCATCTCCATTACAAGCTCGCCGTTGCCCTCATCCCCTTCTTTCTGATTTTCATGCTTGCCCCCATCGCCCTTAGCTTTTCAAGGAGCCGCTCAAATCTGATTTTCATCGCCTGTTCTCTCTTCGCCTATATCGGACTCATGACCCTTCTGGACGCCATGCTTATTTTAGCGGAAAACCAGGTTACACCCGCCCTCCCTTCAATTTGGGCCCCCCTTGCCTTCATTTTTGCTATCTCTTTCTATTTTTATAAAAAGGTGTTATGATCATCGACTGATCGAGATCATTGAAAGCATGGCAAGTCCTTACGAAAGACTGACCGAACTCTCTACCCGGATCCACAATTACGGATCGGTCCTCTCGCTCCTCCATTGGGATCAAGAAACTTACATGCCCCCTGGAGGCATCTCTGCCCGCAGCCGTCAAATCGCTGAAATGTCGCATCTGATCCATGAAGAAAAGACGAGCCGCGAGTTCAAAAGCTCGCTCGAACAATTAATCCATCTATCCAATGGCAAACCTAAACGGAAAGGCCTAACTAACATCGAACAGGCCAATGTGCGCGAATGGAGAAAAGACTTCCTCAAGGCGACGAAACTCCCAACGTCTTTCGTTAAGACCTTCTCTCAATTGACATCTGAAGCGAGCCAAATCTGGGCTGCGGCCAAAAAAGCCAACAACTTCAAACTCTTTGCCCCGTTTCTGGAGAAGATCATCGCGATGAACCGGCAAAAAGCCGATATCTTAGGTTTTGGCGAACACCCTTACGACGCTCTTCTTGAAGCCTACGAGCCTTGCATGACGACCTCTCGCGTCGCCGTCATCTTCGATGCCCTCCAAAAAGAGCTCAAAC
The DNA here is from genome assembly GCA_963730605.1 of uncultured Chlamydiae bacterium. Classification (GTDB taxonomy): domain Bacteria; phylum Chlamydiota; class Chlamydiia; order Chlamydiales; family SM23-39; genus CAIPFQ01. Next base: position 159,763 of record CAVSSM010000001.1, read on the forward strand.
ACCTCCTTAAAAACATCGCATCCGCGCATCCGACGGACGATACATTCCTCCACAAGAAGGTAGAGGAAGAAAAACAGCTTGAGCTGGGACGGCTCGCCCTCTCCAAGCTCCCCATCGATCCCGCCTATTCGCGGCTCGACCTGTCGATGCACCCCTTTTCGATGGCCCTCCACCCCCATGACAGCCGCATCACTACCCGCATCATTCCCAAAGCATTCATGAGCAATATTTTTGCGGTCCTCCATGAAGCAGGCCATTCCCTTTATGAGATGGGATTGCCGACCCAGCATTGGGGGACGCCTCTTGGCGAGCCCGTATCTCTTAGCATCCATGAAAGCCAATCGCGCTGGTGGGAGACCCTCATCGGCCGCAGCCTCCCTTTTTGCAAGTTTTTCTATCCCCTTCTTCAAAAGCATCTGCCCGGCTTTCGCAAGATTCCCTTGGATCGCTTTTACCGCGCCATCAATCAAGTGAAGCCATCGTTTGTCCGCGTCGAAGCGGACGAGGTGACCTATTGCCTCCACGTCATCCTCCGTTTTGAGATCGAAAAGCTGATGATTACCGGCAAACTACCCGTCTCTGACCTTCCCGATGCCTGGAATGAGAAAATGAAAGAATTTTTCGGGATCGTCCCAAAAACCGACGCCCAAGGCTGTCTCCAGGATATCCATTGGTCGCTCGGAGATTTCGGCTACTTTCCCACCTATGCGCTCGGCAACCTTTTTTCAGCCCAATTTTTCTCCGCTTTCCATAAGGAACATCCCGATTGGGAAAAACGAGTGGCAGCGGGAGACTTCCCTTTCATACGCGATTGGCTCAAAGAAAAAATCCACCGCTTTGGGCGGATGTACGACTCCGATGCGCTGGTGAAAAGAGCGACGGGAAAACCGCTCTCCGAAGCGGCCTACTGCTCCTATCTTAAGAAAAAATACGCAGACATCTATAAACTTAAGTAGTTAAGAGACACTCTAAGTTCGCTTTGCAGAGAGGCGGTGCTGGCGGCGCAGTTCGGCCTCTTCATAGCGCCTGACCTGATCCGGAGTCTCCGGAATGACGGGATTCGCCGGAATGGGCTTATGGTTCTCGTCGATCGGGACAAAGGTAAAGTAGGCGGAGAGGATATGCTTCTGCGCCAGCGTGCGAAAATCTTCGGATAAGACCTTGACCCCAACTTCCATCGAAGTGCGCCAGGTCCTGTTGATCGAGGCTTTGCAGACGAGGATATCGCCATGGTGGGCCGGATTGAGAAAACGGACTGAATCGATGCCCAAAGTAACGCAAACCCTTCCCGTGTGCCGCTTTGCGACGATCGCCGCCAAGGCGTCGATGATCTGCATCACCCGGCCGCCAAAAAGCGTCCCATGGGCATTGAGGTCGTTGGGGAACACCTCGACGACCTGGTCGATGACCATAGATGCGGATACAGGCTTGCCTTGCTTATACATAAATAACTTCAAAAGTTGGTAATATGCCGAGGCTGCTTTTCTTGAAAAAGCTCGGGGGTTCGAGCTTTTTCAAGAAAAGCAGCCCTGAATTTGAGCCAGGCTTTGCGCCGCCGAGTCCGGGGTCCCCAAAAACGCATCGTTTTTGGGGTGGGCCGTTGCAGCTCAACCTGAATAAGTTGAGCGCCGGGGTCCCCGAAGACGCATCGTCTTTGGGGTGGGGTGCAGGCGGGCTCAAAGGCAGTGGCTGCCCGACGAAGGCAGAAACCAGCTTTTGAAGTTGTTTATGTATACGATCCATTTCTTCCATCCCATAGCAGGAACGGAAGAAATGGTAAACTTTTGATGGAAGAGATTAACGCTTAGAGAATTGAAAGCGCTTACGGGCGCCTTTGCGGCCATATTTCTTGCGCTCTCTCTTACGTGGATCGCGAGTGAGGTAGCCAAGGTCTTTCAGTTCGCTCCGGATCTCTTCGCTTTCCTGAACGAGCGCCCTGCTGATGCCGAGACGGGTTGCGATGGCTTGCGCTTCCAAGCCTCCGCCTTTGACCCGGATGACCAGGTCCACTTTCTCGGGATTGGAGAATTTTTGAAGTGGGGCTAAGATCGTGTCTCTTTGGAGTTGCAGCGGAAAATACTCTTGGAAGGTGCGGCCGTTGATATCGATGATTCCAGTCCCTTTTCGGAGCCGGACCGAGGATACCGCGGTTTTTCTGCGGCCGATGCCGATCGTCTCTTTCAACATGAAGGTAATCCTTTAAATATTAGCGGGGGTAGGGTTTTGGGCTTTCATTCTATGTTCGGGGCCGGCGTAAATCCGGAGCTTCCGGACCTGCTGGCCGCCAAGACGGGTCTTAGGCATCATCCCCTTGATCGCGCGCTCGAGGATTTCCGTGGGTTTGCGCGCCATCAGGGTGTCGTAAGGAACTTCGCGCATCCCACCGATGAAACCCGTGTAGCTGCGGTAAATCTTGCGGGCCCCTTTCATGCCGGTGACCGCGATTTTTTCCGCATTGATGATCACGACGCCATCCCCACAATCGACGTGGGGGGTATAATCGGGACGATGCTTGCCTCGCAAGATTTTCGTCACTTCAGCCGCAAAGCGGCCGAGCGTTTTGCCGGTAGCGTCGAGGACGTGCCATTTCCGGCTGTCGACGGCTTCTTGCTTCGTGAGGAGTCGTGTCTTCTGTTGCATAAGCATCCAATGTAAATGAAATGAGGAGAATAGCGGAAACGCCCCTTTTTTGAAAGAGATTTTTCCATGGCCCTGGACAAAGGCCGCTCCCAAAGCGATTTCTTAAGAATTTCTTTTACACTGGACTTTGGCCATTCTTCCTCCCCTACGCAAGCAATTAGAAGAACTGCTAGAATCCAACATGCAAAGCAAGCGATAGGCCCACTTCGCCCTTGCCAAAAGGCATATCGTTCAATTAAAATATCACCCTATGCCCGAACCGAAGACCTATTTTATCCGAACCTATGGCTGCCAAATGAACGAGCTCGACACGGAGATCATGGTGGGCCAGCTCGAAAAACGGGGCCTAACCCGCATCCGATGAAGAGATGCGGCCGATCTCCTGATCTTCAATACCTGCTCGATCCGCGACCTGGCCGAGAGGAAAGTCATGGGCAAGCTCGGACAGCTGGGCCGCGCCGCAAAAACGAAGCCGTCATCGGCGTCACCGGCTGCATGGCGATGGCCAAAAAGGACTCGCTCTTCCGCAAACTCCCCCACGTCGACTTCGTCATCGGAACCAACAATATCACCGACCTGGGCGGCGTCCTCGACGAAGTCCTCTACACAGGCCAGCCAGATCATCAGGACCGATGACCAATTCGAAGAAAACCTCGACTATCTGAGTCGCCAAGCGAGACGATCCAGTCAAAGCCCACGTCTCGATCATCCGCGGCTGCGATAAATTCTGCACCTACTGCGTCGTCCCCTATACACGCGGCCAAGAGGTCTCCCGCCCGCCCGAGAGCATCGTCGAAGAGTGCCGCATGCTCGTCGAAAAGGGCTATAAAGAGATCACCCTGCTCGGCCAAAACGTCAACAGCTACGGCAAAGACAAGCCCGAATGGAACTGCCTTTTCCACGACCTTCTCTATCGGCTCGACAAAATCCCCGGCATGGAACGCATCCGCTTCATGACCTCCCACCCGGTCGACATCACCCTCGAGCTGATGCAAGCGATCCGCGATCTCCCTTCCCTCTGCGAATTCGTCCATTTCCCCATGCAAGCGGGATCGAGCCGCATCCTGAAAAAGATGCACCGGATCTACACGAAGGAGCAGTATTTCGAAAAAGTCGCAGCTCCTGCGCGAGATCGTCCCCGATGTCTCTCTCGGCACCGACATCATCGTCGGCTTTCCCACAGAGACCGAAGAAGAGTTCCAGGAGACCTACGACGCCTTGAAGCAGATCCGCTATTCCGTCGCCTTCATCTTCGCCTATAGCCCGCGAAAAGGGACCCCCGCCATGCGCTGGAAAGACGATATCCCTGAAGAGGTCAAGCAGGACCGCCTGCAGCGCCTTCTGGATCTCCAAAACGAGATCAGCAATGAGGAGCGGCAGCAAATGCTCGGGACAGACCTATCGAAGTCCTCGTCGAGCGGTTCAACCGCGACGGACAAGCAGCTCAAAGGGCGAACCCGCTGCTGGAAAAAAGTGATCTTCGACGGCGATGAAAGCCTGATCGGCACCCTACAGAAAGTCAAGGTGCATAGCTACAGCCACCAGACGCTGCTCGGCGAATTGGCGAGACCGATGAACATCGTCTAAAAGCCATGCTTGTGTATATATTGCTATTGTTCACTATCTTTATGTTTGCTGAGGGATCGCCGATGAAAACAGCTCCTTGCGGATCTTGGAAATCACCCGTCACTGCCGAATCGATCGCATCAGGGGCGATCCAATTCTCGGAGGTCCATCTTTCCAAGGGCACAGTCTACTGGCTCGAAAGGCGGCCGAGGGAACAAGGACGCACCGCCCTCATGTCTTGGAGCGAGTCGGAAGGCGAAAAAGAACTCCTTCCGAAAGAATACAACCTCCGCTCCAGAGTCCATGAATATGGAGGCGGAGCTCTTCTTATCGCCGCACCCGGGGTCCCCGAAGACGCATCGTCTTTGGGGTGGGAACCCGGGGTCCCCGAAGACGCATCGTCTTTGGGACGGGAAGCTGAGATCTTCTTCGTCAACGACTCCGACCAGCAGGTCTACCGGTTTGAAAAGGGCACCGTGGACAAGATCACATCAAAGCAAAAGGCCCGCTTTGCCGACGGCTGCGCCAGCGGGACGTCTCTCTATTACGTGATGGAAGAGCATGAGGAGGGTCAAACGGTCAATGCGATCGTCCGGATCGATCTTTCTGACAAGAGCATCCACAAAGTGGCCTTTGGGAGCGATTTCTACTCAAGCCCAAGAATCAGTCCCGATGGACGCAAATTAGCCTATCTCTCCTGGGATCATCCGAACATGCCTTGGGATGGGACAGAACTGTGGACCCTCGATTTGAAAACAGGGGAAAAGACGCGAATCGCCGGAGGATCATCCGAATCGATCGCCGATCCTTCTTGGTCGCCATCGGGAAAGCTCCATTATCTATCCGACAAAAGCGGCTGGTGGAACTTGTTTAGGAAGGGGGACCTTGAATCGCTCTATCCGATGGAGGCCGAATTCGCCTTGCCGCAGTGGACCTTCGGAAGAACCCTCTACGGATTCGACAAGGATCTCATCGCTTGCAGCTTCATCGTCAATGGCAAAAGCGCATTTGGCAAGGTCACTCCCGGCAAAACGCTCCGCCGCATCGATCTTCCCTACTCTTCGGCCACATGCATCTCCGTCCAAGACAGTAAGATGGCGCTCATTGCCAGCTCTCCAGAACTCCCCTATTCGGTCATCCTTTACGATCTCAAAAGCGGCCATGAAAAAATCGTAAAAAGGTCGCGCTCCCCATTTTCTTCAGGGTTCCTCTCCATTCCCCAATCCATCTCATTTCCCTCCAAAAATGGGCGAACGGCGTATGCTTTTTATTACCCGCCCGCCAATCCTGATTTTCAACCCATGAATGGAGAAAAACCTCCCCTTCTTGTCCATTCGCATGGAGGCCCTACCGCCTTCGATCCGCCCTGTTTTGCCAGTAACGCCCTCTTCTGGACCTCCCGCGGATTTGCCTACGTGACCGTCAACTATGGCGGAAGCGCCGGCTACGGACGCGCTTACCGCGATCTCCTCAAAGGGCAGTGGGGGGTCGTCGATGTGGAAGACTGCACCGAAGCGGCGCTCTACCTCGTGCGGCAGGGGCTCGCCGACCCGGACCGGTTAGCGATTGAAGGAGGCAGTTCGGGCGGCTATACGACGCTCGAAGCGCTTTGCGCAAGCCTTACGTTTCAGATCGGGGCCGATCATTTTGGAGTCAGCGATTTGGAACGGCTGGCCCGTGATACCCATAAATTCGAATCGCGCTACCTCGACCAACTCATCGGCCCTTACCCAAAAGAAAAGGCACTTTATAAGACCCGCTCGCCAATCGAGCATGCGGAACGGATCCAAAGCCCCGTGATCATCTTCCAAGGGGCTGAGGATGCGATCGTCCCAAGAGCGCAGTCCGAAGAGATCTATAGGACCCTCGTAGAGCGGAAAATCCCCACAGCATACCTCCTTTTTCAAGGAGAGCAGCATGGGTTTCGCAAAGCAGAAAATATCCAAAGAACCTTTGAAGCCCAACTCTACTTCTTTTCTCAAATTCTCGGATTTCCATTGAGCGAGAAAATCGAACCCGTGGAGATTATGAGGTAGCCGGCTTGCCGATCACTTGTCTTGCTAGGGCATTGACCGCAAAAAATCCAGCTAAGCCCGAAATAATGGTGTTGTTTTGCTCCATATACATTGCCGCGCCCATCAGCAAAGAAAAGCAAATCGATTTGAATCTTCGGACCCTAACCCCTTCTTCATTATGATATCGTGACCCAGGCGCATCGATTAACACCGTGCCAGCCATAGCTCCCCAGAGCGCAGGCGTTGGTTGGTGTTTAAAAGCCACTGCCCCAATACCGATCTCTAGGAGATCGTCGATTCTCCGTAGATTGCGTGTAGAAAGGAAATAGTTCGAGTTCGCGGCGGGCTTTGGTTGGGGGACGACCTTGATCGTCCTAACACAACAAACTTTTTCAACACTCATAGGCATAAAAGCCTCCTTTTTCAAAATAACGCTGCATTATCCCTCTACCGCGAATTTCGAGCAAGCCCAAAAGTTATATAATAAATTATTTAATTATAAATATTATTAACATTGAAAATAATCACAAAATCGTGTAAAATATTTTCATAATTTATGAGTTATAGCATTTTAACGAAAATTGACCGGGAGCTTCTCCGCCTCGATCCTGAGTTCGCCCCGCGGCGCCAATTGAAGGATCTAGCCTGGGCCCGCTCGTCCCTTAGCAGTATCGCTCAGGAGCTGAGTCCTGAGAAGCGAGGCCTCCTCATAACTTTGCTTTTGACCTTTAAGGAATTCTTCAGGGCGCTTCTCGAGAGCAAAGAGTTGCCCCCAATCGAGGCAAACAGGCCAAAACTTCCCCGCCCCATGCAAAGCCTGAAAGAGGGCTCCTATCGGCCTCCCCGTTACTTTTCCAAAGGGTCTATGGGAAAAGAGAGAGCGGCGCCGATCCCCTACCTTTTGATTGAGACCAATGAAATTTCGAAAGCACGGCCGGTGCCGGGCAATTCCCTATTCCTTAGGTCGCTCGCCAAGGGAAAAGGGACCTTGCAAAAAAGCGTTGAAGGGCTCTTTTATTTGGATATCCACGACCGGTTCATCTTGAGTTTGGTCCCTTATCTCAAAGCCTTCGGACTCGTCCGCGCGCCTTATTTCAGCTTCCCTCCCGATGGGGCCCATATCCCAGTAATCCCTCCGCGCGAGGCGGCGTTCCACTACATCGATCAGATCGACGAAGTGGGGAAAGAGTTCACGTTCGAGATAGAGGGTCTCTATTCGCTCGAGCCGACTCTATGGCCCGAAGTCGAGCAGGTCTGGTTCTTCAAAGTCCGCTCTCCTGAACTCGAAGTTCTCCGGCAGCGGCAGCTTCTCGTCTCGAAGCCAGGCGGCCACTCCTTCCACATCGCGATTGCCATCAAACCCCGCCAAACCAAAATGCGGCAGCCCCTCCCTCTCCCCATCATGCGCATCAATGTCGCATTTCTCGCTGCGTAAAGTGCTATCAACTCAAAAATTTAGCTAGACGTACTCCTGCGGAGTACTCTCTTGAAATCTAATCCTTAGTTACGTATAATGGAGGCCAAATAAATTAAGAATGGAAGGTATATTTTGAGTTCAATTTCCTTTTCACCTTCTTCTATTCATAGGCCAGTCCCGTCCTCGCCGACTATCCGCAATCCCAACCTGAGCCGTCGCGTCACTGGTCGCGCTACTGTTGGGACGCCACCGATTGCCCCCGCTCCTAAACCATCTCTGGCAGCACCTTCGGCGGCTCCTCTCCCTGAGGTACGGAAGAGCACAGCGAGCAAAATCGCCGAGTCAGTCATGACAGGCTTGGTTACCGGCGTGGGTGTCTTCGGAACCATTGGGTCTGTATTTATCCTAATTGAAAGATCTGGAGTAGGGATAGGTCCCGACGTCGGACTACCTCTTTTAGTTGGGGGGACGGCTCTCGGCGGTCTAGGTGCGGCTGCAAGCAAGTTTTGGGTTCTTACCCATCCTAAGAAAACCCTTGAACAGCCCAGCACCCTGGCCAAAGTGGCTGAATCCGTAAAAAATGGCGTGCTGGGCCATGGGGTCTCTGTTTCCCTCGGCGTCGGAGCGCTCGCGGCGAGCGATATTCTTCATCCCAACTACGCGCTGCAGACTTATCATACCTTCTTCGGTTCATATCAACAGTTCCAGCGCGTTTCCCGGTTAACCCCAGAAAACCTCATGTTGTTATGCGCGGGATCTGCTATCGTTGGGCTATGCAATGCCGCCCGAACTTACTGGTCCCGTTCGCAACCGGCGCCTAAACCCGCTCCTGCCCTGCCGGCAAAAGATCAAAAAACTGAAGCCACCAATAATAAAGCGGCGACGCCTTCCAATGATCCGAAAAAGGTTCAGCTTACCACTGCCCAAAAAATTGGAGCATCTCTTGCTATCGGAATGTTCGGCGGCGGAACTACTTTTACTCTTGGTATGACAGGATTCACGCTTCTTGATGCATTCGTGGGGATCCCTCCCCGATCGCGTTTTCCTTTTTTGATGAATGTTGTACACCTCTCACTCCTCATGGGGTTAGTTTCCTATCAGAACGCCTATGCGGCTTTTTCCAGGGGGATAATAGAGGTAACGCCCGGCCAGCCGGGCGGAGGAAAAGCCGTTGAAAAGGCTCCCCCCGGGCCAACGCTTGCCGAAAGGTGGAATAGGATGCCTAAAACGAAGAGAAGGCGCATTATCGCCGTCTCGACCCTCGCGCTCGCTGCTCTCGGCATCTTCTACATGGGACCATCAAAAATAGCAGAGAAAATAAGCAATGCTGCGCAAGGCTTATCCGACCTGCATCAGAAGCTGGCCTACACGACGCAAACCAAAACGCAAACCAAACAAGTCCGCGAATGGATTGCGGGCTTCACGGATCAGGAAGAAATGAAGCGCTTAGCTGCCTTGCCCTTGCCGGTCGAAAACTCCGACGTTGTCGCCGCCACTTGCGCTGAAATCTTGAATACCTGTGATATTCCTGAAAAAGAGGTGAGTGTGCACAAAAAGGTGTATCACAAAAAAAGCCTCAAATTCGGCCCAGATAAAAATCCTACAATGAAGGATGTGGCAAATAAAGCTCAAGCGGTTCTCAATTACGCTCAAGAGCTCATAAAAAAAGAGGGAACCTGCGGCGGCGGGGAAGACGCATGTTCTGACATATCTGCAACTTGGACTCTTAGGGAACCCAACTGGCTCTATAAACAATTGGGAGCCGAGTCGGATTGTCAAATTGTTTTCGAGGGTGGCGATCCTGAAAAGCGTTCCCCTGCAGATTGCATCCGCGTGATTTAAATATACCGCGCCCACTCAGTTTGAATGAATTTTGTTGAGCGCCTTTTGCGCCCCAGCGCATTGCTCGATCTTGCTAACATACTGAAGTTTGCGGCGATCTCCGCAATGCTACTGGAACGCAAAATCCGCTGTCAAAATTCACACAACCTAAGCGGTCGCAGTATAAGTATAAAAAAAGCATCAAGGCGGGCGCCTTGATGCCAATTCTTTTGATAGATTAGAGGTCTCTCTTTTCTTTTCCACTGCTTAGAGCAAGACGTTCCTCTTGGTTGATCTTGACTGGTTTTCCGCGGCGGGCCTGTGCTACTTTATCACTCAAAAACTTGATGCCGACGTCCGGGTTATCAATGGAATAGATGGCTGTCGTGTCCTCTGGAATACCAAGTTCTTTCGCGAATTCTAAGGTACTTCCGTCTGCGCCTAAAACGAGAAAATTCCATCCATCCTTCAGTTTTGGTTCGACCAGTCGTCTGACTGTCTCTACCGAATTCCGGCTCGTAGTGTCTTGGCCATCTGTGAGGATCGCAATAACGACTTTTTTAGGCTTGGGTTGATCCTTGCCAGTCGCTCCTTTCAAGTACTTTTCCATGTCCTTAACAGCATTAACCATCGCATCCCGAAGAGACGTTCCTCCTCGTGGGGTGTAATGAAACTGGCTTGCGTCGACCTCCTTGATCTCTCTATCCTTAACTACGACCTCATAATCGTGATCGAACTGAGCAAGCGTGAACATGGCGCTCCCCCTGAGTTCCTGCTGGTCTTTAATGAAATTCTTCACGCTGCTCACGACTTGAGATGTATAACCCCCCATAGAGCCTGAACGGTCCACGACGAGCGAAATCGCTGTGGGAACTGGCTGCCCTTTGTTCTGAAGAGCCGAATTTAATGCTGATTGAATTCCTGTCATAAAATATCTCCTAAATTTTTTAATTTAACTGAAACAAACTCTTAAAATTCTTAAAAAACAAGAACATTTTATATCACCGAGAAGATATTGTCAAGCAAAGAAGTTCCTTGAATTAATGTGCTAGCTTCTCCCAAAATTGACGGCTATGTTATACCGCTCCCATTCAAAAAGTGTGAATCTCCCGGCGTCAGCTTGGCAACATATTTTTGGTCTTCACTTCGGACCGTATCTATGACACGTCCCTCGTTCCAGACACAAAAATCTGCGCCGCTTCCTTGTGATTTTTCACACTTTTTGAGCGGTCGCAGTATAATTGCCCCGATCTCGATTTCCCAGAATCCCCTTCGATTGCCCCCAAGAGCCACCTCTCGAGCAGCCCCTCCTACAGAAATGAGGCGGCTTATCCAAGATGTGGCCAAAAGATGCTTCATCGAGCTGGCCGTATCGCTGGCGATCGGCGCCGTCGCGGCTTCCTTTACGGCGAGTCTGCTCCATGCGAGCTTGATCTTTGCCGCCATCGCGGTGCAGACCGTCTCTAATGCCGCCCTTCGCACCGCAGAGGCGCTCGCCATGAAAATGCCCCCCTGCGATGAGACCGAATGGATCCGGTCCGCATGCCCCTATCTTTGCACGACTTTCTTCGCCTACCTTACGGCGTTCAATGCGCAGATCCTTCTCCATGAGGCGGGCCACAGGGTCGGGGCTATGGGCATGTTTCAAAACGCAAATCCACAGACCACCTTAACGCCATGCCTCGGTGGGTTGACCCAATTTTCGACAAAAGATCTCACAACGTTAGGTCTTAGGCTTGGGAGAAGCAATGCGATGCTCATCGTCACTCTCATGGGACCCACTTGCTCGCTGCTCATATCCACAATTGCGATCGCAGTGGGATATGCCATCAGAAACAAATTTCCGGAACTTGGACGCTATTCTGTAGGCGTTGGAAGAGGGGATTTCTACGCCCATTCTTTCTACGCGCTCTCGGCCCTCTCAACAACCCCTGGCCCCAAAGGGCACGATTTTCTCCGCTTAAGAGCCTATGGCGTCCATCCTCTCGCCGCCGCCATCGCCATTCTCGCCATCCCCCCCTTGCTCCACCTGGCCATGAGTACTAGACCATCTTGCGGAACTGCTCCTCCGAAAGAAGGGTGATTTTCAGCTCCTTGGCCTTGTCATACTTGGAGCCCGGTTCAACGCCAACCAGCACATAATCGGTATTCTTGCTGACAGAGCCGCTCACCTTCCCGCCCCGCTCTTTGATGAGGGTTGCAGCCTCATCGCGCGTATAATGGGCAAGGGCGCCCGTCAGGACGAAGGTTTTACCGGAAAAAGGATGGCCTGAGATCTTTTTTTTCGGCGCTTTTGGCTCAACGCCATGGGCAAGGAGCCGCTTGATCTCCTCGCGATTGTCGGGATCGTGGAAAAACTCGGCCACGGCGTGAGCGGTCTTTTCGCCGATCCCCTCCACTTTCAGAAAATCGTCCTCCTTCATTTTGAGCAGCTGGTCAATGTCCCCGCATTCTTCGGCTAAAAGATCGGCGGTCTCGGTCCCCACGTATTTGACGCCAAGCCCCATGATGAAGCGGGACAGGGTGGTTTCACGCGAGGCGTCGATGCTCTGGAGGAGATTTTGGATCGATTTTTCCTTAAAGCCATCGAGCATCATGAGAGCTTTTTCATCGAGAAGATAAATATCGGAAGGGCGGCTGACAAGACCCTTATCTACGAGCTGCTCCACCACTTTTTCGCCCATATGCTCGATGTCCATCGCATGTTTCGATGCGAAATAGATCAGTCGGCGCACCCTTTGGCCCATGCATTTGGGGTTCGGACAGCGAATCGCCACCTCCCCCTCCTCGGATAGAACAGCCGTTTTACAGATGGGACAATGCTTCGGCATATGCCACGGCTTGGAATGGGCGGGGCGTTTTTTGATATCGACTTCCACAACCTTGGGGATCACATCGCCTCCCTTTTCGATCGTGACGAGATCGCCGATGCGGATGTCTTTGCGAGCCACCTCGTCGGCGTTATGGAGCGTCGCGCGGGAAATGGTGCTGCCGGCAAGAAAGACAGGTTCCAACTCAGCGACAGGGGTTAACACCCCGGAGCGCCCCACCTGCACCGCGATGTCCAGGACGCGCGTCGCAGCCTGCTCGGGTGCGAATTTGTAAGCGACGGCAAAACGGGGCGTTTTTCCCGTCGCGCCGAGGATCGCATGGGCTTTGAGCTCATTGACCTTGATGACGATCCCGTCGATTTCGAAGGGAAGATGGGCTCTTTCCTTATGGATTTTCTCAGAGAATTCCATGATCTCTTCCAGATTCTTGGCAAGGCCTAGATGGTGGGGTTTCGCGGTGGGAAGCCCCCATTTTTTCAAGAGATGATGGAGCTCCATTTGGGTCGGGACGGGAGACTGCCCCTCTGCGACGCCATAGCAGACGAGGTTGAGCCTTCTTTTCAGGGCGACGCGAGGGTCGAGGAGCTTGAGCGATCCGGCCGCGGCATTGCGTGGATTTGCGAAGGGCTCCAGCCCCTCATCCTCGCGCGCGGCGTTCAATGCAACAAACGTCGAGAGCGATAGATACACCTCTCCCCGGATCTCGATATCATGGGGAAACTCCGATCCGCTCAATTTCAGAGGCACAGTTGGGATCGTTTTGATATTGGCCGTCACGTCATCCCCAACTTTACCGTTCCCCCGCGTCAAGGCATGGAGAAGTTTTCCCTTTTCATAGCGGAGCGAGATCGCGGCCCCGTCCATCTTCAGCTCGGAGCAAAAAATGACCTCCTTTTTTTCGAGGAGCTTATGGACCCGCTTGAGAAAATCGCCAACCTCTTCTTTTGAATAGGTATTGGCGAGCGACATCATGGGGACCATGTGGGCTTTTTGGAAAAAACCGGCCGTCGCCGCTTCTCCTAGCCTCTGCGAGGGGGAATTAGGGTGGATATGGCTTGGATGGGCTTTTTCATAGTCGATGAGAGAGCGCATCTTCTTGTCGTATTCGTAATCGGAAATGACCGGCTTCGCCTCGTCGAAATAATGGCGGTCATGCTCGATCAGCTCATCGACCAGCTTCAAATACTCCCTTTCAGTCAACCTCTACCTCGAACACCATTGTGGCAAGCGGGGCGAGGGTGATGCGGAAATGATCTTCTTCTATGGGGATCGATTCGTTTCTTTGGTTCGATCCGCCATACTCGAAAGCGTCCGTATTGAAAATTTCTTTAATGCGCCGCACTTTTGCCAGCCTGATCCCATAATCACGATACACCTCAGGGGTAAAATTGTGAACGCAGGCAAGCGTTGCCCCTTTGGCTTTGCGAAGATAGGAAATGACGCTTTTTTCAGCGTCGGAAAAATCGATCCATTCAAAACCTTCCCAATTGAAATCGCTCTCCCAGAGAGCCCTCTTCTCATGGGCGAACCGGTTGAGGTCGCGCACTATCCGATGGAGCCCCTCATGGAGCGGGTACTGCAAAAGGAACCAGTCGATCTGCCCTTGGCTGTCCCATTCTCCCCACTGCCCCAGCTCCCCTCCCATGAAAAGGAGCTTTTTGCCGGGATGGCAGATCATATAGCTGTAGAGCAGGCGGACGTTCGCGAATTTCTGCCAGTCGGGGCCAGGCATCTTCGCAAGGAGGCTGTTTTTGCCGTGGACGACTTCGTCATGGGACAAGACCGACATGAACTTCTCGGAAAAGGCGTAAAGGAGGCTGAAGGTCAAATCGTTTTGATGAAAGCGACGGTAGATCGGATCTTTGGAAAAGTAGCGGAGGGTATCGTTCATCCAGCCCATGTTCCATTTCAGATCGAACCCCAAGCCTTCAGCGCTTGCGGAATGAGTCACCCCTGCGTAGGACGACGATTCTTCGGCGATCATCAAAACGCCTGGCAACCGTTCGTGAACAGCCTCATTGAGATGCTTCAAAAACTCGATCGCATCGAGGTTGTAATTGCTCCCGTCCGGGTTGGGAATCCATTCCCCGCTCTTTCGTCCATAATCGAGATAGAGCAGGGAGGCGACCGCGTCGACCCGAAGGCCGTCGATGTGCATCTTCTCGCACCAGAATAGGGCGCTCGCAATGAGAAAATTCGAAACCTCGCTCCGCCCGTAATTGAAAATCGCCGTATGCCAATGGGGATGCATCCCTTTTCTCGGGTCTTCATGCTCATAAAGGGCCGTCCCGTCGAAGCGGTTCAATGAAAAATCGTCCGTGGGGAAATGGGCCGGCACCCAATCGAGAATCACCCCGATCCCGCACTCATGCAGGTGGTCGACGAAAAATTGGAACTCGGCGACGGTCCCGTAGCGGCTTGTCGCCGCGAAAAATCCGGTCACCTGATAGCCCCACGATTCGTCGAAGGGATGCTCCATGACAGGGAGCAGCTCGACATGGGTGAAATGCATCTCCTGGGCGTATTGAGCCAAATCGCGGGCCAGCTGCCGGTAGTTCGGAAACAACGTGTCGTATTTTCTCCAAGAGCCCAAATGCACTTCATAAATCCGGATCGGACGATTCAAATCTTGGGAGGCCCGTTTTGCGATCCACTTTTGATCGTTCCAGGAGTAGCTGTGGATGTCGGCAACGACCGACGCAGTGAGAGGCCGCAGTTCGGAATAAAACGCAACAGGATCGCTTTTCACCCGGATGTAGCCTTCTTTCGTGCGGATCTCGAACTTGTATTTTTCTCCTTCTCCCAGACCGGGAACGAAGAGCTCCCAGACGCCGGACGAGCCCATGCTCCGCATGGGGTTGACCCTCCCGTCCCAATGGTTGAAATCGCCGACGAGGCAGACGCTCACCGCATTTGGCGCCCAGACTGCGAACCGCACGCCCCGGACCCCGTGAAATATCCCGAGGTTTGCACCGAGCAAGTTGTAGAGTTCATAGTGGCACCCCTTGTTGAATAGGAAAAGGTCCATCTCTCCCATTGTCGGCAAGAAAGCATATGGGTCATAGGCGAGAAGGCCGCTCCTATGATAGATCCTGTAGTCGTTCGCGCTGATCTTTTTTTCGGGGACATAGGTGAAAAGGCCCTCGTCGTCAACGCGCGTCGCTTTGACGCTCTTTCCAAAGACCTCGAGATCGATCCATTCCGCTCCGGGCCGCCAGAAGCGGATGATTTGTCCTGTGGAAGTTTCGTGCAGGCCGAATCGTGCGTGGGGGTCATGAACCATAGCAGCAACATACCACGAATGAAAATATACTCAAAAGGGGGTTAAATCTGATCTGCAGGGCGATTTTTGGAAAGCGGGTTCTAAGAAAATTCAGGCCACCACTCTCATGCTTTACATGTTTAGAACCAGATGGTTGCGCGCTATGAATTAATTTTCCAACGGTACAGAGAAAAAAGTACCTAAAAATTAATACTATTCCCTCTTAAGATGGGATTTTGATTTAGGGCTTTGTCCATTCTTTTGCCGGTATCTCCCTGAAGAACCTTTTTGGCAAAAATGGACAAGTCAAGAGAGGATCTCAAGCATGAAAAAAAGCGTTCCTGTTTTTGTACTGATATGGATTTTTTGCTGTTTAATAAATAGTGCCCACACTGCTATTGCATTCGCAGCGAATCCCGATGGGGAGATCTACTATTTCGATCCCGACAATCTTTCAGCTCCAGCAACCCAAATATTTCCGTTGATGTCCGCAGACAACATTACAAGTTCCCCAGATGGCAATACAATGTATTTCACAGATGAAACGACAGGCGATGTTTATTCCTTTCCTACCTATGGTCCTTATATCCTGACTCTTCTGAATTCACAGATTCAGTCGATCGGGATTGCAGTTTCTAACGATAGCAAAACAGTATTTGTTGCAACAGACGCTGGTGTTCCCGGGATCTATGCCATTCCTGCCACAGGTGGCCCCGTTACACAGCTTACACCCACTGGAATCGCCATCCCAACCCCGCTCTTCCTTGCTATCAATGGCGATACTTTATATATTGGCGATTTTTCGAATGGCCAAATTTATAGCACCCCGATCAGTTCTTCTTCAACGACTTACGATGCTACACTCCTCCAAACTACCTCTGGAGTGGGAGGGCTTGCTGTTTCAAGCGATGGATATCTCTACTGGTCCTCTGCTTATGGGGGGAGGACAGGAGATTGGATTTATCGCGTTCCGATCGCTGCCCCTACAAGTCTACCGACTTTAGTGGGCACTGGACCTAGTGGACCGGTAGACGGTCTTACTGTTTCATGCGATGGCACTACAGTTTTTTTAACAATTTTGTATGGTAACCCCGGGGTTTATTCGATTCCCACAAACCAAGGGTTGCCGCAGCCTGCAACGCAACTTACCAGCCTCTTGATTCCAGAAGCTATTGATATTGCCGTTGCTGGGTGTAATGTGTTTCCACCAACAAATCTCAAAGGATTTCAGAAGAAATATGATTTTGGCTTAGTTTATAAAATAAGTAACATATTAAGCTGGAGTGCAAGCGTAACTAACGGAGTGTTGTTCTATCGCATTTATCGTAATGGTAGCGAAGTTGCCACAGTAAATGCAGGAACATCTACATATCAGGACCATGACATACAAAAAGGCGTGACGACGAGTTATTCCATCTATTCAGTTACCCAAAGCGGCGCTGAGAGTTCCCCCATTAACATAACAATTCCATGAGGCCATCTGATATGATTCAAGGAACACTCGCTACTTCAGGTATACAGCGGTATAAATTTTTTCTTGTCTCTATTTTGATCTTCAGCTTCGCGGGGAAAGGCATCTGTGCAGATGCATCCTCTACATCCGAAATCAAAATGGGGTATTTTATTTTTTCCGACGCTAAGCTGCGAGACATCTATGATCGTGGGGGATTTGACCTCCAAATCAGTAGCTCCTATACAGTTTGGGAATGGTTGCAGATCTATGGAAGTGTTGAATATATGCAAAGGCGGGGTAGGTGCCGAGATTCCCATCAGCGGACAAAGATTTGGGAAACACCTTTGAGTCTGGGACTCAAGTCGATGATAACAATTACCCAAAAAGTAGCCTATTATTTTGCCTCAGGCCCACGTTACTTTTTTGTCTTTCAGCATAATCACTCTAAATACATAGATGAAAAAGTCTTTCAGAGTGGACTCGGTGGGTTTGCCAATACTGGGTTAAATTTATTTCCGCTTCCTCATTTTGTTGTCGATATTTTTGCTGAATACTCCTATGGCGTTCTACACTTTCACCCTTCGGGCAGCTACTCTTATGGGAGAAGAATACAAGTAGGCGGTTTCTGCTTTGGTGCGTGGATAGGATATGCCTATTGAAGCCGGGGGTTATGCAACACACCTTCTCACGGCAAATTTCTGTGATTCATGTCTCCGCATGTCGTGAATTATAACAGCAACATATTAAAATTTTCATTGCATAAAATCAAACCGATTTTTCGCATAAAACTTTTTTAATTTACGAAAAAAATCGTTTTCGGTATAATACCTTGGAATTTATAGGAAAATCACTTTGATGATCACAAAAAGTAACTTAACGGTTAACCATTATTCCGAAAGAGCTCAAGCCATTCGAGAAATCGAAGCTGAATGTGCGCGGGCAGAGCAAGACAAAAACGTTGATTTGGAGCCACTCAAACGGAAGATTTCCGATCTCACGGCAAAATTCAACGAAGATGCCCTAGGAATGAATATTGGAAGAAATGGAAATGATCCCTTTCGCCATCGATATGACCTGCAAGTCAAAGAGTTATCTGTTCTTCGCGATCGAGTTCATGCTCTTTCACAGGAAGGCGACAGCCCAGAGTGGGTAGAACTCGCTTTTTATACCGCTTGCGCAGTGGCTGCAATCGCACCGCTGCTGTGGCTTGGCACGAACTTGTATCCGACACCAACTCCAACTTTTACACCGACACCGACGCCAACGTTTCAATGGACACCAACGCCTACGCCAACACCGCCAACGTTTCAATGGACACCAACGCCTACGCCAACACCGCCAACGTTTCAATGGGCACCAACGCCTACTTAAATGGCCAACACCGCCAACGTTTCAATGGACACCAACGCCTACGCCAACACCGCCAACGTTTCATCCGATAGTTGGAAGATGACATAATGGATAATTCATTTATGAAAGCGGTCGAAGAAGTAGGTTTTTCCAGATTCGATAGAGATGGGTTCTCCGCCCTCAAACCGCTGTCCTCTTTGAGAAGGCGTCGTCCTCACCCTAAACGAGCGGAGCCCTTTCGGCAAGACGATCGTAACCTCTCCCGAAGAGGAGGCCCGCAAAATCGCCCGCCGGAGAGTCCGGCTCGCCCACTCCAGATCGATTTCGCCTATCCCCGAAGCAAAGATCCCTGTCATCCGCCCAGCAGGGAAGGAGTTTGCGGGAAGAAGGCTGACCTGACTCCCCTCTTGGCAAAAGAATAGGGCCCGGATCCGGCGGGCCGCCTCCTGCAGAAGGAAGCAAGGATCGCCGGTCGCCGTTTCGGGAAGAACGAGGGCCTGGTGCTGGTCGTCGATCAGCCTGGGCACTAACATCTTGCCGAAGGCCGCCCGGCAAAAGGAGTCGAGTTTCCCCTCTTCCAAAAGTTTTCCGGTCCCTTGCAATGGCTGAGGTTCGATAAGGGGGAGTTTTTGGCCAAGGCCGAAGAGGAGAGGCAAAATTTCTCGGGTGTCGAACCGCCGGACGACGAGGTCCCAGTCCAAGGCTTTGCTCACGCCGAGAAAGAGGCGCTCCCAGTTTTCAGGAAGAAAAAAATCGACCTCATCGGCAAAAAAGAGCCTCTCTTGCGAGCGGACGGAAGCGCCGTTTATCAAAAATCCGACAGGCGCGTTGACGGCCGCCATCTCGATTCCCCCTATCTTGCCTTGGAACTTCAGGCGGTAGAACCCCTCTTTGGCCTGGCCTGTGACCATCACGCAGTTTTTCTCGAGGTCTTGCTCGAGAGTAAAGTCTTTGACCGGGCCGGTCAAGTAAAGGGCAAGCTCATATTTTTTACCCAAACGGATCAGGGCGGGGAAGGCCTCGATTTCCCAGCACGTGCCGGGAATGAGGCATGCGGCGCCAGGCGTATGGGAAAATGGCTTCAGGCGCTGCGGAATCGAAATTTTCATATTCATAGGAATCTTCCTAACAAACCGGCAGGCGTGTTTTCAACAAGCTCAAGATCAATGAGATCATTTGGCTGGAAGTTTTGCCGAAGAGTCATGACGCGCAAGAAATTCGGCGTATGGCCAAAGAGCATCCCATCCTTTTCTTCGTTTTCCAAAAGAACTGGCATCTGCCGCCCGACGAATCGGTTCCTCAGCTCGAATGCCGTCTTTTCGGCGAGGCGGAGCAGCTCTTGCTTGCGGCGGCGGATCACATCGGGGCCCACTTGATTCGGATAAAGAGCGGCGCGGGTCCTTTTTCTTGGCGAATAGGGAAACATATGGACCTTTGCAAACCGGACCTTCGAGACAATGTCCAGCGTCTCTTGGAAATCGGCCTCGCTTTCCCCAGGAAATCCGACGATGATATCGGTCGTCACGGTAAAGTCTGGCTCTTTTTGGAGCATCCCTTCGACCGTTTCCAAAAAAATCTGCCGCGTGTATTTCCGGTTCATCCTTTTCAAAACGACATTCGAGCCTGCTTGCAAGACGATGTGCATGCTCGGACAGGTCGTCCGGCCGTTCAATACCGCGCTCGCAAGGTCGGCGTCCACCTCATCCGGGTCGATCGATGAGATCCTCAGCCGCTCTAACCCTTCGACTCGATCCACGGCCCGGACAAGGTCCGCGAGCCGGCCTCCCCCATCGAAATCTCCCACGTTGATCCCCGTGATGACAACTTCCTTATAGCCATTTGCGACGAGCCCTTCGACTTCGCGGACGATCTCGGGGATCTTTCGCGACTTTGAGCGGCCTCTTACATAGGGAAGAATGCAGTAAGTGCAGAAGGAATCGCACCCGTCTTGGACCTTTACGAAGGCGCGGGTATGCCCATCGAACGCCTGGATGTTGAACTCCGGCCAAGTTTCTTCCGGCATAATCCGGTTCAGCAGGCGCTCTTTTTCAGCGTTTGGGACAATTTCGATCCGCGGGTCGATCCCGCGGACAATGTCCGGCGCGCTTTCGGCCATGCAGCCGGTCACTGCTACTTTTGCGTTCGGATGCGCCCTCAAAAGATGTCGGATTTCATGGCGGGACGTTCTGTCCGCTCCCTCGGTGACCGTGCAGGTATTCACGATACAGAGGTCGGCCTCCTCCCCTTCCTTTGCGGGGACGTAGCCGAGCCGGCGGAGTTGATCCGAATAGCCTTGCGATTCATACTGGTTGGTGCGGCAGCCAAGCGTCACAACTTTGAATTTTTTCATAGCAGTTAATTATGCCATCCTAGTAGAATCTGCCGCTATGAATATTTCACCGGAAGCATCCTTTCTAACAATTACAGCCGCAATTTTCTTTGTTCTGAACGCCACGGGCCAAGTTCCGCTCTTTCTCGCCTTACTGGCCCGGTTCGACCAAAAAAGGCAAGCCAGGATCATCGTTAGGGAGCTGACCATCGCGCTTGGCATCCTCCTCATCTTCACATTTTTCGGGGATGCGGTACTCAGAGTCTTAGGAATCACCCGCCCGATTATCGGCATGGCTGGAGGGATCCTTCTCTTCATCATCTCCCTCGGCATGATTTTCCCAAAACCTGGCAATGAAGTCGAAAAGCTCACCCAAGAGCCGATGATCATTCCCCTGGCCATCCCGGTCATTACAGGCCCGGGGGCCATCACGACCGTTATGCTCTATGCCCATGAGACGGGCGACCCGCTTTTCGTCGCGGGCGCGGCCTTTTGCGCCTGGGTCCCCTCGCTCCTCATCGTCCTCGCGGGCTCCCTGATTAAAAAAATATTGGGGAACAAGGGACTCATTGCTGTCGAAAGGCTTGGCGGAATGCTCGTCTGCCTGATTGGAATTCAAATGTTCACAAGCGGCACCTTGCTTCTCGTAAAAGATTTCTTCAAGATTTAGAATCAATGCGTTGGCGCTTCGTCAGCCCCTGAAAAATCCTTTCTTTTAGCAAGTTTTGTGATTCCTTCAGGAGTGTAGAATTGCTTCATCCAGGTTCGGAGGTAGATGATGGGCCCGTCTCCTTCGCAGAGAATCGGCGGCTCGCGGTATTGCTTATTTTCCCAAATGGGCCGATCCTCCTCAAAGTTTTTCAAAAGGATCTTCTTATTCTGTTTTTCGATCAGCTTGAGCACTAAATAGCGGAGTGGCGCTAGGAGCTTAATCTTGTCCTTATTGATGCGCAAGGCCACTTGAATCCGCACCCTCTCCTCATCCAAGGGCGTAAAGAAGAAATACTGGCGGATCTCCATCGGATAATCGCGAAGAGTGACAAACGTATCGAAAACGCTGAGGCCATGATACCTCCATTTGACATGGACTGGAACCTTTTTGCCAAATTTCCCGATCCCGTTGCCAGAGTAGACTAAGTTCAGGGAAAAAAACATCGTCGGTCCGAAGAGCTGCTTTTTATCCAGCTCGATGCTATTTTCCTCGGATCCATGAACCGGCTCAAAATGCGCTATATCAAACCCATTTTCAGCAAATTCCTGAATGTGAGTCTTAATAACCATCTCGGAGTAGGTTGGCTCTGTCCAATTTCCCTCTACCTCATTTCCAAACTCTGGAAGTTCCCATGAGGGGGCATTTCCGTCGCTAGAGCAGTAGATGAGAATCTGCCCAAGCCGTTCAACGGTTGGATAAGCATGGATCTCCGCTTTTTTTGTCCTTGGAATCGTTTTGGAATAGGGAATTTTTTGACACTTCCCCTTAGGATCGAAACACCATTTATGGTAGGGGCACTCGATCGTATCTCCCTTTACGATCCCTCCATGGCCAAGATGCGCCCCTTGATGCGGGCAGTGGGCGTCAAGCACGCTTACCGCCCCCGACTCTGTCCGAAAAGCCACAAGGTCTTTGCCGAGCGATTTGATGGACAAGACTTTCCCATGCGGCAACTCTTCGACCTTTGCTACAGCATACCAGCCATTGGGGAAACTGCTCATAGGGTAACGTTCTGACATCTTCTACCTCGATTTATTCTCGACATCAAAACATAATTTTCAATTTCGATCAATTTCCCGTCTTGCCGCGCAGGCGCTGGCGATTAGGAATCTTGCTAGCGGACTGCCAGTTTGGGAAGAGCTGGGATCGGAGGCTTTAAGGGCGGCCTTTTGATTGGGGGGGCGTCTTTGAGGGCGCGCCGCTTCTCGATTTCTCGTTCCGCCGACACCATATCGATGACCGATTGGTCGATCATCGTCTGGGTGAGTATGTGGTTCGCCGAAGACGCTTTCTTATTGGAGATCGCATTCAATAGCTTGAAGAGCGAGCGTCCGGGGAAACCGTTCGTCGCCTTAGCGATTCTTTGGACTTGAGGTAACTTGAAGTACCTCTCTTGCTCAATGGTCGAAAAGAATTGAGGGACGTAGGACTGAAGAATCCGCACCCGTTCCGGTTCGGCTGGCGGCCCAATGTAGATCTTGTGGTCGATACGGGTCAAAACCGCTTCGTCCAGATAACCCACTTGGTTAGTCGAGAGGATGATCATGAATTTGGTGCTTTCCGTACCAGTGCGGTTGAGGAATGCGTTCTGCAGCTCGAGAAGCTCGGCGGTCGGGATCGTCGCGCGGTCGCGGCAAAGGCTCTCCGCTTCATCGACGTACAATATCCACTGCCTTGTCGACCATGGGCGCCAAGAGAGGTTTATCTTGTCGAAGAGCTTATTCAGCTCGGTGACGTGCTCTCCCCGTTTGATGTACTGGGCTAAATCGCCGCCGGACATTTTGATGTAGCTCATGCCTGTATTTTTCGCGATGTATTCGCTGATCAACGTCTTTCCAGTACCTCCGGGGCCGTAGAAAAGGACGTGTTGGAAATACCCTCCGTTCTTGCGGATATTTTGAGTAGCGGCGATGAGCTCGTTGACGCGGCGTGTGATTTTAGGGCTGAAGACGGGCTTTTTTTGCTTGGGGCTGGAGCCGAAAAGGGACGAGGCGGCGCTTTTGACCCGTTCGGTCAATGGAGTGATGAGGGTGTGTTGGTGAACCTCCGTCGCAAGTTTCGGAGTGCCGATATTGTGCAAGGCTTTCCGATACACCCAATAAGTAGCGAGTGGGGTGGCAATGGCGGCTGCCAAGCCTAATAAAATGATGGGGAGAAGCTCGAAGGTCGCGACATTGATCACTTGGCCCCCGACATTTCTCATCGCGGTCGTTAGCACCTTCCCTAAATCGTCGGTGAGGTGTTGGATCAGGTCGTGCACATCCAAGGCTTCAATCATCGAGTGGAGCTTTTCGTTGAGTTTCGCCATAACGTCTGCAACGTCGGCATTGGCAATGAGATCCCCTACGACGCGGGAGGTTATTTCGCTCACTTTCGCAGGATCGAGGCCTACTGTATCGGCAAACTTTTGAGATTCCCGCAGCAGGAAGCCTGCAGAGAATGCGCCCACAGCGCCTTGCTCGATTCCTGTACCATTGATAAAATTTTGCCCCGCTTGGAAGGCCCATTGACCCAATGTTTTGGCATCAAAAGTAGTAGTGAAGTTCGTATTGGAGTTAGTGAAGTACTGAGGCAAAATCTTAGTCACGATTTGGCTTACCTTATCCTCCAAGGGCCCAAAGGCCAATTTATGCATATTGCGGAACACCGAGCCGCAGAAACTGATCTGATCCGGAAGCTTTCCGGCGAGGTCGGCTAGGAGATAACTGCCTACGGCGTAAACGGCTACACGATTCATGGTAAATCCATTCTTTGTTTATTTTGACATTATTATACCAGATCTGTTATTATGCGTAAAATTGAACATAGTTCTTAAAAAATTTTATGAAAGTTTCGAAGGAATCAAATTTTCAATCACAACTTCCCCAACCCACCCCGGCGTTAAAGAATGACTGGAGATCCTCCGGTTCAAGGATCGCTCGATGGATTGGCCTAAAAGATCTTTACAGAGGCTGCCAAGCATATCGAATGAAAGATTATGAGTCAGCTCGAAAAAGCGCCGCTCTTGGCTTCTTGAAGCTAGGCATCATCGCTGCTGCCTGTTACGGCGTTTATAAGTGGTCGGTCGGCAACGTCATCCACATCAACGATTACCTTACTCAGGCCGAAAAAGATTTTCAAAGCCAAGGGAACCAACCGTTCGTGCCAAATTCTGCAAAGAACTTTATTGATTCGATGTATAACGAGCAGAAGACATTCAAAACTTGGCCAAAGACAGGAAGAGGCTTCATCACAAAGCATCTGAAAGAAGACGCCCCGATGTCGTCCGCCATCATCCAGCATCTGATTGATAGGAAAGACAACACATTCGAAAAAGAAGCGGTCCACTTATGCCGGGACGCAAAGAGGACATCTAAAAGCTGCCTCACAGTCCTCAAAGCCCATACGAATGGCTCCCATCCTCATGGTTTACTCCACGCTATGAACCTGGCACGGAGCTGCCATGATAAGGAAACCCCGAACGCTTTTTGCGAAAGAGCTCTTGAAAATGCGAAAGCCCTCTCCCTTGCCAAAAAATCGTCTCGCGACGTCATCAATTTGGCAAAGATTCTGACCGATCCCAAAGCCAAGGCGGACCTAAAAAATTCTAGGGACTTTATTGAAAAGGCGGTCAGCCTATTCGAAGGCGATATCGGCGAGATGCAAAGCGCAGCGACTGATTGCGTCCGCCTGAAAGAAGGAGACCGAGCAGCCGGGATGGTCTGCTATGACAGGGCAAGTCGGCTCAAAAAGGCTCTAGCTTGGGCCTCTTGGATCGTCGGGAAAGGGGCTGAGTGGATGAAAAACTACGGGGTGGAGCAAACCATCGTCCTCCAACACGACGTCCGGTTGGCCCTGGACGGCTATGTCGATTTTGCTAAAAAAGTTTGTCAAAAAAACCTCGATTTCGAGCCTTGTCAAAGGCATGTGGAAAGGTCGATCAGGATCTATCGCACCTATCGCGGTCTTTTGGAAAAATCTGTCGATGATTGCAAGGGCGTGAATGTGACGGAAAGCGTCGACTGGAATCGATGCTACGCCCATGCAGGCAGAATGGATCAATATGGAGCCTTCAGGCACAGTCTGAAGGATTCATGGAAGCAAGAGTATGTCCAAAAGAAAGACGTGGAGCTAAAGAACGCGTTGCAACATTCGGTGTCCGAAATTGGAGTGAACCTTGCAGAGATGTGTGCTAATTTGCCAAGCGCTAAAGCCTGTGGGGGATTTGCCGATGAAATCAAGCAAAACTTGACCGAGCTCCAAAAGACCATAATTTAATTTTAATTGTCATAGTTCGACATACAAAATTTTCATATTGAAACAATTATGAACATGTGGTATTATCCACCCAAAAAAATAGGATTTGTGACTAAAATGGCAATTTCATCAAACTTATTTCTTTGCGAAAACAATCCCCAAAAGAACTTGGAATTGTTAGCCAATTTCAACGCTTCCAATCCAAATAACTGCACAACGGAATCTGTTTATAAAAAAGCGCCGAAATCCAAGATTTCCGGCAGCAAGCTGCGTGAATTTTCCTGTGTCGCCGCCGGTTTCACCGCTTTGACCATCCCGTTCCTTTTTATCGCCCTGAAAGCCTCTCAATGCGGATCGCTGCTTTGGAGAGGAAAAGCGGGGGAAGCCTATAAATGCGCCGAGAAGGTCTTGGATGCCCTTGCGAGCCCCGTCAACATAATGACCTATATTTCCTTGCTCTCAGGAGTTGCCGTTCTTGGAACGGGAGCCTATGCCGCGGCCCGTTGGCGCTTCCAAGACAAGACCCAGAGGGAACGGTTCGAATCCCTCGACCGCGAATATTCGCAAGCGGCAGCTACTTTGGAAAACCAGTATAGGACAGCCGGAAAACAAGAAAAAGAAAAGATCCTAGAGACCGCGCTCAAAATTTCCGACAACGCGAAGCTGATCTACGCTGCTTTACGCGAAGCGGCGAAGATTTCCCACCCTCAGGCCAATCTGCTGACGGCGAAAATAGCGCGGGCGGCCGAATCCATTATTCTGCAAGAAGAGCGGAACCAAAAACAGGCTAAAGAGGCCCTTTATGTCGGTCGCCCCGCCTAATGTCAAAGAGCCCGGCACTCTGACCGCAGCCCCCTTTCTCCAAGAAAACCAGCCTCAGGCGAATCTTCTCCTCCTGTCAAACCCGAAATACGCCATTCTCTCTCCCACGGCCTGCGTCACTCGCGAGGTTTATCAAAAAACTCCCTTTTTTAAACCCAGACGTGAATCCATTCAGAGATTTGCTACGGGCGCTACCATCTTCTTCGTTCTCGCCCCTCAGATTTTGAGCGTTTTTCACAGGACCCTCGGATGCATGGCTCTCAAAGATTGGCAGAAGGATTTTTATTCCGTCTCCTCCGATTGCGTCTCCCTCGCTCTTTCCAACCTCGCCGACAAGGGGAACCGCACTGGGACCATCGTTTGGACGCTCTGCACTGCGATGTGGGGCATCGGGACCTATACGGCGCTGAGATATTTCTTGAGAGATCCTAACGAAAAAATGCGGACGAGCGCGCTTTGCAAAGTTTATTCGGCACTAGCCGATTTTATCTCCAACGCGCCCAAAAACGGCGATGCTGATACGCAAAAGAACATCAAAAGAATCGCGGCCAGCCTGAAAGTCAATCTACCCATGATCCAACAAAGGCTGAGAAGCGTCGCCCGTATCGATGCGGCTGCAACGTCTCTCATTACTCATAAACTCTCGCGAGCCACCGACAGGATCCTCGGAGGCAAGCGATGAATGCGCTGCAAGGGCTCAGTTCCTCTGTCCAAGGGGCCGCAAACCCGCTGCTCTTGCAGCAAGCGGTCAATGCCTTCGGCACCTCCGCCCCCTTTTTGAGCGACTATTTGACAGCAGCGACTCTTCACTGCGACGCTTTCAAGGCTAGGTTTTTGGGTAACGTGGCCTCGCAAGGTCAAAAAATCGGGATCGTCCAGGCCGTCTGGATGGATTTCGCCGGCTTATTTTCCGATCCGGGAGAGATGTTCGAGCCGGAAAAACTGATCCCCCCGGGTCAAGATGAGCTGTTTTCAACTCTCTTCGATAAGGGACGGACCGGCCTTGACGAGATCAACGAAAGTCTCAATCAATTGGAAGATCTTTTAAGCAGGCAGGCCCATCATTTTCCCGATACGCTCCGTCAAAAAATCCCCGAGATCCGCAAGGAGCGGTTCCTTCTAGACTCATGCCCTCCCAAAGAGGCCCAAGGGGTCGAGGCGGCCAAAAGCTGGTCGGAGAGCATCGAGATAGAACGGAAGAGAGCCTCCGAACTCATCGGATCGTTCCATACCACGGCAAAGGTTGCGCCAAACTCTGGAAACGCCAAGGACAAAGAGCCGCTGAGCAGCATGGCTGGAACCGCTCTTCCCATTCCGGTGCAGAAGGAGTCTCTCGCGGCGATGTTTGCTAAGGACCTCGGCCCAAATACAAAACTCGAAACCCCAGGCTTCCTCCTCTTCACAGCTTCTCTCAAACCGCTCCTTTCTCAGATAAAAGATTTAGAACTCCAATCCGCCCTATCCGACATGGAAGCGATCGGAAAGCTCTTAGAAAATTTCCGAGAGCAAATGATGCGCTATCCCATCATCCGCTTTCTTACCTCCAGTTATGAACACGACGAAGTTGTGAAATCGGCGAGCGCTCAGCTCCGGGGCGAGCTTGCCAGCCGGCTCGATGCGTTGGATGCGAATCAGCGGAGCGCCGTTTTTATTCCTTTGACTGTCGAACAACCGATCCTGGGCACCATCAGCCAACTGCAACAGAGGGTCAATTCCGGACAGCCTCTCCAAACCCTCATTTCGTCGATGGAAGATCAACCGTTTTTTAAAGAGGCGACAGCCCTCCTCCGAATCGAAAAGTCAAAAAAAGGGGCCGCCTACTTGGTTCGAATCTACCAAGGGAAAAACGACGTGCTTTTCAAAGAGATCCAGCGGGATCGATTGTTGAAGCCCGAATTTTTGGCAGATTTACTGAAAGCGACAAGCGCTGTGGGAGAGGCGAATCAACTCACACCCTTGATTTCGCTCCTCGGCCAAAACTGGGACAACTCACTAAACGGTTGTTCTGTGAAGACCCCGATGTGGACCTGCCTAGCAATGCGGCTAGGGCAGACTGTCCAGCAAACTATGGGAACCCGAAGCAAAGACGTTGCAGAATCGATTGCCGCGATGTCCGGCTTAGTTCTGCAAAAAGGGTGGACATTCGACGATTTTCTCAAAAAACATTTTAGCACAGCCCCTTCCGTCTCTTTTTTCAACAATCCTTGGGAAGTTTGGGAAACCTTCTTCAAAGACAAAGGGGATGCCGCCGCCGACATCAAACTGGCGAGCCTTGTCCATTTGAGCCAGGCTCCGGTTTTGGCTGAAACGGAGCCGGAAATTTTCTTGAACTTGAATAAAGCCGCCCTTGAGATCCTCCATCGTCAACTCTTGGATAACGCCGTCCTCCCTAAAGAAAAATTCCTCTACGCCCATTCCCTTTTAGGCGAAGTGAAAGCGAGGATCAAAAAAGAGGAGTCGGCCTATTTTCGCGGCTTGGCTGAAAAGATCCCTCCCGTCAGCGCCGAACCGATCTTCGGGGGATTAGGAGAAACGATCGCTCTTCCCGACCGCTCTGAAGCGATCAGCGACGCCGCGACGCCGCTTGCCAAATTGAAGCTGATCGAAGATTTTACCGGATGGAGCCCTGCCCTTTCGAACATGAGCAGGATGTTCGATTACGCAGCCCAATTGACGGCCGAATACAAAAATGAAAACTACGACGGAATCGTCTTCTCGGTGAAATCCTTCTTCGACCGTTTCAATTTAGCGGCCTTAGACAAGACGTTCTGGAAGGGATTGACCCCTGAAATGGCGGAAAAAGTCCTGTTTTCTTTGGAGACGATCAGCAACTTCTATTTCAAAAGCTATTTCGATGCGAGCGTCCCGCGCCTTCCCGACGCCGACTCAGGGCTGCTCATGATGGAAACGATGGCCCTTGCCGACCGGTTAATGGAAAAGCTTCCGTCATCGACACATCTGAACGACCAGCATATGCCGTTGAAGGAAATCGCCCCCTACGTCTTCAACCGCGGCGTCTTTTATCAACTCGGCGACCCAAAGCTCGAAAAGCGGATGAAGGCTCTCGAACATCACTTAGTAAATCCAGCGCTCCAAAATCTTTTTGCAAAGCACAGAGACGGCGATTCCTTATTCGAAACGAACTTATCCCCGGTGAAACGGAGACTTTCCTCCTTTTTCACCGGAGATCTCGTCGCCACGCCCAAAATTATGATGGGCGGTTTCGAGTTGTCCGAGAATGTTGTCAAAGGGGTCGTGATGATGGATCAATTATTCGGCAAAGGAACGTTGGCAGACGAGATCGCCAAAAACCCTGATATCATCAAACAGCTCAGCCAATCCTTCATCATGGAGGGCGGGCATCTTAAAGACTATTTGGACCGTTTCGTCCCCTCTTTCCCAACGAAAATGCCGGAGGTGAGCGTGTACAAGGAGATGCTGACCGGCGGCTTTCTTCCGAAGGCGTTTTATGCCGCCCGCAGGATCGCTTTCAACGCCGAATATTTTTTCCGCGGGACCTTCGTCAAACCGTCAGGATTCAAGAAGACCGAACAATCCTACGAAGTGAGCTTCGAAGGGGTTGACGCAGCCAACGAAATCAGCCCAGCGCCCGGCGCGGTCTACTCCTTTTTGGGGCTAAAAGGCTGGTTCATCTATCCCAAAGTCGATGGGATCGACGAATCCATTTTCCAAGACAATCCCCAGATTGCCGACGGAACCGACAAGGCCCACCAATTCCATCATCTCCAGCGACCTGTCATAGACGAGATCATCGGACAGATCGAAGGGCGCCACCTGACAAGGATCGAGGGAGATCACTGGGATCCTGTTAAAAACTTCTTCCAAAAGTTACTCGGTAAATTTTTCCCCTTTCCGTCGAATTCATTCATGGCGTTTTACCCTGGCATCACGGAAGCGGGCCGGAATTTATACGACCTCAACGTCGTCATGGTCCAAGATATCGACGAACTGAAGAAATATCTCACGAAACAAGAATATGAAGAGCTCGCCTCGCTTCGCACCGAGCCCGCGGTGCAAATCGCCAACACCCTTTCTTTTTTCCGGAAAAAGCCGAACCTTCTCCAACGCCCTGACCTGCAGACCTACTGTCTGAAACTTCTCTTCGACGCGCCGCTGCTCAGCGATGAGCTGGCCATGAAAAACCGGGGCCCCGAATTAGAGCGGCAGCTGGCCGAATTCGCGGAAGACGAGTACCTTCTGAATGCGAAAATCGGCAACCATGCGGCATCCGAATTCGCTCTTCTCTTAGCCTCGCGCCTTGGCCAATACAGCCTGCAGGCCCGGCAAGATCATCCAGAAGTTTACAAAAATCATCCGGCGCCCCCATTTTTCACCTCCCTTGCGGACGGGGAAAAGTCCACCTTGAAGAGAGCCCTCGAAGGGGCGCCTCCCGAATCTTTAGGGGTGGTCCATGGGCTTTTCGCTCAGCAGAAATTGGCGAAAGCTACGCTCGAGGCCGGGGAGGCGGAAGATTTCTTGCGCCACGTCCTCTTCTATCATAGTTTCCCGCCGTCGGGTGTTACGGTCGACCCGCTCCTCGCTGCGGATCTTAAGCGACTCCTTGCCCGTTTCGCCCCCGCCATTTTGACAGCCACGCAAACCGACCCCTCTTTTTTAGACCGGATCGCCCGGGAAGTCTATCCCTCCCTGACCAAAAGCCCCCAGTTTACGAAATCCCAGGACAACCCTCTCGTCTTTACCGCCGTAGATGGAACGATCCTCGACTTGCAACAGGGACTCGTGATCGCCCCTGGAATCAGCGGCATTCCCCTTCCTGCCGACGCGCTGAACAGCCCCGTCTTTGCGGCGCTATATGACAAGGAATTCCGGTGCAAGGCGACCTCGCTCAGCACATTTGAATTTACTGATCAGCATAACGCCGTGAACCGCCTCATCCGGCAACTGGATGGACAGTATGTGATCCAAAGAAAATTCCCCCGCGGCTGGTATCAATACGTTCCCCGCGATGTGCTTCTCGGCAAGAAAAAAGAAAAATCGGAAATCGATCAAATAGTCCATGCGATCAACTCTGCGATCGCAACGTTGGAAAAAGATAAATGGATCTTGCCCGCCTTGCCCCTGATCGCCGGGCACACCCATTGGCACGGGAAGGGAGAAATGCTCATCCTCGATGCCAAGACATCTCAGCCAAAATATCGGGCAGAAATCGGAAGCTCGGAGATTTTGAAAATAGCCGATTCTCGTCAAATCCTAAGAAAAATCACAACCGCCAAAGGCGGGATGGCGCCTCTCGAGCTCGTCGACCTTGCGAAAGAAAAAAAGACTTTTTCTTGGGCGAACCAATTCGAAGACCCCACCCAAACGCTGATTTGGAAAGACCCTCGGACAAAAGAGACGGCGCGGATCGAATTTCCAAGATTCTCCCTGTCGTTTGTCAAAGACGGAACTCTTTTTAAATCGGAGCAATTCGCCGGGTATCATCTCAAGCGCCATCAGAACAATCCCCTAGGGGCTAACTTGCCCAACTTCCTCTTGCTGCAAAATAAAAAGGGGGAAGAAAAACTCATTTTGGCCGCCCAACCCCTCGTCCCCTTCAAGGGAAGCTCCCTCTCGTCTAGCCTTGCCTTCGAGAGAAACTCCGAAGAGTTGGATGAAAAGAAAATCAAACAATCCTACTACACATTCGACAAGTTCGATGGCGCCAAGCGCTTTTCCAAACCAAACGATCTCGGCGCGAACTTTTATCTCGCGATGATCCACGGGGCCAAAAAGCGATACAAAGACGCATTCGCGCTCCTGAGGGAATTTGGCGGAAGCAGCCGTCCCTTCCCTCAAAAAGAAAAGGAGATCCTCCAACTGATCTCAGGTCTCAACCAGTATGTCCCCCATCACGCTCCCCCATTGACCGCGCTTCGAGCCCTCGCGAGCGCGGTCTTAGTCCAAAACGAGGGGGGCAAATTAGGCAAACCAGTCGCGGACGAATATTTCAAAACTCTTCCCAAGCTCGGGCTCTTCCGCCTGGACCTCGATGAAGAACTGGCGCTCCTCGAAATTTCCGATATCGATCCGAAAGATCTCCAAATCCTGAAAGAGCTGAAAATAAAAAATCCCGATCGGGCCAAAGATGCCATCGCCTCCCTAGCCTCCGGCAACAAGCTCGATTTGAAACAGATCAATCAATGGCTTCATGCACCCGTAGGGAACGGAAAAACGGCCGCTCCTCACTCGCTCTTGCTGCAACCCATTCTTGACGATCCTCTCGATTTTGTCACCCCAGCCCCTAAAAAAGCAAATGGCGGCCTTACAGAGGCCGACCTCAAAGACCTTCTCCTCGGACAAGAGACCACCTCGCTCGAAAAGAAGGCGTTCGACTTCTATTATCAAGACGCCCTCTTCTATCTCGAATCTAAGGATACAAATCATTACACATTGAAAAATCTGGCTTTTTTCAAAGAAAAGCGTCTCGAGCTCGAAAAAACGCACTATTACATGCGGGAGGCGCTTGCCGGGATAGAACTTGCCATCTTGCGCCTCTTTGCGAAAGCGCCCAACGATCCTGAAAAAGCGGCCCGCTCGCAGCCCCCGATGGATGGCGATGCATCGGCGCCTGTCGAATTGAATGAGCTGATCGTCCTCTATAGGAAAAATGCGCTCGGGACCCTCAAGTCGAGAAATCCCGAATTGAAAGCGGATGATATCGCCAACCTCGACCGAGGGATCGCCCTTTATCTCGATATGGCGATCCAAAACGGGCAAAGGGCCAAAGTGATCGAAAAGATGGTGGAGGTCGAACGGGTAGGCTTTTTGAAAGAGGACGATCCGCTCCTCCAACTGGCCCTAACGGAGTTCGTTCAGGCGGCTAACGTCAAACGGCACTACATCCCCACCGAGAAGAACCGCTTCTTGAAAGTGTTCGAATACCATAACGGCAATTATTACTTAGAAGAACAGATCAAAAACCTGCCTGGGCTCGCGGTCGAAATCGAAGGATCCTTGGAAGCGCTCATCCTAGAGAATTTGATCCAAGAAATGATGGTAGGGAAAGGGAAAACTACTTACCAACTGCCGACATTCGCCTTTTGGTGCGCAGACGGCACCCGCCTTTGCATGGCCATTATGCCTGAAGCCCTCATCGATAATATGAAGAAAGGCGAACAAATTCTCGGCAAGTCCTTTATGCAAAAGGTGAAACGGTTCCAATTCAATATCAATACCGATTTGAGCGAAGAGAACTTGAAAGGCCTCTTGAAGATGTTCGAGGATGCCATCGTAAATCGGGAATTCGTCATGACCACCGACCGCGATATCAAAGCGTTCCGCAACCAATTCGTCCGGATCTTACGGCTCTGGAACCAGTCTCCCACCCCTGAGCGGGAAATGCAAGCCGAACTCATGCGCAAGATCTTCAAACTCTTCAAAGAAAAAGGCTACGTGCTTTGCGATGAGGCCGACATGATCTTCAATCCTCGCTCCGAGCTCAACTTTCCAGCCGGAGAGGCGCAGCCGATCGGAGAGAGCTACCTCTCGCTTACCCTAAAAATATATGAGCTTTTGACAAGTCCCGAGATCCTTGAAATCGCCAGCTTTGAATTCTTTCCGAGCAAAGCCAAGGCGTGCACACCAAAAGTTTTCGAGAAAAAAATCAAACCGGCCTTGACGGCAAAACTTTTGTCATTTCTAGAAAATGGGAAAGAGTTCCCCTTGCTGCATCAGTTCTACCGAAACTGCTCCGCTCCCGAAAAAGAGCGGCTCAAGAACTATTTCTTGGGCGATGACCCGACTCACGAGGCAGAAATTTGGGTCGAAAAAATTTCCGACGTTGAGCTCCGCGACCAGCTCGGCCTCATCCGAGGGCAGCTGAACATCCTCCTTCCTCTCACGCTGGAGAAAAATTTTGGGGAAAACTACGGATTCCATACCCATACGAGCGTGCTCGCAGATCCATTCAGCGGCAGCAACGCGCCGAATCTCGGCTCGCAACGCAGCGATCCGTTTGAGCGGGTCAACGAATCGATCCAAGCCTATTTGAAAGAGCCGGCGTTTCGACGGCCGATCCTCGAAAAACTCGTCTTTGACCTTCAAGGAAAAGCCTTGAAGGAGATGAAAGAGAACACTGAAGAGGTCAAGAAAAATCCCAATTATAAGACGAAAGCCCACGTCGAGTTCGAGAGCTATTTCGGAGAGAGGGACGATCTTCCTTTATTCAATCCCGACATCGTCGACAGGTTAATGAAAGTTCTCGACGCCGATCCGAAACAAAAATTTGCCCTTCTTGGAAAATATGTGTTGCCGCAAGCGAAGGTCTATCCGGAAAACCTCAAAGCCACCTCGCAAATCTTCGGCTTTCTTTTCCATACGGTAAAAGGGTTCGCCGGAGCCTTGTGGGACTCAGGCGCTTTCCATGACGCGCTCCCCCCCAAATTCGAAAAGGGGGCAAGGGGGCAAATCGTCGCATTAGCCTATGCCCAAGCGAAAAACAAAGTAACGACTTTCCCGAGAGCGAAAGAGCTCAGGGACGAAATGATCGACGGCTCAAAATTCCGCCACATCTTGGCGTTCATCGACGGCGGCGGCGCCCTCAAAGAATTCGACCTAGAAGAAACGGGCAAGGAGTGGCTGGAGGCCCGCATAAAGAACGGATCCTCCGCGGAGTGCGCCATCGTGTTCGATAAACAAGACCTCGCCAAGATTTGGGAAAAAGGGGAATCAACGCTGATCCCATTGGAAAGAAGCTCCTGCCCCGTCGAAAAACAGCTCACGATCTATGATCAAAAACATACGTTTGGGATCGACATCAAACAAGCGATCGACGCCGTTGCCCTAGGTACCGTGAGCAAGAAGATGATCATGCGCGACTTCATCCAGGCTGTGGGCCGGATGAGGAAGATCGCAGGAGGACAGAGGATCGAAATCGCCCTCTTAGAGAGCGATGCGCTGGCCATCCGGGAGTTCCTCGGCCTTTCGCCGGATGCCCCTGTGGGTGAGAAAGAAGTGATCCGGTATTTGATCCGGCATGAAGCGCGCCGCCAAGGCGAAAACAACGAGGTCGCAACGACCCACAAACTCAGCGGCGTCGTCGAAGAATGGTTCATGGGAAAACTCCTTCAGCTTAAAAATATCGGATTCATAAACGATCTTGTCAAACTGGTCGAGCCTCTCTTTTTCCAGAAACAGACGATCTCCCCTTTCCTCAACTACGGCCAAGGGACCGACCTCGTGGACGCTCAGGAAGCCTACAAGGATAAAATCGACCGGCTCATCGATCGGCTCGGGCTGAATGGCGGCCTTGCGCAATATAAAAATGAGATCCATGCCCTCATGAACCAGACGGTGAGCCGCGCGGAGCTGCCAGACAAGGTGAGAAAATCGATTTTCTCCTCCGGTATGGAGCAGCAGGTCGAGGTTCAGCAAGAGCAGCAGCAACAGCAGCAGCAAGAACAAATGGTGCAGCAAGAAGAAAGCCAAGCAAAACGGCTTGACGTTCATCCCGCGACCCATTACAGTTGGGCGCTCGACGCCTCGAGCGTTGAAAAATCGGAAATGTACGAGGAGGCTCGTTCGTGGTCGTCGGCGGCGTATTTTATGACGACAAACCGAATCGTCGCTGAAATGCCTATCTTCGATGAGGAATTTTTGCTCAGCACCAATTTTCAACTCACGCCTACTCATGGCCTCCCCTTCAGCCAATTCCAGAAACCCATGCTAAACATTATGATCGTAAAAAACCGAAGGACGAATCAATTCAAGCTCATCGCCTTGGAGCCCTTCGATGCGGCGGCCTTCAAAGCGGCCCTCCAGGAAAAACAGGGACTTTCGCGCAAACGAAAAGATCCAGACCTTCTAAAAACCCGGTGGACCGGCGAGGATTATTTTACCGAGAAGCACTCGTGGTACAACTTATTTAGCGATGCCGCTGTCTCTCCACAGGCCGGCGGCGATGATGTGCAGGTATGGATCGGGGATCTCGATTTGAAAAGCCTCTATGAAAGCAATCCGCCAATCCCCAAGGGCGAATTGGAGAAAAATCCACAACTAGCTCGCCTTCTTGTCCAAGCCAAGTATTTCGACGGCCAGGTTCATTACAATGAAAAAGAACAGGCCATTTTAAAAACTTGGCTGGGCAGCGCTGGAAGCGCCTCGTTCTTCAGTTGGGAAAAAGGCAAAATCGAAGAAATGGAAAAACATTTTAAAGAGTCCGTTTGCGCCTTCAAGGAGCAGTCGAAACGGGATTATAAAAATAGCGCGCTTGGCCAAATTTATCAGGAACTACGGAAAGGTAAGCCATGACATCTGCCATCTCTAAACAAAGCGAACCTCCACTCATTTTTCCCAAACTGGAGACCGGCTCGCTCAAAGGTCGAATGATTACGAGACAGGCGGTGGAAAAACCAATGGAAGCCGTTTGGGAAAAGATTTGCCGCTGGTTTTTGGAATTTGTCCATTGGCTCCAAAGCATTTTCTTTGGCGCTGCCGCTT
Organism: uncultured Chlamydiae bacterium; assembly: GCA_963730605.1. Lineage (GTDB taxonomy): Bacteria > Chlamydiota > Chlamydiia > Chlamydiales > SM23-39 > CAIPFQ01. The sequence goes on from CAVSSM010000001.1 coordinate 196,675, forward strand.
CTCCTCTGAAAAAAGAACCGGCGCTCGAACCCATCACCCCGCCGGCTCCCCTTGACACTGCATTTTTACGGCCGAACGATCCCTCTTATAACCTCCGGCGGCTGGGCGTTATGACCTCAAGCAATGCGATCCAATCAATCGCAACCGTTGAGGTATTTAAGCGGGTGCCCCGCCAAAATGCGATCCGCCTCGGCTACGACGACCCTGTCCATTACCAAACGGCCCTCGGCGACCGGGCGATTGCGGCGCAAACGGGGCTCACCGGCCTTGCCATTTTTGTCCTTGCGAGAGTCCTGAGGATCGCTTGTCTCCAAGGGCAGAACTCATCCGAAAAGGCCCGCGCCTATGCTATTTGCAGTAAAGAGGCCGCCGACTTTTGGCAAAATACCCCTGGGAAGACCGTGCTTGCCGGAGCAGGGCTCCTTTTGGCCGCTTCCCTCTATGCCCACAGGAAGGGTTGGCTCGGAAAATTCCTTCACGACCCATCTTTGGGCTGGAGGCAGTCCCGGCTTGAAACCCTATTCTTAACGGCCGCCAACAACCTGAGAGAGCTGTCAAAAACCGATTCCTCTTTGGCAGAGGACTTAGGCAGTCGCATCCAAAAAAATTCCGAACTGATCGAAGCCATTCTTCATGTAGAGCTGCAAATCCCGAAAAAGGAGGCCCTAAAACTTACGAATCACTTAAAAGCGGCCTGCCAAGAAGTTCTCGATCCAAATCCTCTTTTTGAGAGGACGCCATGAGCCTATTAAAATTTTACGGCGCCCTTCCTATCCTTTCGGTCACGTACGGGCTGACGAGCTTTGCCTACCAAAAAATGAAATATTGGATCCTCCCTAAACAGCCTGAATGGGACGAGAAATTCGCCTGGCAGAATTTCAAACTGATTTCCCAGTCCAAGCCGGAAGAGATCCAATACCGCGTATGTCCTAAGAACATCTCCAGGTTGTCCCCTTATCTTCATCAGGGCAATCTCGGCTTCGATACCAAGGCGGAATGCGACGCCGCCATCGACAGCACTATGCAACTCGTCGGGCTTGCTCTCGGAGCCGGAGCTTTCCTCCTCCCGGTCGCCCGCTATTTCACAAGCTGCCTTTCTCAAGGAAGCCTCGGAGTTTGCGTAAAGAGCGGCATAGAAGATCTATTTTCTTTTTCTGGCTTGAGGCTCTTTGTCGGGGCCTATCTGATTTCCATATTTGCCAATTTCATCATCTTTCCCGCGGTCGCGCCCCTGATCGTAGACCCCTTACCTCAAGAGCGGCTCCGCCTGCTTGCCGTCGAATATGGGAAAATGCTCAAGGCTTTGCACGAAGTTCTCGACCTTCCGGCAAACGATCCCAAGTTTATCGAAACGGCAGAGCTTGCTAAATTATTCTTGCGCCTCTCCCCTCACATCGAACAAGAAATTCACAAATCGGCCGCGATGGACACTCATGAGGCCCAAAGCATCATGCTCCTCCTCAAAAACGTCTGCCGACAAATCCTCGTCAAGCAAGCTTATCCTTAGCGATACAGGGATGTTTCGATCTCCTCGAGGCTCTTGCCTTTTGTTTCCGGGATGATCCATTGGAAAAGGAAGAACGCTCCGATGGCGATCAGGGTATAAAGGCCAAAGGCTCCAGAGCCTGACCAGGCGGCAAGGAAGCGGGGGAAGGTAAAGACAACGAGGAAGTTGCAGAGCCAGTTCAAAAACGTCATCAACGCGATGCCATGGGCGCGGATGGATAAAGGATAGATCTCCGAAACCAAGACCCAAGGGATCGGACCCAGTCCAATGGCGTATGAGACGATGAAGAGGATGAGGCAAAGGACGCAGATGAAAAAATGGCTGGGAAAAATAAATGTCGCCGTAAAGAAAAGAAGGCTCAAAGCCACTCCGCCTTGACTGAGGAGGAGAAGGGTTCTTCTCCCAAGCCGGTCGATCAAAAATAATGCGAGAACGGTGGCAGAGAAGTTAATGCAGCCTAAACCCAAGGTCGCCGCGATCGCCCCTTTCACGCTCTCAAACCCCGCTTCTTGGAAGATCTTTGGTGCGAAATAGATGATCGCGTTGATGCCGCACCACTGCTGCAGGACGACGACGGAGATGCCAATCAATACCCCTTTGCGAAAAAAGGGAGAAAAAAGGCGCTTCCAACTCGAACTTTCCAGTTCATGGTTTTTCCGAGGAGGATCATCGCCCGTGTGGAGAGCTTTCAAAGCGGCGGCGGCTTTTTTCGTTTGCCCTGATCCCAAAAGCCACTTGGGGCTTTCAGGAATCGTAAACAAGAGCGCCGCCTGAAAAGCTGCCGGAATGGCGGTAAAAAAAAGCATGAACCGCCAATTTTCAGAAACTGTGAATCCTAAATTGATAGCATAGGCGATGAGAGTGCCGACCGTCACGGCCAACTGAAAACAGCCAACGAACGCCCCGCGTTTTGCAGACGGGGCGATTTCAGCCAAATAGAGAGGGCAAGAAAGAGAGGTAATCCCTGCTGCGATCCCGGTTGTAAAGCGAAGGAAAAGAAGCAAAGGGAAACTGGAAATAAAAAGGATGGGGATATTCGAGGCCGCATACAAAACAGCGGCAAAGAGAAGTACCGCCCGTCTTCCGAACTTGTCGGCAAAATATCCGGTAGAAAGAGATCCTAAGATGGCGCCTAAAATGATGATCGAGGCGGCCAGTCCCTCAGATGTTGGCGTTAAGCTGAACTCTTTGACGATGAAAAGAAGCGCGCCTGCAATGATGCAGGTCGCGTAGCTTTGCAGAAAGCCCGATAGGGATGCCACGAACCCCGACCAGATCGCAAGACTGTGCCGCTGCTTTGCCATCCCCCCATTTTAGTCCAAAAACTCAGACATGACAATGCTTTTAAGAGGACCTATTCTGGATAAGGACTTTGAGCAAGTTGCAATAAAGATTCGGCTTTTTCGTTATGTTCCACTTGCTTTTCTCTGTAAGACTCCGCCGTTTCTTTGTAATACTCCGCCATTCCTTTGTGAGATGCGGCTTCTTCTGCTAAAACATTATTTTCAGAGGAGCAGGTAGGAGATCTTGCGATCGATTCCAGAGTACACATGTTCCGATCTAGAAATGGATTGGTCGGATCGCTCTCAAAAGGAGACGGAGGTGGATCGCTCTTAAAGAGAGAGCATGCATTCGTTGCGAGCCATAGATTCGGTATGGACGCGGCGAGAGCATTATAAAGGCCGTGTAATCCCATGGCAGCTAAAACGGACCCTGTGTCCTTTCCTTTACAGCCGCAGCAGCAATTCCGAGCCCCAGTACATTGGCTAACTGAAATTTTACTTGCTCTACTGGGTAAATCATGAAATTGCCTAAATGGAGAGCTACAAACGCCGCTGCTGATAGGCATACTCTTACAACTTGTGCAGGTCGAGAGTCAACCCAATGGTTTCTTCCAAAAATTCCTAAGACTGCTTTTGGCACTCGAGTGAGTAGCCCATCCTGCAAAATTCCACGTATGATCACCTCTTCTCCAGTGCCCATGCCGACCAGTTGACCTCCTTGTACAAACATTAAGACTTTTTGCAAAAGCGAGGAATTGTTAACAGCATCGCACGTATTAGAGTTCGACGGGAAGAACACTTCCTTTACTGAACGGTTGAATAGACATATTCTTATTATCTCATTTTTTACATTGTTTATAATGTATTTTAAAAAAACTGAATATTAATTTCAAGAAAAAATGGGTAATTATTATCCCGGCGCCTGGTCAATCCACGAACCTATCAAAATAAATTTTTGATTTGATATGCTGCCTACCTGATCGTTACCCCATCTTCAGAATCAGCCTACTGAGGTTATGCAACCATTGCGGAGCCAACGTATAAGCTCTTGACTGCTACATTCTTCCCGAATACTTGCAACGATCTCTTCTCTCATAAGTCCGCTTCCTGTACCGTGGCTTGAGTTAGAGCCATGCGAATCACAACGAACTAAGACTTCTTCCTGATATCCGTCTCGAGTACATCTTTCTGTTGGTTCCATCCGCGCAAGTGAATAATGAGGATCTTCTATAACACAAAGACCACTATTATAGAATAATTCTTTGGCTTTCTTTTCACAACAAGCATCCACGTATGCATTGTCCAATGAGTAATAATGCGTCGTCCCATCGGGCGCGGCGCATGTCACATCAACATCTCCTAAAGCTCTCAGTATCGTTTTGACATAAACACGCGCGGATTGATCAAATTTGGCAAGGGTGGCTGGATTCAATGAGTGCCCTATTTGTCTGAGTCCAATGGTTCCTATGAATAATCCCATGATCTTGTTCGGTATCCCAATTTCTCTTGTTACATAGTATCCGAGTTGTGTTATGAGAAATCCGTTTCCGATGTTAGAGAGCCAAGCGAGCAGCTCTCTGGGCTTTTCTAATGCCGGTTGAGATCCAATGGTGGCATATGCTACTTGCGCAGATCCCAACAGTGTGTTGAGGGTTCCGATCATTGCATTGCCAATGCCTCCTTGTCTTACTTGAGAAACTCCATTTTTCATTTGAAGGCATCCAAAACCAAGCTGGGTGGTCTTCTCTAGGACAGCTCGAGTCATTTCGTTCCCGAATTGGGATGCAATTGAGATACTTGTTAAAGTTAGAACGGGGTGGTTGGCAAGCATTTGAGCGCCATTTACAATATTATTTTGAATAAACACGACAACTCCTTTAAATTAATTTATAAAATTATACAAAAAAAACCAAAATCTTTTCAATATAAAAGATAATTTTAAGATTGCGCCCTTGAGTATTATCTCGACTTTGTACAATTTTTGGCGAGCAGATCCAGAGGAAGCGCTCTGCAATTTTTTTCTTTTTTTGCGAAATTCATAGCCGAAGGCACTATTTATGAGCAAAAAAAGGAAAAAAGGGCCAGCGATTCTCTCGGAGATGCCGTCACAAAATTGTACAAAGTCGAGATTATACCTCGAAGTGGGCGACTTTCCGCTCTAGATGGACCGGGATCTCCACTTCGAGAAGAATATCGTTCTCATCATATTCCCTCGTGATGATTTTGCCATCCCTCATCACCTCGCTCAAAGAGGCGTATTGGCTTTGGGGAACGCGGAGGTGAACCCTCTTGCGCAGCAGCATGGTCTCCCGGATCATGAGTTCCAGCAACCGATCGAATCCCGTTCTCTTCAGGGCGGAGATTTCGACCGTTTTGGGATATTTGAAACGGAGACGGTCGATATCGAGGCGGCTTTTGCATTGGTCGATTTTATTCAGCACTGTGATGATCGGCCGGCCCGCTGCTCCAAGCTCTTTCAAAATGCCAAGCACAGCCTCCGATTGGGCGGGCGCCACCGGATTGCTCGCATCAATCAGGTGGAGCAGGATATCGGCCTGGACCGCTTCTTCCAGGGTACTCTTGAAGGCGGCGACGAGTTGATGGGGAATTTTCCGGATAAATCCGACCGTGTCGATCAAGAGGATATCCTGCTTATTCGGAGAGGAGTGAATTTGCGTGTCGTCGTGTCGAGAGTGGCAAAGAGCTTGTCTTCGACCAGAGACATCCGCTTCGGTCAGGGCGTTCAACAGCGTCGATTTGCCCACATTGGTATAGCCGATGATGGCGAAAGTCCGGAATGTCTGTCCTTTCCCTCGCGCTCCGCTGGGTTTCGCGATGCTCTGTCACTTGTTCGAGCTCTCCTTTTGCAGCTGGTCGATCTTGCGCTTCTTCAAGATCGCCGGTCGATCTCGATCTGCTTCTCCCCTTCCCCTTTCAGGTATCCGCCGCCAGCGCCGCCCATCCTTTGACGGCTCAAGTGGGTCCAAAGACGCCTCAGACGCGGCATCTGATAACGAACGCTGGCGAGCTCGATTTGGAGCTTCGCTTCCTTCGTTTGCGCCCTTTGCGCAAAGACCCCTAGGATCAGCTCCGTTCTATCGATGACAATTTTTTCGAAAGACTTTTCCAGATTGCGCTGCTGCTGAGGAGAGATCTCATCGTCGAAAATGACGATATCGCACTTGTGCTCTATGGCCAGTTGCCGGATCTCTTCAACCTTCCCTTTACCAAAAAATGTCCCCGGATTGTATTCGCGAAGCGGCGCCGGAAGCTTGAGAACTGTTGCCAAGCCGAACGTTCGCGTCAAATTCTCCAATTCATCGAGCTGTTCGATCGTTTGTGGCTTGAGCTCCGCTGTCAAATAAGCCCCGATAAGGAGCGCCCTCTTTTCTTGGCTGCCAAGAATTTGGAGACGTCCCTCCCGAACGATTGTTTCAGATTCCAAATTCGATCTCCAATCCATCGTAGGCTAATTGTACACCAAGGGGAAGTTTCCGATTTACGCTCTCGTAGTCCACCTCATGGTTCATATGGGTGATCAGAGACCTCTTAGCTCCCGCCGCTTTAGAAAAAGCTGCCGCCTCGTCGAATGAAAACATCAGCTTGGAAACCCCGTCCCGAAGGGCGCTGACAACCAAGGTGCCAACGCCGGCAAGCGCTTCAAAAATCTCTTGAGGGTAATCCTTGATGTCCGAGACGTAGGCAAAATCGCCAATTCTGTATCCAGTGACTCTCATCCTTCCTTGAAAATAGCTGAAATAGCGGATCTTTTCCCCTAAAAAGTCAACCTCTCCCCTCTCCCCTGCCAATCTATGCAGTTCAATCTGGGCAGTCAATGACGCTTGAGGCTCCACCGGCTTGAAGAGGTAGTGATACCGAACAGCCAAGTCCTCGGAACTCTCTTTGGAGAGAAGGAAAGGCATAGCCTTATTTTGCGTCAAATAATAGGTCCTCAGTTCGTCGATGCCGGAAATATGGTCGTAATGAGTGTGCGTCAGCAATACGCCATCGAGACGGTCGATTTTATATTTTAGCGCTTGCTGGCGATAATCGGGGCCGACGTCGATGAGGAGCGACTTCTGCCCGATCTGGACAAGCCCTGCTGGACGGAGCCTCTTGTTGTAGATGGAAGTGGAGGAGCAAACGGCGCAGCTGCATCCGATGACGGGCACACCCGTCGAGGCCCCAGTCCCCAGAAACAAAAACTTCCCGTACATAGCAAGAGATCATACGGAATTCCCCATATTCTCCGGTAGGACGATCGAAGCATAGTCCACTACATCATTGCATGGTGGTTAAAGAGAAATTTTTTGCAAAGAAGCTCCATAGCCCCATTGAGAGTGATTGAAGCTGCGGTCGCTTCTTCTCGCCGATCTTGATTCTTGTCAGCGGCAACCTCTCGACTAAGCTTGCGGTAAATTGGCTTGAGATAATTACACCCCTCTTTTTCGTAGCGGGCGTGATCGAACGTAGTCCCATTGGGCGTCATGATGATTTTCGCATGGTCAAGGCAGTTTGGATTTAGATTGTTTTGAATTAGCCGTGTGATATTGTCAGAATCTTGTAAATCAGAAGGATCAATTTTATTACAGTCCGTTTTTGTAGTTGGCGTGTCATCTCTAAGGGAGTTTAGTATTTCTTCAGTGATTTCATCGATTTTTTTATGTTGTTCTTCTAATTCGGCCATTTGTTTTGCCACTTCTTCTTCCGATTCTTGTTGTCCCTTAATTGTATTATTATAATAATCAATGAATTTCTCATGATCGGATTGATATTTTTTTAGATTTTTATTTGCTTCTTCCATTTCTTTATGATATTCTAGGCTTTTGTGTTTAAATTCCAACCATTGAGCAGTTGTAGCATTTGCAGATTCAAGGCATCCCCCTACGTTGCTCGAATAATCCGAACACAGATTCGAAGGGGTTTCGGGCACTTTAACAACATCTAAGTTGTAGGGCGATATGGGCAGATCGAGTTTTGCATTTTTGATGCGCTCGCCCTGACGCAGATCTTGGCTGTTTATGTATAAGTTTATGCGATTCCGCTCCTCTTGAAGTCGCTCCTGGAGTTGATCTTGAATGTCAGGTTTAGTAGATCCAGGCAGTGGGGGGGGGCGGATCGTTTTTCCCCAATTTCCAGGATCGATCAACTGAATCATTCCCAGGGTATCGAGAGTAGAGATTGCAGCTCCGGAAGCATTGAATAGATGGATGAGAAATTTCCAGGCAGGCTCGTTGCGACTCATTTTAGAATAGGCATTCGCTGCTATGAAATATGTCGATAATAACGACATGGGGATTTCAAAAATCCGATTGTCAGTCCAGTATGATAAGCCAATTGCTACCGCAGCTCCAAGGGGGCTGGCGATCCAACGAAAACTCTTTCTTGTATCGGAAGGCAAAATTTGAGAGACGAGGGACTGTTTCCAGATTTTATTCATTTGTATAATTAGATACACGCATCTTGCCGCCGCTCTTCTTTTCGGATAAGGATCCATACATTGGGACTTTAAAATGGCGTTTAATCCGATAGTCATCACCCCATGCAGTGCAGTGTTTAAGCAGATCCATCTATCACTTTTGGAAAAACTAGGGATGGCATCTTTCTTTATACCCAAATCACTGGAAAGGCTGTTTGGATATATTGAAAAAGTATCTTTTGGCACTTGTCCGTTTGAACTGACCCACATAAAATGTTTCGTGATTTTCAAGGTTCTTGGTCGATTTTTAAGAAAATCAAGGTTTTACTGCATTTAGGCATTTAGGCCGGTCTTTTGTATCGACAAAGAGTCTGTGCAGCCACATTGAGGTTCCTCGAGGCTACAGTTGCCTCCTTTTGCCGATCCCGATTTTTATCGGGGGCAGCCAATAAACTGAGTTTCCGATAATTCGATTTGATATAGTTGCACCCGGCTTTTTCGAAAAGCGCTTCATCGAATCGCTGTCCTTTCGGGGTCATGATGACTTTCGCGTGGTCAAGGCAGTCTGGATTTAGATTGTTTTGAATTAGCCGTGTGAAATCGTCCAAATCTTGCATAGCAGAAACTTGGGGGCAGTCCGTACTGATAGTAGAGTTAGGGTCTCTCAAAAATCTCAGGAGGTCCTCCCAAATTTCATCGAGTTTTTTATGTTGTTCTTCTAATTCGGCCTTTTGTTTTGCCACTTCTTCTTCCGATTCTTGTGTTTGCGTTCTTATTTTATCGATGTCTCTCATATATTCGTCGATCGGGCCCTCGGTTTGCGCCAAAAATGTTCTTTCAATTTTTCGAGAATCAAATTCTAGCAACTGTCTTAGTTGTGCAGATTTTATCTGTTTCAATTTCAATTCAAAATTCCTCTGCCGTTCAGTATCTTGTGCATGTAATATTTCAAGAATACCTTGAGATATACCCAAACGACTTGAAGAGGTGATTTTGAGTGTCGTCGGCTCGTTTTGCTCATCAGATCTTTTGCAAACGTTTGGAATGAGACAAGAGAGTTTTGAAAAAAGATTGCATATTTGGCTAACTTTATTTAATGAGTAATTACAGATACTTTGTGTTTTGTATATGGAATAATTATAAAACTTACAGATTTCTGATTTTGGAATAACAGCTCCAGGTATAATGCTCGAGCTGAAGAAAGGAATTTGAATTTCTGGAATTATAATAATACTTCCCGAAACATTGTTACAATCTATCATGTTATACCCAAATCGCTTGAAAAGTTGGAATTTGGAAGAGGGAGTTCCCCAAAATTAAATTTTCGTCTGGAGGACACACCTCGTAAATCTCCTCGAAGGGAAAATTTTGAGGCAGATAAGTGAAGCCAGCCGCCGATACCCAAACCCAACTTTTCAAGCTGTTTATTTCCTAATGTATGTATGTATTTGATGTGATTTTGCAAAACTATACTACTCTCGCCCAAAAAGTGTGAATCTGCCGGCGCCCTACCCCAAAGATGATGCATCTTTGGGGACCCCTCGGACAGCCACTGAATTTGAGACCCGCCTGCACCCCACCCCAAAGACGATGCGTCTTCGGGGACCCCGGCGCTAAACTTTTCAAGTTTAGCTGCTTCGACGCCGGCTTCGCCTGGCTCAAATTCAGAGCGCTGCTTCGCATAAAAAAAGTCCATTCAAGAACCTTTTTTATGATTTCGCAGTGGCATTTTTCACTCTTTTTGAACGGTCGCAGTATGTTTAGCACCAGCACAGGTCCTTATCTGCTTTTATTTTTGCTAGACCTGCATTGCAGGTTGATAGAGCGGTGTTGCAAGATTGGAAACTACGCAAAAATTGATCTTTGTCCTTTCTATTTGACTCTAATGAATCTTGAGTTAATTTTAATTCGCCTTGACAAAATTCTTTTTGCGATTTAGTGTATTCATTCGATTGATGACATTTTGTTTTTTCGATCGAACAATCATTCAATAATTGTGCATATTTCACAAACTCCCGATGAGTTTCTGCTGAATCATTGAGGCAAGACTTGACATTTGTCTGAGCCAGTGTTAAGTGTCCGTTCAACACCTGGCTGTGTTCCTTTTGATTTTGCAATGTCTCTCGATAGTTAACAAAATACTCGGAAATTTTTGCAATAGCCTGATGCTGTGGATCGGTTAATGTAACATCGAGGAGACCTGCCCTTTTTATGTTCTGGACAATGACTTGTCCTGTATCTCTCTCATTTTGAATAGTTCTCAGCCTTTCTTTGCAAGCGGTTATATTATCCTTATCGAAATCGCAGCCAAGAGAACCAAGAACATCTTGGTAGTTACTGAGCCTTGCGGAATCTTGATAGAGCCGGTCTTGATATTCATGATTTTGAGAATATAGATGCCTGATTGTTCCAAGCATTGTTAGGGTTAGTATACCGACTAGGCCGGCCACTGTACGACCATTGTTCATGAGCGGATTGAACTGCCCCGCTGTCGATAATCCCCCACCATTAAAAACCCAACCGAAGAACAGGTTCTTCCCGGATAGTGATGATGTTGTTGCCATGATATCCTCCAAATTTTTGTTGTAACTAGAATGCTTTTTTCTATACCCAAACAGTTGTTTGGGTAGATTCCATTTTGGAAATCTACTTGCTCAATGTGACCTCTAACGGCTGCTTGCTGGTAAATCCATTTGACCTCTAAAAAAATGTTGGAACAGACGTTAAGAAAATTCAAAGAATAAATCAAGTTTTTTTTTAACGGGCAGGGGCAAGGAATTGTGATGCGTCGTTACTGGAGGCGCTACCTCAGGACAAACTCGGGGTAATATTCGAAGTGAGGGGATGAGTTGGCGCTGCGGTAGAGGGGGTCAATGTCGATGAAACTCTCGTTGGAGAGAAGGAAAGGCATAGCCTTATTTTGCGTCAAATAATAGGTCCTCAGCTCATCGATGCCGGAAATATGGTCGTAATGGGTGTGCGTCAACAATACGCCATCGAGACGGTTAATTTTATATTTTAGCGCTTGCTGGCGATAATCGGGGCCGACGTCGATGAGGAGCGACTTCTGCCCGATATGGACAAGCCCTGCCGGGCGAAGCCTCTTGTTGTACGAAGAGGTGGAGGAGCAAACGGCGCAGCTGCATACGATAACGGGCACACCCGTCGAGGCCCCAGTTCCCAGAACTTTCCTTGCATAGGAGAATGTCATACGGAATGACGCATTAAAATAGTAAAGATCAAAGACGGTCGGGCTGCTCTGGGGACTTTCCCCAAAACAAGACGTTTGGGGCCCCTTTCCCCGCCGCCCCTGTGCAGCTAGCCCCGTCTTTTTTGCACAGCTTCCGCACACGCTGATTTTCTGGATCGCGGCTTCTGAGAATTTCAAACCCAGGAAATCTCCAGATCTTTTATATCCATAAGATACTAATTACTAATTATATACATAAATCAATCGACAGATCGATTGATTTATCACTTTTTTAATCGGCTGATCGATTAGAATGAAATTATGGCAACACGAGGCGAATTAAAAAAAGCTTTACAGGACTGGCAGCAGTGGCTGAACAAAAACAGTCATTTGATTATCCCCAGGAGCTCCCTTCTTAGCCAACAAAAGGATCTCTGCCTAGCGCTTACTGGGGTGAGGCGTTCCGGAAAATCCTCCATGACAGTCCAATTGGCGCTGGGGCGATTGGAGGAGACCTTCTTTTTTAATTTTGAGGACCCGATTTTTTTCCCAGGGGCCAGCGTAGAAGTACTTGATCAACTTCTCTCACTCTATGAAGAAGAAACGGGGAAAAGCCCTAAGCTAGTAATTTTGGATGAGATCCAAAATGTCCAAGGATGGGAGCGGTGGGTACGAAAAGCAATCGACTTAGGGCATTACCAAATCGTTGTAACCGGCTCTTCTTCTCATTTATTGAGTTCCGAGATCGCGACAGCTATTTCCGGACGGGTTATCGAACAAACTATCTGGCCCCTTTCCTTTTCCGAATATTTAATATTTTTGGGTAAAACGCCATCTACAAAGGGAGCTTGGTTACGCGCATTAGAAAATTATCTCCGTTGGGGAGGCTTTCCAAAAGTCATCTTAACACCGGACGAGAATGATCGAATCATTTTATTAAAACAGTACCTTAGTGACATTGTGCTACGAGACGTTGTTGCAAGACACTCCATTAAAAACCAACAAGCCTTGCATCAAATAGTTAGTTTCTATTTCACAGGTCTGAGTTGTTTACATTCCTATAATTCTCTGAGAAAAGCTTTTGAAATTTCGATTGAACTAGCCTCAACTTTGACAAATTATTTGACACAAGCTTTCCTTGTCTTTGAAATGAGCCGTTACCATCCCAATCTCAAAGTACAAGCCCGCGACTCTAAAAAAATTTACGTGATTGACACAGGCCTGCGTACAGTATCCTTGCAATCCGATCGAGAGGACTGGGGCCGTTTGGCGGAAAATGCTGTATATTTAGAATTAAGGCGCAATAAAAAACAAGCATTCTATTATAAACAAGCGCAAGAAGTCGACTTTGTAATTACAGAATTTGGAAAACCTGTAGATGCAATACAAGTGTGCTACTCCGATCTTGAGAATCAAGAAACGCGCAACCGCGAGATCAATGCTTTGCTAGAATGTTTGCAGGCCTTAGAACTTCCATCAGGAAAAATCTTAACACTGTCTTTGGAAGATGTGCTCTTAAAGGAGGAGAAAGAGATTCATCTCATCCCTCTCTATCAATGGCTATCTAAATGAGAGAGCTTTCAGCCAGAATTATGATTACCTCGACTTTGGCGCGACTGGCAGGAATATGACACTCAGTCACAAACAGTGAGGAGGCAATAAAACCACCAAAGCTTACCTATGCGGATCCGAGTCCGTGTAGAACTCGATCTCAGAACCCTGCGGGGGGATGCAGCTAGCTATACTGGATAACCAGTATTGACGAAGGAGCCAGGGATCGAGACTCAGGGAGGTGCCACATTTCGGCCTACATGATGCGCCAGTCCCCCAAAGTGGATGAAGCGTTGAACGGAGCAATCCGTTTCCTCTGGAACGAAACGGTTATGTCCAGAGAGACATGAGGGTGACTGGTGACATCGCCTCGAGAAAATGGTGACATATTCTGACCCAGACAGAACCCACACTAACCTACACCAGTGGGAAGCATAGTCTATAAGGCCAGTCCGAAGGGGCTATGTATACAGTGGTGAGCGCGGAACGCTCCAGTTCTTGCTCATTAGGGTTAACGAGCATGTCCGGAGGAGGCGATCGCAAGGAAAGCCAAAAGGACACACTGACATTATGAAGAGAGCAAATCTATCCAATTGCAAAACTCTTCACCGCGCAAAACCGCTCGTCGCTGCTGTCAGAACGGCATGCCGGTTCTGACGAGAGGTCGCCAAAATCATCGATTTTTCGCAGGTGTGGAGTTTTGCAACTGCCTCTATCGTGTTGAATATTTTTGCTATGTTAAAAGAGGACGTGATTCCGGAGGTTCATTATAATTTCTGAAAATCGCATGTCTAGCAATGGCACATATCCCTGCTATCGAACATATTGCACTAAACACAGTTAGAGTTATTGATGCTGGAGATTCAATATCATTATTATTGATTTTGACCTCGAAACCCCAGATAGCAAATCCCACACTGCCTACGAATGCTGATACCACCTGTATGGAGGTCATTGCAAGAGCACGGCACCTCCGTGCCTCATCTCCTTGCATTGTACCCCATGCAAATTTCAATGGACCAGTAGATGCATATTTTTCCGGAAAACAGAAAGCAGCCATAGCACTTGCAACCATATTTTTAAACCCCTCTATATTTTTGGTTTATATTTCGTCCTGTTCTAGGAGAGGAGGATCTCCCTTTTTACCAAAGGCAAAACCTTACTCGACTATCATATTTGTTGCCAACGCTTTTTTCTTCACTCACATAAGCCCCCACCTTCATGGGTGTGCGTCAGCAATACGCCATCGAGACGGTCGATTTTATATTTTAGCGCTTGCTGGCGATAATCGGGGCCGACGTCGATGAGGAGCGACTTCTGCCCGATCTGGACAAGCCCTGCTGGACGGAGCCTCTTATTGTAGATGGAAGTGGAGGAGCAAACGGCGCAACTGCATCCGATGACGGGCACACCCGTCGAGGCCCCAGTTCCCAGAAATAAGAACTTCCCATTCATAGGAGAATATCATACGGCATTCCCCATATTCTCCAGTAGGACGATCGAAGCACAGTCAGCACTGAGGCGTATATAAAACTTCTTTCACTTCTTTATAACGAACTTATCGCCATTTTCCCCCATGATAGATGCTTGTCTTTTGCCAATGGTATTTGTTCAGGGGGGTATAGCAAATTTTTTAGGTGAATATTCGCCAACATGCTAAGCTAGAACAGCATGAACGCCAGTTACGAAGAGCTGCTCACAGAAATTCGATTGCTCCGTTACTGTTGTAACTACCCTGAAGCGTCAGGGGAAGAAATGCCTAGATTATCTTGTGGAAGCCCTAGGCGCCTGGAAAACAGGTTCGTCGGCCCACACCATTTTTAGCCAGCCCTGCTATACCCCCTGAACAAATACAAAAACACCGACATGGCCTACCCTTCAGAAACCAATTCGGTAGGGCTGCAATCCAGAGCCTTGGCAAACAAAAAAATATTTTCTAAAAATAGATTCCTCTCGCCTCTTTCAACGCTGCCCATGTAAGCACAGTAAAGGCCCGCTGCGAAAAGCAAGCTCTTCCTGAAAAATGCACCATGACTACAAAGCTGTGGACTATCGTGTTGAATATTTTTGCTATGTTAAAAGTGGACTTGATTCCGGAGGTTCGTTTACAACATAATTTCTGAAAATCGCATGTCTAAGCATGGCACCTATCCCTGCTATCGCACATATTGCACTACACACACTTAGAGCTGTTGATGCTCGAGATTCATTATCATCAAAGATATGGATTTTGACCTGGGAAGACAAGCTAGCAAATGTTATAGTGCCTCCGAATGCTAATACACCATGTATGCAGGTCATTGCAAAAGCGCGAAACCTCCGTGCCTCACTCCCTTCCATTATTGACGGAGAACTACCCCTTATAGCAAAGTCTACCATAATTTGACCAGTAGATGCATATTTTTCCGGAAAACAGAAAGCAGCCATAGCACTTGCAACCATATTTTTAAACCCCTCTATATTTTTGGTTTATATTTCGTCCTGTTCTAGGAGAGGAGGATCTCCCTTTTTACCAAAGGCAAAACCTTACTCGACTATTATATTTGTTGCCAATGCTTTTTTCTTCACTCACATAAGCCCCCACCTTCATGGCCAGAGCTAAACACAGCCTTACTTCCGAAGGCAGAAAGGAGCACGGGGGTTCCCCCGCGCACACGACCCTCCCGAAGCATAATGCAGTCCTACCTCAGGATGAACTCGGGGTAATACTCGAAGTGAGGGGATGAATTCGCGATGCGATAGAGGGGGCCAATGTCGATCTTGAGGCCCTGCTCGAATTTGGTTTGCAATTCGGGAGCCGTGAGGTAGTTCATATGTGGATTGCCCGTGCGGCCCACGACATTGAGTGGAATATTCACCACCTTGGAGTGGTCGAAGTAAAGCCCGATCTCATGTTCGTTGATGTATTCTTTGGCCCAGCAAAACTCGAGGCTGTTCGGGGTTTTGTAGCGCATGTTTTCGAACGGCTCTTTCAAGACGCTCTTTTGAAAAAGGGTCATATCGACGCTATGGGGAAAATCCCAATCGCAATATCCGGCCTTGAGGTTCCAGGCATAAATCCCTTTGCCAAGATCTATGCTTTTTGGCACCGGCTGGTCTCGGCCCGCTTGGTACGAATAGGTGATATTACACCCCAGCCGCAAATAGAACCCGTAGGCTCCCGTTCTCGACATCGTTTCCATGCACGTTTTGAGATCCACGAAATCTTTAACGATCTGGTCGTCGGTGCCGAACATGACATACTCGCTGGATGAGTCGAAGAGGATTTTCAAAAGCAGGGGTTTAAAATCTTTTTTCGGCTCTTTTCCCTGGAATACGAAATGCACTTCGGGAAATTCCGCCGCAATCTTCTCGTAACTCTGAAAATACTTTGGGTCTCTCGCACGGCAAAGGACATGGATCTTCTCGAAACCGGTCATGTAGCGATGGATCGACTCAAGGCAGGCAAAAAGTTGCAAAGGACGATCGCAGGAAAAAAGGACGATGTCGGCCCTCTCCTCAACATTTAGACTCTTTGGGAATTCGGGCAAAGCCTGATAAGAGGAAAGCGACTCGCTCGCCTCTTCCCTGCAAGATCTCGCGAGATTTGCGATGAAGAGGGGTTCATTCAAGACGCGGTGTCTTCCTTGGGACATCTGGAGAAGCGGCTTGAGATAGGCATCCTTGCCGAAAGTGAATCGGCCATCCCTCACAAGATCGGCGAGGCGGACTTGCTTGAAAAGAGCCGAATAAAAAGAGATAGGGATGTGAGGCTCCAAGTTCTCTAATTTCGATGCACAGTTCGCTTTCTCATAACTTGGATAAAGGATGGGGCCGGCGGCGGTAAGCCAAACATCTGGATTTTGGTAAACGGCATTCAGGCGGCTCAAAACCCTCGGATGGGCCATCCAGTCCTTTACATCGAGAGGGATCGCGATCTCAAGGTCTTGCAACGTGGCGACCGCACGGTAAAGGCAAGCAACGGGCCCGAGCCGCTCTGGATTCTGGATCAAGATCACCCTATGGTCCTGCTTATTGTCTAAGACGAAAGATTGGACTTTTTCAAACGTCCCATCCTTGGAGCCGTCATCGATGAAAATAACGCGGAAGCGGTCGTACTCTTGTTCGAAGATCGATTTCAGCGTCCTTTCGCAAATCTTGCCATTTTTGTATGCGTAGACTATGAGAGCAAACGGCTTTTCTTCCATCAGAGGAAAATCTCTCTCAGGGTGGGGACTCTCTCTTAAGACGATTTTTTCTTCTTTTTTAGCGTCATGGCTGCCGCCCATCCAATATCCGAATAGAGTCGCAGCCAAAATAGGGAGTAAGTAGAAAAATTTCGGTCTCATTCAAACCCACCTGTCAGTGGCTCATGGGGAGGTTGCGACCGGATCTCTTTTTCACAAAATGCATGGAGTTCGCGATCCTCCGTTTTCAAACTGTCCCGATTGCAAATGTAGAGGACGTCCTGAAGGCATTGAGAGTGACCGTCGGCCATTTCGAGCATCGGAAACATGTAGGCAAGATCGGCGGCCCCTTGAAAATACTCCCCTTTGTATTGCAAATCGGCATCGTCGATCTTTTTGAACAGGCCGGCATAAAACGTCTTCAAATGAGTGGCTGTTAACGGCTGGGAGCGGATCGGTTTGCCTCTTCCATTCAACGGCCTTGCGTTTCCCAGCTGATAGGTCGGATAGTCGCGCGCCTCTCCATACGTCAGCCAAAGATCGGGATCGGCATAATACTGGTTGAGACGCGCTATCACCCATTCATGCGCAAGCCAATCGTCTCCATGCAACACAGCTACGATCTCTTCATCGGGAAATCCTCGCACGGCGCTTGCCAGGCTGGCCAGGGACCCAAGCGGCTTCTCGTTCTGGTGGAATTGGATTTTTGTAAAACAAGGGCTGTCATAAATCAGATCCCTTGCCAAATCGCCGCTCCCATCGTCGGAGGCGTCGTCGATATACAAAATCCGAAAATTCTCATAATTTTGCAAAAAAACCGATTGGAGGGTTTTTTCCAAGTTAGCGCCATTGTTTCTTCCGACGATCACAATGTGAAACGGGTGATTTTCCAAAGGATACGGGGTAGGGCGAAATTCCATGGGTCGATGCGAGAGTTTGGATGCTGTTACCTTCGCGGCAAAGAGCTCGACCGCCTTCCAGCGCGCCGCGCCAAAGCCGGCGGTAAAACCCGCCGTAAGCAAAATCAAAAAAAAGAGAAACCGTCTCATACTAAATTCTGATTTTTCACAAAAACCCTGAAAGAATTCAAGAAAAAAGCAGTTCCTCGGCAAGCTGCCAATACTGTCAACTTAAGGTTTTACTGCACAACCGATCGTGATATCCTCTTGTCCTAAGTTACTTAGGAAAGACTATGTAGACAATCGAAACTGATAGTCAGTAACTTAAGATTCTATTATGCTCAAAATTGACAAATGTCGATTTTGAGCATAATGAATTGACTTAAACATCATGCTCATTTAATATAGACTATATGAAACCATTTGTCGGAAGAGATAACGAGTTACGAAGACTGGAAGACCTATCAAAATCAGGTCGAGCCTGTCTTGTTGTCATTAAAGGGCGTCGTCGGATAGGGAAAAGTCGTCTTGCCGAAGAATTCGGAAAAGATAAGGTTTTCTTGCCTTTTAGTGGGTTGGCTCCCGTTAAAGGGGTAACGGCGCAGGATCAGCGGGATGCCTTTGCACGCGAACTTGCGACTTTATTTCATCTTCCCCCTTTTACTTTCACAGATTGGAGTGATGCTTTTGCGCATCTATCAAGACATCTCACAGCAAAACCCACTGTCATTCTCTTTGATGAGATTTCGTGGATGGGTTCAAAAGATCCAACATTTATCTCTAAATTAAAAGTTTGGTGGGATCTTGTCTTGCAGAACCATCCATCTACCATTCTTATTTTATGCGGCTCTATTTCGACTTGGATCGATAAAAACATCATCAATAGCACGGCTTTTTTTGGTCGAGTTTCTCTCTATCTAGAACTTACAGAACTATCGATTCCGCAATGCAAAGAATTATTGAATCTTCAAGGCTTCAAAGGATCGGATCTCGACTTTTTTAAGATTTTGAGCGTGACTGGCGGAGTGCCTTGGTATCTCGAGCAGATTCAGACTCATCAAAGCGCTGATGAAAATATTAAACGCCTCTGTTTTGAAAAAAACGGCCTTTTGGTTCATGAATTTGACCGGATTTTTAATGATCTTTTCAGCTCAAGAGGAGAGATCTATAAAAAGATCATTACAATACTTAAGTCAAGGCATGAAAGACCGGAGCTACTCTGCAAAAGACAATGGCTTATTCGCCAAGCGGCACATTGAGCCATCATCTTAAGGCCCTTGAAATCTGTGGATTTGTCAGCAAACATCCAGACTGGTCTTTAAAAACAGGTAAGCCAGGAAAACTGACCCTGTATCGGCTTTCCGACAATTATCTTCGCTTTTATATCCATTATATCGAACCCAATCTTACAAAAATTGAACAAGGGTCGTTTTTAGAAGTCCCGCTTTCTAGTTTACCTGGATGGGAACCTATGCTCGGCTTCCAACTTGAAAATCTTCTGCTGAAAAATAGATCTCTTCTTTACCAGGCACTTGGAATTCATGCTCAGGATGTCGTTATTGATAATCCCTATTTTCAAAAAGCCTCAGGTCGCAAAAAAGGATGCCAAATCGATTATCTGATTCAAATGCATTCCAACACCCTTTTTGTCTGTGAAATCAAAATGCGCCGTCGTGAATTGGGACTTGAAGTGATCGATGCAATGAAAACCAAAATAGCTTCTCTTGCTCTTCCAAAAGGCTTCGGGATTTCGCCTGTTCTGCTTCATTTAGGCCCAGTCTCCGATGCTCTTTTAAGCAGTCGCTATTTTTATCGTATCATCGATATCGCTGATTTATGAACAATATGGTTATACCACGCCCGCTTAGGTTGTGTGAATTTTGACAGCGGATTTTGCGTTCCAGTAGCGTTGCGGAGATCGCCGTAAACTTTAGTATGTTAACAAGATCGAGCAATGCGCTGGGGCGCAAAAGGCGCTCAACAAAATTCACTCAAAATGAGTGGGCGCGGTATATCTCCGTAATTAATGCATAAGTTGACAGCATTGGGCAAGCTGCTTGCCGAGCCAGGCATGATAGAGCATCCCCCTCGAGCCAAGACCCGTGAACACCCAGGTCTTCGCATTGAGCCTTTCCAGAATCGGCCGGTAGCCTTTTGGCCGCGAGATCCGCGCCCCAGCTCGGATCTCGATAACTTCGTACTCGCGGGCGGGCGGATAAATTCGAGCCGCTTTGCCAAGTAACTCTGAGATAGCAATTTCTTCGGGCTCAAGCGTTGAAAACGCATGCTCATACGTCGACCCGATTTGGCAGATCGAGGGATCCTCGGTCAAAGTGATATGCCCCTGCGACACGACGCTGCAAGGGAGTTTTTCCGGCCAGCGGCAAAGGAGCGTCTGCCCTTTCGTCACCTGCAGAGGCAGATGGGGAGCGAATTTGAGCGTCTCAAATCCGGCAGTCAAGACGATCCGATCGAACGCCCCCAAATCTTCAAGGGAGAAAATCGATTCTTGAATGAGACTTGCGCCGAGAGATTGGCACGCCTTCCATAGCCCTTCCAAATAGAGGCGTGAATAGAGGGTAATTCCGCTCGGGATCCAAATCCCGCCGCCAAAAATCGGGTGCTCTTGCCAAATGGCCTCCGGGTCCTTTTTCGCGCGCAAATCAAAATCCGCTTTCTGCTGTAACGTTTGCGCGGGGCGGAAAATCCCTGTCCTCGAAGATACGGGGCGCCCCATAGCAACTTCCGAGACAGCGATGAGTGCGCGGGTTTCCATCATCCCCTCCCCGGCCCCCCAGGAACGGAGCGCGCGCCGACCCGGAAACGGGTGCAAAAGACCTGTGGAGATTCCAGAAGCTCCTCCACCGATTCCTTTCATGTCGAAGAGCGTCGGTTGAATATGCGAGCTGCAAAGATGCCATGCGACGCTCAAACCCGCAAGCCCCGCTCCAACGATGGCGATTTTCATAGTTTTGAATGGGACGGTTCGCGGCTTTTTTCTCCATAGATGGCATCCGCCGGAGATGGGATCCCTTGCAAAAGCTGGTAGCTTTCCGCTGCGAAATTAAAGAAGAAAACGACGGCGGGAGCCAAGATGGCGCAAAAAGGGAGCATGATGAAGAACCACTCGAGAGCCACGGAGAGAGAGCGCTCGCCGACCAAAAAACTGACATCGGTCAAAAAGGCGGCAAAGCTTAAGAGTCCGGCGACAAAACCAATGGGAATAAGGGCGACAAACAAAAGGATGAGGGCCGTGAAGAGCTTGCGGTTGAGGACATTCCACACCCTTTTGGCAAGGGGGATGTTTTTTAAGGGCTGCAAGGCGGCTGCGGGAGCCACGAAAAAAAGAAGCCCTAAATTGAATAAGCAGAGGAGGAGCGATCCGAAGATGAGAAGAAAGGGGCCGAAAGAAAAGACGACGCTGAAAAAATCGCCCAGCACAGGAACTTCTTGTAAAAGGAAAAAGATGCCGAGGAGCGTCCAAAGGAATAAATAGGCGAGGATCGGAAGGATCGACAAGTAGGAGATCCCGACGATGAGATCGATCGATCCCCCGATCAGCTTCCTGAAATCGAGCGCGAGGTTTTTCGCCTCATGATGGTGCATACGGATGACAAGGACGCCGAGGGCAAGCATTATCCCGGAAGAAAAGAGGATGGGGAAAAAGGCAAGGCTCATCGAAACCCATTCTCCCGATTCGAAGGAGACGGCTTTGCAAAAAACCGAGAGGATCCCGCATAAGACTAGGATCGGAAATGTGAGGGCAAGCTTTTTCCGGGATGCCGAAAGGAGGATGGCGCGGTTGAAGGCTTTCTCAAGATCGTTCCAATGCATAGAAATTATTCTACAATGAGGGTATTCACTACTATGCTATAATGGACGTAGAACAATCAAGGCTCAAAAAAAATGTATCCAGTCTGCCGCTCGTCCCCTTGCTGCTGCTCTCCTGGTTTAGGGGGCTATAGAAAGCTCCTCCTCCCCGCCGCGCTGCTCGCAGCCGGACTCATGCTAGCGGCCGTTGGCATGTTCCGGGTGGATGAGGATCGCATTGTTTTACGGGATACTACAGAGGCTCTTTCGTTCGTTCAGGAATTAGTCGGCCTCATGGGCATGATCCTGCCGCGGTAAAGTACGTTCGTAGTACGTTTTCAATGTTCTTAAGGTGATCAAGGCCCCTTCGAGGACATGGACTCCAATGGCAAGCCCGCTGAGGAGATGACCCCATGGGTGATCCTTTGGGATGATTTTCGTCATTTGTCCTATTGAGGCCAAGGTACCGGCCACGGAAATGAGCGACGCAGCCAGGGCAGCGATTCTTTGAATGCGGGATCCGAGCGTAGGAGGAGCGGCGCGGACGGGCCTTGCGTCATAATGCATTTGCATGCCTCTGCTTGCTATCTGATGAACGCTTTGATAGAGGTTCGATCCGGGATGGTCAAAGAAAAGGCTGGGGATCTGGCTGAATGTGAAAGTCGCTAAATGTTCGTGCCGTTTTTTTTCCGCGCGGGCAGCTAGATAATCTCCTCTTCGCAGTTGGACTTTCTCGGCAACTTCCCCATTCAGCACCCCTGAATTGAGCATTTGGCTGAGCCGGGTGATCTTTTTCTCTAACTGAGCGATTTCTCGTTTCAGAGACCTTTGCTTGTAGATCTGCCAACCTATTTTCCCGAGGATGAGCGCAGCGGCAACCGCAGGCTGGTAGGGCTCCATGGTTCTGATCGCGCCTTTGAGCGGTTTCCACATCAGGGAACCCAATGAAGGGATTTGCTGGATATGATAAATCATAAACATTTTTTAGTTATTTATATATATTATAACACATAAGTTAAATTAACGTAATAAAAATAATTATCTAAATATATTTTATATATTTTTGACTGCTTTTTGGCATTGTTCGACTATACCGCTCGTGATTGAAAAATCGGTTCTGGCGACGCCCCACCCCAAAACCGATGCGTCTTCGAGGACCCCGGACCCGGCGCCGGCAAGGCCTGGCTCAAATTCAGGTCTGCTTCCCTTAGAAAAAGCTCGAACCTCCGAACTTTTTCAAGTGTCCGCAGCCTTGCCATATTCCGATTTTTGAATCCCTCTCGGTATAAAAAATTTGTTCACTTTCAGAATATATTAAATTTTAACTTTGTACAACAGTTGTTTTTACACAAAACAAATTGACATTAACTAGTAAATTATATATAATAGTGACATATTTTTTAGAAAAAGGATGTTCTTAATGATCTGCAGCGCAAACACGACCGTTTCACTCCCCTTCACAGTCGGGGAAGAGGGCCTTATACCTGGTATCGCCTTAGCTCCTACTATTTTACCCGAAGCAGGCCGAGTCGAGGAGCTATTCGAACAAGCATCGAACGCTTTGGGCTTTGCCCTGAATCCAACCCACTCCTGCAAGGAAATCGAAGATCTGTTGCTCACCAATCTGCTCGCTTGCGACTCCAACCCCCGATACCAAAAAGCAAGTCTTTTTTTGCCATCTGACGGGGGGCGTTGCGCAGTAGTCGGGACAGAGGGAACCATCGAAAAGATAAGAATTCTGCTAAGTCAGAGTTGCGCTTCCCGCCCCACCGCTGGATGCGAAGAGAAACTATGGAGCTCGAAGGATACCTTTACAAAATCTCTTGCTTTGAGGATGGAAGACTTGGCGAGGATCACGGAACGTTTCCAGTTCTTCGATGATGCAAAAAACAGGAAAGAAATACTTGCCATTGGACGCGAACTTCTTGATCTTCAAAGGAAGTTTTCGGACTCGCACTATCTTTTTACTCATGGGATGAGTCGAGTACATGCTCTCCTTCCCAAACTTATTACTAAGTTAGATCATCGTTTATGGCCCAAACGGGATTCGAAGGATTTTATCTTTGCCCGTGCGGTTCCTCCTAAAAAACCAACAACTCCACTCAATGAAATTTTCCGAAAACTAGAGCTTGGTGGAGACGACTGGAGTTTGCGATCCGAATTGCTTTGTGCAGATGCAGATCTGCTCAACAAAGAATTCACTGAATCTGCATTGTATTTCTATCTAGCGAACTCAAATATCTTTAAGAATATTCAATTTATTACTTGCGATATCCTAGCAAGGTTTGCTGAAGAATTTGGCTTGGATTATTCCATAACAAAATGCGAAGGAGATTTGGGTTCCAGGGTTATAAGGATGTCTGGGGGGAGGGGGAATGGGTACGGTGCGCTTCTCGCCTACGCGGTGCCAAAACCTCTCGTTCATAATCCTAACACCAACCTAGTCTACACATCTTTCCCTTTAGGTATGCCTGTGGATAAAGAGAATCCATTGGCCCGCCTGGAGGAATTGGTGGCAGGTCCGGATCAAGAGACCGGTATTTCCGTTCGCCTTCTCACTTCTCATCTCAGGCCAGAAAACGGCATTAAAGCCTTTTGGGTCGGGGAGAATAAAATTCAAGACGAACGCGAACAAAAATGGTCAGACAAGTTCACTGAGATCGCTGAATCTTTTTTCAACATAATTCTTCAACACTTCAGCCCAGAATTTAAAGCCTTTTGGGTCGGGGAGAAGAAAAAAGAAGACGAATACGATCTGAAATGGACAGACGAGTTCTCTGAGATCGCTGAATCTTTTTTCAACAAGATTCTTCAACACTGCCATGCGCAAGCAGCGCCTGACTTTCCGGGAGCAAAGAACGCAGAGTGCGAGCGATTGCTGAGAGAGACCGATATAGGGACTGAAAAGGTTGGTGCTTCATGATCTGCAGCGCAAACACGACCGTTTCACTCCCCTTCACAGTCGGGGGAACGGGTCTTATACCTGGTATCGCCTTGGCTCCTACTGTTTTACCCGAAGCAGGCCGAGTCGAGGAGCTATTCGAACAAGCATCGAACGCTTTCGGCTTTACCCTGAATCAAACCCACTCCTACAAGGAAATCGAGGATCGGTTGCTCACCAACCTGCTCGCGTGCGATTCCAACCCCCGATACCAAAAAGCAAGTCTTCGGCTGCCATCTGAAAGAGGCTGTTGCAATGGAGAATCAGACGAAACCATTGAAGAGGTAAGAAACCTACTAAGTCACAGTTGCCGCTTGCGCCCTACCGCCGGATGCGAAGAGAAAAAATGGAGTTCGAAAGGCACCTTCACAAAATCCCTCGCTCTGGGGATGGAAGACCTGGCGAGAATCGCGGAACGTTTCGAATTCGTTGACGATCCAAAAACCAAGGAAGAAATACTTGCCATCGGGCGCGAACTTCTTGATCTTCAAAGGAAGTATGCGGACTCGCACTATCTTTTTACTCATGGGATGAGTCGAGTACATGCATTGCTTCCAAAACTCATTACCAAGTTAGATCATCGTTTATGGCCCAAACGGGATTCGAAGGATTTTATCTTTGCCCGTGTGGTTCCTCCTGCTAAACCAATGACACAACTTAGTGAAATTTTTCAGGAACTAAAACGTAAGAATGATCATGCTTTGCGATACGAATTGCTTTGTGCAGATGCGGATCTTCTCAATAGAGATGGGTCTGAATCTGCATTGTATTACTATCTAGAGAACACCAATATCTTTCGAGAAATTCATTTAATTGTTTGCGATATCCTAACAAGGTTTGCTGAAGAGTTTGGTATGGATTTTTCCACGACAAAATGCAAGGGAGATTTTGGTTCCAGGGTTATAATGGATACGAGTACATGGCATCTCTTCTGGAGGAGGGGGGAATACGGTGCGCTTCTCGCCTATGCGGTGCCAAAAACTCTCATTCGCGATCCTAACACCAATTTTGTCTACACATCAATCCCTTTTGGCAAGCCTGTGGATGAAGTGGATCCATTGGCCCGACTGCAGGAATTGGTGTCAGGTTCGGATCGAAACACCGGCCTGTCTGTCCGACTTCTCACTTCTCACCTCAGACCAGAAAACGGCATTAAAGCCTTTTGGGTCGGGGAGAAGAAAGTTCAAAACGAACACGAGCAAAAATTCACAGACAAGTTCACTGAGATCGCTGAGTCTTTTTTCAACAAGATTCTTCAACACTGCCATGCGCAGTCGGCGCCTGGATTTCTCGGCTTTTTTGGAACAAAGATTAATCCGGAATGCGAGCGATTGCTGCGAGAAACCGCTGCAGTGACTGACAAGGTCGGTGCTCTATGACAGTTCTCACTCAAGCCATTTGGGACATATACTGCGCCCGCTTAGGTTGTGTGAATTTTGACAGCAGATTTTTGGCTCCAGTAGCATTGCGGAGATCGAGTCCAACTTGCACAATGTTAATGAGATCGAGCAATGCGCTGGAGCAAAAAAGATGCTCAACAAAATTCACTCAAGATGAGCGGGCGCAGTATAGCTTCCCATCCCATCGTTCACAGGCCCTCCCACCAAGCGATTGGGCTTGGAAGCTTTTTAGTACGCCATGGATTTGGGCTCCTCCAATCGACTCTAAATGAAGGGACTCTGAGGCGCAAAAATCGGTCTTTACTGCAAAAATGGGACTATCGGCCCTCCTTGGGCTTTTTATCGCTTACGAATTGACTCGCATCCCCTTGACGGCGCTATCTCTGACCTACGCTTTAATTTCCAAAGTTCGGGAATACTTACCCTAAAAATGAATCGGTCGCCTGGATTAAAGCATCGGTGACGCCCGGCTCGCTGGCCGCGTGTCCCGCGTCTTTCACGACAACGAATTCGGCCTTTGGCCAGGCTTTATGCAGCTCCCAGGCGCTCTCGAAAGGGCAGACGATGTCGTAGCGCCCTTGAATGATGACTCCCGGGATTTGAGACAAAGCGCCCGCATGTTCGAGGATCCACTGATCCGTCTTGAAAAAACCCTGGTTGATGAAATAATGGCACTCGATCCGGGCGAGCGCGTCGGCATGCTCGTCTTCGGTGAATTGCTGATAGAGCAGAGGATCGAAGATGAGCTTTAAAGCCGCCCCTTCCCATGAGGCCCATGCGAAGGCCGCTCGTTTTCGCACCGCGGGATCGGGAGAAACGAGCCGCTTATAATAGGCGGCGACAAGATCTCCTCTCTCTTCTTCTGGGATCGGATCGAGGTATTTTTCCCATTTGTCCGTAAAAATGCGATCCGCTCCAGACTGGTAAAACCAGTCAATCTCTTTTTTCCGGACAAGAAAAATGCCCCGCACAATCAACCCCAAGACTCTGTCAGGATGCGTTTCAGAATAAGTCAGGGCGAGCGTGCTGCCCCAAGAGCCGCCGAAGACGACCCAGCGGTCGATATGTAATTGGATACGTAAGTGCTCGATATCGGCGACAAGATGCCAGGTCGTATTTTTTTCAAGGCTCGCGTAAGGGCGGCTTTTTCCCGCCCCCCTCTGATCCATCAAAATGATCCGGTAGCCATCAGGATTGAAATAACAGCGGTGGCTGGGCTCGGTGCCCGATCCGGGGCCGCCGTGGAGGAAAATAACTGGCAACCCCTTAGGATTTCCCGACTCTTCCCAGTAAATGGAGTGTCCAGACCCGACCTCCAGAAACCCTGTCCGGTAGGGAACGATTGCCGGGATATCTCGTCCTCATGATTTTCTTGGGCGGTAGAGATATTCGGGCCTAACGATCGGCGTCCCTTTGCCGCCGCGCGCCTCCACCCGCTCATAAACGATCTGGATCGCGATTCCGACCGAGCGGGAAAGTCCAAAAAGGATCGTGAAATAATCAGGGTAAGGGAAGCCGGCGGCGACGAGCATCGATCCTGTGATGGCGTCGATATTCGGATAAGGATCGGAGATTTTCGGGTTTTCTTTCAAGACGCGGCTTCCTTCCGATCCGAGAAGGAGAGCGATCTTGACGAGGGGATGATTTGAAAAATGCTTTTGGCAATACGCATAGCAGAGGCGAGCGCGGGGGTCTTCCACTCGCAGCACTGCGTGGCCAAAACCAAAGACAAGTTCCTCGTTTTGCAATTTTTTCCGGATGAGCTTCTCAATATCGGAAGCGGTAGCTTTTTCTCCTGCTTCCTTTAGGACTTTTTCGACGAATTCAAGGCAGTCTTGGTTCGCGCGGCCGTGCCTGGGCCCCGCAAGGGCCGTGATCGCAGCGGCAAGAGAGCCAAACATGTTCTCAAGCCCTGATGCGACGGCTTTGCCGACAAAGGTCGAGAGGTTGCCGCCGGAATGATCGAAATGGAGGACGTTGAAAAGCTTCATCGTCTCGATCAGCTCAGGAGTTTTTTTGCCCGGCATCTTGAGCATCTGGACGAAATTTTCCATATAGCCTAATTCCGGATGCGAGGCAGGCGTATCGCCCCATCCGGCCCGATGGTTGATGACCGCTGCTGCGATTTGGGGGAGTTTCGCGATCGCGTTTAGACAATCTTGCCGGTAATCGCCCGTCCCTTCGCACATCCCGGCAATGAGAAGCGCGGCGGCGAAACTGTCCATGGGATGGCCCGCCCGGGGCAAAGATGCGATATGCCGGAGAGTATCGGGTTTGCAAGCGGCCCGCTTGGCTAAATCGGCCTGAAATTGCGCGATCTTCTCTTTCGTGCCCATCTCCCCGTGATAGAGGAGATAGATAACCTCGATCGAATCACGCTTTGCCAGCTCGGCGATCGGGTGTCCCACGTAGGTCAGCCCTTTCATGGGATCCACGTCCGATGTCACGCAATATCCCACCGGCACCCCTCTTAATCCCGTATCCAGAGTCTCCTTCGTGATCTCGAAAAGAACGCCCTCGCGCATAGACTACCTCTCAAGTAAATGAGAAACTAAATCCCGTTCCTCCATGAGTTCTTTTTGCGTCAGCCGCAGCTTTTCTTTCAAGAAAGGATCGAGGGCAAGGCCTGCCGCGATGGCCCAGTCCCCTTTTCCTTGGCTTTTGCACGGGAAAGAAAAAACGAGATCTTCCGGTATCCCGTAAGGGTTCCCAACGGATGGAACAGCGAGAGAAAACCATTGCCCAGGCAAAGTCGGGGTAAGAAGGGAGCGGATGGTGCCGACAATCGCGTTGGCCGCGGAGGCTGCAGAGGACTTGCCCCTGGCAGCGATCACTTCGGCTCCCCGCTTCTGGATTTTCTGGACAAATTCCCCTTCCAGCCACTTCCGATCGTGGATCGCATCAATGGCAGGACGGCCTCGGATTTTCGCATTCAAGAAATCGGGCACCTGAGTGGAAGAGTGGTTGCCCCAGATCGTCACGTTTGTCACTTCTTCAACGGAAACGTTGGCTTTAGACGCCAATTGAAAAACGGCCCGGTTTTGATCGAGCCTCGTCATCGCGAAAAAGTTTTTCCTCGGCAAAGCGGGCGCATGGTGCATGGCGATCAAGCAATTGGTATTGCAGGGATTGCCTACGACAAAAACGAGAACGTCTTTCGATGCGACTTTGTTCAAGGCGCTCCCCTGGCCGACGAAAATCTTTCCATTGTCCGCCAAAAGGTCTTTCCTCTCCATGCCAGGACCCCGAGGTTTGGCTCCGACCAAGAGGGCGTAATGGACCCCGCCGAACGCCTCTTCTGGGTCGGTGCAGATCTTGACCTCTTTGAGAAGAGGAAAAACGCAGTCGTTCAGCTCCATCTCAACGCCTCTCAACGTCGTTGCAGCCTCGGGAACATCCAAAAGATGAAGAGCGATAGGGGCGTTTGGGCCCAACAATTCCCCGGCCGCGATGCGGAAGATCAAACTATAGGCGATCTGTCCGGCGGCGCCCGTCACCGCTACTCGTTTTAGCATCTATCCTCCGCAAAATTTGGCCATCAGGGGGCCCTTGCAAAGAGAAGCGAAGCCATTGACCGCGGCGCCGTGCGCGTCGCTTACCCAAGTTTCAAATCCTTGGGGGCTCATGGGAATATGTCCTTCCGCTGAAACCACTTGGATTTGAAAAATGTAGGCCTGTTTTCCATCCATTTGCCCCAAATGGGCGCTGATGCCGATGTTCCCGTTCGGCTTTTTGAGCGGGTAGCCCACGGTCACATTCACGGCGTTTGGCGGATCGACGATCTGTTTCGTGAGAAATAGATCGGGATCGAGATCCACTTTTATGTGCAGCTTGTCGGCAAGGAAAGCAAGGGGGTTTTCTTTTTCTCCCAAACGGATCCCGTTGAGGAAACGGATTTCGCATTTTGTAAATTGCAGAGGCGTTTCCGCCGTTGGGAAAAGATGAGAAACCGCTTCGGCCAAATGCAAAATATGCCCCTTGAAAGCGGTCCATGAATAGCCTTGGGCGTAATTGGCTGTCGCAATGCCCGGCCCGATCTGGATGAGGGGATAGCCATTTTTTTCTTTGCGGATCCGATGGCGCACGACATAGGGGCTCGCTTCCGGATGGACATTCACTGCGGGCAAATCCTCGATATGGGGGAAATCTTTTTTCAGCCTTTCGTAAATGCGCCCATACATCATCGGATAAGAAGGGTCGAAGAGACGCCCCGTTTGCTTATCTTCCTGCAATTTCCAATGGAGCTCGAAGATGGACTCAATGAGCGGCGGATAGAGTAAAGGAGGGATTTTTTCCTTTTGTTTCACAGCGGGCAAAATAGGCATAAAAAAGACACCTTGAATATGTTGAAACTCGAACTTATACCACGAGGCAAATTTTTAAACCAAGAGAGAGCACACACTAGATCCGGCAGCAAGAGATATCGTCTCGGAACTTTTTCATCCTCTCCACCATGACATGCAAATTGTGGACGGTTGCTAAAATGTGCGCGGTCGCTTCTTTGGCCTTGAATAAGTGGTGGAGATAAGCGAGGGAAAAATGTGTGCAAGTCCAACAGGTGCAGTCCTTTTCGATTGGGCCGAAGTAGTTGGCGTTGCTTGCCTGTTCGGCCTTCAATTTCCTTTCCCGAGTGAGCAAGAGGCCGTGGCGCGCCGCGCGGGTCGGATAGGAACTGTCGAACGTGTCGATCCCAAGCGGGACGCACATTTCCAAAGACTCGAGATCTCCAATCCCAAGAAGATGGTTCGGCTTTTCTTCGGGGGTTTGCGGCAAGACGGCAGCGAGCATTTGGAGCATCTCGGGCTTGGTCTTTCCTAAAGAGCCGCCGATCGCATAGCCATCGAAGGGCAGGCGGGAAAGAGTGGCGCAGCTCTCCATTCGCAAATCAGGGTCGATCCCGCCGTGGATCACCGCATAAATGGCCTGTCCTTGAGGATTTTTCAGATGCTCTTCCAAAGACCGCTTCTCCCAGCGGTGAGTCCTCGCTAGAGAGAGCTTTAGTTTTTCCGGCCCGATGTGATACGGAGGCAGCTCATCGAGAGGGATGATGATATCGGCGCCGAACGCCTTTTGGGCTGCGATCGTGCTTTCAGGAGTCAGCATAACAGGCGCTCCATCTCGGTAGGAGCGGAAAAGAACGCCCTCTTCATCGATTTTCAGCACATGTCCGCCCTGCTTTTTTTTCCCTTGGCTTTTCAATTCATCGGCAATTGAGCCGTAAGAGAGGGAAAAAACCTGAAAACCGCCCGAGTCGGTGATGATCGGCATCGTCCTGTTGATAAACCGGTGAAGCCCCCCTGCGTGCCGCACCGTCTCGGGGCCTGGCT
This sequence comes from uncultured Chlamydiae bacterium, assembly GCA_963730605.1. Taxonomy (GTDB): domain Bacteria; phylum Chlamydiota; class Chlamydiia; order Chlamydiales; family SM23-39; genus CAIPFQ01. Next base: position 228,168 of record CAVSSM010000001.1, read on the forward strand.
GAAGGAGAAGATGATAGGTGTTGCAGAACATGAGTTGCAGGCCGATCGAATCGACCATCCTGTTATCGAGGGCTTTGAGAGTCCCATTCGTTCCGACCGCGACGAAATTCGGCGTGTCGATGACGCCGTGAGACGTGTGGATCCGCCCGATGCGGGCGCGCGATTTTGAGGAGCGGTGGAGGATCTCGAAGCGAAAGCTCATGCGGCATCTCTTCGCACTATAAAGGGCTTTGAGAGGGCGGCAAGAGGGGCGCTGCATCCAATGACGAGGCATTTTACAGCGAAGCTGACGAGGATGACATCGAAAAGAGCTGCGACGATCCCATAGAGGCCTGCAAAACTGAAAAGGACGGTATCGATCCCTTGGGAAAAGGAGGAGGGTCGCCCCCATCCTAAGCGCGAGATGGCGGCCGCCGAGCTTACGCTTAAGATAGCCGAAAAACAGCAAATCGATCTTCTGCACAAGGAAAAAGACGGCAATCGACGCGAAAACGATGCGGGGTGTCGCAGTAAGGACTCTAGCAAATGCGGGATGCGCCACGTCTTGCGGCGACGGCGCATACCAAAGATGGATTTGGGAGACCAAAACAAAAAAGACCATGGAAAAGAAGGAGATCGCAATGGTTTTTTTAGCAGCCCCGAAACCGAAATGCTCCTGCATCAGGTTCAGCCCTACAATGCACCCTACCGCGAAAACGTCGCTGCAAGTCACGGTAAGCCCAAAAAGCTCCATCTGCTTGACGACAAATAGGTTGGCCAAGACACCCTGCAAAGAGACGAGAGCGGCCAAGGCGCTCTGACCGATCCGGGCGGCGCCGATCGTAAACCCGATGACAATCAAAACTTGAGTTAAGAAAAATATTTCATTCGACATGTAGGGCGCCTATTTTACATTACCACCCCTTTCTTGACCAAATGCGCCTCTCTTGGTATCCTGCAAGGCCATGTCGATTTTCATCCTCATTTCTACGTTCGCTATCTGGTCTAGCGTATTTTCTCTTGGAAAAATGGCCCTCGAGGTCTCCCCTCCCCTTTTTCTGACCGCTTCTAGAATGGTGATCGCCGCTTGCCTGATCCTCGGATATCTCGCACTGAAGAACCGCAACGCCTTCAAGATCACAGGCAAGCAGCTTGCATCCGTCGGCGTCCTTGCGGTTTTTAGTATTTATTTAACGAATGCCTTTGAATTTTGGGGCCTCAAGCACATGACGGCGGCCAAGACCTGCTTTTTCTATAGCTTCACCCCGTTTTTTTCAGCCCTCCTGTCCTACCTCCACTTCGACGAGAAAATGAATGGAAAAAAGTGGCTGGGGATGGCCATAGGCTTTGCAGGGTTCATCCCCGTTTTGGCCGCTCAAAAAGGGCTCCGAGGAGCTCCTCTCCAGCTTGACCTTCCTCTCCTGGCCGGAACTGGCCGTCATCGGAGCCTCAGTCTGTTCGGCCTATGGCTGGATTTTGCTGCGCCTTCTTGTGAAAAACCAATCGATTCCGATTCTGATGGTCAATGGGTTGAGCATGTTGATGGGTGGCCTTTTGGCCCTGGTCCATTCTTTCCTTGTCGATACTTGGGCCCCTCTTCCGGTCGCAAAAGAAAATTTAGGCTCCTTTTCTCAGGGCCTTTTCATAATCATCTTTATTTCGAACATCCTCTGCTATAACCTTTACGGCCTTCTATTGAAGAGGTTTACCGCTACATTCCTCTCCTTCATGGGCCTCCTATTCCCCATTTTCGCCTCTTTCAACAGTTGGCTGTTCCTCGGGGAGCCGTTTTCGCCCACGATCCTCTTTTCCACCGGAATCGTCTCGATCGGCCTTTGGCTGTTCTACAGCGCAGAATTGCGCCAGGGTTATACTCAAAACGTGAAAATCCCAAAAGACTCAAAGATCAGCCTTTGAGTCTTTTTGCGGGCATCCAATACGGAGAAGAAACTGTTAGTGTTCGGTTCTGGCCCAGACAAGAATGCGATAGACAGCGGCCACACCGGCCAAAGAATAGATCGTTCTTGTAAATACTGAGGTATAACCGAAGATGTTAGCGATGAAATTCCATTCAAAAATCCCGATCAACCCCCAATTGAGGCCGCCGATCAATAGAAAAATCATAGCGATTGTTTGAACGACCTGAGCGTTTTTCATAAATGAGCAACTCCTTCCTTTAAGAGCCTTTACTTAACTATTAGAAGGTATCCCCGTATTTTGTAAACAAAAAATTTAAAAACGCGAGTTTCGGATAACAAAGGCTGAGATGCAAAGGGATCGCTCTGCAGATTTTAAGCGGCCGCGCGAAGCCCATAGCGGAACGCCCCTCCAAAATCTGCCAGCGAAGATTTGCAGATCAGCTCTACTTTGTTATCCGAAACTCGTATTAAAAGGATCAATCGGATGCAACGGCAACGTCGTGGCTTGGAAGGGGTTCCCTTTTCCTCCCTTTGCTCCAAAAGAAATACCCCAGAGCGCCCCCTAAACACAAGACATAGAGCCATCCCATGAGGATAAAGGCGTCATTGATCGCGAGCATGGAAGCCTGGACATCCAACGCTCGATTCAAGACCTCCAAAGCGGCGGGATCTTGCGCCTCTGGCGTGAAGGGATTGAAGGGCGTCAGGACTGAGCCCACCCTCTCGTGGTGGAAAATCGACCTTCTCTCCCAGATCGTTGTGAATACCGAAGCGCCGATCGCGCCCGATTGAGCGCGGAAAAAATGGAAAATCCCCACAGAGCTCGAAAGGTCTTGGGGCCGGATGTCCTGGATGCTGATTTGGATAAGCGGAGTGATGTAGCAGATAAATCCGAGCCCCATGAGAAACCGCGAAAATCCAACGTGCTCGATATCGACTGAGGTCAAGAAAGTGGAAGTATAAAAAGCTGAAACGGCGAAGGCGAAAAAACCCAGGGTGAGAGTCAGGAGATTTCCGATTCTGCGGATCAGGGCTGGCGTCATGAAAGAAAAGAGCATCGGACCAATGCCAAGAGGGGCAACGGCGATCCCGGCCTTGATTGCATCATAGTCCATAAATTCCTGAAGCCAAAGAGGGACGATGACGATGGAGCCGAAATAGATCCCGTACGACACGATGATCAGCAGGTTCGCAAATGTGAAGGAAAAAATTTTCAGCAGTCTCACTTGGAAAAAAGGATAAGGGGTTTCGAGCTCCCGGATGATGAAAAAGACTGCCGCGACGATAAACGCGATGAACGAGGTCACGATCGCTCTCGAATTCCACCAATCCCATTGCTGCCCTTTATCGAGAAAGATCTGAAAACACGTGACGGCCACGCAAAGGAGAAAAATTCCAAGGAGATCGCCGCGTACGGCTTCAATCTCGGATTCCCGGCCCCGCAAAAGCCACCATAGAGCAACAAAGCATCCGATCCCTATTGGGATATTGATATAGAAAATCCACGACCAACCGTACCAGTAGGCGATGTATCCGCCAACCAACGGGCCGAGGACGGGACCCATGATGACCGTTGAGCTCCAAAGAGATAAATCCCTGGATCGGCTCTCCGGCTTGCCCTCTTTGATGAGAATCGCTTGGCTCAAGGGGATCATCGGCCCTCCCACTAAACCCTGGATAAAGCGGGCGCTGACCAGCGTAAGGAGATTCGGCGAGAGGCCGCAGATCCAAGAAAAAAACGTGAATAGGGCGATCGAGAGGAGGAGGAGCCGTACCTGTCCGATTTGCCGGGTCAGCCAACCCGTCACCGCAAGCCCGATCGCATTGCCGATCGAAAAGAAGGTGATCACATAGATCCCTTCATCGACGCTGACCGACAACCCGCCTGCAATGTAAGGGATCGCGATGTTGGCAACCGAATAGTCGATGACGAGCAAAAGAGTGACGAGTGCGATGAAGAACAAAAAAAGGAAACGCTGCACTGAGGTAAAAGGGGGCGGATTAAGGTTCCTCGACTTTGTACAATTTTGTGACGGCATCTCCGAGAGAATCGCTGGCCCTTTTTTTCTTTTTTTGCTCATAAATAGTGCCTTCGGCTATGAATTTCGCAAAAAAAGAAAAAAATTGCAGAGAGCTTCCTCTGGATCTGCTCGCCAAAAATTGTACAAAGTCGAGGGTTCATGTTTCGATTTCACAAGAGCAGTTTTGGGAAAGGATCTCTTGGATCATCTCCTCGACCCCATTAAGCTCATCCATGTAGACGTCCGTTTGATAAATCGGCCGGACGGGTTGAACCGCCTCGGGGAGCCTCCTTCCCGATCTCTCATGCGTGTCTACCTTGACCGTCATAGATAGGCCAAGAACAAGCGGGTGCTCTTTGATCTCTTCGGCGTTCAAGTTGATTTTCACAGGAACTCTCTGGATAATCTTGATCCAATTGCCTGTCGCGTTCTGGGGAGGCAAGATAGAAAACACGCTTCCGGTTCCAGGATTTAGCCCTGCGATCCGCCCGTGGAAAACTGGATCATGGCCGTACATATCGGCAACGAGCGACACCGGCTGGCCGATCCGGATATTTTTCAGCTCCACCTCGCGGAAATTCGCATCGACCCAAATTTCTTCAAGGGGAACAAGCGCCATCAAGGGCTCCGATGCTCCTACCCACTGCCCCACTTGCGCTTTTCTTTGAGTGATGATCCCCGATACCGGCGCCAGCACCTTGCACCTGTGAAGGGCCAAATAGGCTTGTAACACTTTGGCTTTGGCCATCTCGACTCTCGGATGGGTGAATGGCGTCGTATTCTGGATTTCGGCTACGGCCTCCGCCCATTCTTTTTGGGTCTCTTCCAATGCTGCCGTCGCTTGCATAAGGTCCGTTTCGCTATGCTCAAAATCTTCGCGGGAAACGCTTCCATCCGAAACGAGGTCCGCTCGATGTTCGTAATCCAATCTTGCCCGAATCACCTGCGACTCGAAGACCCGGATCTTGGATTGGAGCTCTTCCGTTTTCAAAAACATCTGAACGACGTCGCGGACCGCAGTCCCAAGTTCTGCCTTCGACCTCTCCAAGGCAATCTCAGAATCGTGCGGATTGAGCTCTACGAGAACGCTCCCTTTTTCGACTCTTTGCGCGTTGTCTGCCAAAACGGAGACGACGATCCCTTCTTCAAACGGCTTGACGATGATCATGTTCCCATTGACGTAGGCGTCATCGGTCGTTTCTCGAAACTGCCCCCAAATAAGCCAATAGCCAAGCCATCCAATTCCGATGAGAAGAAAAAAGAGAATGGTTCCGATCCAGATCTGCCGGTAATGATTTTTTTTCACTGGCTGAGGATCACTCATGGAACCCTCCGCCAAGCTCCCTGATGAGGTCGATCTCGGCAAGCTGGGTCCCATATTCCACGGCAGCTAAGATCAACTGTTTTTGAAAGACCGTGTCTTCTGCCTTCAAAGTATCGGTATATGCGGCCACAGCCCCTAAATAGCGGCGCATGACGATCGCTTCTTGAGAAAGGGCAATATTGAGCGATGTTTTCCTTGTTTCAATCTCTTGAAGAAGTTTTGAGATTTTCGTTAGGCTGTCGGCGATTTCCTTGGCCGCTTGCAAAATCAATTCGTTATACGAATAGACAGCTTGATTAAAGATGGAAAGTTTTTCATAAAGCTGCGCCCGGATCCTTCCAGCGGTAAAAATCGGCAGATGGAGCGCGGGCAAAGCAGCTACATTCCAGCTATTTCCAGTGAAAAGCTTTGACCAAAACACGCTTTCCGTCCCAACGATAGCCCGCAAATTGATGTTCGGATAAAAATCGGTCTTTGCCGCATCCACCTCTTTGCCTGCCGCCTCTAAGCGTCTTCTCAAGGCGATCAAGTCGGGCCTTCTCGCAATCAAATCCAACCCGAGAGTATCAGGCAAGCCCAGCCTAAGCGGTTTCAGGCTGACCTTTCGAACTTCCAAATTTTCATCTTGCTGCATGCCGGCGAGCGCCTTCAGCTTGTGGATATGTCCGGCTATATCGATCTCCAACTCTTGGATTTCAGCCTCTATATCCAATGTGTCCGAGTCCGCCGCAAGCGGTTCGAAGGATGTGTCGAGAGCCCCATTCAGCCGCCGAACCGTAACCATAGCAACCGATTGCCGGTTCTTCTTCCGAGCCGCGAGGATCTCTTTTTTCTTCAATAAAAATTGCAATTCGAAATAGGTGTAGGCGATCGAGGTGGTCATGATCAGTTCGGCCTGCATCGCTTCGGCCGCGCTCGCTGCCGCCTCCCCTAAAGCCGCATTCATCAAATCCCGATTTTTTCCCCAGAAGTCGAATTCGTAACTAAATGATAGGCCGACGTAAAAATCGTTGACGACCGCTGGAATCGTTGGGGCGTAGGCCCGAAAAAAGCCATCTTTACTTAAATGGACCCATAAATCGACTGCGTCAAGATCGAGTTCGGGATATAGAGCCGCTTGTTTTTGCAAAGCCACTTGAGAGGCGGCCTTCAGTCGCTCACGGGCAAAAGCCAAGGTTGGGCTAGAGCGGATGCCCCGCTCGATCAAGCCGGTCAAGACAAGGTCATCGAACCGCTCCCACCATTTTTGCTCGACCCACTCCCCTGCTTCAAAGCTTCCCTCCCGGATCGCTTCCTCTGCCGCTCTCGAAACGCTAAGCCAAGTTTCGGGCATGGCCTGTTCCGACTCCGGGATCCGGACACACCCGCAAAAGAGAAATAAACAAAGGAAAAAACAATCCCTGATTCTCAATGGCCACCTAATTTGGCTCATAAAAGAATCTAGGCTTAAATAAAAGCTTCTCTACAAAAATTTAGAGAAGAGGCGCGCGATGTCTTGATAAGTGATATAGATGAAAAAGGCGATCAGGAGCCCGATAAAGGGAAGAACAAGCCTTTCCATTGTTTTGGAGCGCAAAGGGCGTTTTCTCACCATTTCGAGGAGAGAGAACATGATATGCCCGCCATCGAGCACCGGAATTGGAAGGAGGTTGACGATCCCTAGGTTGAGGCTGATGATTCCCATCCAGAAGAGAGCTTCCTTCATCCCCACCATCCAGCTCTGATGGACGACATGGACGATCCCGACAGGACCGCTCATGTACTTGGGATTGAGCATCCCGGAAAAAAGGCCCGTCAGCGTGCGCCACGTATCGACCACCACAGCTTTGAATTGCTGAATCGGATTCGGATTGTAGATCACTTCCCGGTCCCTCATGGAAAGGCCTAAGACCAGCCGCTTCTGCGCACTTTCGAGCTGCTTGAGGGCCGCGCTCCTTTTTGCAGGATCTCGGATCGACTCGATCTCTTTTTTGGTCGCCGCCAGTTCTTTAGAAAGAGCCGCTTGCTGCTCGGCCCCTAGAAATAATTCGCTTTTGGATTTAGGGACGATCGGCTTCAAAAGATAGAGAGAGCCGTCATGATCGATCTGCCTCTCCGTCCCAATCGATGCGATGATCGAAGAGAGATCCTTGCGGTTGAAATTTTCAAATTGCCCATCAGCCCGGATCCATAGGGTTTTTTCAATGGAAGCAGGGTCTCTTTCCACAACAACGAGAACGTGCCTGGTTTGAAGAGCCTGCAGAAGTTCGTGGGAAAATTGGAGAGCCTTTCCATCCACGGCGATGACCCTGTCGCCTTCTTCAAGAGGAGTGAAATAGGTGCATCTTTGGCATTTTTGGAAGGCGGCCGCTTGCTCTCCCGGATCCAAAAAGTCGATCCGGTTTTCTACGACATTTTGCGGAGAAAGGTTGTACGGAATGAAATAGAGATCTTGCAGCTTTCCTCTTAAGCCCGCTTCATACTGCCAATCGCCCACTTCGGCCCGTTCTGGAGAACTCATTTTGAGATCTTTCAATTGGATGCGGGGCACTTTTGTTTGGAAGATTCGATCCCCTCTTTGGACTGTTAAAAATGCTGTCGACTGGTTCGTGAGGGTGCTGAGCTGCTGGACGGAAAAGACCAATTCCCCATCGACCCAAAGGACTCGATCTCCCGTCTCAATCCCACTCCCTTCGATGGGAGATCCGGAAAAATCGAACCCGCGGCCGTCATAAATCAAATACTGGGCGGGAGAGAAAACGCCAATGGTATTGAGCTTATCTTGAGTCATTTGAGGGTTTTCATAGGTCTTCAACGTATAATCGAAATCGGTCCTTTTCCCTGAAAGGGCATCGATTTTATAGCCTTCGATTCTCATGGTCTTGTCATCCATGAGAGAAGCGACGAGAAGATCCTTGAATCCATGGAACGGACGGTTGTCGTATCTTTCGATGACATCGCCGGGGCGCACTCCAAGGTTGTACAAGGCGGAATGCGGATCGACCCAACCGATGCGGCTCGTGAATTCAGAAAACTGCTTGGATCTTCCCCCTGTCGCCCAAAGAAAGGTAAAGACCGCAAATGCGAAAACGATGTTGACCCCTGGACCAGCCAGAGCTACTTTGATCCGCTGCCAGGGTTTCTTGGCATAGAACCCGTCCGAAATTTCATAAGGCTCGCGGCTTCCTTCCGGCTGCATGCCGGCGATCCGCACGTAGCCGCCGAAAGGGAGGATGCAGATCATCCACTTGACCCCATCCCGCACCCAAGTGTAGATCGGCTTGCCGAAACCGATCGAAAAAGCAATGACTCGCATCCCTTCCCTGCGGGCAATCCAATAATGGCCGAGCTCATGGATGAAAACGAGAAAACCTAATCCCAAGATAGCAAGAAGAGCGTATAATATACTTTCCATCGAACCTCGTCCTGGTCGAGGCGCCAGCGCTAGGGGCTGCTCCAACTGGCTGCCCTAGCTTGCCGCCGCAAGTTGCCTAGCAATGCTGTCGACCTCAAGAATTGCCTCCAAGGTTAACATATTCTGAGGTAGGTGTGAAGAGATTAATTTGTCGAGCTTCTCGCCAATTGCAATCCAAGGAATCTTTCCTTGGATGAACTTCTCGACTAAAACTTCGTTGGCCGCATTGAGAAAACAAGGATAGCTCTTCCCCGCCTTCAGCGCATTAAGAGCGAGCTGCATGCAAGGAAATCTTTTGTTATCAGGGGGATGAAATGTCAGGGTGCCATTTTTCAAAAAATCGTAAGGTTTCAGCATCCCGGTTTTCCTTGCAGGATAGGTCAGTGCGTATTGGATCGGGAGGACCATATCGGGCTCGGCGATCTGGGCCAAAAGGGAGCCGTCTACGAATTCTACGCAGCTATGGAGCAGGCTTTGAGGGTGGATCACCGCATGAATCCGCTCAGGTTCGATATCGAAGAGAAACCGCGCCTCGATCATTTCAAGGCCTTTATTCATGAGGGTCGTGCAATCGACGGTCACTTTTGCGCCCATGTGCCAAGTGGGGTGGGCCAGGGCATCTTGGACGGTCACCTTTTTCAGCTCTTCGGCCGTTTTGTCGCGCAAAGCTCCCCCTGAAGCGGTCAGAATAAGGCGGCGGACTGCCGATTTTTCTTGGCCTCGCAAACATTGATGCAGCGCGCAGTGCTCGCTATCGACAGGAATCAATTCGGTTCCTTTCTGTTTGGCCAGAACGCTGATCCACTCTCCTCCGCAAACGAGAATTTCCTTATTGGCAAGACCGATCTGTTTACGAGCCTCTATGGCAGCAACCGCAGGGAGCAAACCGGCGCTTCCGGTCATAGCGAGCATCGTAAAGTCGGCCCCCTCAAAAGAAGCTGCCGCAATGAGGCCTTCCATACCAGGGATAACGGGAATATGGGGAAGCCTTTTTTGGAGCAGGAGGGCTTGACCCTCATCGTAAACAGCGATGAGTTTTGGGTGAAATTCCAAGGCTTGGTGATAAAGAGCGTCGATGTTGGATTTAGCGGCCAGCGTCGCGATTTCGAGATCCTCCGGCAGATGGCGCACGACGCGGAGGGTGCTTTTGCCGATAGATCCGGTGCTTCCGAGCAAGGCTATCCGTTTTCTTTTACGCATGCTGGCACTTTACCATGCCCCAGCGCCGATCTCAATAAAAAACCTTTGCGCATCAGGACTATCTCTTTTATTTTCTATTGAAAATCAATGACTTGTGATTACAAAAAAGGGTGACATTTCTAAAAAACGGAAAGGGGATATTTCAATAAAACGCTTACAGACCAGTTAAATTTGTTGACAAAAATATTTTAAATGTTTATAATTATCATAAAATTTTTTTTAAAACTAATGTAGGGACTTATGTCAATATGGATAAGAAACCAGGATTCAATGGGGTATTGCAAATTGGTGACCGGGTTTGTAGGAGGAGCAGGTCTTGCGGTCGCTTATCAAATAGGAGCGATTGGGCCGGCTCTCACTGCCATCGGAGCGATCGGTTGTTTGTGGGCCATTGCCTCAAGCAGAAACACATCAGGGGAAAGAGATTTGATTAACAACAGGACCGTTTCAAATAATTGCGAGCAAATTGCTGCCCAAGCACCCAGTCTTACAGCGATTCCCCCTGCTCTCGAAAAAACGGACGATTCTTTCACACACTCTCTCCCCGAAGCCCCGGGAGAAGGAATTGTTGATCCATCAGCAATTGATTATGCAATCGGATTTCATTACGTAGTGAAACGAGAGGGTAATATTATTGCGGATATCATCGGAACTTGTCATGGAGATGAAGTAAAAAATACTCGGCTCAATCCAACAATAGAACAAGCTGTAAAACGAGCCAATAAGGTAGCGTTGGAGGCGCCTTTTTGTATAAATGAGAGAGCGGCATTGAGCAAAGTCGCGACGATGTGGGATAATTATAACAAGGAATATCTGGATTTTCATCAGAAAAATTTTGATGAGAATAAAATAATTATCTATCCTGAATTGAAAGAAATGTCTCGAAAAGAATTCAGGGCGAGCGCATCAAAAAAACAGCATTTTTCTAGTCCGTACCTCCCTACTTTATTGACTGTTGAGTAAAAATTTTACGATCATAGACGCCTTTTTCAGGAGGCACTATGATTCAAGCAACCAACATTAGCATTTACATCGAGATGATTCCCGATCCACGAACCTGTCGGTTGGACCACGACTTCGTTGGTATTGTGACGATTGCGTTACTGGCCAAGATTTGTGGCGCTGAGGGATGGGAAGATATGGAGGAATTTGGGTTAAGCCGTATCGATTGGCTCCAATCCTTCCTCGAGTTACGAGCTGGTATCCCATCACCAGACACCTTTCGGCGGGTTATTTGCCACATTGATCCGACCGCATTTCTAGAGGCATTCTTGGAATGGATTAAAGCGGTACAGAACATCGTTCCTGAATTGATAAATATAGATGGGAAGACTCTCCGATCTGCGTCAAAACGAGGAGAACACTCCCTCCATATTGTCTCTGCCTGGTGTGATAAAAACCATATGGTTTTGGGACACCTTCGCAATGATTCCAAGTCCAATGAGGTCAAGGCGATCCCCGAGTTGCTCAAGCAACTGGTGTTGCCGGAAGGTAGCATCGTCACGATAGACGCAGCAGGCACACAGAAAAATATCGCCAGTCAGATACGCGATATGGGAGCGGATTATGTATTAGCCCTGAAGGCAAATCAACCCACCCTTCAGGATGAAGTGGCGAATTATTTCGACCAGGCAGCAGAGGCCGGAGATGAATATGCACCGTTGAACATTTTTCAAACGGAGGAGAGAGGTCATGGACGAATGGAGTTCAGAAAGATTTATGCGACGGATGATTTGGACTGGTTGCCTCAGAAGAACGAGTGGGTGGGCCTACGGTCTATCATCAAATTAGACTCGGTGAGATGGGCAGAGGGCAAAAGACAACAGGAAATCAAGTATTACATCAGCAGTTTACCACCCGAAGCGGAAACCCTCTCTCGTGTGATTAGAGGGCATTGGAGCATTGAGAGCAGATGTCATTGGGTATTGGATGTGGTATTCGCCGAAGATCGCAATCCGATAGTAGAAGGGCACGCTCCAGAAAATCTGAGGGCTGTGAACTTGTTAGCGGCAAAAATGTTGAAAGAGGAAAAATCGTGTAGAAAGGGCATTAGAGCCAAACGGTTTAAGGCGGCGCTTGATAATGACTACCTACACAGGGTGTTGCTGGCCGCTAACTTTTGATGCGCTCGCCCTGAAAAGAATTGGATATAGATTCACGAAACGGAACGGAAAGTCTTATACCGCTCGTGATTCAAAATTTTGATGCGTGAAAATTTCCCTTGACTGCACAATGGCTGCGTGAATTTTTTAACCGACTCAGAACGACAGGAACTCAAACTCCGGCACCGGGGGGACCGCGATGGGCGGGTGCGTGATCGAATAAAGGCTGTTCTCCTCTATGATGAGGGGTGGGCTCCCAAAGACATTGCCAGGGTTCTGTTGATTTCTGACGAAGCAGTTCGTCACCATGTTGACGCATACAAAACGTCGAAAAAATTGCGCCCCGAAAGCGGCGGCTCCGAGGAGAAACTATCCCAAACGCAGTCCGAGCAACTTGAGGCTCATCTTCAAGAACACACGTACCTTTACGTCAAGGATATCGTCGCATATGTAGAAGTGACTTTCGGTATTGTCTATACCGTCCACGGATTGAGGGATTGGCTGCGAAGACACGGATTTTCCTACAAAAAACCCGCCGTTGTACCCGGGAAAGCCAACAAAGAGCAGCAACAAAAGTGGCTCGCCGGATACGAGAAACTCAAGGCAGAACTCCTCGAGGATGAGACTATCTGCTTTATTGACGGCGTTCATCCAACGCACAATGTGCAGCCTGCTTATGGGTGGATCAAAAAAGGCGTGCGTAAAGAGATCCCAGCAAACACAGGACGTGCCAGGCTCAATCTTTCAGGGAGCATCGATGTCATCACCCACAGTGTGGTAATCCAAGAAGACGAGACTTTAAACGCAGAATCGATAATCCGGTTTTTCCAAAAGATCGAAGAATTTTACCCGAGTAAACGAAAGATCCATGTATTTTGCGATAATGCACCGTACTATCGGAATAGGGCTGTGAGGCAGTACCTAGAAACGGCAAAAGTTTGTTTGCACTTTTTACCGCCCTATAGCCCCAATCTAAACCCGATAGAACGACTGTGGAAATGGATGAAGGAGCGGGTAGTTTACAATACTTATTACGAGTACTTTGAAGACTTTAGAGGAGCGATTCTTGGTTTTTTCGCTGTATTGGCGACTGTGACCGCGGAGTCAACTTTAGGCCGGGATTTAAGAAGCCGGGTTAGGGATAAATTTAGTCCCTTTCAGGCACCTGCTGCCAAGTTTTGAATTTCCTTGGGTATACATCACGCCAAATTAATCTTCAAACTACTCCAGTAATTCCGCTGGAAACTATTGAAGAAAATGGAAGAACATTTTTTTACGGAGGATGCGATAACTCTATTATGAGAGATCATGAATGTAAAGGTCGTATTTCCAAGAGAGAACGGTTCGCGCTGTTCCCTTGCTGCGAAACGCGACACAGGATGAGCGGGTGTTAATCGCTGTTGGATGTAGCCATCTATACCGCGCCCGCTCATCTTGAGTGAATTTTGTTGAGCATCTTTTTTGCTCCAGCGCATTGCTCGATCTCGTTAACATTGTGCAAGTTGGACTCGATCTCCGCAATGCTACTGGAGCCAAAAATCTGCTGTCAAAATTCACACAACCTAAGCGGGCGCGGTATATTTGGAAAAAATGAAATGATCTCCCTTTTGTCAGAATCTTTGGGCTCCCAATATTCGATAGAAAAAGCATAGAAACTTGGGAATTGAAATTTTCGAAACAATCCCCGCCACATAAAACAAACCGATGACGCAGACGACGATACCTCCTGTGGAAAGAGGCATCCCGAATGCGCTCAGCGAGTAGCGGGAAAGGGCCACTCCAATCGCGGAAGCCAAGACGCCTAAGGCGGGGCTGAGCCACAAAAGGCGGGACAAGCGGTGGCTAAAGAGTCGCGCCGTCAGAAATGGTCCCGTGAGAAATGCCAAAACAAGCAAGACCCCGACCGCCCGGAAGGCTCCCACACAGACGGCGGACGAGAGGAATAAGAGCAAATAATGGAAAAAAGAGGAAGAGACGCCGAGGGTCGAGGCGTATTGGCGATCAAAAGCAGAGATTTTGAATTGCCTGTAAAATACCATAAACACAGCAAGATTCAAAATGGCAAGCAACGAGGCGAATTTGAAATCGCCGCTTTGAAGAGCGTCTGCGTTTCCCATGATGGCTTCGACGCCCAGATGGACATCCCTCGTATAGAGAGTAACCAAAAGGATTCCCAGGGCAAATAGCGCAGAGAAGACAAGGCCGACGCTTGCATCTTCAGATAAACGAAATAGCCGGGTAAGCCCTTCGGTAATGGCAGCAGTGAGAAAGGCGGCAACGAGGCTGCCGAGCATTAAGGTTGACGGGGAAAACATCTCGCCTCCCCAAGCCCTCGCCGCGAAAAGGAACGCCAAGACGATGCCGACGAGAATCGTATGAGAAAGGGAATTGGCGAACATCGTCATCCGCTTCAAGACAAGGAACGGACCGAGAAGGCCGCATGAAAGAGCCACCGCCGAAAGCACCGCCAGTTGTATCTCATCGGAGGCAGGCGTCACTTCCACTCCGGATAAAAATTCGGCCGCCCTTGAAAAAAGGATCCCGAAAAACTCAAAAAAACCGCTGTTCCAATAGGGATTATTCATAGAACGCCCTTGCGGGAATGGGTTGGCTATGCGGGTCGACTTTGGGATTCGCAAGAAGCCGGGTTAGCCTCTCCTCGATATCGGGAGTCAAAATGTGCTCCATCTCCTCGGCATGCAGATGAATTTTTTCGTTGGAAAAGCCAAGTTCGCTGGCCAAATAAAGCTCCCAGAGGCGGTGGAGACGGACGATAGAGGCCGCCTTCCGGCGGCCATCTGGGGTGAGGGTGTACCTTTTCGATTCTTGCTTGTCGATCCATCCGCCCTGTTTTAAACGCCAGAGGATCCCCCGAAGAGTCAAGAGAGAAATCCGGTGGATTTTTTGCAGTTCTTCCAAAGAAAAGGAATCTTTTTTCCACATCGCTTTCAAAACATTTTCTTTTAAGCACCGGAAGCGGAAAGCTGCGATCCTGCAAATGCGGAAAATCCATCCTCTTTTCGGAGCAAAAAATAAGGAAAGCAATGCGACAGAGGCTCCCGCCAAGATGATGGAAGGGCCGGTTGGAAGGGTCAGCCGCTCCCCTTCTTTGGAAAGGGCGATTGTTCCCAGAACGGAGATGATGTTTCCCGCAAGGCCGCTCAACGCCCCGAAAAGTGCGGAAAGACAAAAAAACCAATGGAGGCGATCGGTGAATTGCCGCGCCGCGACCGCAGGGGCGATCGCCATTCCCGATATCAATACGATCCCGACGCTGCGCATCCCCAAGATGAGAGAAAGAAGGAAAAGCCAGAAAATGGCCCGCTCGATCCCTCGGACAGGCAGGCCTGAGATCTTTGCGTAATCCGCATCGAACAGGACGGCTTGAAGACGGCGGTACCCGAAAATGAGAAACAAAACGACCGCGGAGGTCAGAGTTGCATAAAGAACAATGTGGAAGTCGGACATTGTCGCGGCTTGGCCGAACATAAGCGTCTGTACCTTATTGCGCCAAGAAGGAAGAACCGATTGCATGGCGCTCGCGGCCACCGTTCCGATTCCAAAAAAAAGGGCTAATACGAACGCGAGCGCCGCATCGGAGCGGACTTTTCCTTTTTTCTCCATCCAGTCGATAGCTCTGAAGCCTAGATATGAAGTGGCAAACGCCCCTCCCAGTACGCCGAAAAAAGCGCTCTCGCCATATTCGGGGAAAAGGAGGGCAAACAGGCTCACTCCTACGACGATCCCCGGATATGAGGCATGGGAAAGAGACTCTCCGAGAAGACACCGCCGCTTCAACATCAAGACAGCCCCCATTAAGGAAGAAGCGATGCACATGAAAAGAGTGCCCCAAGTCGGTCCGCGTAAAACAGGATCGGTGAAAAATTCGAAGAGGCTCATGAGTCTATCCGCAAAGTAGGGAAAAGATACGCATTTGCGGATAGGCTCATAGGATTCCGCTTTGTCTCTTCCTTAACGAATCTGCCGCTTCATCGAACAGCATCTGGCCCTTTCCGATAGTCCGGGTCAGATTTTCCTTAGTAAAGACTTCAGCTATTGGGCCGCAGGCAATAAGCCGTGTGTTGAGGAGAAGGACCCATTCGAAATATTCCTCGACAGTCGTTAGATCGTGGTGTACAACCAGAATCGTCTTGCCTTTCCTTCTTTGCGCTCTCAAAATTTCCATGATCGCTTTTTCGGTCCCCATGTCGACGCCGGCAAAAGGTTCGTCTAAGAGGAAAAGATCGGCGTCCTGCACGAGAGCGCGGGCGATGAAAAGGCGCTGCTGCTGTCCGCCCGAAAGCTGGCTGATCTGCCGTTTTGCCAAGGGGAGCATCCCGACAAGCTCGAGCGCGTTTGCAGCCGCTTCCCTGTCCGCCTTGCGCACGCGGCCAAAAAGCCCCAAGCGGCCGTAGCGGCCCATCAGCACGACCTCTTCAGCCGTGATCGGAAAATCCCAGTCGATGGACTCCCTCTGCGGCACATAGGCAATCTTTTGCCGCACATCGGAGACCAAATTGCCTCCCAGTAAATCGATTTTCCCCGAAAGAGGTTTGACAAGCCCCAAAATCGCTTTGAACAAAGTGCTCTTTCCCGCCCCGTTGGGTCCGAGCATACCTACGATACAGCCTTTTGGAATTTTAAAACTGACGTCCCACAAAACTGCCGTCTTTCCATAGTTTACATGTAGGGATTCGGCTTCGATTGCAACATCCATGTATTTACTCTTGCAAGTGTTTGAATATGACTTCGGCATTGCTGCGGGCCACCTCGAGATAGGGCCGCCCCCCCGTCGAATCGCCGTAAAGAGCATCTTTGCAAAGCCGTACCTCGAATCCCTGCTCGCGGCACGCGGATGCGATTTTAGCGACCGCATCGCGGCTCACGTTCGATTCGGGAAATACGACGCTCACCTGATGCTCGCGAAGAAAATCGATCGTGCGCCGAATGTCGGCCGGGTTGAGCTGGCCGTCCGGAGCCAGCCCTTCGGGCGCGGTGAACCGTCTCGGCCAATCTGCCTCTCCCGCCTCGGCCAAATAACTTCTAACGAAATAGCGAAACGCATCGTGGCTCGTCACAAGAAAACGGCGGCTTTCCGGAATTTTATGTAAAAGATCCCTCATGTAGATATGCGTGCTTTCCATCTCCTTTTCCAATAAAGCCGCCCGGGCTTGGTAGTACGCCGATCCCTCGGGGTCCGCGATCGTTAGTTTTTCGGCGATTCGCGCAGCCGCTCTTTGCCATAGCGACACATCCATCCATATGTGGGGGTCGGAAACTCCGTTCCTCTCCAAAATTTCATCAGGCGCTACCCTGCGGATCTCATCGCCTAGAGCCGCCGCTTTCGGACTCGATTTCAGAAGGGCAAAGAGGCCGGCCCCGTGCTCCAGTCCTAGGCCATTGTATAGGATCAGATCGGCCCTAGAAAACTTCTCCGCATCCCCTTTCACGAGTTCGTAGCTATGGGGGTCCATTTCGCCTGGAACAAGAACTAAGCTATCGACCCGCTCCCCGCCGACTGCCGCAGCAAGATCTCCGATCTGGGCAATTGTAGAAAGAATTTTTATTTTACCATTTTCACTCATCCATTCTGTAAGAGGAGATGCAGATTTTTTTTGAGCGCAGGAAACGGTCATCATCACGATGAAGAGGGCCAAAAGAATATTTTTTATTACGGTGGTCATATTTCAATCTCTATGAATGAAGAATAGAGCTTAACAAAGATGAAAAAAAGAAAAAATGCAAATTCTTGCAAAAAATACAGAGCCTTTATATAATCCCCAATAATTTCCGGAACCATAGGAGATCGCCGAAGAGGAAATAGAAATTAATTCCATCGGTTAGATCATAAACCTTTTTCCGAACCGGGGTCCCCAAAAACGCATCGTTTTTGGGGTGGGGAGAAATAGAATTAACAACTCCAGGAGCATGAGGCTCCTCGTTAAATTTAAATTTAGGATGGTATTCATGAGCGTATTAAACAAAGAAACAGACACAAAAGCAATGAAAGGCGCCAAAGATATTGAAGATGTAATAGCCAGGGCGATCAAAAAAGTCAGTGCTAAAAAAGAAAATGAGCTCTGTAAATATCTCCCTATGAAATCAGGGGGCTATATGCACCACTTCACTTTGAAAAAAATGAAGAACAAACAACCCTCCGAACTGGCCAGCATCATCGAACGCCACGTCGTCCAGGCTGATAAACCCGCCGTGATCGCTCCAAAGCAAAGAGCCGCCCGGGGATCCCGCAAGCGCCGCGAACACATGAACTTCACGAGGATTCAACTCGAGCGGATGCTCAACATTGCCCGTTTGGCCGGCGACAAAGAAATTATTACCATTCTGAGCCCGAGAAAATCGGTTTCGACCTGCAAAAGAGAATTGATCCAATCCATCCGCCACAATAAGATCGAATCTGAACTCTGGAACAGCTATGTCGAGTCGATACAGGCTCAGCAGGCGATCCACGCAGATCCATCTCTCGTGCTGAACCACAACTAATTTTTTTCCTTCCCTTTAGGCAAAATCCCTGAGGTCTCAATAATCTCGGGGTTTTTTTCGCTTGCATTTTAAGACGATCGGCGTATGATGTCAGGTTGGAAAGTTAAAGAGCTATCCAATTAGAAACATTAAGAATTTTTCTGAGGACAAACTGATGTCGCAACCCGCAACGAAAGAATTTGGGAAATGGCGCTCTCTTCTCTGGCCCATCCACGGTTTCGAGCTGAAGAAGTTTCTGCCCATGTTCTTTCTATTTTTCTTTATCAACTTCAACTACACGATCTTAAGAGACACGAAAGACACGCTGATCGTAACGGCGACTGGCGCCGAAACGATCCCCTTCTTGAAATTCTGGGGAGTCGTGCCGGGCGCGATCATTTTCATGCTTATTTTCACTAAGTTGAGCAATATAGTGAAGCGCGAACACCTCTTCATGGGCCTGATGGCCACCTTCGGCATATTCTTCGGCATTTACGCCCTCGCCCTTTATCCGAACCGGGAGGCTATTTCCCCGATCGCCATGACGAACTGGATGTATGAGCATTTCCCGCAAGGATTACGCGGAATGATCGGAATGATCCGATACTGGCCCTCCTCGCTCTTTTACATCATGGCCGAATTGTGGGGCTCCGCTGCCATTTCCCTCCTTTTCTGGGGATTTGCGAACCAGATCACCAAAGTCGCTGAATCGAAGCGCTTCTACGCCCTTTTTGGAATCGGCGCCAACATCGCTATGTTCCCCTCGGGCATGCTCATCAAAAAATTCGCTAACATCAAAGACACCCTCTCAACTGGAGTGGATCCATGGGGTGTCACGCTTCTCTATACGATGAGCGCCGTCATGGTCGCTTGCGCCGCCGCGATCGCGATCTATTGGTGGATCAATAAAGAAGTTTTAACCGATGCCCGTTTCTATGATCCGAACGAGGTCAAAAAAGACAAGAAATCGAAGCCGAAAATGTCGATCAAGGAGAGCATGCTCTACCTTTTGAAATCCCCCTACCTCGGCTGTATTGCGATGCTCGTGATCGGGTACGGGATGTCGATCAACCTCGTCGAAGTGACCTGGAAAAAACAGTTGAACATGCAATATCCTAACCCGAACGACTATCAGAACTTCATGGGAAGTTTCTCGATGGTTACCGGGGCTTTGACCATCTTCATGATGCTGTTCGTCGGCGGCAACGTGATCAGGAAGCTCGGTTGGGGAGTTGGAGCTCTTTTTACTCCAGTGATCCTGACAGTCACAGGGCTTGCGTTCTTCACCTTCGTCATTTTCAACGAACAACTCGGCGGGTTCATCGCAATGTTCGGAACCTCTCCTCTCATGCTGGCTGTCATATTCGGTATGATCCAGAACGTGATGTCGAAGGCGACCAAGTATTCGATGTTCGACCCGACCAAAGAGATGGCCTACATCCCCCTTGACTCAGAAGTGAAACTCAAGGGAAAGGCCGCGATCGACGTCGTCGGGGCTCGCCTCGGCAAATCGGGCGGATCGCTCGTTCAGCAGGGCTTGCTGATCTTGTTCAATGCCGCGAGCATTGTTCAGGTGGCGCCTTATATCGCCCTGATTCTCGTTCTTGTATTAGCTGGGTGGATCGTTGCTGTCCGTGCCCTGAACCGTCGCTTTACCGCCCTTTCAGCTGAAAAGGAGAAAGAAGCTGCGGCTGAAAAAGCAGCTCCTGCGATTGAGTCCCGCGGAAAAGCGGAAGCCATCACTTCTCACCGCTAATTCGGGCAGTAGAAAAGAAGTGCGAAAGGTCTGGCCAAACGCCAGGCCTTTTTTTATCCCGAGAAGGCTCATGCGCGCTCAGCTAAGCCAACTCTCTTGTAGTGGAGCAGGATGGCGCGGCGAAGCGGGACGTTAAGGCAATTGGAGCGAAACCGGATGACCCGCTCTTCGTCGCATTGATACCAGGTTCCATCCCTTTTCAAATAGGCGATGTAATGATCTCCAATCTCGCCATCGGGCCGCAGTTCGACGAAAGAGTCGAGCTCGTAAGAGACCCCCTCTGAGAAGGCAAAGTAGTGGCACTTTAGAGGGCAAGGGGCGCCTTTGAGCCCAACGAGGATCTCCGGAGGGCTTTCGCCTATTTTTTTTTTGAATGCCTCTTCGAAACGCTCGCGATCCGAATGCAGATTTTCCGTCCGATAGTGGCAGAGGACATGCCATTCCGGATGGAGGGCCACCGGGTGGATCTCTCCCGGCAACTCAAAAAGGCAATGGGGAAACATCGCCTTCATCCATCCGCACAAGATCTCATAGAGTATCGGCTTCCCCTCTAGGAAATGAGGAAGAAGTTTCCAAATCAAACAGCGGATGAGTTCCGCGCTATCGGCAGACGATACGGGACGATTTTCTTCCTGGTCCGTATAGTACTGGTCGGCAAACTCCCGAAGAGGTTGAAAACTTCTTGGGATCAAAGAAAAGAGATCCCATGACCCGGGCAAAAACAGAAGGAACTGGACAAGGCTGTTGATCCAGTTGTAGGGTTCGCAGCGGTGCAAACCGATGGGAATCCGTTTTGTTGCGACACGGTGTGAGGGAGGAGGAAGGCGCCGCTTGGCTGGCATCAACTGGATCCGCTCCTCCCTCTTTTTTTTAGGGAAGCGGAGTGACGAGAGGATGCCGATCACAACCCTTGGAGCGGTCGCCGAAGGAAAAAGGGCCCCGGGTTTTCCCTCCATTGCTGCCACGATCTGCTGCTGCACTAACGTCTTGATTTTCGAATCGGTGGGCTTTTTAATCTGGCGGAACTGCCAATCCCTCTCTTCCGGGAAAGCATTTGACAACGCTAAGATCGACTGGACCGTGAGATCGGCCGGCATTTTAAAAAATCCTTATAGTTGAGGTTAAGGGAATTTAAAGCTACGTCAAATTAATGGCAATTATTTTTAAAGTCCCTCCCTTGAAAAGATCTGGAGGGTCCATTAATATCCATGGTCATGTTCAAATACGACCTCAAGCGGATCCGCAATTTTTCCATCATTGCCCATATCGACCATGGCAAATCGACGCTCGCCGACCGCCTGCTGGAACTGACCCACACGGTCGAAGCCCGCGAAATGCAGGAGCAAGTTCTCGACAACATGGACCTCGAACGGGAGCGGGGCATCACCATCAAAGCCCGCCCCGTCACCATGCTCTACAAGGCAAACGATGGCGAATCTACCAAATCAACTTCATCGACACTCCCGGCCATGTCGATTTCGCCTATGAAGTGTCCCGTTCGCTCTCCGCCTGCGAAGGGGCGCTTCTCGTCGTCGATGCCGTCCAAGGCGTCCAAGCGCAAAGCCTGGCCAACGTCCATCTGGCGATCGACCGCAATCTCGAGATCGTCCCCGTCATCAACAAAATCGATCTTCCCGCCGCCGATCCCGAAGGGGTCAAACAGCAGATCGAAGACGTCATCGGCATCGACGCCTCAAACAGCCTCCTGATCTCTGCCAAAACCGGGCTTCGGCGTCAAAGAGGTCCTCGAGAGGATCTTGACCGATATCCCCGCTCCGCAAAGCACCCGCCGATGACGCTCCTTCGCGCCCTCGTTTTCGATTCCCATTACGACCCCTATCGCGGCGTCATGGTCTACGTCCGCGTCATGAGCGGCGAAATCACTAAAAAATCGCTCATCCGCTTGATGGCGAACCAGAAAAACTTTCGAAGTGCTCGAAGTCGGCATCTTCGCCCCGAATGAAACAGCCTGTCGAAATCCTCCGCCCTGGCGAAGTGGGATATTTTGTCGCCAACATCAAAAACACCGCCGATGTCAAAATCGGCGAACGGTCACGCTCCACAAATATCCCGCTCTCGACGCCTCTTCCCGGATTTCAAATTCATCGCTCCCGTCGTCTTTGCGGGCATTTATCCCGTCGACTCCTCCGATTTTGAAGCGCTGCGCGACGCTCTTGTCAAACTGCAGCTCAACGATTCCGCTCTCCACGTCGAACAAGAGAGCAGCCTGGCGCTCGGCTTTGGCTTCCGCTGCGGCTTCCTCGGCCTGCTCCATCTTGAAATCGTCTTTGAGCGGCTCCAGCGCGAATTCGATCTCGACATCATCACCACCGCGCCGAGCGTCATCTACCAGTTCACTCTGAATGACGGGAACACGGTCGAGATCGACAATCCCGCCCACTATCCCGATCCCGCCCATATCGAATTCGTCGAAGAGCCTTGGGTCAAAGTGCACATCATGACTCCCTCCGAATACCTCGGCGCCATCATGAGCCTCGGCATGGAAAAGCGGGGCGAGCTCTCAAAACAGAAACGATGGAGCGCTCCGGTCTCCTCCTCACCTACCGCCTTCCGATGAATGAAATCATCACCGATTTCAATGACAAGCTCAAATCGGTCACCCGCGGCTACGGCTCTTTCGATTACGAATTTGACGGATATGAAAAAAGCGATATCGTCAAACTCGAAATCCGGGTCAACGAAGAGCCCGTCGACGCCTTTTCCTGCCTCGTCCACCGCACTAAAGCCGAAGCCAAAGGGCGCGCCATTTGCGCAAAACTCAAAGAAGTGATCCCGCAGCAGCTCTTCAAAGTCCCCGTCCAAGCCGCCATCGGCGGCAAGATCATCGCCCGCGAAACCATCCGCGCCATCACGAAAAACGTCACCGCCAAATGCTATGGCGGCGACATCACCCGCAAGCGCAAACTCTGGGAAAAGCAGAAAGAGGGAAAAAAGAAGATGAAAGAGATCGGCAAGGTCAACATCCCCCAAAGCGCCTTCATGGAAGTCCTGAAAACGGACTGAAAATTAAATTGAAGAATCGGGCTGCGATGGCGCGTCCGCTCTGCTCACGTCGCACATCGCAGAACCAGGTAAAGTCTTATCAACTTATACTGTATGTTCGAACGAGTTTGAAATGGATGAAAGGGAGAGTAATATAACATATATCGGGAATTCGAGGACTTCCATAGAGCAATCTTCGGGTTCCTGTGCACACTCTCAACTCTTGATCCGGGATCGTCCATAGGCAGAACATTTGCTTCCCGGATTAGAAACCATTTTCAGGCCGATCGGATCTCCTGTCTATCCATAGAAGCGTTTACTGCAAAAGAATCTAGTAACCTGAGTTTTGGGTTCATTTGTCTATCTCGACTTTGTACAATTTTGTGACGGCATCTCCGATAGAATCGCTGGCCCTTTTTTCCTTTTTTTGCTCATAAATAGTGCCTTCGGCTATGAATTTCGCAAAAAAAGAAAAAAATTGCAGAGCGCTTCCTCTGGATCTGCTCGCCAAAAATTGTACAAAGTCGAGTCTATGAGATTCAAGGATATTTCGAGCATATTTTTGCGCTTTGGAGCCGAGAGCAATATCGGGACGAGCATCTTGCCGAGGCGAAAAGTCAAAAAGATGCCGAAAGAAATTGAAGCTCAGGCAAATGAACCCAAAACTCAGGTTAGTAGCACTGCGATGTGCGACGTGAGCGAAGCGAACACGCCATTGCAGCCCGATTCTTCATTGATTATCTGGATCAGACGTTATATGTGCTCGAGCTGACGTCCCCGCCCTTGCCTGTCCAGTTCGTATGGAAAAATTGGCCGCGCGGTTTGTCGGTCCGCTCATAAGTATGGGCGCCGAAATAGTCCCGTTGGGCCTGTATTAGGTTCGCAGGCAACCTTGCGCTCCTATAGCCGTCAAAGAAAGATAGCGCGGTGGAAAAACAGGGTAAAGGGATGCCCGCCAAGGCCCCTTCCGACACCACTTTTCTCCACGAAGGGGCCGCAGAGGTAATTTCTCCAATGAAGAACGGGTCGACGAGTAAACTGGCGAGCTTGGGATTTTGATCGTAGGCATGCTTGATCTTATTCAAAAACCGGCTCCGGATGATGCAGCCGCCGCGCCACATCAGGGCTACATTTCCGAAATTGAGGTTCCATTTATTCTCGTCGGATGCGCTTTGCATCAGCATGAATCCTTGGGCATAGCTGATGATTTTAGAGGCGTAGAGGGCCTTTGCGATGCCGTCGGAATACTCTTTGCGGCTCTGCATTGGCGGCTGAGGAGGCTCTTTGTATAGGCGGCTTGCCGCTACCCGCTGGTCTTTCAATGATGAGAGGCAGCGAGCAAACACCGCTTCGCCGATCAAAGTCAGCGGCTGGCCGCGGTCAAGGGCATCGATCCCGGTCCATTTACCTGTCCCTTTTTGACCTGCGACATCCAAAATTTTCTCCAGAAGCGGTTTTCCGTCCGCATCGAGTTTATTGAAAATATCTGCCGTAATTTCGATGAGATAGCTATCCAAAGCCCCCTGGTTCCACTCAAGAAAGGTTTTGTGAAGTTCCGAATAGGTAAATTGGGCGCTTTTCAAAAGATCGTACGCTTCGCAAATCAGCTGCATATCGCCGTATTCGATCCCGTTATGGACCATTTTCACATAGTGGCCCGCCCCTCCGATCCCGACCCAATCGCAGCATGGGGCTCCGTCGTCGGAGCGAGCTGCAATCGCTTGAAAAATGGGTTTCACATGAGGCCAAGCGTCCGGATTACCGCCGGGCATAATCGATGGGCCATGGCGAGCTCCCTCTTCTCCTCCCGAAATCCCCGTTCCTATAAAGAGGATCCCCTTTTCCTTGAGAGCTTCGAATCTCCTCTGGCTGTCGGGAAAGTGGCTATTGCCCCCGTCGATGATGATGTCCCCTTTTTCCAAAAGGGGAACGAGTAGGTCGATAAATTCGTCGACCGGATCTCCCGCCTTCACCATCAGCATAACCCGCCTTGGGCGTTTGAGAGCCGCCACGAACCCCTTGAGGTCGTGGGAGCCAGAGATCTTTTTGCCTTTGGCTGGACCTTTGAGAAAATCATCCACCTTGGAAACAGTGCGATTGTAAACCTGGACCACATAGCCGTGGTCTGCCATGTTGAGGACCAAGTTCTGCCCCATCACAGCGAGGCCAATCAGCCCGATATCCGCTTGCATAGTTCCTCTCGTATTTACCTTGAGAGTAAGCGATCTGACCCATTATGATAAAGGACTTGAAAAAATGTTCTCGTAGCTCAGTGGATAGAGCGGTCGCCTCCTAAGCGACAGGTCGCTGGTTCAACTCCAGCCGAGGACGAATCTCCGAGAGGGGCGCCTCTAGGTGCCCTCCTTTATTTGAAGTAGGATAAAAATAGGCAGGCGTAGCGATGTCCCTTTCCCTTATATTTGCAATGTTTTCGTTTTCCTTAGCAATGTCAGTTTCTCCAGGACCTGTGAATATGATTATTCTTTCATCTGGTGTTGATTATGGTACAAAGAAAACAATCCCTTATGTTTCAGGGGCAACAATAGGCTTTACATTGCTATTGCTTTTCGTAGGATTTTTTTAAAAAAATTTATCGAAGCATACCCGTTTCTGCTATCCTTCATTACTATTGCGGGAGTTTTATATATTATTTACATGGGCTATAAAATAGCTGCGTCACATCCTGAAATAAAAGTAAAAAAAGCGGATATTCCTAAATTTTACGAAGGCTTTTTGCTTCAATGGTTAAACCCTAAAGCATGGATTGCATGTGTATCTGGTGTTTCGATTTCTGAACCTATCCTCCAATTCTTCACGATCCCTTTACGGCACGCTTTTGGGCGCTTTTCGCGCCTCCGCCCTCGTAAAGATCACCGTCCCGATATTTACTTCGGGCGGTCGACGACGAAAAATCGCCTCAAAATCGACCATAAATGAATCATTAAGAATTGGAGGATAGGTTCCTAGACATGAAAGTTCTGGAATTTTTTTAACATTCGTCAGTATCTACTTTGTTGTTTGTTATGCTTCACTGACTATTTGGGCATTTTTGGGGGAGAAAATTTCTTTTTTATTAAAGAGTCAATTTCGTTTACGTCTCTTTAATATTTTAACCGGCCTATTATTGATTGTAACAGCCATCTACATAGGTTACACTCATTTCGCATAACCTCGACTTTGTACAATTTTTGGCGAGCAGATCCAGAGGATTAGCGCTCTGCAATTTTTTTCTTTTTGCGAAATTCATAGCCGAAGGCACTATTTATGAGCAAAAAAAGGAAAAAAGGGCCAGCGATTCTCTCGGAGATGCCGTCACAAAATTGTACAAAGTCGAGATAACCAGAAAAGTCGTTGAACAGATCAGCGCAAGAGGAAAATGCTAGACAAGGGCCAAAAAGCCTCTTAACTAAAAAGCTTCTTAACAAGGATCAGCGCAGAGAAAAATCTTGAGAGCCAAAATTTACAAGCGTAACCCCTCAGCATCATAGCTCTTGTATGCCTCGAAAAATCGCAACTGCCAGAAGAGCGCACAGAACGATTCGAGGTATTGCATCTCTTATGCGAACCCTGTTTTCCTCTCTGAGATGCTGTTCCTGGAGCGGACGCTCCTGGTGCAATGCAATACGATGGCGCGCCTCGTCGATGAATCTATACGTACGGTCTCTCCAGTCTAGATTTTCAATCTCACGAGCGATAGGTGTAAATTCTTCCACGGTTAGTCCGCTGTTGCTGCGCGCCTCGACAAGGATGCCCAGCGTACTGTCCCTCAAGTATGGATGTTCAATCTGACCAGCGATACGTAAAATTTCTTCTACGGACATGTCCAGCAGCAAGTGACGTTTTCTTTTTAATACACTTTCTTCTAGCTCTTGTCGGATGGCCCGATCAGGGATCAAATGAACGATTTGTAAAGCTTCCTCGATGGTTAGGTTTTTGCGAAACGCAACGGACTTTAGCACTGCGCTCCTGATCTCGTTTGGAAGGCGGCGAGCAATTTTTAACACTTTGACGAAAGGCACTTCTCGCCTTAAGAGGATTGAGCAGAATGCCCTCTCTTGATACGACGATCCATATGGAAGGGTTTGTGCGAGGATACATGCTTTTTCAAAATCTCCTTCCATGATTGCGATTGTTTCAAGATTTGCTATCTCGGATCTGTGCATAGCGACATCCAGTCTTAGCAATACTGTTGCATCATTCATATCGGAGTAGAGTATCAGAGGTTGCTTTTCAAGGGAATTTGTGAGACTTCTGCTCGATTCTAGGTCGAGTTGCAGTTGCTGCCAGGTTGTTACTACGTGATTCAAAGGCAAATGAATCCCTTGAAATGGGCTGATCCGCATACGATCTTGTTCGACTCTCGCAAGACGTTCAAAAATACTTACGGGAAAAATATCTCTGCTCATTATCATCCTATGCAAAGTTTGGCAGGCCCGAGAGAACAGACCCAGATCTTTGCGGGAAAGAAACTTCGCAATGTTGAGCCAGATCTCTTCTGGAAGATAAAAATTCGGGATAACAGTAGGGGTAATAGACATATGAAATCTCTTAAATTTGTTTTTAATTCGTTTGATTATATATCAGAGTGTATTTTAAGTCTATGAGCCTAAAATCGATTATCTTAATGCAGAGCTTCTTGAACCTATCTCTTCAGTTTCTTGAAGTAGTAATCAATGCCATCGGCGACGCCGCGGGCGATCTTGTTTTGGTAATCGAGAGATTTTAGGTTGACCCTCTCCTCCGGATTTGAGATGAACCCCCCTTCGATCAGAACGGCGGGCATCGAAGTTTCCCGAAGGACGTAAAGGTTCCCCTTTTTCACGCCGCGAGAATGGGCGGAGGTGCGGCGAAGGAGTCTCCTGACTTTGACACTTGTTCCTGACTTTGACACTTGTTAGGATAAGTCATTAGATTACAAATAGATAAGAACGAAAATTTAGGCACAACATCCGTTGTTCATTCCGGTTGTGCGTTCTGCTGAAATTCCCAATGCTACGAAAATATTCTCAGCATCCTCAGGGAGACTGGATTCCATTTTTCCTTGTTTGTCTGTGGTTGAGTCTTTGAAATACATCGTATGAACTTTTGAGAGAGAGTACCTGATTCTATCCGGCGTAAGCGGCGTGCTTTTCTGTCGTAGGAGAACCTCCAAAAATCTCTCGAAAAATAGGGTAATAAAACAGAGGAGGATGTGGGCTTGGATTCTGTGTGGTGCCCAATGAAAAATAGGTCTGGTTTTAAGAGTGGATTTAGCCACGCGAAATGTCTCTTCAACATGCCAGAGGTCTCGGTAGCGCCCCAGCGCTTCTGTCGTATTCAACTTTGCACTATTCGAAACTGCAATCCCATGAAAACCATCCCAGGCAGCATCGGCATCTATCGCTGCTTGATTGAGAGAGATCGACGAACCAGTTTTAACGGTAGTATATTTTTTATAACCTGCATTACTGATCACTTTTTTAAGGGAGGCTTCGTTTGGAGAATCGGTTATTTTATTGTGCAGTTTTTGCAATAGCCGTTCTCGGTCCTGTTTGTCCTTTGTTGCTCTGCTTGGACTGTACGTTGCAATCAGTAGGGCATCCTCATACTGGGGATGCTCCATAGTGCGAACTAAAACTCGCTCAGCCTCCGGGATGCCGTCTTGGTTGGGCAGAGGGACATAAGCTGATAGGTCATTGATTTTGAGTTTTTTCGAGATGGAACGGAGTTTTGTAGCAATGACGTAATGAAACTGAGCAGCTCGGAGAGCTTGGACGTTTGCACTACTTGCCAGCCCTCTATCGCAAACCACAGTCACGTTCTGAACAGAGAAACGACTCCTCAGCGACTCGAGTACGGGGATGAGTGTTTTTGTCTCTGCTAGATTGCCCTTGAAGGTATCGTAAGCAAGTGGCAGTCCCTCTTGATCAACAACGAGAGCCAAAACGATCTGTACGTTGTGATGTTTTTGATCTTTGCTAAAGCCAAAATCCTTGAGTTCATCTTGCGTTATACTCTCGAAATACAGTGTTGTTACATCGAAGAAAAAGCAATCAACTTGGCAACTATTTATGGAACAAGCAGATTTAAATGCCTGTTCTTGAATCTGACCATTCAATGGCTCGATCGTGTCCATTGCCCGATAGAGATGATGCAAATCGATCCCCTCGAAACCATGGTCCACTTGACGCTCGTATGTTCGTAGTTTACTGCTGGGTAAATCGAGACGTTGGGTGATCATCAGTTTGATTGTCTCTTCGAGATCGAACTCGTTTTTCCCCTGAGCTTCTCGAAGGATCTTGGAAAACCCTGTCAGCTGCATCAGTCTGCTAACGACAGTCCCGAACCCATCGTAAACCGTCATGGTATGAAAGAGCTTGCTGATCTCAACTTTAGGAGCGACAGAGAGCCCCTGCTCTTCGATTTTCCGAATTAAACTCTCAGCCAACTTCAAAAGGTTCTTCAGGTTTTTTTGATCGTTGACAATGCCGAGAGATGCAACTACTCGCTGCCTAACTTTTTTCCCCTCCCGAATGCCTTCAACAATCTGGAGAGTAGAGTGCCTTGAGCTCTTTGACGACTTGAGTCTTACATACATGGCACAACAATGTACTACAAAATTATATTTATGAAAATAAAATTATTTAGGCACAACATATTTTTTTCGATAGATATTGAGAATCAAATTCTTATGTGTTTTTAGGTGATCAAAGTGTCAAAGTCAGGTTTAATTCGTTTGATTATATATCAGAGTGTATTTTAAGTCTATGAGCCTAAAATCGATTATCTTAATGCAGAGCTTCTTGAACCTATCTCTTCAGTTTCTTGAAGTAGTAATCAATGCCATCGGCGACGCCGCGGGCGATCTTGTTTTGGTAATCGAGAGATTTTAGGTTGACCCTCTCCTCCGGATTTGAGATGAACCCCCCTTCGATCAGAACGGCGGGCATCGAAGTTTCCCGAAGGACGTAAAGGTTCCCCTTTTTCACGCCGCGAGAATGGGCGGAGGTGCGGCGAAGGAGTCTTGTAAGGATCGAATCGGCCAGTTTTTTCGATGCGAGAGCGCGCCTTTTCTCTTCTTTGGAATCATAGAAGAAGATTTCGATTCCGGACGCTGTCGGAATGCGAGAGGAGTTGAAATGGACGCTGACAAAGATAGCGGCGTCGCTTTGCTTGGCGATCTCGATGCGGCGGTGAAGCGGGATGAACGCATCGGTATTGCGGGTCATGATCACATGATAGCCGAGCTGGTCGAGATATTTTTTCAAGAGGCGGGCGGTCTGCAAACAGATCCTCTTCTCTTCGCAATAAGGATTGTTCGCCTTGGCTCCCTGGTCGTTGCCTCCATGACCTGCATCGATCACGACGGTGGGTCCGGTGCCTGAGTTCAATGCGCTCGCAATTGGGCCGTTGTCTGCGATGGCTTGGCTAAAAAGAAACAAAAACAAAAAAAAATAACGCATTTTTACGAAAGAATTGCAGAACGCTCCCGGTTTTGCAACGCTTCTTTTGCGACGAGGCAGTCATCGAACGGAATGGCCTGGGAACTAAAAGTCTGCGTCTTCTCATGCCCTTTCCCTGCGATCAGCAGGATGTCGCCAGGGCGCGCGAGCTCTACGCCAAACCAGATAGCGCTTTTTCTGTCGAGCTCTACAATTGCTCTTTCAGGTCTTTGAAAGGCGGCAAGAACCTCTTTGCAAATTTGCAATGGGTCCTCATGGCGAGGGTTGTCGCTCGTCAAAATCGCAAAGTCAGCCCATTTTTCCGCTGCGGCGGCCATCGTGGGGCGCCTTGCAGGGTCCCGGCCGCCCCCGCATCCGAAGACGACAATCAGCTTTTTTCGAGCCATTTCCCGCAATGTTGATAAGACATTGTCCAGCGCTTCCCCGGAATGGGCGAAATCGACAAAAACCTGAATCCCAAGGTCATTCTCCACCCTTTCCAATCGTCCGGGAATGGCAGGGATGGAGCTAAAAATAGAAGCGAGGGCCGGAAGATCGATTCCAAGATGGAGACCGACCGAGAGGCTCGCCAGCAGATTATAGACGTTGAAGCGACCGATGAGGGGCGTGGAAAATCTTTGTTTTTTTCCTCGGGCCTCCACCGTGAAAGCGGACCCCTTTTCGCTAAAATCGATTTCAGAGGCGCTGACATGAGATTCCGGGTTCATCCCATACGTCATTCCTCTGCAATCGCCGCTCATATATTGGAACCAAGGGCTGTCGGCATTGAATATCCGGTCCCCTGTCTTATCGAAGAGCTTCTTTTTAGCCGCTGCATATTTCTCAATGGTCTTGTGGTAGTCGAGATGGTCGGCAGAGAGATTGGTAAAGAGGGCGAGGTCGAAATCGATCTCGTCAACCCTCCCTTGCTCGAGGCCGTGGGAGGAGACTTCCAGGACCGCTGCCTGACAGCCCGCCAAAACCATTTCTCGCAAAAATTTTTGATTCCGGATCACGTCGTGGGTCGTCAATTGGGAAGGAAACCGCTTTGCCCCGACCATCGTCTCCACGCCTCCGATAAGGCCGGCTTTTTGACCAATCGATTCCAAAAGATGCCGAATCAGATAGGTTGTCGTCGTTTTTCCTTTCGTTCCGGTTACGCCCGCGATCCAAAGATCCTTGGAAGGATTCCGGTAATAACGGACAGCGAGGAGAGCCACCAAATGCTCCGGCTTTTCATGAATGATCTGCGTCTGATGCAAAAAGGGATTGTAAAATGGGGCAAGGATTGCAACGGCGCCGGCCGTAACCGCTTCGGGGATG
The DNA here is from genome assembly GCA_963730605.1 of uncultured Chlamydiae bacterium. Taxonomy (GTDB): domain Bacteria; phylum Chlamydiota; class Chlamydiia; order Chlamydiales; family SM23-39; genus CAIPFQ01. Next base: position 260,090 of record CAVSSM010000001.1, read on the forward strand.
AACTCGGCCCCATCCCTCGCGCTCCCTTTTCTGGCAATGAAGAGATTGCCTGGCGCCACCGTATTCGAGTCGGCAGTCAGCCCCGTAATCTCGATTTCTTTGCTCCCTTTGATTGTAAGATCCGGGATGCCAGAAATTAGCTGTTTAATTCTCATGATTCCATCGATCCAGGAGGTCTTTCAGAGCGAGCGTTTCTTTGGCCAAGTCGGCTTTTACAGGATCTCGCCGCGGATCGCCTAGCGGATACCCATAAGGGTCGTCCGGAGCTACTCCCAGATACTGCAAAGAGCGCAAGGCGATTTCCCGGAAAACGGGAGCGGCGCAAAACCCTCCCATCTGATGTTTCCCGACTCCCGGGACGAATTTCTTTTCCGGATCATCGATCGAAACAAGCAGCACAAACCGGGGATTTTTCGCCGGGGCAAATCCCAAAAACGAGGATACATTATGGTCTTTTGCATAGATGCCATCAAGGACCTTTTCCGCCGTTCCAGATTTCCCCGCTTCCGTATATCCCATCACATCAGCCCTTTTGGACGTCCCCCCTCTTTCGTCGAGAACTTCATACTTTTGACGATCGCCTCGCAAAAGGATGGCTTGAGGACTTCCTTTCCCGGCCTCCCAACGGTTCGATCGACAAGGACGCTCTTCGTTCCATCCGTTTGGGTCTTCACGATCTTGCGGACGAGATGAGGCTCGACTCCTTTACCTCCGTTAGCGAGGATGGCATAGGCCCGGACCATTTGGACGGCAGTAATGAGGATATTATGGCCAATGGCCAATGAATGGGGAGTAGGGAGGGACCATTCGAGTTTGCCGTTCGGGTGGAGCTTGCCCGGCGTTGGCAAAAGCCCGGGGCTCTCGGCGGGCAGCTCGATATTCGTCTTCAGGCCGAATCCGAATGTTTCCTGGAGGGTCTTCCGATACCACTCGTCCCCCATCGTTTCAATGACCCGGCGAATCAGCCTTGCAAAATAAATGTTGGAGGATTTTTGAATGGCCAAATCCATATTGAGGTATCGATGCACCCGCCCCGTTTCTTTCATGGGCGTGCTCCGGCCAGGAAACCAACCGTTCGAGGTCGCAATCTTTTCATCGGGGCTAAAGAGAGGCTTTTTCCCTTGCGCTTCCAGCTCCTCGTTCGCTTTCATGCAAACGGCAAGAGTGATCGGCTTGAAAATCGAACCCGGCTCATAACAATCGGTCACGGTTTTGACGCGGGTCGCCTCTTGTAACGACGGGTCGTTGAAATAGACTGGGTAGCGCATGGGGTCGAAAGCAGGAGTTTGCGCAATGGCCAATATTTCGCCATTGAAGGGATCCATCATCACGGCCCAGCCTCCTAGGGCTTTTGCCCTTTCAACCCCTTTTTTTAGCTCTGTTTCCATGATCGCTTGGAGATAGTGGTTCACCGTCAGGTAGATATCGCTCCCGTTTTCCGGCATCTCCAAGATTTTTCCCGTATCCAGCGGGTGGCGGGGAGATCTCACAATCAATTTTTTTCCCGGCCAGCCCTTGAGATAGGAGTTGAAAACCATCTCCAACCCCCCCGTCGGCAGGCTCTGGCCCGTTGCAGGATCCCTTTCCTCTTGCACCGTATGCAGCACGGCGCCGAGCATGCTGCCGAAAGGGTAAGAGCGCTTGAATTCCGACTTGAAGAAAAGGGCGTTGGAGACGATTTTTTCCTCGCGGGAAAAACGGCGCCACCAAGTTTCGATATTCTTTCTCGCTTCCCGGTCCAGCCACATCGCGATTTTGCGGCTGCGGCTCTTTTTATCGAACTCCAAAACCATTTTTCGGCACTCTTCTGGAGAGAATCCCAGATGGGCGAAAAGCTGATGCGCCATTTTAGGTTTGGCTGCCGCAGGGATCGAATCGGGATCGATGAAAAGGTGGAATTTTGGGACGTCGATGACGAAAGGTTGATCTTCTACCGGGTGCCCTTTTTTGACCGAGGTATTCGAATAGAACGAGCCGCGCATAAATGGAATTGGGGCCACGTATTGATGCTGAGATGTGGCGACTTTCATCCATTTGTCTTTTTCAATAATCTGGATCTCATAAAAACGGGCGATCAGGAGAAAAAATAAGATAAACAAGGAGATAGCGATGGCGACGAGGCGTCGTACGGGAAGAGGGTCCATAAATCAATCATTCTGGTGAGGGGGCTCTTGCGAATACCTCAGGGACAGTTAGGATTTCTTTGAGCGCAGGATGTTTCAAATGGCTAAACTCTGGCCGGCGGACCAGCTCGATCAGATGAGAAGGACTTTGAAATTGGTCGATTTCATAAGAGAGGCGCCGGTTTTCTTCACTACTTAAGCGATATTCTTGATCTACTTCAGGCAGTTTGATTTTGAGCTCCGTCAATTCGTTTTGCATCTCAAGATAGGAATAAAGGCAAAACCCGCACATCATAAAACAAAAACCCAATCGAAGAAACAGATTCTTTTTCATCGTTTTTATTCTCGCGGTTTTAGCCGGTACTGAACTTTTTTTCAGCCGCGCGGAGTTTCGCGCTCCGCGACCGTGGGTTGTCCTTGATCTCTTCGCCTGTAGGACCGATCGGCTTTTTCGTTAGGATCTCCAATCGATCCTTCGAATCCCGAAAAAGATTTTTCACGATCCGGTCTTCCAGACTATGAAAAGAGATGGCTGCGATCCGCCCTCCGATACGCGTCCGCTCGATCGCCGCATCCAACCCTCTTTTCAACTGGCCGAGCTCATCGTTGACCGCAATCCTGAGCGCCTGGAAAACCAGGGTTGCCGGATGGAGCTTTCCCCAGATCGTCACAGGTTTCACGATCGCAACCAACTCCGCCGTGGTCCGGATTCTCCGTTTCCTTCTCGCCTCTACGATGGCCCGAGCCACTTGGCGCGACCGTCTCTCTTCCCCATATTCGAAAAAAATCCGGGCCAGCTCTTTTTCCGGCGCTTCGTTTACGATCCTTTCCGCAGTCAAACTGCTCTCGGGATCCATCCGCATATCCAAAGGCGCATCGCTTTGAAAGCTAAATCCCCGCTCTTTTATATCCAACTGCATCGAAGAGACGCCGATGTCGATCAAAAAACCGTCGATCTCCCTGATTCCTCTCTCATCGAGATAAACATTGAGATCCGCATAGGGTCCGCGGATCCATTCCACCTTTTTCCCCCAAGGCTCTAAATGCGCCGCTGCAATGACCAGGGCCGCCGGATCCTGGTCGCATGCTAAATACCGCTCGATCTCCGGATGGTCCTCTAAAATCGCTCGCGCATGCCCGCCCGCTCCCACCGTCCCTTCGAAAAAGACCTTGAGCTGAACACCCCTAAAGATCTTAAGGACTGCCTCGAGTAAAACCGGGACGTGCGCCACACACTCAATCTTTAATATAAGCGGGATTCATCGCTGATGAGATCGCCTCTTCAGGCGTCACTTCTCCAGTGCTGTTCTCGTGCAGCAGCGCAAAAGCCTCTTCGGTCATTTTTTCCAAGCTCATCTCGGGAGAGTTGCCCTCAATCAGGGCGCGCAAATTCCGGTCATACGCTTTTTTCGGCCAGAGTTCGATTTTGTCCATGACCCCAGCGACGACGATCTCTTTTTCGATCAGGGCCGCCCCTTTCAAATTGACCGGCAGCATAACCCGGCCGATCTTGTCGCATTCCGTTTGATGGAGAGTCGAAAAGAAGAGGGTGAAGAACTTTTGGAATTTCGCGATGTGCTGGTTTTCCTTGAACTTATCGACAATTTTCTGGATGAGGCTTTTTCGGTAGATCGTCAAGCAGCCACCGAGACCTATCCCAATGACAAATTCGCATTTTCCTTCTTCGACCAGCCCATAACGAAAGTTTTGAGGCAAAACGAAGCGCCCTTTCTCATCGAGCTTGACGACATGAGAACCGCTGAAGAAGAACCCGCTCATCACCTTTTCCACGTTATCCCACATCTTAGCCACGAATTCGAAAATCGCGCAATCCATTTCCGAAAAATATCATCTAAACCTAGCTACATCTATTTTAAAGCCAGTCGAATACATATTTTTCAATCCTTTGTGGGAAATTGTGGAAAACCTGTTCACAACCTCTCCAACCCTAAACCCGGAATGAAAATGTAAGTATTTGACTTAGAAAAAGTTGACAATGTCTTCAAGGTTGTCTGCCGGCTGTTTACAACTTGGAGGACTCCAAAAGATGGAGAGTGGTGTGGAAAAAGTGGGAAGCGGAGGGTTCTGTTTGCGTGAGAGCCAAACATGCAGCATAGCAACTGTGGTGAATATCGAATGCGCCCTCTATGATTGAAAATCGGCTGGCTGTTAGAATAACGGTAGAGCAGGAGAATAAAGTCATGACCGTCAAACCCCGCACGATCGACAATCTGGGAGTCGACGCTTCGATCCGCTATGCGAAGGATCAGGAACTGTTAGAACCGCGCCTGATTGAAGAATCGAGGCTTATCCCTCAAAAAACGGAAGTGACGGTTGCAAAACCGTTCGAGCTTTCGGAATTCGACCAGATCTATACGGTGGGAAGGACCATTTCATGGGCTCTTTTTTCTCCCCCGCCCGATTTTTATTCGCGCGACAAGGGGCTATTTTCTTATCGACTCATCCCATCGCTTGGCGGCTATGAGAAATTGGAAGCCGATTCCGACAAGATCGAAACTCTAGAAGATGTGCTAGAAAAATCGGAGGAAAGGGAAGGACGGGGCCAATCTGACCAAGAAAGGGAGACGGATGAAAACCAACGCCGAACTCTTCTCGCCCTTTTTCAGTGCATCGACAAACTCAATAAGACGCTCGCGATGATCAATGCGCGGCGCAATCAGTACCAGCGAGGATAGGATGATGGATTGGAAAGAAGTGTTGGGCTGGAAAAATGAAGAATTGGACGACCTTCGCTTTGTGGCCTATTCCTATATCAAAGAGGGAATCTACGATGTGGCGCTGACCTTTTTCGATGCGCTCTCCATTTTGAGCCCCCCCACCTCCTACGATCTCCAAACGCTTGGCGCGCTCCATCTTCAGATGGGCAATGGGCTAAAGGCGCTCGATTATCTCGACCGCGCTTTAAAATCCGCTCCCGCCCATTCGCAAACGCAATTGAATCGCGCCAAAGCTCTCTTCATGCTCGGCTACCAACGGCAAGGGCTCGTCCAAGCGATCGAGCTCGAAAAATCTCCCGATCCCGAGATCTCATCCGCCGCTCAAGCTCTCATCTTGGCGTATCAGTAACTTTACGCTATAGAGAGCCAGAGAGTAGCGACAGCTCCAAGCGTAGCAAGGCTTAAGTGGTATGCTTTCCTTGTATAGTTTTCCTCAATGCTTGCCAGGGCGATTTGGCAAAATGTTAAATAGCCAACTGTTCCCACCGCGGCCATTCTTGAGACGACCATTGGATGGTTCGCAATGACATTCAGGGCGGCCAGAATTCCCTTCACTGCCACCTTTCCCAAAGATCGGCCAAGTTGATGCACACATTTCGCCAGTTCCAGAGCCGCTTTAGCCAGATGCCGAGAAGCTAAATGAACCGGGCCAAAGTCAGAGATCTGAAAAACGTCCTCTGGCCACCGATAATTGCTGATCGCGCCCCCAATCACAGCCGCCGTTCCGGTCGCGAATATCCCCGTCATAGCGGCTTTGGAGGCCCCTTCTCCTAACTGGAAACTCCACCCCGAAGATGCCCCAGCAGGACGGATCGCCGCAGGAGGGCGTGTGTCGATGCGTTTGGCAGGAGAGAGGCTCGAACTTGATTCGGCGGCATCGGTATAAAATCTTGTCACTTTAATACGCGTAGAACTTATAGAGCACATAACCTCCTTTATACCTTAAGAAAGACTTCCAGTCTCTGCCAAGACTAACATAGGCTGGGTTTATCATAACTAGTTAAGCATAAAAGACTTACAAAACAACCTAGATACCCACATTTCGCAAGCAACTCACAATCAATATATTAAAATTTATTGCGTTCGATTTTAACTTATCAATTAAATTAAAAAAATTTTTATTTACAAATAATTAATAATGTGTTATAATTTTGTTTATAAGCAATAACATAATTACGTGAAATAAAATGAGCATTTCTCTACCGCAAGTAAAAAGTAATTTAGATACTAGAACCGGATCCAAACAGCAGGATCTGTGTGTAACTGAAACAAAAACAGACCCCGTCTTCCAAAAACAACTATCTTATTTGAAAAAGCATGGAGAAGAAATCCAAACATTTCTCAATCACGTAATAAAAGAGACAAATGAGCTAGGAGACCCCTCGGAAACTGTTCAAAAAGCTCAAGCAATTGCTAACAAGACTCTCCCTATACTAGAAAAACTCGATACTACAAATCCTAAAGCGGTCGACGAAGCATTGGAACTCTGTTTAGAAGCTCATCTAAGTTGTATTGAAGCTGAATCACCCACTAGAAAAGCTAAACTTGTTTCCCCCTCTTTCTTGAAAAGAGTTGAGAAGCTTGATCGTCTACTTAGAAATCGTACGATGAGTGTGTTTACCGCCTTAAATCTTATGACTGCCTCACTCTGTCTTCCTTTACAGGACCTATGTACGGATTCCACAAATAGCGGCACAGCCAATTCTTCTTATTTCGTTAGAGAAAAATTGGGTGAGGCACAACAAATGGTCTTTAAACCTAGAGAGAGCGAGAGACGCCTTTTCTCTTGCGTTGAAACTAAGGGAGGATTTCGTAGACAGATTGCAGCTTATTTAGTCGATAGAAGGAACGGAGGAGCTGCTGATGTTCCTTTATCCGTTTTAGGACAAAATAAGGAGGGCATAGGCTCCCTTCAGACTTTCCGAAAAAATCAGGACGATTTAACAAAACTCAATAACGAACAATCCAAGCAAATCTCCTTACCGAATTTTCAACAAGTTGCTTTGCATCGCCTGAGATTTTATGATCTCGATGCTCACCTAGGTAATTTCCTAAAAAAAGAATCCCAAGGAAAAACCAAACTTATTCCCATTGATTTTGACTATACTCTTCCACGGATACAAGACCATAGTGACGCGAAACATATTAATCTTAAAATCGGAATCCGTTTTTTCCCTCACATGGATCAACCCTTAGAGGCCGAAGTAAAAAGACAACTGTTATCGATCAATCTTGAGGATGATGTAAAGATCCTGGAGGATCTACAATTTGGAAAAGAGGAAATTAAGCTGTTTAAGCATACAACAACTATGCTGCAGGAAATGGCGAAAAAAGACTTTACCTTAGGACAAATGCTAGACGAACTCGATTCTACAAGCTTTAGATCCCAGGTTGTCGAAACATCGGACGAAGAAAATCTACAAGAGGTTTGCAAAACTAGCGTGGAAACGGCGTTCAGCTTCAATGAAGAACTTAATGCTAAAATCCTAGAAGTTCGTCAAGAACTCGCAAAGGGTGACGCTAAAGCTGCTGAAAAGGGAAAAGACTTCATTCAGATATTATTTGAAGATCATAGTTCTCATCGTGCCATATTAGTAATCATGAAAGATTTATTGGAAAAATTTCCTGATGAACAGGAAACTACTCTTGCTCTTGAATACCTGCAAGGAAAGTCCCATTCAAATATGATCCTCATGTATGATGTATTTAGAGGGATTGCTCAGCAAATGAAAGCTCTAGGCTTGCATGATAAAGCTGAAGCCCTCGAAAAATGGATGACTGATGTATTATTTTAGCCCATAGTCACTCAACCAATTTTCCTTGCCTCTCGCCCTCTTTCCTTGTTAGAGTGATGAAAATTTCCCCAAAAGAAGATCATGCTGGAATGCGAAGTCAAAAGCGGCTGGGCAGAGTTTATCGAGTTCATCGAATCGCGCTGCTCGTCCGCCGAATTCGAAAACTGGATCGCCCCGATCCGCTGCCTCGAATCGGCCCATGAAGAGACGACGCTCGAAGTGCCGAATGTCTTTGTCCAAGAGTACTTGCTCGACAACTTCAAAGAGGTCCTGGCCGATTTTCTCCCCTTGAGAGGCTCGGGCGACCCTGCCATCCGGTTCGTTGTGGGAAGCGCTCCCCGAAAAGCTCCCTCTCCCACCGGCCCGTTGGAGAGCGACGACGCCCCTCCTCCCGCTGACTTGAAGCTCAACCCCCTTTATACCTTCGATCACTTCATCGAAGGCCCATCGAACCAATTCGTCAAATCGGCCGCTGTCGGCGTCGCCGCGCGGCCGGGCAAATCGTACAATCCCCTGTTCATCCATGGCGGCGTCGGCCTCGGAAAAACCCATCTTCTCCATAGCATCGGCCACTATGTCCTCGAGAACCATAAGAAACTCCGGGTGCAATCGATCACCACAGAAGCGTTCATCAACGAGATAGTCGACAACCTCCGCTCGAAATCGATCGACAAGATGAAGCGGTTCTACCGAAACCTCGACGTCCTCCTCGTCGACGATATCCAGTTCCTCCAAAACCGGCTCAATTTCGAAGAGGAGTTCTGCAACACCTTCGAAACGCTGCTCAACCAAAACAAGCAGATCATCATCACTTCCGATAAAGCGCCCGGCCAATTAAAACTCTCGGAGCGGATGGTCGCAAGAATGGAATGGGGTCTTGTCGCCCACATGGGCGTCCCCGATTTGGAAACAAGGGTCGCGATCATCAAGCACAAATCGGAACTGCGGGGATTGAGCATCTCCAGCCAAATCGCATTTTTCATCGCGGAGCATATTTACAACAATGTCCGGCAGATCGAAGGGGCCGTCAACCGCCTCTCGCCCATTCCCGTTTTACGACATCGAACCTCAACGAGGATATCGTCGAGCGGATTTTGAGCGAGATGTTCCAAACCACCACTCCCACAAGAAAATTTCTGTGGAAAATATCTTAAAAAGCGTCGCCGCCGTATTCGAAGTCCGGATCTCGGAGCTCAAAGGCGAATCGCGCCACAAAGAAATCGCCCTTGCGCGCCAAGTCGCCATGTATCTGGCCAAAGAAATGATCGACGATTCCCTCATGAAAATCGCAGCGTCTTTCGGCGGCAAAACACATTCGACCCTTCTCCACGCGTGGAAAAAAGTGTCCGATCAAATTCAAATCAATGAAATGCTCCGCCGCCAAGTGCAAATGGTGCGGCGCAATATCGAAACTCATAAGTTTTTATTTTAGTTGCGAGAATTGTTGATCGTTTTTCATAATGGACACTCCTTTTAAGGAGGAAAACATGAAAAAGACAATCACTACCGCAATTCTAACTGCTGCAGCCGCTCTCGGTTTCGCAGATGCACCCGCTATAAAACCGCTTTCCGAGCTCTACTTTGGATCGTGCAAGCGCCTCGCAATGTAGACATCGCCGCGCAAAAAACGGGATTCACCTATTTCCGATTTGGGGCGGCAGAATCCACTCCGACCTCATCCGTACAAGTCGTTCCAGGTCTTGGAATCGGCTACCGTATGATGGTGAGCAACGGAGCAGTTGACCTTTCTGCGAACTATAGCAGCGCAAAAGGCTGGAAAGGGGAAAGCGACAGCTTCTTCTGGACACTGCCAAAAGCGAGCTACGTCCACTATTTGAACCCAACCGGCGACCAAAGCGCCTACGGCGGAATTGGTCTGGCGTGGGGCGCTCTAAAAACCAAAGACAGCCGCGAATTCGAAGGAGTTGTTCCAAGCGCCACTCTTGGCATGGAGTTTTTCCGTAAGTCTCGCATTCCGGACATTTGCTGAATTGAACGTCAGCCAGCCTGCGATTGCAAAGACCGTTTCGGATAAATTCCCAGGCCCAATGGCTGAGCTCTCCATTGGCGCAGGATTCTAATTGATTGCTCTGCCGATGGCGGTTTCGACAGGCGCTCTCCTCTTCACCTGATCGTAAATCGCAAGCGCCTCGGCCACAATAGCGCCGGGGTGCTGAAGATTCGAGGGCAATACGATCGTATTGCCCTCTTTGGCTAATTGGCGAAACGCATCGATATACTTCTCAGCGACTTGTAAAGTCGCAGCCTTCTCTCCCCCGCCTTCCGTCAAGGCTCGAGCCACTCGTTCGATCCCTCTCGCAGACGCTTCCGCGATGAGTTCGATCGCCTCCGCGTCGGCCTTTGCCCGATTGATCCTTTCGATTTGCGCGCCTTCGGCGATATTGATCTGGGCCTGCCTCTGCCCTTCTGACTCGTTGATGTGGGATTGCCGGAGCCCCTCCGATTCCAAGATGCGCGCCCTTTTTTGCCTCTCGGCGGTCATCTGCAATTCCATCGCTTTGCGAATATCCTCCGGCATCTTGATGTCTTTGATCTCGTAGCGAAGGCACTGGATCCCCCAAGAGATAGCGGCTTGATTGACCGCCTCCACCATTTTGGCGTTCAAAGACTCCCGCTCTTCGAATGTCTTGTCGAGCGGAATCTTGCCGATTTCGGAGCGCATCGTCGTCTGGACGAGCTGCGTGAGCGCATGGAGGGGATTTTTGACCCCGTAGGAGGCCGCGAACGGCTCGACGATTTTCACGTAGACAACCCCGTCCAAGATGACGCTGACGTTATCTTGGGTGATGGCGGTTTGTTCAGGAACGTCGATCGCCTCTTCTTTGAGTGAGTGGCGGTAAGCCACTGAATCGATGAACGGGATGATCCAGTTCGGGCCCGGCTCGAGCCGCCGGTTGAATTTTCCGAGCCGCTGGACGATCCACACCTGCTGCTGGGGAACGATATGGGCTCCCATATAGAGCGCCACCCCCAAGAAGCTCAAAATCAGAATCAGAGTCGGAATCAGAATCATAAGAAGACCTCATAATACTCAAGTAACCTGAAGAATCGGGAATATGGCACTGCGAAATCACAAAAAAGGTTCTTGAATGAACCTTTTTGTGCGTAGCAGCGCCCAGAATTTGAGCCAGGCGCAGCCGGCGCTGAAGCAGCTCAATAAGTTGAGCGCCGGGGTCCCCGAAGACGCATCGTCTTTGGGGTGGGGTGCAGGCGGGCTCAAAGGCTGTGGCTACCCGACGACGCCAGAAACCGATTCTTCAGGTTATTTGAGTATAAAGGGACTAAACTTAAAACAAAGACCCTTTTTGGGAAAGCGTCTGAGACCGCGTCAAACGCTTGATGGATCTCATCGAAGGAATTTCCCACGGAGATCAAAAGAACCGAAGAATCTTCCTGAAAAAACGAAGTGTCGCATTCCCATCCCTCGCTGCCATCTTTAAGAGCGTCGGCAAAAAAACAATTTAATAGAGATGCGAAGCCCCTCGCCAAACCTTTGGCCTTCGGAAGGGGCAAGATGATGTCGGGGATCGGCCAATCAAGCCTCTCCCATTGGACAAGGGCAAAAGAGGCCATGGCCTCGGGATTTTCTTTAACCATCGAAGATAAGAGAAGGGCTGCCGGAGTGGCTTCGAAAACGAATGCAGCTGGAAAGGGAAGCGCGGCCTTGTTTCTACAGCGCTGGCAGATCTCTTCTTCCATCTCTTCGAAGCAATGGCGGCATCTGCCGGCCGGATCAGGAAGGGAACACTCTTCCCAGCACTCAGGGCAAAAGAGGCGCGTTTCACACATCTCCTTGCAAGAGAGACATATTGGTGGAAACACGAAATCGAGCCATGCTTGCAAAATTCTAAATTTCACAACCCTAAAAATCTTCGCTTTTTCTGGAGGTGGAATTGCGGATCGTCCAGTTTGCCGTCGATCAAAATTTGGAATGACTCGGTGAGCTTGAAGAGGACGAACTGCTTCATCGAGACAAGGATATGGAGATTGCCGTCTAGGTCCATAGTGGGAGCGGGATCGGAGACGAGGAAAAATTCCGAACGCCTCCCTTCGCTGAAGGAGCCATAGAGAGAGGTGAGAGTAAATAGCCCATCTTTGAGCTCGTAATCGATACCGCCGCAGGCCGGGGTCAAAAGCTCTAAGTCCAACCCGACAATCCGTCCTAAGAGATCCGACGGGATATCGAAGACGGTGTGCTCGCGGCGAAAAGAATTGATGAAAGAAAGATTTCCTTTTGCCGTATAGGTTTTGCTCTCTTCCAAAAGGCCTTTGAAATCATCGATCCTCAGTTCTCTTACGACAAGAGGGCCTGCGGGCTGCGGCTGACGGTTTGGGATTTGGAGAAGGCTTGGCCTAAGTTCCAAAATCGTCAAATGGGGGATCGAAATGGTCCAGGGGGCATCGCCATTCGCGGCCGCGACAAGCTCATCAATCGTCAATATGCATGCCGAATCGCTGATTTTAAGGTCGTAAAGGCGCACCTTTTCCGGGGAAAACTCGAATTGCGAAAGGAGGGTCCGGAGCTGATAGCCGAAAAGATCGATTTGCTTGCCGGTGAAAAGGCCGGAAAATGAAACGCCCTGTTCTAAAAACAGCTTTCCTTTCAATTCATATCCTTTTCCCATCGAAAGATCGGTAAACACCTGGGCGACGCTGGGAGGGATGATTTGGTTTAACCTTCCGAAATCGATCCGCGCGCTTCCTATAAGGGTCAATCCCGCATCCAAGGCGTGAAAAGAGGCATCCACCCCTCCGAACTGCCCTACGACCTCGCGGACAGCCAAGCCGGACGGCGCGCTGTAGGACCAATCGATCGAAAGGGGCCTCTCCCCAACGTCCCGCGACCCGTCCCCGTCTTCGAGGGTGAGGCGCCCGGAAACAACTTCGTCGAATGAGGCAAGAGCTGAGATTTTGACCGGATAGCCTTGATGTTCGGTGTCAAAATGGGTTTCGACTTCACCAACATTTAGAGAAAAGGAGAGATTGCGGATAGGGAGCGAAGTTCCGAGCGTTGGGACCGACACTTCTTTGACTGAAAAAGAGAGGGAAGAAAAATCGGAAGGGCAATCAAGATCGGCGCAAAAATCAATTCCCTCTTCGGGATTGAACTTCCTTAAAAAAGAGGGCAGCTCTTGGAAAAGATCGAGAAAACGAGGGGGAAGATGGAAGCGGCAGTGTTGCAAAAGCCAATGACAGCGGGGAACATCGAACTGCAATAGGCCGATCTTACAGGAGAAATAGGGAAGATTTGGACCAACCCCAGATAGATCAAGGCCATTCATGCAAATCCCTGCATCCGATGCATAGCGAACATGGATCGGGCCGTCATTTTGCCACTCCCACCCAATGCCCCAGGCGGCCGAGGCGGCCATCAAACGCGTGGCAACGACTTCAAAATCGGCTTCGAGATGGCCGCTATTTGGCTGATACGAAATCATCCCTTGTCCTTCCAAAATTCCTTGCAGGCCATACAATGGAATGCCCAGGTAAGCAGCGATGGGGTGGAACTTTGCAATCTCTAGCCTCAAGTGAGGCAAATGGAATTCGAGTTGGAAGGAAGGGTTGAGATGGCCATAAAAATCGGTCTCCAGGCCCTTCTTCCAAGACGCGTGGCCATCAGAGAGGCGAAGCGTCCGCCCTTCGATTTGGCCTTTAGCCGATATCGTACACTCGTCGACTTGAAGAGATGAGATTTTCCAGTCGCCGCCCTCTTCAAGCGCATCGCACCGAAAAAAAACAGGCTCTCCTTTCCAAGTCAAATCGCGGCCCAATGCTGTTAAGGCACTGCCCCCATTTCTCGAGTAAGCAAGGTCGATCAGCGCCATGCCATCGAGGGGCAAAAGAGCCCACTTTCCGGCCTCTGGAAAAAGAAGCGGCGCGGCAGTGACGAGGGACTTCCAAGAAATGGGCGCTTTCAACTCTATCGATTCCACGCCATCGCCGTCGAAAGCTAGCCCAGCGACTTCTACAGGCATTCCAAGAAAATGCGTTCGCTTAGGATCGAAATCGCATCTTCCAGAAGATGCGGTTCCTGCCAAACGGGCTAAATCCCAGACGGGTGTCTCGATCCTCACATCGAAAGAGTAAGCGTCCCCTTTTTTTTCGAAAATGGGGCAATAAAACCCGAGGCCAGACGAAAGGTTCCCTTTTGCTTGCAAAAACCAATCGGCCGTTTGGAAATTCCCCTCCGCATGAAACCCTTCCCCTACCGATTCGATTTGCCCTTTTATCCCTGGCGTTCCTTGCCGAAAACCCAAACTCTCGCAAAAAGGGGAGAAGAGGGCCCTCAAAACGGTCGACATGCACCGAAAATCCCTCGGGCGCCACCCATCCCGCCCCTCCAAAAGCTACCCCTTCCAATCTCCCTTCCTCGATGACGAAATCGAGCCTCTCTTTTCCAAGCGCATTTCAAAACGGCTTCGAAATTCTCTCCTTGGGCTCCAAATGCAAATTTCTCAAAAGTGCCTTCTATTGCGACCGATCCGGGAACCTTTTCCACCTTTCCTTCGAAATGGGATCTGATGAGCACTCCCTGTTCGATCGCCCCCTCCCCTTGCCACTCTTCGGCAAAAATCCTTTTATCGTCCCCCAAAAGAGCCTTGGCCGAGGCGCCCTTGAATTGAAAGATCCCTGTTTTCTCCGAGGTCCAATCCACATGAGCGTTCTGGCACTGCAATGCGGCCCTTTGGATCTCGCAAGCTAATTCCTCGCCTCTTAAGTGAAGCTTCCACTCTTTTCGACCCAGCATCTCTCCTTCGAAGCCGACCGTTCCTCCCTTAAATTCCAGTTCATCGAGCCGGGGATCGACCAAAGAGCCAAGCGATTGGATCAAGGTGCCATCGACTGCGCCAATCCCCTCCCCTTCCCTTTCCACCGAAATCCTCCTTCTTCTTGTTCCCCTGAGAGGACAATGCGGGCATTCCTACAGCTTGCCTCCGATTCGACCCAAAAGGGGCGCGTATCATGGAGAAAGGCCCTTCCTTGCCAGGAAATGGGAAACGACTCCCCAATGGACATGCCCTTTGCCTCGAACTCCCACATTGCCCCAATCCCAGCAGTGAAGCTGAAATTGCCCTTGATCTCATCGATGCCGCCCTTGGATCCATGCAAGGAGGCTTTGTAAACTTTGAGCCGCATGCGCATCGATGCGAGACATTTCGAAAGAAGGTCTCCCTCTGTTTCCCCTTCCCAATCGAGAGTTCCTGCGCTGCCGGATAGAAATGAACCATATCCCGCCTCTCGAAAATCGAGATGGGCAGATCCCCTTTTACAAACGTTTGCCTCAAAAACGAGATGGACCCGTCCATTCGCCTCGCCCCTGACATCGATCCAAGATTTGAGGGCATCGGTTTGGAACCTGTGCAAGTCGGCATCGACCCAGATTTCATTCTCCACTCGCCTCGCCTCGATGGCCAGGCGCGATCCTTCTTTTTCTACATTCAAGCGCCCCAAATGGTGACGCCATGTTTTTTCAAATGAAAAGCGAAGCAACCCGAATTCATCGCCGACAAGCGTACCGTCCTTCATTTCAACGGTCCAATCTTCTCTGCCTACTTGTTGCCGCGGCATTGCCCTGACAGCGATCCTAGGCTGCTCGACTTCCAAATGCTTCGCGCCGAAAAATACTGAGAGACGTTTTGCATGCACGGAAAAAGCGGGATCACTCAAATCGATTTCCATGAAAATGAGCTTTCCTTCATGCCAATCGACCGATCCATAGGAAAATTGCCAGCCGTTTTCGAAATAGAGAAACGCTTTCGCAAAAAATCCGAGAGTCCCTAAAGCAATCGGTTTGCCCAGGATGGCCCCGGCAAGAAAAATGCAGATCGGAATCAGTTTGCGCATGCCAGCAGATCACCCTTTGGACTCATTATCTACAAACACGCGAAATATACACAAATGTCCCTCGCTCCAGCTAAAAAATCTGAGGACCCTCCTTGCCCAATTCCCGTTTTTTTCAATCACCCCAGGTATATTTTTTTTCTATATTAAGGAACAAAATACGATTGTCATTTGAAGCAAATTACTAAGAAGAGCTAGGAGGGGGAGAGTTTTATTCAATTACGCTTGACCCGGCCCTAAAGAACCGGGACTCTCGCTGATCTGCCCGTTCAAACAGCCTCTAAAGAAAGGTAATAAGAGTTGAGAATATCGCCAAACTCATTAAGAACCATAGACATTCCTGAATCAGAATCCTTCTCTCGATAAAGAGCATCAATAAGTTTTGCAACCAAGTCTAATTCCATCTGAACGATCGTAACATGAATCCAGCGCCCCATGTTGGTCTCTAAGTGATGAGGGAGACTGATAGCACTAATTGTATTGATTTGTTTTTGCTCGCAATATATTAATTCTTCCCTGTTTCCTTTGATCATTTCATACATTCGAGTTTCATACTGTATTGCATGGTTACCTGAATGTGGGGTGTCAAAAATATCAGCTTTTTCAGCGCCTTTTTCCTATGAAACTGTTCCAGAATTCTCCCCAGATGCTGCAGAGAAATCTGGCCGAATTTTCAGATCACCCCCAGAGTGCTCTAATGCCGTATTTTGACACCCCAGCCTAAATGGGCGGCAGTGTACAACAAAACAGCATTTAAAAGGAAAATATTTTTTTCTCGGGTTCCGAGGTTATCGAGGAGGAAATTTCTTGGATTTTTCTCTCGATCTCTTCTGTCACCTCATCGGGATACTGTTTCAAATACAAAACAGCAGTAAGCACTCTTCCCGGCTGCTCCTGGATCCGATCCATTCTATTGGCTTGAAGAAATCGAATACACCAATGCACTTAAGCGATGGAATGAGCCTCTCGATTTCTGCCGAGACTTTTTCTATTTCTTGCTCTGTATCAGGATCGTTTATACGGTGCGCGATTAGATTTGGTGAATTTTGGCAGCAGATTTTGAGTCCCAGTAGCGTTGCGGAGACACGAAGGAAACTTAAAAAGTTTGCGAGTGCGAGCAATGCGCTGGGGCGCAAAAGATGCTCCCCAAAATTCACCAAAGCTGACCGCGTGCCGTATAGCTTTGCTAAAAGTTGATTTAAGAACGCGATGTTTTGAATCGTCGCAGTGACAGTGCCCTTCGAACAAACCCAGATTCCCCGGTGTATGGATTTACAGAAATGGTTGCATCGACCCCATTCGGCAAAGTAGCTTCTAGCATGAATGCTGAGCTCTCGGCCCATACATGCCCTGCAAACAACAAGGTCAGCAGGGTGAATATTTTTAGTTTTTCAATCATGATACTTCTCATTTTTTAAAAAAGAGGGCGGTTCAACTTGCGTTGAGTTTGCGAAAAGTTCGGTATGGATAGTACGCAGCGCTAGAGCCGCACCATTCAGGATCCGATAAGTTGCTAATTCTGAGCCAAGGGCGACACTCTCTTGCGGAGGAATGGATAAAATTTCCCTCTCCGATGTACATTCCAACGTGCATGATCCTTTGTTCGGACTTTCCGAAGAAAACGAGATCGCCAAGCGCGAGATCGTCTAGTGCTATCTTTTGAAGGCGGGGGTCCAGGATTTGCTGTCCAGAGTTTCTGCGTAAATCCACTCCAATCTGGCTATACAACATTTGGACAAAGCCGGAACAGTCGTAACCGAAACTGGATCGCCCTCCCCATGTATAGGGCAGTCCTAGGAATTGTTGACTAAAATGTACAAGATCTTCTTTGCGGCTAAGCGGAGATTCGAGCGCAATATCTCCATTTTGAATGTAGCCTATCTGGCCGTCCGGCAACATTACGGTCGTCCATCGGATATCTGCCCCTTCCAAAGCTTGTAAATGAGAGCCATAGGGCAAGGTTTTGATGGGGCCGTATTCTGTATCTTTCACCCCATAAACATGGGCTTTCAACCGAGATACTTTGATCGAAGGCTCGTAGGGCTTTTCGAGAGAAACGTAGGAGTTGGATCGTACCCAGCCGACATGGCCATCGGAGCTCACAATAGACGACCACCCACCTTCTTC
Source organism: uncultured Chlamydiae bacterium (assembly GCA_963730605.1). GTDB lineage: Bacteria > Chlamydiota > Chlamydiia > Chlamydiales > SM23-39 > CAIPFQ01. Next base: position 277,736 of record CAVSSM010000001.1, read on the forward strand.
TTTTTCGACACGAATCCTTTCAGAAAAAACGACTTGCGAAACTACTTTTGATTTATGAGTAGGCTTTTCGCGCATATCTTCAACGGGTTCATTCATATAAAAGAAGCTCGTTAAAATAGATAAGACGGGAAATATGAACATAGATTCTTCTGTTTGGTCTCTCTGCATGAGTTCTCTGTAACAACGCACCCTCTTAGGCCTTAGCGGAAATGAGGGCGGCGTATTCCTTTGCACTCAAAAGGCGGCTCAGCTCTTTCGGATTAGAGAGCTCGATTTCAAAAATCCATCCCGAAGATTCAGGATCCACATTGAGGGCATGGGGATCCTTATGGAGAACTTCATGGACGGCTAAGATCGTCCCAGACACTGGCGCATAGACATCGGCCGCCGCCTTAGTCGACTCAAGGACGCAAATCTCAACGCCCGCCTGGACTTTCTGACCCACTTTGGGAAGTTCGACGTACACGATCTCCCCGAGCTCGCTTCGAGCGTGCTTGGTAATCCCGATCTTCCCCTTATTTCCCGATACGGAAATCCATTCGTGAGAATCGGTGAAAAGCATGCTAGTCCTTGATCAATTTCAGAGTGCCCCAGGTCGCCGGATGCTGTTCGATCGTGTACTCCTCTGAAGAGACGGCGAAATGTTGAGGGAGGCCGCCGGTCCGATTGATCCGATATGTAAACCCAATCCTAGGAAAACTCAAAGGATCGTAGCCGTGCAGGCACGCCGAGGGAATCTCGAGAAGAAGTGTATAAGAATCATCCTCCAAATCAGGGGTCACTTGCAGATCTTCAGGATGGCAAAGGCGGTGGATGTCCTCTCCGCGGAATCGAGTGATCTCGCGGCCATAGAAATTTTGCACTTGCACGGGAAAAAATACGAAGTGGTGGCAGAAGCGGGAAACAACGCCTTTCGTCTTCAAATCGCGGGTATCTATGAAAAGTTCGATCGAATCGCCTCTCCTAAAATCCCCATCCCCCACATTTTGAAAAGCGGCTCTCGAAACGATCAAAAAAGAGAGTTTATCTACGGTCCAACTTGTGTAGACGTCGGCAAAAGCATCTTCGCCCAAAAGATCGGAGGTGGATGGCAAAAGATATGACTTGTCAGGTTTTAAGAGGTGTTTCGAATAAAGGCAATCGGAACTCAAGCCAAAAAACTGGATGGGAGATAGAGCGGGAAGATCTTCAAAAAGGCTCATTGAACGCTCTCCTTTGGAAGGATGATCGAACTCTTCTGCAATATCGACTCCAAAAGCTTTTCGGCAAGATAGCGTTGAGCATCCGCGGCAATCGATTGCCGGCCAAAGATGATTTGCTCAAAGATAGGAGTCTCGCACGGTTTTTTGTCGATTAAATAAAAAAAGGAGAGCTCCCCGCTCGGCGGGACTCGGATCGGAGACCATTCATTGGGCATCATGACAAATGCTTTTTCTTTCATCCACTCCTCCTGGCGAGTCCGTTGGATCGACAGCTCGCTCTCTTCAAGTTTAAATTGGTCATTTGCATTTTTTGAACTCCACAGCGAATGTTCAGGATCGGCTCGAAGATCTTGATACGCCGACTGAGTGGCCGGAAAAAGCCGCATCTGGGCCCGCAAGTCGTCGGTCCATTCCCACTTCTTTAGTCCCTCGATCGCCTGGAAAACATCGGCAAAATAAAGTTGTGCTAATTCAGATTTTACCTCGGAAAAAGGCTTCCAAGAGCCATTTTCTGACATAAAATTAGATGGATATTTGGCTCTCATTTTCGGGTATGCGGCAGAGAGGATACGGTCTGCCATCTGGCTAAGCAAACCTTGGCTTTTCGCCTCGTGGAAGGTTAAAATATGGGGAGGCAGGATCTCTTCCACTTCTTCAAACAGGTATTGCATTTTTCCATCGTCAGAGTAGTGAAGAAGCGCCTCTTTCGCTGATCCGTCGCCGCTCGCTGCCTTTTGCAGCAAACCATAAAGGCGCCATGGCTTTTCGACTTTGGCCGTTGAGCTTGCTTTAGAAATCGAGATCGTCTGCTCCTGTCTAGCTTCTGGTCTAGCTTCTGGTCTGGCCTCGGGACTCGCGAAGTTCTCCAACGCCGCTTCTATCCACTCGGGATGCCGATCTAAAATACGGAGGCGCGCATACGAGTCGACTTGCGAGCGCTGCTCTGATGATAGCTCTTCCAAACTCTCGAACCGCTCTTCTCTCGAACATCCCACGGGAAGAAAGGGAAAAAAACCTTTTAAGGCATCCCAGTTCTTTTCTTCGAGCTGCCATTCCCACACTTCTTTGACCGGAGCCCTTAGCGCTACTTGAGAAAGAGACACGTCTTTGACTTTTGCCTTATATGTGGATTGGACAAGTTCTGGATAGTCTGCTTCCACAAGCTCTCGCGGTTTGAGCTCGGCAGGAAGTCCCAATGGATCCTCAAGTGGCCATGCTACAGCGGCAAGGTAGAATTGGAATTGGATCAAATCCTCAATGTTTTTCAAGCGGAGAGCTTCCGGCCATTGATACACTCTGACGTTCGCCGTCTCATTGGCGTACGCAGCATAATTCTTGAATGAGAGGCGGTCCATGAAAGCGGTTTGAGAAGAGACTCCTTGGAAATACTTTCTGAAAAGGAGAACTTTGCGCCACAGCTCGGCGGCCTTTGTCTCCTCAAATCCAAGGCTCCTGAGATGCTCTGAAAAAGAGATTGCCGGCTGCGGCTTGCCGGGGGGATGGATTCTTTGCAGCGAAGTTTGAAAATTGACGAGCAGATCGCCTTTCGCCTCTTCCAAAGTTACCTCAATTCCCTTCACTTTAGCAAGGGCGGCTCCGTTCAGGATGAACTCAACAGCGATCGTCAGGAAATCGTTGCCGAACCAGTCCGACAAGGAATGAAACCCAAAAAGAGAGAGGTCGCTGTGCGGAAGCGCCGGATCGATTTGCTTCCCTAGCTGCTGATGGTGGAAGTACAAAATTTTCTTAAGGGTGTCGGCGGTCAAATACTGCTGCTGCTGGTAGAGCCGTGCAAGATGGGAAAACGTGCTTACACTTGCTTCCTTTTCCTCTTTAAGGCTCCTGTATTCTTGCCCCATCTCCGGCAAAAACCGGTTCCAAACGGCCTCGGCGCTTAAAATAGGCGCGTGCGGATGGGCATAATGCCGGTAGCGCTTCGCGCGGTCCAGGCGAGCGTCAAACTCTGGCTTCATCGCTTCGAAATAGGAGGCGACGAGCAAATCGGCGACGTTGGTCGTTAAGAGATCATGGCGTATGACTCCGTCATTGCAGAGGTTCGGAAGAAGCCCGTGCTCTCTCTGATCTTCGCGATCCGTCCCAATGAATCGAGAGAGGCCCCGCACTTCAGAGAGCATCAAGGGAGACCCATCCACAGCATGCGCGACAATCGAGTCTTCCCTTTTTTCATCCTTGGAAAAAGTGGAATAAGTACCAAAGAGTGAAAATGACGCGATGATGACGATCGTGATGGCAATGAAAAAATATCGCTGATACCTGCGGAAGAATTCCAGCATGTTCCCTCAAGAAAAGATCACGATCTTACCAGATTAGCCACTTTTAGTAAACGCGAGTCCGGATAACAAAGTAGAGCTGATCTGCAAATCCTCGCTGGCAGAAGGCCGTGCTCGTCCGTAGGGGCATTCCGCTATGGACTTCGCCCGGCCGCTTAAAATCTGCAGAGCGATCCCTTTGCATCTCAGCCTTTGTCATCCGAAACTCGCGTTAGTAAGCTTTGGCAAAAAGGACCCGGCGAGGGCTTTTATGCCCGGTGAAGAGGCAATGGCCAGGCTCTGATTCCCCATCGAGAGGAATGCAGCGGATGGTCACGTTGAGATCTTCTTTCACCTTCGCTTCGATGGCGGGATCCCCATTCCAATGACAGAGGGCGAATCCTCCATGGATCTCATCCCCGCCTGTGAAAAAATCGTTGAAATCGCTCTTCTTGTCGATCTTGACGGTATGCTGATTGCGGAAGCGGAGCGCTTTTCGATAAAGCTCTTCTTGAACCTCATCGAGGATTTGGGGGATTCGAGAGACAAGCTCGGCGCGGACGACTGAGGTCGTCTCTTTATGAGGTTTGTCGCGCCGGGCAAGGCTCAACTGCTCTGCTTCCATTTCGCGGGGGCCGATTTCAAGCCTGAGCGGAATCCCTTTCTTGATCCACCCCCAAGTCTTTTCTCCGCCGCGGAGGTCCCTCTTGTCGACGATCACTTGCAAGGGAAGACCATGATAATGAACCGAGCGCAAACTTTTCGCCAGCTCTTCGCAATAGGAAAGGACGACCTCTCGCGTTTCCGCATCATGGACGATGGGAATAAGAACTAAGTGGGCCGCAGCGATTCTCGGCGGCAAGACGAGGCCATCGTCATCGCTGTGGGTCATGATGAGCCCGCCGATCATGCGGGTCGTCGACCCCCAAGAAGTGGTCCATCCGAATTCCCTCTCCCCGCTAATGGATTGGAACTGGATTCCGCACGCTTTCGAGAAATTTTGGCCGAGGAAATGGGAAGTGCCCCCTTGGATCGCTTTTCGGTCTTGCATCATCCCTTCAACCGTGTAGGTATTGACGGCGCCCGGGAACCTTTCGGAAGTCGTTTTTTCCCCTTTGATGACCGGGATCGCCAGCGTGTGGTGATTGAAATCGGCATAGACCTGAAGCATTTTCTTCGCTTCTTCCTCGGCTTCAACTCTTGTCGCATGAACCGTATGCCCTTCCTGCCAGAGAAATTCGGTCGTGCGCAAAAACATCCGGGTCCTCATTTCCCAGCGGACGATATTGCACCATTGGTTGATCAAAATCGGCAGGTCGCGGTACGACTCGACCCATTTGGCAAACGTGTGGCCGACGATCATTTCGGAGGTCGGGCGGACGACCAGCGGCTCTTCGAGCTCTCCCGCAGGCACCAATTTTCCCGCGCTGTTCTTCTCCAGCCGATGATGGGTGACGACTGCGCATTCTTTCGCAAAACCCTCGACATGTTCCGCTTCTTTTTCCAAGTAGCTGAGCGGAATGAATAGAGGAAAATAGGCGTTGGCATGCCCCGTCTCTTTGAATTTCGCGTCAAGGATCCGCTGCATGTTTTCCCAGATCGCATACCCCCAGGGCTTGATGACCATGCATCCCCGGACCGGCGAATGCTCAGCCAAGTCGGCGGCCTTCAAAACGCTTTGGTACCATTCGGGATAGTTTTCGCTTCGCGTTGGAATGATGGCAGTCCGTATCTTCGACATAATCAGTCAATTATACGGAGCTCTGGACAATTTTGACAACAGCTCTTGAGTTAGTCGCTCCCGGACCTCTCCTTTCGTCTCTTTGAGCAAGCGGGGGTTCCAGCTAGGCCCAAGCGGAGCAAAGGTAGTGCTGACCATCGCCTCGAGAACAGCCTGTTTGGAGAGGAGTACGTCCTGCAAAAGATCGATATGGGGCGCGGCTAAAGAAATCGTTCCTTGGTGCAAATAGCCTTGGCTTTTTTTGCGCTGCGCCGCCCCTGCGATCTTCCTGCCGAGGTAAACCACGTCGTACTGCGTTGGTTTGGCCATGCAAAAATGCTGACAGTCGGGACTTGAGGAGGCGAAATCTTCTAACGTCAGGGCCGCCTCCGGGACATGAAATAAACTCCCCACGGCTTTGAGCACTGCGTCGTTCACGAACCGATAGTTTTCCAGCGTGTAGAGAGAAAACGCCGGGTGGGCGGAAGGCATTAGGAACGAGAAGGCAAAGTCCCAGATATGGAAGACGATCCCCCCGCCCGTCGGGCGTCTTCCTAATCCGAGCCCTCTCGATTTGGCTTTTTCCAAGTCCAGGTGCTTTTCGGGGCCGACGAAATATCCAAAAGTAGCCGAGGGACGCTCCCATTCATAGAAATGGAGGATCGGCTTGGCACTTAGGACTTAAGTGTTCGAGCATCTCAGCGTCTCGATCCATATTTGCTTGAGCGGCAGCGGTTCCGGTATCGAGAACTTGAAGCATAAAAATTTTTCCTTCACAAAGAAATTAGAGGCCGTTATTAGACAGATCTTAATGATATCATCGGGATACGGGATCGTCGAGAAAATTCTCGAACCAGTGTAAAATAGAGAGCGAGGGAGACTATGTTTGATAAATTCACCAATCGAGCCAAACAAGTCATCAAGCTCGCCAAAAAAGAGGCGCAGCGACTGAACCACAATTACTTAGGCACAGAGCACGTCCTTCTGGGCCTGATGAAGCTCGGCCAGGGGATTGCGGTCAATGTCCTGCGCAATCTCAATCTCGACTATGAAACGATCCGCACCGAAGTAGAAAGAATCGTCGGCTTTGGTCCTGAAATTCAGGTCTATGGAGATCCTGCCCTCACAGGAAAAGTAAAAAAAGTTTTTGAATTTGCCAATGAAGAGGCGGCCAACCTCAACCACAATTATGTCGGGACGGAACACCTGCTCCTCGCCCTTCTGCGCCAAACAGATGGCGTTGCAGCGCAGGTACTTGAAAATCTCAATGTCAACCTGAAAGAAGTGCGCAAAGAAGTCCTGAAAGAACTCGAGACATTCAATCTCCAGCTCCCCCCGATGGGCGCCAGCGCCTCCACATCCATCCTGCGGCTCCTCCCGGCAGCGGCCACAACCAAGATCGGATAACAGGCCCGTCCAGCAGCTGATAAAATGCCTGCTCTGCGCGCCTACGGCCATGATCTGACCGAATGTGCCGCGAAGGAAAAATGGATCCGGTCATCGGCCGCCGCGACGAAGTGGAGCGGCTGATTCTGATCCTCTGCCGCCGCCGTAAAAACAACCCTGTCCTCATCGGAGAAGCAGGCGTTGGAAAAACAGCGATCGTCGAAGGGCTTGCCCAAGCGATTGTGAGAGGCGAAGTTCCCGATAATTTGCGCAAGAAAAAGCTGATTTCTCTCGATTTGACCCTCATGATCGCCGGCACGAAATACCGCGGCCAATTCGAAGAGCGGATCAAAGCGGTCATGGATGAGATCAAGAAGAACGGCAACGTTCTGCTCTTCATCGACGAGATCCATACAATCGTCGGCGCAGGCGCTGCTGAAGGAGCCATCGACGCCTCCAATATTCTTAAAGCCCGCCCTTTCTCGCGGAGAAATCCAGTGCATCGGCGCCACGACGCTCGATGAATACCGAAAACACATCGAAAAAGATCCCGCCCTCGAGCGTCGATTCCAAAAAATCATCGTTCAGCCCCCGACTGTCGAAGAGAGCATCGCGATTCTCATGGGCCTCAAACCGAAATATGAAGAGCATCACCACTGCGTCTATACCGATGCGGCGGTCAAAGCCGCTGTCACTCATGTCGGACCGCTATATTTCGGGCCGCTTTTTCCCGATAAAGCGATCGATCTTCTCGATGAAGCCGGCGCTAAGGCGCGCATCTCCATGATGCATCAGCCGTCCCATCTCACCGAGCTTGAAGCGCAAGATCGAAGAGGCGCGCATCGCAAAAGAAGAGGCGATCGGCCACCAGGAATATGAAAAAGCGGCCAAACTGCGCGACAACGAAAAAACATCTGCGCGAAGAGCTGCAAAATCAGCGCAGCCGAATGGGAAACTCATAAAGACGAACACCAGCCCATTGTCGATGAAGAAGATATCGCCAATATCGTCGCCAAACAGACCGGCATTCCTGTCACTCGCCTCACAGAAGGAGAGACGGAAAAAGTTCTCAAAATGGAAGAAGCAGCTCAAAACGAAGATCATCGGCCAAGACGACGCGCTCAACACCGTTTGCCGCGCGATCCGCCGCAGCCGAGCCGACATCAAAGATCCGAACCGCCCCATTGGCGCCTTCCTCTTCCTCGGGCCCACAGGCGTTGGAAAAACCCATCTCGCCCGCCTGCTCGCATCCCACATGTTTGGCGGCGAAGATGCCCTGATCCAAGTCGACATGTCCGAGTACATGGAGAAATTTGCGATCAGCCGCATGACCGGATCGCCTCCAGGCTACGTCGGCTATGAAGAAGGCGGCCAGCTCACCGAGCAAGTGCGCCGGCGTCCCTATTGCGTCGTCCTCTTCGACGAAGTGGAAAAAGCGCACCCCGATGTGATGAATCTCCTCCTCCAAATCCTGGAAGAAGGGCGCCTCACCGACTCGGTCGGCCGCAAGATCGACTTCCGCAATACGATCATCATCATGACCTCCAACCTCGGCGCCGACCTCATCCGCAAATCGACCGAAGTGGGCTTCGGAGCGAAAGAGAACGTCATGGACTACAAGATCGATGCAGGAGAAGATCGAAGGCGTCTGTCAAGAAACACTTTAAGCCCGAGTTCATCAACCGCCTCGATGGTCTCGTCATCTTCAGAACCCTCGACAAAGCATCGCCTTGCGCCAAGTCGTCGACCTCGAGTTCAAAAAACTCAAAGACCGCCTCGCGCAAAAAGAGATCCACGTCACTCTCGACGATGCAGCCCGCGATTTCCTCGTCGAAAAAGGCTACCTCCCCGAAATGGGCGCACGACCCTTACGCCGCGTGATCGAGCAATATCTCGAAGATCCGCTCGCAGAAAAACTCCTCCAGCACCCCAATCTGGAAAAGAGCTTCCTCGCCGTGGCCAAAGACGGGGCAATCCAGTTCGTGGACCAGGTGACGCTTGACGTGATTCCTGCCGCACCCGAGCCGGCAAAAGCAAAAGCCGAGCGTTGAGAGACTAAAGACCGTTGCATAACATCTAATTCCTCAACGAGGCCCGCAATCAGTGTTTTGGCTTAATCACAAGTTCGGAGGAAGAAGCAGAACAGGATAAGCAGAATCGCTTCGCGATATGGTGGAGTAGGGATGGAAAACCCACCCCCCTCGTCAAACCGGACTGGCGGGTTTCCCGCATCCGGCTTCCTTCGTAATCTCTCGCCATTGGCTTTCACGCAAACATTCGCTTGCTCAGTTGTATCACTCCTAACCGTCTCATCTCGCGGTACCATGTTTTGCTATCCGGTGATTTCTTCCACCCTTTCTGTGAACGCCTTTGCAGGAAGCGATATACTCGCCCATCTGTGTAGGCATTAATCGCACTAAAGGTTTTGCTCGGATAGCCCTTGTGAAAATATTGCCCCCAACCTCGCAGATATTGATTCAAGGTCTTCACTACTTCCTCGACTGATTTACATCCATTCTTCGAACTAGTGATTGTCTTGATCTCTTCTCTGGCCTTATTCAGGCTTTTCTTCGACGGTTGTTCCTTGCAATATTGTCTCCAAGGGGCTCTTTTGAAACTTTGCCGCCGCATGGTGAACCCTAGAAAATCTAACTCTTCCTTAGGTTTCGTTAGATCCTTGATCTTTGTTTTCTCCCGATTGATTGTGAGTCCAAATCGCCCTTCTATTTCTCCTTCAACCCATGTTATGATTCTCTTTGTGAGATATCGAGCCATGATGACGAAGTCATCTGCATACCTCACCAGCACTGCTTTTGCCGTGGTTCCAGGTCCTTGCGTTCCATGGAAAACCTTGTCAAACCAGTGCAGGTAAATGTTTGCTAGAAGAGGCGAGATCACGCCCCCTTGGGGCGTGCCTCGATCATTCGGATTCATCGGTTTCCCTTCTTCCCAAATGGGGGCTGTTAACCATTTGCGGATCAACTTGAGTACTTGTTGATCCGCAATTCTTCTCTCGACTGCCTTCATGAGTTTGTCATGTGGAATCGTATCAAAGTACCCCTTGAGATCCGCATCGTAGACTTGCGTTTTATCCTTGTGGATCGCGTCTTTGATTGCATCAATTGCTTGATGGGCCGACCTTTCGGGCCTAAACCCAAATGAGCATTCCAGGAAATCCTGTTCAAAGATAGGTTCGATGATATAGAGCAACGCTGCTTGCACCACTCGGTCTTTTACCGTGGGTATTCCCAGTGGTCTCAGTTTGCCGTCGCTCTTAGGAATATATGTTCGCTTGACTGGCTTGGGCTGGTAGATTCTGTTGCGTATTTCCTCTTGTATTCCCTTGAGGAATCCACTGACACCTTCCGGACTTGTTTCAATGCTTCGTATCGTCACATTGTCAACTCCAGCTGCCCCTCCATTCCGCTTAACAACTTTCCAAGCTTCTCGTAGCAGGTCCTCTTTACTCAGGTGCCCGTACAAGGTGTAGAACCGAAATTTCGGTTCTCGTTTGGCCTTCTGGCCCAGTTTCTCCCTCAATGAAGCAATGCCAGAGATTACTCTCTGTTCCGTAGTAGTTTCCAATCGGCTCACTCCTTTGTTTCAAAACACAATTACGATAAGGTCCCTTCGCTCCAGAGTCATTACTTCCTTCTTCGCTAATATGGACCTCTCCGACTCCCTCTTCGATCTCACAACGGTTATTCATTCCCATCGCTCGTTTTCCCAAGTATGGCTTCGCCGATTCACTCATTCCAGTTCACGGCCTCATTACTCCAACTTGGACCTAAAGGGTCTCCCAAGTTCCTGACTGAACTTTCATCGCGCGTCCTCCCCTTCCAACCCCGGCAGATCTCCGAGTTGCTTTCACCTAGTCTTCACTCAGAGTATTGGTTTCCCCCGCATATGAGGGTTGACCATCTGCATTTAATTATCTAACGAGGCCACATCAGGTTCACGCTTTCGCATTGGGACTCACGACTTTGTTGACCGAGGCTCCAGGCGTAGAGTTACCTCGTTCACCCGCTCGGCTTCCTACATGTCTAGGTATTTGTCATGGTCAACTCCTTACAGCTAACTAGTTCAGCCAAGCTTGCTTGGCGCACATATGCAAGATACTAAAATCGTGTAAAGAAAATAAAAATTTTACTGAGAATTATTTTTGAACTGTTACGAAATTAGGCGCTTTTCCGCCTATTTCCGCCTGATTCACCAAAATCCATTTGGAACCCCTTAAGAACTTTACCGCCGCTGCCATTCAGAAACCCGCATAGAGTTTCTCCAATTTTGGGGAGGAGGGCTGTTGATTTTTTAAATTCTAGAGTGGCCGATTCACCTTTCTGGATGAGTTCTTCAATATTTATCAAACAGATCTCTCCACTCATTTTATCACTCAGAGGGAATTTAAAGTGCGGTCGTCTTCCTTGCACCGCGTAACGCGGCCTAACAATTGCATTGAAAAATTAGCACTTTTTGGCCTTTCGATCTACCCAAAAGTTCCCAGAAATTCCGTGGGGTGCTGACCCAGATTTGGCCCACACACAAAACTACAAGAACGCTCTTCGTGGTGTTTTTAAAAACTAAACCATCGTGTGTTCTTTCGGCTTCAGCCCCGTTTCCCAATTCTTGATCCGCTCCAGAAGTTGGTCTTTTTCCGGATGGCGTTTCAGGAATGCAAGGGTGTCGGGCGTACTCGAAAGATGGGCGAGCTTAGCCAAGAGATGGAGATGCCGCTTGTCATCGCAAGCGAAAAGAAAGAAGAGCGTGTGGACAGGCTTGCCGTCCAAAGCGCCGTATTCGATCGGTTTTTTCGGAAAGACGACCGAGACGACATCGAACGACTCCTGAAGAAGGAAATCCCGCGTATGAGGCACAGCGACGCCGTTGGAAAGGGCAGTCGGCATCAGCCTTTCCCGATCCAAAAGAAGCTCCGTGATCACTTCCGCATCTAGGTGAAGGTCTTTAGCGATTTTTTGCATCGCGGCGCAGATGACCTCCTCTTTCGTTTCCCCCTCAATTCCGGAATAGACGCCGCCTTTATGGATCGCTCTGTAGAGACCGAATTCGATGCGTGCCTAAGCGGCACTCCAGATCGTCTTCTTTATCAAAGGGCGCAAACTCCCCTCCCTGCTTCCAACTCAACACCCAGTTTTCGATCTCGCTGCGGCTGAAGCGATATTGCTGGTTCAAACGGTAATAAGGAATCTTGCTGTCGGAAATCCATCTTCGAACCGTGTCTTCAGAAACATCCAGAAGCTGGGCAACATCTTTTAATTTTAGATCCATCGTCCATCCCTCGTATACCGCTCGTGATTGAAAAATCGGTTTTGGTGCGACGCCCCACCCCAAAAACAATGCGTTTTTGGGGACCCCGGCGTCGGCGTCGGCTTTGACTCAGATTTTTCATCTTCGTTTCCGAGGCAATTCGCTACGCTCATCTGCTCCGCACTGAGAAGGTCCACCGGACCTTCTCGTGTTTCCGCAGCCTTGCCTTTGGCAATGTCCCTTGCTCCAGCTAAAAAATCTGAGGAGCTGCTTCGCTCAAAAACAGTCCCCCGGACTATTTTTGAGTGTCCGCAGTGCTCAATTCCCGTTTTTTCAATCACTCCCGGTATATTCGAGAATAAATAACAGATGTTAAATTTATTTAAAAGTCCGAAAATAGACGGAGGACTTGCTCGGGGGACTGGGATTTCAAAAGGGCCTTCCGAAGATCCACATTCTTAACGGCGGAAGTGAGTTGGGATAGAATTTGCAGATATTCGGACTGTTTATCTTCCGAGCCTCCGATCATAAAGACGATCCGAACAGGCGCCTTGTCGAGAGCGTTCCAATCCAACCCCATTTTTTTTTGGATCCCAATGGCGATGAAAAAATCAGGGAAATTTTTCAATTTGGCGTGAGGGACGGCAACGCCCATCCCAATGCCGGTTGAAACGAGTTTTTCCCGATGAAAAATCGCCGTGCGGAAAAGCGCTTTGTCAGGCAGTTTTCCGGCTTTTGCGAGCACATCGATCAAGGCATCGATCGCTTCATCGCGGGTCGTGGCGTCAAGAAAAGAAATAAGCCGAGAATCCAAAGATTCAAAGATCCTCATGTGTTCCTTTTTTCTTAAAGGCCTAAAAAGGTCTAAACGGAAGGGGCTAATGCGTGCCAGTATGGCCAAACTTACCCTCCCCTCTTTCCGTTTTAGACAAACACTCTTTCAAATAGAATTCAGCAACAGCTACAGGAGCGAGCACGAGTTGCGCGATTCTCATCTTGGGCGCGACGACGAAAGGTTCCTTTCCGTGATTGATCAAAATCACAGAAATTTCGCCGCGGTAGTCGGAGTCGATCGTTCCAGGCGCATTCAGCACGGTCACTTGATTTTTGGCTGCAAATCCGCTTCTTGGGCGCACCTGGATTTCATACCCTTCGGGCAGATCTGCGCGCACTCCTGTCGGAATGATCGCAGATGATCCGGGAGCGATTACGAGAGGCTCGTCAATGTCCGCTTTCACATCCGCCCCTGAAGAAAGAGAGGTGGAATAGGCGGGAAGGAGATCAGCATCCTTTATTTGGATAGGAACCGGAATTTTGCGTTTCTTCATTGATTTCCAGAAGTTCTTTTAAACAGTGGGCCATTTTTTTGGCAAGCAAGTCTGTTTCCAAGCCGGGATCGGAGGCTCTGGAATTGCCGGTCAAAAATTCTAGAAAAAACGACAATTTCGCTCGGAGCTCAGAGCGTTTGGCGATGCAATCGATCATCCCCTTTTCGAGTAAAAACTCCGATTTTTGCGCGCGGGGAGGAAGTTTTTGCCCGATCGTCTGTTCCACGACTCGAGGCCCGGCGAATGCGATGAGAGCGTCGGGCTCGGCGATGATGATATCGCCAAGAGTTGCAAACGAAGCAGTCACGCCGCCGGTCGTCGGATTCGTCAGGATGGAAATATAAGGGATCCCTTGCTCATGCAGCTTTGCCAGCGCGGCGGAGGTCTTGGCCATCTGCATCAAAGAAAGGACCGATTCTTGCATCCGTGCGCCGCCTGAAGCAGAAACCACAACGAGAGGGATGCCGCGATCCAAAGCGAGCTCCACCAGGAGCGCAAGCCGCTCTCCGACCACCGATCCCATCGATCCACCCATGAACGAAAAGTCGAGAACAGCGAGAGCGAAATTCCTGCCGTCCAATTGACACGTCCCAGTGGAAATCGCGTCCCTTCGCCCTGTTTTCTGAATGGCTTGGCTCAAGCGATCCTTGTAGCTCTCCGTATCGACAAACTCAAGCGCATCGACAGGGCAAATCTCAGAGAAATGCTCGGCAAACGTCCCTGGGTCGGAGAGGAGGTCAATCCTCTGTTTCAAAGAAAGGCGATAATGATAATTGCATTTTGGACAGCAGTTCAGATTATGCTGCAGCTCATTGGCATGGATCAATTCAGAGCAGCCTGAGCATTTCACCCACCCGCTGAATCCATCCTTTTTGGTCGTCTGAACCTTGATCTTTGGCTTGTTTCTAGAAAACAGTCCCATAACTAGAGGGCAATATAGCACGTCGGCACATAGGGATCAAGATAGGTTCAAACATCAACTCAAAATTTTAGGTGCATGCTTTCGTGAACCGCTCATCGATGTGCTTCCAATTGAACACTTGCCAAATCGCTTTCACATAATCAGCTCGAATATTTTTGTACTGAAGATAATACGCATGCTCCCAGACGTCAATGCCGAGGATAGGAATGAGGCCTTGGGTGCTGAGCGGATCTTGATTCGAGCAGCTTGCCATCTCAAGCCGCTTAAGGTTTTTATTGTATCCGAGCCATCCCCATCCCGATCCTTGGATGGCCGTGGTCAGCGCATTAAATTTTTCCTTAAATCCTTCGAATGAGCCAAAATCGCGGTTGATCATTTTGGCCAAATCTCCCGCAGGCCCTTTATTCAGTCCTTTGGAGACGGGGGCAAGAATCGTCCAGAAAATGCTGTGATTGATGTGGCCGCCGCCGTTGAACTTGATGGCGGATTGGAGAGCGATCATCGCTGCGACTTCATTCCTGCTTTCCGCTTCATGGTATTTTTCCAAGGCGGCATTCAAGTTCGTTACGTAGCCCTTGTGGTGCTTGGTATAATGCAGTTCCATGATTTCGGCTGAGATGACCGGCTCGAGCGCGCTGAAATCATAAGGTAGGTCGGGAATCTGATAATTTGGTTTTTCCTGCTGAGTCGCCATCATTGAAAGCCTCCTTACGTAATAAAGATGAGTATACTCTTCCAAAGCCTTTTTTGTAACGGGACCGATCGGCGTCAATGCGATACGGCTCGGCATCGAGGAATAAATCTGAAGAAACGCTTGGACTGTGCTCGGGCTGGTGAAGACGATCTCATCGAAATCGGCCAGGTTGGGCGGCGGCTCTGGCCGCTGGAATATCGTTTCGTAAAGGGAGAAGGAAAAGTGTTGGATCTCCTTGGATTTGAGATAGCCGGCCAAAAACGGCCGGGCAAGTTTTGAGTGGGGATAGAGGACAAATGCCTCTTTGAGATCTAGGGCGTAGAGAAGGGCAGCGACGCCTTCTTGGGTGGCGTCGGAGGCGATGAAGGACGCGCCGCCGCGTAAAACGATCTCGGAGGCCGTCGCATCTCCAATCGCAATGGCTGTTTTTTTCGAAAGGGAGCCCGGCCAATGGCGTACGCCATTTTTGCTCGTGAAAATGACATGGGAGCATCTTTGCCAAAGCGCCAAAGCAACGAGAAGCTCGGGAGAATCGATCCTTTGGGTGCGGATGACGGGATAATGAACCACTCCGGGAGGAGCGTCGATCCCTAAATACAAGATTCGAGGCATTGAATGAGTTCCCGATCGGAAGCTAGGGTAACGAGGGCCAATTTGCCTTGGCCGGGCGCCGTTTCCCCGGGAAGGCTGACCCGGTTGAGATGCGTCAATTTCAGGCGGATGATGGCGGCTTCCGCGACGACGACGCCGTCTGCTCCATCGGTTAATTTTGCAAGCCTCTCTTCGATCGACCCCCGAAGATCGATGAAAACGAGATCGCCGCGAAGCTGTTTCACCACCTCCTCACGCCTAGACGAAGAAGTGGCGATCACAGCGCCCGAAGGGAGAGTGGAAAGGGAATCGCCCTCCCGAAAAACCAGACTGTCGCGCGGATCGATCCCTTTTGTAACCAAAGCCAGGGCAAGGCCATCTGGCAGAGGATCGGGCAGGTCTTTGGCCGAATGGATCGCGAGCCGGATCGTTTTCAAAAGAAGCATTTTGTCGAGATCGCGCGTGAAAAAATCAGTCCTATCCAAATTTCTGAGGGAGATGGTTCGATCGCGGTCGCCGGGGCTCGAGACCCAAACCGGCTCCAAGACCAAACGGGCAGGCATGAGAGCGCGCACTTCTTCGAACTGGGTTCTAGAGAGAGGAGAGCTTCTCGCTCCTGTCTTGATCTTCACGAAAAAACCCCCTGGATCGCCGCATCGACGAGATCCACCCCGATCAGCTCGATCTTTTCTTGGATGTTCGAAGAGATCCCTTTCAAATTCCGCTTCGGCAGGATGCACCGCTTAAATCCCATGTGAATCGCCTCTTTCAGCCGCGTCTCGATCCGGCTGACAGGGCGCACCTCTCCGCCGAGGCCCACTTCGCCAAGGACGACGAGATCGGCCGGCAAAAACCGGTTGATAAAAGACGATGCGATCGCAAGAAGTATCCCTAAATCGATCGCAGGTTCGACGATCTTGAGCCCCCCTGCCAAAGCAACGAACACATCGCAATGGTGAAGCTGATAGCCCATCCTCTTTTCGAGAACCGCGAGAGACAAGGCAAGGCGGTTTTGATCGAGTCCCGCAGATCTTCTGGAGGGGGTAGAAAAAGCGGTGGCGGTCACGAGAGCTTGGATCTCTAGCAAGAAGGAGCGCGCCCCCTCGAGGCCCGGAACGATTGCCGATCCCGTCACCTCTCGGATCCTCCCCTCCAAAAAAGCGGAAGAGGGATTTTCTACTTCGGAAAGGCCTGTTTCCTTCATTTGGAAAATGGCGATTTCATCCGTGGGACCAAACCGGTTCTTGATGGCGCGGAGCAGTCTAAGCCCATGCTGTTTGTCCCCTTCGAAATCAAGGACCGTATCTACGAGATGCTCTAAAACTCTCGGACCTGCCAATTCCCCTGATTTCGTCACATGGCCAATGAGGAAAGTCGTGATCCCTTCCCCTTTGGCCAGATGCATAAATTCGGTCGCAATCTCGCGCACTTGCACCACAGACCCGGGAGAAGAAGGAATTTCGGATTTGTACACGATCTGGACCGAATCGACAATGGCGACATCGGGCTTGAGGTGATCGATTTGGAGGCGAATGGAACTGAACATCGTTTCGCTGAAAAGATAAAGGTTCGGATGGTCGATCCCGAGCCGCCGGGCGCGGAGCGAGGTCTGCTCTGCCGATTCTTCGCCGGAGATATAAAGCACCGTGAGATTTTGCATGCAAAGAGCGTTTGCGATCTGAAGAAGGAGAGTCGATTTGCCGACCCCTGGCTCTCCCCCCACGAGGATCAGAGATCCCCCGACGATCCCACCTCCAAAAAGGCGGTCCAATTCCCCCATCTTCGTAACAAGCCGTTTCGAATCATTTGTCTGGACATCGCGAATCCGGACGGGCTTTGAGCTTTGCGCCCGTTTCGATTCGAAGCGGGGCTTTTTTTCCTCTAAGGCGACCTCTTCGACGAGCGTATTCCAATTCTGGCAGGAAGAGCAGCTCCCTGTCCATTTCGGCTGGCTGTGGCCGCACTCGCGGCAGGACCAGAGGACTTTTGTTTTCATCATGGAGGAATGTCCAGTTTTGAAAGGGCCGCAAACGCCGCACTTTGTTCCGCTTCCTTTTTCGATGCGCCCATTCCGATCCCCAACTCATTCTCATTGACCGAAACCAAAACGTGAAAGACCTTCGCATGATCGGGTCCCGTCTCGTCGACGACCTTGTATACAGGCCCTCTTTGGAATTTCTTTTGCGAATAATCTTGCAGCTCGGCCTTGTAATTTCTCGGCGGGCTGCCGATCACTTTTTCGATTTCCTCCTCGAAATGGCAAAGAAGGAAGGATTTAACGACCTGTGGCCCTCCATCGAGATAAATGGCCGCGATGAGGGCTTCGAAAACATCGGCTTTGATCGAGGCTTTGGCGTGCCCTTCGCTCATCCTCTCACCCCTTCCCAAAAGGATCGACTCGGCAAGCCCCAGTTTTTGCAAATAGAGGGCGCAGGAGCTGGCATCGACGAGGCGGGACCTGAGCTGGGAAAGCTGCCCTTCCGGATAGCCGGGCAGGCGATGGTACAGGTAATCGGCCACACTTAAGCCCAGCACCGAATCGCCGAGGAATTCGAGCCGCTCGTTGTGATGCAACACAGCCCCTTTCGATTCGTTCACGAACGAGCGATGGATAAAAGATAAGGTCAAAACATCCTTATTTTCAAAAACATAGCCCAATTTTTCTTCGATGGATGAAAGATTTAATTTGAAGGTTTCTAAAAGATCCATGAAGCCAATTTATTTGAGTATACAGCCAAAAGACGATTTTGATCTATCGCAAATCGGGTCCTTTCAAGTAAGATATCTCCACCATGGCCAAGCTGAACAACCATTTTTCAAAACTTTCCAAGAGCTATTTCTTTCCCGAGATCGAGAGGAGAATCGCCGCGTATCTCCATAAAAATCCAGACGCCAAGCTCATGAATCTCGGCATCGGCGATATTACGCAACCCCTGCCTCCCACAGCGATTGCCGCGCTTGCCAACGCTGTGCAGGAGATGGGAAAACCGGGTCTTTTCCGCGGTTATGGCCCTCCCGAAGGATACGCTTTTCTGAGAGAGGGAATCGCCTCGGTCGAATACGCCGGGCTCGGGATCGACCCAACGGAGATCTTTATTTCCGATGGCGCCCAAAGCGACATCGCCAATTTCCAAGAACTTTTCGATACCGATAACCGGATCGCCATTCCCGACCCCACTTATCCGGTCTATCTCGATTCAAACGTGATCGCCGGGCGGACGCGGTCTCTTCTTAAAACGGGAAAGCATGGGGGCATCACCTATCTTCCTTGCACGGAAGCAAACGAGTTCAAGCCGCAGGTTCCAACCGTTCTCGTCGATCTTATTTATCTTTGTACCCCGAACAATCCCACGGGAGCGAGCATGGATCGCGCACTCCTCAAGCGGTGGGTCGACTATGCCAAAGAACACCAGGCGGTCATCCTTGTCGACGGAGCTTATGCGGGGTTCATCACAGACGCGAGCGCGCCTCGGAGTATTTTTGAGATCGAAGGGGCTCGCGATGTCGCAGTGGAATTCCGGACGTTTTCGAAATCGGCCGGATTTACCGGGCTCCGCTGCTCCTATACCATCGTGCCAAAAGAATTGAAGATCTACGATTTCGGCTCGACTCATTCCCTCCACGCGCTATGGAAACGACGCCAAGATACAAAATTCAACGGCGTCGCCTATCCGATCCAACGGGCCGCCGCCGCCCTCTTCACTCCGCAGGGACAAAAAGAGGTCAAGGCGCTCGTCGACTCCTACTTGGAGCGGGCGCGGCTTTTCGGCCAGGGGCTATCCGATGTGGGGTACACGGTATACGGGGGTAAAGATTCTCCTTACCTTTGGTGCAAGACGCCGGATAAAATCTCCTCTTGGGCCTTCTTCGATTATCTCTTGCAGCAGAATCATATCATCTCCCTTCCCGGAAGCGGATTCGGACAAGGGGGAGAAGGGTTTATCCGTTTCTCCGCCTTCGCAGATCCAGTTACGCTCGGCGTTGCGTTAGAGCGGTTGAAGGGTCGAGGATAGCATGCGCACTGTGATGACTTCCCAACAAACCGCATTTTTTACGCAAAACGGTTACATCGAAATCGAAGGGCTCAACTTCGATCCGGAAGAACTCTTCTGCTGCGCCCGCGACGCCTCCAAACTCCAACCTTTCGGCCGCGATCTATGGCGCAAAGCTCCACCTCTTCGCCGCCTACTGCTCTGCAAGTTGGGTCCCACGGTTGTCCAGCTCCTCGCAAAACCAGCCCGCCTTGCCTGCGATCAATGGATGCCCTCTCTGACAGCCCTGAAACCGTGTCCTGCCCAAGATCTTTTTTGCATTCAGGGCCTTGTTTTGTGCGCCCTCTTTACTGCAACCCAAGTACCACCTCCTACCCTCAGGGCAGCCGCCTTCGGCATCCCTCCGTTTACCGGCCATCCCAATCGAGTCCTTTTCGTCAAACCCAACATCGCCCTCAATTGGCCCCTTCTCTCAAAATCTCCCGTCGATCTTTACTTGGCCGCTTACGCCCTTCCGAATCAGGGAGTCTACGTCCACAATCCCAAGGACCCTGCAACCAATACCTTGAAAGACCTCGGATACGAGTTCGGCGACGTCCTCACCGAAGCCCATCACCCAATCCTTCAGTTAATTAAATAATTTAATAGTACCGATTTTATATATTTACATAAACCAATAAATAGATTAAAATATCGCGAAACAAAAAGCAGTTTTTATGAGAATTAACGACTATCATTTTACAGTGCGCCTTGCTGATTTGCATAGAAAAGGAAAAAATCAGCCTACCCAGTCTGCTTGGAACAAGTGGAAAAAACCTGCGATTTATACTGCCCTTGCCACCACGGCCGCAGTAGGCGTCCTTCTAGCCTGGAGAACCCTTTCTTCCTCTACACCAAAACCTCCTGGAAAACTTCCCGAAAGCGGAAAACCGGATATCCAACCCAAAGACGCATCTGATCCCGAAAAACCCCTACCCCCTTCTGGATGTTGCCTTTCGTATAGGGAAAACGGCTTTGATATCCAAGAATGCAACGATGTAGATGAATGCGATGTAGATTGCCCCTCGCTCCCACCAGGAGCTACGCTGCTGCCCAGCCCGTCTCACTGCCTGTGAAATCCGGGGCGATTGTACTCTAAAAAGGCAGCTTTCTGTATAATCTAGAAAAAACCCGTGAGCCTTTTCCATCTACTCCTTCTTCTATCCGTTGTCGTAATTTGGGGTGTGAATTTTGTTGCCATAAAAATAGCGCTGGCGGCCATCCCCCCGATCCTCCTCTGTTTTGCCCGCTTTCTTTTTTGCCTCCCCGCCCTCTTCTTCGTAAAACGGCCGCCTTCGTCTTTAATGCAAATCGCGACCTACGGCCTCGTGATGTTCGTTTTGCAATTTTGCCTCCTCTTCATCGGCATGAGATCGGGGATTACTCCGGGGCTTGCATCGGTGCTGCTCCAATTCCAATCGTTTTTCGCCATTGCATTTGCCATCCTCTTCATGAAAGAAAAATACCATCCTCGGCAAGGGGCCGGCGCACTTGTGGCATTCCTCGGGATTCTTTTGATCGCCACTCATATCGGTGGAGAGGTCGCACCCTCTGGATTGATTCTCGTCCTCTCTGCCGCCATTCTATGGGCCACAGGCAGCATCTTGGCCAAAAGAATGAAAGGGAGCGGTTTATCGCTCGTGGCATGGGGCAGCCTGTTCGCATGCCTTCTTCTCTTGCCCCTCTCTTTTCTCATAGATGGGCAGGAGGCGATCTTTGAAGCTTGCCGCACTCTTTCCTGGATCCATTTCGGCGCCGTCTCCTACATCGCCTTCCTTTCGACCCTTTTCGGCTTTGGCACTTGGAATTGGCTCCTCCAACGCTACCCCCTGTCCAAAGTCGCGCCTTTCACTCTCTTAGTACCGATCGTCGGCATGTTGAGTTCCGCTCTTTTTTTGGGCGAAGCGCTCCAATGGTGGAAAATCGCCTCAGCGCTCTTGATCGTCGGAGGAGTCGGCATCAACCTCCTTGCCACCGGGACTAGGGCCCGAACGATCGAAACCAACGCCCGAGAAATTCCATGAAGAAGCGGTGGCTTGGCCTCGCAACGCTTATTCCCGGTTTGGCGATTGTTTTCATGGACCAAACCATCCTTCCTGTCGCTTTGCCCACGATTCAAGAGCAGTTCCGAACGGGAAACGTAGCGCTTCAATGGGCAGTCAACGCCTACCTCAGGTGGGTTAACATTATTTTTTTAAACTCCCACTATCTCATGAAATGGGCCATACGATGGCCAGACTCTAAAAAGGACTTGCTGGATAACCTCTCTCGGTGCTATGCTGCTGGCTTTAAAAGGAATATTCCCATGCCTAGAAGCTGCATACTCACAGGAAAGAAACCGAGCTCCGGACGCTCATACGCCCTTCGCGGGATCGCCAAGAAGAAAAAGGGGATCGGTTTAAAGATCACTGGCTGCACCAATCGCCGTTTCCTGCCCAATCTCGTTGTAAAACGGCTTTGGGTGTCCGAAGAAAAACGGTTTGTCACCTTACGCCTATCGACTGCCGCCCTGAGAACCATCGATAAGAAAGGGATCGGCGCCGCCCTCTCCCAAATCCGCCGTAAAGGAAAAAGAGTTTAAAGGATTTGTTTACTGCAGTATAAGGGTCTTCCCTAGGATCTTCCCTTATGTTCAGAACAAAACAACTGTCTCTCAAACGCTTCCCTCGCCCACCTCAAGCTAAAACAACAAAACGATCTAGGTCCATATCGTTTTATTTAGCTTTAGTTGTTTGTTTTTCGATCTGGTTCGTCTGGAGGTCTCTGACCCCCACTCTCCCCACTCTTGGGCAGCCGCCTCGTCTTTACTCGAACCAGTGCCAGCAAGATCTCACTTTGACTTTCCTGGAAGCGATCCGGAGAGCGAAGCAATCGGTCTATTTGGTGATGTTCGGGCTGACCGATCCCGCGATCCTCACAGCTTTGGCCAAAAAAGCAGAGGAAAGGGTGGAGCCAATTATCTATTACGATACGAACGGGTCTCCCAATCTCTACAAGAAGCTGGGGGGATGCGAGGTCCACCCGATCCGGCAGATCGGGTTTATGCACCACAAAGTCCTCATCATCGACGGGGAAACCGTCTTTCTTGGCTCTGCCAACATGACCACGCAATCGCTCCGCATGCATGACAATCTAGTGATTGGCCTCTCCAGTAAAAAGATCGCTGAATTTTTGAAAAAAAAAGTCCCTTATTCCTCAGGACATTTGCGCGCTCCCGTCGGAGGGCAGGACGTCGACCTTTGGATTCTGCCGGACCCGAATGGGAACGCGCTGGCCGAACTGAAAAAAGCTTTACGCGGTGCAAACCGGAGCATCCGGATTGCGATCTTCACCTTTACCCATCCGACCTTGACCGATGAGCTTCTCCTTGCCCATAAACGGGGCGTCGCCGTCACCGTCGTGATCGATATGCACTCCGCTTTGGGGGCCTCGGCCAAAACGGTGGAGGGTTTGAAGAAAGCCGGAGTCCAAATCCTTTTCAGCCAAGGGATCCAGCTCCTCCATCACAAGTTCGTTCTCATCGATGAAAAGACGCTCGTTGCCGGCTCGGCGAACTGGACAAAGGCCGCATTTACAAAAAATAGCGATTGTCTCGTCATCCTTCACAACCTGACGCAAGAACAAAGATCGTTTATGAACTACCTTTGGAACCGGATCGCAAAAACCGCCCAAGCGGTGTGACGGGCCTTGTTTGCCCCACTCTTGACGGCCCCCTCTTTTTCCCCTACTATGAAGAGATGAGCCATGTAAACTTCTTTGCGATTTCCCTTTCCTTATTCCTTCTGATGGACCCGATTGGAAACATCCCCTTCTACATCAGTTTTTTGAAAGGAGTCGAACCGAAACGGCAAAGAGCGATCATCTTACGGGAACTCCTCATCGCGCTGGCCATTATCATCCTCTTCAACTTCATTGGCGATGCGCTGATGCATTTTTTGAGCATCCGGCAGGATACGATCCAAATCGCCGGCGGGATCATCTTGTTTCTCTTATGCCTGAAGATGGTTTTTCCTGCCCCTCATGATGGGACGGACAACCTTCCCCATACTGCGGCTGAGCCTTTCATCGTCCCTCTCGCCGTCCCGCTCGTCGCAGGTCCTGGGGTTCTCGCCGCCGTAATGATCTATGCCAAGCAAGAAGCGAACAAGTGGATCATGGTCGGAGCCATCCTGATCGCCTGGTTTGCCTCTCTTTTAATCCTGATCGCCTCTTCCTTTCTGAAAAATATCTTGGGCTGGCGAGGGATCCTGGCGATGGAAAGATTGATGGGCCTTATCTTGACCCTCATCGCCATCGAGATGTTCTTGAACGGAGTCAGCTCATTCATCACGAACTTGCGGTAATGGATTCCCAATATAATTATAGTTATCAACTGACTGTTTCTTACGACGGCACCTCCTATTTTGGCTGGCAGAAAACAAAGGCGGGCCCCAGCATCCAAGAAAGCTTGGAGAAAGCGATCCAACAAATTACTCAAGAGAGGGTGTTGCCAGAGGCCGCCAGCCGCACGGACCGGGGCGTCCATGCGATCGGCCAAGTCGTCTCAATGGCCCTAAAAAAGGAATGGGAGCCGAGAGTGCTAGAGCGAGCCTTGAACGCCGTCCTTCCTCAAGATATCCGGATTGTTTCCCTGCAGCCGGCGCCAAAGGGGTTCCATCCCACGTTGGATGCGGTAGAAAAAGAATACCGTTATAGCCTTTCCTTGGAGGATGTCCAAGACCCAGTCTATCGCTTCTATTCCTGGGCGTTTCGTTCTCCCCTTGACGTATCGAAGATGAAGCGAGGCGCTAAAGATTTTTTGGGACGCCATGATTTTTCAGGGTTTGCCTGCGAGGCAAAAAAAAATCCGTTCTGCACCTTAACCCGCATCGCCATCGATCTCTTGCCGGCAGCGCGGCTTGAAATTGCGATTGCCGGCGACCGGTTCCTCTACAAGATGGCGCGGAGCATTGTCGGCACCCTTGTCTACATCGGCTGCGGCAAATTGCCGGAGGATGCCGTCTCAAAGATTTTGGTCTCCAAAGACCGCAAAAGCGCTGGCATGACGGCGCCGGCGCACGGACTTGCTCTTTACAGGGTCAGATATGTAGAATAAAATGCTGTCATGATGATCCAACGAAACGACCCTTGCTGGTGCAATAGCGGCCTCAAGTGGAAAAAATGCCATTATCCCCGCACCGGTCCCGCTGCCAGCCTGGCCCAGCAATATTTGGAAGATTACGGCATCATCCTAAAAACACCCGAACAGATCGGCAAGATCCGTAGAGCCTGCGTCGTCACTCGGCAAATCCTCGATGCCCTTTGCGAAGCGGCAAAAGAAGGGGTCACGACGAACGAACTCGATGAGCTCTCTACCCGCCTGCACAAAGAAGCCAACGCGATCCCTGCCGATTTGGGATATGGAAATCCCCCTTACCCTAAAACGATCTGCACATCCCTAAACGAAGTGATTTGCCATGGGATCCCCAACGACCGGCTTCTTCAGGAGGGCGATATCCTCAATATCGACGTTTCTTCCATCGTCGATGGCCACTTCGGCGACTGCAGCCGGATGATTGCGATCGGAAAAATTTCCGAGGAAAAAAAACGGGTCGTCGCAGTTTCTTACGAATGTCTCCAAAGATCCATCGCGGTTTGCAAACCTGGAGCCCCTATCTGGCATATCGGGGAGGCCATCGAAGATTATGCAGGGACGCATCAATGTTCCGTAGTGAACCAGTTCGTCGGCCATGGCATCGGGGTCGCTTTTCATGAGCCTCCAGAAGTGCCCCACCATCGCAACCAGCTCAAGATCCCCATGGCCCCGGGGATGATTTTTACGATCGAGCCGATGATCAATGCCGGAGTGAGAGAGGGCGTCGTCGATCCGGTCGATCAATGGACTGTCCGGACAAAAGACGGCAAGCCCTCTGCGCAATGGGAACATACGATCTTAATCACGGACACCGGACACGAAGTCCTCACCGCCTCAAAATAGCAGATCTTGCTGGGCAGGCTTTTTCGTTTTTTTCTTCCGTTTCGGGATCAGGGCTTCTCGCAACGTCTCTTCGAGAGATGGCTGTCCGGCGGGAAGCGGAGTCCGGTGATGGGCAAACGAGACCGGCTGCTCCTTTTCCATCAATTGGGTCACGAGATCCTGAAGATGCCGATTTTCTTCTTCTAGCTGCGCCGTTTCTTGATCACACCGGTCCAACTCGGCCCTCAGCTCTTCCGGCAAGAAGGAATTTTGCTCATCTTTTTCGAGCGCCCGCGTTTGGAGCTCCGTTTCCGCCTTGAAAAGAAGAGAGCGGGTTTCGTGTAAAATATGGCTCTTTTCCTCAAACTGGGCCTTTAGTTGCAGATATTGGGCTTGGGCAGTGGATAGTTCATGCACCTTCTTTTCAGCCGCAGCCATACACTCTTGGATCTCAGAGCGGTCCATTTTGAGCTCTTCGATCTCTTTCAAGAAGCGTCGAGCGTCGAGATGCGCGGCCTCTTTGAAATGGGCTATCTCCAATCGGATCCGCTCGAGCTCCCCCGCTTCTATGGTCAAACGCCGCTCATCGTCCAATGCCCTTTTTTCAAGGGCCGTTTTTTCCTCAAAATGGGCCGCGTTCGCTTTTCTTAAGACATCGTTCAAGATTTCCAAGGAAGATTTTTCGGTTGCGATCTCTTCGTAGTTTTTCCTCAGCTCATCGATCTTTGCGGCAGAGGAGAGCTGCGTCTCGAGTTGCAATTCCCGGGCCTTGGCCATCTCCTCTTCGAGGTTTTGGATCGCATCTTTCCTTGCCTTAAGTTGCGAGCCCATCGCCGACAATCTTTCTTCAACGTCATCGAAAGAAAGAGCGGCGGCAAAGAAGGAACAGGCAAATGAGGCTTCCAGGCCCAGGCGCAAGAAGTGGTGCGTCTCCAGAAAAAGGTGGCCGAGAATTCCCGAAAGAGAGAGGAGTATCAAAGCGTAGGAGCAGCCCTTGAGGCGAAAGCGGGAGCAAAAATAAAACCCGACTACGCCGCTAAGATACAAGTCGAAAGGAAACGATGCGAGAGGAAGCGCTGCGGTTATGGCATAGGCCGCAAGGAGAGTGATGAGACCGGAACCTTTCCAAAAGTTTGTCATATTAATAAAAGCGAAAGCGCTCTCCCCACGGTCAAAAATCCTTGCTCGAAGCGGTGCATATCGAAATGTTCATTCGGCGCATGGATCGCGTCATCGTCCAACCCGTACCCCATGCCGGTAGCTTGGGCGCCACAGGCGCGCATGAGATCGGGAATGACCGGGATCGACGCCCCGCTAGTAAGAAAGC
Source organism: uncultured Chlamydiae bacterium (assembly GCA_963730605.1). GTDB lineage: Bacteria > Chlamydiota > Chlamydiia > Chlamydiales > SM23-39 > CAIPFQ01. The sequence goes on from CAVSSM010000001.1 coordinate 304,428, forward strand.
GGCATCTATTTCCTGTGACTTCGGCTGCAGCCTCGGCAACCGCTGCGGATAGTTTCGAATCGGCCTTGCTCCGGAAAGCGGGCTCTCCCTTATGGGTTGTGATTTCCACCTTCATCCCTTTCACCGCATGGCGTTTGAGGAATTCGACGATCGAGTTTATGATTTTCAGAGGATCTTGCTCCGGCACAAGCCGGCATGTGATCTTGGCATGGGCGGAAGCGGGAATGACCGTTTTGATCCCGGCTCCCGTGTACCCGCCGACGATTCCATTGATCTCCAAAGTGGGGCGGAAACAATTGGCCTCATGCAAGCTCTTCCCTTTTTCCCCGCCGAATGCCTCGATGCCGAAATGTTGCGTATAATAGTCCTTCTCGTGCCGCTTTTCGAACGCCTTCAAATCAACAGCGGTTGGCTCGCTCACCCCATCATAAAACCCAGGGATTTGCACCCGGCCTCTCACGTCCCAAAGCCTCGCCAAAAGCTCGATGAGTGCGCGGTTCGGATTGTACGCGATCCCGCCGAACATGCCCGAATGGAGATCTGAATTTGAACCAGTGAGCGTCACCTCGACGGCCGTCAGGCCGCGCGCTCCCAAAGTGACCGCCGGAATGTCGGGGTCGAACTGGTTGAAATCCACTACAAGAAGATGATCGGCCTTTAGTTTTGAGTGCAAAGAGGGTAGCATCTGGGAGAGCCCTCGGCTGCTAAATTCTTCTTCCCCTTCGATACAGAATTTAATATTTACGGGCAATGGACGGCCGAGCTCCTTCCAGCATTGGATCGCGCAAATGGCATAAAAAATCTGCCCTTTATCATCAGCGGCGCCGCGAGCATAGATCGACCCGTTCCGCTCCGTAGGCTCGAAAGGAGGGCTAATCCAAAGTTCCAGGGGATCGGGGGGCTGGACATCGTAGTGTCCATAAAAAAGAACCGTCGGATGGCCTGCCCCAGCCCTCAAATCTTGGGCATAAACGATCGGCAAGGTAGGAGTCTCGATCCGCTCCGCATGCAGGTTCCCCTTTTTTAGATAATCGATCAGCCATTCGGCGCATCGGATACAATCGGCATGGTAGGCCGGGTCGGCGCTAATCGAGGGGAACCGAAGGAATCGAAAATAGTCCTCCAGGATCCTGGCCTTATTTTTGTTAAACCATTTTTTTAATTCTGGAAGCGTCGTCATATTGGCATGATATACTACAACCACTCAAAAAGAATGAATCTGCCGGCGTCAGACAGCCACTGAAATTGAAACCCGCCTGCACCCCACCCCAAAGACGACGCGTCTTCGGGGACCCCGGCGCTAAACTTTTTAAGTTTAGCTGCAACGGCCCACCCCAAAAACGATGCGTTTTTGGGGACCCCGGACCCGGCGCTGGCTTCGCCTTTCACTCTTTTTAAGTAGTCGCAGTATAGAGAAACTTTCACTATCTAATCAAGTGCGCCCGCTGGAAATGTCCCTGTCTTCGGCTACTTGCGCCGCATTCTCGATGAGAAAGGAAGCGAGGGTCTCGTCCCCTTCGAAGTCCAACGAGACCTCCATTTTTCCAGAAGCATCCGGGTGGGTGCAAGTGAGGAGCACAAAACAGGCATAATCCTCGCCCAAATCCTTTTTGAGCGTCGTTAGAACCGCTTCTTTTTTTTGCTTTTTCTCAATGGCAATGACCCTTTTATCTTTTTCCTTTGCAACGTCTTTTTTTCCCATTTAAACCAGCCCCAATCAATTTTTTACGTATAAATGGCAGATCCACTCAATTTCAGGCAATTGAATTCCACAGTACCCCAACTTAAAAGTTTGCACAAGAAAATGGCCTTAGGGGCCTGTTAAAAAATAAGTTAAACCATTTCCCGGCCATTATAGCGGCCCATCTGTCAGACGGCAGCGACTCGGTTATATTGCTCGAACATTGACCTTGTCGCTGCCGCAGACATCTGGGCCACTCTAAGAACCGCACAACAGTTTACTTTATTCTTTAACAGCCCCTTAGATTTTTTTGCTAGTCTTGCGAAACAGAGCCGAATGAGGTATACTCCTGCCTTACCAAACCAAGAGTTGATTATGGCCATGGTAAAACGGATTTTCTTATTCCTAGCGTTGAACTTGCTTGTGATCTTGATGATCACATTCGTTCTCAATCTGCTCAATGTCAGGCCGTTTCTCACATCTTACGGCCTCGACATGAAATCCCTCCTCATCTTCTGCCTGATCTGGGGTATGGGAGGCGCTTTTATCTCGCTCAGCCTGTCGAGAGTGATGGCAAAGTGGATGATGGGAGTCGAGATCGTCGATCCGAAACCCAACGACCCCGAATTGCGTTATCTTGTCGATACAGTCCATAAATTAGCGCGCCGCTCCGGGCTGCCTCTTCCTCAAGTTGGCCTTTACCGCTCCAACGAGGTAAACGCTTTTGCGACAGGCCCTACAAAAAGCAGATCTCTTGTCGCCGTCTCCACGGGGCTGATCCAAAGGATGAAGGATAACGAGATCGAAGGAGTCCTCGGCCATGAGATTTCCCACATCGCGAATGGCGACATGGTGACGATGACTCTTCTTCAAGGCGTCGTGAACGCGTTCGTGATGTTCTTAGCGCGCCTCCTCGCCTATGCGGTATCGGGGTTCGGAAAAAACCGGGAAAACGGCGGCGGAAGCGTCATGGGCTACATTCTCTTCGTCTACCTTTTCGAGGTTGTTTTTATGATCCTCGGATCGCTCGTTGTTGCCGCCTATTCCCGAGCCCGCGAATTTCGCGCCGACGCGGGAGGAGCCCGCCTTGCCGGCAAGGAATCAATGGTGGCTGCTTTGCAATCGCTCAGGGCTCTCCAGGAGATCAAGGATCCCCGCGAATCTAACCCCGCTATGGCGGCCTTCAAGATTTCCCACCCCTCCAAGAAAGGGCTGATCCGCCTATTTTCCTCGCATCCTCCACTGGAAGAGAGGATCGAGCGGCTCACAAAGCGGCGATGAAAGCTGCCCCAAAAACCGTTGTCGTCGGGATGTCGGGCGGAGTCGATTCTTCCGTATCTGCGCTTCTTCTCAAAGAGCAGGGCTACAATGTGATCGGCCTTTTCATGAAAAGTTGGGAAGAAGGGGACGTTTGCAAAGCCTCTTTGGAATATGAAGACGTCGTCCGCGTCTCTTCCCAGCTCCAAATTCCGTCATACAGCGTCAATTTGGTGGAAGAGTACCGCGAGCTTGTCTTCGCAACATTCCTGAATGAGCTCAAAATTGGAGCGACACCCAATCCCGATATCCTCTGCAACCGTGAAATCAAGTTCAACGTTTTCTTAAAGAAGGCCAAAAGATTAAGCGCCGATTTTCTCGCAACAGGTCATTATTGCCGCCTCGATAGCGAGCGGAGATTATTGAAGGGCTCCGATCCGGAAAAAGACCAAAGTTATTTTCTTCACGCAGTCAAAAAAGACGCCTTTGCCGACGTCCTATTTCCGGTAGGACATCTCTCTAAAAAAGAGGTCCGCTCGCTCGCTCGTAAAGCGGGCCTTGCCACATCCGAGAAGAAAGACAGCACTGGGATATGTTTCATCGGCAAACGAAATTTCAAATCCTTCCTGTCCCAGTTCATCGGCTATCAAAAAGGGAACTTCCGCAGGCTCTCTGGAGAAATCGTCGGCAGCCACGACGGGGCTGTATTTTATACAATCGGGCAGCGAAAAGGAATGGGGCTCGGCGGCGAGGGAGACGCCTGGTTTGTGGTGGGAAAAGATATCTCAAAAAACGAAGTCTATGTCGAGCGCGGGGCCGACCATCCGGCCCTTTTCTCCGATACCCTTATAGCTTCTGGATTTAGTTGGGTGGCCGAGCCGCCTCCAGCCTATCCTTACCGCTGCACAGCGAAGATCCGCTACCGGCAAAAGGATACCTCCTGTACCCTCCACGCCCCGGAAAATGGGATCTCCACCGTCGCGTTCGACACACCCCAGCGGGCCATCACGCCCGGGCAATCGGTCGTTTTTTACGACGGGGATGTTTGCCTCGGCGGCGCCCGCATTTCAAATTAAAATTTAATACTACTTTAAAATAATTAAAAAACTACAACTGTAACTATGATTGTGATATAATAACCAATAAATTTAACAAAATAATAAAATGACTATCGGCGCAAATAAAGTAACTCAAAACATTCCTGTACCTTTTAATTTAGTCGCGTTTGAACGCGCGAGAGAAAATTGGAAGAACCAGAAGATCGAGATTCTTCTCGGCTCAGGACTTGCAATCACTGGGCTCGCCCTTATCCCTCTGATAGGGGCCTACGCTGCTATCGTTTGCGGCGCAGGGCTTGCCATTTTGAGCCACGGCCTTTTTGCCGATCCGACAAGCAGCCCGCCGCTTATTCAAAGTAAGGCAACTCGCGTCCGCATCGATGCCGCTCTGAAGAAATCTCTTCAAATGTCTCTCAAAGAAATTCCTGCGCCTGCAAAGAGAGCGATGGTAGGCGCAGGCGTGCTCGGATCCGCAGCGGCGTTTCTCGCCATGAATGAGCTGTGGAAATCTGCATCGGCAACACCAAATCCGAAGCCCTCCACTCATCCAAAGCCGAAGATCCCGACTCAACCAAATCCGAAGATCCCGCCGCCTCGGAACCCAACGCCTAACCCCGCCCCAATCTCTCAGACTTTTACCATTTCCATAGGGGAGACAAAGCCCATCAGTCACAATGTTTCTGAGGAACCCGTTTCGCCTATTCTCACACCTGCGGAGGTAAAAACACCCCTTCCATCCGATCCGGCCAAAGGTCCTGAACTTGGGAGTGTCCTCGTTTCGAATCCTGGCGACCTAACCTCTCCCCCTCCAGCGCCTTCGACAAAACCGCAACGACTCTCCTTTTTTACTGTTGCTGAAACGCTTGGGTTTTTTACCGCTTCTTCAACGCCTGATGAAATACTCCTTTCATATCTTCGCTCCCAACCGGAAGATAAGATCTGCATCTTCCCATCGGGGTTCGGCCCAAGGCCCAGCCTAAAGACCCTCAGAATCTCAAGTAATGCGACGAAAGACCCTGCCGAATCGTCCCCATGGGAGAGTAGGCCCGATCAGAACATTCTCCTCTTTACCGCCTCGCATGAAACGGTCGCCGCCAGCCCGACTGGAAAAGAACTAGTCCTTCCGTCTGCGGCGCGTCCCACGATCACGGTCACAGAAACGAACGTGAAAGACTTTCTCCAGCATTCCCAGTTTCTGCTCGAGTCGTTGCACAAATTTGATTCCGCCGCAACCGAAAGCGTCCCTGCTTTGACATCCGGCGCCACAACCACGGCTCCAGCCTCGCTCGTTTCAACTCCAGCTTCCTCGAAAAAACCGGATCAGCCCTTTACCATTTTGACCGTTGCTGAGGCGCTTGAGTTTTTTACTTCTCCTTCCACACCAAACGATGCTTTCGTCATATATCTTCTCTCCCAACCGGTAGCTAGGAGATGCGTTTTCCCATCGAGCCTCGTCCCAAACCAGAGTACAGGACCCCTCGGCCTCCCTGCGGCGAAACACTCTGAGTCCTTAAGCGCCCTTGAATCTGCGTTTAGCGGTTTCGAAATGTCTGATCAAAAAATCCTCTTCTTTACGGTCTCGAAAAAAGGGATCGCCGCCGCCGATCCATCGGGCCTGGGACTCGTCCCTCTCGATTCTTCGCCCCAAGCCACGATCACGGTCACTGAAATGAGCATGAAAGACTTCGTCTCCGCACAGCATTCTCGGCTCTTCTTTGAGTCGCTGAACGAATTTTATTCTGGTCAGCTGAACCGCCCTGGCCATAGCGTTCCTGCTTTGACATCTAGCACCCCAACCACACCTCCCGCCTCGGTCATTTCAGCTCCCTCTCCTGCGACAAAACCGTTTTCAAAGCAACCGTCCTCTCTGGACAAAGCCTCGATCACGGCCACCGAAACGACCGTCAAGGAATTAGCATCGCCCCCGCATGCTCAGTTCTCGCTGCCCTTGAATTATCCATTTATCTCCGATCCAGTCCGCTTGAAATCCGGCCATGCAAACCCTCCTTCCGAGCTTTCTTCGAGACTCCCAAATATTACGAACACGTACACGTTTTCTGCGTCTATTGATCCGCCCCCCGCCTTTACACATGGGGCTCAAACGGATGCACAGCCATCATTTGCTAACGGGAAACATTTCCAGTTCCTGCCTGGGTCGTTGAATAAATTTAATGCCAATCAGTTCAAAGACGCTGACCTGGACGCAAAAATGGCGAGCGAGCTCGGTTTAGATTCCAGCGATGCAAATTCTTTGCCTGGCTCAAAACAAACACCTTTACTCGATCCGAGTGCCGCACCTCATCAAACCGAGCCGCCGGTAGACATGTTCTCTTATATGTCTTCATTGATTTCGTCGTGGTTCTCATCCGGGATCGCGCAACCTGAAGTTCCGATCACTCACCCCATCCCTCCATCTTTAGAGAGCGATTTGCCGCAGCCTTCCTTTACGATTTCTTCGGAACCGTTCACTTCGAATACATCCCCAGAACCGGCCTGCGACGAGCCCTTGGAGTTCCGTCCGGCTCTTGGTCCTCCCAATACAACCCCAACAGCTGCGCGGGAACCATTTGCCAATAGGCGGCCATCCCAGTTCCTGCTCGACGCGCGGAACAAATTTAAATCCGATCGGCGCGAGCACGCTTTGGTAAACGATCTTATGGATTGCGTCATTGGATTCAATTCGAACCGTTGCCCAGAAGACGCTAACTTAAGCGCAGCACCAAAAACAACCGCTTTAGAGCCCACTCATGCCGCAGCTCCTCTACCTGAGTCGCCGGAAGAGTCCATGATTCCATCGTGGTTCTCTTCCCGAAGCGCTTTACCAGAAGTACCTATCAATCTTCTTCCTCAACCTTTTTGCCCGGCCAATTTCACACCTCTTCCAATAGGTATGCAAAGACAGCTTGCGATTGCGCCTTCAACTTCGGCAGCTGGGCCTACGACTGCCCCGATTGCCTCCCCAGCCGCTCTAGCCCCCAATCTGGCGCCTCTCGCTATCGGAGCGATACTCTTGCTTGCAGCACACGGTACTAAAAAATCATTGGAATTCTGCCCTCTTCCTAACAAAGAGCAAACCGGCCCCCTGGATCTAAACGAAGTCACTGCCCTAATTCAAAGGAAGCAGGAGGAACCCTCTCTACTTGGCAGCTTGCTCTCAGCCGGCCTCACCCAGGCGCAAGGCGCCGCCAAAACCGTAGGATCCTACGCGTATTCGGCAGCCGGCCAGACTCTCGCGGAACTTCGCAATCAGGTAGCCGCCCGGCAACAATCGAACTGGGAAAAGCTGAAACAGGAACTTGCCGATTACGTACATGCATTGCAATGGACAGCCGATACGGGTGTACCGTGGATTGCTAAAGAAGTTGTTTATCCCGCAGGGGCCTACGTATACACTCAGGCCAGTTGGATCCTTCCAGAAATTCTGGATCGGGGAGCCGCTATCTTGCGAGCGGCTGGGCAATGGGCTGCGGAAAATCGAGCGTATGAGAGGCTAGCCCTTCCTTCTCCCCACGAGCCCTCGAAATCACCTGCTCCGCAAAAGATCCTCCTTGCAACGGACGCCGCTCCTTCTAGCCCGGTTCTTGAAAAGCAAGACTCTCCCATCCCAATAAAAATCGCCCAAAAAACTGTCCAAGCTCAATCCAATAGAGAGTCAACGAGCCTCCCCTCAACCAACCGCCTCTGGAACCCATTGAAAGTGGATGAAAAGAAGACGCTCGAGGAGATTATCGCTCCCCCAATAGCCACAGACTCATCGCCTAAAAAGAGCTCCAAAGAAGCGTCGGAAGCTGCCGCCGCCCCTCAAAATCAACCTAAAGCACTTGGATCGCGGACTGGCTTTGAGGATTCGAAAAGAGGGGATGCCCTTTTTGATGCTAAACTTGCCACATTAACTCAAGATCCAGCCCCTGCCGAGAAATCTGAGGAGAGCCAAGAAGTTTTGACGAAAGGGGATATCCTTCTTGATTCAGAAGTTGTGATAGATACTCAGCTACCAGCCCCAACGGATGCTGCCGCCACCCCTACAATTCAACAGAACCCACTGGGATCGCGGACCAGCTTTGAGGATTCGAAAAGAGGGGATGCCCTTTTTGATACTAAACTTGTCACATTAACTCAAGATCCAGCCCCTGCCGAGAAATCTGAGGAGAGCCAAGAAGTTTTGACGAAAGGGGATATCCTTCTTGATTCAGAAGTTGTGATAGATACTCAGCTACCAGCCCCAACGGATGCTGCCGCCACCCCTACAATTCAACAGAACCCACTGGGATCGCGGACCAGCTTTGAGGATTCGAAAAGAGGGGATGCCCTTTTTGATACTAAACTTGTCACATTAACTCAAGATCCAGCCCCTGCCGAGAAATCTGAGGAGAGCCAAGAAGTTTTGACGAAAGGGGATATCCTTCTTGATTCAGAAGTTGTCAAAGTAACGCCAGAACCAGCGCCTACCGAGAAATCATCTGAGACTGCAGCAAGCCAAGAGGACTCGACGAAAGGGGATTCCCTTCCTGAGCCAGAACTTGTCAAAGTAACGCCAGAACCAGCGCCTACTGGGAGATCGGAATCTAGAGGGAACCAAAACCAAGGACAATCTAGCAGGGCCGGGTCTAGAGCAAAACAGAAAAGAGACACAGAAGCCGATAATAAAATGGATACTGAAATGGCGGCAACATTAGGTATTTGAATATAAGAGGGTGTCTGAAAAGTGAGGTTCTGTCGATTTTTCGGTTCTTTTAAGCCGATTTTCGATTCAAGACTTGGGGGGCAATATCGACAGCAGTATATGGCCCCCCAAGCTTTGAAGTCGAAAAGCGGCCAAAATAATCCAAAAACTCGGGCGTTCCCTCACTTTGTAGACACCCTCTAAAGAGAGAATGAATATGACAGCAAATGCAAATCAAGGACAGCCTTTGTCAGCGAATACGGAACGCCCATTTCCGTTAGAAACATTAAGAGCCCACGCACAAAACTTAAATATTCCTCATTATGCCAACTTGAATAATGAAGAATTAGTGGCCGCTCTCACGACATCCCTTTTTCAGAAAACGATCGCTCATCAAGGCCAGCTCGACGGTATGGCCAATCAAATCACCAGCCATCAAGGACAAGCGCAGGATCTTGAAGGACAAATGCGCGCCCTGAGTCAAAACTTCTATATTTATGGATTTGGGGGACTGCTCTTAGCGGTTGGGTTGCCTATGATCGTCTCGATTCTCGCAAACCAATATTTCAGCTCCCACATTCCCATCGAAGCGCCCGCTCCCCAATTTAACGCCACACAATTTATCCTATCGCCGGAAGAAGAAGAAGAGCTTTTAGCCTCTCTTCGTTAAAACATTTTTTTTATCCTTAAAAACCACAAACGATTGTTTTTAATAGATTATAAAACGAAATATTATTTGTTTTTAATATTAAATATGATACAATGATTATAACAAAAATAAAACCAAAGGCGTTATCATGTCTGTTATTGATAATTTAAGGACCCAATTAGCTAACTTGCCTCCAGACTACGCCATGTCATGGGCAGAAACTGCCGCACAAAACAGAGACGCATTAAAAAATCTGTTAAATAGACAGCTAGAACTGCTCGTAGCCAATCAAGCCAATCAAATTGCCAATCAAGCCAATCAGCTTGCCAATCAAGCGCAACAGATCCATGCACTGGCCGGCCAGGTGGGCACACTGAGCGGCCTGGTTACCGGGTTTACCCAACAACTCGCTCTCTACCGGAATAGAATCCTGCCCGTCGTAATCGGCCTGAGCGTTGCATGGACTTTTGCGCAGGCAGCCATGCATTACTTCCGTGAGAGCGGCCCGGATGCTCCTGCAGGAACGGAAGAGACGTGCAAAAAAGCTTTGCAAGAGTGCCAATCGGGATTGGTAAGGAATAAAGATCTGCTTGATAAATGCAAAGGGTTCATTCCAACCCTCAAATCACAAAGAGAAGAAGCTATGGCCGATTGGGAAGCGTGTTTGAACAAACTCGAAGCTTGCGAAAATGCTATCTCAGGCAATTCAAATTTCTGAATGGAAGGTCGCATAAAAAGCGACCTTCCATATTTATTTATAACGAAATCAAAAAATATATTCAATTTCTTCCCACATGGGATAAGAGCGCCTGTACTCAAATCAGGGCGAGCGCATCAAAAGTTAGCGGCCAGCAACACCCTGTGTAGGTAGTCATTATCAAGCGCCGCCTTAAACCGTTTGGCTCTAATGCCCTTTCTACACGATTTTTCCTCTTTCAACATTTTTGCCGCTAACAAGTTCACAGCCCTCAGATTTTCTGGAGCGTGCCCTTCTACTATCGGATTGCGATCTTCGGCGAATACCACATCCAATACCCAATGACATCTGCTCTCAATGCTCCAATGCCCTCTAATCACACGAGAGAGGGTTTCCGCTTCGGGTGGTAAACTGCTGATGTAATACTTGATTTCCTGTTGTCTTTTGCCCTCTGCCCATCTCACCGAGTCTAATTTGATGATAGACCGTAGGCCCACCCACTCGTTCTTCTGAGGCAACCAGTCCAAATCATCCGTCGCATAAATCTTTCTGAACTCCATTCGTCCATGACCTCTCTCCTCCGTTTGAAAAATGTTCAACGGTGCATATTCATCTCCGGCCTCTGCTGCCTGGTCGAAATAATTCGCCACTTCATCCTGAAGGGTGGGTTGATTTGCCTTCAGGGCTAATACATAATCCGCTCCCATATCGCGTATCTGACTGGCGATATTTTTCTGTGTGCCTGCTGCGTCTATCGTGACGATGCTACCTTCCGGCAACACCAGTTGCTTGAGCAACTCGGGGATCGCCTTGACCTCATTGGACTTGGAATCATTGCGAAGGTGTCCCAAAACCATATGGTTTTTATCACACCAGGCAGAGACAATATGGAGGGGGTGTTCTCCTCGTTTTGACGCAGATCGGAGAGTCTTCCCATCTATATTTATCAATTCAGGAACGATGTTCTGTACCGCTTTAATCCATTCCAAGAATGCCTCTAGAAATGCGGTCGGATCAATGTGGCAAATAACCCGCCGAAAGGTGTCTGGTGATGGGATACCAGCTCGTAACTCGAGGAAGGATTGGAGCCAATCGATACGGCTTAACCCAAATTCCTCCATATCTTCCCATCCCTCAGCGCCACAAATCTTGGCCAGTAACGCAATCGTCACAATACCAACAAAGTCGTGGTCCAACCGACAGGTTCGTGGATCGGGAATCATCTCGATGTAAATGCTAATGTTGGTTGCTTGAATCATAGTGCCTCCCGAAAAAGGCGTCTATGATCGTAAAATTTTTACTCAACAGTCAATAAAGTAGGGAGGTACGGACTAGAAAAATGCTGTTTTTTTGATGCGCTCGCCCTGTACTCAAATCCTATGACCTGTATTCCAGTAATCCCGATAGGGCAACGATCAATTTTTTGTTTTAAAATTAAAATAATAAATACTGACAAATATTATTTAAATTCAGAAAAAAAACTAAAGCAGCTTGATTTTAAATCTAGCTTTCTCTAAAATAGCATTTTAAAAAAAACCAAAAACTATACAAACAAAGGGTAAAAAAATGTCTGTTACTACTAGTTATGATGATCGTATTGCAATTTTGAAATTCCAATTAACCGAGTACGGTTTCAACTTCCAACCTGATGCCCACTACACCGAACCAGACCTACGGGAAGCGCTCATTAATCAGCAAGAAGAGGTAATCTACACTAAACAAAAGCAGGTTGCCCTGTTTCAAGCTAATATACTTGCAAAGAGTGTCGCAAGCAGTGTCGCAAGCACCCTTCGGAATAGACTAGTCTACCAAATCGTACCAGCCGCGATAACCCTGGCTATTGCATCAGCTCTCGTGAACGTCGCAACTTTTTATTTCTACTTTAACCCAGCACCTGCTGCAGTCGGAACGGATGAGACTTGCACAAAAGCTTTAACAGACTGCCAAACCGGATTGGTAACGAGCAAAGATCTGCTCGAGAAATGCAAAGGGTACATTCCAACGCTCAAAGCAAGAAGAGATGAAGCTATGGACGACTGGGAAGCATGTCTGATCAACCTCGAAACTTACCAAAATTGTACTGATGCAACTTTGGCTAATCATGCCGATTTATTGAGCCGAATCGAAGCTTGTAATGATACCGCAAGAAACAATACTGTAAATTAATTTTCAAATTCAAATGGAAGGTCGCATAAAAAGTAACCTTCCCTATTTATTTATAACGAAATCAAAAAATATTTAATTTCTTCCCAAATGCGAGCCAACCAAATACTATGCCCTAGAGCGTTCCAGTAATCAGGATGGGCAACGATCAATTTTTTGTTTTAAAATTAAAATAATAAAAATACAACAAATACTTTTTTTTAATCGTCAAAACCACAAAACACTTTGCTTTTAAATCGAGCGCGTGTTAAAATACTAACATAAAAAACAAAAACACCAACATTAAGGAGTTAAAAAATGTCTATACAACTTAGAAATCAATTAGCTGCACTGTCTGACTACAGCGTGCCAGTTGCAGAGACTCAGGGATGGACCGACACTGCATTATGGTATGCGTTAACTAGCGCGCAAGCCCGGATAAACGATGACCTGAACCAGCGTATTGTCCACCAAGGATATCTGCTTACCAACCAAAAATCTGCGATTTTTTCACTTAACCAGGATAATGCAAAGGCTGCAGTTTCCTTTCGTAATAGAGTGCTCTACCAAATCGTACCAGCCGCGATAACCCTGGCTATTGCATCAGCTCTCGTGAACGTCGCAACTTTTTATTCCTACTTTAACCCAGCACCTGCTGCAGTCGGAACGGATGAGACTTGCACAAAAGCTTTAACAGACTGCCAAACCGGATTGGTAACGAGCAAAGATCTGCTCGAGAAATGCAAAGGGTACATTCCAACCCTCAAAGCAAGAAGAGATGACGCTATGGACGATTGGGAAGCGTGCCTGATCAACCTCGAAACTTACCAAAATTGTACTGATGCAACTTTGGCTACTCATGCCGATTTATTGAGCCGAATCGAAGCTTGTAATGATACCGCAAGAAACAATACTGTAAATTAATTTTCAAATTCAAATGGAAGGTCGCATAAAAAGCGACCTTCCCCTTTCTATACCGAGAGGGATTCAAAAATCGGAAGGAATATGGCAAGGCTGCGGACACTTGAAAAAGCTCGGGGGTTCGAACTTTTTCTAAGGGAAGCAGACCTGAATTTGAGCCAGGCCTTGCCGGCGCCGGGTCCGGGGTCCACGAAGACGCATCGTCTTTGGGGTGGGCCGTTGCAGCTAAACTTAATAAGTTTAGTGCTGCGGACACTTGCAAAAGAGCGGGGTTCGCTCTTTTGCAAGGGAAGCAGGCGGGACACAAATTTAGTGGCTGCCCGGCGCCGCCACCGGGGTCCCCAAAAACGCATCGTTTTGGGGGTGGGGCGCCGCCACCGGGGTCCCCAAAAACGCATCGTTTTGGGGGTGGGGCGCCGCCACCGGGGTCCCCAAAAACGCATCGTTTTGGGGGTGGGGCGCCGCCACCGGGGTCCCCAAAAACGCATCGTTTTGGGGGTGGGGCGCCGCCACCGGGGTCCCCAAAAACGCATCGTTTTGGGGGTGGGGCGCCGCCAGAACCGATCTTTGCATCACGAGCGGTATACAATAGCCCTAACTTTTGCAGCAACCTCTAGCGAACGTCGCAACTTTTTTCTTTTTTTACAAGCTCCTGCTGTAGTACGAACGAATGAGAATCGCAGAGCAGCTTTAGCAGAGTGCCAAACCGGATTTGCAACGAGCAAAAATCTGCTCGAGAAATGCAAAGTAAGAAGAGATGAAGCTAGGGTTGATTGGGAAGCGTGCTTGAACAAACTCGATACTTGTCAAAATTATACCAACGAAACCTTTGATAATTATAACAAATTATGTACAAAACTCGAGCATTTTAATAATTATAAAAATAAAACTATAAACTTACATTCAGAACCACATTCAAACCCCCAACAAAATTAAATTATTTTTTTATTTTTCTAAAGCTTGAAGTCAATTAACAAACATGGTAAACTTCTTGCAGTTAACAATAAAGAGGACGATATGTCAGGAATTCAAACAAAAAATTTGGTAAGTAAATCTACCCTGTCCCCATCCGTAGCACCGCTTTCCACTCCACTTTCAACTGCCTGGAAAAAACACAAAGTAGACATCTTGAGTAAAGCCCCATTCGTAGCCGGAGGAGCTTTAGTTCTTTTCGGCGGCATGAAAGTTGGCGGAATGGGATCTACTGCTGCTGCGATGATCACGGTTGTTGCAGGCCTGGCCGCAGCTGGAGGATATTTTGGATCGAAAGCCATCGAGAAACAATCGAAGCTGCAATCCCAACCCAGCTCAATCCTGACCCAAAAAGTGCCGCAAACCGCAGGTAACGGCGCGACGCAAAAAGCTAGCAGCTCAATGACTTTGAAAGTCACCCCGATCCCCGCAAAGCCTTGGTATAAAACTCCTGAAGCGATCGGCGCTTACTCAGCGATCGCCACTGTAATCATCTTGGCCGTCGCTTATAACATCATGCCCCCAGGCTCTACTCCTCTTCCACCACCTTCTCCTCCTCCTAAAGCCGATGCTCCTAAAGGCAATACTCCTAAAACTGATGCTCCTAAAGCCGATGCTCCTAAGGGCAATACTCCTAAAACTGATGCTCCTAAAGCCGATGCTCCTAAGGGCAACACTCCTAAAGCTGATGCTCCTAAGGCCGATGCTCCTAAGGGCAACACTCCTAAAGCTGATGCTCCTAAAGCCGATGCTCCTAAGGGCAACACTCCTAAAGCTGATGCTCCTAAGGCCGATGCTCCTAAGGGCAACACTCCTAAAGCTGATGCTCCTAAGGGCAATACTCCTAAAACTGATGCTCCTAAAGCTGATGCTCCTAAGGGCAATACTCCTAAAACTGATGCTCCTAAGGCTGATGCTCCTAAGGCCGATGCTCCTAAGGGCAACACTCCTAAAGCTGATGCTCCTAAGGGCAACACTCCTAAAGCTGATGCTCCTAAGGCCGATGCTCCTAAGGGCAACACTCCTAAAGCTGATGCTCCTAAGGCCGATGCTCCTAAGGGCAACACTCCTAAAGCTGATGCTCCTAAGGCCGATGCTCCTAAGGGCAACACTCCTAAAGCTGATGCTCCTAAGGCCGATGCTCCTAAGGACAGCACTCCAACGACAACACTGACACCACCCACTAAGGACAGCACTCCAACGCCAGCTCAGACCCAAAAACGGTATATTTCTGAAGAGACCTTCACAGGGATGATCACTGCACTCCTCACCTCCTTCGCCGCCTCTCTAAGCAGGTGCTCTACTTCTCTTCCACCACCACCTCCTAAGGACAATACTCCAACTCCTCAGGACAGTCAGTTCCTCAACTTGTGCTACCCAAACGACAATGACCAAGGCTTTGTTACTTTTAATAACTCTACGATCAATCAGCGGCTTTTATCAATAGGCGGCGATGCGGTTCCAGCAACAGCTCCCCTTACAACGGGTTCGAGAGTTAAGAAGACGACCGATAAAGCTAGCGACCAAGCATTCAATGACGAGACAGCAAAAACCTTTCAGCAGGCTCCAGCCGCACAGGCTCCTGCCACAGCTCCGCTTAAAGCTGGTTCGAGAGCTAAGAAGACGGCCGATAAAGCTAGCGACCAAGCATTCAATGACGAGACGCTAAAAAACATCGGGATTTAATCCTCTCATCTCTAAAAACATCGATAGCGCGAGGGTAACGCCTCGCGCTTTTTTTTTATACCAAAACAACCTGAAGAATCGGGAATTTGACCAGGAGGCTCCTCAGAATTTGTGTTCGGAGCTAAAGACCATTGCGCGTGCGCAAGGCGCGAGTGAGAACAAAAATTCTGAGGTAAAGCCGACGCAGTCAAAAACCGATTCTTCAGGTTGTTTCGGTATAGAGCCTGCCGGCCCAAAAATGCTCCATTTTTTGGGACCCCTTCTTTCACAGCTTTTGCGCTCGACTTGACCGAGAAGACCTCGATTCCTATGATGAGGACATGAGCACCCTTTGGTTCCTTCTCGCAACTCTGCACTGTTTCGCAAGCTCATCCGCATTGAGCGCCCTCTATTCCACACTCGACCCCACCTCAGTGGCCCAGCACTTTGCGTTCTATGAGCTCTATCCCAAAACGGTCGAAGGAAAGGAAGCCCTGAAACATGCCTGGGCCCTTTTGAGCGGAGGGGCGTCAGGCAGCGATCCAGAGCTGATCCTGCCCACTCTCGATGTCCAGCCGATCCTATCCCTCGTCAACCGGGCCGGCAATGAAGACGCCCCCCTTTTGAATCAGGATCAATTGACCGTCATCGGGAAATTATCCAAACATCTAGGAAACAGGAAACTCCAAGGATTCGGCCTTTGGGACCAAGAAGCCATTCTCAAGCTCTCCCCTGGCGAGGTGGATTTAGGAAGAGCCCTTCTGATCGCCGAGTTGGGAGTTGGTAGGGAAGAGCGGCAAAAGATCGAAAGCTATGAAGCGTCGCTGGATTTGATGTCGCTCCAAATCGCCGCCCGCCTGAAACCAAATGCCGGCCCTTTGGAAAAGATCAGGGCTATCAACGATTACATCTTTTCGGAAATGCGCTTCCGTTTTCCTCCCCATTCCCTCTTTGCAAAAGAGATCGATGTCTATACATTCCTCCCGTCTGTCCTCGATAGCCGCCGCGGAGTCTGTTTGGGCGTTTCAATCCTCTACCTTTGCCTCGCTCAAAGACTCGAGCTCTCTTTACAGGCGATTACC
Organism: uncultured Chlamydiae bacterium; assembly: GCA_963730605.1. Taxonomy (GTDB): domain Bacteria; phylum Chlamydiota; class Chlamydiia; order Chlamydiales; family SM23-39; genus CAIPFQ01. The sequence continues at coordinate 321,215 of CAVSSM010000001.1, forward strand.
CCTCCCGGCCATATTTACGTCCGGTATGTCGATACCGAAGGGATTGCCACGAACATCGAAACGACTGCGAGAGGCATCGACGTCCCGACGGAACACTACTTGGGCGTGGAGACAAAAAAACTGCAGGAGCGGACGATCCGAGAGTGTGTCGGGCTCGCCTTCATGAACCAGGCCGCCTTGAGCTGGCATCGCAACGATCCGGCCGGTGCGGTCGCCCTCTACGAAAAAGCGCGCCCGTTCCTCAATGCTGACGACTACCTTTTGAACTTATTCCTCGGATTTAACTATTTAGCCTTAGGAAAAGAAAAAGAAGGAAAAGCGCTCCTCAAGCAGATCCAAGGCAAGGCTCCCGAGCACGTCCTTGTCGCCGATACGATCGCCGAAGATTATTTAGCGGGCAGGGTCGATGCCGAAGGAATCCAGGCGGTCTTTGCGGAAGTGGATGCAACCAAAACCTCGATCCTTGCAAAACAAAAGCGCCTCGATGCAACGCTTGCCAAATACCCCCGCTTTCGCCAAGGGTACTTTCACATGGCCGTAACGTGGATGCAGCTTGGCCGGGAAAAAGAAGCGTTGCCGTTTTTGGAAAAATGCGCTGGCCTAGATCCGGAAAATCCCACCGTGAATTATTATCTTGCGGCAATCCAGTTCCAGCGGCATAATTTCAACCAGGCTTGGAAGCATTTGAGGGCCGCCGAAGCCATCGTGCGGCAAAAAGAGCACGAGCCAAAGGCGCTTCTCGAACTGAGACGCGCCCTCCAAAGGCAATGTCCGGAGACCCTATGATTGCAATATTGGCTCTCTTTTTCGCCGCTGCAGCGCTCGATTCCGAGATGAGCGAGCAAGACCGAAAGAACACTGGAGTCTACAAGCTGAGCGACAAGGAAAAGGCGGCGCTCCAGCAATGGATCGATGCGAACTTTCAAAAAAAGGGCGCTGTGGGAGAGTCAGCTCCCCCCCAGAATGTAAAAGGCGGCACCCCTACTCTCTCTGAAAACCTCTTGAACAGCCAGTACCTCCGCTTAAGCGACGGAACCCTGTGGAACGTACGTCCCGAAGATGTGCCGATCGCCCAATCATGGATCACTCCCGTCGAAATTGTCGTCAGCCAAAGCTCCAGCGCTTTCTATCCTTACAAGTTGACGAATAAAGTGTCCGGTACTTCTATCTTAGTGCGAAAAGCGGACAAACTCCCTCAGGCGAGCCCCAGCCCTCCCCCTCCCCAACCCAGCGGGCAAGCCTATTAACCTGAGTTTTGGGTTCATTTGTCTATGAGATTCAAGGATATTTCGAGCATATTTTTGCGCTTTGGAGCCGAGAGCAATATCGGGACGAGCATCTTGCCGAGGCGAAAAGTCAAAAAGATGCCGAAAGAAATTGAAGCTCAGGCAAATGAACCCAAAACTCAGGTTATTAGAGAGAGCTATACGGTGCGCGATTAGATTTGGTGAATTTTAGCAGCAGATTTTGAGTCCCAGTAGCGTTGCGGAGACACGAAGGAAACTTAAAAAGTTTGCGAGTGCGAGCAATGCGCTGGGGCGCAAAAGATGCTCACCAAAATTCACCAAAGCTGACCGCGTGCCGTATAATAGACGCCATTTCCAGGAAATAAGGGGAGAAGGTAAAATAGAAGGTCGAAAGAAAGGAGAATTCGATGGCCCCCCAATTTACCGAAGCCGTGACCGCCGCTATCCAAGAGGCGTTCGAATACGCTCAAGGGAAAAGCCATACCGAGGTCGGAGAGAACCATTTGCTCCGCGCTCTTTTGCTCGACCCTGAAAGCTATTTTACCTCTCTTTGCAAAGCCGCTTCCCTTGATCCTTCGCTTTTGTTGAAGCAAACTGAATCTGCCTTGGAGTCCCTCCCTACATATGTCGGAGGCGTGCAGACTCCTCACGTCTCGACCGGCTTGCAGCAGAAGATCCAAGAGGCGGAAAAGATCTCTAAAAGCTGGAATGATTCCTACATCAGCGGCGACCATCTTTTCTTGGCCTATTGGGATCGCCCAGCCGAGCCGTTCGCGAGTCGCGCGAAAGAAGCGAAAAAATCGCGGCAAAGCATCGAAGCGGAGATCCAAAAGCTGCGAGGAGGGAAGCACATCGATTCGGCAGACGCCGAGTCGAACTTGAAGGCGCTGGAAAAATACTGCAAGAACTTAACGGCATTGGCAAAACAGGGCAAGCTCGACCCCGTCATCGGGCGCGACGAGGAGATCCAGCGGACCATCCAGGTCTTGTCTAGGCGTACCAAGAATAATCCGATGCTCATCGGAGAACCTGGCGTCGGCAAGACGGCGATCGCCGAAGGGCTGGCTCACCGGATCATCCAAGAAGATGTGCCCGACTCTTTGAAAAAAAAGCAGCTCATGGCTCTCGACATGGGAAGCCTGATCGCAGGGACCAAATACCGCGGCGAGTTCGAAGAGCGGCTCAAAGCGATTTTGCAGGAAATCGAAAAAAGCGAAGGCAATATAGTCCTTTTCATCGACGAGGTCCATACTCTTGTCGGAGCGGGAGCAACCGAAGGGTCGATGGATGCCGCCAACCTTTTGAAGCCGGCGCTCGCCCGCGGCACCCTCCACTGCATCGGAGCCACCACGCTCAATGAATACCAGAAATACATCGAAAAAGACGCTGCTTTGGAAAGGAGGTTTCAGCCGGTCCAAGTTCCCGAGCCAACGTTAACCGATGCCGTCACCATCCTGCGAGGGTTGAAAGAGCGGTATGAGATCTACCATGGAGTCAGGATCACCGAAGGGGCGATCCATGCCGCGGTCCGCCTCTCTTCCCGCTATATCCCCGACCGGCGCTTGCCTGACAAAGCGATCGATTTGATCGACGAAGCAGCAAGTCTGATCCGGATGCAGATCGGAAGCTTGCCGCTGCCGATCGATAAAAAAGAGAGAGAGCTCGCCGCCCTCCTCGTAAAACAAGAGGCGTTGAAGAAAGAAGGGGGCCAGCAGATCTGGAAGCGGAAAAAGAGATCGCCAAATCTTAAAGAGGACCCTCGCCAAGATGCGCTCCAAATGGAAGAAGAGAAAAAGATCTAATCCAAACATTGAAAGAGAAAAAAGACGCCCTCGAAAAGCTCAAATTCCAAGAAGAAGAAGCGGAGAGAAAAGTCGACTACAATAAAGTCGCCGAGCTCCGCTACGCCGTAATCCCGGCGATGCAAAAAGCGATCGAAGAGGCGCAAAAAGGGCTCCAAGATCTCCAGGAGCGGCTCTTGAAAGAAGAGGTCGACGAACCGCTGATTGCCCAGATCGTCGCGAAATGGACCGGCATCCCTGTCGAGGGATGCTCGAAAAGAGAGCGCCAAAATCCTCCACCTCGAAGAGCATCTCGAGGAGCGGGTCATCGGCCAGCCACTCGCCGTTCGGGCGATCAGCCAAGCGATCCGCCGCTCCCGCGCCGTCTTAAGCGACCCGAACCGCCCCGTTGGGGTTTTCCTTTTCCTAGGACCTACCGGCGTCGGCAAAACGGAGCTCGTCAAAGCGCTATCCGTTCAGCTTTTTGAAAAGGAAGATGCGATTATCCGACTGGACATGTCCGAGTACATGGAAAAGCATAGCGTCGCCAGCCTGATCGGCTCCCCGCCCGGCTATGTCGGCTATGAGGAAGGAGGGCAGCTCACCGAAGCGCTTAGGCGCAAACCCTATTCCGTGGTCCTCTTCGACGAGCTTGAAAAAGCCCACCACGATGTCTTCAATATCCTTCTCCAAATCTTCGACGAAGGGTGCCTCACCGATGGAAAAGGGCGCAAGGTCAATGGTAAAAACGCTCTCTTCATCATGACCTCGAATCTCGGCTCGGAGGTCCTTTTGAAAAAAATGGAATCGAAAAAAGAATGGAATAAAGAGGATCTGCTCGAGGTCTTGCAGCCCATCTTAAAAGTGACTTTCCGGCCCGAGTTCCTCAACCGCCTCGATGAGATTCTTCCCTTCCTACCGTTGAAGCCTAAGGATATGGAAAAGATCGTCAAGATCCAGCTTCAGAAAGTCGAGAGGCGCCTTTCCGAGCGGCACATTGCCCTCCAATGGGACGCTCAGGTAGTCAAGCATCTGGCGCAAACGGGATACGACCCCATCTTCGGAGCGCGGCCCCTCAAGAGACTCATCCAGAACGAGGTTGTCGATCTTTTCGCCACCGCCATCCTGGAAGATAAAATCCCCGCCCATAGCAAGCTCTTGCTCACAGGGCGTGAGGAAAACGATCGGTTTTCGATAACCTATGAAGTAAAGAAGTAGAGGGAAGGACCTGCGCCCTCATAAAGCAGATCAAACCCAATCCCTGATTATTTAACGACTTTTTGGAATCGCTCGCATTTTATTCCAACATACTTAGCATCAGCAATATACAGAAAGATATTTCCATAACTAACTGATCATTAGTCGCTTGCGGAAGTTTCACGATAATTAGTAAATAAAATAATTGATTTATAATTAAATTATTGGTATAATTATAAATATAGATATAATAAAACAGCGGATATAAGTAAAATGATTGATATAATCAATGGCCAAACTAAATTCGAAGAAAGCAGAGGATCGATCCTAGACAAAATATTCGAAAATATCTCTAACTGTATTTCTGAATTAGCAAAACCGATTTACGATCTGTTGAATAAACAAACCACAAACAATGTCTCGATTTCGACAACTCATAATGTGGAGCAGAAACCTAATTCTTCCCCTCTTTCAGACACTGATGTAGTTAGCGATAAGGATGGAACTGGCGTGCAGGAAGCTGCAACTATTGTGGCCGCCGCATACTTGAACCAGAACAATCTATCAATGACCCCGCAACCGAATGAGAAATCTTCCCAACAGGTTTCAACAGCCACGGCTCTCAAAGCCGATCTGGCAAGGCAGGAAGAAGCTGCACTGCAGTCACTCCAAGACAAGAAAAAAGACAACGAAACAGTAAGAAGAAGCGAAGAAGCGAATATGTCAAACGTGACCGCACGCGGTATAAATCTCCTACCGGAACCTCAAGCAGCCGGACGGGCAGATGACACGAGAGCAAGCTGCTTTGAAACATATTCTAAACATTTTGCGGGCTTCGATAAAACTAGAAACGTGGAAAAGGCTAAGGAGTTCTATACCCAATATGAAGACTATTTCGTGTTCAACACAAAAGATGAAGACTTTATAAAAAAAACAAAAGATGAAATTCTTACTATTTGTGAGTGGGAAGCTGGAAGAAATTTATTCGCTGATCTATTCAGTCGTCATCCTATGAAGTTAACATACACGACATATCATAAAAATCACTGCAGTCCAAGCAAAAAACTCGTGCAACTAGCTCCCGCAGAACAATACTATTACACCCACATTAACAAGAATAACGAGCAGGAGCTCTATTTGCAACCTCCTTGGATAACCCATGTCCACGAACTGATTCACTTATATAAATACGATGAGTCAATATACGACGCAGATAAAAACCCTACTTTAGATCCTGCTTTTCACAACCTGGAAGAGCAAATCGTGATTACTGGATTTGATACAGAACCAACAAAGTTTCATCCCATAAATGAAAACCTTTTTCATTACTTATCTGAAACCCCTTTCAGATCCTCGCATAGCGGGGCTCTCAGTCCCCAGGCAGGTCAACCTTTTAGTGCGATGGCCTGTGTAAAGGCAAAAGCATTGGGAACTTTAAGAAACCTACCATGCGATCTTCTCAACGCGCCAGAACAAGTAGACAAACACACTGTAACTCCTTTAACACGCGCTTGCCGTCAAAGTGATATAAAAATAGCTGATTATCTAATCGATAATAATGCTAATTTGAAAATTATAGATGACTACGGAAGTCCGCTTCATGCAATTATAAATGAGACTTGGAAAGGCGAAGAGTCCTGTGCCTTAGTACGGCGATTAATCGAAAAAGGAGTAGATGTCAATTGTAGAGACCATAATAATGAAACGCCTTTCGAGCATGCTTTCCTCATGTCTAATGTAGATGCCATGCAACTGCTAATCGAAGCAGGAGCCAAGGTAGATGATTATAAATGTCGTTATCCTAGACAAGAACCTGTCCTGGAGGCTGTCAAGAACAAAGAATGGGATGCTGTAAGACGACTTATCAAGAGGTGATTTTCTTCTTCAGTCAACAATCGAAAAGCGATAGGAACCGGCTCTGCAAGTTCTTATCTTCGGTGAAAAGCAAGAAACCTACGAAGCTGGCGTCGCCGTCGTCTAACTGGAACGAGACGAGCTGATAGATAGGCATCCGGAGTTTCTCCAAATTATCCATAAGCCTTTTTTTCATGACGCTATTGTAGAGAGGCGTCACGGCCATGGCCTTTTTCGCATCCTGCTTTTTCTGGAGAAGATCCGTTTTTTTGGATTGAAGAAGGAGCAGGAAGAATTGCTTGAGCAGCTCCGCTTCCAGAACGGTCCGCATTTCCATCGGCATAAGAGAGTAATAAAATTTTTCGATGAGGAGATTCTGCGACTCGGTAAGGCGGGAGAGCGAGGACTTGAGGGAACTGAGCGTCTCGGCTTGCCGTTGGATCATCCCGCCGTTGAAATCGCGCACCTCGCCGATAGCCTCGGAAACCGCACTGAGGACAAATTCGCGGGCTTTGAAGAAGTCGACCGACCTGTCTTCGCGTAAAAAATCGCTGGATGCAACAAAGGCCCGCAAGACGGCAGCCTCTTTAATGTATTTGCGTCGGAGTTGTCCGACTCGTCTAATCCGGTCGGTAAAAAACCGGACGCCCGAATTGGGCTTGGCAAAAAGATCGGGAATCGTTGGCGCGCCATCCTGCGTCATCCGAGCCAAAATGACCGTGAAACAAAGATCGTCCCCTTTTTGCGCGTCGAAGGAAAGAACAGCTTGCGGCATATCGTTTACAAAGCGGAGCTGCCGAGAGAGAGTCATGATGTTGCGCAGCACCTCTTCTTCATTTCGCGGCATGAAAATCGGATGGGCAAGCCGTTCGATTCCAGCCTTGATCTGCTCCGGCAAAACAGTGCGGAGAAGTTGGATCTCATCGAGGGTAAAATCCCCCGCCTTTTTTTCGATTTCCAGATAGAGCGTCTGGATCATCCCATCCCTTTCCACGAAAAAAGAATCGGTCACAAGAGATACTTCTGGAAGATGCTTCTTGACCGCGTCCGCAAGATGCTCCATCTCGAACCTCTCCTGATCGCTGATGAAATTCAGCCCAGCGAGGATGCCGAGAACAGGCCTTTCCGCCGCGCCTTTTACTGCCTCGAGGCGGGTCTTGAGGAATTTAAGGTTCACCTGGCGCCTTGAGACCGCTTCGATATTTTGCTTCAAGACCTTGCGAAGAGAATAGAGGTTTGAGATGATCCGGCTAATATGATGGTAGTCGCGGGCGTTTTTGAATTCCGGGCGGCACGTCACGAGGAATTGCTGCATCTGCATGAAAATCCCCCGGTCGAAGTCTTTCGAGTGGCTTTGGATGAGCGACCCGATTTTCTCCTGGATCATCGCGGTTTTGCCGTCAGCGGAGAGCCCTTTGAATTCGAGAATGCGCCTCGCATGGTAGTTGGAAACGACCCCCAGCCTTATTTCCGTCTCGATCGCATGAAGGTTGCGGCGCACCTCTTCGACGTCTTGGGCGCTCTTCAAATAGATGACGATCTCCGCAACGCTGAGCAGATCCTCCGAAAGATGGGGCAGCCGGACGTCGGAAGCGAAAAAAAGCTCGACATTGATCCTTTTTTGAGGAAGCAGCCAGCGGCTGATCATATCGTAAAAGAAATTGCAGGCGTTCAGCCTGTATTTACAAAGGAGCAAGACGGACAATGTGCAAGGCGCTTTTGATAGATCCGACCAGGAGATCATAGGGAGCAAATCGGCAAAACGGGCTCTTTGGTAGGCAAGGCTGATCCCCTTCGCTTCCAAGAGATCCTCAGGAACCAGCCGGTTGATCAAATCTTGAGCTCCATCGCGGTAATATTCCGCCTCGATCGAGGAACATCCGAATTCGAATTCAAACTCTAGCTGCGTTGCTAACATTTATGATTCACCCGTTTCAAAAAGGATTTGCTCGTTTAGGATCGCACCCCCGCCCACAACCGTTTTTCCCTCTTTTAGGAACGAACGAACAGTCAGTTTCACCCCATTTTTTTCCGCCAGCATGAGGGCTCTCTCGTGAAGGACCTTCGCCCCCTGCTTGGCCAAATCGAGAGCCGACCGGTAGGAAAGTTCGGCAAGATGGCGGGCTTTCGGATCTTTTTTCGGGTCGGCCTCAAAAATCCCAGGCACGTCCTTAAAAAACTCCACTTCAGGGCAACGCAACGCGACGGCCAAAGCGACAGCCGTCGTGTCGGATCCTCCCCGGCCCAAGGTCGTAATTTCCCCTTTCCGGCTCACTCCCTGGAATCCGGCGACGATCGGGATCTGCCCTTTTTCCAATACAGAGACGATCCGGCGGGGCCGGATATCGACGATCATCGCGTTGGAGTGGCAATCGGTCGTAATGATTCCAGACTGGCTTCCGGTAAAGCTGACCGCTTCAACCCCCTTTGCCGCAAGAGCCATGGCAAGAAGGGCGATGCTAATCCTCTCTCCAGCGGAAACGAGCATATCGAGTTCGCGACGCGGAGGGTTCTTGTGAACCTGATTGGCAAGTTGAAAGAGCTGGTCCGTCGTATTTCCCATCGCGCTCACTACGACTGCAATTTTACAGCCGGCAAAAGTTCTTTCTATAATCAAGTCGGCAATTTTAAGGAAGCTTTCCGGTTGGCTTAAGCCGGCGCCTCCAAATTTCAATACTCGCACTTGCGCACTCCAAAGCAGCTAGAAATTTTCAATCTATCCAAACAAGTTAGAAAAAATAAAGAGAAAATTTTATTTTTTAAAATTAACACCGTCAATTTTCATTAAAAAAATCTCTTTAAAATTGGCGATTTCGAACGACATCCTATTCAAAATAAGTAGTTTGAAAAATACGATCTCTATGCGAAAAAGAACACGAAAAATGGAAAAAAATTTTGTTAAAAATCGAAAATGGGGTGTAAAAAAAATAGTCCAGAATCATTTGAATTTTCAAAACCTGTCAATTTAAAAAATAAATCATCATTTTTCAAACACCTTGAAAATCAAAACGATAGCAGAGAACGGATGTTCCTTGCTAATTTTTCGGTCGCGTGGTAATCTATTTCCTTTAACAAGGTAGAGCCGTGTCCAAGAGCGATTCGGGCACGGTGTTATTTTTATAAACAGGAGAAACCCTAAACCCATGCCACCAAAACAACCCGCACCACAAAACCACGATTGGAACGCCAGCAACGTCCTCGACGACGTCGAATATCATGAGCACGAGGCGAGGCAGTTCCGCGACCTGCTCTATGGAACCGAGAAACCAGGCGGAGGCGAAACCGCCCTATCCCAGTTGAATGCGGGACAAGTCTTAACGGGACGCATCGTCGAAATATCTAAAGATTACGTCGTCATCGACGTCGGTCTGAAATCGGAAGGTCTAGTCCCTATTTCTGAATTCACCGAGCCTGAAGAACTCGTCCTCGGCGGCGATATCGAAGTCTATCTGGACCAGACCGAAGGCGAAGACGGACAGATCGTCCTTTCTCGCGAAAAAGCGCGCAAGTTCCGCCAGTGGGAACATATCGTGAAAAATTGCCACGAAGGATCGATTGTCAAAGGGAAAGTTATCCGCAAAGTCAAGGGCGGCCTTATGGTCGATATCGGCATGGAAGCGTTCCTTCCCGGCTCTCAAATCGACAACAAGCGGATCAAGAACCTCGATGACTTTATCGGCCGCACATACGATTTCAAAATCCTCAAGATCAATATCGAGCGGAAGAACATCGTCGTTTCCCGCCGCGAGCTGCTCGAAGAGGAAAGGGTTTCCCGGAAAGCGGAACTCTTGGAGCATATCAAAGAAGGGGCTACTTTACGCGGGGTCGTGAAAAACATCACCGATTTCGGCGTATTCCTCGATCTCGACGGAATCGATGGACTTCTCCATATCACCGACATGACCTGGAAGCGGATCAAACATCCTTCCGAAGTTGTCCATCTCGGCCAAGAGACTCGAAGTCATCGTCCTCCATGTCGACAGAGAAAAAGGTCGCGTCGCTCTGGGACTGAAACAAAAAGAAACCAACCCTTGGGAAGAAATCGAGAAAACGTATCCGCTTGGAACCCGCGTCCGCGGCAAAATCGTCAACTTCGTTTCCTATGGCGCTTTCATCGAAATCGAACCAGGCATCGAAGGGCTCATCCATGTTTCTGAGATGTCCTGGACAAAGAATATCACCGATCCAAGCGAAGTGGTCCGCGTAGGGGATGAAGTCGAGGCGATCGTCCTTTCCGTCCAAAAAGACGAAGGGAAAATTTCTCTCGGTATCAAGCAAACCGAACGGAATCCTTGGGAAGACGTTGAGAAAAAATATCCGGTCGGCAGCAGCGTCGTAGCGGAAATCCGCAATCTGACGAATTATGGCGCCTTTGTCGAACTGGAGCCCGGCGTAGACGGCCTCATCCACATTTCCGATTTGAGCTGGATCAAAAAAGTATCCCATCCATCGGAAGTGCTGAAAAAAGGCGATAAAGTCGAAGCCGTCATCCTTTCGGTCGACAAAGAAAGCAAAAAAATCACCTTGGGCGTGAAACAACTGAGCACGAATCCTTGGGAAACGATCGAAAGAAATCTGCCTGTAGGATCGATCGTTCATGGCACCGTGACAAAAACAACCGCATTCGGGGCCTTTGTCCAGCTCGACAACGGCATCGAAGCGCTCATCCACGTCACAGAGCTCTCCGACCAGCCTTTCGGCAAAGTCGAAGACGTCGTCTCCAAAGGCGATCGAGGTGACTGCAAAAGTGATCAAAGTGGATCCGGAGCATAAAAAAATGGCTCTTTCCATCAAGGAATATCTGATCGAGAAGAACCAGATAGAACCGCGATGACATCGTGATCGAGCGGCAAGGGCGGCAAGAAAAGCAAAAAGAAATCCGACGTGAAAAAATCGAAGGATAGGGAAGAAGACGAGGACTTGGATGAATAAAGACCTGATCGCCATCTTTGAATATTTAGAGCGCGAAAAAGGGATCAAGCGCGAGATCGTCATCAATGCGATCCCGACAGTCTTGCGCGCTGCGGCCCGAAAAAGCGTCAAAGGTCTCGGCGAAAAAGTCAACGTCGAGATTCATCCGAAGACTGGGGAAATCGAAGTTTTCACCCAAAAGAAGATCGTCGAAAAAGTCATGATCCCTTCCGAAGAAATCTCCTTGGAAGAAGCAAGGACGATGGAGCCTGAATGCCAAGTGGGCCAATGGCTCGAGATTTCGATTACGCCCGCAAGATTTCGGGCGCATTGCCGCCCAAGCGGCCCGCCAAGTGATCACGCAAAAGTTGAAAGGCGCCGAACGCGATGTGATCTATGAAGAATACCGCCACCGGATCGGCGAGATCATTTCCGGGACGGTGAAGAGATTCATTCGAGGAAGGACGATCGTCGTCGACCTCGGCAAAGTCGAAGCGATCCTTCCTGAGAGGAATTATCCGAAGCTCGAGAGATACAATCCGGGTGAAAAAGTGCAAGCTCTTCTTTTCGAAGTGCGCGACACCGATGCCGGCGGCGCAGAGGTCATTTTGACAAGAAGCCACCCTGAATTCGTCGAGCAGCTCTTCATCCACGAAGTTCCTGAACTCCACGATAAAACGGTCGCCATCGAAAAAATCGTACGCGATGCCGGGATATCGGACAAAGCTTGCAGTCGTATCCTATGATCCCAAAGTCGATCCTGTAGGCACCTGCGTCGGGGTCCGTGGTACGCGGATCAAGAATATCATCCGCGAATTGAACAATGAAAAAATCGACGTTGTCCCCTACTCGGACGATCCGGTTCAGCTTTTGCAGAACCTGCTCGCCCCCGCTGAAATCCGCAAGATGAAAGTCTATGACGACCGGATCTGGATGGTCGTTATGGATGAAGATTATCCGATCGTCATTGGCAAAAAAGGGATGAATGCCAGGCTGATCGGCCAATTGATCGGAAAAGAGATTGATGTCCAGAAGATGACCGAATACCAGAAAATCCTCACTGTCCAGATGGCGGAATACGCTGAAGACCCAGATCCAGTCTACGATGCGAAAATGAAAATTGAAGGGGTCAGCGGGCTAGTGATCGACAGCCTCGTCAGGGCCGGCTTCGATACGCTGCGCAAATTCATGAAGTCGAACCCAGCGGAAATCACTGCAAAAGTTCCCGGCGTCAATTATTACGACCTGGCCGACAAAATCATCGAACAAACCCGCAAAAGAAAGGACTGACCGTTGGGTAAAAACCTCAAGCTGAATATTAAGAACCTGCAGCTCGCCGGTGCGTTCAAAGTCAAAAAACCTCCCTCAGCCGAGGGCGAAGCGACCGCGCCTGCTAAAAAGGAAGCCGCCCCTGCCCCCGAAGGAGAGCCGAAAAAGCGGCTGACGCGCCTCAAAGAAGACTCGTCGATTACTTCCGCGCTCAAACAAGCTGAAAAAACACTTGCAACGCGAGGGGTCCAAGAGAAAGAACAGATCGAGCTTCCGAAGAAAAGAAAAACGAGGATTATCCAAGGACCAGGGACTGAAGAGCCGCCGGCACCACAACCGGAAGCGGCGTCCGTTGTCGAGGCTTCCAAAGTTGAAGAAGCTGCCGAAGAAAAACCAGAAATGCCCCCTTCTCCTCTGCTCCCAACAGCTTCCCAGGCGGCTCCCCAGCCAAAGCCGATCGAGGCCAAAGAACATCCTTCTAAACAAGCTGCAGTCTCCCATGCTCCAGCTCCGTTCGCGCCTCCTCCCAAGGCCAAAGAAGCGCAAAAAGACCTGCGGCTGAAGAAGAAAGAAGAAGTGCGCACCTTCGATTCAAGAGACCGGCAGGGACTTCGAGATATCGACAACGAAGCTTGGCGAAAGCGCCGTTCCTTTAAGCCCCGCTCGCAGCCTCGTATCGAAGAGATCGTGAGGCCAAAGACTCTGGCAGTCAGACTCCCCATCACCATCAAAGACCTCGCCCAAGAAATGAAACTCAAGGCCTCTCAGCTGATGGCAAAACTTCTCATGCAGGGGATGACTCTGACCCTCAACGATTATCTTGACGATGAGACTGTCATTCAGCTTCTCGGGCACGATTTCGATTGCGCTATCACGATCGACCGGGCCGAGGAAAAACGGATCCAGATTACCGATAAGACGATCCGCCAAGAAATCGATGCGATCGATCCAAATTCACTTGTCCTTCGTCCGCCTGTCGTCGCCTTCATGGGCCACGTCGACCACGGCAAAACGAGTTTGATCGACTGCATCCGCAAATCGAACCGAGCGGCAGGCGAAGCGGGAGCCATCACCCAGCATATCGGAGCGTTTAAAGTTACGACCAAGGCTGGAGACGTGACGATTTTGGATACCCCGGGCCACGAAGCCTTTTCAGAGATGCGTTCTCGCGGCGCTAACGTAACGGATATCGTCATCCTCGTCGTTGCCGGCGATGAAGGGATCCGCGCCCAAACAGACGAGGCGATCCGCCAAGCTCGCGAGGCCAATGTTCCCATTCTCGTCGCGCTCAATAAATGCGACAAACCCACTTTTGATGCGCAAAAAGTGTATCGGGAACTATCCGACCGGGAACTCTTGCCTGAGACATGGGGCGGAACGACGATCACGGTCAATTGCTCCGCTTTGACGGGAGTTGGGATCCCTGAACTTTTGGAGATGATCGCCCTGCAAGCAGAAATCCTCGAGCTTCGCGCCAGCCCGTCCACCCGCGCCCGTGGAACGATTCTCGAATCGGAAATGCATAAAGGCCTTGGCGCCGTCGCCACGGTTCTCGTGCAAAATGGAACGCTCAAAAAAGGCGACGCGATCGTATACGGCCATTTTTCCGGAAGAGTCAAGACTATCCACGACGATTTGGGGCGCCTTATCGAAGAGGCGGGGCCGTCCACCCCTGTGAAAATCACGGGACTCTCGGAACTATCGCTCGCCGGCAGCGAATTTATCGTGGTGAGGGATGAAAAAGAAGCCCGCGAGCTTGCGGAAGCCCGGATTGAAGGACACCGTCGAGAACTCTTGACGCTCTCTAAAAAGAGCAGTATGGAAAAGATGATGGCGAAAAAGGAAAGCGGAGAGATGAAAATCCTCCCTGTCATCCTTCGGGCCGACGTGCAAGGCTCCCTGGAAGCGCTCAAAAATTCGCTCTTGAAAATCCATTCTAAAAAAGCGCGACTGGAAATCGTCAGCGCCGATGTAGGCGAGATTTCCGAATCGGATATTGAGCTTGCAGCCGCATCGAAAGCTACGATCGTCGGATTCCATACCAGCATCGCAAGCCATGCCTCCGACATGATCAAACAAAAGAATATCCCTGTTTTTTCCCATGATGTGATCTATCACCTCATCGATGAAGTCAAAGAGCGGATGAGGGCCCTTCTCGATAAAATCGCTGAGGAAACCGATGTCGGCGCGCTTCTTGTGAAAACAGTTTTCAAATCCTCGCAGCTTGGAAATATCGCCGGCTGCCAAGTTACGGAAGGAACTGTGAAGCGGCAAAACTTTGTCCGCCAACTCCGCGGAACCGAAGTGATTTGGCAAGGGAAGATCGCTTCCCTCAAACGGATGAAGGAAGACATCAAAGAAGTGCAAAAAGGTTTTGAATGCGGCGTTGTCCTCGAAGGGCAGAATGACCTCAAGGAAGGAGATATCCTTCAAGCCTATGACATCACCTACCTCGAACAGGATTTATAGAGTCCCTTGAAAAAAAATCGTTTAAACCGCGTTAACTCGCTTCTTAAAGAAGTGATCTTCGAAGTCATCCAAAGGGAAGTGCGCAATCCACACGTATCCACCTTTGTCACCGTGACACGCGTCGACACTTCCTCAGATCTCCACCATGCGAAGGTCTACATCAGCATCATCGGCAGCGACGAAGAAAAATCGCAAGTATTGTCCGCCTTGCAATCGGCCGCCGGCTTCATCGCCGTCCACGCCGCAGACAAGGTGGAGCTCCGTTATTTTCCCAACCTCCTCTTCAAGCTCGATACCGCCGCTGAAGAACATATGAAGATCCAAAAAATCTTAAGCGATATTGAAAAAGAGCGACTTTCGCGCCCGCCATATGACTAAAGGGACTAAAGGAATATTGTTGGTTGACAAAGAACGGGGATCGACCTCCTTCCAGCTCGTAGCACAGCTCCGTCGCCTCACGAATGTTCGGACGATTGGGCATGCTGGGACTCTCGACCCGTTCGCAACCGGGGTCATGGTGATGCTGATCGGGCGCGAATTCACCCGCCGCTCCGATTCCTTCCTCACATCGGACAAAGCGTACCTCGGGACCCTAACTTTAGGGATAGAGACCGATTCCTATGATTTAGATGGCCAAGTGACCGCTCGAAGCGATGCCGTCCCCTCGTTGCATCAGGTGGAGCTGGCCCTGGCGACTTTCCAGGGAGAGATTGCCCAAGTCCCTCCCATGTTTTCCGCAAAAAAAATCGAGGGGAAAAAGCTCTATGACCTGGCCCGAAAAGGGATCGAGATCGAAAGGCAGCCCGTCAGAGTGCGTCTTGCGATCCGACTTGTCCGTTATTCATACCCCCATCTGGAAATCCACGTCGACTGCAGCAAAGGGACCTACATCCGCTCTCTTGCGAGCGACCTCGGGCGCGCCCTCGGCTGCGGAGCCCACCTCTCTCAGCTCGTCCGCCTCAGGTCCGGAGCCTTCACCCTAGAAGAGTGTATCCCCCAAGCGCTCCTTAAAACCCCCGAAACCGATTTAACCCCCTATTTAAGGCAATGACTACAAACTTAGCCTGCGGCATCGTCGGATTGCCGAACGTCGGAAAATCGACCCTATTCAATGCGCTGACTCGTAAACAAATCCCCTCGGAAAACTACCCCTTTTGCACGATCGACCCCAACTTAGGGATCGTCAATGTGGACGACCCGAGACTCCGCACCTTGTCTGCGCTCTCCCACAGCAAAAAACTCGTCTACGCCACCGTCAGCTTCGTCGACATTGCGGGGCTCGTCAAAGGGGCGTCGAAGGGAGAAGGGCTCGGCAACCAGTTCCTGACCCACATCCGGGAGACCGACGCGATCGTCCAGGTGGTCCGCTGCTTCGAAAACCTCGACGTCATCCATGTCGCCGGCCGCGTCGATCCCGTAGACGATATCGAAGTGATCACCCTCGAGCTGATCCTCTCAGACCTACAGATGGCTGAAAACTCCCTCTCTCGGCTAGAAAAACAGGCGAAGGGGAAAAAGGAGCTCCTTCCCACCGTCGAATTCTTCAAAAAAGCGATCTCCCACCTCAACCAGAACCTTCCCATGCGCTCCCTTACTCTTACCCCCGAAGAGGAGGAGATCGCCCGCCTCTATCCCTTCTTGACCCGAAAAAAAATTCTTTACATTTGCAACGTGGGGGAAAATGACCTCCCTTCGCTCGAAAATTCCCTCGTCCAGCGGGTGCGGGATTATGCTTCAAAAGAAGGGAGCCGCGTTGTCCCGATTTGCGCAAAGATCGAAGAGGAGATCTCCCGTCTCGATGAAAAAGACTCTCTCGAGTTTTTAGAGAGCCTCGGCTTAAAGGAGTCTGGCTTGACCCGGCTTATCAAAGAGGCGTTTTCGCTCCTCGATCTCATCACCTACATTACGACAGGAGAGGTCGAGACGCGCGCCTGGACCATCCGCAAAGGGACGACGGCCGCAGAGGCCGCCGGCAAGATCCATAGCGACATCGAGAAAGGGTTCATCCGCGCCGAAGTAGTCTCCTATGACGACATGATCCGCTACAAAGGCCGCGTGGGCGCGCGCGAAGCGGGCAAGGCCCGCTCCGAGGGACGCGACTACATCGTCCAAGACGGCGACGTCATCCTCTTTTTCCATAATTAGACCCATAAAGGGCAAGATCGTACCTCGACTTTGTACAATTTTTGGCGAGCAGATCCAGTTGAACGTGGGATCTCTTGGCTGCAGAGAAAGTACCGTCGTGTAGAGTTGTTCGGTGGGAGCGACGGATGAGGTATTGGGAAGGATTTTTAACGCTCGGAATTTTGCTATACTGGGTTCGGCAACTGGTTATATGTGGGTTTTATTAAAAAACTGGAGATAGGTTCGCACGCAGCACCGACCTATCTATCAAATAGATATTTTGTTTAACGAAAATCTGGATTTAAAAAAGATTGTTAAGAAGTTTTTTCTGTCATTTAAGTTATAGACATGCTATAATTTTATGAAAAAATCTCATCAAGAACCTATCCTCAAAGGGATCGTGAAGAATTGGAGGATAGGTTCAACCCAAACAGGAGGAGTTATGACAAGTAGTATTTCTACAGGTACCATAGTGGATACATCGGTTCCCAATGTTCTTGCTACGGTGAAGACATATCCCTTGGCCGAACGCTTTTGTTCCTGCCCCTATGCTGCTAAGCTTCTCGATTCCGAGCGGTTCATAAAACCCATGTTCATAGATACCCAAAACATTCCAGGGGCTACAACGGGAGTTCAATGGAATAGTGATTATACTACTCCCATCTTTGCGGAAATCTTAATTGCAGAAGAAGATCTTCAGACGACCAAGAGTTTGCACAGCCTCGCTATTGAGATCTTTAACGCCCAAAGGAACGTCCAAGAGACGTCATTAGATCAACAGGCTAGCCTTGGGAATGTGGGGATGGATGCCTATGCGAGAGAAAAAGAAGAGATTGAGGCTGTAAAAACCCAGGAAAACATTGAATTGCTCAAACAATGTAGAAAGCAATGGTCGATGTCTCCTAAAGAACTGGCAGAATATACTTACGGAGCAACTCTAGATCCAGAGGTGTACTTGTTTTTCCAAGAGATCTACTGCCATACAGAAAAATACCGTCAATTATGGGTTGAGAGATATCAACAAAGCTATTGCGAAAAACATCCTGCCGAGAGCCGTTCCTGCGATACTAAACTGACAGATCTTTGCAGCCTCGATATGGTTATGCCAAAGTCAGAGAGAAGAGAGCTTGAAAGAGAGCGGATCTGTAAATTATTTCCTGAAGCTCATAAAAAGGTGAAAAACGATCCAGGCATTAGATCGGTAATACAGGATAAATGTCCGGAACTGCTGAAGAAATCATCCCAGCAACCGATTCAGGATGAATTATGATTCCTCTTCCCACGAGGCTGCCCTGATCCTTCCCCCTTATCTCCCTTGACGTAGGACGAAATACTGGTTAAAGTCTTAGCATGGCTGAGAAGACCGAGAAGGCGACGCCGAAAAAGTTAAAGGACGCGCGTAAAAAGGGGCAGGTCGCCAAGATCCAGGACATGCCGGCTGCGATGACGTTCATCGTCTCGCTAGGGATGGTCATCGGGTCGGTGGGCTTTTTCTTCGACCAAATC
This sequence comes from uncultured Chlamydiae bacterium, assembly GCA_963730605.1. Taxonomy (GTDB): domain Bacteria; phylum Chlamydiota; class Chlamydiia; order Chlamydiales; family SM23-39; genus CAIPFQ01. The sequence continues at coordinate 339,573 of CAVSSM010000001.1, forward strand.
GGCTCCTTTATGATTATGATGCTGCGCGCCGTTCCCAGCATCGGACAGGACTTTAATTCGACCGCGCCCGGGTATTTCGCGTATGCTTTCGAAGTCATCTTGAATGCCAGCCTCCCCATTATGGTGCTGGTCGCCTTGGTAGGGGTCCTTGTGAGCTTTTTAGTCGTCGGTCCTGTTTTTTCCTTTGAAGCCATGAAGTTCGATTTGAAAAAACTCAACCCGATCGAAGGGATCAAGCAGAAATTCAAGCTGAAGGTCCTGGTCGAGCTCCTCAAATCGATTGCAAAGATCACGGGCGCGGCGATCATCATCTACTTCATCATCTGGAATAGCTTGCCCCAAATCATCTCGACCGTCTTGATGCCGTCGATCGCACGGCGCCAGGTCGTCAAGGACTTTTTATCGACTGCGACGATTCAAGTGGGCATTTTTTTTCTCTTGATTGCGCTCTTTGACCTTGCTTTCCAAAAAAAGAAGTTCGCAAAAGAGATGAAGATGGAAAAGTTCGAGATCAAGCAGGAATATAAAGACACGGAAGGCGATCCGCTGATCAAGGGCAAGCGGCGCGAGATGTTCCGTGAAATCGCCTATCAGGAAGGGCCGAGCGCGGCAAGAAGGGCCCGTGCGATCATCACAAACCCGACCCACATCGCCGTCGCGCTCAAATACAATCCTGCGGAAGAACCGGCTCCCATCATTTTGACGATGGGCGACGGGCTGCGTTTGCCGAGCAGATCATTAAAATAGGTCTCGAAAACAAAATCCCAATCATGCGAAATGTAGATTTAGCAAGGGAGCTGTACACCAAAGGGAAAATCTCCGAATTATATCCCTGAAGATACCTACCAGGCTGTAGCGGAAATCTTCAAATGGATCGAATCCCTGGAAGAAAATCCCGAAATCAATAAGGAGCTATTCGAAAAGTGAGAAAGTTTTTAGATCAGTCTGAACCGCATTCCTCGGCGGCGACCGGATGCTCAGCATCGATTGCGCGGATCCAGCGATTTGATCTTGGCGGCGCTGATCATCGCCATCATCATGATGCTGATCTTCCCCGTTTCGCCCGAACGTGATCGACATCTTGATCTCGATCAACCTAGCCGTCTCGATCTCGCTCCTTCTTCGTCGCCCTCTACATCCAGAAAGCGGTCCAACTCTCGATCTTCCCCTCGCTTCTCCTCATCACGACTCTCTATCGCCTCGGCGTCAACATCTCTTCCACCCGCCAGATCCTCCTCCATGCCTAATGCGGGAAAAATCATCTTCGCCTTCGGAAATTTCGTCGTCGGAGGCAACTATGTGGTCGGCGGGCGTCGTCTTCCTGATCATCACGATCGTCCAATTCATCGTCGTCACAAAGGGCGCGGAAAGGGTCGCCGAAGTGGCCGCCCGCTTTACTTTGGACGCCATGCCCGGCAAGCAGATGTCGATCGACGCCGATTTGCGGTCCGGGATCATCGACCAACAGCAGGCACGAGAGCTGCGCTTCGGCCTGACCAAAGAAAGCCAGCTCTATGGAGCGATGGACGGCGCGATGAAGTTCGTCAAAGGGGACGCCATCGCCGGCATCGTGATCGCCCTCATCAACATCATCGGCGGATTGATCATCGGCAGTGATCATGCACGGAATGACGCCTTAGCCAATGCGGCCAAGATCTATACCCTCCTCTCCATCGGCGACGGTCTCGTCTCTCAGATCCCCTCTCTCATGATCGCGATCACGGCCGGTATCGTGACGACGCGCGTATCAAGCGAAAAGAAAGACGCCAACCTCGGGAAAGAGATCTCCGAACAGATTGCTCAAACAGCCAAAAGCCCTCATGATCGCCGGCGGCGTCCTTTTCCTGATGGCCTGCATCCCCGGCTTTCCCGCCTGGGCCTTCCTCATCCTTTTTGCCATCATCGGCAGCGTCGGCTACTTTTTCTGGCAAAATAGCACGCCGCGTCGCCGCAAAAGCCGCCGCAGGGATCAGCGCCGATGGAAACGGAAGTCCCGGGACATGCGGTCGCCGGCGGCACCGGCGAAGATTATGCCCTCACTCTGCCCGTCGTTCTTGGAAGTCGGTTCCGCCATCTCTCAGGTCATCCGCAAGGATAAACAGGGGATGACCTTCATCGATCAGATGATCCCGAAGATGCGCCATGCCCTCTATCAAGATCTCGGAGTCCGCTTTCCCGGCGTCCACGTCCGGACCGATTCGCCTGACCTTGGAACCAGATGAATATGCGATCCATTTGAACGAGGTTCCGATCGTCCGTGGCCGGATCATCCTCAAACATCTTTTAACCAATGAAACCGAAGAAACCCTGAGACGCTACAACATCCCCTTCGTCGCCTCGAAAAGCACCCTCGGCATGCCCGCGCTTTGGGTCGATGAAAAATACCAAGAGATCCTGCGAAGGGCCGGGATCCGATTCTGGACAGGTCTGGAAGTGATCATCCTCCACCTCTCCAAATTCTACCGCCAGTACGCGAGCGAATTCATCGGCATCCAAGAAGTGCGCGCGATCCTCGAATTCATAGAACGATCGTTCCCCGATCTGATCAAGGAAGTCACCCGCCTTGTCCCCTTGCAAAAGCTCACGGAGATCCTCCGGCGCCTCGTCCAAGAGCAGATCTCGATCAAAGATCTCCGGACGATCCTCGAAGCCCTCAGCGAATGGGCCCAGACGGAAAAAGATACCGTCCTCCTCACCGAATATGTCCGCTCCTCGCTCAAGCGCTATATCAGCTATAAATATTCGCTCGGTCAATCAGTTCTTTCGGTGTATCTGCTCGACCCGGAAATCGAGGATATGGTCCGCGGCGCGATCAAGCAAACCTCGGCGGGATCCTATCTCGCCCTCGATCCCGATTCCGTGCAGCTCATCCTCCACTCGATGCGCAACACGATCCAGCCGACCCCTCCGGGCGGCCAGCCTCCGGTCCTTCTCACCGCGATCGACGTGCGCCGTTTCGTCCGGAAGCTGATCGAAGGAGAGTTCCCTGATCTATCCGTCGTGTCGTTCCAGGAAATCGTCCCGGAGATCCGCATCCAGCCTCTCGGCCGCATCCAGTTGACTTGAAGATCCGTTCTTCTTTGTTTTCTCCCTTGCAGATTCCCTGGAGTGTTGCTACATTTCCGTTAGATGTACCATGTCTGAGCCGAATATTTCCCATTTGATCCAACACAATACCGCGGCCATCCGGGCGATCCAGCAGGAAGCGGCGCAAGAAAACGCCATGCAAGTCGAATCGGAACAAGACCTCAACCAATATTTCGAGCTCAGCGCGTTCAACCCCATGCAAAGAGCGAGAAATTTTAAAGAGCTCGATGAATTGAAGTCGAAACTCCAGACGGCGGAAGGGAAGGAAGCGGAAGAGGTCGAAGAGCCAAAAATCCTGGAGACCAAAAAAGTCGATGAGGCAGCGTCTCGTTTCCAAAAAAACAACTTCGAATTGAATGCGAAAACGCTCCTGATCTTGCGCGATCGGATTACGGCAAAAGACTCTCCGGAAGAGGCCTTGGCCAAAGTGATGTCCATCTATGCCGATCCGGCTCTTGCGGATGAAGCTCTCGACTTTCTCATCGAAACGGCCGATCCGGAAACGATGGCGGTGATCAAACTCGCAAAAGAAAGGCTCAATACCTCGTTTGAAAGGCAAGTCAAGGCGGGCCGGAATATCGGCGTCCAATCGCGCACCTTCTCCGAGGCTGGCCTCGGCTCTCCGACCTCGCTTAGGGACATGTACCGCGATATTACCGGAACGCCCCGCGATCCGCTGATCCTTTTCAACGAGCTCGCCGAAAAATTCCGTTTCGAAAAATTGAAATCGGTGATCCATTTCCTCCTCCATTCCTTGGGGAGCGACCTAAAAGCCAAAGGCCCATCGATTCCCCGCGGCGAGCTCAAGCGGCTCATCGACGATACCCGCTCTTTGCAAGGGATTCTCGGCGTGTTCCGCTTTTTTCAATCCCGGATGCAGCTCATGAAAAGGCAATTCTCATCTTACGGCCTCATCCTTCCTGCCCGCCTTGACTTCGAGGCCTTAGCCAAGTTATTCGTGAAAGTCCTCTCCGAGCGCTATGTGAATAGCGACAAGATCATGCAAACGGCGCGGCTTCTCGGGATCGAAGAAGAGGTCGCCGCCCAGATCGTCGTCTATACCCAAATGAGAGACGCGCTTCGACAAGTCGCGCCACGGTATTTCCGCGACCTTCGCCATCGCGAGGAGCAGTTGAAAGCTTATATCGACGCGATTGAGTCGCTCGAAGACAAACTGGAAGAAGAAGAGGAGAAAGAAGAAAAAGAGAAAAAAGAAGGAAAAAAATGATCGGCCCGTTTCCAGACCTTCTGAAAGAGTTAGGGCGAGTATTTCATCTGGAGCTGCATCTCGACCAGGTGGGAGCCTGTTCTATTCTTATCCCTCCGCAGCTTGTCGTCCAGCTTCAGCTCGATAGCGGCCAAGAAAAGCTTTTTCTTTTCACTAAAATCGCCGAGATTCCTCCTGGCAAATTCCGGGAAAACATCTTGATGGAGGGGTTAAAAGCCAACGCCCTTCCTGACCCCCTCCCGGGCGTCCTTTGCTATCTAGCCGCCACCAACCACCTGGTCCTCTATCAAAGTTATCCTCTTTTCATCCTCAATGGAGAGAGGCTCGCCAGCTTCTTTAGCAATTTCGCCCAAATGGCCGATAGCTGGCGAAAAGCGCTCCTCAGCGGACAAAGTTCCCCGAGAGGGGCCGCCTTTCCATCGGTTGAAAAACCGTTTGGCCTTAAGCCATGAGGATGAGGACCGATCCCCATTGGAAAAAAATCGGGATGAGGCCCCATCACGGGATCTGCCTGCCCCTTTCGGCGTTGAAGTCGCGCCGTTCTTGCGGTGTCGGGGAATTTCTCGATCTCATTCCGATGATCGAATGGTGCAAAAAAATCGGCTTCGACTGCCTCCAGCTTCTGCCTCTCAACGACACGGGTTATGACGCAAGCCCCTACAACCCTCTTTCTTCCTCGGCTCTCGACCCGATCTATCTCAGCCTGTGGAACCTCCCTAATGGAGGAGGATTCGAGCCTTTCCTGCCATACCTCAACTCGCCCGCCTTGAGCCGCCGCGAAGTGAAAACCTTAAAGCTAGAGTGGCTCCGCGCCTATTTCCATAAAAGTTTCTCGTCCCTCTCTACCACAGCCTCCTATGCGGCTTTCCTTGCCGAGAGCCCCTGGCTCCACGACTATTCCCGTTTCATGGCAAACAAGGCCGCTTTCCAATGGCAATCTTGGCAAAGTTGGCCGCCCTCTTTCCGAGAAGATCGAACCGAGGTCGATTTCCATCAATTTCTCCAGTATCTTTGTTTTTCCCAATTCAAAAAGGTTCGGGGAACCGCAAATGAACACTCCCTATTTCTTGTGGGAGACACGCCCTACCTTCTCAGCCCCGATAGTGCCGACGTTTGGGCCCGCCCTCAGCTTTTCCGGCTGGACCTTGCCGCGGGAGCCCCGCCGGATCAGTACAATAAACTTGGGCAAAATTGGGGCTTTCCCCTTTTCAATTGGGATGAGATGCAAAAAAGCAATTATTTCTGGTGGCTCGAGCGGCTCTCCACCATGCAGAAGCTCTATGACATCTATCGGATCGACCACGTCGTTGGTTTTTTCCGCATTTGGGCGATCGCCCAAGGCCATATTCCCTCCGATGGTTCCTTCATCCCTGCCGATCCGTCGGCTTGGATCAGCCAAGGCCGAAAAGTCCTAGAGATGATGATCGATTTTTGCCCGCTTCTTCCCATCGCCGAGGATTTAGGGACCATCCCCGAGGCAGTCTATCCGGTCCTTAAAGGCCTTGGCATCTGCGGGACGAAAGTTCTCCGCTGGCAAGACTCCATCCCCTACGACCTCTATGAGCCCCTCAGCCTGACGACCGTTTCGACGCCCGATCTGGAGCCGCTGGCTCTTTGGTGGCAAAACATGCCTCAGGAAGCGATCGGGTTTTGCAAGTTCAAGGGCTGGGAGCATACGCCTACTCTCTTTCCGGAAAGGCAGCTCGCGATTCTCCATGACGCCCACCATACCTCAAGCTATTTCCACATCAACCTTTTGCAAGAGTATCTTTATCCCTTCCCCGAGCTCCGCCATCCCCATCTAGAAGACGAGCGGATCAATGTCCCAGGAACCCTGATCTCCAAGAACTGGACCTACCGCTTCCGTCCCAGCGTCGAAGAGATCGTCGCCCACGAGCCTTTGGCTCAAGCAATCCGGGCTATTCTCAGGCCTTGAGAGTTAGATTCTTGGGTATGGATATAAAAAAATGGAAAAATCAGTTAGGTTTGGGATAGAATATATGGACTCGACTTTGTACAATTTTGTGACGGCATCTCCGAGAGAATCGCTGGCCCTTTTTTCCTTTTTTTGCTCATAAAATAATTATGTTGTCAAACGCTAGAAAGTCGAGAGCATGTCTCTGAGGTCTAAACATAGGTGTGATGCATAAGGGAGGCCAAGAGATCTTTCCCTTCTTTGGGATTCTCTCCATCGAGAGAAAACACTTCTTGGGGATAGATCGCCTCGCAAAGGGTTTTGAGACTCTCTTTTTGAAGAATGATCGCCTTGATGTCATTCATGGAAGAAAGAAGATGGGGGAATTCATCGCCCGGATGGCCGCCCTGGATGTAGAGGACCAGTTCCCGGTCTTTACTGCTCAGGCGCCGGATCGTCCGGATGAGCTCGCCGGTCATCGGCTGCGATCTGTCTAAAACTAAAAGCGCATACCGTTTGTCCGTGAGGACTTGTTGCAACGCGTACGTGTGCACCCCATCGAAAATCTTGTTCTCGCAGTCGGTCTCAAGGAGCCGCTCTGCGACTTCGGAGAGACGAATTTGGACGCAGCCGAGCCTTTCGATCGAAAGGCCCGCCGCAATATTGGCCAATTGGACAGCGAGCGGCAGCTCCAATCCGTTGGCCATCCCTAGGCTGATCATCGCTAAGACGGTATCTCCCGCGCCCGTCACATCCTTCACTTCTTTCGAGCGGACCAGGAAATCGCTCCGGTTCGCCCGATCGAAAAGGGACATCCCCGCTTCCGATCGAGTGATCAGCAGACGTTCCACTTCAGCGCCATCCAGGATATGCTGAGCGACCTCTTCGAGCGGCGCTGACGCCGGCATTTTCGCCGCGGCATAGGCCTCGGAGAGATTCGGTTTCAATAGAGTTGCGCCGCGGTATTTCGTAAAATCAGTTCCTTTAGGATCGACGACGCAGGGAACATTCGCGGCTTTAGCGATCGCAATCGCCTTTTTGAGGAGCCGATTCGATAAAAACCCTTTCCCGTAATCAGAAATCGCGACGACCTGCACAGCAGGGATCGCCGCTTCCAATTGGAGGAGGCATTCCTCTTCGATGGCAGGATCAATTTGGGAGATTTTTTCCAAATCCACACGCAAGAGCTGCTGGCTGTCGGCAATCAGGCGGTTTTTTACCGGCGTCCGGTAACCTGGCTCCACAAGAAGTCCCCGCACGTCTGCTCCTGCAGAGCTCAACCTTTCTTTCAAGTCGGCTCCGCCCTCGTCGGAACCGACCCGTCCCATGGCGAAAACGATGCCGCCTAAAGCGGCGAGATTGAGAACGGCGTTTCCCGCTCCGCCGGGGCGCGATTCTTGTTTGAGCACTTCCAAGACCTGAACGGGAGCTTCCGGAGAAATCCGTTTCACGCGGCCTGTCGTATATGTGTCGAGGAGAAAATCGCCGATGACAAGCGCGCGAAACGGTCGGAAACGGTTGAATGCATTCGCTAGATTGACTCGAGCTACCATCTTTGCTGTTTCAACAAGTATCCTTGCACGTATTCTTCGACAGCGCCGCTGATCGGCGTCATCGGGAACCGATTAAAGATCTTATTGAATTTAGCTGTGCTCGCGCAAGTATAATTCTGATATTGGCCGCTGAGTTCGGGCGGCATGTCGATGTAAGAGATCTCTGCTCTTTTTTTCAAAGCGCTGAATAGATCCTTTGCCAGGCTATTCCAAGTGGTCGCCTTTCCCATGCCGATATTGTAAATCCCTGCCGCATGATAACCTTCGGCCCTTAAAAAAGCGCACGTCATTTTCACCGCGTCTTTCAAGTAGATAAAATCGCGGCACTGATCTCCGTCAGCGTACTTCTCAGGAACATTCGACTTATAAAGGAGGATCCTCCCTTCTGTTTGGGCAATATGGGTCATTTTCAAAATCATCGACGCCATCCGCCCCTTGTGGTACTCGTTCGGGCCGAAAACGTTGAAGTACTTCAACCCTACGACCTGATTCAAAACCCCTTCCCGCTTCATCCACAAATCGACAAGGTGTTTGGAAAATGCGTACATATTGATCGGCCGGAGCTCATCCAAGGCCTCTTCGTCATCGGAAAATCCTTGCGCCCCAAAGCCGTAGGTGGCGGCGCTCGATGCGTAGATAAACCGTTTGCCCGCCTTGAGAGCCCACTCAGCCAGCCGGATCGAATAACGGAAGTTGTTTTCGAGAAGGTAATCGCCGTTTGCCTCCATCGTATCGGAGCATGCGCCAAGATGGATGATGGCCTCGACTTCGTCCTGACGCCCTTGGAGCCACTCGAAAAGCTTATGGCGGGAAATCAAATCGATGAATTTTTTACCGACGAGATTTTTCCATTTGTCGCTCTGTTTCAGATCATCGACGAGGATCAGATCGGAAACTCCAAGATCATTCAAATGGCGAACGACGCCCGAACCGATCATTCCGGCTGCGCCTGTCACAATGATTGGGGGCCTCTTCATAAAGCTTTGCATGTTAACAGAAGGGAGAGGTTGGATTCAACCTCTCCTGACTTAAGGAGGAATTATCCGGCTTTTCGTCGCTTATGGTGTTTCCCTTCTGGCGGCTCCTGCCAACCCTTCTCTTCCGGGGGTTTGCGCCATTCCTCGATGGCCGATCCCTTCGGCCTCCCATGCGCTTTCCGCTTTCCTCTTTCTTCTTCAGATTCAGGACTTTCCTCAGAGCGCCCCATGCTTTCCCAGTCGGATGCCGCTTCTCTTGGCATCCAATTTGCGATTTCCTTCTCCGCCATCTCCCTCGAATATCCATATCTATGAGCCAGCCGGCCGATGAACTGCTCCCACATTCCATCGATTTGATACATGTCGTCATCTGTCAATTTGTTCCAATGGGACCGGATGTTCATTTTCCATTGATTCCAATTTTTCTCGAACTCTCTTCTTTGCATGAAATACTCCCTCTTCTCGGGCAAAACCCGTTTCTATCAAATTAACAGAAATTGAATTATATTATAATAAAAACATCAAGTTAATGTGATTATAAAACTTAGAATAGAGAATTAGACTGGACTTTGGCCATTTAATGCGCGAGGGATTTTCGAGTGCGTCCCGCGAGCGAAGCTCGGTAGATTCATTTCTGACAGGTCCGCGTCATTATAGGATATATAAGAAAAGGACCTGAAGAAATGAAGAGACCCGGGACCCACCGAAAAGCACTCGCAGGAAATGGCCAAAGTCCAGTTAGAGACTGTACCATTCATTCAAAGGCCTTTGGAGCGAGCGGAAGGGCTGCAGCCAGGGCTCTCTTCGAACGGGGGTTCCTCTGCAAAAAAACGCTGTCCCGCTGCCGGTCATCGTCACAGAGTCGAACCCCATCCGATCCAATTGGTTGCGAAAAGTTAGAAGACGCGGTTCTAACCTGAGGGCGGCGGGTTCCAAGTCATTATAATAGAGCGGATGCTCGGCAAGAGCGGCTCCAATAGAGGATCTTGGGTCCCTGGGAGGCAATTCCTCTGGGCGCGTCTCTTTATAGACAAGCGGAGTCGAGAGGCCGAAAGGGGGCTTTGCAATCCAGCCCTCCATTGGCCTCTGCAGAGAATAGGGCTCGAGCCTCTCCCCTCTCCCTGTGCAGTAGGCGGTCCCTTGGGAAAAGAAGAAGGAGACATCGGAGCCTAAAGACGAACCCATTTCAATAAGCTGATTTAGGTGCGCCGGCCGGCCGGCCAGTTCGTTCAAGGCCCAAAGCGTTGTCGCGGCATTGCTGCTTCCACCGCCAAGGCCTGCTTGCATGGGAATCCTTTTTTCAAGGTGGATTTTTACCCCGAAGGGAAATGGAAAACGATTGCGGAAAAGATGGAGCGCTTTTGCGATCAAATTATCGCTCCCCGTTGAGAGCTCCGGATCGGAACAGGTCAGGGAACACCCCTCGCTTTTAGCGAAAAAGATTCGATCGCATAGATCTATAGCTTGATAGAGGGAAGCGATCTCGTGGAATCCATCGGACCGCTTCCTGAGAACCCTGAAGAAAACGTTGATCTTCGCAGGAGAACACCACACTATTCTGCGGGAGGCTCTTCCGTTTTCAGCTCACCCTCGACAGGGATCGGAGCCACGACAGATTCAACGCCCGTAGCGACAACCCCTTCAGGAATGATCTGGAGGATGCACGAGACGGAAACGCCTTCTTTCAACTTGACGGCAAGCTTGTGGGGGCCTGTCTCCTTAATAGGACGGGCGACCATTATATTTTTCTTCTCAAGCTGAAATCCTTGGCTCTGGAAGAGTTTAGCGATGTCAGCCGCAGATACGGAGCCGTACATATGCCCTTCCGGATCGACTTTGACCTTCGTCTCAACCGTGAGCCCTTCAAGCTTCGCCGCCAACTCTTCCGATTCTTTCCGGTCGACGAGAGCTTGTTTTTCCCGCTCTTTACGCAGCCGTTCTTGTTTTCTGAGGGTGTTTGCGCTCGCGATCACCGCAAACCCTTGCGGGAGGAGGAAATTCCGGATGTATCCCGGTTTCGCGGTAACGACTTCCCCTTTTCTTCCGAGCGATTCCACATCTTCAAGTAAAAGCAATTGTTGTTTCATCTTTCACTCCTTAGCCACAAAGGGAAGCAGGGCCATGTAGCGGGCCTGTTTAATTGCTTTCTTAAGCAATTTTTGATAGAAGTAGGCAACTCCAGTGATACGGCGAGGCAAGATCTTGCCCCGCTCCGTAATGAACAGGCGCAGCGTCTCAATGTCTTTATAGTCGATCGACTTCACATTCGAAGCTGTGAACGGGCAGTTTTTTTTCTTCTTCGCGAAGGGACTGTCTGAAGAGGAAGAGGAGCCGTAGCCGCTTTGTGAAGACGACGATGATGATCTTTTTTGGTACATAGCTTAGCTCTGCTGTTTAAGGGGTTTGAATTCGAGAGTTTCCTGCACATTTTCGACGCGCATGGTCATATATCGGATAAGGTCTTCATGCAGTTGATAATCCTTCCAGAGATCGAGAATGGAAGAGGTAGGAGCTGTGAAGAAAAGGACATAATAAAATCCTTCCCGCTTCCCGTCGATTTCATAAGCCAGTTTGCGCCGGCCTTGTTCATGGATTTTGTGGACTTCGCCCCCTTTTTGGACGATTCCGTCTGTGATTTTGTCAAAAGCTTTCTTGCGGGATTCATCGCTGAGCGTCGCGCTCAGGATATACATCCCCTCATAAAGCCCCTTGCGATCTTTTCTCATTCCATTCTCCAGCTTGGGTTTGATGAACTATGCCACTGTTTTATTCGCGAAGTCCATCGCTTGGTTCAATCCTTTTTCAAGCCATATTTCTATGGCTATCACCGCCCGCTCCAGGATTTCAGGAACGAGCTGTTCTTCTTCTTTGGAAAACCGGCCAAGCACATGGCTCGCCAAGTCTCCAACTTCTCGGTCGCCGACTCCTATCCGGAGGCGAGCGAACTGATTCGTCTGGAGATGCTCTTCAACGCTCTTCAGGCCGTTATGGCCTCCTGAGCTTCCGCCTCCGCGCATCCTGATCTGTTTCATCGGGATTGCGATGTCATCTACGATGACGAGAAGGCGGGACAGGTCCACATCCCTATAACGTACCACGGGAGCGATCGCGGCGCCGCTTTCGTTCATAAAGGTCAGCGGCATCATCAAAATGACATCCACCCCGCCAATCTTTCCTTCTGCAACGCGCCCCTTCCAGAGCAGCCGCTTATGGAATTCCAGCCGATGCTTGGCGGCCAAGGCGCTTGCTGCCGCAAATCCAATATTGTGGCGAGTTCCTACATACGTTTTTCCCGGATTGCCCAATCCGGCAATCAGGAATTTATTCATTACACTTTCTTCGCGATCACGACGGCCACCTCGTTCATCTTCGCGAGCGGCTGTACCCCAGCCGGGATTGCGATATCGGAAAGGCGCTTCGATTGGGCGATCTGCAATTCGCGCACATCTAGAGTCAGTTCCTGGGGAACATCCTTCAGCAAACAGGAAACCTTCAGCGAACGGATGGACTGGCGTATGAAGCCGCCCAATTTCACTCCGGCGCATTCTCCAGCTCCCGTAATTTGCAAAGGCACGTTGACCGTTACCATCTCTTTATCATTCACGAGAGCAAAGTCGATGTGTTCGATCGCATACGTCGAACGGTGATACTGCACTTCTTTGATCATCGCTTTGCGGCTCTTCTGCCCATCGTGCAGTTCAAATACGGCCGTGGAAAGCAACCCGGGTTTCATGTTGCGCAAAAACGTCTCCACTTCACTCTTTTTTACGAAGATTGGTTGCGGAGACTGACTCAGGCCGTAGAGCACAGCAGGCACCCCCCCTTCGCGGCGGAGCTTGTTCAGGTCCCCTTTTTTCCCTACAGTCCTCGAAAAATACGATAGTTTCATTTCTTTTCTCCTAATCCTACACTCCTACGCAGCTCTAACCGCCCGCAAAAAGCGATGAAATCGATTTCGCGAGAATGACGCACTCAATGGCCTCTGCCACATAGGTCGCGATCGAAACCGAGCTCACATTTTTCTTCAACGCTTCCGACGGAGGCACCGAATTGGTCGAAAAAAACCGATCGATTCCCGCCGGCAATCGGTCCCCCACAAACAGTCCGTGGGAAACCGCGGCATAAACTTCCGCAGCCCCCTCGTCTTTACATACTTTCGCCGCCGTCGCGAGAGTTCCTCCCGTGGAACAGATGTCGTCGATGAGGACCACCTGTTTACCAGAAACATCCCCGATCAGCGCATTCACTTCGACTTTCCTGGCGCTGACCCGCCGCTTGTCGACGATCGCCAGATCCGCCTTCAAATCTTCGGCGAACTTCCGCGCCATCCGATTGCTCCCTACATCGGGAGAGACCACTACGAGATCCTTCAACTTCAGCGCCTGAATCGCCTTCACGAGAAGCGGCCTCGCGTGAAGGTTGTCAACCGGAATGTTGAAAAAGCCTTGGATCTGATCCGTATGCAGATCCATCGTCAACACCCGCGTCACGCCAGCCTTTTCCAACAGGTCGGCGACGAGCTTGGCCGTAATCGGCACTCGCCCCTTGTCCTTCCGGTCCTGCCTTGCGTAGGGGTAATAAGGCAGGACTGCAACGATGCTGCGGGACGAGGCGCGCTTCAGAGCATCGACCATCACAAGCAGCTCCATCAGGTAGTGATTGGGGCGGCGCGCGGGAGATTGTAGCACAAATATGTCTTTTCCTCGCACATTTTCCAAAATCTGAACGCCGATCTCGCCGTCAGGGAACGTTTCGATCTGGATCTTGCCAAGCGGCAATTTAAGGGATCGGGCTACCTCCGCTGCCAATCCTTCATGGGAAGAGCCAGCGAACAACATATGGGATGGCTCTTCGGCCATGACATTGCCTCAAAAAAAAAATTGGGGCGGAAGGATTCGAACCTCCGCATGGCGGTACCAAAAACCGCTGCCTTACCGCTTGGCGACGCCCCATCGGAAATAAAAAACAGGAGCGAGTGTAGCGGAGCAGCTAAATATTTTGCAACGATCGCCTTGGGAAGGGAATTCAAATAAAGATTTAGTTTTTCCGGGGGGAACGGTATACGAAAATTATGAGAATCGTCCAGTTGGCAACGGAATTTGCTCCCATCGCCAAAGCAGGCGGCCTTGCGGAGGTCATCGTCGGCCTTTCGAGAGAGCTGAAACGGCTCGGCCACGAGGTCGTTGCGATCCTGCCGAAGTATGACTTTATCGATTTGCAAAAACTTCGCAATGTCAACATGGAAATCCCTGATTTTAAGTGCATTGAGAAAGGAAACTTTCATGCGAACGCGATGTGGTCAGCTGAATGTGAAGAGGTAAATATCCACTTGCTTGAAGCCCGCCATCCGGCCGGCTATTTCCACCGCGGCAAAATGTATGGATGCGAAGACGACGCGGCTCGCTTCCTCTATTTTTCAAGGGCTGCTATGGAATATTTGAAGCTGAAGGGCGCCCCCATCGACGTCCTCCATCTTCACGACTGGCACGTCGCCCTTGCAGCGGTCTTTGCCCGGGACCTCTTCAATCTCCCCATTAAGTCGATCGTTTTGACGATTCACAATGCCGCCTACCAAGGAAGATGCGCTCCTTGGGATCTCGATTATATCGGCCTGAAAAGTGAAAAATACCTAACAAAAGAAAAACTTCAGGATGACGATCCGGCCCACCCGCGCCTGATCAACCTATTGAAAGGGGGGATTGTCTATTCGGACGCGGTTGTCGCCGTCTCCCCCAGCTACGCAAAAGAAATCTTAACCCCCCCAATTGGGTACGGGCTCGATCTTACTTTCCGCAAAGCTGCCCCGAAGCTCACCGGCATCTTGAATGGGCTCGAAATCAAATTTTGGGAACCTGGTAAAGATCGATTTCTTGCGGCAAACTACAGGGCGGGGGATCCCATAGAAACGATCCTCAAAGCCAAAGAAAAAAACCGGGAGGTTCTCGCCCTCAAGTTCAATCTGCCGAAAATGAATGGCCGCCCCTGGGTCGGGGCCATCACGCGGCTTGTCGAACAAAAAGGGCCGGAACTCCTCGAGGTCGCTTTGAGCGTGACCCTTCGGCTCGGCGGCACCTTCATTCTCCTCGGCTCTTCGTCGACTCCGGCAATCCAAGCCCATTTCGAGAAACTGAAAACAAAATGGAAAGGAGAGCGAGCCCATTTTCATTTCGAGTACGATGAGGCGCTCGCCCATCAAGTTTACGCAGGGCTGGATTTCCTGATTTTGCCATCGCTCTACGAGCCCTGCGGCCTTTCGCAGATGATCGCGATGCGATACGGCACCATCCCCATCGCTCGTGCAACGGGAGGACATATCGATACGATCTTCGATTGTGAGAATCCAAGAGTTGCCGCTAAAAAACAAAACGGCTTCCTTTTTCCAAATATGACTCCCCGTTCGGAAACGGAGACCCTAGAGCGAGCGTTTCGTATTTTCAAGGATAAGCCAACTGTAATCCAAGCCTTAATCAACAACGGGATGGCGATCGACTGGAGCTGGGAAAAGCCGGCGCAGGAATATTTGCGCGCCTACTCTTTTGCTCAAAATCATAAGGCAACGGCTTAAAAACCTATTTTTCTAAGATCGTCCCTTTGCGGAAGCTGAGGAGGATCAAAAGAGCCGCCGCGAGAGCATGATAAATAGAGGCGGCAAAGGTGCTATCCAGCCAAAAAAGCTGGGCCAGCATCCATACGCCGAAAAGGCAATTGAGATGCCGCGCGCCGCGAAAGCCTTCCGCCATCGAAGCGACCGAAACGACAATCGAGAGCGCGCCAGCGATCGGATCCGAGTCGCGGGCTGCGCCCTGCAGGCTGAATAAGGCGGGAGCGGCCATCAAACAAAGCCCTACGATTGCAGATAATAAGAGATTCCAGGGAACCGAGACTCCTGTGCGGGCCGAGCGCCAGAGGGCGAGAAGCGTGCTGTCTAGGGGGACAGCTTTTGCGTCTACCTTGGCTTTCGGACATAAGCCCCCTTTGAAAAGGAGGGTGAGAAAGGGTTTTTCTTTCGATTTCAAATACTGAATCGTCGCCGCAACCTCTCCGACGGCAAATGGAATGCCTGCGAGCATGCAGAACGCGGTCGCAAGGCAAAGGGTACACCAAGTTCCCACAGCGAGTGGTTGCAAGATGATCAAAAGGACGCTGACCAAGCTCACTGGAATGACAAGGATCCCGAAGATGAGGACAGCCCAGGGCGCAGTGCGCCAGCGGTTTTTGCCTCCCAAAAATGCGGAGAAAAATTCGAGGGTGTAGGCCATCGCCCCAAGCCCGGCGTCCGGGACCGGGAAGGCTTTCGACACGGTCGATTCGAGGACGCTTTTCGTCCCGGGAGTAAAAAACGGCTCCCAGACTGTATGGATATAGCCCAACTGATAAGCCGCGAGATAGCGAGAGATCATCCAACACAAAAAAGCGAGAAACCCGATGACGATCCTCGTGGGCCAGGCGGAAGGATTGTAAGACCAACCTGGAGGCACGGCGGCAACAGTTGCGGGAAGAGTTCCCGGCAATGGGTAAAGGATGAGAGAAAAAAGGATGAGGAGGACGCCGACGAAAGTATCGTTGAGATAGCTGGCAGCCTCGGGCGCCCAAAAGAGAAGCGGCGAGAACTGCAGCCAAATCCCAAGGCCGGCGACGACCCAAAGCCAGATGGCCCGCGGACTTTTTCTTAGCCCGATGACGACCAATAAAATCCCAGAAATCCAGTTGCTTATGATCAATGGCCGGCTGTGAAAGCCGAATGTAGCAGGGGCGGCAAGGAGCCAAAACCCGAGAATGGCAAAGGCGAAAAAAGTCCAAAGGCGATCAGTGTTTTTCGGCATGGGTCAATTGATTCTTCTTGTACCAGCCCTCGGGATCAACTTTGAGTTCTTCGATCATGATCGGGAGCGTCTCTTCGAGATTCTTTTTCGGCGTCCAGCCCAAAATCTTCTTGGCCTTGGAAATATCGAGTTCGTAATGGTCATCGGCAAGATCGATCATCCAAGGTTTGACGAACGGTTTCGGGATGAACGGGATCATCCCTTGGATAGCGGACCCCAGCTTTGCAAACCATTTCGGGACGCGCCAAGTCTTGAACTCAGTACCGCGGATGAGACGCGAGATCGCCCTCTGAAGCTCATCGTAGCTCATCGTCTTGGGCTCTCCGAGAAGAAGGGTCAGTTCGTCTGGAAGCTCCCTCCTTTTTTGAACGGCAAGCTGGATGGCATCGACCAAGTCGTCCATATGGAGAAAGGAGGCGCCGTGATGGATGTTGCCCGAAAAAAGGCGGCTCTCGAGCTGCTTTTCATAGATGCGTTGGATTTGGTGGCTGATCGGGATCGAATGGCAATGGTCGTCGTAGACACCCGCGATCCGCAATATGACAGCCTTAGCCTTTCCCCTCATCTCGTGGATCACTTTTTCCGTATGCACTTTCGAAAGCGGGTAGTCCCATTTCGGGCTCACAAGGCTCCCTTCGTTGATCGGATGGCCGGGCTCAGAGGGAGCATAGACCAGCATCGTGGAGGAAAAGATAAATTGTTCCAGCTCAAAATCTTGAAGGGCTTTAAGGAGCCGCTCCGTCCCCTTCACGGTAACTTGTTCGTAGAGAGGGGAATGTTTTTGGTCGAAGCTGTAATAGGCGGCCAAGTGGATGACCGAGACGATTTTCGTCCCATATCTATCCTTGATGTGCGTAAAAGCTTTGTGGACGCTTTCGTCCGATGTGAGATCGACTGGGACGAGCTCTTCGTCAGCTGCCGCATAGAGGGCTTTTAAAAGCTCGAACCCCACCAGCTGGAAATCGGGATCCAGTTTACGAACGACGTTCGATCCGATCCTTCCACAGCTGCCTGTGACGATAACGACGCCTTTCCCCATATACCATCCTAGCAATCCGTGTATAACTTACACGCTATACGATCAAGCAGATTCGAGAGCTTTCATGATATAGTGCCTATTGGCAAACACATAGTCGCCGACAGAAATCACGGTGTAGAGAGCCGCGACGGAGACGAGGAAAAGGCTGACCTGGCGCAAAATGTCCAAAGGGATCAGGCCGATCGTATAGGGGATCATCAAAAGGATGATGATAAAGGCTGCGACCGCTTGAATGACCGCCTTTACCTTGCCGCTGAAACGGGCGGCGAGCGCCACGCCCCGAAGAGCGCAAAGGGTTCTCAGCGTGCTGATAAAAAGATCCCGGTAGAGAAAAACAAAAATCAGAAGAAGGGGCAGTTGAATCATCCCTTGGGTGAAGGTGAGGAACAATGAAATATGGGTGATGCTGTCGGCCATGGGATCGAGAATCTTGCCGAGGTCGGTGACTTGATTCCTTCGTCTTGCCAAAATGCCGTCGAAAAGATCGGAACATTCGCAAATGATCAAAAGTCCGAGGAGCAAATAGGGCAGCCAGACCAAAGGAATGCCGAACCATTCATATTCAAAATAAAATACAGGGAAAAGGGGGCTTATGAGAATGCGAAGGAGGGTAACAAAATGAGCTATATTCATCTTGATCTGATGAGGGTAGCAAAAGGGCGATAAAGGGTAAAGAGGGGGAGGGAAAAAAATAAAGAAGAATAGACGACGGTCGGGGGCAAAGCGGACCTTCCCCAAACGAGACGTTCGGGGATCCTTCCGTGCGAGAGATGGGCCGCTTGCTCCGCATACCCCAAAAATAATGCGTTTTTTGGGCCCCCTTGCTCGCGGCGGCCGAGTTCCATTGCAATATTTATTAAAATTTTAATAGACATACTCTATGAATACTGAGACTATGTTTTTATATTGATGTTAAATTTGTTTTGATGTACAATGATGAAAATTTTTAAGGAAGTTTATGTCTGTTTCTCCCGTTTCTGGATTGAATAATATGAATAAGTCTTCGTCACGCGCTGCCATGCGTGCTAAGACGTTTCTAAGTGATATCGCCGAGGGCAAAGATTGGACTTTTGAGAGATCTATTCCAGGCCGATCCTTTTCTATTTCTATAGACAAAAAATTGAGGTTCGCCTCTGTATTGGCGGCCTTAGGAGCGATCGTCGGTGGAATACACACCTCTTTTTTGTTGTGGGATGCAAGAGGAATACCCAGCTCTTTTCTTCCATGGAATGAGAATTATTTGCGCATCCCTTGGCAATTCGCTGTAATACCACCAGCTATACTTTCGGCATGTGGTCTTCACGTGGGGACGCTAGTGATCAATGACATAACCGACCGCAAAATCGGATCTTTAACGAACCTAGCGAAGGATTACAAGTGGAGTTGGACGCCTGATCATCAGGCAATAGCGGAAAAGCTTGAAACTGTCATAAAAACAGCAGGCGCCTATATTCAATCTAGAAATCGTGCTACTTATTTTTTACGCAACACTCTATGGGCATCCGGTCTCCTTCTCTTGGTCGAGGGGCCCCGGCAAGGGCCATTAGCTGAACGTGTAGTGCCTGCACTTGCAGCCCTGGGTATCGCACTCGCTGGAGGCGCGGAGTATCACCACCGCATTTACAAAGAGACAAAATTAGAAAAAATCCGTGAACAGGCCCATGCGTGTTTACGAATGATGGAAAAGAACCAGAAATAGGGATCCTTCTTATCTCCAGCATTGAAGCAAGCAACTCGCAGTGTGGAGGTCTAACTCTGCAGCGCCAACTGGCCGCAGGCGGCTGCGATATCTTTCCCTTTGGTGTAGCGCCAAGTCGTATTGATCCCTTTGTCTTCGAGGAGAGCTTTAAAGGCGACGATCCGGTCCTTCTCAGGCCTTGCGAGCCTCAGTCCTTCGACCGGATTGTACGGGATAAGGTTGACCGTGCACTGCTTGCCCTTGACAAGCGCTGCCAGTTCTTCAGCCTGCTCGAGCCCGTCGTTGATCCCCGCAAGCAGCGTGTATTCGTAGGTGATGTCCCTCTTTGTCAGGTTGGCAAAGCGATCCATCGCGGTCAGGATTTCTTCTAAAATAAAGCGGCGCGCGTAAGGGATGATTTTTTTTCGCAAATGCTGGTTGGGGGCATGAAGAGAGAGGACGAGATTCACTTTCAGCTCTTCTTCGGGCGAGGCGCAGAATCCCTTCGACGACCCCGACCGTCGAAACGGTGATCCTCCGCTGAGAGATATTGAAAGCATCGGACGAACAAAAAATCCGGATCGCTGCAATCACGGCGTCGTAGTTTTCCATCGGCTCGCCCATCCCCATGAAAACGATGTGGGAGACCCTCTCCCCTTTTCCTTAAGGTAGCGGTGAATATGAAGCACCTGTTCTACAATTTCCGCTGGAGATAAGTTGCGCACGAGCCCGAGCTTTCCCGACGCGCAAAATGCGCAGCGGGCCGGGCAGCCGACTTGGCAAGAGACGCAAACCGTGCGGCGCTCTTCTGAGAGGATGAGGACCGACTCCACTTTTTTCCCGTCGGGCAGCTCCCACAAGAATTTTTCCGTCTCTTTGTCGCTCGAGCGAAGGATGCGCGCCTCTTTCAGGAGAGGAAACGGAAAAGCCAGGATAAGTTTTTGGCGAAGAAGAGCGCTTAAAGACGTCATCGCTTCGAACGAGCTTACGCCTTTGACGTAGATCCAATCAAAAATCTGCTTAGCGCGATATTGCTCTTCGCCATTTTGGCGCATCCAAGTTTTTAATTCCTCGAGAGTTTGGCCGCAAATGTGTCCCATAGGTAAAGAGTATATCAGCTCCCCTCTTGTTTTTTAAGCGATTCCTAGCGATGGTAAAGAAAAAAAAGAATTTACCAACCCGCTACGCAAATAGGAGACAATTTATGCAGGTAAACGGAGATTGTTCAGATCAAGGCGCCCGATGCAGGCAACCTCGAAGTGGGTTGTCGAAGCAGGGCAACGCAGAGATGGACAATCTACGTCCTGAAGAAATGTCTCATATTTGCGCAGCGGGTTAATACCATGCGCTATGCCAGCCCCACCCTCCATGCGATTGCGAAAATCTACGGACTTTTGATCAAGACAGGGAGCAATTTACAAAGCTTCTTTCTCCTTTACATGCGCCTCACCTGGGGCTATCAATTTGTCCTGACCGGCCTTGGCAAACTGCATGGGATCGAAAAGACAGCGCAATTTTTCGCCTCGCTGCATATTTCCCATCCCTATTTTAATGCCTATCTCGTCGGGTGGGTCGAATTTCTCGGAGGCCTTTGTTTAATTCTAGGTTTTGCCTCCCGCTTAGCCGCAATTCCTTTAACCATCGTCTTGGCAACGGCATTGAGTACCGCCCATGCCCAGGACATTTCTCATTTCCGGTTTCTTTTCGATCCCCTAACGCTTGTAAAGCAAACGCCTTATCCCTTCTTAATCGCCTGCCTCATGGTATTTGTCTTCGGTCCAGGCCGCCTCTCGATCGACGCCTGGCTCAAGCGCTGGTCCGAAAAACGTCCTAAATACTAATTTTTCCAAAAAGCTTGCTTGAGGAGGAGGGCTGTCCACTTCAGCATTTTCAAGTGGTCTTGGACGAAAATCCAACGGAGAGCAGGCAAAAGCCCGAAGTGGCGATAGAGGATCCGGCAGGTTTCTGCCACATAACCGACCATTTCCCATGGAGAGGTCATCCGGGGCTCCGAATCGGTCAAAACTCTGCGGCTGTACACGACTTTTAGATCTTTTTTCTGATAGAGCCGGCAAAGGAAATCGAATGCGGGGCGGTGGGAGAACATTGCGTCGAAACCTCCAAGGTCCTCAAGTAAATCGCGCCGAAACCAAGAAGAGCGGAAATGGTTCGGAAACAGCCCTTTTTGCAATATTTCTTGGTTGAAAGTGAAAGAGACTGCGCGAGGGGGCTCATCCGGTCCCCGCATTAAAAATCCCGAATAGACTAGGTGGGGCTCGCTGCTGTCTTGGATAAGTTGCCTTAAGTAAGAGAGCCCCTGATGGGAAAGGTAACGATCCCCTGGATCGAGGAATTGCAGATAGCGCCCTTTGGCTTCCCGGATCCCCTCATTCATCATTTGAGAAATATTTTTATCCTTTGCTGTGAAAACCCGAAAGCCAGGGGTGACAGGAGTGAGTGGGGCCACGGCTTGCTTGCAACTTGACACGATGACGACCTCGAAGTCTGTCCCGCTTTGGGATTTGATCGTGTCCAAGGTCAATGGAAGCAGATGCAAAGCGCTTCGAGCCAGGATGACGATGGAAAAGAACGGTTCCATACTATTAAGATATCAAAGCATTGAGTATACTGGTACCCTTATGGCAAAAGCACCCGCAGCCCAAGACACTCTAAAGCCCATCGTGGCTCTCTGCAAACGGAGAGGGTTCATCTATCCCGGCTCCGAGATCTACGGGGGTTTTGCCAATACCTATTCGTTCGGCCCTTACGGCGCCGAGCTCAAGAAGAACGTCAAGGACTTATGGTGGAAAAAATTCGTCCAAAGGCGTCGCGACATGGTGGGTCTCGATGGGCCGATCCTCCTCCACCCCAAAGCCTGGCAGGCTTCCGGCCACTTGGAAGGGTTCAACGATGCCTTAATCGACTGCAAAGCGTGCAAGGGCCGTTTCCGCTGCGACCATTTGATCGAAGGGGCCCTTCATAGGAGCGCCGATGCGATGACCGTCCAGCAAATGACCGAGACGGTTCGCAGCGAGAAGATCAAATGCCCCACTTGCGGCGCCCAAGATTTCACCGAAGCGCGCACCTTCAACCTCATGTTCCACACTCACATGAGCAAAACGGGAGCCGATGGCGACGTGGCCTATTTGCGGCCGGAGACCGCCCAGGCGATCTTCCTCGACTTCAAGAATATCATCGATACTGTCCGCGTGCGCGTCCCTTTCGGAGTCGCCCAAATCGGGAAGGCGTTCCGCAACGAGATAACGCCTGGGAATTTCATCTTTCGCGTGATCGAATTCGAACAAATGGAAATCGAATACTTCATCCGCGCGTCCGAATGGGAAAAGACGTTCGAAGATTGGCTAGAGGCCATGCATGACTGGTGCAAACTTATCGGATTAAGCCCTGCCCGTATCCATGAAAAAGAGCATCCGAAAGAACAGCTTTCCCACTACTCGAAACGGACCGTCGACATCGTCTACGATTTTCCATTCGGCACCTCGGAACTCTACGGCCTGGCTTACAGGACCGATTTCGATCTCAAGCGGCACGCCGAATTTTCTGGCCATCCCATCGAATTCACCGATCCTGATACGCGGGAAAAATTCGTGCCTCACGTCATCGAGCCGACTTTCGGCGTCGAGAGGACGCTCCTTGCCCTTCTTTGCGATGCTTACGATGAAGAGCAGCTGGAAAACGGCGAAGTGCGCACCGTTCTCCACCTCGAACCACGGATCGCTCCCGTGAAGGTCGCAGTTTTCCCGCTCATGAAAAAAGAGCCGCTTGCGGAAAAAGCCCGCGCCGTCTTCGACATGCTGCAAAAATTCTGGGTCTCCGAGTATGATGAGTCGGGCGCTATCGGAAAACGGTACCGCCGCCAGGACGAGCTCGGCACGCCCTTTTGCGTCACCATCGATTTCGATACGATCGAGAAAAACGACACGGTGACTCTTCGGATGCGCGATTCGATGCAGCAGACCCGTGTCCCTATTGACAAGCTTGTCGCCGCGCTCATGGACAAGCTGGCTTAGCAATTTAAACGCCCGACTGGGACATTCTACTTCTCCTTGAAGGAAATAAAAATGGGCAAGACAAAGACATCAAGGCGGCGGCGAAAATCTTCAGGAAATATGGCGAAGAAGACCGATTGACTTGAGAGGGTGTCTACAAAGTGAGGGAACGCCCGAGTTTTTGGATTATTTTGGCCGCTTTTCGACTTCAAAGCTTGGGGGGCCATATACTGTTGTCGATATTACCCCCCCAAGTCTTGAATCGAAAATCGGCTCAAAAGAACCGAAAAATCGACAGAACCTCACATTGTAGACACCCTCTGAAGCTATCGAGAACGTTTGTATTCTTGATACAAATTGTTGAATTCTTTTTGAGACACAATCTGTTTGCCTATATTCTGCACTCTACTTCTGAATACATTGTCTATTTTGTAGCAATCCACAGCGTCTCGCGTAAGGTTGTCATTACTGAGATACGCAACAAGAACAGTCCTGCCTGGGGTTTGGTTTTGGTTCTCAATAAAAACGCCTTTTAGGCGTTCTTTGAAGGTATCTTGTGTAAGATAGGTTTGTGCGACTCTAACTCTTTCGGGATTGGACAAATTGTAACACCCTCGTCTCCAATTCAAATTCAACAAAATGTCTCCTGGTCGAGCATTTTGGGCTTCTTGGGGACTTGGGTCAGCGTATGGATTTTTGAATGTAAGTTCGATTCCTAGAGTAGGCATAAACAGCGCGCTCCTTAATTATTAATCTATTATATAGATGTCGTGAATAATTGTCAATTATTTCTCTCTTCAAAATCAGGAAAAATACAGTATAGTATAAAAAATTTATTTTACAAGGAAGAATAGGCAAAAAGCGATCCTGAGAGGGTGTCTGCAAAGTGAGGTTCTGTCGATTTTTCGGTTCTTTTGAGCCGATTTTCGATTCAAGACTTGGAGGGCAATATCGACAGCAGTATATGGCCCCCAAGCTTTGAAGTCGAAAAGCGGCCAAAATAATCCAAAAACTCGGGCGTTCCCTCACTTTGTAAACACCCTCTGAGGCTCGATCAGAAAGCTTGAGAGAGCATTCTCTCAGAAATCCATTCCGATCGTGACCATTCCTTGGTGGGACTGGTAGCGGGAGCCGAACTCTCCTTGATAGCTGATCGTTCCGTAGGGGTATTTTTTATTGCGAGGAGCCAGTAGGGATTCTAATTCAACGACTCCTAAATTTTGCGCTCCACTTAACGTAGAGACTACGAAGGTTCCTGAAGAGCCAACAAGAAATGCCGTGAGCGTGCCTGTGTGGAATGCCTTCTGGTACGCGTAGCTGCCCTTTTCCCGAAAGGTGGCCGTACCCCAATCGTAGGAGAGCGTTTCATTGAAGCGGAGACCCCACTCAGTCCGCAGTAGCGAACAAAACCTTCCCTTTTGCCCCATATTGAGTTTACCGGCGCCATGCTCTTGGAACCCGCGCTCCCAATTTGCGACCCAATCGAGCATCATAAACGGCTCTACGCAGAGCCAATTGTCTTTGTAGTCGTATCCCACTTCGAGATGCGGGGTACATTGCCATCCGTTAGTACTCGAAATGGCACTGCCGCCTATGACTCCCGGCAAATTGATCTCGCGTACATTTTTTGCGTGATAACCGCTTCCCCAGAGTTCCATGTTGAAATAATAATCCCGTTGCTCCCATGCGGCATAAAACACTACAGCCCCTTGGTCGATATTAGCATGTCCAAAGCCATCGTCTTCATGAACATGGGTATGGGCATAGGCAACCCCGCTTCCAAGCAGCAGTTCTGGATAGACCCCATAGCAATCGAACGCAAGGACAAAACCTCCGGCTCCCGCCTGGAAGGCAGGTGTTTGACGTTGTTTATGTTCGCGCGTATACTCCCCAAATCCTGCCAGCCAAGGCGAATAGGTTAACCCATTTTTAGGAAGAATCGGAGAGGGTTCCACCGGCGATTCGTCCGATGAACTAGAAGTCGTGGCTTGATCTTGGGTTTCCATGGGGGGGGCATCAGAAGCTTGGGTTTCCATGAGGGCATCAGAAGCGTCGGCAATGAGTCGATGCCGGATGTACGGCGCTTCAGCGGTCGTATTGGCAGGGATGGGCTGCGTGGCTTCGCCCTGCACCCATGCCTTGTCCCATCTTTTCTGCCCCAAATGGTCTGCGACCAACTGCCCGAATGCGAGCTGCGTTGTTTGCGCTGCAAATGTAAAAAGCGCGTTTCGTGCCGGAGAGGTAATTTCAAGTGCGCTCGCGATATCGCTTTGCAGGGCGATGAGGGGCAAGGTGTAAAATGGGGCATTGTTATTGAGGTAATTCGCAAACTTCAAATTATTCCCGTGAAGCCCCGTGGTTCCGATTTGTAAGACCACCGCAATATCAGCGGGGTTTGCCCCTACTGTGATCGTAGCCACTTGAGAAAAATTTCCGCTTGTCAGATCAATGCGATAAATAGCATTAGCATTGCTAGCTCCGACTGCATAGGCTGTGGTACTATTCGATAGAGCAATCCCTTGCAATAAAGCGCCTGCAATGGGAGATGGAGTCACCAGAGAAAAGTTGCCGTTTATCAGGTCGATGCTATAAATGTTATTGCCAATCGTATCCGTTACGTAGGCGGTAGTATTGTTCGCTAGAGAGAGTCCTTGCAAATTGGTGCCTGGAATTGATGTGATCCTGGAGAAGCTACCATTGGTTAAATCGACCAGATAGACACTGCCATTGCCTCCTGCTACATACGCTTTGTTTGGAGTTGTTAGCGTCATTTCAAGTCCAAGTTCATTAAGAGCCACTCCTGTGATGGTAGTTACCAGGGAAATGCTGCCGTTCGTTAGATTTACGCGGTATAGATTACCGCGAGTGCCATCGGAAGAACCTCCCACATAGGCAGTTGTACTATCTGCTAATTGGATCCTAGTAAAGCTTGTTCCTCCAAGTTGAGCCGCTTGAAAGAAAGCACCGGTTGTTAAATCCAGGTTGTAAACTCTATTAGCATTGTTGGTTGTTAGATAGGCTGTTGGAGAATTTGCCAACGCGATACCTATAGGAGTGTCGCCTGAAAAGCTAGCCACTACAGAAGCGTTGCCAGTTGTCAGATCGACGCGTTGAACATTGCCGGCTGTAAACACAGCCACATAAGAGATAGAAGCATCGGCATAGATCGAACCAGATGCTGCGAATAGAATCATGCTGTATTTTGTCAAATGCTTGCGCAAATGAAACCAGGGAAATCGGTACATTCTTTTCCCTTGAAGAAATAAAACTCAACTTACATCAATGTCGAAATATACGCAAAATATTTTTTGATACATCCCCGGACAGGACAGGAGGTTAACTTATTTTTTAAATGAACGATGCTTAGAGGATTAGAATAGCCGATTTTAACCTAGCCGTTTGTGTTTCAACAGCCAAATAGCATGGGCTATGGGGAGCTTTCTATCTATCAATTTTTATTTATACACTTCCATGACTGACGGGCGCCCCAGCGAGAAAGTCATGAAATTGTACAGAGTCAAGGAAATTATACAAGTTTGAAATCAAACACACCCGATCGTGTTGCTTCATCTGAATACGATAGTTACCTCCGTTCATCAGGTCCCGTAATCCCTTGTCTGTGACTTTACCGCACAGTGGTAGGTCGAGGCTTTCGAGATTTTCCAAACCTGCTAGGTGCTTAAGGCCGCCGTCGGTGATCGACAGGCAGAATACTAGGTCGAGGCTTTTGAGTTGTGGCGACGCAGCAGCTAGGCACTGCAGCCCGTTATCAGTAAGTTGCACCGCTCTCAGTACAAGGCTTTTGAGATTTGTCAAACCTGCCAGGTGCTTCATGTCGTCGTCGATGATCGACAGGCTGAGGCTTTTGAGATGTGGCAAACTTGCCAAGTACTGCACCCCGTGGCCAGTGATCCTGCACCATGACAGGTCGAGACTTCTGAGGTTCATTGCTGAATTTACCAAGTACTTCATTCCCTTATCGGTGATCTGGCAATCTCCTAGGTTGAGTCGCTTGAGAGTAGGTGGCAGAAACTCCAGTTCTTCGTCGATTGCTAGGTCCTGCCCGTTGATGTCGATGATCTTGCACCCTACCAGGTCGAGATTTGTGAGATTATTACATCTCAGATTCTTCAGCCCTCCCTCAAAGATCTTGGAGCCTGCCAGGTTGAGGCTGGTGAGATTCTTCAACTTTTCAAAGCACTTCAGCCAGGGGGTGGTGATGATACGGCTACAGTGCGGTGCATTAATTTCAGTAATATTAGGAAACACTTTAATAATATTTCCTAGAAACTCATCGCTAATCTTATTATTATCTCCGCTTAAATCAAGCTTGAATGGTTTAAGCGATATTATGCGAAGAACATAGTCCTGCTTTATCCTCTTAAGCTCTTTTACTAAAAGCATTATCTCGAGTGGAGTAATCGAATTTTTGGATTCAAAGCGCATAATAGCGGCGTCCTGCTTTATCCTCTTAAGCTCTTTTACTAAAAGCATTATCTCGAGTGGAGTAATCGAATTTTTGGATTCAAAGCGCATAATAGCGGCCTTACAAGGGTCTAAAGCATTGTATAAGCTTCTATTGGTCGAACGAAGAGCCCCGGCATTGCTGCGATCTAAGTATGACTGGATGAGCTCAATGGGCACCTCAGGTAACGAAGAAAGCGAGTCGGTAGGAGGAGAAGCTGCGGCCGTTTCTGGTGCACTGGCTCCAATTCTTTCAGATGTATTAAATGTCACAAAACCTCCATTTTAGCTATAGAAAATCATTAATAGCAAAATTATATCATTATGAATCATTTATGTCAACATTCTGTAAAATCTATCTATCCCACTATTGTACAAAGTCGAGGTTAGGGATTGTCAGAAAATAACTTTTAGAGCTGTGTAGAGAAAAAGTCGCACTTTTCATAGAGGAAGCCCCGCCACCATCGTGAACGTTTGCGTGGCCGTTTTCCGATTCATGCTTCGATTACCCGTTTCTCGAGAACGGGTCAGGGCACGGTAACGCAAACGTTCACGATAATTTAGCTCTATGAAAACTTCAGGTTTTCTTCTATGAAACTCTAAAAGTTATTTTTGGACGATGCCTTAAGGCAAAAAGCGATCCTGAGGCTCGATGACTTCCGGGATCTGCAGCTTGAACTGATGCCTGTGGGCGGCGACCCAATTGTAGAAAAAATCGCCAAGCCAGCAAGGCAAAAAGGAAAGGATCCCTACAAGACCCCATCCATCTCCAGTGAGCCAGTAGATCCGGAAGATCGCGTGAGAGCGGATCCAGAACCTCCGTTCCGTCGACTGGTAATTTTCAGCAAGGACAAGGCTATTCGACCCTTTAAGCTCTTTTTGCGGCCCCGACAAAACCTCGCGCGCCGTCTTACCTCTCAACGGGGCGAAGAGAAATTGCTTTTTCCGGTCGATGTCGATGACATGTTGCACCGCTTTATGGCACAAGGGACATTCATCATCGAAAAATACGACATGGTCGTTCATTTCATTTGACTACTTCCGGCCGCTGCCGTTTGATCTCATCGAATTTTTTAGCCAGCTCAAGAACCTCCGCCTCACTCAGCTTGCCACTATAGATCTGGAGTTTGATCTCTTCTCTTTCTCTCATCCAATGCCGCTCGAGGATTTTTTGGACGGTTTCAGTAAAGCAGATGGAGGCCCGCTCCCGGTTCACTTTCTTTTGCAAAACTTCAGCTAGGAAAAGCTGCTCTTCGGCCCGTTCGAGATCGATGGCAAGCGACAGGAGGTCTTTGGGTTTGTTCTCCAAAGAGGCAGCCATGTATTTTTCATAGAGAGCGCGTCCTGGCGTCGTCCGGAAATGCTCCGGCTTCAAATTTTTTGCAGCAATTTGCAAGAGCTCCGGGACCATTTCTCCCATGAGAAAAAGCCATCGGAGAAGATCGGCTTCGAGAATCCGGTCGGGATCGATCTCGGAAAAGGTGACGCTCGCCGAGCGCTTGATATGGATTTGGGGAGGGGCTTCGGGCGCCCCGATGATCGTTTCAGGAGTCTGCGTAAGGCGGGCCAGCTTCCTCAAGCTCTCGTGGACCATGAGCGGATGGTCCCATTCCCTGATCTTCTTGGCGATTGCTTGCACCAATTCGTTCTTGCCCGCGGGGGATTGGATGTTGATCGATTTCGAAAAATGGCTCACGAGAAAAGCGAGGTAATCGCCGCTTGCGTTAAGAAGTTTTTGCCATTCTTCCGGCCCTTTTTCCTGTAAGACAAGATCGGGATCGCATTTTTCGGGAAGGTTTATGACGCGAACTTCGACCCCCTCCTTTTGGAAAAGATGGCCGATCTTCACAGCCGCATCTTGGCCTGCGGCATCGCCATCTAAAGCCAAAAACACTTCGCGCACGCCGAGATGGATCAGCTCCTTGGCCATTTCTTCGGTAAAAGCGGTCCCCTGCCCAGCGACCGCCCAGTCGAAGCCCAAATGGATCAGGCGGAGCGCGTCGATCTGCCCTTCTACGATAAGAGCCCGCCGCTCTTTCGCAATCCTCTTTCGGGAAAAGCTCAGGCCGAAGAGCACCTTCGATTTTTTGAAAAGAGCCGTTTCAGGCGTGTTGATGTATTTGCCGCCAAAAGTTTCCGCTTTGTATTTGCGGGCGGAAAACCCGATGACCGCCCCGCCTGAATCCCGGATCGGGATTGTGATCCGGTCGAAAAAAAACTCCCGCCCTTTTGAAAGAAGCCCGGCTCCTTCAAGGAGGGCGTTCGAGATTTTCAGTTCCCACATCGCCTTGAGAAAATGGGAGGCCTCCGGGGCAAGGCCCAGTTCAAACTCTTGGATAAAATCGAGATCGATCCCGCGGCAGTAGAGGTAATCGAGGGCCGCGTGCCCTTCATGCGTATGAAGAAGGTAGTAGTGATAAAAACGGCTCGCTTGTTCGAGGGCTTCCTTCAAGAGGGTTTTCGAAGGGCCTTTCGGCCGGTCCGCTCCCTCTGCCTCTTCGATCTGCACATGGAACCTTTGGCCGAGGCTTTCCACCGCTTCGACAAAACTCATCTTGAGATAGGTCATCAAAAATTGGATGGCGTCGCCATGCGCTCCGCACCCGAAGCAATGGTAGTGGTTGTCCCCTCTTTGGATCACGAAAGATGGGGTCTTTTCGTCATGGAAAGGACAAAGCGCCTTGTAGGCGGCGCCCGCGCGCTGCAGCTTCAGATAAGGATTCAAGACCTCGACGAGGTCGATCCGGCTCCTAAGCAGCTCCAAACTTTCCCTTGAAAACGTACCCATATATACTCAAACAACACGAAGCATCGGTTTCTGGCGGCGCCCCACCCCAAAAACGATGCGTTTTTGGAGACCCCGGTGGCGGCGTCAGGCAGCCACAGCCTTTGAGCCCGCCTGCACCCCACCCCAAAGACGATGCGTCTTCGGGGACCCCGGCGCTCAACTTATTCAAGTTGACCTACTTCGGCGCCGGCGAAAGCCTGGCTCAAATTCTGGGCGCTGCTACGCGCAAAAAAGGTCCATTCAAGAACCTTTTTTGCGATTTCGCATTACCATATTCCCGATGCTTCATGTTATTTGAGTATGCAATTTTCACCTAGGAGCGGTTTTCAGGGAACTGAAAAAGTCAACGCCATTTCTGCACGATCGGCATGTAGCGCCCCTTGCTGAACGCTTTCTGAGTGACGCGGATGCCGATCGGAGCCTGGCGCCTTTTATATTCGGCCCGGTGGATTTTGCGGACGATGTCTTGCACTAATCCCAAGTCCAAACTCCTTTTCTTGGCGATTTCATCAGGCGAAAGCCGCTCCTCGATGTAGTCTTCGATGACCGGATCGAGGATCTCATAGGGAGGCAAGGTTTCGAAATCGGTTTGGTTCTCCTTGAGCTCGGCCGAGGGGACTTTGTCGAAGATCTCTCGTGGGATGATCTCTTCTTTTTGATTGAGGAAGGCGGCGAGCTGATAGACCTGCAGCTTTGTGACGTCGTGCAAGACGCCGAGCCCGCCGGCCATATCGCCGTAGAGCGTCGCATAGCCCATCGCCATCTCGCTCTTATTTCCAGTATTGAGCAAGATATTCCCAAGTTTATTTGAGAAAGCCATGAGGATCATCCCTCGGATGCGCGACTGAAGATTCTCCTCGGTCATATCGAAAGTGCGGCCCTCGAACATCGGCTCCAAGAGATCCAGATAGGATTGGAAAATGGGGTCGATCGAAACGACCCTAAAGTCTACGCCGAGCCGCTTTGCAAGCTCTTGTGCATCGGACACGCTTCCCGGTGAAGAGTAGCGCGACGGTAGTCCTACGCAGAAGACGTTTTCCGCGCCCAAAGCCTCTTTGGCAATGCAAGCAACGAGAGCCGAATCGATCCCGCCGGAGAGCCCCACCATCCCCTTTTTGAATCCTTGCTTGTGGAGATAGTCCTGCACTCCTAAACGAAGCGCAGAGTAAAGATCCTTGATCCCGTTTTCGGGCAGCAGAGAGGCGCAGGCATGGGTATTGAGATCGATCACGAGGTCGTCTTCGGCAAATCCTTTGGCGATCTGGATAAGCTCCCCCTTTTCATTGAGGTAGAGGCTGTGGCCGTCGAAAACGAGCTGATCGTTGACCCCGACCTGATTGCAAAGCACCACCGGACAAGCGAGGGTCTTGGCCACCGCTTGAAACACCGAAAGGCGCACATCCTTCCGGTTGAAATAATAGGGAGATCCCGAAAGGTTGAGGAGAAGGTCAGGTCTTTCTTTTTTTAACTCCAAGACAGGATCGGTCCGGTACTCGGTATACCCTACCGCCCCAGAGTGCTGCCACACATCTTCGCAAATCGTGACCGCGATCCGGTGGCCCAGATATTCCCAAATCGGCTCTTCGACGCCAGGCTCGAAATAGCGCCTCTCGTCAAAAACGTCATAGGTCGGAAGAAGAGTTTTGTTCTTGTAGCCGAGAAGCTGTCCATCGGCAAAACAAGCAACGCTGTTGTAGAGGAATTTTTCTTTGCGCTCAGGATTTCTTCTCGGCAAGCCGACACAGACGAAAAGCCCTCCCGTGGCGGGGCGGATCTCTTCCAATTTTTCAGAGCAGGCGTCGATGAAAGAATCATCTAGGAGCAAATCATCCGGGAAATACCCCGAAAGCGTCAGTTCGGGAAAAAGGACGATATCCGCCTTTCGGTGCTTGGCTCTTTGAAGCGCAGCAAGAACCTTATGGGTGTTCCCTTCCAAATCCCCGATCGTGGGGTTGATTTGTGCCGCGAAAACTTTCATACCCATAAAGGTAAAGTTTGAATCGTTAAATCTCAACACCTCTCATTCGAGTCGAATCCGATCAAACTTTCGATTGGAGAAAAACTTAGAGGGTGTCTACAATATGAGGTTCTGTCGATTTTTCGGTTCTTTTGAGCCAATTTTCGATTCAAGACTTGGGGGGGCAATATCGACAACAGTATATGGCCCCCTGAGCTTTGAAGTCGAAAAGCGGCCAAAATAATCCAAAAACTCGAGCGTTCCCTCACTTTGTAGACACCCTCTTAGCCAATTATTATGAGATTTGCCAAATGGGCTAAAGATGCGCGGCCATCGGCGATCTGCCAGCACTCTGTCAAGTCGAGGCTTGTCAGATATTTTAAACTTGCCAGGGGCCGCAGCCCGGCGTCGGTGATCTGCCAGCACCTTGCTAGGTTGAGATCTGTGAGATATTGCAAACTTACCAAGTACTGCAGGTCGGCATCGGTGATCTGATGACAGAATGCCAGGTTGAGGCTTATGAGATGTTTCAAATTTGCCAGAGGCTGCAGCCCGATGCCGGTGATCTGCGGGCACCCTGCCAAGCTGAGGGTTGTGAGATATTTCAAACTTGCCAGGTGCTGCAGCCAGACGCCGTTGATTTGCCGGCACCCTGCCAGGTTGAGGCTTGTAAGATTTACCAGGTGCTGCAGCCGGACGCCGTTGATCTGCTGGCACCCTGCCAGGTTGAGGCTTGTAAGATTTACCAGGGGCCGCAGCCCGGCACCGGTGATCTGAGGGCAAAATGCCAGGTTAAGGCTTGTGAGATTTACCAGGGGCTGCAGCCCGGCGTCGGTGATCTGAGGACAGAATGTCAGGTTGAGGCTTATGAGATTTGTTAATTTTGCCAAGTGCTGCAGCCCGGCGTCGGTGAGATAAGGGCAGTTTTGTGCGTTAATTTCAACAATATTAGGAAAGCGTGCAATAATCTTTTGCAGACCGGCATCAGTAATATCGCTGTTTGACAAATCAAGTTCAAAGGATTTTGTACTTGAAAATTTCGGATTTAAATTTTGTAATTCTATTATCTCTTGCAGGGTAATCGGTTCGTTCTTTTCAATTTTGTATTCAAAGCGAAGAATGGCGGCCCCAAAAGGGTCTGAAACACGGCGTAGTTCTTTATTTACCCGCCAGATGGCATCGTTGCTGCTGGGATCTAAGAATGACTGAATGAGCACTATTGGCACCCTGGGCAATGACGAAAGAGGGTCACTAGAGGTAGCGGCGGCCGTTCCTGGTGCACCGGCTCCAATTCCTTCAGCTGCATTAAGTGTCATATAAATCACATTTTTAATGAAAAGTTTTTAAATAATTAATACAATTTTACAAAAATAATTAATTTAAGTAAATACATTTTTTGCAATATACGCGTTTTTTAAATTTCCGTTTTTTCACTCGCAAGTCATTGATTTCTAATGATTAAATAGCTAAAATGGAGCGCATCCCAATAAGAGGGTGTCTACAAAGTGAGGGAACGCCCGAGTTTTTGGATTATTATCGACAGAACCTCACTTTGCAGACACCCTCATAGCTCTCCCCTTGACAAAACGGCCGCTATTCGCTTTACTGAATGTTCAAAATGAGGAAATATGCGAAATAATCAACTCTCCATCCATTCGGAAAATATCCTTCCCATCATCAAAAAATGGCTTTATAGCGAAAAAGATATTTTCATCCGCGAACTCATCTCCAACGCCACCGATGCGCTAAATAAAGTCCGCATCCTGAAAGACCAAGGACAAGCCCTCGATGGAGATCTCGAGATCTCGGTATCCATCGACAAAAAGAGAAAGACGATCCAGATTGCCGACACAGGGATCGGGATGACCGAAGAAGAGGTGGAAAAGTATATCGCGCAGATCGCCTTTTCCGGAGCCGAAGAATTTGTCGCGAAATACAAGCCCAAAGACGAAAAGGAAGCCATCATCGGACATTTCGGCTTAGGGTTCTACTCATCCTACATGGTCGCGTCCAAAGTGGAGATCGACACCCGTTCTTACCTTGCGGACTCGGAAGCCGTTTTTTGGAGCTGCGATGGCACCTCCAACTATTCCATCGGCGCGGGAGCGCGCTCGAGCAGGGGCACTGAGATCACCCTCCATCTCGACGAAAGCTGCCTCGAATATCTGGAAGAGGCGAAAATCCGAGAGCTTTTGCAGCGCTATTGTAGTTTCATGCCATTCCCAGTCTCGTTGAATGGCAAGCCGCTCGGCAATAAGGCACCCCTTTGGGCAAAGCCTCCGGCTGACTGTACGGAAAAGGAATATATCGAATTCTATCACCAGCTTTTCCCGCTCGATCCAGAACCTCTTTTCTGGGTCCACTTGAACGTCGATTACCCCTTTAATTTAAAAGGAATCCTCTTCTTCCCAAAGATTCACCGCCGATTTGATGCGGAAGCTTGCACGATCAAGCTCTTCTGCAACCGCGTCTTCGTTTCCGACACGAGCAAAGACATCCTTCCCGACTACATGATGGTCCTTCGAGGGGCCATCGACAGCCCCGATATTCCGCTCAACGTCTCGAGGTCATACCTCCAAGTGGACCAGAACGTCCGGCAGCTCAGCAGCCATATCGCGAAAAAAATCGCGGACCGCCTCTCCCTCCATTTCAAAACGGAAAAAAACAAATACATCGACTCTTGGCCAGAGATCGAGATGTTCGTCAAATTGGGAATCCTCCAAGATGAGAAATTTTACGAGAGGGTCAAAGATCTCCTCATTTGGAAAAATAGCGAGGGGCATTGGACGACTGTCGGAGAGTATTTAGAGAGAAGCTCCGAAAAAAAGATCTATTACGCGGGCACGGACCACGCCTCCCCTCTTTTGCAGCTCTATATTGAGAAAAAGATCGAGATCCTTTTCGCACCCTCCCCAATCGATACGGCGCTCATCACTTTTCTGGAAGAAAAATGCTCCTGCAAATTCCAAAGGATCGACGGGTCTTTGGAGACGAGCCTCATAGACGTTTCGCGTGAAAAGACGCTCCTCGATCAAGACGGCAAAACCGAAGCGGGACGAATCGCTGATTTTATGCGCGCCGCACTTGGCAAACAAGACCTGGAAATCGAAGCGAAAAGCCTAAGCTCCGACCATCTTCCAGCCCTTTTGGTCCTGGATGAGCACCAAAGGCGGATGCGGGACTACATGGCGCTCACCCAAGGAAAATCGGCCTCGCCATACCATCCGAAAAAAACCTTCATCGTCAACACGAACAGCAAGTTGATCCACCAGATTGCCAAGCTCAAAGAGAAGCAGCCTGCGGTCGCTGCCGAGATGGCAAAAGGGATCTACGATTTATCTCTCTTGTCTCAAAGGGAAGTGGAGCCTGGCGACATCGATCGGGTCATCTCCCAGCAAACGCAGATTTTGGAAAAACTGAGCGCTCTGCTAGTTTGAGGGCATGTGGGTCCCCATCCTCGCTCTCGCCTTGTACGCCGGCCATCTTGCCGCTGAGATTGCCGCTTTATACTTAAGCTGGTATGGCGATCCCACAACTACGATGGCGATCCAATGGCATACGCCGTTGCAGGAAAATGGCGACAGCGTCGAGATCCAAGAGCTCGGGGCCCCTTGGAGATCCGAAAAAGGCACCTATCTCGAGCTGGGAGATCAGCTTGTCCATAAGGTCCTCCTCACTGATCTGACTCCTGGTACGGAGTATTCATTCCGGCTGGATGGCGACCCCTCTATCTACAAGTTCCAGACCGCTCCTAAGGCCTTGACCAAGCCTCTCCGTTTCTGTATTGGCGGGGATCTTTATCAGACGCCTGCGCTATTTCGGAAGATGTGCCGCACCGTAAGAGCGTTAGACCCGCTCTTCGTCGTGATCGGCGGAGACATCGCCTATGCCGTAAACAGCAACCCTTTCCGCTTCCGCTCAACTCCAATAAAACAGTGGTTTTCCTTTCTTAAGAGTTGGAAAGAGGAGATGATTTCCTTCAACGGACAAGTGATCCCGTTTCTCATCGTCCCCGGGAATCACGATCTCTCGCCGGACAATTCCGAGCTTTTTTTCGATCTTTTCGCTTTTCCCGAAAAGCAGCTCTATCGAGCGGTCGACTTCGGGGCTTATTTAAGCCTGATCCTGCTCGATTCAGGCCACTTTGAACCGATTGTCGGCACTCAAACTGAATGGCTCGAGCAGACACTCGGGCAACGAAGACATATTCCTTTCCAATTCGCCGTCTACCACATAGCGGCCTACCCCAGCGTTTACTCTTTCACGGGAAAGATCCCTGAACAGATCCGGACCCATTGGTGTCCCCTGTTCGATCAGTACAACCTCCCGGCAGCCTTCGAGCACCACAACCACGCCTACAAACGGACGGTTCCGATTAGAGAGAACAAGGCTGATGAGAGGGGGGTTGTCTACTTAGGAGATGGATGCTGGGGAGCGGCGCCGCGCCGGCCTCATGACGCATGGTACCTTGCCGAACATAAGGCAATAAACAACGTCTTTACGATAGAGATCAGCGGAGAAACGGCAAAAATCAAAGCCATCGACCTGCAAGGAGAGCCGATCGACAGCCTGACAATACCCTCTAAGATTCAATCGTAGCGTGAGATTTGGCTTCTTCTTCCTGCCCGCCCGCCTGCACATCGGTGATCGCTGCTTTCAGCACTTCGATCTTGGCGCCATCGACCATCTTCAGCACGACCGTCTGGTCCAGAATCCGGTCTACTTTCCCGACGATTCCCATGGCAGTGACTTTATCGCCTTTTTTCAGGGAAGAACGCATTTGCTCAGACGCCTTGCGCCGTTTTTGTTCCGGGCGCCAGAGGATGAAATAGAAAAACACGAGAGCGATCCCGATCATGATCAGCGTGGAGGTAATCCCGCTTTGAGAGCTGGGCGCAGCATCTTGGGCAAATAGTCCCGCGATGGGTAAAAGAAAAAGCATAGACGTTTTCATATAGAGATCCTTCTTACTTGCGCATAAATATGCCTGAAAAACCGTTTATTTTTCAAGCAATGCAATATTTTCTATATGGGGCGTATGAGGGAATTGATCGACGGGCTGGAGTCTTTTGACCCGATACCCCGCTTGGACGAGTTCTTCGATGTTGGAAGCTTGGGTCACTGGGTTGCAAGAGATATACACGATCGATTTTGGAAGTAAATTTTTTAAATGATGAATGGCCTGAGCGTCAAGTCCGGCGCGCGGCGGGTCGACCAGGACCGCATCAGGCCTTAACGAGCCCGGAGCCTCGATCAATTGAGCGATCGTGTGGCCCGCGTCGCCTTGATGGATGGTCATATTCTCGATCCGGTTTGTCTTAAGATTTTCATTTGCGTCGAGGACGGCTTCCGGGCTAAGTTCGATTCCGACCACTTGCTTTGCACTCTTGGCTGCGGCCATCCCTAAAGCTCCTATTCCGCAATAAAGATCGTAGACGACCGATGGGCTCCCGAGCAGGGAGATCGCCACATCGTACAACTTTTCTGCTTGGAACGTATTGGGTTGAAAAAAGGAACTCGGACTGATTTTGAAAAGGAGGACGCCTTGTTTCAGATGAAGCTCTTCGACGATATGGTCAGGCCCGCTGAGGAGCATCTCAAAAACTCGTGTTTTATGCCCTAATTTAGCCTGGTGGATGCGCAAGAAAATCGCAGCTTCGGGCGCGAGCCCCCGTATCGACTCGGCAAACTCTTCGAGATTATCTCGAGATGGGGCGAAGTCCGGATGGCCAGAGACGTTGAGGATCGCCATTTTTTGCCCTGTGCGCACCGCTTCCCTGAGTGTTAAATATCGGAGGGTTCCTGAGTCTTTGGGAAGATAATAGGCCGAAAGAGAGCTACCTTCCCACCACTTGCGGACAGATACAGCCGCGGCGGCAAACCAGGGCGGGCAAAGATGGCATTCGGTAACATTGAATACATAGGGCGTTGCTTGGGCTATCCCCAAACCCAGGAAGCGAGCGCCCGCCCCATTTTGGGAGAAGGTAAACTCCATTTTGTTCCTGTAGCCGAACGGATAAGTAGCGGGAAGGATCGGATCGACGGGAAACTTCCCGTCGAATGCCCGTTCGATGCGGCGCATCTTTTCCTTGAGCTGGGCGCTATAGGCGACCTGTTGCCAAGTGCAGCCGCCGCAAACCGTTGCATGGGCGCAGCGGGGATGCGCCCGATCTGCGGATGGGGCCACGACTTCCAAGAGGCGCCCTTTCTGTATCCTATGCCTTTTTTTCCTCCACTCGACCCGAACGGTATCGCCCGGAACGCAGTGGGCCACCTCGATTTCGTGCCCTTTGCCAAGAAGCGCGACGCCGTATCCTTTTTTCGAAAATTTTTGAATGGAGATCTCTAAAGTCTCTTTTGGCTTTGAACCTATCCCACTAATAAGTTTCAGTCGATTTTTCGGTTCTTTTGAGCCGATTTTCGATTCAAGACTTGGGGGGCAATATCGACAGCAGTATATGGCCCCCCAAGCTTTGAAGTCGAAAAGCGACCAAAATAATCCAAAAACTCGACGAAAAATATTAGTGGGATAGGTTCTGTGCATGCCAAAGAGGATACATTAACGCTGCTTTTTCTTGAGTTTAGGTTTTGGTTTCCTTAGCTTGCCGCTTTTTTCGGCCGCGACCGATTCTCTTCGAAACACTTTTGCGACCCTTTCCAGTTTGATCGTGCAGACGCGAACGCGCTGGGCCGCAGCCTTATTGCCGCGGGCGACCTTGATCAAATCTTTGGCCACATTGGCAAGGAGATGGCTAAGCTGCTGCACCGACTCTTTCAGACTCATAATCCTAATTCGTTCCATAGAGGTGGTGAAAATTTTTTCGCAATATTTTTTTTCGTGTTGTCGGCCATTTGAGAACATTGCTATAAGGAGGAAATGGCTCCGGCAAAGTGCCTTTTTGGGTATATACACAAACAACTTCAAAAGTTGGTTTCTGCCTTCGTCGGACAGCCACTGCCTTTGAACCCGCCTGCACCCCACCCCAAAGACGATGCGTCTTCGGGGCCCCCCCCGGCGCTCAACTTTTTCAAGTTGAGCTGCAACGGTCCACCCCAAAAACGATGCGTTTTTGGGGACCTCGGACCCGGCGCCGCAAGCCTGGCTCAAATTCAGGTCTGCTTCCTTGAAAAAAAAGCTCGAACCCCCGAGCTTTTTCAAGTGTCCGCAGCCTCGGCATATTCCCAACTTTTGAACTCATTTGTGTATATTTTTCTTTTTTTTCCGAGTCTGATTGGGGCGATGCTTATAGGAAATCCAGCAGAGCCAGCTTTAGATAAAGCGGGACTCTTCACTTCTCCAGAATCTTGGGCCTCTCTCCGAGTCGCATTCTTGGAGGACTTTGTGTACCACCAGAGATTCCGAGACGAATTCACAATAGATGGAATTGAAAGCTCGAAGACCTTTGCGACGCTCTCCACCAAGGCAGGGATGGCCACCCTGAATTTCGAAGACCGGATCGATCTCTACGGCATTCTCGGAGCGTCCAGCCTACAGCTCAACCATGAAATTTTTTCCACCATGCAATTCTCATGGGGCTTCGGCGGCAAACTCGTCCTCTTCGAGGCAAAAAAGCTCTTCTTCGGACTCGATATCAAATACTTCGCGGCGAGCCAAAAGCCGCGCTATTTTCTGTCTGATAGGCTCCCTTTCAATGTAGTGGACGATTTTAAATTCAAATATAACGAAACGCAATTCTCCCTAGGGATGTGTTATCGCTATACTTTTATCGCCCCTTACGTTTACGCAACCTATTTAGTCTCAAAAATCGATCCCGATCCAATGATCGCCCTTGTCCAGTGGCCTTTAGATACGAGTATCTTATTGGATGCGGAATGCAAGTCCTTCATTGCGCAGCGCAGGTGGGGCATGGCGGTCGGCGCCACGCTTCTCAGCGGTTTGACGGCGACCCTATCGGTCGAATCGCGCATGTTCAACCAAAACGCCATCGACATTAATCTCGACGTCCGATTCTAGTCGGGTACTAGTTTGACCGAACGGCTACTACACGGGAAGGATCGTTGTGGACGCCTGTGACGCCTTCGAAGCAGAGGCCGTTCGTGCCAAGAGCCGTGTAATTTTCTTCCGTGGTAGAACAGTGGGCTAGATTATTGACATACTCCCCTACGTGGTTGCCAAGAGTCACGTCGGGATCCGACGCGTTGAAAAGAGAGACGGTTTTCTCAGGAAACGCCTTTTTCAAAAGCCTTGCAAATTGGACGACATCTGTTTTCTTCTCAAATAGATTGATGATTTTGCTTAAGTTGGCAAGCGCCTTTGGATCCTTGGCATAGAGCTTTCGGTATTCATCCAAAATCAACTGGAACTCTTCTCCCTTGCAGCCCTGATAGCGCCCGTAAAGGGTCGTCTGGTGCCCCGGATTTACGAAAATCTGCTCGAGTTCAGGCGGCATTTGGATGACGGCGTCTAAAAAAGACCTCCAATACAAATCTGGATCTCCCCGCCAAACTCCCATTCCGACAGCGGGGAAAATAGCAAGGCCGCTTTCTGCCGCGGTCAATGCCGTTTGGAACGTCTGCCTCATGATCGACCGGTTCGAGATCTTTGTCCGAGGAGTGGATTGGATGCCGCGGATTCCACATGCGTTGATGAGCCGGATCGCGTCGGGATCTCCGGGGTTTCTTTCGAGGATCTTTCCGCTTTTGTCGATAAAACTCCTAAAATCCTCCCTTTTCACGACTAGAGACCCCAATTGATAGAAAGTCAGGTCGAGGAGATCTAAGCAATCCTGTTTTGTTTGAAATCCGTATTTTTGATAGTTCTTAGCCGCATCTTTGACAATCGCTCGGCTGTGTCGTGATTTGACGGCCGAGAGTTTGACCGGGTCTCCCCTTTCACCTGGAAGAGTGACGATGCCGTCTTTCAAAATGGCCTCTTTGAGAGCTCGGTAAAAAGGAAGAGGTAGGATCGGAGCGACGAAGATTTTTTGGCTGGCAAGGGTGGACTGGAGTTCCCCATAAGAAATGCGATATACCGCATTGCCTAGAATTGCGGCTAAGTCGGGAATGTCAGTCACACCCCGCGCGCGTGAGTGGATCTTTGCGAGCGTGCCTTTTGCGGAAAATGACACAACCGAATCAGGGTCCGCCGCATTGATTTGCCTCCGAATCTCGCAATGAGACCTGCGGAAGGCGAACAACTTGCCGCTCCCGGGCTCTGTGACCGCGCCCGGACCGAAAAGCGCCTGATAAAAAAGGTTGGCGGGGCGGATCGATAAAGAGGTCAGCGAAGTATCGGGATAATCGAAGCGTAGGGAGATTTTGGCTGCTGGGTCCACAGGTAGCCGCTGAGGGCCCCAGCAGAGCTGCGGGCATAGTGGACTGAGGCCGAGAGAGCAGAAGAGCCCCTCTCGTAAAGCGTGAGAGGCTTAACCTTCTTATCCCAACAGCTTGGCGTTGGATGAGTCGTAGTAATTCTCGCAACCATAATTGCAACAAAGCATAACAGAAAAGTTTAATAATAAACAAGACATAAATAATTTTTTAATATTAGTTTATAACAACCATGTAGTTGGAATAATTATATGAACCTATCCTCCAATCCTTAATGATTCATTTATGGTCGATTTTGAGGCGATTTTTCGTCGTCGACCGCCCGAAGTAAATATCGGGACGGTGATCTTTACGAGGGCGGAGGCGCGAAAAGCGCCCAAAAGCGTGCCGTAAAGGGATCGTGAAGAATTGGAGGATAGGTTCATAGACAGTCGGGTTGTTACGTTGACTTTCCCCAAATCGGGCTGTGCGCAGTCCGATCATTCGGAAACTAGATGAACCTATCTCAATAAATCTATTTCGCGATCTTTGAGCGCCTTTTGGCCGATTTTGGACTCGCTCGTCGCTTAGAGGGTGTCTCCTCGCTTTAATACAATGCTAAAAACTTATTAAACCATATTAATTTTTCCAAATTACACACAACTTGGGTTACACCCTCATATTGTGGTAGACAGCGTCGACGTCGTCGAGGTTCTCCAGCCATTCGATGAGGGCAATGTTCGAATCGGCATCCATGTCGGACACCTCGATCCAAGATTTGGGGATCATCGCAAGCTCCGCTTCTTCGCATTTGCCGCCCGCCTTCTCGATCGCCTCTTTGACTTGGGTAAGACAAGCGACCGGGGTCGTCACGACATAGGCTTCATCCTCGGCGGCCATATCTTCCGCCCCGCCTTCGCCGGCAAGAAGAAAAAGGGGATCCTCCCCAATGGATGATTTCGAGACCCGGAGAACTCCTTTCCTCTCGAAGTTATAAGAAACGGCGCCCGGCGTCGCCACCGTCCCGCCGCATTTATTGGTCGCGATCCGGATATCAGCAGAGATCCGGTTTTTATTATCTGTCATAATATCGACGATGAGCCCAACGCCCCCGTATCCGTAGAGTTCATAGGTCATCTCCGTATAGTCTTGGGTGTCGGAGGAGGCGGCTTTTTTGATGTTCCTATCGACATTGTCGCTGGGAAGATTCGCGTCTTTGGCTTTTTGGATCGCGGTGCGCAGCTTGCTATTGGACTTCGGATCGGGCCCCCCTTGCTTCACAGCCGATATGATCTCCTTCATAATCCGGCTGAAAATCTTCCCCTTCTTCTTATCGGACCGCTCCTTTCTGTGTTTGATGTTGGCCCATTTGCTATGACCTGCCATGACGCCTCCTCTTAAAAAACTCAAGACTCTTCTTTTCCCATTCTTTTGCAAGATCGAACTCGGCGAACTCCTTTTCCCTCTTGCGGAATTCAGCCGTATGGCTATGGACCGACCCTCGCGCGTCGATGCGGGCCGGAATCGCGGCGTGGAGCATCTCATGGTAGACGATGAACTCGACGAAGTAGAGAGGCACGCCCCGCTCGTCGAGGAGCGGGTTGATCCGGATCTGATTGCGGTGCCGATCGTAACTGCCGAATGTCATGCACCTAAATGCACCGATACGCCGGTGCGTCGACCAACCGATCGCGACGTCAAGGTTCGGAAAATACCGCTTGCCGACCCGATCGCGGAGTTCATGGAGATCGTATACACGCCCTTTTGCAACGAGGGAGTCCGGCGCTATCCGCTCCTTCGAAAAATAGAGATGCGCCATTTGCCGCACGATCCTGCCCGCATGCCGATCTCCCTTCACGGCATAACCGATGACCGCTTCGAGGACGGGGCTAGGGGCTTTGGCAAAGAGGCGGTGGAGGCGGAGATGGACGCCCTGACGCTCTTTGCGGCAAGAGAAAAAGGAGGTCCGGTTCTCATGCCAGGCCAGACGGAGCGGCACGGGACAGAGCGCCGCTAATTTGATCGATGCGATCTCTTCGAAAGACAACATACTGCGCGCGGTTGGCTTCTTAAAATTTGGACGGGCTGCGACTTCGCCAAATCGCTCTGCTCCGCGAGAAAAATGGTCCATCCGAGGACCCTTTTTCTCGATTCCGCAGTCCTCGGAAATATTGCCTTCGGATATTTCCTTCGCCCCGTCCCCAAAAACGATGCGTTGTTTGGGGGCCCCTGGGGAGGTCGGTCGGACCGCTTCGCTTCGATTTTGCTTTGTCTCGCTTGCGTCCAAATTTAAAAATCCTTCCCGCGCGCAGTATATCATAAATTTTTCTG
The DNA here is from genome assembly GCA_963730605.1 of uncultured Chlamydiae bacterium. Taxonomy (GTDB): domain Bacteria; phylum Chlamydiota; class Chlamydiia; order Chlamydiales; family SM23-39; genus CAIPFQ01. The sequence goes on from CAVSSM010000001.1 coordinate 383,693, forward strand.
CATTAGGATTTTGTCTAGGTATTTGCCGTTATCTTTCACGAAATGGCGCTGCGTTCCATACACCTCGAACCCAAGCCTTTCATAAAGGCGGATCGCCGGATTGCCCGCGTAGACTTCCAGATGGAGGAGTTCGATATGGAAGCGCTCTTTTGCCAAGGCCATGAGTTCTTCGAGAAGTTTTGTCCCGACTCCTTTTCCCCGGACTTTTTCATCGACGATGATCGCGAAGAGACACTGGTGAGCCAATTTTTTGTAAGGCTGCAAATAGAGGTTTGCGATCCCGCATGGGACGGAGTCCCATAGGGCTGTGAGGACGGCGCCGTACTTATTGTAGCCGACCCAGATGCGGGCGGCGTCTTCGACCTCGCGCAAATCGGCGAGAGGAAACCATTCGAGCACCCCTGGCTGAAGCAGCCAATCAACGAGGTATTTTTGGTCGGAATCAACAGCTAAACGAATCGTCAACGAACTTTCGCTCATGAAAAAAAATGCTCCATCAATACGCGGGTTTTTTTGCACCCGTCAATGTGGACGAAATTCTCTTGCCTAGCAAATTCGATAAAGTTGAGTTTCTGCAATAGAGGCATAAGCGGGCTCGGCTCATAGAGTTCCGCATGGACGCTCTCTAAACGGAAACGGGTCTTCGCAAGATGGAGGAGGTTGCGAATCAGGTCGGTGCCAATCCCTTTCCGCCTGTGCTCAGGATCGACGATGATATAGAAGGAACAGTGATGTGCGACTTTTTTATAAGGCATGAGGAAAAGGGTGCCGATGGCGCAAGGGATATTTTGCAAAGTTCCCGTCAAGCTTGCCTTGAATTTCGAAAAACCGATCCAATTTTTTAGCGCTTCTTCCATTTCACCAGGCCCAAAAGGAAAATCGTCGCAAGCGTCCGCCGCCGAAAAGCACCTGTTTAGAAAAGCAAGGTCGCCCTGATCAGAGAACCGGATATCGAAATCTGCAAGTAGAGTCATCCTATCCGAATTCCTTGAGATAGGCGTTCACGAATTCGTCGATTTCACCATCCATAACCGATTGGACATTTCCAATCTCCACTTTTGTGCGGGTATCTTTGACAAGAGTGTAGGGCTGAAAGACATAATTGCGGATTTGGCTACCCCAGGCGATTTCTTTTTTCTCCCCGCCGAGATGAGACATTTTCTCTTGTCTTTCCAAAACTTCTTTTTCATAGAGTTTGGACTTGAGCATTTTTAAGCAAGTTTCTCGGTTTTGCACCTGGCTCCGCTCGCTTTGGCAGGAGACCACAAGCCCTGTTGGGATATGGGTCATCCGGACAGCAGAATCGGTCTTATTGACGTGCTGGCCCCCCGCCCCAGAGGCGCGGAAAGTGTCCACTTTGATTTCTTCGGGACGGACCTCGATCTGGATGTCCTCGATGATCGGGGTCACGTCGACGGAGGCGAAACTGGTATGGCGCTTCGCGTTCGCATCGAAAGGAGAAATCCGGACGAGCCGGTGCACCCCCTTCTCCGATTTGCAATAGCCGTAGGCGAACGGGCCGGTGAACCGAAAGGTCATGCTCTTGATCCCAGCTACTTCCCCCTCAAGGCGGTCGATCAGATCTACCTTCCACCCTTTTCGGGAAGCGTACCTCTGGTACATACGGGAGAGCATCGCGGCCCAATCGCAAGACTCGGTCCCGCCGGCTCCCGCGTTGACCTCCAGATAACAATCCCTGTTGTCCAGTTCTCCGGAGAGCATTTTTCGGATTTCCAGATCGCCGAGCCGCCTCTCTATGTCAAGCAAATTCTCCATGAGCTCTTTGACAAGGTCGGAATCTCCGAGCGATTCCGCTTCCGGCAATAGATCCTTAACATCCTGAAACCGGCTCTTCAACTCGTTATAAGGAACTGTCCAGAGCTTTAAGCGATTGCTGTCTTCAATGATTTTTTTAGCGGCGTCGCCATCGTCCCAAAAGTCGGGAGAGGCCATTTTCTCATCTAACCTGCGGACTTCTTCTTCTTTGACCGCCAGGTCAAAGATACCTCCACATCGCGCTTAAGCGCTCATCGATCGATTTCAGTTTTTCCTGGGTTTCAAATTGCATGGGAGGCCTCCTTACCCAACTTTTATCACACTAAGGACCAAAATTCAAGGCAAATAACTGTCTAGGGCGTTTCGCCAAGCTGCCATTTCCGAAGGAGCGCCTGCAGCCTCTTCTTCTTCTTGAGAAGAGCCAGGCTTTTGTTGAATTGGGCAAGGATGTAGGGCTGCTTGCTCTTTAGGACGATGAGATGAAGCCCTGCATCGCTCAAGGGGGGGCCCGCGATCTTCAATCTCCCTGCAAAAAGATCGCTGACATAACTGCCTGCAAGAACGCGGTTGAGAAGAGCCCCTTCGATTTCTCCATTGGCCACCGCGTCGAGCAAATTGGCAATCGATGGGTAGTTGCGGACGATCAGCCCCTCATGTTTCTGAAGAATGAGGACCGCGGGATCCCCTGCGATCACCCCGATGTGTTCGCCGCTCATTTTATCCAGGTCGCTCTTAGGCCCTCCCTCCGGCACGATGAGCACGGGACCGATGTCTAGAAAGTTATGGGAAAAATCGTAGAGGGCCAAATTGAATTCATAAGGAGGAAGCGATGAGAGGACGGCTTGATACTGCCCCTGTTTCATCCCCTCGAAAAGAGCGTCCCAATTCGCTGCAATGCGCTCGAACTCCAGTCCGCTCTGTTTTGAGATGTCGAGGAGGAGCTCTTCGGTAAAACCGTTGACGTAAGAGTTTTGCGCGCCGAAAACAAGAGGATACCAATTAGAATCGACCCCAATTTTTATGGGGCCGCGGCCTCCACGATCACAGCCACAGCCACAGCCGTGCAAAAATATTGCAGAAATGCAGACCGCTATAAAAACAAAGGGACGCATCATTGAGAGGATTCTACAGGATTGTTTTTTAGTTTGCAAAGATTAGCTGCGTAAGACAAATTTTTTTCCATGCCAGAAGCCTATCTTCTCGTCAATTTCGGCGGACCCCGGGAAGCTCTGGAAATCGAGCCGTTTCTCAAAGAAATCCTTTGCGACCGTGACGTAATCCGCACCAAATTTCCAGAGTGGCTGCACAAATGGATGTTCGGGCGGATCGCGAAAAGGCGCGCCCTCAAGATACGGGAAGACTATGAACGGATCGGGTTTTCGCCGATCTATGAGGACACTGAAACCCTGAGACTCGCCCTTCAACAGAGCTCCGGTGTCCCTGTTTTCACTTTCCACCGCTACCTGCCTGCAACGCATAAGAGAGCGCTCTTCCAAATCGAAGAATGCAACGCTTGCGAAATCCGCGCTCTGCCGTTATTTCCCCAATTTTGCTATGGGACTACGGGGAGCGTTGCAAGGTTTTTCTCCAAGAATCTGCCCCCAGCGGTTGTCCGAAAACTCCGTTGGGTCAAATCTTATGCGGAGCATCCTTCTTTCATCAAGGCGTGGCACGAGCGGATCTCCCGATTTCTGGCGGATCGGAATCTGGATGACAAAGATACCTTCCTATTTTTTTCCGCGCACGGAGTGCCCCGAACGTTTATCGACGAAGGGGATCCTTACAAAGAGGAGTGCGAGCGTTCCTTTACGAGGGTGATGGAAGGTTTCCCGAATATCCCGGGACGCCTTGCCTATCAATCGAAATTCGGGCGGGGGGAATGGCTCCGCCCCTACACAGAGGAAGAATGCAAAACCGTCTTAACCTGGGCTGAAGGGAGGAAACAAATCGTTTTCGTGCCCATTAGTTTTACCTCCGACCATATCGAAACCCTTTTCGAGATCGAAGAACTCTATTTGCCCTTGATCCGCTCGAGCGGACTCAACGCCCACCGGTGCCCGGCTTTGAATCTCGATCCTGAATGGATCTCGGCGCTTCAAGCAATTGCCAAACAGCCGGACCTCTCTCCCAACCAAGCTGTGATCCGTAAAAACTGCTGAACTGGCGTAAGAAATAACCAAAACTTATCCTCTCCTCCAAGGAATTGATCCCAATTTGATCCCGAGGCGGGAAACCCGGCCCTTCCCATTCCGAAATGTCCACCCGGACATTTCTCCATGGGCCCCTAGGCCTGGGTTGTTCACACTGTTAGCGATATACTTCGCGTCGGTGCCCTATCTTCACGACCAAAACAATGAGTTTTTTTTCAACGACTGTATAGAGCACTCGATAGTCCTCTTGCCTTATCCTGTATAGATCCTCGTGTCCGGACAACTTCTCGTATCCAGGAGGGAATGGATTGGAAGCCAATTTGTCGATGCGCCTAGAAATCTTCTTCTGGTCTACCTGAGAAAGGTCGGCAAGCCGTTTCTCTGCCGTTCTTGAGAATTCAATTTTGTAGGTCACAGATCAAGCTTGCGCTTGATTGATTCCCAAGAAACGGCTCCGTTTTTCTTTACGTCTGCCAAAGCTTTGCGGGCATCATCCAGGTCGATTCGATCTTCGATGGCTTCAAGAGCCTCCAAGTCTTCGATCGAAACGATAGCAACCAGCTTCGTACCTTTCCTGGTCAGGACAATCCGTTTCCCAGCATAAGCAACTTTGTTAGCAATCTCGGATAAGTTGCTTCGCGCATCGGAAAAGGAGTGCTCTTCAGAATGAGTAGTCATATTTACTCCAATATGAGGCTATTGTACCATTTGTACCATTTGTACATCAATACATAAATTATTTTAACAAAAGTCGCTACAAATAAGAGACTTGAGGAAATCTACCGAAACTTCTTATTCGGATAGCCTTCAACTGAGATGATTTGGTGGGGATTTAGGTTCTTGCATTCTTTTCCATCAAATGATAGATTCATAAGAGCCTTATGATCCCATCCAAGCTCATTCTCGAGTCAGGGGAAACCTTTTCTGGACTTGCGCCGGAGTGGCAAAAGGGAATTTTTTTTGGGGAGGTAGTCTTTACAACCGGCATGACCGGATACGTCGAATCGCTCACCGACCCCTCTTACGCAGGTCAAATCCTCGCTTTCACCTACCCTCTAATCGGCAATTACGGGGTGCCAGGCAAGAACTTTTGGGAATCGGGTAGAATTCAGGCAAGCGGCGTCGTCGTCGGGACGGCCAGCGCCTCCTCCGAACACTGGCATGGAAAGCAATCCTTCCTCGAATGGCTCGCTGCCGAGCAGGTTCCTTTGATCTCGAACATTGACACCAGGGCATTGACGAAGCACTTAAGGAAAAATGGTGTGGTTTTAGGTGCGATCAGTAATAACAAGGTCCCCCCTTCTTTTCAAAATCCGCATGAGACCGACCTGATCGCGAAAGTGACCTGTAAAGAAAGAAGGGAGATTGTTATAGGAAAAGGGCTGAAGCGGGTCATCGCTGTCGACTGCGGGATGAAGGAAAATATCGTGCGCTGTCTCTCCCGTTTGCCAATAGAGATCGTCCGCGTCCCTTACAACTACGACTATTCCAATGAAGAATTCGACGGCCTTTTCATTTCTAACGGACCCGGCGATCCGGCAGAGGCCCGTGCGACGATCGCCGTATTGAAAAAAGCCCTTGCCCGGAAAAAGCCGACGTTTGGGATCTGCCTCGGAGCGCAGCTTATGGCGCTTGCGATCGGGGCTAAAACGTACAAATTGAAATTCGGCCATCGGGGGCAGAACCACCCCTGCCTCGACCTAAAACAAAATAAAGCGATCCTCACGTCGCAAAACCATGGCTACGCGATTGAGAAAAGCAGCTTGCCCGGCGATTGGGAAACCACCTTCATCAGCCTCAACGACCGTTCCGTAGAAGGGATCGCCCACAAGGCGCTCCCCTTTTTCGCGGTCCAGTTCCATCCCGAAAGCCATCCCGGCCCCACCGACGCCGCCTATTTGTTCGATCAATTTTACGAGTTATTATGAACAAAGTACTCATTCTAGGCTCGGGAGGGCTCCGCATCGGCCAGGCCGGGGAATTCGACTATTCCGGCTCCCAGGCGATCAAGGCTTTGAAGGAAGAGGGTCTGAAAACCGTCTTGGTCAATCCGAATATCGCGACCGTCCAGACCGATTTCGAGATGGCCGACCAGATCTACTTCCAACCTTTGAATGCGGCATCGATCGAAAGGATCATCGCGAAAGAAAAACCGGACGGCATCCTCCTCAGTTTCGGGGGACAAACGGCATTGAACCTCGGCCTCGAATTGGACGAGCTCGGCATTTTAAAGCGGTATCAGACCCAAGTCCTCGGGACTCCCATCGAAGCGATACGGCTGACGGAAGACCGGGACCTTTTCAAACAAAATCTTTTGGCAATAGGCATCCAGACGCCAAGAAGTTTCGCAGTGAGTAGGGTGCCGGAAGCTCTCGCCGCAGCGAAAAAGATCGGCTATCCCGTCATGATGCGCTCTGGATTTTCTCTCGGCGGCCTCGGCTCCGGCAAAATCGAAAGCGAAAAACAACTCGAAAGCGCGGCCGCCTGCGCCCTCCAGGGCGCCCCGCAAATCCTGATCGAGCAATACCTTTTCGGCTGGAAAGAGCTCGAATATGAAGTCGTCCGCGACCGTGACGACCAAGCCCTTACGATCTGCAACATGGAAAACCTCGATCCGATGGGCATTCATACGGGAGAAAGCATCGTCGTCGCTCCGACGCAAACTTTAAATAACCAGGAATACCATTTGCTCCGCGAGATTGCGATCAAGGCCGCGCGCCATTTCAAGATCCAAGGGGAATGCAATGTCCAATTCGCCCTCGATCCGAAATCAGGGGAATATCTCGTCATCGAAATGAATGCGCGCCTCTCCCGCTCGAGCGCCCTCGCATCGAAAGCGACCGGTTATCCCCTCGCTTTCGTTGCCGCCAAGCTCGCCCTTGGCTATCGGCTCGACCAGATCCCCAATGCGATCACGAAAAAGACAACCGCATTTTTCGAGCCTGCCCTCGATTATGTCGTCGTCAAAATCCCAAGGTGGGATACGCAGAAGCTAAAGATTGCAGACCGCTCTATCGGAACTGAGATGAAAAGCGTCGGCGAGGTCATGGCGATCGGCCGCACCTTTCCCGAAGCTCTACAAAAAGGGATCCGGATGCTCAATATCGGCTCGTCAGGCATCGACGACCCTCCGGAAAAAATCGATGACCTACACGAGGAGATCCGCCATCCTACCGACCGGAGGATTTTTGCCCTCTACCAATTTTTCAAACAGGGAGGCGCGGTCGCCGATGCTAAAGAGATGTCCCAAATCGACCCCTGGTTCTTGCATCATATCCGCGACCTTGCCTTATTCGAGCTGACTTTAAGGAGAGGAAAATTAGATCCTCCTCTTCTGAAACAAGCAAAACAGCTCGGGTTTTCCGACCGCTCCATCGGCAGGCTCAAGAAAAAATCGGAAAATGAGATCCGAGCCTGCCGTTTGAAAAACCAGATCGTCCCATTCGTCAAACAGATCGATACTTTGGCTGGAGAGTTCGACACCGAGACGAATTACCTCTACATGACATACCAAGCATCCGTTCACGACGTCGCATGCTCGAAGAAAAAACCCCTTTTCATCCTCGGCTCAGGCCCTTACTGCATCGGCTCGTCGGTCGAATTTGATTGGTGCGCAGTCAATATGGCCAGGCACCTCAGGCGTATGCGAAAGGAGGTTGTCCTCATTAACTCCAATCCGGAGACCGTGTCGACCGATTTCGACGAATCGGACAGGCTCTATTTCGAAGAACTGACCTTGGAAAGGGTGAAGGATATCGCCGATTTCGAAAGCCCGAAAGGGATTATCGTCTCGGTGGGCGGGCAGATTGCCAATAACCTGGCCCATCCGCTGCATCTGGCAAAGTATCCGATCCTAGGCACGCCGGCTGCAATGATCGATCGGGCCGAAAACCGGGACTCCTTCTCATCGCTCCTCCGGAAATTAGGTATCGATCAACCTCAGTGGCAGCGGGCGACCACCCTCAAGAAAGCGGAGGAGTTTGCCGCTCAAGTCGGCTACCCCGTGTTGATCCGTCCGTCCTACGTCCTTTCAGGCGCCGCGATGAACGTGATCTGGAATAAAAATGAACTCGAACAGTTCCTCAAAGAAGCGACGATCATCTCTCCCGACCATCCGATCGTCCTTTCCAAGTTCATCGAAGACGCGAAGGAGCTTGAGATCGACGGGGTTGCGCAGAAAGGAAAGATCGCCATCTCCGCCATCAGCGAACATGTCGAAAATGCCGGCATCCATTCCGGCGACGCGACCATCGTCCTCCCCCCTCAACGCCTCTATCTCGAAACGATCCGCCGCGCGAAATCGATCGCCGCCGACATCGTCCGGTCGCTCCAGATTTCCGGCCCTTTCAATATCCAGTTCATCGCTAAAGACCAAAGGCTCCAAGTGATCGAATGCAACGTAAGAGCCTCCCGTTCATTCCCGTTCGTGTCGAAAGTCACACGGAGCAATTTCATCAAAATCGCGGCTGAGGCGATCCAGGGCAGACACAAACCCAAACCGTTCGAGACCCTCGAGCTCGATTACGTCGGGGTCAAGACGCCCCAATTCTCCTATAAGCGGCTCAAAGGGGCCGATCCGGTCGCCAATGTCGAGATGGCGTCCACCGGGGAAGTCGCCCATATCGGCGATTCCTACTACGAAGCCTTTTTTGCCTCGTGGCTATCGACGGAGCAAAAACTCAAGGGCAAACGGCTTCTCGTGAGCGCGAGCCTCGAATTCAGGCCAAAACTCCTCGACCCCCTGATGGTTTTGGAAAACAAAGGCTGGGACCTCTTTGCTACGCAAGGGACCCACGCATTTCTTACGAGCCGGGGCGTCGGTTCAGTCTCCGTCTACAAAGTGGGGGAAAGGTACGAGCCCAATGTAGCCACCTTGCTGAAAGACCAGAAAGTGGATCTGATCATCAATCTGCCAAGGGCCCAAGAAAGGAACGACGAAGCCGGATTCAAGATCCGCCGCCTCGCGATCGATTACCATATCCCGCTGATCACAAATCCCCAGATAGCGAGAGATTTCCTGCAATGCCTGGCCGAAATCGATCACACCCGCCTCCCCGTCTGCTCCTGGGCCGAAATCGGGTCTTAAATTTATGTCGATCAAAAACGCCTTGCTGAAAGCGGCTCTTGCCCTAGCTCCGACTCCCCGACTTCCCCGAGGCCAAAGGCGCATCCTATGCATAGCGACGACCGCCCTCGGAGACACCCTCTGGGCAACTCCTGCCCTCGAATCGCTCCGCAAATCATTCCCTGACTGTTTTCTTACCGTTCTCACATCTCCCATCGGCATGCAAATCTTGAAGCACAACCCGCATGTGGACAAACTCTTCCTGGCCGAAGAGCCCTTCCTCCCTAAGTTTTTTCGCTTGCGGCGGGAGCTCTACGCCGAAAAATTTGATACAGTGCTCGTCTTTCACGCATCGCAGCGCCTCTCCCTGCCTTTGGCCGCTGCCATTGGCGCTTCCCGGATCGTCGGCACTGAGAAGATGAATAAAGGTCTCGACTCCCTTTTGACCGATCCTCTCCCCAACATCCGGCAGCATGAAATTATCCGCCGCCTCAAAATGGTTGAGCATATCGGGGGCGCTATCCACACTGAGACTCTCTCCCTCTTTCTGCAACCCTATGAACGGCTCCCGAAGAGAGAGGGGCGATGGGTGGCCCTTCATCCCGGATCGAAAGACGGGTTCAAAAGGTGGCCAAAGGAAAAGTTCGCCGAGGTCGGCCGCGCCCTGAAGGAAAAGCTAGGAGTAGAAATCTTAATCACAGGCTCGAAAGAGGAAGAAGTACTGATGCGGCAGACGGCAGCCATGATCCCTGGAGCACAGCTATCTGAGAGCAACCTCCCCTTCCGCTCCTTTGCCGCCCTGCTCGAACAGATGGACCTCCTCATCTCTAACGATACCGGTCCTTTTCATGTCGCATGCGCCCTTAACACTCCTGCCATCGGACTCTACGCCGCAACCGATCCGTTCCTTTGCGGCCCTCACCGAGGAACGGCAGTAGCGATCGCGAAAAAAAGCTCCTGCACCCCATGTCTCAAAAGAAAATGCCGCTCCCCCTTTTGCCTTTTGCAGATCGGGCCTTGCGAAGTTATTGAAGCTGCGGTAAAAATATTGTCGTGACCATTACGACCCAATCCTTCCTAAAAGACTCTGACCTGATCGCGATTTCCGATCTTTCTCGAGAAAGTCTGGAACTGATCCTCCAAACGGCCCAAAAACTCGACCTGGATCCCCAGCCGAGCCTTCTCAAAGGATCGATCCTCGCCGCCTGCTTCTTCGATCCTTCGACCCGAACCAGGCTTTCCTTCGAGACAGCGATGCTGAAAGGGGGAGGCTCCGTCATTGGATTTTCCGACAGCGCTAACACCTCCGTAAAAAAGGGGGAATCTCTCTCCGACACCATCCGGGTCATCGGCTCCTATGCCGATATCATTGTCATCCGACATCCGCAGGAAGGCTCCGCCCGGGCTGCGGCCGATGCGACGCCCCAACCGGTCATCAATGCCGGAGACGGGGCCAACCAACACCCAACACAAACGCTGATCGACCTCTACTCCATCGCTAGATGCCAAGGAAAAATCGACGACTCTCTCCATATTGCAGTTGCGGGGGATCTCAAATTCGGCAGGACCGTCCACTCTCTTTGCCAAGCGCTGGCCCACTATGGGAGCCGCCTTTACTTCGTCTCGCCGGAGGCTCTCTCTCTTCCCGACTCGGCCCAGCATGAATTGAGAAAAAAGGGGGTAAAGTTCTCCTTCCATTCATCCTTGGAAGAGGTGCTGCCAAAAGTCGATGTCCTCTATATGACCCGGATCCAAAAAGAGCGCTTTTCCACGATAGAACCGATCGCAAACCCCTGCCTTCTCAAAAAGAAACATCTCGAGAAGGTCAAACCCAACTTCCGGATCCTCCATCCCTTGCCCAGGGTCGAAGAAATCGAGAGATCGATCGACCCGACCCCTTACGCCTATTATTTCCAGCAAAGCTCGCACGGAGTTCCAGTCCGGGCGGCTCTTTTAGCGCTCATGTTGGGAAAAATATGAACCGAATGCTTTCCGTTTCAGCGATCAAAGAAGGAACCGTCATCGATCATGTCGCTGTAGGCAACGCCCTGAAAATCATCAGCCTCCTGAAATTAGCTGATAATGAAGCCTGTGTGACCGTTGGGCTGAATCTCAAAAGCCAGTCTATGGGGCTGAAAGACTTGATCAAGGTCGAAAATCTCACCCTCATACCTGCGCACGCTGCGCAAATCGCTATATTCTCGCCCAGGGCTACGATCAACGTCATCGTGAACTACAAAGTGGCAAAGAAATTCCCAGTGCAAATGCCGGAGGCGATTCAGTCCGTTCTCAATTGTCCGAATGACCGCTGCATCACTCATAGCGAACCGGTGCAGACGCTTTTCACAGTGGAGGAAAATAACGGCTCCGTTCTTCTTCGCTGCCGCTTTTGCGAGAAGCTCTTCTCTCAAAACATCGTCCATGAGAAGAATACGATCTAGAGGGATAAGATATGATCGAAATCAGAAAAGTCCAAACGACAGACGGCCACCGGATCGACCATTTTGTTGAAAGCGACTCCCAATTTTCGATCGAAGCGCAAGACCTGATGCTTTTTCCCGCCTTGATCGATCCCCATGTCCATTTCCGCACTCCCGGCGCTGAACATAAGGAAGATTGGGAGACAGGCGCACGCGCGGCGATCGCGGGTGGCGTCACCACCGTTTTTGACATGCCGAATAACGACCCCCCTTGCATCACCTCCGAGCGCCTGTTAGAAAAAAAACGGCTTATCGAAACTCAGATCGCGAAAGCCAAAATCCCCTTGCGCTACCGCCTCTTTTTCGGGGCCGACGCGAAGCATCTTGGTGAAATTTCGAAAGTAAAAAACCAGATCGCGGGATTAAAAATTTATATGGGCTCATCGACCGGCGGCCTCTTGATGAGCGAGCGTACAAGCTTGGAAGAGGCGTTCCGGATCGCCGGCCTCCATGACATTTTGATCGCGGTCCATGCCGAAGATGAACACTTGATCCGCGCAACCGAAAAAAAACATGCTGGAAACTCCGACCCTCGCCTCCATTCCGTCATCCGGAGTCCCGCCGTCGCCGCAAAGTCGGTCGCCCTTGCGATCGAACTTGCGAAAAAACATAAGACAAGGCTTTACATCGTCCATGTGAGCAGTAAAGAGGAGCTCGACCTGATCCGAGATGCGAAAAAAGAGGGCTTGCCTGTCTACGCAGAGGCGGCGCCGCATCATCTGTTCCTCTCCGACGCTGCATACGCCAAATTGGGAACGAAAGCCTTGGTCAATCCGCCGCTGAGAAGCTCGAAAGATTGCGAGGCGCTCTGGGAAGCGGTGAGCGATGAAACGATCGACACGATCGGGACCGATCACGCGCCTCATACCCTCGAGGAGAAAAACCGACCCTATGGTTCGGCCCCTTCGGGATTTCCCTCGATCGAACTCTATTTTCCCCTTCTTTTGAACGCCTACCACGAAAAAAAGCTATCTCTTGAGCAGATCGTCTCTCTGACCCATACCCGCCCTCAGGAAATTTTCGATCTTCCTCTCAATGAGGATATCGTGCTCGTCAACCTGAATAAAAAAAAGCAAGTAGCCGACTCAGAGCTCCACACAAAAGCGAAGTGGTCTCCCTATGCCGGCTGGATCCTTCAAGGTTGGCCTCGGTATACCATCCTCGGCGGACAACTCTTTGACCTTGAGAAAATTTGAGTACAATGCCCCCGATCTACGATATTTTCAAAACGTATCTTGAAAACGCAAGCGAGGGTCCCTTTTTTTCGAAAGTGATTCCAAAGTTCGAGAAAGCGGCGTGTCCGATCGACTTTCTCGGCTTCAAGCTGAACTCGCCTCTGGGAGTGCCAGCCGGCCCGCTTCTCAATTCGAAATGGATCGCTCTTGCCGCTCGGCTGGGATTCGATCTCCCCACTTATAAAACCATCCGCAGCTTCTCTCATCCTGGGCATCCCCTTCCAAATATCGTCTTCATCGAAAGGCTCTCCCCTTCCAAGGCGCGAAAAATCGAGCGCCCCGGCGATCAAAGCTCTATTTCAATCACCAACTCTTTCGGGATGCCCTCCATGTCTCCCGAATTTCTCACGCAGGATATTGAAAAAGCTAACCTCGCGCTAAACCCGGGGCAAGTGATGATCGTCTCGGTCGTCGGAACTCAGTCCAAGGAAAAAAGCTTCGTCGATGATTTCGTCCAGACCGCTCGCTTAGCCAAAGAGGCGGGAGCGAAAATCATTGAGGCCAATTTCTCTTGTCCTAACGTAGACAAGCAAGAGGGCTGTCTTTATATGAATAGCGAGACTGTAGCGGAATTTGCCGGGAAAATCAGAGCCGCGATCCGGCCCATCCCCTTAATTCTCAAAGTAGGCTCTTTTACAAACGTCAAGCAAATGCAAAGCGTGATGATCGCTGCCGCACGCGCCGGATGCGCAGCGTTATGCGGCCTTAACTCCGTGAGCATGGAAATCGTAGACCAGAGTGGCAATCCCGCTCTTGGACCATCGAGGCTGACGGGCGGGGTCTGCGGAGATGCGATCCGGGAAGATGGATTTCGCTTTATGAAAGATGCTTCGGCCATTAAAAAGTCTGAAAAACTGGATCTCGAACTTCTTGGATGCGGGGGGCTGATGCTTCCAGAACATCTTGCATCGATTCTGGACGCAGGGGCATCGATCGCAATGAGCGCGACAGGGATGATGTGGGATCCATTTCTTGCCATTCGCTTCCGGGAGGTTAAGTATGCAAACACTCATCCATGAACTGCATGAATTAGGGGCCCTGAAATTCGGCACCTTCACTTTGAAAAGCGGGATCGCATCCCCCTTTTACATCGACCTTCGGCTTACCGTCTCTTTTCCAAAGCTCCTCGTTACCATCGCCGATAAGATCAAGAGCGCCGTACAAAGTTGCTCCTTCGACTTTGTCTGCGGCGTCCCTTATACCGCGCTTCCGTTTGCCACCGTTTTTTCGATCCGCCAAGAGATCCCGATGGTGCTGAAACGAAAGGAAAAAAAGCAGCATGGGACTGGCAAGATGTGCGAGGGGGTCTTTGCGAAGGGTAAAAAATGTCTAGTCATCGAAGATGTGATCACCTCTGGCCAAAGTATCTTAGAAACCATCACAGCTCTTGAAAATGAGGGGCTGATCGTCCAAGATGTGGCCGTTCTCGTCGACCGTGAGCAAGGCGGGCGGGAGTTACTGGAGAGCAAGGGGGTTCGTGTCCACCCGGTTTTGACGATCCGGCAAATCGCTCATGAACTTTCAAGCAAAGGAAAAATCGATGCAGCCGCAGCAACTACAATCCGCGCCTTCATTGGAAAATAGGATGGCGCGACTTTGTACATTTTTTGCCGAGCAGATCTATAGGAAGCGCTCTGCAAATTCTTTATTCCTTCGCGAAATTCATAGCCGAAGGCACTATTAATGAGCGAAGAGATAAAGAATTCGCCAGAGGTTCTCTATGGAGATGCCGGCAAAAAATGTACAAAGTCGAGGATAGAGCTCGCTGTCCACCCAGTCGCAAAAAAGCTTCTCAGCCTCATGGCTGAAAAGCGGACCAATTTGAGCCTTGCCTGCGATGTATCTACAAAAAAAGAACTGCTCCGCTTTGCTGATCTGATTGGACCCTACATTTGCGTATTAAAGACCCATATCGACATCTTAGAAGATTTTACGCTTGATGTGACAATCGAGCTCAAGCGCCTTGCCGCGAAACACGGCTTCCTCCTCTTCGAAGACCGGAAGTTTGCCGATATCGGCCAAAACGTTGCTTTGCAATACGCCAAAGGAATTTACCGGATCGCCGATTGGGCCGATCTGACCAACGCACATATCGTTCCAGGTCCGGGCGTCATCGACGGCCTCCGTAAAGTCGGAGAGCCTCTCCAAAGAGGCCTTCTTCTCATTGCTGAGATGAGCTCGGAGGGTACCCTTGCCTTCGGTGCGTACGGCGAAAAGGCCCGCCAGATGGGAGAAGCCAACTCCGATTTTGTCTGCGGGTTCATCTCACAAAGGCGTTTGAGCCCTCTTCCCGGAATGATCCATTTCACTCCTGGGGTCAATCTCCAAAAAGGGAAAGACGCCCTTGGACAAAGATATAGGACGGTCGAAGACGCCCTCGTCAAGCAAAGCAACGACATCATCATCGTCGGCCGCGATATTTTGAATGCGGCCGACCCAGTCGCTGCCGCGGCCCTCTATCGGGACAGAGGCTGGAATGCGGTCCACTAAGATCTATATCATCATTTTAAACTGGAACGGAAAGAAAGACACGATCGAGTGTTTATCCTCGCTATCGAATGTCGCCTTTTCCAGCTTCCAGCCCCTTGTTGTCGACAATGGGTCGACCGACGGCTCCGTAAAAGAGATCCGCGCCGCTTTTCCCAATGTGCCCATCCATGAAACCGGCGCAAATCTAGGGTTTGCGGCAGGCAACAACCAGGGGATCGAATGGGCCCTTTCTAAAAACGCGGAGTGGATCCTTCTTTTGAATAACGATACCGTCGTCTCCCCTGATTTTCTGACAGCGTTTATGCGGGCCGCAAAGCAGCAGCCGAAGGCCAAAATCTTAGGGGCGAAAATCTATCGGTATTCCGAACGAAACACGATCGACCACCTCGGAGGATTTTGGAATCCCCGAATCGGGGAATTCGAGAGCCTCGCGCAAAACCGGATGGATGACGGGGTCTCTTTCGAGGAGATGGAACAAGTCGAAACCGTCTGCGGCGCCGCCCTTCTCATGCACCGGTCGGTTCCGGAGAAGATAGGGCTTCTGGAGCCCCGTTTTTTTCTTTTTTGGGAAGAGACCGACTTTTGTACGCGGGCTCGCCGTTCAGGGTTCGAGGTTTGGACGGCGCCTCAAGCGAAGATCTGGCACAAGGTATCCTCTTCCTTTATCGGCGGAAAACCCCATATGCATTATTTTTGGTGGAGAAGCCGCCTCCTCTGGATCGAGCGAAATTGCCCCTTTAAAGAGAGAAAAAAACTCTATGGAAAAGTCATTTTTCCCGAACTTTGGAAGCACCTTCGCCATTTTCTTTTGAAATCGGTCCAAACGCTGCTCACGCAAAATCCGGCAGCGTCGGAAAAAGCCCGCCGCTATCGAGCCGGCCTCGCGGGAGCCCTTCACTACTCGCTCGGCCGTTTCGGCAACTGCCCGAAGTGGATCTATTTTCGTAAATAAAAGGATAATCAGATCTTACCTTTTTCAAAAAATCGAGCAATCTCTTCCTTGGCCACTTCCCCTTTTGCAACATCGAGTATCAGATTTTCGAAAGCGTAATCGCTGAATTTGATCGGAGTGCCGTTGGCTTGCAAAAATAGGTAAGCTGCGCCACCCCCAGTTCTCTTATTCCCATCATTAAAAGGATGGTTTCGGACAATGGAAAATAGGTAGATCGCCGCTTTTTCGAATACTCCAGGATATAAGTCTTCGCCAAACATAGTCGACTTGGGAAGTTCGATCACAGAATGAAGCAAGTTTTTATCGCGGATTCCAGCTAGACCGCCGAATCGCTTCACCATGCTGGAGTGAATCGTCAAAAGCTCTTCGAGAGTTAGGTATTCGATCATTTGTCAGCAAGTCGTTTCAGCATGGGAGCCTTTTCATCCAGAAATTCTTTGAGAAGCTTATTGAATTTTCTTTTTGAAATCCTCTTGTGCTTCACAGCTTTTGTCTCGGGGCTAGGCAAATGTTCAATGACAAACTGGCGTAACGATACCCCTTCCGCAGTGGCAAGCATCTTGATGTACGTGTGTTGATCAATAGGAACGTCGATCGTCAATCTTACGCTCTCTTGTCTCGAATGGTGAGCCATTATGCCTCCTCTGGGATTTTCTCTCTACCATATTTTACCGTATCGCCGTAAATCAGTCAATTCGCTGCAAAGAAATTCTTGTAGAGGTCTTATCCCTAAAAAATCAGCACCTGGAATGCAGTTTATTGTTTAGTTATGGGAAAGCCTCTCCTCGACTTTGTACATTTTTTGCCGGCATCTCCATAGAGACAGATTCAGTCGCTTCACAGTTTCCTGTATCGGTTGGTAACCTGACCTAGAATCTGTGATCTCCTTAATCCTTTCTTTCGCTCTTTTGAGAGCTTTCTTTGAGGCATGATACTGGCAATATTTCCGATTCGGATCCTTTTCGAACTGTTGCCATTCGGAAGACCCTTCGGTCCGTAGTAGCTCGACTTTGTACAATTTTGTGGCGGCATCTCCGAGAGAATCGCTGGCAAATTTTTTATTTCTCCGCTCATTAATAGCGCCTTCGGCTATGAATTTCGCGAAGAAATAAAAAATTTACAGAGCGCTTCCTCTAGATCTGCTCGCCAAAAATTGTACAAAGTCGAGAGTAGATGTTCCCATCAATCGGCTCTCCCATCTAATGTTGAAACTTACTCGTAACGAGGCTATCGGTTCACGGGTTCCCATTGTGGCTCATGCATTTGTCTGTTGAGGCTTCATCCCGAAAATTTCGTCTCAAGATGCTCAACTTCCTACACGTGTCACTCAATAATTCACATGACAGACACCTTTCATTCTGCTAGTTTAGCCAAGCTTCGCTTGGCGCACACAAAGTCGAGATTTCCAAGTAACCGCCGTCCACTCAAGGAGATCCTGATAGAAGGGGTTTTTTGCTTACTATTGTGAATATGGCCGTTCTTTTTAACCTGAGTTGACGAGCAGGATGGGCATTTGCATTCCATAGGAGGGCTCCATTTTAAAAAACCCAACTATTCGTCCTTGCCAACGGCGCAAACCGCTATCTCATCCAAATCTCGTTTCTAAACTTGTGCAAATACTGGTGGACGCGGTAGAAATGAACCCCGAGAAGCACTGGAAAGAGAGCGATTTTAAGAAGCTAACAGTCGCCGCCTCGACTGCCAGGCGGCAATTTACTAACCCGCTACGCAAATAGGAGATAATTTATCCAGGTAAACGGAGATTGTTCAGATCGAGGCGCCCGAGGCAGGCAACCCCGAAGTGGGTTGTCGAAGCAGGGCAACGCAGAGATGGAGAATCTACGTCCTGAAGAAATGTCTCATATTTGCACAGCGGGTTAATAAAAAACGATTTGGGATGACCTTTGTCGCCTATGCCAGGGCGAGAAGGATGGGTCTTGCCATGAAACAAATAAGAGTTGGGAAAGCAGTGATCGACGTGAGAGCTTCGAGCGACTATGAATCGGGAAGCGGCTTTAGAGACGCTTTTTCGCGGATTATGGGAACGGCTCCCTCAAAAGCTGATGACCAGAAAGTATTGAAAACATCTTGGATCGACACTCCCTTAGGGCCCATGCTCGCCGTCGCGGATAACCAGGCGCTTTATTTGCTGGAGTTTGTCGACCGAAGAGGGTTGGAAAAGGAGGTCGAGCATCTCCGGAGGAAAACAAAACTCCCCATCATCCCAGGCAAAACGGAGCCCATAGAGCAAATCGAGGCTGAGCTGGGAAGCTACTTTTCAGGGAAAACGCCGGAGTTCAAAACGCCTCTTTTCCCAAATGGCTCCCCGTTTCAAAAAAGGGTTTGGGAAGAATTGCAAAAAATACCCTACGGGCAAACGCGGTCTTATGCGGCAGTAGCAGCGGGGATCGGAAAACCGACGGCGTTTCGCGCCGTCGCCTTGGCCAATGGGGCGAACCAGTTTGCCATCGTCATCCCTTGCCACCGCGTGATCTACAGCAATGGAGAGCTTGGAGGCTATGGCGGCGGAAAGAAAAACAAGGAGTGGTTGCTTAAGCATGAAAAACGATAAAAAGCGGTGTTTTGGTTCAAACCAAGCATTCTACGCGGAATACCACGACCAAGAATGGGGCGTTCCTGTCCATGATGACAAGCGTCTATTCGAGATGTTGATCCTCGAGGGCGCTCAGGCTGGCTTAAGCTGGGAAACGATCCTCAAAAGACGCGAAGGATACCGGAGAGCCTTTCACCAGTTCGATCCGTCCTTGGTTGCTAAAATGACCGACAGCGAATTAAACAAACTCCTTACGAATGAGGGCATTATTCGGAATCGGTTAAAAGTCTACGCCGCGCGCCGAAATGCGCTAGCCTTTATCCAAATTCAGAAAGAGTTTGGGTCCTTCGATCGGTATGTTTGGAACTTTGTAGGAGAAAAGCCGATCGTGAATCGCCGCAAGTCTCTCAAGGACATTCCCTGTACAACAGCCGAAAGCGACGCCCTCTCGAAAGACCTCAAGAAACGGGGCATGACTTTTGTCGGCTCCACGATCATTTATGCTTTCATGCAAGCAGTCGGCCTCGTCGATGACCACCTCGCCGACTGTTGGCGGTCGTAAAGAACATCGTAAGAACATCCTCGACAAAATAGCTCTATTCGCTTTAAAATCCGTCCTGTTCACCAGGGGTGCCTTCCATGGCTGAAAGAACGCAGGATGCGTTTAACCCTTACGACCCGATCTAGGTAATACTAGCGTGGGAAGTGTGGAAATATCTTCCTTTTTGGTGAACACAAAAAGGAGAATCTATGTCAACGGAATCCATTGCACAAAATAATCGATCAAAAACGAGTGGGCTTCTTGCCCCCTTAGAAGGGCTCTATAAAGCCTATGCTGACTGCTCTAAGTGGTGCGATGAAAAACGTCCCCCAGGAAACCTATCGCCCACCCAAATAGAGCAAATGCTGCAAGCCTGTCAAAAAGAATGCAGGCAGTATCAAGCTCGCAGCCCTGCCAATACTCTTTAGGGAGTTTTTGAGCCGGTTTTTCGCTCGTTTTTGGCGATCCCTTAAGAACGAACCGAAAAATCGGCCAATGCTATTCCAAAAGCGGGCGATGCCTTCAATCTTACGGGACATCCGTCAACTTGCGAAAATAGGCTTGAGAGCCGTTTTTGAGATACCCTTTGCAATGTAGCCCACAACAACGCCATCGATTTCAGCCACGAATAAGGAGCGATCGGGCAATGCTGTCAACTTAAGCAAAACTCGGGGTTCTACCCGATCCAGCAAGGGAGCAAAGTCTCTTTCCAGCCTCGTAAATTGGGTTTATGAAGGTGCAGCCCTTTGGCGAGTTTTAAGGGCGGAACCCTTAAGTTGACAGCATTGTTTGAACGCTCAAAAGAGGATCAGTGCCAGGGCACTTTTTTTAAAGGAAGTTTTTGTTAGACTGCATTCCTACCCAGAAAATGGGAATGCGCTCCTGTTGTAAGAAGGCGCAAAGGATTCGTGACTTTGGGTTTCTCAGTAAAAATTCAGCGCAGCGTTATCTTTGCCGTTACTTTTGGGAATTTATTAGAATGGTATGAGATCTATCTTTACGTTTATTGGTCCCCAATTATTGCAGAGTTATTTTTCAAACCTCGCGCCGGAGGCAGCAACTTAATCTTTACTTTGCTGATTTTTGGCCTCGCTCTTTTAGCTCGCCCTATAGGGGGCTTTTTCTTTGGAAGGCTCGGTGATCGCATTGGAAGAAAGAGAGCTTTTATCCTTTCGTTGCTAATGATGACGATCCCTACAGTAGTAACAGGCCTTCTGCCAACGCGCGCGCAAGTCGGAGTTTTAGCGCCTATACTCTTAACGTGTACGCGGTTTTTACAAGCATTTCCCGCTGGGGGAGAATTGCCCGGAGCTTTCTGCTTTCTATACGAAAGCGCGCCACTTCAGCATCGCCGATATTTCTGCAGCTGGGCCTTTTTTGGAGTGCTATTAGGACTTTTCATCAGCACAATTGAATGCTTTTTACTAGACCTCTTTTTATCCGAACAAGATTTGATCACATGGGGTTGGCGCCTTTCATTTCTTATTGGAGGGCTCTTGGGCCTTTGCGGCCTGTTCCTCCGCTCCCGATTACATGAGACCCCTCTTTATCAGGAAATGGCAAGACATTCTACTATCACGAAGACGCCTTTCTTACAGGTCTTGCGAGACAATAAAAAAGAATTATTTCTGGGAATGTTATTTTGGGTTTTTAATTCTTCATCCACATTTTTTATTACCGTCAACGCTTCTGAATACCTTAACATTCTATTAGGGAACAGTAGCCACTTTATTACTATAATTATTTCAAGCAACATACTCATTCTACTTGTAGCACCCTTACCTCTTTTTGGTTTTTTAGCAGATAAAATCAACAACAAGAAGATGTTAATATGGTCTGTGGTAGGTGGCATTTTATTACTCGGACCTCTGAGCTATTTTGTTGTTCATCCTTCTTTATTTGGGCTGGGTTTAGCGATGGTCATTTTCATTCTCTTTGCCAGTTGTAACACAGCTTTGCTTCCTTACAGCACGGCTGCATTATTTCCTACTCGCGCACGATATACTTGCATAGGGATCTGCTTTAATACTATAGATTCTGTTGTCGGAGGCTTTACCCCATTTCTTATACTCTACTTAACACAAGTTACAAAATATGAGGGGATGTTTAGCCTAGTTATTTTATTATTCGGGATTATTTCACTATTTTCTTATGTCTGCATGAAAGAGAAGCATTCTATCAATAAGTAAACCTATTTACAAATCGTTGGAGACATGTGTCCTATGAATAGCTCGAATGGGATGAAAAAACCGCTTCCAGTTATTTTGCCCTTCATTCTCAGATCCCTGTAATGCCAAATAGAGAGGCCATTGGTGTTCTTCTAAAGAAGCACAATAGCATGCAACAGACTTCCATAGCAAAAATCGCATTAAATTCGATTTATTTTCACTGATAACAGCATTAAAAAAGAGATTTTCTTCAAATCGCGTCAGACAGGTTATACCAACCAGTGCATTACCTTCTAAAACAGCAAACACTTCCTTATTTTTTATATCATCATCAAAAACAAACTGATGAGCCAGCATCACTTCTTTCTTAAAATCAACGCCTTTATTTTCTAAATATTCAGATGTTCTTTCCAATAACTTCAACCCATCATTTTTAAATGAGCAGTTGTATGTGGTAAATATATAGTTATCTTTTCTTGAAAATTTATTAATAGCAGACCTTGTATGAGGACTGACTTGAAGATTTATAAATTTTTTAATGTCATAAACAAATTCCGGGAACGTATTGTCATCACGAAATGAATATTTGCTCCATGGTTCTATGGTTTCCCTGAAGCCTAGCTTATTCCATAACAAAACCTTATCTTGATCAATGTTTTTGATGATGCTTGTTACGGCTAAATTTTTAGCTGCTTCTGCTATCTCACAGACTAAAGTTTCAGATTTATATCCGAGATGATTTACAACAATTAGCGCACAATCCCGACAATCCAGCACATTGGTTCTTAAATATAAATAAACAATCCCATGACTATTCTGATAATAAAACCCTCGTTTTCGAGTAGCTTGAACAATGTAAGGCCAATTATAAGAAAACGCAGACCGATCTATATCGCTAATCTGTACAAATTTATAAAACAATTCTTCGCTATTCTCATCGACATCTATTGCACGTAATGTTCCTGGCAACAAAGAACAAAGAGGAGAGATAATATTCGGGGTTGTTAATTCTTTAAGATTCATTCAGAAGGACCTCTAAAGGGCTTTTTATCCATTTTTTTTGCTATGAAGATCGCAAAAGGAGAGCAAAAAGATTCATCCTTCCACGCATAGGGATCTCCCAGAGCACCGCAAGGATAATGGATTTGTAAGATATCCATCCCCGCTTCTCTAATGCACTCAAGGTAATCTTCTTCTCTCCAAAAATAGTCATAGAATTCCATTTTGGGGGATTTCAGGGCTAACTTAACCATTTTCCCACTGAAAAGGTTGCTGTTTTCCATAAAATTCACATTGAAAGTTGACCATTTTCTAAATAAAGAATGCAACTGCTCACTCCCCGTAATAGCTATAAATATTCCCTCCTCTCGCAAAAAAGAGGATGCTTTGCTTAGATAGGCGATAATATCTTTTTTAGAAGATAGTTCTAGAAGCACAAAACTGGAAAAAACCAGATCAAAGCGCGAGACAATCTGTAATTCATTAACATGGCAGAAGCGGATATGGGGAAAATTTCCACGCGCCTTTTCTAACATATTAAAACTGATATCTGTTCCTGTAACATCAAAGCCCAATTTGTACAAAAAAGAAGCGGAAGATCCTGTTCCCGCCCCATAATCTAAAGCCCTCCTCCCTGTTACAAACTGCTGAATAAAGGCTGGAATATCCCTATAAGCCAAGTATCGATGGGGTGCCTGGTGAGTCTGCAAATAATAGTGAGCTTGTACGTCGGTTTTATCTTCAGCAGACTTATAGACAACCGCCCCGCTTCTCTCAATCGTTCCTGTTGTTCTCAAGAAAGGCCTTACTTAATATGTATTTTCGTGAGCGCGGGATTCAGTTTCTAGTAAAATTCTCATCACTACCCAGCACATTGTTTAAATATTTTTTACAGGAATCATCATGCTTCTTTGCGAGATTTTAATCAATATTCAAAGTGGTTTGATATATTCAAAGGAATTATTTAGTACAATTCTCACCTTTCCATTGTATGCTTGGCGCTTCCACGGTTTCATCTTGCTAGGTTTTTTCCCTTGATATAATAGGGGGAAGAAATCCCTGGTTTCATGGTTCGGAAAGTTTTTTCCCGGCGCTGACCATTCTCGGTGCTGTTATTGCTTTGCTGGTTGTATTCTGGAACCAGAAAAAAGTCCCGGTCGCTCCGATCCCGTTTTTTCCTCCGCCCGTTTCGCCGTATGAACACAAGATCGAGCAATGCGCTGGGACGCAAAAGGCGCTCAATAAAATTCACTCAAAATGAGTGGGCGCGGTATGTAACATTCTCCAAATCTAACCGCGCACCGTATAGTTCTTATTTTCCATCCCCCGATGAAGAAGGGGGGGATGTGCATAGTTACCCTTTTTGGGAAAAGCAGAAGAATCTGCAACACTTCCACGGAAAAGAATCAAATCTTCCCCTTCCATAATCACTTGATGGAAGCTGTGATCGGCATGAAAAGGTAAAGGAGCTGGTTCAAAAGGATTGTGTTTGCTGGATATGGCACCCATGAGCGCAGTTGTTCGAGAGGCGGCAGAAGACCCGTTCTCATCTTCTTTCAAGATGGTTTTATGGAAAATTTCTTTTAAGTATACACCTGGCACAATTTTTGAAAAGTCAACATCCGCCAGCAACTGCATTTCATGAAAAGCTTTTTTGAGCTTGTAGATTTTTTCAATGTGAAGTTTAGGAATCATGAGCTCGACCCGCTGAGACTGAAGTTTTTTCAAACAATCTTGAATGAATTCCATACTCAAACGGCTTTCAAGATCGCTTAATCTTTTGGCGTTATTGGGTAAAAAGATCAATTTGTAAAAATTTCTTCCATTTTTTGACTGATAAGGAATTCGGACTAATTTAAAATCGTCTTTCTCTTCGTAATAGTCAAAATGATTGATTTGGCGCATCATCCAAATAGTTTCTGATTTTCCGCTCCCAAAATCAAAAGGCTTTTGGATCGTATGCTCAGGTTTAAAAGGCGCCGCCCATGATGCTTTAAATTCGTTTTTTGACTGTAAAATGAAAGAGAGGTTATTGGCAAGAGGATCAAACTGATTATCTGACATTTTTGAAATTAATTCGTGGATTTCTTGATCTGCATTATCTGTTTGGTTTAATTTATAATCTTTTTGAATGAGATCCCAAAAAGATTGATTTATGGCACGAGCATCCGGTATAATGATGTCATTCGTTCCATCTAATTGACGTGAGATTTTTCCTAAACAAGAAATAAAATCTTGTTCGTTTATTTCATTTGGTTTTAATTTCTGGGCTATAAGCTTTTTTGTGTTATCCGAAGCTCCTGCAAATAACATGCCTGTAACGGCCATCACAGTAAGCGGTGAAATCCAGGAACTATGATCTGATGAAGCCAATTTGGTTAAAAGATTTTTCGAAAAATCGCCTATTAAAGGAAGGCATGCTTTACAGGCGGTAATATCTGGGATAATATCTGGAGGCGGCGGCATATGTTTTTTTGGTACATTGGAAGTAGAGCTTATGACGGCATATGAGATGATTGCCCCACCCACAAGGCTCATGATCCCAAGAGCCACTTTCATCCAAGTCGGCTTGGTTGCAATTGGCTTGAATCGATTCGTCTGAGATGCATTGACCTTGTTTTGAAGAGAAAATGCTGTAGTTTTTTTTGAGGGATGAATCGCGGTCATAAGTCTGCCTTTATTTTAATATGGATAAAATTCTCGAAAATCATGCTTAGATTGGGATGCGGTTGAGGTTAATGCAAATGGTTCAAAGGATCGAATTTTTTGTTGATTAAATGGGATATAAATATCTGAAGTAATTATAGTCATTTGTATTTCGTTCGCAATTTTCTGGATTGTATTGAAATCAAACTTTTGATTTGCAGAAAGAAGAAAAATAGCGCTTGATGGATCCAATGCAGAAACGCAGGAATGCTCTATCTTGTTTAAAACAAGCTCTTCTTTCTTAGACGGATCCCCTGGGTCTGTTTCTCTCCATAAAACCAAGCGATTTTCTGTCGTTGGATCGTAATATCCTTGAAGAATGACCGCTCTTAATTTTCCAAGTTTGGAAGCCTTGGTGATTTCATCGCAGATGTCATTGGCTTTTTTAACAACTTTATATTTCCAATCGAATTTATCAGCGATTCGACCAAAAAACTCTGGATTTAAACGAGGATCCATCTGTTTGTTAGGATCATAAGCGGCGGAGAGAAAAAGCAATTTATCTTTGGGATCTTCCTTGCAAAGCCGGACATGCTCTTGGGATTTTGCCCAATCAGGAGAGAACGGCACATGCGATCGAGATTTGTAATACTCATTGATTGCTTCAATTGCGACGAGTTCCCGGTCGTGTAATTTATTCCACTCCATGTTGGAGCAAGTAGGATAGTGAGATTGAAAGATTCTAAAAATATTGGAATCTGGAATATCTCGAGACGGATGGGATTCCGATGAGTGATATAGCATCAGGGGATCTTCCGATAGCAAATGCACATAATCAGGATAAACAAAAGATCTGGCTGCGAGAACAGTTCTTTTTGTTTTTTCGGCAAGGCGGTGGGCAAAATTATTATAAGCGTCGTCCCCTTCAAGAGCCCCCACATTACAGCTAATTAAAGCGACTCTTCCAGATGGCTGCAAACCTTCAAAGCAAGAGGAAAGGTCAGAATTGAAATCGCTCAACCAATCGTTCCATGATTGACATTCGTTTGCCAAACAGGTTCCTCTAGGGATGCCGTGACCTTCTATCACCACATTGGCTAATCTTCCAACTTTAGCAGCATCCTTTATCTCTTTGCATACTTCATCGTATGAAGAAATAATTTTATACTTTATGTCGCATTTTTGATTTATTCCTTTTAGTAAAGGGATGATTCGCGGAGGAATTAAAACGTTTTTATCGTTCCCATACTCATCTTTATCAGTACTGGGAGGTGCAACAAGAAAAAGTAGTTTATCTCTTTCGTCGTCTCGTTGCAATCGCAGCGCTTCCTGCGTTTCTTTAAAAGATTGTTTGCCAACGGACAGGATTTGCATCGCCGTGAGCTCTCTTGGATGCAGCTTTTGTTCATCGAGGTCAGGGCATGGTGGGCAGACGCAATTTGGATTTGAAGAAGTAGATTTTGTTGTTGCATCGCAATCCGGGTAGAAAGTTTTAAAGATACCTTGTTGAGGATTGTTTGGTGACGACCCAGATATTGCAAAAGGATTTATTGTTTCGATGAGATCGATCAGTGCCTGATCATCATTACTGTCAAAAGCAACCACGGTCTTCTGTCCAAGGACAGCAATGGTCTGAGCGATATTGTCATATGGATCCCCGTTCTTTGGAGATCCACAATCAAATCCCAATAATATAATTTTTCCCGAATCTTGCAGACCTTTAAAGCAGCTCTTGAGGTCAGGTATATCCGGATATAGTACCGTCGAAAGGCTGTCTTCATCGAATGCAGCGACATAAATATTCACTAATTTTCCGGTTTTTGCGCCTTCCTCTATTATCTTGCACATCTCATCGACAGATGAAAATAGAGCATACTGTAGATCCAATTTGTTATTAAGTTGTAGGAGTATATTGCTCAGATCCATAGGATCAATTCCCATCGAAAGAGGTGAAAGAACGATGGCTTTTTCTCGGGTATCATCGCTTCGTAATCGGAAATATTCTTGAGCTTCAGAGATTTGGAGTGGAGAATTGGCTGTATCGAGCGTTTTGATTACTCTTTTTTCCTCGGATCTTAAGAAGATCTCATCCAAATCAAAACAGTTGAACGACCTACAATTTAGATAGTTGGACGATGGGCATGTTGGATAGCTTCGA
Source organism: uncultured Chlamydiae bacterium (assembly GCA_963730605.1). Classification (GTDB taxonomy): domain Bacteria; phylum Chlamydiota; class Chlamydiia; order Chlamydiales; family SM23-39; genus CAIPFQ01. Next base: position 410,907 of record CAVSSM010000001.1, read on the forward strand.
TAGCCTAGATCGCTATCATCCATCATACATTTTGAATAAAAATCTGGATAGGGAATTGCTGCTACTTTGGGAGAGGTTAAAAGTGTCGAAACGAAGATTTTCATGACTGAGATGGCAAGATTCTGGATTGGCGAACGTGCAGTAAATGAAACGGAAAAGTGAGATCCGAAGGATGTAGAGACAGCCAGAGCTGCAGCAGTGTTTAAAATTGAGGTTGTCATTGATTTCCTAGCAATAAATATGATTCCTAATCAGCAAACACATTACATATCATTTGTATAAAATAAACAATTAAAATAATTTTTTGTAAAATAAATTGAACGTATATCATTAATCTTTTTAAAATCCTAAGGATGCACTCCCACCTCACCCGCCAGTTGGGTCGCCGTTTTTTCTCTCTGCAGGATCTCCATTACTGCCAAGCTTGAACTCAGGAGAATGTTTCCTTCGTATCCGGGTCATTTTCTACCTCCATTTTCACGAAGGTTATTTGTTCAGGGGGGATAGCAAAATTTCCATTGTATGCTTGGCGCTTCCACGATTTCATCTTGCTCGGGTTTTTCCCTTGATATATAGGGGGAAGAAACCCCTGGTTTCATGGTTCGGAAAGTTTTTTTCCCGGCACTGGCCATTTTCGGTGCTGTTATTGCTTTGCTGGTTGTATTCTGGAGCCAGAGAAAAGTCCCGGTCGCTCCGATCCCGTTTCCTCCGCCCATTTCGCCGTATGAACATTCGATCGCAGGAGAGGGGATTGTCGAAGCCGCTTCTCGCAACATCTCGATCGGATCCCCTTTCAGCCAAATCATCACCAGGGTCTTTGTCTTGGAAGGCGATGTCGTCAATGCGGGCGATCCGATCTTTTTGCTAGATACCCGCGTGTTCGATGCGCAAGCAGAGGCCGCCCGCAGCCAAATTGAGGCGGCAAGAGTCAATGTCGAAAATACCAAGGATCAGTTTTCGTTTTACGAGCGGTTAAGGGATAGACGGGCGGTTAGCGAGCAGCAATACGACCAGACCTACTATGCGATGCGAGAGGCCGAAGAGCAATTGAATGTCGCCGTCGCTAATTTGGCCGTTATCGAGGCCAGTATCGATCAATCGCTCATCCGCGCGCCGATTGGCGGAAAAATTTTGCAGGTCAATGTGCATGTGGGGGAAGTAGCCCCGAATACTCCCCCCCAATCATCGCAGCTCTTGATTCCCTATGGTTCGGCAAACTATCCTCTGATTCTCATGGGAACGGTCGATCCGCCGAATTTGAGGATCGATATCGACGAAGAAGATGCCTGGCGCTATCGAAATGGCGCCCCTGCAACGGCATTTGTTCGGGGCAATAGCCACATCAACTACCCACTCGAGTTTGTGCGTCTCGAACCCTACATCGTCCCCAAAGGCTCCTTCACCGGCGCGACGACGGAACGGATCGACACGCGCGTTTTGCAGGCGCTTTACCGCTTTCCGAAAGGGGATTTATTTGGCGTTTATCCGGGGCAAGTCCTGGATGTCTATCTTGAATCAACCATTCCCCAAACCAGCCTAAGAGTAAAGGGGTCCAAGTGATACCAAATATCAGAAATAACTTTGAGTTTGGTTACGTCAGCTCTGCAACAAATTTTTCGTCTTCACTCGTGCCTTGCCTTTGGGCAATGGTCACTCGTTCCAGACAAAAAATTTGTGCAGCTTCCTTGCCAAACTCAAAGTTATTTCCGATATTTGGTATGAAGTGGCGCATCTCTGGGTTTTGGTTATTGATGTTGAGCGGTTGCATGGTGGGCCCCAATTACCAAACGCCTGAGATTTGCATGCCGGAGGCCTTTGCCGAAGAGAAGCTGTCCGTTGAGACAGAATCGCCCTCTGAATGCGATTTGTCAAGATGGTGGAAGCAATTTAACGATCCGCTCCTCGACTGCCTGATCGCGGAAGCGGTGAAAAACAATTACGACTACGCCATTGCGCTCGAGAAAATCGAGCAAGCTCGGGCCCAATACCGGATCGAAAATTCGTATCTTTGGCCTGAGTTTGATTTTAATGCCGTCTCGACGCGCAACCGCAACAGCCAAAATCTGATCTCACCGACATCCTCTGGCGCATCGACCTCGCCCGACGGAGCCGCATCGACCTTGCCCCGGTACAGCAACTTCTTTCTCTTGGGATTCGATGCGATCTGGGAATTTGATTTCTTCGGCAAATACCGCCGCGCGCGCGAATCGGCGCTCTATTCCTGGGAGGCATTCATCGACAACGCCGAAAACGTCCTCATCACCGTCGTCAGTGAAGTAGCTCTTTATTATACCAACATCCGGGCGATCCAGCAGCAAATCGAACTTACCCTGAAAAAAATCGAAGCTCTTGAGAGAGAGCTTGCTTTGCAAAAAGATCTCCAACAGGCAGGCCTCTTCAGCCAAATTCAGGTGGATGCGCAAATCTCATCTCTTGAAACGACCCGCGCAACCCTTCCGACACTTTATGCATCGCTCAAGCAAACGATCTATGGCCTTGGGCTTCTCCTTGGGCGCCCGCCTGAAAAGCTGACGGCCGAATTTGATACTGCAGGATCGATTCCGTTTGCAGCGGGCAAAGTGCCTGTCGGCCTGCCATCTGACTTGCTGCGAAGAAGGCCCGATGTGAGACAAGCGGAGAGGCAGTTAGCGGCTGCCACCGCAGAAATTGGCTATTATGTGGCAGACCTATTTCCCCACATATCTTTAACCGGCAGCACATTTGCCGGGGGTACCTTTACGGGTGGGGTCGGCGGAGGATCGGCCGCCGGTTGGGAAAGCACGAAAATCGGCTCCTTGCTCAAAACCGCGAGCAATTTTTTTAGCGTAGGCCCGGCGCTCAATTGGGATCTCATCGATTTTGGCCGAACGAAGGGCAACATCGCGGTCCAGACATCGCTCGCAAAACAAGCCGAATTGGCCTATGAAGAAACCGTTATCTTAGCGCTCAAAGATGTAGAAAGCGCCCTTGTCGCCTATTTTCAGGAGCAAAGGCGCATCACGTTTTTGGGTCATGAAGTCGCCGCCAATCAAGACGCCCTCGCTTTGACGGAAGATTTGCTAGACGCAGGGCTCGCATCGGAGCTCCAAGTTCTAGAAGCTAAAAAGACGCTTCTCGACTCAGAGAGTTCTCTCGTATCGAGCGAACAATCGCTCACCGGCGATCTCATTTCTCTCTATAAAGCATTAGGAGGAGATTGGGCATGCTCCTGTACGCCTTAAAAATGCTCGCGGGCGATAAACTCAAATACATCGGCCTCATCGTCGCTCTCAGCTTTGCATCGTTCATCATCTCTCAGCAAGGCTCGATCTTCATCGGAATCATGCTGCGCACCTTTGGCTTCATCGCAGATACATCCCAACCCAATATCTGGGTGGCCGATCCCACCGTGCAATACATCGCCGACATCAAGCCGCTGCGCAATCAAGATCTCTATCGCGTCAGGAGAATCGAAGGTGTGGAGTGGGCGGTGCCGATGTTCTACGGCACTATCCCCGCCCGTCTTGTCGACGGGACATTTCAAACGTGTATTTTCATCGGCATCGACGATGCGACCCTCATCGGCGGCCCTCCGCGGATGCTCGAGGGCAAAGTAGAAGATTTGCGTGGTCCAGACGCCGTGATCGTCGATCATGTGGGCGCCACGACGAAACTCTCCTCTCCCGGCCCGGGCGGAACGATATTGCCGCTCCGCGTCGGAGATTGCATGGAACTCAACGACAACCGCGCCTCTGTTGTCGGAATTTGCCAAGTTTCCCGCACATTCCAATCGCAGCCTGTCGTGTACACAACCTACAACCGCGCGACGACATTTATTCCGGCCCAGCGAGATATCCTCTCGTTTGTCCTCGTTAAAGCCAAAGACGGCGCCGACGTCGAACAATTATGCCAGCGCATCCGAGGCACGACAGGCCTTGCCGCCTATTCCGTGTGGGACTTTAAGAAACTCACCATGCTTTATTACACAAAAAATACCGGCATCGTGATCAATTTCGGCGTCGCCGTCCTTCTCGGCATCGTCATCGGCATTGTGATCGCCGGGCAGACCTTTTTCAACTTTACCGTCGACAATCTCCCCTACTTCGGCATTTATAAAGCCATGGGCGCAGACAACAAGCTGCTGACGAAAATGATCCTGGTCCAGGCTCTTGCCGTCAGCGCGATCGGCTGGGGCATCGGTATCGGCGCGGCGGCCGTATTTGGCTATTCATTCCACAACACCGAGCTCTCATTCAGCATGCCTTTCTACATCTATCTCATGAGCATGATGTCGATGTTCTTCATTTGCATGATCGCCGCGATCTTCAGCTTGCTGAAAGTCAGACGGCTAGATCCGGCTATCGTCTTCAAAAGTTAACTTTTTTCTCGCCAAGATGGATGAATATCTTGCATATCTAGTCCATGGACAATAGCGACATGAATGCGAAGAATTCAGAACCGGCCGTCATTTGCAAGGGGATCCAGAAACATTTCGGCGAAGAGGCGACCCGTGTGGACGCGCTCCGCGGGATCGATCTCGAGGTAGAGAAAGGCGAGCTCCTGATGTTGATGGGCCCCTCGGGCTCCGGGAAAACAACGCTGATCTCGATCATCTCGGGCATTTTGACCCAAAGCGAAGGAGAGTGCCTGGTTTCGAATCTCAACCTGAACCAAATGCCCGATGAGGAGAAAGTCCATTATCGGGGCAAGTACATCGGGTTCGTCTTTCAGATCTTCAACTTGATCCCAACGCTGACGTGCCGGGAAAATGTCTCCATCCCGCTCATTCTCAATGGGGTCGACAAGAAGACGGCGCTAGAGCGATCTCATGATCTTCTCAAACGTTTGGGCATTCCAGAAAAAGCGCATAAATTGCCCGCAGAGCTGTCTGGCGGACAGCAGCAGCGGGTCGCGATCGCTCGCTCGATCATCCATGATCCGACGCTCGTCGTCTGCGACGAGCCGACCAGTTTCCTCGATCACGAAACGGGAAAAATGATCATGGAGCTCTTGCGCGATATTGTGAAACAAAAAGGGGCCACGCTCATCGTCGTCACGCACGATGTGCGGATCATTTCCTTTGCCGACCGGATCGTCAATATCGAAGACGGCCGCGTCGTGGAAAGAAGCCAATAATTACAATCTCTAGGCTCTTTGCATAATTGTTGCAATAATTGTAAAAATATTTTATCGCTTGAATTTATGGCGACGGTCACTTTATACCGGACAAAAAATAAATTCATAGCGTGCAACCACCTGTAAAACACGAAAGTAGTCGCCTGAATTTTCTCAGAATCCACCTCCCAAAAATCGCCCTACGGATCAGATTTAGCCCCTCCCTAAAGAGGCTCCTCGCCTTTCTCCCGTGAGTTTTGACCTCTATCGCCTGTATCTGATCCTTGATATCCCCCATTCGATATGCCCAGCAGAAAGCGATCGCGAGGACGAACACCATCTTCTCAATCTTGATCGATGATGTGTGTGTCCTCCATTCGGAACCCACGGGTCTTCAAACAACCGAACATGGTTTCGATTTCCCAACTCCTCCTATGCATCCCCAGAGGATTCTCGAATTTATAGCTGGAGACTACGATCATTTGCTCCTTGGCGCCTTTTCTCTTTTCGATCGAAACGTAGAGAGAAAGACCCCAGAGGTTAATGGGGTGATTCACAACTTTTTTCCGTGAGAGCCATTTCCGTAGGCGTCCTATTGGAAGTTTGCCGTTCTCTCCGATTTCGACCATGGAGTTCTGTTTAACCCTGATGATGAATGGGATCTTCTGTTCGATTAGAAAGCGGAACCACTGCGTTCCTATGAACTCGCGATCCGCAAGAAGTACCTCGATTCTGCTGATCCCGAGATGTTCCACGACCCGCTTTAGGAGATCGATCCTATCCTCCGCACATGAGTTGCCTTCAAGATTCGGCACAACCCAGAGTAGTGGAATGCCAATGCCTCTGTAAGCGATCGAGAGCATCAAAATATTGGGGATTAGAGTGCACTTATCGCCGAGTGGAAACAGGCGGAAAACCAGAAGAACGATCCTACTCATGTCGAAGGTAAAACCGGTGAAGAATCGGCAGACTCTACGATACGATGACTCCTCCTTGGCCTCTGACTTGAAGGCTGAAGCAATTTGGGTCAGGTTTATGGTTCTGACAACGAACAGAGCCTGAATGATTTGCCCTAGACAGGCGAGACGGCACTTGTGCCAATCGAAAAAAATGGATAAAGTTGCTTGCAACTCGCTGATGTGTTTCATTATACCTCGATGCTTGAAAGACAACGAGATATGATCGGCCTTCAGCGAGCCATTGTCAGCAACTTATTTTTTGTCCAGTACTACAGCGTTTCATTAATTTTGACATAATTTCTTGATAAAAAATATACTTGACGCCTTGTAAAATTCGTGGGAGTGCAGGTATGCGAAAGAAGTATAAAGTCAAGTTAACACCTAGTCAGCGCAAGCAATTACTCGAAGTTGTGCATAAAGGAAAGCAGAAGGCAAAAACAATCACTCATGCTCGAATACTATTGCAGGCAGATTCTGGTGAAGAGGGGCCGGGTTTGAGAGCAAAAGCTATTGCGGCAGGGTTGAATATTCACGAACGCACTGTACATCGAGTCAGAGAATCTTTCGCAAACGATGGACTGGAAGCTGCTTTGCACCGAAAAAAACATCGCCAATACAAACCAAGAAAACTCGATGGTGATCAAGAAGCCCATCTGGTTGCCATATGTTGCGGGGCCCCTCCGGAAGGGCGCAAAGAATGGACCTTGAGATTGTTAAGCGAAAGACTGGTTCAGCTAGAAGTTATTGATTCTATTTCCAGAAGCACAGTCCATCGCACTTTAAAAAAAATGAACTTAAGCCCTGGCTAAAGAAAGAATGGTGTATTCCTCCTGAGGAAAACGCTGACTTTGTTTGCCGAATGGAAAATGTGTTAGGCCTCTATAAGTGCCCATACAATCCAGAATATCCAATGATTTGCATGGATGAGTCGAGTAAGCAACACGAGGCAGGAAAGCTGGATAACATTCCAGCAAAACGAGGTAAGGTTGAACGCTTTGATACAGGATATGAGCGCAATGGCGTGAGTAATATTCTGCTGAGTTTTGAGCCACTAACAGGGAAACGATACATTGATGTTTCGGAGAGAAGGACTCGATTGGATTGGGCCAAACATATACAGAAACTTGTAGAGGAGCATTATCCCAAGGCAAAAAACATCCTCTTGGTCTGCGATAATTTAAATATCCATACAGGTGCTGCTCTTTATGAGCTTCTGCCGCCCAAAGAGGCGAAAAGGATCGTAGACCGTCTGGAATTTCGTTATACGCCGAAACATGGGAGCTGGTTAAACATGGCAGAAATCGAATTAAGCCACCTTTCCAGGCAATGTTTAAACCGACGCCTAAGAGACATAGTCGAGGTTAAAAAAGAAGTTGCCTCCTGGCTAGAGGGCAGAAACAAGGATGCGCATGTTATAGACTGGCGCTTCACAGTTGAGGACGCAAGAATCAAGCTAAAAAAGCTTTACCCCACAATTGGCAAAATTAATGAAACGCTGTAGTACAGAGGCCGTAGACGAGAGATCTCAGGAATGGGTCATGGGAATTTCTGTCGCGATTATGGCTATTGCCTTGGCAGTTGCTGGATTTTCCGCTCAATTTGCCCCAATATTCGGAGTTCATACCCTCGTTTTCATTGGGAGCCTTCTCCTTGGGGCAAGCGGTCTTCTAATGAAAAAATACTGTTCTCATCTTAGGAAATCATAGCCATTTGGAGGCATCGATCAGAAGGCCTGATGTGTTGCCGGGTCCTTGCATCTCCGGGCAGATGACCTCTTCGATTTGCAGAGCCTCCATGGCGCCAATGAGAAAGAGGAGATCAGAGAGCAGATAGGCGGCGTTTGGATCAGATTTTGGGCTGAGATCGTGATCGCTTTTTCCGAGCCGCTTTTCAATGAGTTGCCACAGGTCTTCTTTCGTAAAAGTCCCCTTTCCGACTCCTTTCTGAACGTTTGGGAACATGGCGCCAATCCCGACTACTGTTGGGCTCTCTTTCACCCAAGCAGGCGCCTCTTGAAATTGTGCGATAGTCCACGCAATCGCTTGCTTTGCCTCTTCTCGGGTGATCGGGTTTGGAGTGGATGTTTGACTTAAGGCTTTCTTTTGTATTTCTTGAATGAGATGGTTTTTCATCGGTACTTTGCCAAGAGACTTATTGTAGGATTGAAGGTTTCCATCGATTTCTCGCGTAAATTGAGTGCTTCCCCCTCCATTTTCCCAAATGAGCGCTCCCTTGTGGCTGTCCACAACCCCTTCCGCTTTGAGAGAACTGTAGCCAAGTGCGGCCTCTTCATTTTGCGAGAGGAGAAAGATCGAAATGCCTGATTCCTTGGCAAGGAGATCCAATACTTCAGAGCCATTGCGGGCGACCCGATATGCATCAGTGGCTCCCGCAACAAACTTACACACAAGAGCCGGTTTTCCCGTTTTTCGTTGCATCTTTTGGATTGCAGAGCCAAGTTGAGCGACGATCTCTTCAGGAATGTTTTGGTTCGGATCTCGGTCGATAGAATCTCGAACGGGAATGGGTACCGATTCTGTGGCAGCCATCTCTACGATCCTCCCCCCTTTCGGATCGACCCAGGCCGCTTGCATTTTGAGGTTGCCGGAGCCAAGATCGAATGCCACTCGATACTCAAGCGCCTCATGGAGCTTTTCCGAGGCAATCTTTTCCTTAAGGGGGGCGGGTGAGCCGTAGACTGCAACCCACTCATCCCCAATAAAATAGTCATCAACCAAAAAATAGTCTGTAATAACATATCTTCTCTTTTTTCACAACTATACTAGCATTTCCATTGAAGGTCAACAAAACATACATTTGTAGTTGATGTTTATTGCCAAAAACTACATATTAACAGCAATTAACAAGATTTAGGAAGATGATGACGAATAAAATCTTTAGCACCTCTGCATTGCCAGCCCCGATTCCCCCGACTCCCGCAACAAACTCACAATCCCTTCTGTCAGCGGCTATAGAGCCGGCCAGCTACCGGGCCTCTCATCGAAAAATGGCAGCGATTTTAGAAGCGCCTCCCAAATACAACAGCCCGTCCTCCATTGTCTGGTTTGGCGATGAGCATTCGACAGAGATCGCCTTAGTAGGAGGTAAAGGGGCCAGTCTTTCAGTTTTGCAGTCTGTACCAGGAGTTCGGGTGCCTGAAGGGTTTATCGTAACAACCGAAATCTATCGACAATTCGTCGCCTCCAATCCCGCCTTAAAACAAGAATTGGAGGTACTAGACGATCTATCCGACGCTTGGCTTTCCGCTATGATCGAATCGGGCGGAAGCTCGACTCCAGAAATCCGCGATCTGGAAACGCAAATAACGGAAGAGACCTCTCGCGTTAGGGAGAAATTTTTTGAAACGGCTTTCAGCCCCGCCCTCTATGAATCTTTGATGGAGCAATATAAGGCGCTTTCACTCTTAGTGAATGAGGCAAACGTCCCGGTTGCAGTGAGAAGTTCTGCGATAGCGGAAGACCTCCCGAATGCCTCTTTCGCGGGACAGCACGATACGTTTCTCAACAGACAAGGAGAAGAGCAGATCCTCCATTCCGTCGCCCTTTGCTGGGCCTCGCTTTTTCATCCTCATACTGTGCAATACCGCAATCAACTCCGCCTCTTGCTTGCCCTTGAAAAGGGAGATCCGGCGATCGGTGTTGGTTTAAGACACAGCGTTGTGAAACTCGCCGTCGTCATTCAACGCTCTCTTCAATCCGCTGTGGCAGGAGTTGGATTTAACGTGAATCCCTCTGGAGAAGCCAAAATCCACATTGAGACGAATTATGGATTGGGAGCAACGGTTGTCAGCGGCCTTGCGAATCCAGATTCCTGGGAAGTAGACCCGGAAGCCCAAACCTTGCTCGCTTCAGTCATGGGAGACAAGGAAATCAAGGCGATCGCCAAAGAACACGGAGACGTCGAATACCTCCCCATCCCTGAAATAGATCGGCACCGCTTTACCATCGACAAAGAAAGAGTCATGGAAATCGCAAGATCGATCCGCACGATCGGAGAGTACTATCAAAAGCGATTTGGTTACAAATTTATCGATACAGAATTTGCCATTGACCCGCAAGGCGTCCTCTACTTTCTCCAAACAAGGCCTGAAACTGTTTTCTCCTCTTCTTCTTCGATTACTGTCACGGGAATTCCGAAAGAGAGCGCATCAAACGCCAATATGATTTTCCATGGAGGCTCTACCGGCTATCCAGGGGCCCACACTGGGCGTTTGGTCTATGCGAGAACTCCTAAAGAGGCCCTTGAAAAAATCAGCCAGGGCGACATCCTCGTCACCTCAAAAACCACTCCGGAGTGGACCATTGTATTCCCCAAGCTCGGCGGGATCATTGTCGATGTGGGAGGAGTTCTTAGCCATACAGCCATTGTGGGAAGAGAACAGCGCATCCCGACACTTTTAGCGACAGCCAATGCCACCAAAGAGCTCGCCGATTGGGATGGAAAAATCGTAACCCTCGACTCCTTGAATTCAGTTGTTTTTGAAGGAGCTCTCGAGATCTTCGAGGGGAAGATCGAAAATTTCGTTCGCCCCGAACTTCAAAATTCTGGCCTCGTTCAAGACTTAGAAATGCAAATCCACCGGATCGACGAGGAAGGAAAATGGACGAGCCGGCCGAATATGCCCCTCACTTCGATGCAGCTGGACTTTATTCAAAAAGCCTATGATGAGATCAGCGAGAGGCTCGAATTGGAAGTGCCCTTGCGCTACAAGGTGATTAACCAGCGCATTTACATCCAAATCGAGGATGATAAAGGCCAGCCTGCCGCCTACGCGAACCTCACGGAAGCGCTTCTCAAATGGGGCCTTGACCGCCTGGAAGGGTTGTTTGACGACCGAGTCGTTACCGTGAAGCAATTCCAAGAGCTGGCAGATCATTTTGAGCCTACTCCGGAAAAGCTGCGGCAATTTGGCCAGGTTTATCAGAACTGGATGGTCCACTTCCTCAGCCGAGGCCGCTTTGGCCACGGCGCCGTTGCCATTCTCATGCAAGAGCAGATGAATCAGATCCCCGACCCTGCGCTCCTCTCTTCTTATCTCCACCTCCGTTTCCCCATGGCGAACTTGAGCTATGAAAAAGAGAAACAGCACGCTCGGCTAGCAAAGGAGCTGACCGATCTTGGGATCGCCAAGAACGCGGATGCCGAGGAAACAAAATCTCTCCTGCAAGCCAAGTACCCAGAAACCTGGCAACGAATTGCCGATTTTGCCAGAAGTTATGAGCATACTTCTTCAGAAAACATGGTCTCTTCCGTCCCCTACGACACGGTTCTGGAGCAGCTTCTTATGACGCTCGGCGATGCGGAGCACGAACCCGCGTCCGCAACTCTTACGCCGCAGCAAATCGCAAAAATGGACCTTCTCTTTGCTCAAAACCCAGAGCTCAGACGGACCATGGTCTTGGCTCACCGCCACCTCTACCAGAAAGAAAATGAGCATCATATCGTTGCAAGAGCTCAACATCAGATCCATGAGAAACTGCAACAATACGGAGAAATGCTGGTCGTTCGGGGTCTTCTCAGGTCGCCCGAGGAGGTCTTTAACCTCCAGATTGAAGAAGTGGCGAAAATGGCCGAGAGCGTTCAAAGTCCTGTAAAGCGAGTGCTAGAGCTCTCGCCTCTCTGGGTTCGGAAAAGAAGCTTCGATCCGGTTCAAAAGACAGGATCATAGTCTGTTCTTTCATACAGGCGCCTCAGGCAAAAATCCGCCTACTTGCATATTCCACATTCTCGCGTACAGCCCTCTTTTGCTCATCAAAGCGGTATGTGCGCCTTCTTCGACAATCTTGCCTTGATCAAAGACCAAAATCCGGTCCATGTGGGAGAGTGTTGACAGACGATGCGCAATCACAATAGTTGTCCGATTCTGCATGAGCTTTTCTAGACTGTCTTGAATGTATCGTTCCGTTACAGAGTCAAGAGAAGAGGTCGCTTCGTCCAAAATGAGAATAGGAGCGCCCGCTAAAATCGCGCGAGCGATTGCAATCCTTTGCTTTTCCCCTCCCGAGAGCTTAGTCCCTCGTTCTCCTACTTTTGCTTCATAACCATGAGGAATATTCCGGATGAACTCATCGCAATGGGCGAGGTGCGCCGCGCGGAGCATTTCCTCCTCTGTTGCTTCCGGCTTTCCATAGTTAATATTTTCTCTGAGCGTTCTGTGAAACAACACGGGGTCTTGAGGGATCAATGCAATCTGGCTGCGCAGGGACTCCAAGGTAACATTCGCAATTTCTTGACCATCGATGAGGACACGGCCGCTTTCCAGAGGGAAAAATCGCAAGATCAAGTTGATGAAGGAGGATTTCCCCGCGCCTGAGTAGCCGACGAGGCCCACTTTTTCTCCTCCATGGATTTTGACCTGTTTGTTCTCGAATAGTTTTTGCTCTCCGTAGTGAAAATGAACCTTGTCAAAGACAATTTCACCCATGGAGATTTTCAGGTCTTGCGCACCTGGCCTGTCTCCCAAATCTTGGACATCGCTCATGAGGGAATAGGCTTGCTTGGCCATCCCAAAAGATTGGAATAAAGTGGGTAAAGAAATGCCGACGTTCCATAAGATTGTAATGAGGCTCCAGAGAGTCATGAACACCTGAACAGCTTGTCCAGTGGTGATTTGACCGTGGATCCATAAGTAGAGAAGAGAACCGTTGATTCCGAGAACAAATCCAAGGAAATGAACGATAGAGATATAGCAGAAGGTCTTCTGAGTATACCGCTTTGCTGCAATATTTGTTTCCGCTTCCTTATTTTGGAAAGGAGCAATGGTATTTTTTTCATATTGAAAGCGATAGAAGAGATTAACAGCAAAATTGTTGGTAAAACTGTCGACAATTTTGCCAAGGAGTGTGCTTCGCGCTTCTCCGTGGCGGTGTTCTAAACAATCGATGGGACGAGTGACTGTGAGAGAAATTCCGATATGAATCATAAGCCATGTAAACCAAATGCATGCGAAGAGAGGATGTATAAACCACAGAACAACCACTCCTGAAATGCATGCCACAAAAGAAGGGATGATGGGCCAAAACAATTGCGAAATAATCGTTTCCACTTGGCTGGTCATATCTGTGATTTTATTTGCAAGACTCCCAGCAAATCGTTCATTGAAGTAGCGGGGAGAATGATGCTGGATATGGTCGAACATGGCCATGCGGAGATTTGCCTGAAGTGTTGGAATACCCTTGGCAAGAAGAAAGCCCATTGTGCGGGAGGCTACTTCGGTGAAAATGACTAAACATATCGCTCCAATGATCGGCGCTTGCAATGCTTGCCATGCGGCCAGGCGATCTCCGTCGAAGCGGGTGAAAATATCTACAACTACATGCAAAATATAAGGCCACGCCAAAGCCTCTAGAGGCCACGCCAAGGAATCCAGAAGAAAAATGAAGGCAAAAAGCCATTTTTGAAGTCGGACATACTTCCATATAAAACTGATAAGCTCTCTATAAGAAACCACTTTCACGCCCCTAGGTGTTTGCCCATTGCTATATCATCTCGACTTTGGGCGTTGTTGCGTAAATAGCCGCGGATGAGGTTCTACTTGCCCTCAAGCCAGTGAGTCTATAAATTTTTTGTCGCTTACACAAAAAGTTTAGGCTCAACATGACACCCGAGAAAGATACGATCCCTCCCAAGAAGAAAAGTACCTCATCCGCAACCGGCGAGAGTATAACCAATCGCTGGTGAATCGGGGAAGCATCACTTTTTGGTTCGATGAAAATGCCATCCAAAAATGGTACTCAGTCGAGAGATCCAACAAACCAGGCCGGCCAGATACCTATTCGGACGATGCAATTCGATGCGGCTTACTCATCAAAGCGGTATTCCGGACAGCCCTTCGCGCTTTGCAGGGGGTTCCTCACATCGATCATCGTAATCCTGGATCTCGATCTCGTGTGCCCCCATTATTCCGTCTTTTGTCGTCGGGCTAAGGGTCTTCAAATCCCGTTGAGAAGACTGCTCAAACCCGGAGAAAAACTGAATGTTATATTCGACTCAACAGAGGGATTATTGGTCTCCTTCCTCCCAAAAGCAGAGCAATGGGAGATCCTGAAAATGGTCTATCCTGAGACTCGTTCGCAAAAAATCTATTTCGCGATTCGCAATCAGAGTTGCGATTTTCCTGCTGTTGAAAAGGAGACACTTGCTCTACGCGACTTTCTTTATCAAACAATGACGATCTTCGGAGAGCGGCACTTTATTGAATAAGTGCCTACAAAAGCGGGTTGCCAAACGAGGTCAATAGGGCCCCCATAAATGGGGCTCGATATTTTTCGACTATAAATTTACAATGACTTGCTCAAAAAACGAAAAATCTAATGTTTAGGTTCTCTCAAAATAGTACCATGAGCCACGATGATCATTTTGACCCTTTGCCTTCTTCTCTTTATCAACGCCATGAGCATCGGATTGGTCTTTCCTATTTTCGCCTCGCTATTTTTTGCAAGTGGCGAATCTCTATTTGCTAGCGATGCCAGCACCTATATCAAAACCCTATCGTATTCCATGATTTTAGCTCTGCCGAATGTCTGCATGATCTTGGGAGCGCCGTTTTTAGGAAGAATGTCCGATCATGTAGGTCGTAAATCAGTGCTCGTTCTGGGCCTTGTCGGCGTTGCTACGAGCTTTTTCCTATCAGCTACGGCCATTTCTATCGGCAGCTTACTGCTCTTGTTTGCCAGCCGCGCTCTGGCGGGCTTTATGGATGGCTCGGAAGGGGTCGCCCAGGCGGCTATTGCAGATATCAGCCATCCTAAGGAAAAAGCCCGCCATATGGGGTTCGCGACATTCGCAGGAACTATTGGCTTCATTATAGGGCCTGTAGTCGGCGGATTTTTAGCAGAACCAACATTAACAGGAAAATACCATTTCCAAATACCATTTATCGCTTCATTTGTATTAACATTATTAAATGCCGTTTTTTTATATTTTTATTTCCCAAAACAACCATTGAGCCATGACTACCCTGCAAAAATCAGCTATCTCACTATTCTAACCAAGGGCTTCATCATCCTTTTCGACAAACGAGTCCGTCTCTATTCATTCATATTGTTTATTGTACACTGGTCGCTCGCGATGTTCTATCAGCTTTGCATCTTGTTTTTAGTCGACCAGTATCACTATTCTTCTGGAGACCTTGGCCTATTCACCATGTTTTTAGGGATGTGTTTTAGCGGCGGGATCTTTTTTGTGATCCACGCCCTGTTGAACCGCTTTGCGCATGCTTTCTTGCTAAAAATGGGGATCGGATTTTTGATTGTTTCTCTTTTCAGCGCTTTACTTCTCAATCATTCCGAGATCTTCCCCTGGGTTGCAGTAGTGCCTATGATGCTCGGGATTGCCATGATGTACAACGTGCTCTTGTCTTTTCTCTCTAATGCAGTCTCAGATAGAGAACAGGGAGATGTGATGGGAAGCGGAACTTCGCTCAAGGCTCTTGCCTGGTTAAGTTCGGGCCTAGTAGTCAGTTGGCTATACCCCCATGTCGTTACCATTTTGATTCTTATGACAGGCTTTGCATTGTTAGGATTGATCAGCACCAGAAGGTTGCGTCACTCCGCATGAGTATTTTTATTTGAAAGCACTTCATTTGCGGCTCGTAAAGGACTTGGGATAAAATTGGCGTTGTAGTTGCCTTCTACGCTGAATGGGTTGTAGTTATAATGCAGCATGATTGCCCACGATGTTGAAGTGGTCGATGGAATTGGGTTGGCAAACCATCCGAATGGGATATCATAGCGCTTACTCGAATAGAGAAAGGCTAATTTATCCGAAGGCATCGGGATTAGTTGGGTATAGTCTGCTGGACGAACCTCATCATACGCAGCTTCAGTTGGATATTGATCTGTGCGTAAAGTATACCGCTCGTGATTCAAAATTTTGATGCGTGAAAATTTCCCTTGACTGCACAATGGCTGCGTGAATTTTTTAACCGACTCAGAACGACAGGAACTCAAACTCCGGCACCGGGGGGACCGCGATGGGCGGGTGCGTGATCGAATAAAGGCTGTTCTCCTCTATGATGAGGGGTGGGCTCCCAAAGACATTGCCAGGGTTCTGTTGATTTCTGACGAAGCAGTTCGTCACCATGTTGACGCATACAAAACGTCGAAAAAATTGCGCCCCGAAAGCGGCGGCTCCGAGGAGAAACTATCCCAAACGCAGTCCGAGCAACTTGAGGCTCATCTTCAAGAACACACGTACCTTTACGTCAAGGATATCGTCGCATATGTAGAAGTGACTTTCGGTATTGTCTATACCGTCCACGGATTGAGGGATTGGCTGCGAAGACACGGATTTTCCTACAAAAAACCCGCCGTTGTACCCGGGAAAGCCAACAAAGAGCAGCAACAAAAGTGGCTCGCCGGATACGAGAAACTCAAGGCAGAACTCCTCGAGGATGAGACTATCTGCTTTATTGACGGCGTTCATCCAACGCACAATGTGCAGCCTGCTTATGGGTGGATCAAAAAAGGCGTGCGTAAAGAGATCCCAGCAAACACAGGACGTGCCAGGCTCAATCTTTCAGGGAGCATCGATGTCATCACCCACAGTGTGGTAATCCAAGAAGACGAGACTTTAAACGCAGAATCGATAATCCGGTTTTTCCAAAAGATCGAAGAATTTTACCCGAGTAAACGAAAGATCCATGTATTTTGCGATAATGCACCGTACTATCGGAATAGGGCTGTGAGGCAGTACCTAGAAACGGCAAAAGTTTGTTTGCACTTTTTACCGCCCTATAGCCCCAATCTAAACCCGATAGAACGACTGTGGAAATGGATGAAGGAGCGGGTAGTTTACAATACTTATTACGAGTACTTTGAAGACTTTAGAGGAGCGATTCTTGGTTTTTTCGCTGTATTGGCGACTATGACCGCGGAGTCAACTTTAGGCCGGGATTTAAGAAGCCGGGTTAGGGATAAATTTAGTCCCTTTCAGGCACCTGCTGCCAAGTTTTGAATTTCCTTGGGTATAACCATCCACGACAAGCGTGGAGGCTTTTTGACACCCAACTCCGAAGAGCGGTGATTTATGGTCAGCCGTGGCTGCCACTTTACGGACGATTTACTTCGATCCGAAGATCTAGCACCCGTTGCTCAACCGATAGATCGAGCAAGAGTCAGATTTAAGCGTCTGTTTCTTGCGCCAGCCCGAAGGCTTAACAAATAGGGTCGGGATTATTCCCGAGGCGGAGACAACTTAATGCCGTTGCACACCCTAAAATGTGCTAAGTTTAAGAGTGGGAACATTTAAATACAAGGAGCGCCTTCCTCCAACAGCACAAGGCTGTTGGTTTCCGGCGTTAAATTTTGATGAAAAAGGCTTTCAAAGGAAGCTCATTTTTGCCGATGACCGGACTCCCCCTGAGCTGACGTGCGAGACGATCGTCCCGTCATTTCGGGCTCCGGTTCGCAGCGGCCACCCCAATGACGATGCGTCGTTGAGGACCCCGGCCAAAGCTGCTCATTTCGAGTCCTCTCAGAGCCAATACTCTCGAGGCCCCCTTTCCGCAAGGAAAGGAGCGAGCCAAAGTATTGGCTCGCGTGGGGCTGAAAGATGGAGAGCTCCGCTCGTAATATGGCTCCGAGTCACCGGCAAAAACGAAAAAGGGGAAGCAAAGTGTCCCCCGTTTTTGGAGGCAATCGGACGTAATCAGGACTTTTTATTGGAGTAAGCTCAAAGAATCACTTGCCGTTCTGTGGCAAAATCAATGATTTTGCTATACTTTTGAAAAAAGAGAGGCTTTTTATGAGTCCGACAGTTTTCAAGGAAGGGCCTTTTCGATTCTTCTTTTTCTCCAGGGAAGAGCCTCGAATGCATGTGCATATTTCTTGTCCTGATGGAGAAGCCAAATTTTGGATAGAGCCTATTATTTCTTTAGCTACATATCGTGGTCTAAATAAGAAACAACTGAATCAAATGCAATTATTAGTGGAGAAACATATTGATGAAATCCTCAGCTCTTGGAAAAACCATTTTTCCAGTTGAAATCAACATTACCCGGTTTGGTTTGTGGCTGTGTCTTAGTGACGAAGAATTCTTCTTGACCTACGAAGAATATCCATTCTTTAAGAATGCTACCATTCCAGATATCTATGATGTAGAGCTTCATCATGACACCCATCTGCATTGGCCAACTCTTGATGTCGATCTTAATGTTGCTATCCTAAAAAATCCCCATCACTTTCCTTTGATCGCACACTAAATACCACCATCCTGCCGAATCCATCAAGAGGTCAAAAAGCTACTTAAAACGTTCAACCTCGCCTTGCAGTTGAGCCAAAAAATATGCTAGGAAAGTAACTTCGGAATAAAGAGATGGCCTCTTTAATAAACAGTCCACAGAAATAGAGAATTGTTCCCGCTCCTATTACTATAAGTACTCGCACAAAAAAAGAGCTTTTTGTGAATATTGTCTGGTCAATAGAACATTTATACATTCAGCTAGTACCTGACCACAAAAGTTTTCATGGGTAGAGCCTCTTCATTTTCACTCGCGCATCTGGGATAGCAAATCCCCAAAGGATCTTTGCCCGTCTAGCATTTCTATCTGATACATAAGCGGCCACCTCTCTACCGAGAACTTCTTTTGAGCCTATTCGCCTTTTGAGGCACTGACCGCCAAGAACAGAAATTTCAATCTCTGCCATGTTCAACCAACTTGCATGTTTTGGCGTATGGCGCACCTCTAATTTCTTAATGATCCTCCTGGCTTCTTCGGGCTCAAACGTCTCGTAGAGATTAGCCAGTCGATGCGTATTCAAATTGTCCATGACAACCCTAATTTTTTCTGCCTCGGGAAAATGTTTGTCCACCAGATCCTTCATGCACTCGGCAAAATCTTTTTTTGTTCTCTGGTCTGTGACTTTTATTTCCCGCCAGCCTCCCAAGGGCTGTACAAAAACAAAGAGGTTGCTTGTTCCATTCCTTTCGTACTCATAATCTCGGCGTTTGACTCTCCCTGGCACTGCGGCAATTGGCGCCAACACATCATCTACCAATTGGACTGGTGTTTCATCAAAACACACAACGGGTTTCTTTTCGTTCAGCGGCTCCTCATATAAATCTAAAACATCTTCCATCCGACAAATATACTCGTAATCCACTTCTGGAACACACCAACTCTTTACTTGCCATGGCTTTATTTCGTTTTTTTTAATGTTCTGCGAACCGTTTCGTCCGATATGGAATCTGTCAACTCTAGCGTAATGCAACGATCCGCAAGTAGCTGCATTGTCCAGCAGGCGCGTCCTTCGGGCGCCTCGCTGCAAGCAAGCGCGATTAAATGGGCTTTAGCCTTTCCAACCATCTTCTCCGGTCTTCCGGATCGCGCTTTTTCATTGAGTGATTGTTGTAGCCCGTGTTCACAGTAGGCTTTTCTTGTATTGTAAACGCTCACCTCGCTGCACCGTAGCAAAGAGGCAATCTCTTTATCTGGTTTCTTCTCATCAGCGAATAACAGAGTTTGCGCTCTTCTGATAATCCGCGCGGATGACTTCCCTTTTCTAACAATGTCCTCGAGTTCGCTGCGCACCTCAACTGTGAGATGAACGGACCATTTTTTGTTCATAGCTGCCTCCAAATGAAAGGCATATATGGAACACTATTCAAACATTTTTTTAAAAACTTTTGTGGTCAGGTACTAGCCCCTCATCATGCTTTATCATTCCATGGATCTTGCCAAAAAGTTCACCTGGATAAACATAGGATATCGCAATTTGTTCCCCTGGCGTTATTATCGGGAAAACGAGAGCCGATCCATCTTTTAGTTGTTTGGTTGCATACTCTATCGCTGGAAAAACTTGAAAAGTCTCGGGTAAGTGAAGATGTATGATTTGTACATTTTTTGCCTCCTTTTTTCCATCATTTCTCAATATGAGATTGCGAGTGGAAATAACTTCTCCATTCGTCATTTTAACGTGACCTGGCAAAGTTGTATAGGCTATTATACGAGGATTCCTTTGCCATCTAATAGCAAGATATGCAGAAAGAATAACAGAGAGTATTACGATCATACTCTCAATTAAAAGACGGGCATCTAACATATTTATTATAAAACTGGATGCTCTCAATCGAATGACAGAACTTGGGATGCCGCAAAGTTACAAGGTGGTCGGTTAAAATCAGGCGGCGATCAAGCAGCTAGCTGCTTGAAGGCAATTGCGCAACAAAGCCGATGCTCGATCGACAGTACCAAAATATTGATGTGAGTTTTACCCCATTTCCAGTTCGTCCGGTCTAACAGCAAAACGCACTGTTCACCCCATGTGAAGAATTTACAGGCGAGAATGACGATAAAGCTCATATCGAAGGAAAAACCGCCGAAAAATCGTTGAATTCTTCGATAGACGGACTCTTCCTTTGCCTGGGAGCAAAAGGCCTGGGCTATTTGGGTGAGATTTACGCTCCTGACAAGGAACAGGGCCTGTAGAATTTGGATCAGGAACGAAATTCGGGCTTTGTTCCAATCCAAGAAATGAATTAAAGTAGTCTCTAACTCGCTGATCTGTCTCATTATACCTCGCTGCTTAGTAACCAACGAGATATGGTGCCACTTCAGCGGGTTTCTTTCTTCAAATCATTTTTTGTCGTGTACTACAGCGTTTCATTAATTTTGACATAATTTCTTGATAAAAAATATACTTGACGCCTTGTAAAATTCGTGGGAGTGCAGGTATGCGAAAGAAGTATAAAGTCAAGTTAACACCCAGTCAGCGCAAGCAATTACTCGAAGTTGTGCATAAAGGAAAGCAGAAGGCAAAAACAATCACTCATGCTCGAATACTATTGCAGGCAGATTCTGGTGAAGAGGGGCCGGGTTTGAGAGCAAAAGCTATTGCGGCAGGGTTGAATATTCACGAACGCTCTGTACATCGAGCAGAGAATCTTTCGCAAACGATGGACTGGAAGCTGCTTTGCACCGAAAAAAACATCGCCAATACAAACCAAGAAAACTCGATGGTGATCAAGAAGCCCATCTGGTTGCCATATGTTGCGGAGCCCCTCCGGAAGGGCGCAAAGAATGGACCTTGAGATTGTTAAGCGAAAGACTGGTTCAGCTAGAAGTTATTGATTCTATTTCCAGAAGCACAGTCCATCGCACTTTAAAAAAAATGAACTTAAGCCCTGGCTAAAGAAAGAATGGTGTATTCCTCCTGAGGAAAACGCTGACTTTGTTTGCCGAATGGAAAATGTGTTAGGCCTCTATAAGTGCCCATACAATCCAGAATATCCAATGATTTGCATGGATGAGTCGAGTAAGCAACACGAGGCAGGAAAGCTGGATAACATTCCAGCAAAACGAGGTAAGGTTGAACGCTTTGATACAGGATATGAGCGCAATGGCGTGAGTAATATTCTGCTGAGTTTTGAGCCACTAACAGGGAAACGATACATTGATGTTTCGGAGAGAAGGACTCGATTGGATTGGGCCAAACATATACAGAAACTTGTAGAGGAGCATTATCCCAAGGCAAAAAAGATCCTCTTGGTCTGCGATAATTTAAATATCCATACAGGTGCTGCTCTTTATGAGCTTCTGCCGCCCAAAGAGGCGAAAAGGATCGTAGACCGTCTGGAATTTCGTTATACGCCGAAACACGGGAGCTGGTTAAACATGGCAGAAATCGAATTAAGCCACCTTTCCAGGCAATGTTTAAACCGACGCCTAAGAGACATAGTCGAGGTTAAAAAAGAAGTTGCCTCCTGGCTAGAGGGCAGAAACAAGGATGCGCATGTTATAGACTGGCGCTTCACAGTTGAGGACGCAAGAATCAAGCTAAAAAAGCTTTATCCCACAATTGGCAAAATTAATGAAACGCTGTAGTACAGAGGCGCGTTTTATGGATAATAGAATTTATTATAAATTAATGTACTTTAAATCATCAATTTGATACAATATTTATTATAAAATCATTATATGATAAAAAATGACTAGCAAGATTAACTCAACGCATTCATATTCATCCGCAGAGAACATATCTCTTGAGGACCGTTATGCGGATTTAATTTTCCAAGACTTTAGTGTTTGGAAAAAATGTGATTTCCAAGATTATACCCGGTGCCAAAACGAATGGCCGCCCCAAAATATTAAACCCCACCTTGATCAATCAACGCCCGGGGCGATAGTTGCAACGGGTACAGAGCGGGGATTTTTCGATCTCCTTTTTTCTGATGAAGGGCTTTGCATAGGGTTGATTTCTCGAGACATTAATCCCCGTGCGAAGGCCTATATTGATTTCAATGTTCTATTGCTGCGTATCTCTCAAAATATGCAAGAATATACAGAGCTATCGGACCCCATTCCTTGGTCTTCAAATGACTATGATGCCATTATGTCCAAGCGCATCGCCGTGATTACTGAAAAAACTCAAATGAGTGATCTACCACAGCGGGTTAAAAACTATTACCTGAAACACATCAAGACATTGGGAAGTGCTTATCTCCACCTTGGGACACATGGAGATTGGAGAAAAGAGAACCGCCTCAGTGCGTGCTGGTATCATCAAGATGAAGAGCAGTTTTTAAAGCTCCAACGATATGCCAGGGCCGGGAATATCATTGCTACTGTTGGTGATATCAACGACCTTAGGTTTTTGAAAGAGACAAAAATCAATATTGTTGATACATCCAACATCCATGAGTATTGCGTTGTCAATTTACAAGGAGAAGGAGACTTCTCTCCCCGGGTGATTTGGACAGAATTATCTCTTGGAGACACACGGTATCATTCGTCCCCCCATACCCCCTATAAGCCTTTAAATACAGAGGAAGAGAAGGAATTCCAAATGTGGATTACACTATTCCAGCAAGTCCATTGCGACATAATAAGTGACAAGAAAAAACATTATTTTCAGATTGTGAATGAAAAATTAAAATTAGAGGCATCCGCTCCGTGCAATAACCCTAAAGAAGTCCTTCATAAACTGCGAAAATATATGCAAGAAAGTATTCTTACCGACCCCAACAAGCGAATTCTTAACGATCCAACTCTAGGATATATCTGTTTAAGTAATCTGAGTGAAATTAACAAATTAAGTCCTGAACAGATGAGCATTCTCTGCCGCAATCCACAAATTCGGCAGCATCTTCCCTTTTTACTTGGAGAAATTCGTAGCTTAAAACCTGAACACTAT
This sequence comes from uncultured Chlamydiae bacterium, assembly GCA_963730605.1. Lineage (GTDB taxonomy): Bacteria > Chlamydiota > Chlamydiia > Chlamydiales > SM23-39 > CAIPFQ01. Next base: position 434,113 of record CAVSSM010000001.1, read on the forward strand.
ATCGCCCTCATGAAAATCGAGGGAGCAAAAGAAGAATTCGAAAAACAATGCCTTCAACTCAACATCAACTTCGTTCATTTAGATTACTTCGGAGCTAGTCAGCGTGCTATATTGACTCAAGAATTGGGCCCTGCAAGATTGGCAAAACTCAAACTACGTGTCGCTCTGTCACGTCTTGCGCAATCCATCCAAAGAAGATTGCCCTCCCCTGTCCAGGTCGCCATCATAGTTGGAGGACTTGCTACTCTAGGAGGTTACTGGGCGCTGCGCGGGGCAGATTTTACTCCTTCTGAGTAACTATATTAATTTAATTTGAGCTTAAGCAGCTTTCGATCCAGCCCCCCCCGAACCTAGCCCACAGCTCTCTTAACGCATCCTGAGCCGAATCTAGGCCATTGTTGGCGATTCCATTAGAGAGGAGGCGCTGGAAGCGGACGATCTTTTTTATAGTGAAAACAGGCAGTAAAACTCATCCGTTTTCTGGTTTGCCGGCTTGGAAAGCCAGACACGGCATACTGGCTCTTAGTTTTCGCGCGGATCGACATAAATTGTTTGAGTGCCCAAGCTTTCAATAATTTTTATGATCTTTTTGATGTGTCAACAATAAGGTGATATGGAGCCTATCTCCTACTCATTAACCTAATCCAAACAAAACACATTCTCTCACCCAGTAAAGTAATACGCCGAGCATCAAAAAACCTTCCCAATATCTCATTCTTCTTTCCCATCGCACAACCAATCGTCGGTATTTTCGTTGTAACCACGAGATTCCTCGCTCCACTTTCCATCGGTGGTTTTCTAGGACTTTCGTTTGTTGTTCCGCGTTGTCCCGTCCCATTCTTCAGTGAGAGATATACGGAAATAACTTCATCGCCAAAATTTGCAACCGCAATTCTTCCGCATCATACCCCTTATCTGCTTCCACGATCGGTGTTATTCCGCGTGCTACGAGAGGCTTTAGCCACCCGCTGATTTTTTTTTATCAGGGGAATCACCTCCTTTCGTTCATCACCGGCAGCCCCCGTACTTGTGGTCCTAAGAGGTTGACCTAAACCGTCGACAAGCAGGTGAGTGGTAACGCCTTTTCCTTTGTAACCATGGTCTACTTTTTCTCCGCCTCCCTTCCCAGCAGAAAAAAAACCATCAATTGCCAATCGGGTTAAATCGATCATTTTCCACTCCAGACAAACTTCCTGCAATGCAGCGAGTACGCGCTCTAGAATTCCATTCTCTTTCCACAATCCCAGATATCGATGTGCACAAGATTTCGACGCCCATTGTTCACCGGTCGGCACGTCGCACCAACGCGCTCCGGTTGTCAGCACCCAAATCAAGGTATTGAGAACTTTTCTTGGATGCATTGGTTGCGTTCCGCTTACTGCTATTCCCCACGGATAAGGAATCAACGGCTCTATAACAGCCCATTCATGATCGTTAAGTCCTACGAACTTGCCCATCGATACAACTCCTTTAAAATCAGGGCAAATACGGTATCACATAAAGAATTTATTTAACAAGGAGGGATAGGCTCATATTTTTAAGAGCCTGTTTCCCTAATCTCCAAAACTGCGCGCATGTTCAAATGCATAATCGATAACTGGTTCTAGATTTTCGAGTACTTCATTGGAATTTTCTCCTCGTTTCAAAGCGTTCTCAGCTTCGCGAAGCGCTTTTAAAAGAAGATTGAATTCTTGATCTATCTTCGAGCTATCATCTGGCTGATGAGGGCGATAGATTATTGGCGCTGGTTTGGGCTTCTCTTTGATGAACAGGCTTGCTATGGCTAAAACTCCCAATCCAAGTCCTAACCAAGATCCAACCCCCCACGAAGTATCAACAGGCCTACGATCCCATATGTTGATATTTTCATTCACTGTTCCGCTTACATGGATATCCTCACGGATAGTCAAATAATCCATTTTCCCTCTATTTTCATTGGACTGATTCGTTTCGTGGACGAAATCATAGACCAGCGAAAGATTTCCGTCTTGTACGAATTAGTTTTTTAATGTATAACTTAGTTCAAGTAGGATGGTTTTGGAATGGAAATTTTGACCACGAAAGAAGTGTGCGCCCTGCTCAAGACTAAGCGTCTGTCCCTCTATAAACTTGTGAAGTCAGGCGAGATCCCGGCATTTCGCATGGGGCGCTCTTGGAAGTATGAGCGGACGGCGATCGAGGCCTGGATCCGGAAGAAGATGCAACAAAACAATAAAGCAATAAAACAAGTCGTTCCACGTGGCTAAGAAGAAGTCGATAGCTGTATCACATGATGTCGTTGATCGCGACAGCTACATCAAGGTCTTTGACCAGCTAAAGTCTGACATCAGGCAAACACAGCTGAGAACGGCCCTTTCGATAACGAAAGAGGTGGTTCTTTTGTATTGGCGAGCCGGGAAGGTTCTCTCAGAGAAAGTCCATAAGGAAGGGTGGGGATCAAAAACCATGGAGCGCTTAGCTATAGATCTAAAAAGCGAGTTCCCAGATGTTGGCGGATTCTCTCTAAGGAATCTTCACTACATGCGCAAATTTGCTAAAAGCTACCAGGACGTCAATTATGCAGCAGCTGCTGCACAAATTCCCTGGGGACACAATATCCTGCTCTTGGACAGGCTTGATGATCCAGTCAAGCGTCTGTGGTACATCCAGCAAGCGATCGAGAACGGATGGAGTCGCAGCGAGCTAGAAGCTTGGATTGATTCAAATCTGTATGGACGAAAGGGGAAAGCCATCACCAATTTCAAAAAGACGCTCCCTTCTCCTCAATCTGAACTAGCCGAACAGGTTGTGAAAGATCCCTATAATTTCGACTTTATAACGCTGGCTACCGCCTACAAAGAGAAAGAGCTGGAACAGGGGATCATGGACCATCTTCAGAATTTTTTGGTGGAGTTAGGGGATGGGTTTGCCTTTCTTGGAAGACAGTACTGCATAGAAGTGGAAGGTGAGGATCATAAGCTCGATCTCTTGTTTTATCACGTGAAATTGCGCTGCTACATCGTAGTTGAGCTAAAGGCTACGGCATTCGATCCAAGAGACGCTGGCCAGATGAACTTTTATCTTTCTGCTGTCGATGATCTCCTCAAGCATCCAGATGATCAGCCATCGATCGGGATTCTGCTTTGCAAGACGAAAAACAAAGTAAAAGTTGAATACGCCCTCCGAGACATCCACAAGCCGATGGGCGTCGCTGCATATGAAACTAAAATCGTTTCTTCCTTGCCCAAGAAGTTGAAGGGGACCTTACCTACAATTGAAGAGATCGAGGCCGAACTGTCTGCGGTAAAAACGCTAGAGACGCGAGCTTCGGTTCGCAGAAAGCCATCAAAGAAGAAACGGCGCAGGAACCAACCTCAATAAACGCCTCTATTTTCGACGACCGCGCCTCGATCCATATCAAGTAGCCATCTCTCTGTTTTTTGAATTTGAGCCTCTCTTTGAGCCGTAAGGCACGACCGCTTCATCGGCTTCTTTAAGAATTAGATCTGCTCGACCTCGCCAAACGGCCTTAGAATCGATTATCTCAGGTCGCGACATATCAAGTAGCCATTAGGTTAGTCGATCGATTTTTTGGGCTTGCAATTCGTTAAGAGAAAAGCGCCCCGTTAGGAGAGGCGCTCGATTTGTTTGTTTTTCAGATAGCTGTCGATACCAGCAACGATTCCACAAATAGCACACAGGCCAAATACAACCGCTACATTAGGTGCGGTAATAGTTGGAAATACTTTGTATGGTGTGAATTGTTCTACGAGAGTCATTCCCCCAATTTCTTAGAGCAGGATGTTTTTCAAGAAATAAGACTATCCTGTTGTCTTCAAAAACATCTTGCTTTTTTACGCTAACGGAATTAACTAAGCTCATAAGAATCACCGTGTTAATTTAGGAAACTCCGGATACCTTTGCCGCTGCACAACAAGTCATGCAACCAGCATATCCTGCCGGAGTTAACAAGAAAGCAGTGCAAGTAGCCTGAGCCGCTGCAGCTTTAGCATCGGCAGCTGCTCCAGTTTGGTCATTAGTAAAAAATTTAATTCCCGCTGTGAGTAGATTAGTCGCGGCCCGCCCACCCCCTGCAATGGGATTGCTGCAAATAGTAGGACAATCAAAAGCTATCCCTAGAGCTGGTCCAACCACTTTTCCCAATACCTCTACAGACAGTTTTCCATTTTCCATCACTTCTTTTGTCTTGGTTTTGACAATTTCCGCTCCTTGTTCGCACGTCTCTACGCAGACCCTTTCTGGAGCGTCATCTTTCCCACCGGGAAGAGGTTCGCAAGCCATTTGGCAGACCTGTTTAGTTCCTGGATCTCTTGCTTGTGCCACTGGCAAATTCGACATGGCGTTTTCGGTATAGAACCAGGTGGTTGCACGCTATGAATTTATTTTTTGTCCAGTACGACAAAGGGCAATCGGACGCTTTTAGAACTTTTGATTGGAAAAAATTTAAATGAAAAATTTATAACCATGCCGAAATTGTATTAACTATTTTAATCGTTTAAATAAAACACAATTAATGATATCGTGCAGATTAAATAAAAAAAGGAGCAGATATATGCAAGCAATTGAAATGAATATTGTACACAACGATCTTATCTCTGATACGAGCTCTGATCAGCGCATTGCAGAACCATTGATTGCTACAGAAGCTGGCACATACTCTAAAGCCTCCGCAAGAAGAATAAGAATCGAATCTCAATCAGCACAATCGAGAATCGAAGATCAAATTGCTTGTGGTGGAGATCTCCCTCTCAATAAGGAAAATGCAAAGCGACGATTGCAGTACTTAGATCAAATAATCGCAAAATCTTTTGGCGAATATTCCAATGCTTTAGTATTCATATACACATACGAAAAATTAGCCCTTCATATTTACTTGGGAAATACAGCTGAAGCAGTAGCTTGTTTATCAAAGCTGCAGGAACTAGAGAACGTCCAACCTTGTTCTGACGATGAGGACGACGTATTTATAGAAGGAAAAACTGCGCATGCTTTATTAGGTTGGGCAGCAGGCGATGGTACAGCTGAAGTAATGGACCTCGCAACATTCCCTGATCCGGTAACCCTTTTATTGTTAAAAGCAAAAGGCATTCCGCTCCCTGAACCATACTTTTCTGTTGATGACTCTTTTACTGGCAACAAAGAAATCGATGAAAAACTTTTTTCTCGCAATTACCAAGAAGCACTCACACTCTTAGACAAACAGCTAAAGGGCAACAAACTATTTGTGCTAGATCGAGAGATCTTCTTGCAAGCACGGGGTTTGTGTAAAGCAATATTGGACGATTATGAAGGAGCGCTTCAAGATTATAATGAAATTATAGATTCTCATCCATCTTTTAATATCCAAGAACTCCCATTAATTCGTGGCTTGATTCATTTCTTAAATAACGATCCGGAAAAAGCTCGAATCGATATCTGGCCTCCTCTCAAAGAAGAAATGACACTACACGATTATTTTTGGAAAAAATTTAACCAGATCAATGATAATTTGTCAGGATTCGCGATCGTAAAAATTCTCGATCTCTAGCAGTTGTGCTTCATTCCAGATCGAATAGCTCCGACCTCCTGCGCTGGGATACGGGGGTCATGTTTGCCCGGAGTTACGTCTTACAGCTGAGCGACAACATCAAGCGAAGCAAGGAACAGGCGGCTAAGTCGGGAGCTTGGATCGGGCAGGCCCCGATTGGTTACAAACATTCGGTTGATGAGAAGGGCGGCAAAACGATCGTCCTCGATCCCGAAAGAGCCCCTCTCATCCGCAAACTCTTTGATCTCTATGCAACAGGTAAAACTATTCCCTTCTCGCCCTTAAAGAAGAAGCGGAAAAAATGGGGTTGAGAACGAAAAGAGGACAGAAGGTAGCGAAGTCCCAGATCGATGACATTCTCAAAAATTCCTTTTACTGCGGCACGATGGAAAGCAAATATGGGACCATCCAACATCGCTATGAGGCTCTCATCTCCCCTTCTCTTTTTCATCAAGTTCAGAATGTAACCGCGGGATTCCATAAGAAGCCTTTTAAAGCGCTTAACGAACCCTTTGTCCTTCGAGGTATGGTCACTTGCGCCCATTGCGGCTGTTTGATCACTCCCGAGATTAAGAAAAAAAGATACCTGTATTACAGCTGTACCAATGCGAAAGGGAACTGCAACCGGATCTATGTTAGGGAAGAGCCACTGGTCGATTCTTTGTCATCGTATTTTGACCAAATAGCTTTAAGCCAATCTCAGATCGATGAGGTAACGGGGTATTTGAAAGAGATCCATGACACCGAGAATCGATTCCACAAAGAGTGTATGGATAACCTCCGAAGAGAACAGGAAAAAATTCAAAAACGTCTCAGCCAGATGTACGATGACAAGCTGGACGGGCTGATCGACGAAGCCATGTATCTCGACAAGATCCGGACTTACAAGGCTCGCCAGGCCGAAATCTTGGAAGAGATGGGGCGCCACCACGATGCTGATGAGAACTTCTACGTGACGGCCAACATGGTGATGAACCTGGCTGCTCGCTCCCGAGAAATCTTCCTGAGTTCTGAAGTGACCGAAAAACGCCAAATTTTAAATTTGGTATTTCAGAACTTGCAATTGAATGATCAGAAAAACCTGATTCTCGAGGTAAAAGAGCCGTTTTTAACCATGATAGGGATCAAAAACGGCACCATTCGTCCGATTGATTGCCGGTGACCGGACTCACCCTCGGCGGGCGAGCGAAGCGCTCGCCCCGTCATCTCGGGCTCCGATTCGGTCGCCATCGAGACGCCGGTCGCCCTCATTTCTCGTCCTAAAAACGATCCCCCGGACCGTTTTTTCACCGGCAAAATTGGGCCGATGGACTAACAGGACAATAACTTCAATTTTGCAGGCAATCGGACGTAATCAGAACTTTCGACTAGAAAAAGCTCAAAGAAAAGCTTACAATTTTTTTATACAACACACGAACCTATCCTCCAATTCTTAATGATTCATTTATGGTCGATTTTGAGGCGATTTTTCGTCGTCGACCGCCCGAAGTAAATATCGGGACGGTGATCTTTACGAGGGCGGAGGCGCGAAAAGCGCCCAAAAGCGTGCCGTAAAGGGATCGTGAAGAATTGGAGGATAGGTTCACCTGTAATATCAAGTATATGCCTATGGATCAAGCCGATGAGTCGATCTTAGTTCCCTCTTCTCCCTCTTTTGAATCTCTCAAAAAGCATAACCAGCATGGCATGGAATATTGGAGCGCGCGAGATCTTCAGCCTTGCCTCGGGTATTCTCAGTGGCGTCGTTTTGAAAATGCGATCAAAAAAGCTATGGAATCTTGTAAACAGTCAGGAAACAACCCCGATGATCACTTTGCCGGCGCCGGCAAACCGATCCCTGGCGGCAAAGGATCGTCTCAAGTAGTTGATGATTACCATCTTTCGCGCTTTGCCTGCTATCTCATCGCTCAAAATGGAGATCCCAGAAAACCAGAAATCGCCCAAGCCCAAAAATACTTCGCGATTCAGACCCGCCGCCAGGAAATCTCCGATCAAATGGCTGCCGATATGGAACGGGTTGAGATGAGAAATCAAGCATCAGCGGAGTTTAAAGCTTTGTCTGGGGCCGCTCGAGAGGCTGGCGTTCAAAACGCTATGTTTGGCATCTTCCATGACGCTGGCTACAAGGGGCTTTATGGTGGATTGGGAGTTGATGCAATCAAATCTCGCAAAGGGATTGCCCAAAAAGAACAACTCATGGATCGAATGGATACGACCGAATTGGCTGCCAATCAGTTTCGAATGACACAAACGCGAGAAAAGTTAAAACGGGAAAATATCAAAAATCAAAGAGATGCGATAGAAACTCATGAAATGATAGGTAAAGGGGTGCGTACCCTAATCGAAGAATTTGGCGGCACTCCTCCTGAACATATTCCTCCAGCTGAGTCCATCAAAAAAATTGAGAAACGATTGAAAGCTACCCAACCTCGATTAACCCTCGATCCTAAAGATACACTAGGCGTCCAGGATCATTCAGAGATCAGCGAAGAATAATTTTGGCTCGGGGAAAACCAATGAATGTGAGACACATTATTAGTGGTCTTCACTCGAATTTATAAGATCCTTTTTCTTGATGTAAAAGTTAGTTTTTGAGCCACCGCTGTCGTTTAATGTATAAATTCCAAAGTTTTTACAGGCATTCAAACCAATAATTGTATTTGGAATGATCCTGATTTCGTAGAAATTTCCACAAGAATTCTTCTTATTTATTTCTGCAAATTCTGAATCAGTGGCTACTACTTTGATTGCAGCATTTGAGTCTAGAGATGTCAATATGTCAGGATTGACGGATTTTAGGAAGGCATCGAGGTCGTTTTTGAGGGTCCTATTTAGTTCCTCGTTTCGGCCCTTGCCAAGGTTGCATAGAACGCAAAGGGTTTGAAGATTTGATAAGTCGTTTATGCCTCCTTTTGCAACAGGAATGATGTGGTCAACGTGCAATTCGACGCCAGATTTGCCGCAAATTTTACACGTATAAAGATCTCTCTTCCATACCTCCAGCCGCTTTTTTGGTCCTATGTATTCTCTTTTGCCCATTCTTCAATATGATTTATATATGCTAAGAAAGCAAAAAAAGCGCCTTCTTTTTTTTGCTGGTGACCGGGCTCCTTTCGCGCGGGCACACGAAACGTGTGTCCCGTCTGGCGAAAGCCGCTTCCCATACCAACGATGATGCATCGTTCCCGGGCGACGGCGGTGATCCTCAATTTACTTCGACTTGGATCAGGGGAAGGGGCTTCGCCTCGCTCCCTTCCCCTAGCCCCTTTCCCCGCACGCGTGTACTTCGTCACGCGTGGGACGCCCTCGTGCACGGGCTTCGCCTGTTGCTGCCGGGCCGGCGATCCTCCCCGGTTTTGCCAAGGGCAAAACATCGGAGAGGATTCGAGTCCAGTACGGAAGCCGCACTGGCGGCTTCCTCACTCGGCAAAAATGAAAAAGCCCCGCTAAAGCGGGGCTATTTTTGCCGGTGACCGGACTCGAACCAGCACTCAATTGCTTGAAGTAGATTTTGAGTCTACCGCGGCTACCATTACGCCACACCGGCTTGAAAATAAAGCGCTCATGATAGTCCAGATAGCCCTTTTATAGAAAGAAGTCTCAGAGACTGTACACAAACTCAGGTGGCAACAAGTGGCTGAGCGAGACAAAGTCAGATCGAAGGAGCGAAGCTCCAGTTCGAGCGAGGAAGACATTCTTGAATACGAAGGATTCCGAGCGAGAATCGATATGGCAAAGTCGCAGCCAGCCAATTGTCACCCGAGTTTGTGTACAGTCTCTCAAGTCTCCGACAATAAAAGGTTTCAAAGAAATTCATGGGGAACCCCGCGGATAGCCTTGGTTCGCCTTGGCCCATTCGTAAACCACCCTCTCCTTGCGCTCCTTGTCGAAACGAACCTGGAGTGTGATATAGGCGTGCGGATGGCGGTTGTCCTCGTCGCGTCCCTCCTCTTTCCGGAACACCCTGATAAAAATTTCTTTATTCATCCAAGGCTGGATGGCAGCGGCAGCGTCTGATTTGTCATATCGCTTGAATTCAAGGTATTCCCGATCCTTGTTATAGAGAGGCGTTTCTTGATAATACTGCATGAGGAGGCCTGCGATCTCCAGCGTTCGGTCTTCCATCCCTTGGACATAAAAATCGACCTCCGCGCCAATCTGATGCTTCGAAAAGCGGTTTTCCTTGGAAGCGTCAGAATAGGTATTGTGCTGGGGACACCTATGCCCGCAGGTGACGACCACTCGCTTGCCCGTCTTCTTCTGGATGTAATTGAGCAGGTCGATCAAAATCGGATAAACCCCCTCCTTGCCGGCAATGATGGGCAGGCCATGGCGGCCGCTCCCCTCGCAGTCTAGGATCGGCTCTCTATCGACTATAAGGAGAGGCGGATTGACCGGATTCCCCTTGCATCGGAAATATTCCCTCGTGATCCGAGGTAGGTTCGCCTCCGCTTCCCAGGGATAGATGGAGCGAGGCGTATGGGCAGGAGCCGCAAGAAGATAAAAACAATCTCCCTGGTTCCGGTAGATCGTTTCGGCCTTGCAATTGCGGCGGCGCAGCTTCTCTCTCTCAGACTGTTCCAAGCGGCCGCAGCCAAGAGTGAGGCAGATTATTCCAAGATAGACTATAGACCCGAATAGGGAGAGGCGGGAGCCTGTCATGTCTGAATTTGTTGTCAAAAACCATCCGCCAAAGCGAGCTGAAGATACGTTACAAGACGCTTGCCCCCCTGTCAATAAAGAGCTGGCTCAATGCTGCCTTTTCCTGAATGAGGCCCTCAAAAATGTCCAGGATGCCTTTATGTTCATCAATCTCTCTGGGACACTCCTCGTTGCCAATGAGGCAGCCTCTAAATTCTTTTCCCTGCCGGCCGTTCCTGTGGGGCGAAAATTTTGGGATCTCTTTGCCGATGACTATTTCGGTTTTTCGATGAGGGAATCACTGGCATTCGGCCTAGCACGCCGCCTCATCTATAAAAGCCATAGGCCCTTAGAACTGGAAATATCGGCCTCCTTCCTTTTTGTTGGGCCGCTTTTTGCCCATGGCCTTGCCCTCATTGCTCGCGATATCAGCGAGCGGCTGCGGCTGCAGGCGAGAGGCCATCAGAATGACCGAATGAGAGACTTAGGCATTATGGCGGCTCAAGTGGCTCATGAGATTCGCAACTCGCTGGGAGGGATCCGGGGATTTGCGTCGCTACTCTCTCGCGATCTTCGCGAAGAGCCCCATTTGAAGGAGATGGCCGCAGCGATTATCGAAGGGACCAAGGCGTTGGAAAAACTCGTGGCGGGACTCCTCCATTACGCCCGGCCCATCCAGCTTCAGCCAGAGACAAAAGATCTCAGAGTCTTGATCAAGGAGACCGCCAAATTCGCTGAGGTGGATCCGTCGTTTCCTCCTTCGGTGAAAATGACGCTCCATATCCCCAACGATCCGGCCTTAGCGCCTGTCGACGGCCAAGCGTTCAAATCCGCTCTTTTGAATCTGATCTTCAACGCGGTGCAAGCGATGCCCGATGGAGGCCGCCTAACTCTTTCACTGCTTAAAGTAGAAGGGTGCTGTCAAATCGAGGTCGCCGATACGGGGATCGGGATGGACTCGGACACTCTCGAGCATCTTTTTTCTCCCTTTTTCACGACAAAGAAAAAGGGAAACGGCCTCGGGCTTGTCGAAACAGAAAAAATCGTAAAAGCGCATAGAGGCTCGATCGATGTCCGCTCTCAAATTGGAAGGGGATCTACCTTCACCATCACATTGCCTCTAAGGAGAGGGACATGATTGAAAAAATACTCGTCGCAGACGACGATCCCCTGATGCTCCGCTTCATTGCCGAGACGCTGCGGCGCCGCGGGAAAGAAGTGTCTACCGCCAAAAATGGCTTTGAGGCGATCCGGATGATGGAGATAGAGCCCTACGATTTGCTCATAAGCGACGTGAGGATGCCTGTGAAAAGCGGCGTCGAGGTCATGTTGGCCATGAAAAAACTCCATCCCTACGGCCTCTCCATATTGATGACAGCTCACGGCAGTATCGAAGCCGCTGTCGAGGCGATACGCCTCGGGGCGTTCAACTACCTTTTGAAGCCGTTTTCTCCCGATGCTCTCGAGACGGCCGTGCAAAAAGCCGAAGAGCATGTGCGGCTGGTCAAAGAGAACCGGTTTCTGAAAGAGGAAAAGGATTTCCGCTTAGTGGCCAAAAGCGCTGAGATGCAGCGGATCGTCCAGGATTTGGAAAAGATTGCTCGTTCGAACGCCAGTGTTTTCATCACAGGAGAATCAGGCACAGGCAAAGAGGTCGTTGCGGCAGAGATCCACCGCCGCTCCATCCGTTCGTCCTCTCCATTCATCAAAGTCAACTGCGCAGCCATCCCCGAAACCCTCGTCGAATCTGAATTTTTTGGACATGAACGGGGGGCCTTTACCGGCGCCGTCGTAAAAAAGACGGGGCGTTTCGAGCTCGCCGACAAAGGGACCCTTTTCCTCGATGAAGTGACCGAAATCCCTATCGTTTTACAGCCAAAACTCCTCCGAGCAATCCAAGAGCAAGAATTCGAACGGGTGGGAGGAACAAAGCCGGTCAAAGTGAACGTCCGGTTTCTTGCCGCCTCGAACCGGAGCGTGCAGGAAGCGATCGAGACCAAGACGCTGCGAGACGACCTTTACTATCGCTTAAGCGTCATACCAATCCATATCCCTCCGCTAAGAGCCCGCACTGAAGATATTTTGCCCTTAGCTCTCCATTTTCTTGAAAAAGCCTGCGCGGAAAACCATAAACCAGCCAAAACCTTTACCGAAAGAGCGGTCGAGAAATTACTCAAATACTCTTGGCCAGGCAACGCGAGGGAACTCTCGAACATCATCGAGAGAACCGTCAGTGCTCGACTTCGATCCGGTCATCGATGCAGAGCATCTCTATTTGGAGCGGGAAGAAAAGCCGCCCGGAAAAGACATTTGTCCAGGAATTACGCTACACGAATTGGAAAAGCGGCTGATTTTGGACACCTTCGAAGCGTATCATCAAAACCGAACGAAAACGGCATCTGTTCTCGGCATTAGTGTCCGCACTCTCAGGAACAAACTGCACGAATACGGCCTCGAGGGCAACGGGTTTTAGAACAATACTTGACGTACTATTAACCTGAGTTTTGGGTTCATTTGCCTGAGCTTCAATTTCTTTCGGCATCTTTTTGACTTTTCGCCTCGGCAAGATGCTCGTCCCGATATTGCTCTCGGCTCCAAAGCGCAAAAATATGCTCGAAATATCCTTGAATCTCATAGACTCGACTTTGTACAATTTTTGGCGAGCAGATCCAGGGCGAGCGCATCAAAAAAACAGCATTTTTCTAGTCCGTACCTCCCTACTTTATTGACTGTTGAGTAAAAATTTTACGATCATAGACGCCTTTTTCAGGAGGCACTATGATTCAAGCAACCAACATTAGCATTTACATCGAGATGATTCCCGATCCACGAACCTGTCGGTTGGACCACGACTTCGTTGGTATTGTGACGATTGCGTTACTGGCCAAGATTTGTGGCGCTGAGGGATGGGAAGATATGGAGGAATTTGGGTTAAGCCGTATCGATTGGCTCCAATCCTTCCTCGAGTTACGAGCTGGTATCCCATCACCAGACACCTTTCGGCGGGTTATTTGCCACATTGATCCGACCGCATTTCTAGAGGCATTCTTGGAATGGATTAAAGCGGTACAGAACATCGTTCCTGAATTGATAAATATAGATGGGAAGACTCTCCGATCTGCGTCAAAACGAGGAGAACACTCCCTCCATATTGTCTCTGCCTGGTGTGATAAAAACCATATGGTTTTGGGACACCTTCGCAATGATTCCAAGTCCAATGAGGTCAAGGCGATCCCCGAGTTGCTCAAGCAACTGGTGTTGCCGGAAGGTAGCATCGTCACGATAGACGCAGCAGGCACACAGAAAAATATCGCCAGTCAGATACGCGATATGGGAGCGGATTATGTATTAGCCCTGAAGGCAAATCAACCCACCCTTCAGGATGAAGTGGCGAATTATTTCGACCAGGCAGCAGAGGCCGGAGATGAATATGCACCGTTGAACATTTTTCAAACGGAGGAGAGAGGTCATGGACGAATGGAGTTCAGAAAGATTTATGCGACGGATGATTTGGACTGGTTGCCTCAGAAGAACGAGTGGGTGGGCCTACGGTCTATCATCAAATTAGACTCGGTGAGATGGGCAGAGGGCAAAAGACAACAGGAAATCAAGTATTACATCAGCAGTTTACCACCCGAAGCGGAAACCCTCTCTCGTGTGATTAGAGGGCATTGGAGCATTGAGAGCAGATGTCATTGGGTATTGGATGTGGTATTCGCCGAAGATCGCAATCCGATAGTAGAAGGGCACGCTCCAGAAAATCTGAGGGCTGTGAACTTGTTAGCGGCAAAAATGTTGAAAGAGGAAAAATCGTGTAGAAAGGGCATTAGAGCCAAACGGTTTAAGGCGGCGCTTGATAATGACTACCTACACAGGGTGTTGCTGGCCGCTAACTTTTGATGCGCTCGCCCTGGAGCAGATCCAGAGGAAGCGCTCTGCAATTTTTTTCTTTTTTTGCGAAATTCATAGCCGAAGGCACTATTTATGAGCAAAAAAAGGAAAAAAGGGCCAGCGATTCTCTCGGAGATGCCGTCACAAAATTGTACAAAGTCGAGATAGACAAATGAACCCAAAACTCAGGTTATTATTCCCGATTCTTCAAGTTATTTCGGTATATTTTTAGCAAGTCCTACTATTATCACAGGAAGGACAACAGCCCAAATGGTAGCTCCACCAGCGATTACCTTAACGGTTGTCAGTAGTCCATCGAATGTGGCAAAGCTTAATCTAAACATGGCGCCATATGCTGCTAACCACTGATCAGGAGGCGCTGGTTTAGACAACCCACCGACGCATTTGGCAGAGCGCCATACGGTGGCAATCCGATCAAACAAACCGCCTAAACCGCCAAATACAGCTAAAAAGGTTTTCGGATTTTGCTCTACTACGTTCCCTATTGGGTTATTGCCTAAAGAACGGCCGATGAATCTTCCAAACTCGGACGATTGCTGCTCAATGAATGACACGGCACTGCTTCCGAACTGCAGGGCGGCATGCTCTGAAACGGTGTCGACTTCATCATTGAGCGCATCGGTCAAGCTAGTCTGGTCAACATATGACTTACCTAAAGATGTAAAATTCCACTTGGCCAATCTATACCGCTCGTGATTGAAAAATCGGTTTTGGTGCGACGCCCCACCCCAAAAATGATGCGTTTTTGGGGACCCCGGCGGCAGCGGCTTTGACTCAGATTTTTCATCTTCGCTTCCGAGGCAATTCGCTGCGCTCGTCTGCTCTGCACTGCGAAGGTCCACTGGACCTTTTCGTGTTTCCGCAGCCTTGCCTTTGGCAAGGTCGATTTCATCAACGGGCTGGGCTGTCATTTTCGTTGGAACACTCGTAGGAGTATCTATCGACGTTGAGGGCGGAGAACCGATTAAGCCCTGGTTATCAATAAAGCTAGAGGTATTACCCCAACATGGACCCTCTTGGTCTCCAGACCCTACCAGCGGTTCTAGTCTTTGCTGTGGCTGTTGTGGCTGCTGCAGTTGTTGCATTTGCGTGCCGCGGGTCAGTGCGGAAAAGAAATTGCCAAATTTAAAGCCGAGAGCTACTGCGAATGCACCGGCAGTGAGGGCTGTATAAAAAAACGGCGTGACCCATAAAGGGATGCCCTTCGCTTTTGAAAAAAGAGCGTTGACTCTAGCTGTCAACCCCTCTAAATCGTTTTTGTGAGCCTGATGTGCGCGATAAAGTGTTCGAGTGAGTTCTGCCTTGCCGATTGCGATGCTGTCTTTATTTAACGCTTCCATGAGGATACGGAGTTTGGCCGCAGTCTGATTCAAGTCGACTCTTTCTCCCCCTTCCGCCTTAGCGATGTCGGCTTGGATAAGAGCAGCTAGCTGCGCTCTCTCCGCATAGCTTTCTGGTGTTAAAGCAAATCCTTTAATTGCTTTTTGGATGGATGATGACATATGCTTTTTTCTTCTCAAAGATGCAATGTTGTACCGCACACAAACAAAAAATAGCAATAAAAAAAACTCCAGTTTAGAGGGTGTCTACAAATCAAAAGAACCGAAAAATCGACAGAACCTCACATGGTAGACACCCTCTTACGTAAATAAATCAGAGAAGTGAAATTCTTCCTAAAGCAAAACTTGTCGATACTGCTTCGCGAGATGTAAGAAACGGCTCCATTTTTTCGAAGGGTCATCATGCCCTTTTTCCAAAACGGCCAAAGCGTCATAAAAAAGATAAGGGTAGGCCATTTCTTCCAAAAGCTCCACTTCCGCTAAATGGACCGATCCCCGTTTGATCCCGGCAAGAACTTCAAGGTGCTCGACGATCCGGTCTAAGCTATGGCTTAGCTCCTCCATTTTTTTGATGGTAATCTCCCGGGTATTGGCTGGCATGGGCGCGGCGTAGATTTCATCGTGCACCTTGCCCCTCAAAGAAAACCCTAAATCGGGAAAAGAGGCGATCGCCTCTTGTAATGGACTAA
This sequence comes from uncultured Chlamydiae bacterium, assembly GCA_963730605.1. Classification (GTDB taxonomy): domain Bacteria; phylum Chlamydiota; class Chlamydiia; order Chlamydiales; family SM23-39; genus CAIPFQ01. The sequence continues at coordinate 450,222 of CAVSSM010000001.1, forward strand.
AGGGAATTTTCTGAAAGCCGATCCCCCCTTCCGTTGTGTTCAAAAACGTCACTTCAGGGTGAGATGCCGCAAAATCGGAAAAGGCCGAGGATTCCATGAGCCAACGGACTGCGGTGTAGATGGGTTTGCCGTTTCTATCTTTCCCTTTCATGATTTTGTCTGCCGCCCCGCACTCTTCTTCTAAATCTACGCACTCTTCCGCAACTCCCTCTGCATACCGTTTGCCATCCGTATAAGCTAAGTCGACGCCGCTCAAAAGAATCGGGTTGCAGCCGAGGAAGTGGGCCCAGGCAAGACAGATGGAGGTCACCGAAAGAGCGTCGCTTGTGAGACCTGCTCCTATCAGCGGATCAAAGAGGCCAAGCTCTTCTTCCATCCACAGCTCCGGGACCCCGCCGATGCCGCTCCTCATATAGCCAAAGGGACCGTTGGCCGTTTGGAAGATCGCCGGGATAACTCTCGTCGAATAAAGAAGCGGCACCTCGAAGGCAAAGCTATTCCTGAGACGCCGGTATTCCTCGAGGTTCGGATCGACCGCCATCCCGAAATGGGGATTGATCCCCTGAGAGCTCAACGCTGCAAGCGTCGAGCCTCCGGCGATGATGAGCGCCCTATTCTCCAATGTACGCAAAAGCGAAGTTGCCGTCGTGAGGGATGGCCCCGCGCCGCAAACGATCGCTGGCGTGCCGCGGAATCTGTCAGAAAGCTTGTTCGCATAAAAGGAAGAAGGAAGATGGCGGAGATTGCGGACGAAATTTTGAAAGGGCTGAAAGCCATGGAGCCGGTCCATATAGACCGCGTGTGAAAAAGCGGCCTTTCGCAAAATCTCCTCCTTGAGTGCCTTGTGTCCTCCCTTGGATGGCAATGCGGCAAAAGCGACGCTACAGAAGGGATAGCTTTGAGCCAAATCATCTAAGTTCGAGGGCTTTCCCAAAACAACCTGGCTGTCTTCTAAAATTTTTCCGGCCTCTTCGGAGTGAAGGAAGCTGGCGATCTTCGCCAAATCGTCTTCAAGAAAAATCAACCGGCGAGAGGGGCTTTCCCGCAGCCATTTTGCGGCTATGGTGTAGGCCTCTCCTTGTCCAATCCCGTAAACATAAAGCACCTCGGCACCTTTTAGAAGAAAAGGTTTGAGGTCCTCTTTTTTTCCAGATCCCTGAACACGAGGAATCTCGAGGGCAAGCTGGGGGAATTTTTCCATGAGAAGGGAGTAATTCTTTTCAAACATAGATGAGCTTTTTCCCATCCCAGCGGCCCTCTTTTTCGGTCCAAATCCTTTGATTGCAGTCCCATGTTTTTTCAAAATAGGCATCGCCCTTCCAAATGCCTTCAAAGTGTAGCTGTCCCAATTCATCCCACTGGCGAAAATGGAAACGGACCGAGTCGATATATCCGATCTCCTCGATCAAATTTCCTTTCATGCTCCAGCGGCGGTGCGTATTGTTTGGCCTACCCATTTCATAGCTTCCCTCATCAACAAGCTGCCCGCCATCCGTCCACATCTGGTCGAGCCCATGTCGGATCCCATTTTGGAAGCTGGACTTTCTCTTCAGCTGACCGTTTGGCCAATAAAGGTGCGCCTCTCCATGCAGTTTGCCGTCAAGGTAGGTCTCAAAAGTCTTTGGCCTCCCATCCTCGTAAAAATAGGCCCTGGCCGCCTCATTGATATTGGCATACAAGGCGCCGCTCGGATAATATAGCTTACTCGATGGCATTGAGATGCTCCTGGATGACTTGTTGAAAAAATATGAGTCGGTTGATCTTGATTTTGTCCGGGTGGGGATCCGATTCGAGCGCGCGTAAAAAAACGGGGCTCCATATGCGCCAAAGAGGCAAAAGAAGCGTCTCGTAGGCTCTTTCCCCTTCAAAATCTTCCTCTTCCTCGAAGAGGGCGCCGGATGCGATCTTTCTACACTTCTCCAGGCTCTTCTTCCAGCTTTCCCAATCCATCGAAGAGGCGTGGGGAAGCGCCATGACCGCTTTATGCGCGATTTCCCTTAAATCCATTTTCTTTTCGATAGAGACCTTGCTGAGCTCTATGGGCTGAATGGGCAAGGCAAATCCCAACCCCCCTTCCGTCGCATCGAAGAAACGGCGCTCCGGGTGCCTCTTGGCCCATGCCTCCATCCACTGTTTGGCCATCAGCCAATCGGGCTGGGTCCAGACTTTGCTTCCATCCGAGGCTGCAGCCACGACCAAGTTCGTAAGGCCGCTCTCCTCCCCTCCCGCATACTTTCGCCCTCCCTTGTAGCAGTAGTCCATCCCCACAAGGATGATGGGATCGCAGCCCATGAGCGTGGCTAGGCTGACAAGGAAAGTCCCGACCGTCCATCCTCCATCGAATCCATCCCCTTCATTCAAAAACCGAAAATGGCTGTCTGGAAAAAGGATCGCTTCTCCATGGATGAGAGAAAAATTGTCGGGATTCATCCGGCTTTGAAAGCAAAAAGGGGTCTCCGAAAAAGGGTGCCGTTTGAATTCACGGGTTGGCGCCTCCTTGTCGATCGAAGCGGCGAAATGGGGCTCGGCCTGAAGTCTATTTAGGGCGCTGCCTCCAGCGAAGATCAGAGCCTTATCTTGAAAGGACTGGAGCAAATGCCCATTTTTTTCCAGCGACGGCCCCGCGCCGACAATGATGGCAGGGATATGGGAAAATGAGCCTCGGAGCTTCATCCCATCGCGCACAGGGCGATTTTTTCTAAGGTAGGCATGCTTGGCGAGAAAGCATCCCCAATCGGCGGCATCGGAGAGGAGAAGATTCGCAGCGAGGTGAGCTTTTTCCAACTCTTTCCGAAAGAGGCGGGACGCCTCTTTTTTTCCTCCGACGACCTCCATCTTCAGAAACACGGCTTCCCACGCCGTCTCTAACGCCTGCTTTTCGATTTGGAGCGGGCTGTCGATGGATCTCCATTTCACTTGGGGATGCGGAGCCGGAGGAAGCGGCGAATCGATGAGAACAACCCGCCGCTCTTTTTTCTCGCCGACCCATTTTTTCGCCCATTTCCAATCCTTTCTTCCCGCCTCCATGAGGCAAAGAAACTCCACATCCGATAGGCTCATAGCGTCAATTGCTCCATAAGCTGGTCGAATCGAGGTAAAAAAGGGACCGAGGCGATTCCGTACAATTCCTGCCAAAATGTTTTGATCTCGTCCAAGCCGGCCAATGCGATAAAAGGAGCCCCGATCGCATCGTTGTAGCCTAGCACCTGCTTTTCGGCATCGGGCGTTAACTTTCCCGCCTTGCATTCGATGAGAAGAAGGGGCCTCATGCCAACAACACCAGGAGTCAAGCAAAGGATATCGATCCGGCGGCTCAAACGAGGCAGAGCGAGGGAGGATATGTCTTTTTCCACGGCGATAAGTCCTTTGGGATAGCCGAGTTCATCGATCATTTTCCGGATCACGCGCTGCCGGATTTTTTCTTCGGGAGTCGCGGGGATGGATTTGCGGCGGATTGGATCGTAGAGTTTTTCGATACTTATTGGATCTGCACCAGGCCGTAGTTGCGGTCTTCGCGCCGGTAGATCACCTTGAGCAACTGGTCCTCTTCCGAGCGGTAGATGAGGAAGGGATCGTCAGAAATTTCCATCTTCATCACTGCCTCGTCTTGGGTCAAAGTCTTGAGCGGCATCGTCTCTTTAGCAACGACCTCATGCATCAACTTGAGCCTTTCTTGGTTTTCCCGCGCATTTTCAGCCGTGATATCATCGTTGATCTCTTTGAGATCGTCTTGGAGCGGCTTGATCACATTGACATGGATATCGACCGTCGCGACATCTTTGGCCCGATGGGATTGGAGCTTGGTCTTATAACGGCGGACCAATTTGACGGTCCGGTCGGCTGCCTTGTCGATAGCGGAATAGATATTATCGGTGCTTGCTCCGACTTTAATGTGGAAATGGATGAAATTCATCAAGATCGAGCAGCTATGCTCGAGCTTTTGGGTGTCGAGGGTGACGGTGATGTCGATAATCTGGTCCGCGATCTTTTCGATCCGCGCGAGCTTTTCCCAAACATAGTTGCGGATCGCTTCCGTCACTTGGAAGTGTTTGCCTACCACATAAATAGTATAGCCTTCGTTTGCGAATTTGTCCGATTTGCCCATACCCATCCTTGCGCCCCAAAAATGCTGCCTTTTTGGGTTCCCCTTCTTTAGGAAACGAATATTAACAGGTCTTAACCCGCATGCCAAGAGTTTTTCATTGATTGTTTCATGGATATAGTTGACTACCGCGTGCCATCATTGAGGAGCAAGGGGTGCCTATTGAGTTAGTAGAGACAAAACTGACGGACGTGGAGCTAGCTCTCCTTAAGAAAAAGGCCTCTCAGAGAGAGGCCTTCAATGATAAACAAAAAATCCCGAAGGAAAAGTTAGCCGGCATAATAAAGGTAGCCGAGCCCCACGGCAGGAAGGGCAACAGCTCCGACCACAGCTCCGCCGAAGGCGTACGCTAGGACACCGCCTATGATTACACTTGTGCTCAAAGCAGTGCTCCGTGCCTGGTTGTATGCAGTGAACTTCGCCTTCTTGAAGGTCTTTGCGCTTTTATTCCCCCTCACCACTAGATTACTCGCTTGTGTACCCGCCGCTTCAGCTGCACGCCATACGTAGCCAACGCGTAAAGCCACACCGCTTCCACAGCCTAGGACTGCGCCTAGGATTGGCGTTTCTAAACCGGTCGCCATTTGCTTCATGCTCGTTCCAGCGGCGACTCCATAATTAACCACACCGGTCGCCATTTGCTTCATGCTCGTTCCAGCGGCGACTCCATAATTAACCACACCGGTCGCCATTTGCTTCATGCTCGTTCCAGCGGCGACTCCATAATTAACCACACCGGTCGCCATTTGCTGAATGCTAGCGCGTGTTTCGTTCGGAATCTTATTATAGCCAGCGATCATCAGCTGCGGCGTGTATCCGATGACAAGAGATGCAAGGCTTCGCTTGGTAAAGCCCGAGAGGCTTCGGAATCTAGGGAAGCAAGTCTGAAGTAGGTTGACTCCTTCAACCAATAGAGTAAACATTGGAGAAGTCGTGGGATACTGACTAATCCATTGGCCTACGGTTGGACTTACGGATCGGCCCGTTTGGTTAATGAATCGGCCCGTATCGTTAAATCCTTGATCACAGAGAAAATTGCCAAGCCAATCCGCACTATTCTCACCCTTCTTACTGATTAAATTGCCAAACCGATCGATAGAGGACTCTACAAAATTTATTTTTTCTACTGCCCAATGTGTCTTCACTTGGGCATAGTCATATTCCTGAGATGCAGTGATGATTTGCTCGGCAATTGTTGACTCATCTGGAGTTATCGTTCCATTCGAGGCTAGAGTTTTATTCCCGTGCAAACCTACAACGTCTTGAAAGTCCTTTCTTATTTGTGGCACGAACATCTTATAGATCGGATCTCGCACCGCATTCATTGCTAAAGGCTCGCAATGATTGATCCGTATCTGGTGTGCAACATATGCCTTACCTAATAAAGATGTTTGCTGTTGGGCCACTGTACTTGGAATCAGATGAAGACATCTATCCCACAAGTCCCATGCTTGATTCAAAAGAAGATCTGTTCTGGTATTGCTTAATTGTTTAGAAACGTCTTTAAAAATGGGATCAAGGTCTATCTGGGATGAACTGAAATCGAGACGCTCTATGATAGCTGCGCCCAACTTTGACACATCTTTTGTCGTTGCATCTACTGACAAAGGAAATAGAAGATCTAGACTAACATCAGCCGGCGTCGGCGTCGGAGTTGGTACTGGCGCTGGCGACTCTGGCGTTGGCGTCGGCGTCGGAGTTGGTACTGGCTCTGGCGATTTTGACGTTGGTGCCGGCGTCGGAGTTGGTACTGGCGCTGGCGACTTTGGCGTTGGTGCCGGCGTCGGAGTTGGTACTGGCGCTGGCGACTCTGGCGTTGGTGCCGGCGTCGGAGTTGGTACTGGCGCTGGCGACTCTGGCGTTGGTGTCGGCGTCGGAGTTGGTACTGGCGCTGGCGACTCTGGCGTTGGTGTCGGCGTCGGAGTTGGTACTGGCGCTGGCGAGTTTGGCGTTTTAGGTGGCTGCGGTTGCGGGCCGCCAGAGATCCTGGAAAAGATATAGCCAGAATTGTAAGCAAGAGCCAAGGTTCCTAGTGCTACCGCTCCGGCAACAAGGGCTTTATAAAAAATCGGTGTTGCCCATAAAGGGACGCTATTCGCTTTTAAAAAAAGAGTTTTGGTTCTAGCTGTCAACCCATGCAAATCTTCTTTATGAGCCTGATGTGCAGCCTGAAGTTTGCGGGTAAGTTTTGCTTTACCGATTGCGATGCTGTCTTTTTCCAATGCTTCCACGAGGGTATAGAGCTTCGCAGCAGTCTGATTCAAGTCGACTTTTTCGCCCCGTTCCGCCTTAGCGATATCGTCTTGGATACGAGTAGCTTGCTGCGCCCTTTCTGCATAGCTGTCTAGAGATAAAGAAAATTTTGTATCTGCTCTTTGTGTTGATGCTGACATGACATTTTTCTCCTTAAGATGTGGTGAGATTGTACCACGTAAATGGCTAAAATAGCAATAAAAAAAGAAATTCAAGGATCAAGGCATTCAGCTGTAATCGATTCCATTTTTGGGCAAAGAGAATATTAAAAATTTTTAAAGACGATGAGGGACTCGGAGAATGAGTGTATCGAAAAGCAAAGTGAAATTTATCCTTTAAGAGAAGGCGGTTCTACGAAAGCAGGTCGCGCGAGTATTCACTCCGAGCCGTTTTGCTGTTCAATAATAGAATCTTCACCAATTTGCTCTTCGTCAGGTGTTCCGGAGACTACGCAGCAACGTATTATTAATCCAGCCGTTCCTAGAATTACAATCACAGCGGTTGCGGTTGCAAGCCAAGGATGTTCTGAAACCGCGTCGGCCGCATAATTGAAAGCATCTGCCCCCTTTTGCTGAATGCTAGCGCGTGTTTCGTTCGGAATCTTATTATAGCCAGCGATCATCAGCTGCGGCGTGTATCCGATGAAAAGATATGCAATGCCTCGCTTGGTAAAGCCCGAGAGGCTTCGGAATCTAGGGAAGCAAGTCTGAAGTAGGTTGACTCCTTCAACCAATAGAGTAAACATTGGAGAAGTCGTGGGATACTGACTAATCCATTGGCCTACGGTTGGACTTACGGATCGGCCCGTTTGGTTAATGAATCGGCCCGTATCGTTAAATCCTCGATCACAGAGAGAATTGCCAAGCCAATCCGCACTATCCTCACCCTTCTTACTGATAAAATTGCCAAACCGATCGATAGAGGACTCTACAAAATTTATTTTTTCTACTGCCCAATGTGTCTTCACTTGGGCATAGTCATATTTCTGAGATGCAGTGATGATTCGCTCGGCAATTCTTGACTCATCTGGAGTTATCGTTCCATTCGAGGCTAGAGTTTTATTCCCGTGCAAACCTACAACGTCTTGAAAGTCCTTTCTTATTTGTGGCACGAACATCTTATAGATCGGATCTCGCACCGCATTCATTGCTAAAGGCTCGCAATGATTGATCCGTATCTGGTGTGCAACATATGCCTTACCTAAAGATGTTTGCAGTTGGGCCACTGTACTTGGAATCAGATGAAGACATCTATCCCACAAGTCCCATGCTTGATTCAAAAGAAGATCTGTTCTGGTATTGCTTAATTGTTCAGAAACGTCTTTAAAAATGGGATCAAGGTCTATCTGGGATGAATTGAAATCGAGACGCTCTATGATATACCGCTCGTGATTCAAAATTTTGATGCGTGAAAATTTCCCTTGACTGCACAATGGCTGCGTGAATTTTTTAACCGACTCAGAACGACAGGAACTCAAACTCCGGCACCGGGGGGACCGCGATGGGCGGGTGCGTGATCGAATAAAGGCTGTTCTCCTCTATGATGAGGGGTGGGCTCCCAAAGACATTGCCAGGGTTCTGTTGATTTCTGACGAAGCAGTTCGTCACCATGTTGACGCATACAAAACGTCGAAAAAATTGCGCCCCGAAAGCGGCGGCTCCGAGGAGAAACTATCCCAAACGCAGTCCGAGCAACTTGAGGCTCATCTTCAAGAACACACGTACCTTTACGTCAAGGATATCGTCGCATATGTAGAAGTGACTTTCGGTATTGTCTATACCGTCCACGGATTGAGGGATTGGCTGCGAAGACACGGATTTTCCTACAAAAAACCCGCCGTTGTACCCGGGAAAGCCAACAAAGAGCAGCAACAAAAGTGGCTCGCCGGATACGAGAAACTCAAGGCAGAACTCCTCGAGGATGAGACTATCTGCTTTATTGACGGCGTTCATCCAACGCACAATGTGCAGCCTGCTTATGGGTGGATCAAAAAAGGCGTGCGTAAAGAGATCCCAGCAAACACAGGACGTGCCAGGCTCAATCTTTCAGGGAGCATCGATGTCATCACCCACAGTGTGGTAATCCAAGAAGACGAGACTTTAAACGCAGAATCGATAATCCGGTTTTTCCAAAAGATCGAAGAATTTTACCCGAGTAAACGAAAGATCCATGTATTTTGCGATAATGCACCGTACTATCGGAATAGGGCTGTGAGGCAGTACCTAGAAACGGCAAAAGTTTGTTTGCACTTTTTACCGCCCTATAGCCCCAATCTAAACCCGATAGAACGACTGTGGAAATGGATGAAGGAGCGGGTAGTTTACAATACTTATTACGAGTACTTTGAAGACTTTAGAGGAGCGATTCTTGGTTTTTTCGCTGTATTGGCGACTATGACCGCGGAGTCAACTTTAGGCCGGGATTTAAGAAGCCGGGTTAGGGATAAATTTAGTCCCTTTCAGGCACCTGCTGCCAAGTTTTGAATTTCCTTGGGTATAGCTGCGCCCAACTTTGACACATCTTTTGTCGTTGCATCTACTGACAAAGGAAATAGAAGATCTAGACTAACATCTACCTTAGCTGGTTGTGGCACAGGCGGCTCAGGAGTCTGATCTGTGGTGTTCGTTGACGCGGAAGCCGGCGTCGGCGTCGGAGTTGGTACCGGCTCTGGCGATTTTGACGTTAGCATCGGCATCGGAGTTGGTACTGGCTCTGGCGATTTTGACGTTGGTGCCGGCGTCGGAGTTGGTACTGGCGCTGGCGACTCTGGCGTTAGTGTCGATGGTGGAGTTGGTACTGGCTCTGGCAACTTTGGCGTTTTAGGTGGCTGCGGTTGCGGGCCGCTAGAGATCCTGGAAAAGATATAGCCAGAATTGTAAGCAAGAGCCAAGGTTCCTAGTGCTACCGCTCCGGCAACAAGGGCTTTATAAAAAATCGGTGTTGCCCATAAAGGGACGCTATTCGCTTTTAAAAAAAGAGTTTTGGTTCTAGCTGTCAACCCATGCAAATCTTCTTTATGAGCTTGATGTGCAGCCTGAAGTTTGCGGGTAAGTGGTTCATTACCGATCGCGATGCTGTCTAGATTCGCTGCTTCCACGAGAGTATCGAGCTTTACCGCAGTCTGATTCAAGTCGACCGGTTCACCCTGTTCCGCTTTACTGATCTCGTCTTGGATTCGAGCGGCTTGCTGCGCCCTTTCTGCGTAGTTGTCTAATGTTAAGGTAAATTTTGTATTCGTTGCTTCTTGGGTTGATGCTGGCATGGGCTTTCCCCCCCTTAAAAGCCCAAGCGTTGTACCACACAACCTATAAAAAGACAATGTCGCCCGTCTAATCACCTCAGTATGTTATCTTCGATTTATGCAAATAAAGAGCCAAGGCATCCTGCTGCAAGTCATTCCATTTTTGGGGAAAGAGCGAGTATTCAAAGTTTTCATGAACGATGCCGGCCTTACCACCTTGATGGCAAAAAAACCTTCCCATGCACTTTTTTCCCCTTTCTGCATCGCGGAATGGATTTATCGAAAAAAACAAAGCGAAATGGTTGCTTTGACGGAGGCCTCTCTCATCGACAGCCTTCTTGACTTGCGGCAATCTTACGTGGCTCTGACGGCCGCCGGATCGATGGCTAAAGACCTGCTTCGCACCCAACTGCCGGAGAGACCCTCGCCGGAGCTCTACAGCCTTCTTTTCAGTTATTTCAAGAAAATCGTTGTCTTTGAGCATCCAGGTGTCTTAGCGGCCAGTTTCCGGGTGAAGCTCCTCCTCCATGAAGGGCTCCTCGCCCTCCAAACTAGCTGCGCCTATTGCGACCGGGAGGCGAGCTTCCTGGCGCAAGGGGAAAGCGTATGCTCCGCCCACACATCTCCTTTCGCCATCGGGTTTTTTCCCGCTGAATGGCAAATCCTGCACTGCCTCGCTTTCGCAAGACAGTTTTCTTTGCTGCAAGAGATCGATGGAGCGCCGGCGCTGAACGAAAAAATTTCCGCTTTGTTTGAAGAGCGCACGAAATAGGAATGCGCAGGCAATCGGAGGTAATTAGAACATTTGATTGGAGTAAGAGGGTTTCTACTACGAAGAATATCCATTCTTTAAGGTTGTTTCGGTATAAAACTGCTCAACCTCGCCTTGCAGTGAGCCAAAAAACATGCTAGGAAGGTAACTTCGGAATAAAATTTTGCACCGAAAGGGACTCGAACCCCTAACCCCTTGGTCCGAAGCCAAGTGCTCTATCCATTGAGCTATCGGTGCAAAGACGAAAACCTAGGTGATGAAGTTGCGAAAGGGGGGACTCGAACCCCCACGAGAGTGAACCCGCTACCACCTCAAGGTAGTGCGTCTGCCAATTCCGCCACTTTCGCATGAAAGACGAAGGAATTATAGCCAAGGCGCTCTTATTGCGCAAACTCCCGAATCCAGGCGTCGGAGCTCAAAGGCTTGCCTGTTACATGGGCAATCAGCTCGCTCCAACTCATACTGTTTCCCGGGCGGAACAGCTTTTCATTGAGAAAGCGGCCTGCCTTTTCCGAAGAGAGGTCGGCGGATCCGGCCTCTTTGACTAGGATCTCTTGGATCGAGGAGGCAAACATCTCCCCGAGTAGGTAGCTGAAGTAATAGACAGGGGCAAGTCCGATGTGATACTTGGCCGCCCAGTCCCATTTCCCTTGACGGTTTCTAGGGAGAAGGATTTTTTGGTACTTCTCGACAAGCCGCCACCAAAGGGCGTTCAGATCTTGGCTGGGCTTTCGGTAGAGCTCGCTCTCAAACGCAGTCATCACCAGAACCCAGCGGCTAAAAATGAGTTGCCGCCGGCGCAAGCTTAGGTCGGCTTTGTTCCGGAGCGCTTCTTTCTCTTTGGAAGGGCCGACAAGGCGTCTCAAAGAGCCGCTCCGGTAAGCCTGGCGGCCGGCGATCAGAGCCATCGCCTCGGTGGGAATCATGTGAGGAGGCTCCCGAAGCAGCCAGGGAAGGCGCGGATCGTATCCAAGCTCGTAAATGGCATGGCCAAGCTCATGAAGGACCGTCTCGAGCCACTTCACCGAATTTTTGACATTGTTGAGGGTGCGGACATCGCTTGCCCGATCCACGTTGATAGAAAAGGCATGTTGGCTTTTGCCTGGTCGCTCGAACATGTCGCTCCGAGAAAGGATCGGGCTCACGTCGATACCCATCTCCTGGTAAAAATCGGCGCTGGCTTTAGAGATATCGACCCCGGCGACGAGTTGATCGAGCTCTTCCGTATGGAGAGGGTCTTCTTGGCAAAATGGGTCGCTCCATGCCCAGGGCCCCAGTCGAGAACCGGGAACGCCGAACTCGTCGCTCAAGACGCTTTCAATCTCCTTTACGAGGAGCGCATAGGCCTCATCCGATTTTTTGGCCAGATCGTCCAGGGTTTTCAAAAGCCACGCCGCGTCGACTTCTTGAAGATCGAGCTGCATTTGGAAATAGTCCGGATAGCCCAAAGACGCCGCGGCCTCGTTTCGTAAAGTAACGAGAGCGAGGATTTGAGGGGCGAGCACTTCTCCGATCTTCTTGGACGCTTCCCAAGCGGCCTCGCGCCTCTCCGGAGATTTTTCTTTCTTCAAAATGTCCCGGATTTCATTTTCGGAGATCTTTTTGCCATCGAATTCGGGGCGATACATCGCGTAGCTCATCGCAAGGGCCGCCTCTTTTTGAGCCATCTCTTCCAAAAGAGCTCGAGGGATCTGGTTCTGTTTGAAAGAGCGGATGAGGACGTTTAGCTGTCGTTTGAGGAGAGGATCGGCAATGGTGGGGTCTTTTTCCCAAATAAGGAGCTTTTGATAAACGGCAGGGTCGTTGAAAAGAAGTCTCAGCTCAGTATCGAGATCAGCTTTCAAGTCGGCTGCATCCGTGGATCCCGTCGTCTCCAGAATCCAGAGAGCTTTATTGAGCTGGGTCGATTTGCGCGATACGCGCGGCACAAAATCGGATAAAAAAGTTTCAAACGGATGCTTTAGCATCGAAACCTCCTCGGATCGTAAGCACAAAGACACGAATAGAAGAAAAATGGTAACATATTGAAGCATGAAATGGCTCCTCCTTTTTTTCATCCGCCTCTACCAGGCAGCCCTTAGCCCCTTCGCCGGTCATTGCTGCCGATTTTTCCCCAGTTGTTCGGAATATGCCGCCCTTGCCATCGAAAAACATGGAGCCTGGCTTGGGGCCTGGCTTGCCTTGAAAAGGTTGGGGAAATGCCATCCCTTCCACTCCGGCGGCTCGGATCCGGTTCCTTAGGGAATACGAAGGACCATCCCTGGCACAAGACGGTCTTTTTCCAGACCGTTGCTCTGTATCAACGCATCGACCGTAACCTTATGTTGCCGGGCGATCTTCCAAAGGGTATCCCCATCCTCGACTGTATATTCGCGGGGAACGCTCCGGGAAACAGCTTTTTGAGGCGGGGCCGGCAGAGGAATTGCAGGAGATGCAAAGCGGGTGATGGCTGCCTGGAGATCGATTGGCAGAGGAACCGTCTCCCCGGCAAAGGCGTAGAGCTTTTCCGCGGCAGCTTTCCATACGGCATCCGAGCGGGGCGACTGGAGTTGTTCGATGCAAAAACGCTCAGCTTCGTGCGATTTTTCACGCAAAAGATCGATGAGGAGCAGCACTCCGTCATCGACCAGCCGAGACTTGGCGAACAGGAAATCGGATTTGAGCAGAAGCGCCGCAGCGGGCGGGGCCCGGAGGGTAAGGTAAGAAAGAAGAAGAGAGCGCCGTTTGTCTAAAGATAAGTCAAGCTCCTTGGCTTGGGCCAAAGCAAAATGATCTAAAAGCTCCCAGGAGCCATCGAGGGCCAGGTCAAGGAGCAAATGGGGATCTTGAGAAGACCCCGTTTTTTGGAAAAGGGTCTGCAAGGCGTAGAACTCAGGCGTTGCAAAAAAGGCTTCGCATAAGCTCTGGTCTCTGCCGTTTTTTGGCCACTTTTGCAATGCGAAAAAAAGCCCTTTCGAAGTCAATGGCCATTTTTCTTGATAGGCGTAGTGGATAATAGCTTGGAACTCTTCATCGGTAAGGCCGGGGTAAAGTTCGACCGTTTGCTCGTCTGTTAGGGCGACAGTGCGCCTTTGCCTGGGTGCGGCCGAAAGGGCTTTCTCCAGATTGAAACAATGGGACGCGGTCAACGCCGACAAGGCAAGATCCCGCTTCGTATAGCCATCTTCGACAGGATCGCGGTTCGTAAGGGTTACGATGAGCTCGGAAAAAGAAAGTTGCAACATGTCGCTGAGCAGCTGCCGGTTGGCAGGCTCGGCAAGGCTCGGCCGGGCTGCCAATTTCGCGGCAGCCACCGGCAGGTCCTCCTGAAGCGCGGAAAAGACAAGGGCCATCACAAGCCCGATATTCAACGCCCCGCTAAAGATGAGAGCGATAGTCAATACGCGGAATTTATCCCAAGGATTGCTGCTTTCCATAAAGTTACTCAAACAACATAAAAAAATAGAGGTTTCCTGAAAATTTGGGAAGAGGATACATTTGAAGAGCTATGAAAATGCCCCTATCTCTCATTAAATCTTTTATCCAACTCGATTTGCAGCCATCACAAATCGCCGAAACCCTCACTTTGCTCGGATTGGAAGTCGATCGTATCGAAAACGAGCATCCCCTTTTTGCGGGAGTCGTGGTCGGCGAAGTATTGTCGGCAGACCCTCATGGAGGCGCGTCCAAGCTGAAAGTAGCTAAGGTGAGCGATGGGACCTCCGTCTACCAAGTGGTCTGTGGCGCTCCGAATTGCCGTCCTGGCCTTAAGACGGCTTTCGCAAAGCCGGGCGCAGTTCTTACGGCCGCAGACGGCAAGCAGAAAAAGATCGAAAAGGCAACGATACGCGGCGTAGAATCTTTCGGCATGCTCTGCAGCGAGGACGAGCTCTCCCTTCCCTCCCAAAATGAGGGCATCGTCGAGCTTCCCAGCGAAATGGAAACGGGAAAAAATTTAGTTCAAGACCTTTGGGACCCTGTGTTCGAAATATCCCTCACCCCGAACCTTGGGGCTTGTATGAGCGCCCTAGGAGTTGCGAGGGAGCTTGGGGCAGCCTTGGCCCTCCCAGTCCGCCGTCCTAAGGTTTCTTTGAAGACAAGTCCTTTGAAAAAGAAGATCCAGGTCGATTCTCACGATTTGAAGCTTTGCCCGAGATACATGGTTCGTATCATCGAAGGGGTGTCGATCGGCCCTTCCCCTTATTGGCTGCAAAAAAAGCTTCTCGCTTGCGGGCTCCAACCGATTTCCAATGCGGTCGACATTGCCAACTACATTATGCTGACATTGGGCCAGCCCCTGCATGTTTTCGATTACGACAAGATTGAGGGCCCGTCTCTCAAAATCGGGGCCGCTGCCGCCCCTCAAACATTCCTCGGCCTAGACAAAGTGGAAAGAGAGGTGCCGGTCGGCACAATTTTGATCTCGGACAGCCGAAAGCCCCTTGCGATCGCCGGAATTCTTGGCGGAGCAAACAGCGCGGTGACGGACAAGACGCAAAATCTTTTGATCGAAGCGGCTGTGTTCGATCCTGCAGCCATCCGGCAAGCGGCTAAAAACTTAAGCCTTAGAACAGAAAGCGCGCAGCGGTTTGAAAAAGGGATCGATCCGAACGGGACTCCCGATGCGCTCGATGCGGCATGCGCGCTCATCGAAGAACTATGCGGCGGCCGCGTAGAGGCGAGCGCAATCGACTTGAAAAAAGGGACGTTTCCCCCGAAAGAAATTTGTTTTCGCATCGAGCGGGCAAACCAGCTTCTTGGAACCCGCCTTTCCATCAATGAAATCGAAGAAATTTTCAGCCGGCTGCAATTCTTATCCAAAGAAAAAGAGAGAAACGAGCTCCTCGTCAGCGTGCAGATGCGCCGCTCCGATATTTCAGAAGAGATCGACCTCATAGAAGAAGTGGCTCGCATTTACGGATACAACAATATCGGAAAAGGTCATCAGCGCTGCAGAACGTCCCACATCCCCCATGATCCAACATATCTTTTCGAAAAAGAAATAAGGGAGCGTCTGGCTGGATTTGGCCTGCAGGAGTTTCTCAATTCCGACCTGATCAGCAAAAAGCTCGCGCAACTTGCCTTGGAATGGATTCGCCCGGGAGCCTCCCTGCTCACTGCGACCCATGCGAAAACAGAGGAATACTCGGTACTCCGCCCCTCTCTTCTTCCGGGCCTGCTTCAATCGGCCAAGAGAAACTTCAACTACAAAAATCATCACTTAGCAGCCTTTGAAATCGGCAGGATCCATTTTCTTCAAGAAAAGAAGCTGATCGAAGAGCCGATGGCAGCGATCGTCCTTTCCGGAGAAGCCGGCCCGTCCGATTGGAGCCGGAAAACACCGAAAAGCGATTTCTTCGATTTGAAAGGCTATTTGGAAAATCTCTTTCTTGCGATGCGCATTTCTTCTTTCACCATCCGCCCCTCGAAACATCCCACGTTTCATCCTCAGCGTCAAGCAAGCATTTATTGCGGCGAGATCTTCGTCGGCCTATTCGGCGAGATCCATCCCGCCCTCCTTGAATCCTCCGACATCAAGCAGCGCATTTTGTATGCCGAGCTCAACCTTCATCTTCTAAGACTGCAGCCTCGGCCGCACGCGCGGATGTCGCCGCTACCCCAATTTCCTGTATCGGATCGAGATTGGACAGTTTCCCTTCCCCTCTCGACCCCGGTCCAGTCGGTGCTCGAGAAGCTCCGCGCCGGAGCATCTATTCTTCTCGAAAAAATCGAGCTGATCGACTTGTACGTCCCTGAAACTGGCGCGCACAAGAATGCGACCTTCCGTTTTACCTATCGCGATCCCCTCAAGACAATTTCTTTCGAAGAAGTCGAAAATGCCCATGCTAGAGTGATATACACAAATGACTTCAAAAGTTGGGAAACTGCTGAGACTGCGGACACTTGAAAAAGCTCGGGGGTTCGCTCTTTTGCAAGGGAAGCAGGCGGGCTCAAAGGCAGTGGCTGCCCGACGAAGGCAGAAACCAACTTGTGAAGTTGTTTGTGTATAAACTCCTTGCCAAATGAACTCGGGTCGGAATAATATTTCCGTAAGTATTGCTCAATCCACCGAGGTTTTTTTCCATGAAACGTTTTTCCCCATATTCAGCCTACATCGCTGCACTTGCTATTGCATCTTGCCAGACTATTGTTCCTCCTGACCAAATCATCTCGCAAAAATACGTGCACAAATACGGTTTTGATCTGTCCGAAGAAGAATGGGACCAAAGGGCGCAAGAGGGCCAAGTGATCGCAACGTTGAAAAACGGGGTGACGATCTCCCGCACGTTTGAGAATGGAAATCTCCACGGCCCCACGACCTATACCTTTCCGAACTCCGAGGTCGTTGAAAAGATTCTCTTATACGATCAAGGGAACTTGCTGAAACAGACTGTGCAGGATGCGAACGGCGTGCCGATCCGGGAAGAGGCCTACGAATTCGATGATCGGCTCATCGTTACTTTTTGGAGCGACACAGGCGTTCCGCTTAGCGTCGAAGAATATGATGGGGACCAACTCGTCGACGGGAAGTACTTTTCTTCCGAGCACGAACTCGAAGCTCAAGTTGAAACCGGCAATGGTTTTCGAGTGAAACGGGATAGGTCAGGTCTATTGGTTTCTCGCGATCAAATCGAAAACGGGATTATGTCGGTCCGAACGACGTATCATCCGAATGGCCAAATGCATACCGTTTCCCATTACCAGGATTATCTGCTTCACGGAAAACAATCGAAATTCACGATTTCAGGGCGCCCACTCATGAGCCTTCATTGGGATCGGGGGATCCTAGATGGGATCAAAACCGTTTATCGCAACGGCCTCAAAGTGGCTGAAATCCCATACTCCCAAGGCCAGAAAAACGGCATAGAAACCCACTACGATGATCTTGGGAATTTGATCGCCGAAATCTCGTGGCGCAATGACAAAAAGCACGGCTGCTCTAAATCCTATACGGAGGAGAGCCAAGATAGCGAATGGTACTTCAACGGCTCCTTAGTTTCTGCCGATAAATTTGAATTGCTCGAAGTCCGCGAAGAGTTGATCGCCGATTTCAATCAAACAGACGGCGAAATCCAAGAACTGCACCAGAAGTAGTATTGAAGAAGGGCAAGCAAGCGCTTGCCCTGAAGGATCGGGGCCGGGGATGACCCGGGAGAGCGGGTTTATTTGCTCAGAGAGGTCGTGGCGGACTGGTCCTTGACTGCTGGGACTGTCGGCTTGACCGGAGCTGAGCTACTGACAGAATTTTTTGCCTCAGGAGCTGGCGCGAGCGCTGGAGGAGCCGAAGGCGCTGCGGTTTCTGCCGTCTTTTCTTTGCTTTCGCTTGCGATAGGCGCTGCCGTCTTCTCTTTTGCCAGGGGGGCTTCCTGCGGCGCTACCTTTATAGCCGGAACGGAAATAGGGGCTGCTATTTTCTCTGCCTCCGGATTTGTGGAGGGGGCCGATTTTTCTACGGGAGTCGCTGCTACCCCACATGATTTATTTTTTGGTTCGCAAACCGGTTTTGGGCACGGCTTTTCTTTTGGCGGCGCACACTTCTGCGGCGCACACTTTGGCTGTCCGCAACCTCCGCCGTTTTGATTTTGCTGGTTCGGTTGGCATGCAAAAGCAAGAGCCAAAACGCTGCCGGCCAAGAGCCACTTTGAAACATTCTTCATAAATTTAACCTCGATTGGATTGAAAAAGTCTTAAAACAACTTTTCAAGTTGTTTTGGGTATAAGGTCTCATCTACGGATTTTTTCTGCAATGAAGAATTGACTCCCAGCCCTCAGCGTGATAGAGAATAAATATGCCCTTTTGGAAAATCAAAATCCGTTCGTTTCTTTTGATTGTGTTTCTCTGCTCGACGATCATTTCCATAGGACTGATCACAACGTTTACCTATGTGAAATATTCAAACTCGATCAACGCGTTTTCCTTGAGGACGATCGATCAGTCAAGCCGATTGATTACGAAAACCATCAGCTGTGTCGTCTTGGAAACCGAATCTCTCCCATCACTGGGAATGCATTTCTTTCAGCTCTTCCCAAACATCGCTGTGCAAAACAAACACCTCATCGACTCTCTTTTCGAGATTCTCGAACACGACCCCAATCTTTTCGGTTATTATATTGGTCTTCCTGATGGAAGCTATCTCGAAACATTCAATTTTTTCTTTTTCAAAGAAGATTTTACTTTTCTCGAGCCTGTGCCGAAAAGCGCCCATTTCATTGCTGTGATATTGAGCGCTTCGGAGAGCAAAATTCCGACCATCCTCTTTTTCGATGAAAATTACGACCTCCTCTCCGATCGACCCCTTGTAATAGATCTTGATCCAAGAAAACTGAGTTGGTACCAAGGGGCGGTCAATGCCAAAACTCTTTATTGGGCAGATCCTTATCCTCAGTTCTACAAACATACCGATCGCGGTTTTACAGCAGCGGAGCCTTTTTACGACAAAAATGGTCGATTGATGGCAGTCATCGCAACCGATATCCCATACAACCGGGTTTCCGACTTGCTCACAAAAGAGCATATCAGTGCAAACGGGAAAGTTTTTGTCGTGGATGCAAACGGCAAAATATTCCTCCCTAAGGGAGAAATCAGCGAGTCTGATCAAGAGATCGCCTCCCTTGCTTATACTACTTTTGAGAATACTAAACAACCTGATTTCTCTTATGATTTTAAAGATAAGGTCTATCTCGTATCATGTCAGCCGTTTCCTACTTCTTTTGACAAGCACTGGACCATCATCACCATCGCTCCTCGCTCTGATTTTTTTGCCGACCTCCTCGCAACCCAGCGCGCTGCCCTCCTTCTTTCGTTAGCAGTGGTAGCCGCCGCTTCCCTCTTCATCATTCTCGTTTCGATCCGTATTTCAAAACCGATCGTTCAATTGACAAAAGAAATCGACCGGATCGCAAAGCTCGATCTCGAAAGCACAACTGAAATCCGTTCCTCCATCGAGGAAATCGGGCTCATCGGCGCCTCGGTCGAATCGATGAGAACCGCGCTCCGCTCTTTTGGCCATTATGTGCCGAAAGAGCTGGCAAAACGGCTCATGATGGAAAAAAACGAAATCGCCCTTGGCGGAGAAAAGAAAACGATCTCCATTTTCTTCACCGACATCGACAATTTCACTTCGATTACAGAAACGCTCCCGATCGAACAGCTAAGCGCCCAGCTCACCGAATACCTTGAAGCCTTGACCAAAATCATCACAGATTGCGGGGGGACGATCGACAAATACATAGGCGACAGCATCATGTCAATCTGGGGAGCGCCGGGAGACCTGCCCGATTTTGCCGCTAAAGCCTGCAAGGCTGCGCTGCTTTGTCAAAAAAGGCTGGCCCGCCTGCATGAGGAATGGAGAAAAAAAGGGATGCCCCTCTTTGATACGAGGATGGCCATCGCAACAGGTTCCGTATTCGTAGGAAATTTCGGGACAAATGAAAGGATGATCTATTCGGCGCTCGGCGATACCGTGAACATCGCCTCCCGGTTACAATCGCTGAATAAAACATACCATACGCGCATCATCGTCGAAGAAGATACGATCGCCGCAGCTGGCGCTCAATTCCTCTCCCGCCCCCTGGAAATCGCCGAGGTGAGAGGCAAAAGAAACAAACTCAAGATCTTTGAACTCGTCGCCTTAAGAGAGGAGAAGCCTGAAATCCGCCCCACCTTGCAGCAAATCGAACTTTGCGACTCGTTCAGAGCGGCTTACGACGCCTTTGAAAAAGGCGCTCTTGGGGAGGCAAAAAGGCTCTTTCAAGCCATCCAAGAAAAGTTCCCAGGCGACTATCCTACCAAACTCTATCTCGATAGATTGAAGTAAGAGGGTGTCTACAATGTGAGGTTCTGTCGATTTTTCGGTTCTTTTGAGCCGATTCACTTTGTAGACACCCTCTAAGAAACGCGAGTTTCGGATAACAAAGGCTGAGATGCAAAGGGATCGCTCTGCAGATTTTAAGCGGCCGGGAGAAGCCCATAGCGGAACGCCCTTACGGGCGAGCGCGGCCTTTGGCGCGTTTCTTTGCCGCTCCAAATCTGCCAGCGAGGATTTGCAGATCAGCTCTACTTTGTTATCCGAAACTCGCGTTAACCTCTTGGCACGGTTTTTGCATCTGGAATAGTGGGCGAAACCAAGAGGTGCACCCATGAAACACAAGGTTCTCCTGAATAAGCTCGCCAAGCTCGAGACGGTCAATGACCAATTGGCGGCAGAAATCCATTACTTGGAACAGCTTACCCGCGCTTTAGGATTCGCGGAAGGGCTAAAGACGCTCAAAGCCGCAGCGCTTGAGATGCTCGAAGCGGAACAAAAAAAAGGAGCTAAGACAGAAGATGGAGCAAATCCTCCTCTGTCCAATTGAACGCTGCCGAGGACTCAAGAAGAGCTTCCGCCTTTTCGCGCTTGTCCGACTTGATTTGCAGCATCTTCTCTTCGATGGTCGAGGGGGTAATGTAGCGCTTTGCGATGACGGTTTTCTTCTGGCCGATCCGGTGCGCCCGGTCGATCGCTTGGTTTTCGACCGCCTCATTCCACCAGGGGTCGAAAAGGAGGACATAGTCGGCGGCCGTCAGGTTCAGCCCCACCCCTCCGGCCTTGAGGCTCAAAAGAAAAAGGGGAACCCCGGGATCTTCCTGGAAACGGCGCACCCGCTCCGTTCGCTCAAGCGGCGCGACCGACCCATCCAAATAGAGGAAAGGCCAGCAAAGTTCCTGGCCGATCAGGGCCAGCATCGAAGTGAATTGACTGTAGATCAGCACTTTCCTCTTTTCCTGCATGGCCTCTTCCACATCCAAAAGGAGCCTCTCGATCTTAGCGCCCTTGAACTCCTTGCCGACAAGGCGCGGATCGGCGGCGATCTGCCTGAGCCTTAAAATCGCTTCCAAGATCTCCATCCTGTGGGCAGCGGTGCCGCTCTCTCCGATTTTTTTCAACAGCCCCGTCTTGATCCCCTCAATGTAGGAATCGTAGAGTTGCCTTTGCTCCTCAACCATTTCTACCCAAGAAATCTGCTCCATCTTGTCGGGAAGATCAAGCTCGTCCTTTTTTCTCCTAAGGATAAATGGTTTTATTTTCCCGGCGTCGGCCTCGATGTCTTGGATCAAGCCGGGCATGAGGAACCGGAACTGCGAGGCGATCTCCTCGGCCCTATTCTCGATCGGCGTTCCGTTCAGGGCAATCCGGAAACGCCCCCGCAAACGGCAAGCGGCCTTCGCGGTCTGAGTCGTAAACGTCTTAACCGCATGCGACTCGTCGAGGACGATCGCCTCAAAGTCCGTTTCAGTCAGGACTTCCTCATCGATCCGAAGCAAGGCGTAAGATGTGATGAGGTACTGGCATTGGGGAACTTTTGAGCCCCTAGCCGCTCCCGTGTGGACGATGGCGGAAGCTTCTGGCAAAAAGCGCAGGATTTCCGCTTGCCAATGATAGAGAAGGGAGGAGGGGGCGACGATGAGGATCGGCAAATTTGTCCGGATACGGGAAAAAAATGCCAGCACCTGGACCGTTTTGCCAAGCCCCATCTCATCGGCCAAAAGCGCAGAAAACCCTTGATTGTAGAGAAACCAAAGCCAATCGAGCCCTTTTTGCTGATGGGGCAGGAGCTCTCCGCGAAAGCCTGGGCCGGCAGGGGCTGCCTCCAGATCCGCTCCCTCTTTCAATCCTCTCACAGTCCGAAGAAGGGCCTCTTCCCACTGGGCCTCTGAGGAGTCGAGAAGAGGGATCAATTGAGAAAGCTCTGTCCGTTTGACCCTCAAGGTTTCCCCCACCCACTCACCTTCTGGCAGCTCCCCTAACTTTTGGTCAAGAAGACCAAAGGATCCGTGATCGATTTCGACAAACAGCCGCCCCTGTTTGAGCCCAGGTTTGAGCGTAGAGCAAAGAGGGATTTGCTTTTCTTGAAAAAAGGCAATTCCCCGTACGGCCACGCACCCATTAACTTCTTTCAAATCCCACTCGATCTTCGTTTGGCGAAAAAGCCGTTTTCCAAGGAGAAAAATTTCCCATCCGACATCGAGGAGAAGCGCCAGGGATTCCCGGACTTGATCGCCTGGGCAGAAATAATGAGAAGCTCCCACTGTTTTGCACATGTACCCGGCCTCATGGAGGTCTTTTTCCCATTCGGGATTTTGCCTTTCCAGATTGGCGAAACATCCTGTGGAATCGGTGAGATGAAGGCGCGGCGGCGCTTCGCTTTTCAGCCATTGAATCGGAGGCTCCTCCTCAAGGAATCGCTTCTTCCGAGTCCCTTCAAGAAAAATTGGGCCTTTCAGAAATGGCTCCACCCATTTCCATGGCAGCGGAGAGTCGACCGGAAATGCCTTTCCTCTCCAAATGCACCAGGCGGGAAATATTTTCTCGCACGCTTCGATGGGAATTGCCTCATCTCCCCGCTGCAGCCAGGCCGAGAAAAGCCCTGCATCGTCGCCCCGCCATGACAGTTTAGCGGGGATGCGCCACTCGGAAAGGAGCGGCAGTCCCGTTTTGGCAAGAAGGCAGAGAGCCTCGAGAACATCAGCTGCGGGGATTTCGATCTTGTTGAAGGAGAGGGTTTCGGAGTCTCTCGAAAAACGAGTGAGGATTTTCTTCAAAAAAAGGAGCGCTTCCTTGTCTTCGAGAGAAGAGAGCGCCTGAAGAGTGTCCCAGTAGAGGACGCGGCGAGGGGCTCCTTTTTCTTCGATTTTGAGGGAAAGACCTGCTCCCTGAAACGAGATTAGGTACTGCAGCATGCCATCTTTCTAAAAGGCTTGGCGCTATCCGTAAAAGGGCGGATCCGCCCTGTCCTGCATGCATCTTTGCAGCAGCCCTGGTGCGCTCGCCTGCAGTTCTGGCAGCAAAAGAAAAGAACGTTGCAGTCCATGTTCGCGCAATTGTAGTAGACGTCGTTCGGGGCGCCGCAATAAGAGCAGGAGCTGATCGTCTCCCCTTTCAGAGAGAGCGGAACGACAAGACGGTCGTCGAAAACGAAGAGCTTTCCTTTCCAATGGTCAGCTCCTTCGTCGAGTCCGTATTGAATAACCCCCCCTTCGAGCTGATAGACTTTCTCAAACCCTTCTTTTTTCAAGACCGCTGAATAAAATTCGCAGCGGATCCCGCCCGTGCAATACATCATGACGGGGGTTTTAGCTGGATCGCTACTCTGTTTCAATTGCTTTGCATATTCGGGAAATTGACGGAACTGCTCTAATTTCGGCAGTTCAGCGCCCTCGAAGTGGCCCGCCATCCATTCATAATCATTACGGACATCGAGAAGGAGGGTCTCCGGGTCTTTCGCTTCGAGCATCTTCTTCCAAACTTTCGGAGAAACAGGCTCCCCCCGGTTGGAAAAATCGACCTCGCAGTCGATCGCGACAAGCTGCTTGCGGTATTTGATCGTCATCTTCGGGAACGCGTGCTCATCTGCTCTATGGATTTTAAAGGAGACTCCAGAAAACCTGGAGTCGGAGCGGAGCCAATCCATATATTCCTCTGCATGAGCGGCGACCCCGCTCGCTTGGCCATTGATCCCTTGCTCGGAAATATAGATCCGGCCAGTGAAATCGCGCGAGGTAAAGAATTCTTTATGGCGCAAGACCTCAGCATGAGGGTCATCGATCGACTGGATTGCGTAATAGGCTAAGATTGAATATCTCATAGAAGGAAATTCTACAAGATCCCGAGCAATTCGGGCAAGAGGGCGTCTTGGTAAGTTTTAATTTGAGCATTTGCGGCTTGTCCAAAAAATCCCCCATTGCTACACTGTCATGCTTTAAACCGAACTATTCTCGGAGAAACAATGGCTCGTTACAGAGGTCCTAAAAATCGCATCGCCCGCAGGTTCGCCGCAAACATCTTCGGCAAAGCCCGCAACCCGCTCCTCCACAAACAACACCCTCCCGGCATGCACGGCGCAAAACGGAAGAAAAAATCGGATTATGGCATCCAGCTCGACGAGCGTCAAAAACTCAAGGCTGTCTACGGCATGATCAGCTACAAACAATTGGTCAACGCCTATAAAAAGGCTCTTCTTACTAAAGGCAACACCGCCCAGCTCTTCCTCGAGCATCTCGAATGCCGTCTCGATAACGTCGTCTACCGTCTTCGCCTGGCTCCTTCGATCTTCGCGGCGCAGCAGCTCGTAACGCATGGGCATATCCAAGTCGATGGCAAAAAAGTAGACCGCCGCTCTTTCCAGGTCAGGCCTGGAATGACGGTTTCCATCAAGCCGGCATCCCGCCAGATGAAAGTGATTCTGCATGCTCAAGAGCAAGCGAACCGCGACATCCCGGAATACTTCTCTTTAGGAGATGACAAGTTCTCTGGAACCGTTGTTTCTTCCCCCCAGCTAGACCAGGTACCCCTCCCTCTCCCGATCAATATTCCGCTCGTCTGCGAGTTCATCTCCCACACGACCTAAGCTGTTCGAGGCGGACCCGCGCGGGCTCTTCAAAAACCCCGAGCTGTTCGAGGCGGACCCGCGCGGGCTCTTCAAAAACCCCGCGCTATACCGCGCCCGCTCATCTTGAGTGAATTTTGTTGAGCATCTTTTTTGCTCCAGCGCATTGCTCGATCTCGTTAACATTGTGCAAGTTGGACTCGATCTCCGCAATGCCACTGGAGCCAAAAATCTGCTGTCAAAATTCACACAACCTAAGCGGGCGCGGTATAACTCACGAGGTTTTTTATTTTAAAAGCTCATCCAAAAACTTATCAACACACTTATCCAACCTTGAGTACACATCTTTGACCACATTTATGCCCGGTCTTGGCATCGTCGAATTTGTGTGTCCATGTTGATTGCACATGACAACAACCTGTTCCTCATGACCATCTAATGTGCATCGATTACTATTTTCCAATTTTGCGAAGACGCCTGGACCAGAAAAGTCATACTTTGCCATTGACTTACGTGAAGTGGATTCCGTTGCGGAAACTTGGTGTGCCGTGCACATATTTTTATTATAAAACGCATTCTTGACAATCGGCTCTTCACAAGCTACAAGGTCGAAGGTAGGTCTTTTAGGAACAATGGGCGATCTTTCCTTCACGAAATAAGAAGCTACATAGTCACGCACCATGGTAATCGTCTCAATAACCCTAGCTTCTAAATGATCGATAGATGACCTTTCCCCCATGAAAGAAGAGTATGTATTGGTACTGGCACGCAAGAGTGTAAGACAGTCAATAATCATTCCCAGATCCGGGATTCTTCGGATGCCAATGCCACCTATATTTAACACTGGATTTCTAAAATTAACATTTACAAAAAACATATAGACCTCTATTTTATTTTAGTACAAAAAATAATTGTACCAACAAACTGATTAAATTTATAGTCCAAATTATCCAAATATTCGTGGCTGCGGAATCTTCGCAGAGCAGATGAGCGAAGCGAATCGGCCCGAAGGAAGACTAGCCCAAGCCATGTGTCATCTACTTGGAGAGCGGGTTACTAAGAAGCTGAAAATTTCATGGAGTCTGAGCATCCGCGCGCATCCTAAGAATGAGGCTAAATAGACCGCCCCCATCCCTCCAAACTGCAACGTCTGCGGGAGAGTTCTCCGGGTAAAGGAAAAACTTTCCCCGGCGCATACGGCCAAAGTCCCATCTCCTAGCCACGCCCCGCAAGCCAGGCTGCAAGAGCAAGCGAGAATGCTGGCAACTGTAAGTTTGGCTAGATATCCCCAAAATCTTGACTCCAAGTTTTGCCCGCGCATAAGTAGCGCGCAATTGAGCCAAGCGCTGACGCTCGTCGCAAGGGCGATGCTGACCGCTCCCCAATGAAAGCCGAAGACAAGCACCGCATTGAAGAGGACGTTCATGGCGACGGAAAGGAGCGACGCGGCTGTTGGGGATCCATAGGATTTTTTTGCGAAGCTGCCGGCGGCAAGAAGCAAAACGAAGCTGGCAGGCACGAGGCCAAGTCCATAGGCCCAAAGGCAAAGGAGCGTCTCCTGAAGATCAGCGGGAGAAAAATGGCCTCGGCCGTAGAGAAGATTGAGGCCGGAGGCGCCAAGAGTAAACAGGCCGAGGGCGCAGGGCACCATCAAAGCGGCCGCATAGCGAAGCGAGCTGGAAAGGAGTCCCCGGTAGCGATCGAGGTCGCCGTCCTGCATCGCACGTGAAAGCGGCGGCAAAAGCGCCCCGGAGAGGGCGATGCCGAAAAGGGCGAGCGGAAGCTGCTGCACGCGGATCGCATACCAAAGGAATGTGGGGCCCGATGGATCCGCGATCCGGGCAAAGATCGCATCGAGGGCGCTATTGATCTGCATCGCCCCGATCCCTACCGCCCCGAGAGCCATCGGCCTCATGATCTTCTTCCAGTCAGGAGAAAAAAACCTTGGGCGGAGCCATTCTCTCCAATTCAAATGAACTCTCACCTCTTTTCTTGCGACCATTGCCGTCGCTCCCCATTGAGCGGCAAAAGAGAGCGTCACGCCGATGCTCAACAAGCGGACCGCTTCCGGTAAAGAGAAGCGGGCGGCGAAGAGGGCGCAAAAGATCCAGACGGCATTAAAAAGAACGGGGGCGATCGCGCTTGAGAAATATTTTTTCTGGCACTGAAGAAGAGCACCATTTAACGCGGAGAGGCAGATGAAGAGGAGTCCTGGGGCCATCCATAATGCAAGAGTCGCGATTTCGCGCCATGCGGGAGGCAAACTCCCGAGCATGAACCAGAGGGCTCCCATAACGGCCACGATCAAAGCAAGAAGCCCCGCAAGGAGGGAATAGGCCGAGTCGCGGTAGAAAGCAAAAGCGGCCTCAGGGCTCTTTGCCCGAAGCGTTTCAAAATGGGGAACGAAGCCGGATTGGAGATTTCCCTCCCCGACGAGGCGGCGCAGCAAGTTCGCAAGCCGGTAGGCCACCATGAAAGCGGCGATTTCAGGCGCGGCGCCAAAGCAAAAAGCCATGGCCATATCGCGGAAAAGTCCGCTCAAGCGGCTTAAAGTCGTGCCGGCAAAAAAATATTTCGCCGATCTGAGGATGGAGTGAGCGGTATCCATAGTTGTATTGTTGTCTTTTCAGAGAAAATACATTAACATGGTCGCCATGACGAAGCAAATTTGGCTTGGCGCACACACTTCGGCGGCAGGGGGGTCGTTCAATGCCCTCTATGAAGGACGAGAAATCGGCGCGTCCGCCATCCAGCTTTTCACAAGCAACCAAAAACAATGGCAGGGCCGCAAGATCGGCGATGAAGAGGTCAAGCTCTGGGAAAAAGCCTTGGAGGAAACCGGGATCCGGGAAGTGATGAGCCATGATAGCTACTTGATCAACCTGGGCTCGCCCGACCCGGAGCTTCTCCGCAAAAGCCGACGGGCTTTCCGCGAGGAGATCGAACGGTGCCAATTGTTGAAAATCCCCTATTTAAATTTCCATCCGGGCGCTGCCACAGACAAGGATGTTGCCAAGTGCCTCGCGAGCATCGCTGAAAGCCTTCTCGAAAATGAATCTCTCCTCCATCAAGGAAAAACAAGGCTCCTCTTAGAAACGACAGCCGGACAAGGGACGAGCGTCGGCTACCGGTTCGAACACATCGCGGAGATCATCCGACGATGTGCATCGAAAAGTCCCTATCGGCGTTTGCATCGACACTTGCCATATCTTCGTCGCCGGTTACGACATCAGAACCAGAGACGGCTGGGAAAAGACGCTGAAGGAATTCGATGAGATCATCGGGCTCTCCCATCTCTATGCTTTTCATCTGAATGATTCCCAAAAAGATCTCGGGTCCCGGGTCGATCGGCATGCTTGCATCGGCCAGGGCAAAATTGGGTCGGAGTCGTTCCAGTTTCTGATGACGGCGCCGCAAACGGCCGCTTTACCCAAATATTTGGAGACGCCCGATGGACCTAGCAGTTGGAAAAAAGAAATTACCGAGCTTAGAGGGTATTGCTGAATTAAGGCTTCAATGATAAGAACAAAAATCAAAGAAATCCTTCATGCCAAAGATCCTAATTTTTTCCTCGGCAAAGAAGTCCAGGTCGCCGGATGGATCCGGACCGTGCGGGACCAAAAAACTTTCGCGTTTATCGAGATCAATGACGGATCGACCCTGTCGAACCTCCAAGCCATTGCCGACGCCTCGCTCGACGGATATTCGGGCCTTCTTCCCCAATTGACGACAGGAACCTCGCTGACTGTGAAGGGCCGGCTCATCGAGAGCCCGGGGAAAAACCAGGCCCTTGAGCTCAAAGCGGAAGAAATCAAGGTTTTAGGCCTCTCTGACCCAACACGCTACCCGCTTCAAAAAAAGCGGCACTCTTTTGAATTTTTGCGAACGATTGCCCATCTCCGCCCCCGTACGAATACGCAGGGGGCGGTCTTCCGCGTCCGCAGCGCTTTAGCCTTCGCAACCCATCTTTTTTTCAGAAAAGGGGATTCCTTTACGTCCAAACTCCCCTCATTACCGGATCCGACTGCGAAGGCGGCGGAGAAATGTTCCGGGTGACAACCCTTAAAAAACAGGACGACCCTTCCAAGGATTTCTTCGGCAAGGCCACTTATCTGACCGTCTCAGGCCAGCTCGAAGGAGAAATCTTAGCGACTGCCCTCTCCGACGTTTACACGTTCGGGCCGACTTTCCGCGCAGAAAATTCGAATACTTCCCGCCACCTTGCCGAATTTTGGATGATCGAGCCGGAAATGGCCTTCGCCGATCTCCGAGCCGATATGGAATGCGCGGAAAGTTATTTGAAATTCTCTATCTCTTATGTCCTCGAGCATTGCTTCGAGGATCTCCAGTTTTTCGATAAATTCATCGAAAACGGGCTCCTCGAGCGGCTTAAATCCGTGGCGAGCGCCTCGTTTGAGCACATCCCCTATACGCAAGCGATCGAGATTTTGAAAAAAGCACCGAAGCGGTTTGAATTCCCAGTCGAGTGGGGTGCCGACCTCCAGTCGGAACACGAACGGTATCTCGCTGAAGAATATTGCAAAAAGCCCGTTATCATCACCGACTATCCCGCAAAGATCAAAGCTTTTTACATGCGCTCCAATCCAGATGGAAAAACCGTCGCGGCCATGGATGTCCTCGTGCCCAAAATCGGGGAAATCATCGGCGGGTCCCAGCGCGAAGAGCGGCTCGATGTCTTAGAGAAGAAGATCGCCGATTTCGGTTTCAAGCGAGATGATTATTGGTGGTACCTTGAGCTGCGCGAATATGGAACGGTCCCTCATGCGGGCTTCGGCTTGGGTTTCGAGCGGCTTGTCCTCTTCGTCACCGGCATGGAAAATATCCGAGACGTCATCCCCTTCCCCCGCTTCCCCGGCCATGCCGACTTTTGAGAGGTGGCAATGTCTTTAGCGTTTCTAGGGCAGATTGGATAAATCTTGCCGTCTCGAGTTTGGGGTCAAGGGATGGATTGTATTCCACAAACTCAACAGCCAAAGGCGGATTTTTTTGCAGCGTTGAAAAAAAGGATAGCATCTCATCGGGATGGATCCCTCCTTCAACCGGAGTCCCTACAGCCTTCACATACTCTGGATCAATGCTATCAAGATCGAAGCTAATCCCATATCCTGCCGTATTGTGGGAAACTACCTTCAAGGCTTCACGCATGACTTTTTTTATCCCTCGCTCTTTGACATCCTCCATGAAGTAAGTCTTGACGTTTAGTTTTTTGATGAGCTCCGCCTCGCCTTTTTCATAATTTCGAACCCCAACAAGCGCGACATGTTCCGGCTTAATTTTTGGCAATAAATCGGAAATCTGGGTCAATTTTTTTTCCCCGTAACCCATCAAAGCTGCAAGGGGCATGCCATGGATATTTCCCGTTTCGGTCGTTTCGGGCGTATGGGCATCCATATGAGCGTCAATCCAAAGAAGTCCTAAATCTCCCCGCTTTCGCAAAGCTTGGGCCACCCCCGACCACGTTCCAATGGCGCTCGAGTGATCGCCGCCGAAGGAAAAAAAGAATCGCCCCTGGCCTGTCAATTCTCTCGATAGCATGGCTAATTTTTCATTGCTCTTTGCAATGGCCTCCGCAACATCGTCAATCAAAGCTTCTGGCTCAATCAACCCAAGCCACTCGAGATAGGGGAGATATTCTTTGAGAAAAACAGGTCCTTTCCCACAGCCAGGAAGGTTGCCGCCGATGCCCGAAGCTAAACCGATAGCAGGAAGCTTCATTCGTTTGACCGTTCATTTTAACGCCTCAAAAATTCCCCGTCAATACGCGGCCAAGCGGAAGTTTCTTTGCTCGAGCTTTGCAAGGTAAATCTTTGCAAGGCGATGCGCGTACTCTTGGACGAAAGCTTCCCCGCGCTCCAGCCCCTCTTCGGCAAGACGGCGGTTCTTTTCGACGAACCGATCGATCTCTTCAATATTCCATAGAGTCGCGCCTTTGACTGTTGGATCTGCCGTGCGAGGGACGCTCAAATCGAAGATCAGATGATGGCCTGACCCTTCGCCCCGGATCAAATATTCTTCCGATTTCGCGGCGCAAACGATCAAGTCGAACTCGGTCCAGCGCTCAAGAAGATCGCGCCCTCTGATGACCGCTCCTTCCATGCACGCAAAAGCTGGCCGCCTCGTCGCGAGGGAAAATCCTTGGATGCCCCGATGGAGAAGAAAAGACCCGAAGCCTCTGTTGACCTCCGAATATCCGACCAAGAGGATCTTCGCCATTTTTAAATCGGGAAAATGTCTCATCGCCTCTTGCCAAAGCGTCCCGTAGAGCGTCGCATCTCCTTTTCGGAGAGAAAAAGAATTGCGGGCGAACTTCGCGACCCTGAGTGATTTTTGAAAAATATAATGGATGCAGGATGGGAGGAGTGTCGAATTGGACGCTAGCAAATAGGCATGCTTGACTTGGGCTGCAATTTCCGTCTCGGCAACGATCGCGCTGTCAAGCCCCGATGCCACGCGGGAAAGATGGCAGAAGCAATCGATGCCAAAGTAGGCATAGAGGCGGTGTTCGAACGGCTCAAAGAGGTGCGCACGGAAAAACGAAAGAAGGTCGCTATGCGCTTCGGCCAAATCTTCGGCGCTGAAATAAATTTCAATCCGGTTGCAAGTCGAAAGAAGAACCGTCGGGTGCTTAAAAAACAGGGCTCTTTCTCCGGAGAGCTTCTCTGCAACACGGGAGAACTTTTCGCGGAAAGACAAATCGGATGTCTTATAGTTGATCCCCATGATCCCCACACGTAAATAACATCCATTTCGCAGCATCGGGAACCTCCAAGACATACACAAACAACTTCAAAAGTGGGCTTCTGCCTTCGTCGGGCAGCCACTGCCTTTGAGTCCATCTACTTCCCTAGCAAAAGAACGAACCCCCGCTCTTTTGCAAGTGTCCGCAGCCTCGGCATATTCCCAACTTTTGAAGTCATTTGTGTATCCCGACTTTATCTCCCATGCAGAAAATTTTTCAACTCGGAGAAAATAATTTCGGGATCAAACCCGCGCCGATGAAGAGAGGCGGCAGGGTTCTTGAGTTTGGGAATCAGCTTTCGGACGGCCTCGCGCTCTGCCTCTTCGGTTACGACTCTTCGCACTTGATGGCTATCCAGCCCCAAGGAGCGGAGCTTCATCTTGATATATCGGGGACCGTGGCCCCTCTTCAGCTCCTTTTCGATCAACGCAATTTCTAATTGAGCCTCAGTTATGAGCCTAAGCCGAGTCAACTCTTCGATGATCTCAACGATACTTCCGATAGAAAATCCCCTGCGGGCCAGTTTTTTCCTAAGTTCCTCTGAAGATTGGTTTCTCATCGCTAAAAGGCGGTAGGCTGCCCGCTTTGCGAGCCTTTTTTCTTCATCCTCGACCCACCGCAGAGTCGCTTGAACGGATACGAAAGTGCGAGGGATTTTGTTGAAGATCCGGAAGCCAATGGGAATTTCCTGAACGACCTCTTCTCCATCGACGATTTCAAAAAGAGCCGGATCGATTGCGCTTTTTCTTAAAAAGAATGACATTTTGTGAAAACTCCCGGGTTCGCGTAGAATAAAGGAAAAAGGGTTACTATGCCAAGCGTCCCGCCCACAGATGGAAAACACCCCCCTCAACCTGCTGAACCGGATAAGCCCAAGTCAGAGAAAGCCCCCGCTCCTCTGGGAACTGGCAGCGGCGGAGGAATGATGGCATTTTTGGAGACATTCACTCCGGAAGAGCGGAAAAAATTCATGAACATCCTGGTCCAGAGTGTGGCGAGAGAGATCGAAAAGGCGTCGAAAAAATACATCGAAGAACTAAGAAAAGAGCGGGAAGATATGGAGAAAGGGGGGTAAAAAATAATTTTTTATAAGGTCTTGAGGCCAATCCTCTCATGAGGTAAAATTCCAGCCTTATGGAAGAAGAATCCGACCTGATTTTCACCGGCCCGGCAGAAGAAGGGATGCGGATAGACAAGCTCCTGGCCGAGAGGTTCCCCGAATATTCCCGTACCTATTTCCAAAACCTCATCGAACAAGGATGCGTTCTCCTGAACGGGGACCGGGTATTGAAGCGAATTGTTCCCGAAGAAGGGGATGAAATCGAAATTTGCTTCCAAGCGGTTCCAGGGCCATCTTTGACCCCGGAGCCGATTCCTCTAGAAATTATCTATGAGGACGAACATCTCCTGGCGATCAACAAACCGGCCGGTATGGTGATCCACCCCGCTCCCGGGAATTGGTCAGGGACATTCGTCAACGCTCTCTTGGCCCACTGCGGCGGAAAGGCTCCCGGAAACGATCCGCTCCGGCCAGGAATCGTCCATCGCCTCGACAAAGATACCACTGGCATCTTGGTCGCAGCGAAAACCCTCGCAGCACACCAAAAACTCATTGAAATGTTTTCAGAGCGGCGGATGGAAAAGCTCTATCTTGCCGTCTGCTGCGGCCGCCCCATGGGAGGGACGATCCGAGCCCCCATTGGGCGCCATCCCGTGCAACGGAAAGAAATGGCCGTCTTAAGCGACGGGAGGGAAGCCGTAACGGAAATCCAGCTTGCGGCTTTCAACGAACAGTTGAGCCTTCTTCTTGTCCGCCCCTTAACCGGGCGGACACATCAAATCCGGGTCCACCTCAAGCATATCGGATGCCCCATTCTCGGCGATCCGGTCTACGGCAAAAGCGTCCGCCTCTCCGGTCCGGACAGGCAGCTCCTCCACGCCTACCGCCTCGGCTTCGAACATCCGATTACGGGCGATTTTTTGAAACTCTCCGCCCCCATTCCCGAGGATTTCAAATCCTGGATGCTCCGCCTTTGCGGCCCTTCGCTTTGCTCCTCGGTCATCAGTCAATGAACTCGCTTTTAAAGAGCTAAACTTATAAAATACGTTCCTAAAAAGTGATTTCGTTCGAACGACCCCAATGAAAGAGGATCTACTATGAAAGAATTTGTTGAATACATCGTCAAGAACCTAGTCGACCATCCCGATCAAGTACGCATCAATGAAATTGGTGGCACCCACACCCTGATCATCGAACTGACTGTCGAAAAATCGGACATCGGCAAGATCATTGGCAAGAAAGGCAAGACCATCAATGCGATCCGCACCCTTCTTATGTCTGTCGCAAGCCGCAATGGCCTGCGCGTCAATCTAGAGATCATCGAAGAGCCCAAAGAGTAAAAAAATTTTTACACCCTCTGTCCTTGAGAGGGTGTTTATTATTGCTATTTTTTGGCATTTTTGTTATAACCTTATTATGAGCTCAAAAATACAATTACATTCTTATTACCCAAAACGGGATTTGTTTGATGGATCGCTGAACTTTATCCATCAGAAGATGCAAGGACTCTCCAGGCGGTTTTTTCATTTTGGAGCCCTCCTTCCCTACCACCCCAGCGATTTAAGCTTATCCGAATCGAAGCCTGCAGCGCTCAAATTATCCCGAGAGATGGCCCACGCAACAACCCATATGGTACGCCAGCAGCAGCGCGGCTGGCTCAACCGATCATTTGCCAGTTTAGGCGATAAGCCATGCGCTTTTGAAATCCACAGCCAAAATGAGACCTTGCCCCATCTGCAGGTAGGCGTCGCTCATGCCCAAGGCTATAGGCCAACTCAGGAAGACGTCCACATCGCTTGCTCTGGAAAAATCGGCGTCGGCAAACCTTTTCACTATGACCTATTTGGCATCGTCGACGGACATGGAGGCGACGCCACGGCCAAGTTCGTCAAAGCCCATCTCCAAGAAGAGATCGAGAAGGCCCTTCTCAGACACGATATTAGATTCGATATGTATCGAGGACAGCCCACGCAGTCGGACAGAGACGTATGGAGAGCGCTCAAAGAGGCATTCGTCCAATTGGATGCGAGGATCGCCCGCGAAATCGGCGACCATTCGGGAGCTGCCGCGGTGATAACTCTTAGAATCGGATCGAGCCTTTGGACAGCCAATCTGGGAGACTGCCGCGCCGTCCTGAAGGCGGGCGATGAGACGATCCAGCTTAGCGTTGATGCGAAACCCAATATGCCTCGTTTCAAAAACGGGATCGAAAAGCGGGGCGGTTTTGTAGAAGAAATTCAAGGAGTTCCGAGAATCAACGGCATCCTTGGCTGCGCCCGAGCGTTCGGCGACAAGGCCCTCAGAGGTTCCCGTAGCCACTACGTTGTTTCCCCTCGCCCGAAAATCACGAAGGTGGATCTCGGAGCCTATCAGGGCCGGCCGCTCCACCTGATCCACGCCTGCGACGGCGTTTGGGACGTCGCAACTTCCTTCGATGCCGCATCGATCGTCGGCACGCAAGATCCCGAAAAGGCCGCAGCAGCCATTGTCAGGGCCGCCTTGAACAGCGGCAGCACGGACAACTGTTCCGCTCTTGTCGTCCGCCTTGCCTAAGTTAACTTAAAGTTCGTCATGTAATCGGGCGGGTTGTCTCGAGTAAGAAAGAGGCAACCGAAGCTCTCCTCTTCTTTCTTTTTTCCTGGTTTCTTCCAGCTCTTGAGGTGTGTTGGCCCCGAACTCGGGGATGTTTGCTACATGGCGTTCGGCGATTTTCGCTTTGAAAAAGGGGATGTCCTGGCCGTTGAGCTCTGCATACTCCACATTCAGCTGTTTATTAAATTCGCCATACTCTCGTCTTTGCACATACTCTAATCTCTGATCAATTTTTTTGCCTTTTAACAGTTCGGTTTTGCCAGTGAGGACATCCAAAGCAATCTGAGGTCGTTTTGCTGGATAGTTGACAGGGTCTGGAGAAAGAGGATCAATGAGAGCGTGAATACCATTCTTTTTTAGGCTTTGCACTGCCCAATTTCTAGTTTTTAAAGACCACTTGTCATCAGAGCCTCCAAAAAGAGTAGCAGTGTAGTCAGGAGAGCAAGGAGCATTAAATCGGGCCTTGGCAAGATCACATATTTTTTCAATTGCATCGCCAACATCCGTGTAATCGTCGAGATGAGCCAACGCCCCTACGCTTTTTTCGCTGTTATGCATACTAACTACAATGCAAGAAAGTGGCTTTGTTGTTTTTAAAATTTGGGAACCTAAATTGTCTAAGCCGCTAGCTACCGCAAGCTCTCCCTGAAATACCACAACAGGCGAAGAAACCATAAAAACCAACCTTAAGTTATTTTAATAACAATATTATTCACTAAAAATCTATTAAAATCAAGAAAAAAATAAAATTAAATAAATTGCTAGACAATCGATCTGTTATGAAAAAAAATTGTTAACGATCAGGGCTTTTTCATGAAAAATCTGTTGACATGTGTTGTTCATAGAGAAAAAACAGGATAAGCAAGATCGCAAGCGGCATGATAAGCAGGATAATTTTTGGGTTGCAGGGCCCCCCTGCATCATGCATATCATGTCCAATCCTCCCGCGAAGCGGATCCTGTTTTTCTTTTCAAGCAATTAATCATGAAAAAGCCCTAGTTAATGATAGAGTTGTAAGAGGCGCCGCATTTTGAACGAAAAATATTTCGATATAATTGTAACCTATCCCACAGAGGTCCCTGCGGCCACTACGTTGTTTCCCCTCGCCGAAAATAACGTCTACCCCTGCCTTGCAAAATAGTAAGTTGCAGGGTAACCTTAATGGTATAATTTGAGGATTGATAGCTCAGTGGATAGAGCACCCGCCTTCTAAGCGGGCGGTCGCAGGTTCGAGTCCTGCTCAATCCGTACATTTAAGCGACTAACCCGGCATTCAAAGAGGTGGCAACAAATGGCTCGGCGAGGCAAAGCCAGATCGAAGCGAAGCGTTCCGCACGAGCGACGGCCATTGCTTGAAAAGCAAGGCGAGCGAGGAGGATCGATATGGCAAAGCCGCAGCAAGCCATTTGTCACCTATTTGGAGGACGGGTTAGTATATGGTTAAATCACTTCTTGGCGATCACCCGATTGGGAAACACCGCTTCTCAAACCTGGAGGCCGCTTTTAAGAAATTTGAAGCGTCCAAATTCCTAAGCTTAAGCGACCGGGCGCGGAGCGAACAGGTCAATGCGGCCCTTTGCGAACTCATTCAAAAAGAACCGGAGCCCTGCTTCCTTTTATACGCGGTTCTCGAATTCATAGAGCGTGTCGAGCGGGAAAAAATCTTAAGCCACTATACCTTCACTAGCTTTGAGCTTTGGCTGAACCAATTTTCCAACTTAAGCTTTGAGGAAAATGCCCGCATCCGCGGCAAAATCGCAGGGAAGTGGATTCCACGGGGAGAGTATCAAAGACTTTTTCCGATCGGGATGGGAAAAGTCTATGAAGGGACCCACTTTGTCACGGCGCACAAGTCTCCCGATCTCGATACGACCGTCGCTTCTTTTTGGGGCTGGGTCGACGCTTTTGCGGCCCGCGTCGGAGACGGCTTGCATATCTGGAACGTGCCCGGCGGCCCTCCTCCCCAAATTGAAATCGACCTCATTTTCCGAAAGGTTTTCGGCGACGCCGTATTTAGTCATTTGGCGAAAACTCGGACCGTTTTAAACCTGACGGGCAACGACCTCATGACCCAGCAGGGGCTCATGCGGGTCGCCTTAGATGATTCGATCGCCTCGATCGACCATGATAGGAATAACAAAGCCGTTATCATCGTGGACGAGGGCGGTTTTTATCTCGGCGATTGGCGCAGTATCGATGTGGAAGGAGTTCGCCAAGTCATCATCCTCCTCAGCAGTTGCATCCGTTGGTTTGAAAATCATCTTCACCTCCGATTGATCTCTCTTTTTGCCAAGAAAGACCTCCGTTTGGAAATGGTAGCGCCTCAATTGAAGGCCCTCTTCGACCTGAACATCAAGGAGTGCGAACCAGCTACGGGATTTTCTTTAAAAGAAAAAAAGAGCGTCCAAGATTTCATTCTCCTCGTTCTCGGACTCCAAGAAGGGCTGGAATCCACGTTTGAGAATTTGAGCCGCCATCTCGCCCGGCTTGGAAAGATTCCCTTTGAGGGGATGGCCCAGATCCTCGATGAGATGAAACCCCTTTTCGATTCCAAGGGACATCTTGTGGAAGACAGGCCGAAAATTTTCATGTTTCTGGAAAGCGCGATCCATTACCTTCACGAAGAAATCATCAAGATCCGGGAAAGATTGGAAAGGCTCGATATCGCACTTCGGACAAAGACCGAAGTGTTTCAACACCTGCCGACTTTTGTGACTGTCCGGAGCGACGTCGAAGAAATCCGCAGCAAAATGGGCTCCTATCTTTCCTTAACCGTGGCATATCCTGACAAGGGAAAGTTCTTCCCTGTAGGGACGATCTATTCTTCCGATTTAAGAAAATCGACGCTCGGCACAGTTTCCCTTCGCGATTTTTGCAATCCGGACGAAATGGGGATCCCCTCCTATCTCGAAGTGATCAGCGTGATCGACCACCACAAATCGACGCTGAGCACGGTCACTGCCCCAATGGCAATGATTGCCGATGTCCAATCCTCAAACACCCTGGTCGCAAAGCTGGCTTTCGAAATCAATGACCGCTATAGCTTGGCTGGACAATCGCCCTCGAAAATCAACGAAGAGATCCGCAAGGGCGCCGATTCCTCCCTCTCCCACAGGATCTTGTCCAGGCTCCTCTGCCGGCGGGAAGCGGCAGAGGCCAATTTGCCGTTCTACATCCATCCAGAGCGCGAGAGGATCGAGTATTTGCACTTTCTCTATGCGATCCTGGAGGATACCGATCTTTTGAGCAAGGTAAGCGCAGCCGATCTCGAATGCGTAGCAGCGCTTTTGAATCGCCTCAAGACTTTGGCCTTGAAGAAAGAGACGGAAATCATAGACCTCGGCGACCTGCCGCGCGATAAAAGTTTCTTGAAGAAGGGCGCTCAAAAGATTTTACAAAACGACGATATGTATTCCCTCTACAAGAAGGTCTACGCGTTTAAGGAAAAAGAGGTGGAGCGGAACCTCGAACTTGCAGCTTCTGGCAAATCTTCGGCCATTTTCGCAGATACAAAAGAGCAAAACGGCTGCTGCCGCGTCGGGCAAACAAAGGCATTCGCGAACAATTTCCCTTTTTTTGCAAAACATGCGGATGCCATTCGGCGCGTCTGGCTCAATGCGGCGATGAGCGTATCCCTTGAAAAGCCGGCGATTGACCTCCACATCCACATGATCAGCACAATCGTGAGCGCAGAGGAAGTGCATCTTGGGAAAAGCGCATCCTACTCTCATAAAGATGAGCTGTGGATTTGGGTCCCGGAAGGAGATCTTCCTGTCGAGCATCTGAAAGGATTTTTGAATCACTTCAAAAATTCCCCAGGCTTAGAGAACAACTCTCTTGAAGTGGAATTCCTAGGGGCCAACGCCTCCGACCTTGCGCTTATTTTCAAAGAAAGCTTTTTCGATATTCCCCAGAAGTCAATGGATAGAAAATTGCCGATCGCGGTCCTTCGCTACAAAGCCGGCACGCTCAATTCACGAAAAGCAATGGTCTCCCCTTTCCTGCCGACGCTCTCTTCCTAAGAGGGTGTCTACAATGTGAGGTTCTCTCGATTTTTCGGTTCTTTTGAGCCGCTTTTCGATTCAAGACTTGGGGGGGCAATATCGACAACAGTATATGGCCCCCCCAAGCTTTGAAGTGGAAAAGCGGCCAAAATAATCCAAAAACTCGGGCGTTCCCCCACTTTGTAGACA
The DNA here is from genome assembly GCA_963730605.1 of uncultured Chlamydiae bacterium. Lineage (GTDB taxonomy): Bacteria > Chlamydiota > Chlamydiia > Chlamydiales > SM23-39 > CAIPFQ01. The sequence continues at coordinate 489,541 of CAVSSM010000001.1, forward strand.
CCCTCTAAATCATCGAGGAAAATTTTTATACTGCGACCGTTCAAAAAGAGTGAAAAATGCCACTGCGGAATCCCAAAAAATGTCTGGGAGACATTTTTTGTGCGAAGCAGCGCCATGAATTTGAACCAGACGAAGTCGGCGCTGAAGCAGCTAAACTTGAAAAGTTTAGCGCCGGGGTCCCCGAAGACGCATCGTCTTTGGGGTGGGGTGCAGGTGGGTCTCAAATTCAGCGGCTGTCCGAGGGGTCCCCAAAGATGCATCATCTTTGGGGTAGGGCGCCGGCAGATTCACACTTTTTGATCGGGAGCAGTATAATATGCTCTTTCCACAAAAACAGAACAGATTGCAGCTAAATTATTTGCATAAAACAAGGGTAGCATATTGAGAGATTTTTCGTATTATCGTCTTTTTTTGCTTTTTTAAGTTTGTGTGGTACAATGGTTGCATCTTTTAGGGGAAAAAACCAATGGCATCATCAATTCAAAAAGCAAACACAAGATTTGATTTACCATTAGACAGCTATGGAGCAAGGACGCGGCAAAAGACAAAACGGGACGAAAAAATCGGCTTGAATCAAACTGCGGCAAAGTTCCATGCTCCCGTGGAGGCGTTGAATAGAAACGGCATCGAGACTGATAAAGCAAAATTCACTAAAAACCTTCAGCTCGCGCGTCAGATTCATGAAAAAGATTTGAATCGGTTGACAGCTAAAGTCAACGCTCTTTTTTCAAAAGCGAATGGCACCTCTTTGTGGACAATGCCGGTTTTTTATAAAGCCCTCGCCGCTGGTGGATTAACAATAGCAACCTTGGCTCTTGTCTATAAATATGGCAATTCCTTTCCCGCGACGACTGGCAACACACAATCGCAACAAACAGCAAACGCAGCTCCGACAACCACCGCCTCCACTTTAGCCAACACTGCAACTACAACGGAGAGCCTTCAACTTCCAGAAGAAGCAGTGCCAGGTACTACTCTATCGGAAACGCCGGCCGGTAGCATAGATAACGACATCGCCAACTTTCAACCCGCGACCAACACCATAACTGCAGCAACAAACGATATAATTGCCGATATGGAAGCATTTAATTGGCAAGAGAGTTTGTGCTTGAGTAATTATAGTTTTGTTAGTAACTCGCATTTCAATCTGCAGTATCCTGCCAACTTTGTTCACAACAACACCGGTCATCCGACGGTGAGCCCAGAACAACTGCTGAAAAAAGCATTGCCAAACACTACTCTATCGGAAACGCCGGCCGGCAGCATAGATAACGACATCGCCAACTTTCAACCCGCGACCAACACCATAACTGCAGCAACAAACGATATAATTGCCGATAGGGAAGCATCTAATTGGCAAGAGAGTTTGTGCTTGAGTAATTATAGTTTTGTTAGTAACTCGCATTTCAATCTGCAGTATCCTGCCAACTTTGTTCACAACAACACCGGTCATCCGACGGTGAGCTCAGAACAACTGCTGAAAAAAGCATTGCCAAACACTACTCTATCGGAAACGCCGGCCGGCAGCATACATAATGACTCCGCCACCCTCCAAACCACCGCATGGACTTTCATTGATCAGAAAATAAGCGAGCCGGGACAATTCGTCGCTTTTATTATCGCCCATTTTACAGGCAACAACCGGATAGAAGACTTTATAAAGAACAATCCGAAAATTTCTCTACTTACAGCACTTCTTTTATTCAAGAATCTTATTAACACACGCAAAAACCAGCGGATAACCAAAAATATAATATCTATCTCTGGCTCCTTGATCTGGGTGTTGTTCTGGTTACAATTCGGTAAACAAATTATGATGTGGATCAACCTAAAAAATGGGGCAAAGAAAAACCAGAGCGAGCTCACCAAAAAATAATACGCCTCCGCAAAGCGGGAAACTGACGATTTGGAGCAACCCAATCTTGAAAGATATACTGCGACCGCTTAGGTTGTGTGAATTTTGACAGCGGATTTTGCGTTCCAGTAGCATTGCGGAGATCGCCGCAAACTTCAGTATGTTAGCAAGATCGAGCAATGCGCTGGGGCGCAAAAGGCGCTCAACAAAATTCACTCAAACTGAGTGGGCGCGGTATATTTTGCTATGCTCGTTAAAGGATGAAAGTTCTTGCACAGTAACATTCTCATAAGATAGCTTTGCTGGTTTCAAAGCAAGGTTCCTCTATGAAGTTCCTGTTTTTTCTTCTAGCAGCCGCCAGCCTACTCGCAGATGATGAAAACAGTTGTGTCCCGGAACTGAAACGGACCTCCCATGTTTATGATGTCGATGGCGTATCTCTTCACTATACGGCCATCACAGGGGAGCTTCCGATTTCCAATCGAGACGGCAACCAACTCGCCCACCTTTTTTTCATTGCGTATCTGGTCGAAGACGCCCCCGATCGTCCTGTCACTTTCATTTTTCCCGGCGGACCCGGCGGCTCTTGCGAGGGGGAAATCATGTGCACCATCGGCCCCCGCCGCCTCGTGATGCCAGAAGAGGGCAAGCCTCTCCTTCCTCCTTACAAGATCATCGACAATCCCGAAAGCCTCCTTCCTTGGACCGACTTGGTCTTCGTCGATCCAGTCACGGCAGGCTATAGTAAATTCGCTGAAGAGGTGAAAGAGGAGGAAAAAAATCATTTTTTCAGCACCGAGGGAGACATCGCTTCGCTTGGCCGTTTTGTCCTGACTTTCACCTCCTATTTCCAAAAATGGAACTGTCCCAAATATTTGGCCGGGATCAGCTATGGCACCCTCCGCTGCTGTGGGATTGCCGAATATCTTTCTTCCTATAGCTTCGGCCTGCACGGGATCGTTCTCATGAGCTCTGCGCTCGACTATTCGACCCTTGAAGGCCAAAGGAACCTCCCTCTTCCAGACAGCCTTTTGATCCCCACTTTCGCTGCCACAGCTTGGTACCATGGCCGTTTTTGGCCAGAAGCAACGTTAGAGCAGGTCGTCGACTTTGCTCGGCGGTTTGTCTATGACTCCTATACCCCTTTTATCCTTCAGCCGAACCGTCTCGGCCCCTTTGAAAAAAATGCATTCTACGCGAAATTGAGCGAGCTCATTGGCTTAGATGTTGGTACTGTCCGCCGCTATTTAGGCCGCTTGAACGAGGCCCTCTATACCACCGAATTCATGGCCGAGGAGCGGAAAGTGATCGGATGCCTGGATACCCGCTATATCGGCGATCTAAGCGCGATCCAAAGACACTATATTGACGAGGACCCGAGCTATAAAGACTTGCTTGGCATTTCTTGCGCTTTCAATTCCTACCTTCAAGGAGAGTTGGAGACCTACCGTCCTTTTGATCTCTATGCTCCTTTCATGGCGCAGGACTTTTGGAATTTCTGGACCTACGATTCTATTTGCCTTCCCGATGTTCTCCAGCGGCTGCGCCGTACGCTGATCTGGAATCCCAAAATGTTAGTTTTCTCCGGCTCCGGCTATTACGATTGCCGCACGCCGTTTGCAGCCACAGAATTTTGTTTCGACCACCTCGATCTTCCCCCTTCTTACAATGCCAACTTCCATTTTGAGTACTATGAAGCAGGGCATGCCTTTGTCTTCCACCTTCCCTCCTTGCAAAAGCTTAAGAAAGACCTCGTCAAGTTTTATGAAAAGTGAGCTTTTAATCGGTTTGATCGGCGCTCGAGGGCGCATGGGAAAAGCCATTCTTGCCATGCGATCCCGAGAGGTGAAAATCGCAGCCTCTTTCACTCGCGGAAACCCTCCCGATCCAGCGGCAAAAGTCGACCTCTTCCTCGATGTTTCATCTATTGAGGCGCTCGATCAAAACCTAAAGGCGGCGCTCCTCGCAAATAAACCGATCGTGATCGGGACGACGGGCCATCCAGATTGGGAAAGGATGCGGACCGCTTCCCGGACTATCCCGATCTTTTACAGCGCAAATTTCAGTCTGAGTATGGCCCTCATGCGGAAGATGGCAGAAGAGCTCGCACGCCGTTTCCCCGCGGCAACGTCGATAGAGCTCATCGAAACGCATCATGCGGGGAAAAAAGACGCCCCGAGCGGCACCGCCCTCATGCTCGCCCAAACGGTTGAGAAAATCCATCCCTCGAGAGTCAAGATCCAGTCGATCCGCACCAGCCAAATCATGGGGAAGCACGAACTAACGTTCCAAAGCGCTGAAGAGTCCTTCTCTTTGATGCACGACGTAAAAAGCCGAGACGCTTTTGCTCATGGAGCTATCCTTGCCGCGCGCTTCCTTGCAGTTCAATCTCCCGGGTTCTATACTATGGACGACCTGGTCAAATAGAGAGATATGCAAAGCATCCCTTTTCAAAATTTCTCAATCGGTCCGAACCGACCCCTCGCGGTGATCTGCGGCCCTTGCGTGATCGAGAGCGAAGACCATACCCTTTTTTGCGCGAGCGAACTTAAGGAACTCTTCAACGGCTTACCCCTCTCATTCATTTTCAAGGCGAGCTACGATAAGGGAAACCGCTCTTCCGTCCACTCTTTTAGAGGACCCGGGCTCGACAAGGGGCTCAGGGTCCTCCATCGAGTGCAAAAGGAATTGGGCTTGCCCGTCCTCACGGACGTTCATTCGCCTTCCGAGGCCCGAGCCGCAGGGCAAGTTTGCGAGATGATCCAAATTCCCGCGTTTTTATGCCGCCAGACCGACCTTGTAGCAGCGGCGGCAGAGACTCCCGCCGCGGTCAATGTGAAAAAAGGGCAATTTCTTGCTCCTTGGGATATGAAGAACGTCGTTGAAAAACTTGAGCGTTCCGGATGCAATAAGATCCTTCTCACGGAAAGAGGGGCAACATTTGGCTATAACAATCTCGTAAGCGATATGCGATCGATCCCGATCATGCAAAGCTTTGGCTATCCGGTCTGTTTCGACGCCTCTCATTCGGTGCAGCTTCCTGGCGGGCTTGGGACATCGTCTGGCGGTCAGCGGGAATTCATACCCACTCTTGCAAAAGCGGCCGTCGCCGCCGGATGCAATGCGATCTTCATCGAAGCGCACCCCGATCCCGCATCGGCCAAAAGCGATGCAAGCTCGGTGTTGCCTTTTGACGCTTTAAAAGCCTTTCTTACACAACTTGCCAGGATCTACGATGCATGCTCAGACGCATACTCCCTAGCTCAATCTTAGTCGGGATTGTCCTGATCTATTTTTGCCATGTCCGGTTAAGACCTGGCGATCTGCCCTTCTACCGCAAGCTCGTTCAAGAAAGCGTCGACCTCCGCGGGTCTAGCGCCTTGGAAAAATCGCCGATTCGGCAAATACGGCAAAGGGTTCGGAAAGATTTTTGGACGATCAAAGAGGGCGCAAGAGTCCATGGAAGCATCGTTTCCGCTGAATCGGATTTGATCTTGTCGCAAAAAAAAGAGAAAATGGAAGGGGTTGAATCTTCCCGCGAAATCGAAGCCTGGATTGACGTTGGCGATGGGATGAGACGCCTGACAGCCGAGTCTGGAACCTGCCGCTTCCCCTCCTGCGACATCGATGCGGAGCATCTCTCCTTTCAGTTCGGGCCAACCAAGTGCGTGGCCCTTCGATGCCATTTTGCAAAAGATGTAAATACAATTCAGTTGCTAGGGAGCTTTCAGATCGAACATCCGAAAGGCCGGATATTCGGAGAAAAAGGAACTTGTATCTCCGAGGGAGGATGCAACTATCTCCAGTTTGAAGATGGGGTTCTTTTCGAAGGTACGCAGGCTCCATTCTCTATCGCCTCTCTCTCTGCGGATGCCGTAATCCCTCATCAAGCAACACTGCCCGAAGAGATCCGATTTTCGGACAGTGTGCAAATCCAATCGGTCCATGGCCTCCGAGGAAAAGGCGATTTTGCGATCTACCACCAAAACTTCCTCAGGTTATTTCCAGAGCCTGGCTCCACTTGCTCGATCTTCCATGGCGAGGACCGTGTCGATGCTAGGGAGATCCAGTTCGACAAAGCGGCAAACGAACTCCTCTGCCTTTCTCCTCATGGCCGTCTTGAAGAGAGCCAGACCTTGTTCGATGCCGACACGGGCCGCGCTCAATTTCTATACCGCGCGCAGGAAGGTTTTGTGAATGTTGGCTCTGCGAGCCAACGCAAAATTGATCCGAACGAGGCTGCGGAAACACGAGAAGGTCCAGCGGACCTTCGCAGCGAGGAGCAGGTGAGCGCAGGCGAACCGGCCCGTAGGGACCATTCCCGAATAGGGAAGGCTGACGAGGAGGGTCGATTTTGCAAAGGCGCAGCCAGCCAAAATTCACACAACCTGACAGAGCGTGGTATGAAGGGATTTCAGCTGCAAACCCTCCTTTTGGAGGGGAATGTCCGGATCGCCTCCCTCCAACAGAGGAAAGAGAGCTTTGCGATGGCCGATTCGGCAGCGGTTCATCTCAATCAAAAAAGAATCATCCTCGAAAGCGTTCCCTCCTCTCGGGTTCTTTTCCGACAAGAAGGGCTGGAGATCAGCGCTCCCACTGTCCACATCCAAGAATCGGCGATCCAAGGGTTCGGCGACGTCCGCTTCTATTTTTCGCCTGAAGAAAAAACGGCCCTCGAACCCATTTTTTTGAAGTTTTTATGACACTCCTCGAAGCGAAGCATCTTGTAAAATGGTACGGCGGAAAGCCCGTCGTCAACGGCCTCACGTTTGCGATCTATCCTGGGGAAGTGGTGGGTCTTTTAGGGCCGAACGGCGCTGGCAAAACAACCGCTTTCTACATGGCGGTCGGTTTGATCCGTCCCGATGAGGGAGAGATTTTTTTCCAAGGACAAAATGTCACCCGGTTACCCGTCCATAAGCGTGCCAAAATGGGGCTCGGCTATCTCTCTCAGGAGCCATCGGTCTTCCGATTTTTAAGCGTCGAAGACAATATCCTCTGCATCTTGGAAACCCTCCCGATCCCCAAACCGGAGAGGACAGAGCGCCTTGATGCGCTTTTGGACGAACTTCATCTAGGACACCTTCGGAAGAAAAAAGCCGTTGCCCTCTCTGGCGGAGAAAGGCGGCGCCTCGAGATCACGAGGGCCCTCGTCACTCAGCCGTCGCTTCTTCTTCTCGATGAGCCGTTTGCCAATATAGATCCCCTGGCGGTCGCGGACGTAAAACACCTCATCGGCATCCTCAAACAAAAGAAGATCAGCGTCCTCATCACAGACCATAATGCGCGGGAAATTTTCTCGATTGTCGACCGGAGCTATCTCATCCAAGAAGGAAAGGTGCTACTCGCCGGCACCGTCGATGAACTGCTCTCCGACGCCTTAGCTCGCCGGACCTATTTTGGCGAAGACTTCCGGCTCTAGGAAGTGCCATATGTCTATTTTTCCGGTGCGTGCTTATGCACGAGTTCTTGGGCTCTTAGACATGCTTTCCAGGTAGAAAATTGAGGATTGGTCTCATCGGTGAAATAGAGATTGTCGAGGCTGATCTTCTTCACCATCCCCGCCCTGTGAAATACATGCCAGACCTCTTCGGTCAGTCCGCTAATGACCAAATGGCGCCCCGACGACTCGAGGCTGTCGAAAAGGCGCAAGATTGCCAAACACATCGAAGCGTCCATATGATGCACGTTATTCAGCCTCAGGACGATCGCCTGGACGTTCTTATCTTCGGCGACAGACTCCAAAGCCCGTTGAAAAACATCGGCGGTCGCAAAATAGAGATCTCCCCCGATGCCGATGATCCGCACTTTTCTATGGACGTCGTCTTTGGGGTTCACAACGATCAGCCTCCCCTTCGAGTTGAAAGCGTATTCGACAAGATGGGGCGTTGCCGATTTTTTCAAGTAGCTTCCGATCGAGATGACGATGCCGATGAAAAAAGCGACATCGAGCGAAAAGAGCAGGCAAGAAAAAAAAGTAAGGAAAAATACCCAGGCGTCCGCGTGGGTCGCCCGGACGGAAAATTTGATTTCGTTCCAGTTCATGATCGTATGGACGGTGGCAATCAGCAGCGCTGCCAATGCAGCGAGCGGGATTTCCTTCACGAGGGGCCAGCAAAAAAGAAAGATGATCCCTGTGATGATCCCGCTAAAGACGGCGGCAAAGCGCGTTTTTGCATGGAGCCGGACGTTCAGCATCGTCCTTGTCGCGCTGCCGGATGCGGGCATAGACCCTGTAATGAAGGAGAGAATGGCATTGCTGAGGCCTAAGGAAAAAACATCCTGGTTGGGCTGGACTTTGCCGCTTTTCAATGCAAAATCCCGCGAGATGGAAAATACCTCCAGAATGGCTAATGATGCAAGGGCCAAGGCTGCCGGGAAAATTTTTGAGATCAGCTCCAGATCGAGGAAGGGAAATGCTACTTTAAGGCTCGGCTCCTCCGGCAATTCGAAGCTGCCGAGCGTCTTGATCCCGGTGGCTCCGAAAAAAAAACTTAAACCTTTTGTCAAAAGAGTCGCCGCGATGATCATCAAAAGAGCGTTCGGCCAATTCTGGAACCGGGAGCGGAGAGTCAAGAGCAAGCTTAAGCTGACTCCGCCGACGAGGAGCGTCCAGCCGTGGATCTGCCACAAATGAAGGATTAAATACCACCCTTGGAAAAGGATCGTTAAACTCGCGTCCGACGGAGGAATCCCCATGAAGCTAAAGCCTTGAGTCACGGCGATCGCGACAGTAATCCCCGCAAAATACCCGAGAATCACCGGGCGGCTCACAAATTGGAGTAATTTGCTGACATTGAAAAAAGAGCTTCCGATTTGAATCAGTCCCATCACGATGACGAATTGAGTTAAGACGTGGATGACGAGGGCGTCGCGGGCCGGCCCGGAGACGGTGGGGAAATAAGTATGGAGGACATGGGCGATCGAGGTCTGGAGCAAGATAGCGGTTCCCGTGCTCGGGCCTGAGACAAGCTGGCGCGAAGAGCCGAACACGGCCGAGAAAATCGTGCCGAAAATCGCAGAAAATAGGCCCGCTGTAGGAGGAAGGTCGGCGAGAAGCGAATAGGCGATCGACTGAGGGATCGTCATCAAGGCCACTGCTAAGGCGGCAAACAAATCGTCCCGAAAAATAGGAAACGAGTAGAGCTTTAACTCTTCGGCAAATGGGGTAAAAGAAATTGACTTCGAACGCGGAAGTCGCATGCACTCACTCTAGGGAAAAAATGGTTAAGCGTCTACTAGCTGAGACGCGGGTGCGGCGGCTCTCTTGCCTCTCAGCTCGAAAAGGAGGGGGCACCCCGTAAACGGAAAGGCGTCCCTCAGTTGGTTGATCAGGAACTTCTTGTAAGTGTCCGTCATCAAATCGGGCTTGTTGACGAAAAGGACGAATTTCGGCGGATTGATCTCTGCCTGGGTGAGGTAATAGATCCGCAGCCGTTTTCCCCAAATGAGGGGAGGATGGTATTTCTGCAGGCATGATTCGATGAACTTATTCAAAGCCCCCGTCGTCAAGCGCAAGAACCGCTGCTGATACACTTCCCGGATCATTGGAAAGATCTTGTCCAAATTTCGTTTGGTCAACGCTTCGATAAAAAGGGTCGGGCAGTGAGCCAAGAAGGGGGCCGCTTCACGCACGCCGCGAAGCGCGTGCTCCATCCGCAAATTTTGGATGAGATCCCACTTGTTGAACACGAGGATACAACTTTTACCCTGCTCTTCGATCTCGGCCGCAATCCGCCTCTCTTGAGCGGTAAACCCTTCGAAAGCGTCCAATACGAGCAGGCAGACATCAGCGCGCTCCACAGCTTCTTCGGTGCGGATAGCCGCGAACTTATCGACTACTTCCTTTTCGCTTTTTTTGCGCCGGATGCCGGCGGTGTCGATCAAAAGATACTTTTGTCCACCCTGCTCATAGCTCACGTCGATCGCATCGCGCGTCGTCCCGGCAACTGGGCTGACGATCGATCGCTCTTCCGAAAGAAGCTGGTTCAAAAGAGTCGATTTCCCGACATTCGGACGCCCGACGATTGCGACTTTGATCGCATCCGAAACCGGGCTTTCCATAGCTGGTTCTTCCGTAGGCGCGATCGGATTCAGGGCTGCTTCCAAAAGCTCGGCGATCTGGTGTCCCTGCATGGCGGAGATGCCCATCACTTTAGAGATTCCAAGCCTCTGGAATGCCGCGACTTGAGCCTCCTCGCCCCACTCGTCAATCTTATTGACGGCGACGATGACGGGCTTTTTTCCCTTCCTCAGTCTTTTTGCCAGCTCCTCGTCCAAAGGGGTGGGCCCCACTTGCCCGTCTACGACGAAGAGGATCGCGTCGGCTTCCTCGATAGCAGCCTCCGCCTGGCGCTTCACCTCTTCGGCAAAGGGGATTTTCCCCGACAGGTCGATCCCGCCGGTGTCGATCAAGAGAAAGGGGCGTCCGAACAAATCGGCCTGGGCATACAGCCGGTCGCGGGTGATCCCTTCCGCCTCGTCGACAATCGAGAGCCTTTTTTGACAAATCCGGTTGAAAAGGGCCGACTTCCCCACGTTAGGGCGCCCAACGATCGCGATTTTTGGCAGCATAAAAGATGATTTCCTGGGAGAAGGATACAGGATCCCAAAATGAACCGCAAGAAACCCTGAAGTTCAAAAAATTAGTTTCAATGACGTGATTTTGCGATGAGTTGCCGAACCTGGGGAATAGAGCTGGGCGACTGAAGCCACTCAGCAACATCCGATGGAACATAAATTCGCTTCTTCGATTCTTTTTTCGTGCCCTTTGGCCGCCCAGCGCCCTCTCGCTTGCCTCCATGTCCTTTGGCGGCCTTCTCGATATGAGGGGCCAGATTTTCGTTGAGCCGCTCTTCTATGAAGTCGCGTAGATATAGAGGATAGTTTTTTATTACTTCTTCGACTGACTCACCTGCGTACTCAACATCCGGATAATTCTTATGGCTAAATACCCAAACCTTAAAGTCTTTATCGAACCAAGGTTTGATCGCGCCGATTTCCTTGAGAGCGATATTCAGGTGTTTTTTAATTTTTTTTGCGGAGGCCATTGCCATCCCCTTTTCTTAAATTCTCTTTCCGTCTTTTGTACGCTAAAAGCTACAACTTCCTTTTTGGTATGCTTCCCATGAGCTATTTTAATCGCGCAGAGAAATTCACCAACTTCGTTGTAGAGCTTCCAGTCTATGCTACCCTTGGCGAGGTACCAGCCAACCATTTTCAAATACTTCAGATACACGCCCTCGTCCATGGGCTTAAATGCCATATAGCACCATTTTTTATCCTTCCATTCTAGATTACTTGGGATTAAAAATCAAGATCGTATCAATGCTATTGTATTTAAGCCACTTAGACAGACTCTGCACACCGTTGCCCGGCTTATCCCAAAATTCTTCGCCACCGACATCAAGAAGTTGTGAAAAAATGGCGGATAATGTAAAACGCTTATACTTTCAATTGGGAGTAAATGAATATCGCAACATGGCGCAGAACATGGAACAATTGTTTAAAGCAGACGTATCTGTCAGAAAAGACACGAGTTCCCCTGAACAGTTTCTGCGCGCTCTTTGTAAAGGGACATTGGTCGCTAAATATTTGTTCTTCAACGGGGTAGTTGCAAAACCTCAAAAAGCAGAATGATCATATACCCTCGACTTTGTACAATTTTATGACGGCATCTCCGAGAGAATCGCTGGCCCTTTTTTCCTTTTTTTGCTCATAAATAGCGCCTTCGGCTATGAATTTCGCAAAAAAAGAAAAAAATTGCAGAGCGCTTCCTCTGGATCTGCTCGCCAAAAGTTGTACAAAGTCGAGATACCGAAATCAACTCAAAAGTTGGTTTCTGACCGCGTTGCCTCGCCACGGCATTTGAGTCCGCCTGCACCACACCCCAAAGACGATGCGTCTTCGGGGACCCCGGCGCTCAACTTATTCAAGTTTTAGCTGCTTCAGCGCCGGCTGCGCCTGGCTCAAATTCTGGGCTGCTTCCCTGGAAAAAGCTCGAACCCCCGAGCTTTTTCAAGTGTCCGCAGCCTTGCCATATTCCCGCTTCTTCAGGTTACTTGAGTAGCAAAAATTTTTTGCTTCTTGTGTTTTATTGGTTTTTATTGTAAAATTTTTTGCAAAAAGGATTTGTTTTATGGCTGCAGAAATTAATAATGCTCATGCAAAATTTTTTGAGCAAACAACTCCCATTCGGGAAGGGAAGAATCAAACCCTGTTCGGGCTTGAGAAAGTCCAGACTGCGGCGAATCGAGCCATAGCGAATTCTCCACATGAGAAGAAGTCCGATGCAGAAAAAAGAAAGATGGCTCTCTTGGCGGGAGGGCTCGGACTGATCGGTGGAGCTCTCGTGATGAGGGCATTAGGATGTTCCTGGAATGCTTCGGGCGGTTCCTCTTCTAGTCCTTCAGGCGGTCCTTCTCCTGATTCACAGATGTGTGCAGAGAAAGATTGCAACAGCCTCGTATTAGGCCCCATTGAAAAAGCAGCTCTCAATGGCGATCCGTTCTCGATGACCATATTAAATCATATTTGGTCTCAAACTAATATTACTTCTCCAGAAGAGCAGTCAAAAATTATAAATGCTCATGAATTTGCGCTTGCAAGTAGCTATAAACCTCAAGCGTTAATTTATGAGCAACAGGCTGGGGAGGGAGATGAAAATGCCCTCCGAAACTTTCGATTAATGTGGAAGCATCGAATCGTTGATGTTCCAGAAGAACGTAAAACTAAGATTGAAGACGCTTATCAAATCGCAATCCAAAAGAAGTTTGATAAGCACAAAGCGAAAACCGCGGAAGGCTACGAACGGGATTTTGAACAAGCCTTAGAGATGTGCCGAAAAGGGCAGGTTTCTTGTACGGAAGAAGACATAAAGAATCTCAAGGACTCCTATCAAACCGCAATCCAAAAGAAGTTTGATAGGCACAAAGCGGAAACCGCGAAAGGCTACGAATCGAATTTTGAATATGCCTTAGAGATGTGCCGAAAAGGGCAGGTTTCTTGTACGGAAGAAGACATAAAGAATCTCAAGGACTCCTATCAAACCGCAATCCAAAAGAAGTTTGATAGGCACAAAGCGGAAACCGCGAAAGGCTACAGATGGGATTTTGAACAAGCCTTAGAGATGTGCCGAAAAGGGCAGGTTTCTTGTACGGAAGAAGACATAAAGAATCTCAAGGACTCCTATCAAACCGGAAGCCAAAAGAAGTTTGATAGGCACAAAGCGGAAACCGCGGAAGGCTACAGATGGGATTTTGAACAAGCCTTAGAGATGTGCCGAAAAGGGCAGGTTTCTTGTACGGAAGAAGACATAAAGAATCTCAAGGACTCCTATCAAACCGGAAGCCAAAAGCAGTTTGATAGGCACAAAGCGGAAACCGCGGAAGGCTACAGATGGGATTTTGAACAAGCCTTAGAGATGTGCCGAAAAGGGCAGGTTTCTTGTACGGAAGAAGACATAAAGAATCTCAAGGACTCCTATCAAACCGGAAGCCAAAAGCAGTTTGATAGGCACAAAGCGGAAACCGCGGAAGGCTACAGATGGGATTTTGAACAAGCCTTAGAGATGTGCCGAAAAGGGCAGGTTTCTTGTACGGAAGAAGACATAAAGAATCTTAAGGACTCCTATCAAACCGGAAGCCAAAAGAAGTTTGCGCATCACATAGAAAATGCCCCGAAAGGCAAAAGCTTCGAATGGAATTATAAAGCAGCCTTAAAGATGTGCCAAGAAGGGCAAGTTCCTTGTACAGAAGAAGACATAGAGAATCTCAAGCAAAAGAAATCTCCCAGCCCCCTATCAAAATTGTTCAACTCTCCCGGTCCCTCGAAGTTTTTCTAGATTTACTGAGGGCTTACGAACATTTTCTCGAAGACTTCGAGGAGCTCCTCGCGGCTGAGATAGGTAATCTGATCCTCCGCCCCGATGACCGATTCGAGGAGCCCCTTTTTTTTCTCGATCAGGTTGTGGATGTGCTCTTCGATCGTATTCTTCGTTATGAACTTGAAGACCTGAACCCCGCGGTTCTGGCCGATCCTGTGGACGCGGTCGGTGGCTTGGTTCTCTTTGGCTGGATTCCACCAACGGTCATAATGAATCACGATGGAGGCGACCGTCAGGTCGATCCCCACCCCAGCGGCAAGAAGCGATGCGACGAAAACGGCGATAGTTGGGTCTTCGCGAAACTTCCGGAGCTGTTCACTCCGGTCCCGCGTCGATCCCTTGATGGATGCGAACCCGATCCCTTTTTTGCGGCAGTAAGCCTCTATGATCGCGAGCATATCGAGGTACTGGGAGAAGACGACGACCTTTTGCCCGCTGCCGAGCGCTTCGGCCAGAAGCTCGACGAAAAGGTCCCATTTCCCCGAAGCATGCTCCTGATATTTTTTCACATCGCCTAAATAGAGGGCCGGATGGTCGCAGATCTGCTTGAGGTTCATGAGGGCGGCAAAGACGTGCATATACGCCACCGGCTTCGAGGCGTCTTGCAATTCCCTGTAGACCGTATCGCGCATCATGACAGCCACTTCTTGGTAGAGCGTTTGCTGCTCTCCGGATAGGTCGCAATAGGCGATCTCTTCGATCTTTTCGGGAAGGTCGGTGAGAACCTCGCTTTTTTTGCGCCGCAGGATGAACGGCTTGACCAGCTTGGAAAGAAGCATCTTCTTCTCTTCGTCGTTTTGCTTTTCGATGGGGTTGATAAAAAGATCGCGAAAGACGGCATCGGGCGGGAGATACGAGGGAAGGGCGATATCGAAGAGCGATTTGAGCTCGCGAAGCCGGTTTTCGATCGGCGTTCCGCTCAAACCCAGGCGCATCTTTGCCTGGATCGCCCGCAGCGCCTTATGGGTCTGGGAAGCGTAGTTTTTGGCGATCTGGATTTCATCGAAAATGGCCACTTCGAAGGAAATCCCGCGCAAATTCTCCCTTCCGGTGCGGAGGATGCCGTAGGAGGTCAGGAGAAGGTGATAGTTCGTCTCGAAGTCGGAGAGATTCCGGGCCAAGCCATAGAAAGTGCAGACTTTGCAATCGGGAAGGAACCGTTTCAACAGTTCCTGCCAATGATAGATGACGGAAGTGGGGCAAACGACCAGGTATTTGTTCTTCCTTTCCGGATCTTCATTTTCGACAGCGGCAAGGAGCGCCATCGCCTGGTGGGTTTTACCAAGCCCCATATCGTCGCAAAGCAAGCCGGAAAGACCATGGCAATAGAGGAACCAGAGCCATTGGAGCCCTTGTTCTTGATAAGGACGGAGCGTCGCTTTCAGCTTCGAGATGTCGAGGAGTCGGTGCGTCTCAAGCCTGTTCAGCTCCTCCAAAAGCTCCCTCGTCAGGACGGCCTCAGGGCTGTCACCGGATGGCGCTTCAAGCTGCTCGAACACGGTAAGGCGGATCCATTCGAGGGTATTGAGCCGGATCATCCCTTTTTTCCGATCCAAGCGACTTTTGTGGAGTTGGCGGATCCAATTAAACCGGGGTTCTTTGAGGGTAAGAAAGCCAGCTGCCGAAAAAAAATGACGCTTATGCTGTTGGAAGGCGTCCCAGATCGAAATGGGATCGATCGCGCCGATTTCTGATTCGTAGACAAGACTGACGAGCCATTCTTCCCCGCGCCTTTTTTTCTCGCGGGTGATGCGGCGGATTTTCAGACGGAGCTCCGCCGGTTTTTTGAGCCGCGGATCGATATGAACGATAAAGGGCCTGAGCGGATCAAGCTCGTAGGCGAGGAAGGCCGTTTCCTGCGTGAGCGGAATCACCGCCGGCTTTTGGTATCTTTCGGGAAGCCTGGAAGCCGGGGGGATTTCAGAAAAGCCCCGTCCTTGCATGTAAAGGTAATCACCGAAGAAGCGGATGGAGGCGGGATCGACCCCGCTCGCGTATTCCCTCTCGGGCGAGATGGCAATCAAGCCATCCGGGTTCAAGCTCAAATTGAGACCCGTACGCAAAATCGGGGAACTTGCATTGAAAAACCCTTGGACTTGTTCGAGCTCTTCTTTGTGGGATGCGATGAAAGATGAGATTTCATTTGGCAAAACCGAAAGCCCGGGATGGAGGGGAAGACGGGCTGAGCTCTCGCGCTTCATATAAAAGCCTTGTCCGGGCAGATAGACCCACTCGTCGAAATGGTGGGCCTCTTCGAACCCTTCAGGAAAATTCAGTTCCGCCTCAAACGTGAGCTCACCCTGCTCGCTCAAACGATAGATCAGGTGGGCCTCCAAGCTTCCCAAATGGGTCTGAAAACCCGGGAAATTTTGAAGCCAAAGCCGGTGCCGGTTGATGAAATCGGCAACATCTTGCCGCTTCACGATTTTTTCTTTCCCCTCAAAAAGCCAATCCGAGACGAGATAAAACCCTTGTCCCTCAATATATACCCAGGGAATGAAACAGGCAGACCTTTCAGGCTTGAGGTCGCCCGGCTCCAAGACGTAGAACTCTATATGGAGATTTCCGGCTGTATCGAAGTGGAGTTTGTAGCGGGCTTTGGTTGTTTCCGGGTGGATGGGAAGAAAAGATTGCAGTTCCTTATATGACTCAGAAAGGGTTTCGGCGATTTTTTCCTCGGGGATGATTTCGCTTCTGTATAGAGTCGAGCTCCTTCTTTTGTAAAAGCCTTTCCCTTCCATGAACAACCAATCGCCAATGGGGGTGCCGGCAAAGTCGCTCTCGCCTGCCGCCCTGATCCCTTTCTGCCGGATCAAAAAACACTTCTTCTCAGGATCGTAGTCGATTTTTTCGGGTCCTCCAACTTCAGGTTCAAAAACCTGGAGGGGCGATTTGACAGTGTTGAGGGAGGGGATGAGCCAGGGCCAGCTTACTTCGGAAATATAGAACCAGATCTCAAGGTTGGGGAATTTGAGGGTGATTTCAAAAGGGAGCGGCTCGCCTCCATATTCGATCTTATACGCTTCTTTGGAATCTTGAAGAAACATGGCCCATTTCGCAAGATCAGCCCAAAAAGAAAGCTCGAACCGGAGAGCGTGGCTCCCAAGCCCAGAGCGATACGCGGCAATCTCTTCGGCCGGCCAGTTGGAAAACTTCAAGGATGTCTCTTCTGTCTCTTGGGCCCGCTGCGAACAAATCGCCTCCAGCCTTTTTTTTGCCCCCGCCGATCTCGCCTCGATCCAAAAGAGCCGCTTTTTGGTCTTAGACTCGGTGAAATACGATCCGCCCTTTTCTTTGCGAAGGCAGTCGGTATCGTAGCCATGCCTTTTACTCGCCATTTGAAACAGCCGGTTCCAGAGCGACTTTTTATACCGGACATGAAGCGGTTCATCGAATCCGTTAAAGATCCTCAAATAAGCGGCGGCCAGATGGACGCACCCGCTTCCCGCTTCGCAGGAACAGAAGGAGTCGGTCACCTCGCCGTCGTCCTTCATTTGGAGGAAAGGAAAGTACTTTTTCTTGTTCTTGGTTTGAACTTCAACCTGATACGTTCCGCGGGAAAACACAGGCTCTTTCACTGCATCCGCTTTGAGAAGCGCTTTTGCCTTGCGAAAGTTGTCCTGCACGAATTCAGGTTGGTTTCCCATAGGGGCCTTCCCCCCATTCTACCCCCTGCCCCCCTTTCCGTCTATATACGCTACTGCTGTGGACAGAACTGACGCATTAAAAAAAAATAAAGTAAATAGACGGTCGGGTTGCTTCGCGGACTTTCCCCAACGAGACGTTGGGGCCCCTTTCCGCTCCGCCCCCGCACGCCCAGGTGGCGGGATTGGGACTTCGAGCACCGGTCGCGCGAATAAGATTGCCTCGCAACTGCGTGCTCGGCATAGAGCTCTTGGTGGATACCACCCTTGAGGCAATAGGGCCTTCAGTACAGTTGGAGAGCCCGCAACTTCCACTGCCTCTGCGGTGCACGAAGTAGCGCCGCTATTCTATGCTCGGCAGGGCCCCACGAAGTGGGAAACCTGAGCGTGCGGGGGCGGAGCGGAAATGGGCTCCAAATCGTTTCGTTTGGGGAAAGTCCGCGAAGCAACCCGACCGTCTCTGTTTTTTTCTTATTTTTAATGTCAATTATGGGGCTGTGGAGGAGGCAAGGAGGAGCCTAGCTCTTCGAGAAAGCCAGGGATCTGACCCATCCCGATCTTTCTCTCGATGACTGTTCCAGATGCATCGAAAAGAAGGGTGGTTGGCATGGCCGTGATCTTATACAAGCGGCTAAGATCGCCCACTTTATCGACGTTGACTTTAAGGAATTTCACTTTCCCCGCCAGACGGGTTGCGCTCGACTCGAAAAGAGGAGAGAGCTGTTTGCAAGGATTGCACCAGGTGGCGTAGAAATCGACGACCACCGGAGAATTGGCGGATTGCAATTCTTCTTCGAACTGCTGGGCTGATACGATTTCCAGAACATCGCTTCCCTCTTTCAGAGCCTTTTTCTTCCCTTGTTTCAAGGCTACGGCCCGGCTCGAGGTGGCCATCAGGTACTGTTGCGACTGAAGGGCAGCTTTGGCGCCGTCGCCTGCTGCAGACACAGCTTGCTTATAGACTGGATCGACGATATCGCCGATCGCATAGACTCCGGGGACAGAGGTCTCTTGATCTTTCTTCAAGGAAATATATCCTCCCCCGTCCAGCTCGAGCGCCTTTTTGAAAATCTTCGTATTGGGACGCGAGCCGATGGCAAGGAAGAGCCCATCCAATGGAAATTCGCTCACCCCGCCTTGCCCGCTTTTCAAAAGTACCCCTCTGACCTCATTCCCGTTGCCTCTCACCTCGACTACTTCCGTATTATAATGGAAGGTAACGTTTGGGCACTCCATCAGGGCAACAATGCGGCTGGATTCGTTCGCTTTGAGCTGATTCTTCCTGACGAAGACGTGCACCTCTTCAGCTATGTTCGAAAGATAATGGGCTTCTAAGATCGCGGCATCTCCTCCGCCCACCACGCCGACTTTCCGGCCGCGGTAAAGAGAGCCATCGCAAATCGCGCAGTTCGTAACGCCTCTGCCCCAATAGGTTTGTTCGCCGGGCACGCCCAAAAAGTTCGGAGTGGTCCCCATGCCAATGATACAGGAGTCGGCAAAAATTTGGCGCGTTTTATGCGGGACGCTTAAAGAGCGGGTCGTCAACACAAACGGATTGCTGGAAAAGTCTACTTCGATGACCTCTTCTTCCAAAAATCGAGCGCCGTTCGCTTCCGCCTGGGAGCGGACTCTCTCCGTCAGCATGCCGCCTTCAATTTCCAGAATACCAGGCCAATTCTGGACAGAGTGGGATTGGGTTAAAAGCCCCCCTGGAGACGTCCCTTCGATCACGAGAGGCTGCAAGCCTGCCCTGGCTAAGTAGACCGCAGAAGTAAGAGAGCTGATCCCTCCCCCTAAAATGACAACCGCCTCGGCTTCCTCCTTTAGCTCACCTGCGGCCAAAGGAGAAAAGAACGATCCGATCATCGTCAAAAAAATGGACATTTTTCTCATCTTCGCGTTTCCTTAACATCAGAATATCAAAAGCAGGTAAATTAGGAAAGGTCCGCTGGTAAGATAAATTTTCAAAAGATGACATCTTGTCAATCTTCCTTTAAAACGATTAAAATAATTGCATGAAACTTCTAAGGACTTGGCTTCGTCGCTGGTTTTATGAAAAACATGAGATCAACTACCTCTATTTCAGCATCTTCTTCGTCGCCATTTCTACGTTTAGCCTTTCTCATTTCCTTTTTTTGGAACAGCCCGTCTCTGGCATCCGCCTCTTTTTTCTTCTCTATGCAGCCTGCCAGGCCTTTTTAGAGGTATGGACATTCATCCTCATTGCCTACATCCTAAAGCGCTGGGCGCCAAGCTGGGCCTTTTTCTCGTTCATCGCTTTTTCCTTCATGTTGCTTCTGGTTCACTTTACCGATTTCACGCTGCTCAGGCTTATGGACGCTCCGATTTCTTATCTTTTCAAATTCCTTTTCGGCCACGGCTTCGACCATCTCATGACAGCCCTCTTATCTTGCAACATGAATCTGGGCATGCTCGCCATCATCGTCCTTACGCTTTTATGCATCCCTTTCATCGGGCTCCTTTTGTACTGGGGAACGAACCGAATCGCCAGGTTGAATCCTTGGAGCCTCGCCCCCAACCAAATCATCGCCGCCCTCATTGCAGCCGGCGGCTCCCTCTTTTTCCTGGAATTGCTCGCCCACCCTTTTCTCGACAGGTGGATCTACAATAAACATCAAAAAAACTTTCCCCTAGGCGTTACGTTCCTTGCCCCTACGCCCCAATGCATCAGCCTCTCCGGTCTGATCGCGCCCCCTCGCGACGAAAAGGAAACGAGGAAACGGATTCCTCACCTGACAGCCGTTGCTCGGCCGAATATCTATTTATTCGTGATCGAGACCCTCCGCCGCGATTTCGTAAATAGCGTTAACGCCCCTCATATGACTGCTTTTGCGGAAGAAAACACGAAATTTTCCAGCTCTTATGCCAACGCCAACTGGACGCCTTGTTCTTGGTTTGCGATCTTCCACTCCGATTTTCCCTACAACTGGGCAGCGATGCGCGATACTTGGAAAGGAGGGAGCATCCCCCTGCAAATGTTCAAACAATTGGGGTATAAGATCCGAGTCTATTCCTCTGCGGATCTCCGTTATTTCAATATGGACCGGACCATCTTCGGAGAAAAGAGAAAGCTCGCTGATCATATCGAAGAATTTTTTTTCAACCGATCGATCGAGCCTTGCGATAGGGATGCTCTATGCATCGACTCGTTCGAGCGGGATATTCAACAAAGAGCGGGGAGGAAAGGGAACTTGTATATCTTTTTCTTAGATGCCACTCATTCGGAATATAGCTTCCCAAAGGACTATCCCTTGAAATTCGAGCCGATCGCCAAGCAAATCGATTACCTCACCCTGACTCAAAAAGAAATAGAGCCGGTCAAAAACCGTTACCGGAATTCCATTCACTATGTAGATTCTTTGATTGGGCGTTTTTTGCACCGTCTTAAAAAGGAAGGACTTTATGATTCCGCCGTCATTGCGATCACAGGCGACCATGGAGAAGAGTTTTATGAAGAAGGGGCTTTTTTTCACGGCACTCATCTCAATCGCTACCAGACGGAAGTTCCTATCTTCTGCCGGTTTCCAAACATGAGAGGAGCCTCCCCCGATGCGACTCACATCGATCTTTTTCCAACCCTTCTTCACACGGTCACTGGAGTGTCCGAATATTCCGATCTTGTCGACGGCCATTCGATCTTCTCAGAGCGTTCGTGGCCCTATCGAATCGCCGTTCTTCATAACGGACCGGATACCCCCATCGAGTTCTCGATCGAGAAAGGGGAAGAAAAAATCCAGGTTCGGTTCCTTCATCCCCAAGATATTTACCAACAGAAGGTGTTGGAGGTGACGGCGCTCAAGACATCCGAAGATTCAAGCAAACTTTCCTTGGATGAAATTGTGAAACAGTTCTTCCCCAACGCCTTCGAGCCGCTCCTCCAAAAAAATGGCGTGAAAGATTTTAATACTTCACGGAGCGCCAAAGGAGATCCTTCGCAAAAAGGCGCGTGAAAAGGGTCGGAAAAGCGGGATTCACAGGGACAAAAGGCACGATCTTCCCTTGAATCGGGACGATCTCTAAGTTTTGGAAGCGGTTGGAGAGCATCTTTTCGATCTTGGAATAAGAGAATAAGCGGACATGAGTGGGGTCCTTATCGAACTCCTCGCCGAAAAGGAACTTCCATCGATTACGGATTCGAAAAGAATTGGGGACCGAACCGATAAAAGAACCTCCTTTTTTCAACGATTTCCAAATGCCGTCAAGAAGAGAATCCAAGAAAAAAATATGTTCCAGAATTTCACAGGCAACGATCACATCGAAGGTTTCAAGCTCAAAAGGCCACTCATCGTTCAGGTCGAGACAATGCGCTTCGATCTTTAAACGAGAGCGGATGCGCTCTAAGGCTGCCGTGTCTATATCGACCCCGATGACTGAGTTGTCCTTGGTGAAAAATTGGGTAAGCGCCCCATCGCGGCAACCCAAATCCAGAACCTTTTTGCCCGTTCCAATCCATTCTTTGAGATATACCGCGCTCGCTTGCCATGGCAAAAGAGATAGCCATATCTGCCGCCTCGCTCGTGATGCCGAGTATATATTTCGCTCAAACGATGGGCCTGACGATTCATGAGAAAAAATATACAGGCATTAGCAATTATACTCAAACAACCTGAAGAATCGATTCTTCAGGTTGTTTCGGTATACCAAAGCGCCTTTCCTGTTGAAAGATGCCTATTCATCCTTTGAGTAAATAAGAAAGACGTCCCGTCCTGGACTCTGCTCTCTTCCTCTTTGCGAGAAGAGAATAGCTTCTTCCAAGGTGCGAAATTTTTCCTGATTAGGTGACTGACTATCAATTGAATGCCATATTCCTGTTGTCGGATGCTTTCTAAGTGTGAGGTAATGACCTAACGTATCGACATATCCAACAATAATACGATCTACGCTTGCTGGAATTGCATTAACAAGATTCGTGGCTTCTTGTGGCCAGGGAGTTTCTCTAGGTTGTAGCTCCGGGATTGCCTTTTTTTTTATTTCAACTACTTTATAAGGGTTTGCTCCTGAAGGCCTTCTCGCGTTAACAAGAGCACTTATCGTTGTAGCTGAAACCCCATCGTCAGGATCCAGGAATACGGAAGTTTGATAAGGACTTGCGTCTAAATCGAGACATAACTGGTCTTTAGCATCTCTAGTCGTAACTGCAGAATATCCTAGGAGTGAATTGATTGCATGTATCCCACAGAGAGCACCTACCTGGCGCTCATGATAGAAAAATCCATCCTGATCAGGTCCAAAAGGAGTAGGGGTACCGTGATAGGTTGAGATAGCTGGAGGTGCTGGAAGTTCGTTCCCTAATAAAACGATTCGATCATTGGGCTGTAATTTTAAATTTGTTAAATCTCCATCATTTGCAAGACGCCATTGATTGTTCTCTCGATCGAAATATTCGATATTACGTGTTAACCCCATTCTTCTGAAACAATGTAGCGACTTGGATTTAATGATAATGCCTCTTGAAGATGCTGCGCCTTCGTCGATTAAATATTCCTTCAAAAGAGTCAGATTAATTCGATGAGTACCTCCCACTCTCTTTCTTAGAGTTTCAAATTTGTAAATTGTTGTAACGCCATTCCAATCGTTCTGAAGATGCAATGGCAAAAATTCATTTCCAGCCGCATTTGTCCGTATGTCAAAGGCCTCCGCGAAATCTCGATCTTCTGTCAATCGTGCTTTTTCAAGCAAAGATGCCGTCTGAGCAATATCCGATCTCGCAAAAATTTTTGCCGCGGCGATCACTGTTGGTCTACTATTTGAATTTAAAAAAGATACAGAAGAAGAAAGGTCCTGACTAACTGAAGGGGAAGTGGGAGCATTTACTGGTAACGTAGCGAATGTTGTAAGCGCGGGGGCAATAGCCTCCCCTCCTACAACAACTGTCTGGCAATTGGATTGAGACTGCTGGCTCCTCGTAGAAGCAGGCGTTTCTAAAT
Source organism: uncultured Chlamydiae bacterium (assembly GCA_963730605.1). Lineage (GTDB taxonomy): Bacteria > Chlamydiota > Chlamydiia > Chlamydiales > SM23-39 > CAIPFQ01. The sequence continues at coordinate 512,872 of CAVSSM010000001.1, forward strand.
GATACGGAACAGATGGTAGTGTTGTCATAATAATTATCCCCTATTTGTTATGTTAATAAATCTTATCACATATATACGAGTATTATAACAAAAAATGTAATTTTACTTCAACAATTTATTTTAATAAATATATAAATTAATTATCCCTGTATTAGCCTATCCAAGTATTCATTCAGGAGGGTATTAGAGACTGTTAACAGTCTCTAAATCTTAACGATTTCTGACTCTACTATTTTTAATGCCATAAAAGAAATAGATCACAATACCGAGGAAGAGCCACGCAATGAGCTGGAGCCAAGAGGAGAACGGCAGCATGCACATTTGCGCCACACAGGCCAGCACTCCCAGAATCGGCAGCACAGGGACGAATGGAACCCTGAACGACCGATGGATTTCGGGATGGGTGTTCCGAAGCACCAAAACGCCTAAACAGACGATTCCAAAAATAAAAAGGGTCGTAATGGAGACGAGCTGAGCCAACACCTCCAGCGGAAATAGGCTTGTGATCGCAGCGACGACGATTGTGGTGATGAAGGAACCAAATAAGGGCGTTTTTGTTTTGCTGTGCACCTTGCCTAGAGCCTCAGGCAAAAGGCCGTCCTTGCTGATTGCGAGGAACATGCGGCTCTGTCCAAGCATTTGGACTAAAACGACTGTTGTCAAGCCGGCTAAGATGGCGATTTTGATGATGAATTTGAACCAGAAGTATTTAGATCCCATGGATTGCAGCGCAACAGCCATAGGATCGGGGACGTTCAAAAGTTCGTAATGGACAACGCCGACAAGGACGAGGGAGGTGAGAATATAGGCGATGGTGCAAACGAAAAGCGACCCCAAAATTCCTCGAGGGATGTTTTTTTGGGGATTGACAGAGTCTTGGGACAGGGTCGCCACGGTATCAAACCCGATGTAGGCGAAGAAAACGATCCCAGCCCCTCTAAAAATACCGCTGAGTCCAAAGTCGCCGAAGGTGCCCGTATTCTCCGGGATGAACGGGATCAAATTGTCCATCTGGATGTAGGGGATGCCAATCACGATGAAAAGGATGACCGTGCACAATTTGACCACGACCATAGCGTTATTGAAGTAGGCGGCGGCCCTGATGCCGATGGAAATCAAGATGCCTAAAAATAGGGCCAGGCAAAGGGAAGGAAGGTTGATCACCGCGCCTGTCCAATGCCATCCTGCCTCCGCGCTATAGGCTAGGGGCGCATTGATGAAGTCTGCGGAAAACGACGCTCCCAAATCTTTGAACAAGTTGACAAAATAACCTGACCAGCCGACCGCTACCGTAGACGCTGAAATCAAATATTGCCCGCAGACGGCCCAGCCGACGATCCAAGCCGGCAGCTCGCCCAAAGCGACATAAGCGTAAGAATAGGAGCCCCCAGCAATCGGGATTATCGAGGCGAGTTCCGCGTAGCAGAGGCCAGCGAGGGTGCAGATGATCGCAGCTACGATGAAGGAGATGATGATCGCAGGTCCTGCGTACATGGCTGCAGCTTGCCCCGTGATCACGAAAATCCCTGCGCCGATGATCGCGCCTATCCCGATCGTAACGAGATGGATAGCTTTGAGATGGCGCTTCAGTTCATGCTGCCCTTTTTCAATCTCCACGAATGAAGACCTCATCGACTTTCTTTGGAATAAACCTTTCATAATGACCCTCCAAGCCCCCAAATAGGTCAACACTTAAAGGGTTGTCAATCTAAATCTCTGACGGCATGCCTTTTTCTGGATTATTTTAATCGAGGAAAATTTTGGAAATCTGATAAATTACAGGCATGAACGTTGATTTTGAAAATATTACGCAATCATCCCGCTGGTTTGATTTTCACCTTTTTGCCCCTTATTATAGGAAGCTGGGAAACATCCGCAACCCTGTCTGGCTTCGCCTAGGGGCGCCTCTCATCGGTGTCGGAGACGGCGCAATCAGCGCCGCGCAAGCAGCCGCCGGGTTTGGCGAAGCCGTCTTGAAAGGGGTGGCAAATAGCTTTCGGGGAGCAGCAAATCGGGATAGCAATCTCTTGAAGAAAGGGATTCTTCAAATTGGGCTTGGAGGAGGATCTATCGCCCTCTTTTTCGATCCCGATCGTTGTGGTCCGTTCCCTTCGGATAACGGCCATCATGGCCTATGACCCAGCCTCTGCCATTTCCGAGCTGCGGCAAAAACTGCCCGCTTGCCGCCCCGCGCCCATCATACTAAAGCCGCAGTACTAAGGCTTGCCCGTTTTCAGGAGCTTTTTTTCTTGCTTCTTTGCCTTGCGCTCTTTGGGCGTCATCGTAGGTTTTTTTCTTTCATCTTTCCGGTGTTTCACGATTTCTTTGGTCATAAAAACCTCCTGTTCGTTGTTAACGCGCGTTTGTTATATAAAACTACCCTCTTGACCACAAAATTATCAAGAGGCGCGTCCTCGAAAAAGATCCCGCGGCGCTTTTCTCTATTGAAATAGTCAGCCTTGCAATGATATAAGAGAGCATAGGACGGCTCATCCATGCATAAACAGTTCTTCCGATTCGCAATGCTCTTGGGGCTCTTTTTCCTCGCCTCGTGCGAAACGAATCAAACCATCGTCAACAACATCTCCGAACGGGAAGCGAATGAAATCGTCGTTTACCTCGCCTCAAAGGGAATAGAAGCCCAAAAAGTCGTCGCCCCGACCACGGGAGTCGGCGGCGCCGCGACCACCAACCAATACATGATTGCGGTGGCATCGGATAGATCCACCGATGCGATGGCGATCTTGAACAAAGTGGGCCTGCCGAGGCGGCAAGGGACAACCTTGCTCGACCTTTTCGCAAAGTCGGGGCTCATGTCCTCTACTTTGGAAGAAACGGTCCGGTATCAGGCGGGGCTCGCGGAAGAATTGAAGAACACCATCCTCAAAATCGATGGCGTCATAGATGCCGATGTCCAAATCTCTTTTCCGAATGCGACGGGCGGCGGGGCTCCGGCGGCCCCAGGCGCGCCCCAGCAGAAGATTACCGCTGCCGTCTACGTGAAGCACCAAGGTATTTTAGAAGACCCGAACAGCCATATCGAAATCAAAATCAAACGATTGATGGCAGGAAGCGTCAGCGGCCTCAACTACGATGATGTCGCGGTCATCTCCGATCGGTCGAGATTCGCCGACATCACATTGACTCCGGAGAGAGAGCCGATTGGACAAAAGGCGCTGCAAACGCACGTCAGCATCTGGGGCCTTGTCATGACCCAAAGTTCGATCGCCCGCTTCCGGATTATCTTCTTTCTCTTCATCATCCTTCTTTTGCTCTCTCTTGGGCTGATCGGCTGGCTGATTTACAAATTTTACCCCTACTTGAAGTTCCCTTTTATGAAGGGAAAAGAGCCAACGCCGCCTGAACTCCCGCCGAACGTATGAGGGGGCCGCCGCTATACGCAAGTAACCCGAAGAATCGGAAATTTGAGTATATGCTGCGACCATTCAAAAAGAGTGAAATATGATCAATTCCAGCGAATGGGTGTTGAAAGCCATCTTGAACCGCTATCCAGCGAGCACTCGAGAATCGCTGGCACGCTTTTTGCCGAAGGCCGAAAGAGACCGGCTCGACGCCATGCCCTCCACGACCCTTGAGACGGATGTCGAAGAACCTCCTCTTTTGGAACGGGTCCACTGGTCTTGGCTTCTTCCCACGCTGGAGTCGCAATCTCCCCGGGAACAAAAGTTGTTCTTAAGCGCCCTTCCTCTTCAAGTAAAAGAAAATTTATGCCGTGAATTGAAAATCAAAGCGCCTCCAAAAGAGGAGTTAAGCAAAGCCTTTCAAGAGTTTGCCGTCCAGACGTTTTCGGAAAGTTTGACTGGCGAGCCCGTGGAGCTTTTGCCGGTCTACTTTCTGCCCCCAACCCCCTTATCTCGTTTGCTCCATCTCGATAAACAAAAGCTCGTACAACTGATCGATGCCCTCGCTTTGAACGACCTTGCTTGGGAGCTCAGGCAAATTGTAGAGACAAAAATCCTGAAAAAAATCTACAGTTTCTTATCTGAGGAGGAGAAGAAGTCCCTGAAAAAAGCGGTAACCCACAAAAAAGCAACTCCCGTTTCCCGCCTTTCTTTGGAAAAGTGGAACGGGACGGAAGAGTCGCTCAGGCTCCTCTTGCATCGAAGAGGGCTCGCCCGCTTTGGCGCCGCTCTCTCCGCGCAGCATCCCGATTTCATCTGGTACATATGCCATCAACTCGATATTGGAAGAGGCAAAGCGCTCGAGAAGCTCTCTCTTTCCAATGCTGCCTCTGATGCGGCCCGGCGCGCGGACCCTGCGATCATCCGCCAGATCGAAGAATTCTTGCAGGAGACTTAAGTGAAGCTGTTTTCCCTGATCTCCGGCAAAGAAGTGCGGACCCTCCCAGGAAAAAAAAGGATTCCGGCTAAAGAATTTTCGATCATCCAGGAAGCGGCAGAAATCCTCGAGAAAGTGGAAGAAGAAACGGACGAGCTCAAAAAGAAGGCAAAGCATGACGCCAAAGAGGAAAAAAAATTGGGATTCGAAGAAGGCTTCCAGGAAGGGCTCGAATCGTTCAACAAACATCTCATGACCCTCGATGCGGAATTAAAAGAGCTTCGGGACGAGATCCAAAAAAAAATGCTCCCGCTGACCTTGTCGGCTGCCCGCAAGATCATCGGGGAGGAATTGAAGATCCATCCCGACAGGATCGTCGATATCGTCCTCAATTCCCTCAAACCAGTCACTCAACATAAAAAAATCGTCATCTATGTGAATAAATCGGATCTTAGTGTCCTCGAAGAGGAGAAGCCGAAAATCAAAAAAATCTTCGAGCATCTTCAAAGCTTATCGATCCAAGAACGGGACGATATCGAACCGGGGGGCTGCATCATCGAGACGGAAGCAGGAATCATTAACGCTCAACTCGAAAACCAATGGCGAGCTCTCGAGTCAGCCTTCGAATCTTTCATGGGCAAATAATGATAAAATGGCTCGTTATCCTTCTTTTTGCGGCCTCCCCGCTGCTGGCCCAAAATGCCTCCCCTCCTGGGCAAACCCCTGTAGGCAAGGCCGTAGCCCAATCCGTGCAGGCCACTCCCGAGGGCGCCGTCAATCCGTCCCTCGTCACGAAACTCGCAGTTCTCGCCGGATTATCGCTCCTCCCCTTTGCGATCATGCTTCTCACCTCTTTCATGAAGATCGTAGTCGTCTTATCCATGTTCCGCCAAGCCCTCGGGGTCCAACAGACTCCTCCCAACCAAGTGCTCAATGGCGTCGCTCTGCTCATGACGATTTATGTCATGTTCCCGACCGGACTTGCCATGTACACTGCAGCGCAAGGAGTCATCGACAACTCAGGGACGCTGCCCGTGATGTCGAGCAGCACCGCCTTTTTCGTCGTCAACGTCGTCGAGAAAGCAAAAGAGCCGCTCCGGGATTTTCTGCAAAGGAACTGCAGCGCTAAGCACATCCAGAGTTTTTATCAACTGGCCTACAGGATCTTTCCGGACCCGTTTAAATCCCAATTGAAAAGCGATGATTTCATCATCCTGATCCCTTCTTTCATCACAAGCCAGCTGAAGAGCGCTTTCGAGATCGCTGTGCTGATTTACCTCCCTTTTTTCGTCATCGATATGGTCGTCTCGAATATTCTCCTTGCCATGGGCATGATGATGCTCTCTCCCCTCACGATCGCTTTGCCCATTAAGCTGCTGCTTCTCGTGATGGTCGATGGATGGACTGTCTTGATCCAGGGCCTTGCGATGTCCTTTAGATAGGGATTTAAGAAAATGTTTCAAACTGAAATTTTCCAACTGACCTATCAAGCCTTGATGCTTATTTTAATCCTCTCCGGCCCTCCCATCATCATCAGCATGATCTTGGGTCTTCTCGTTGCTATTTTCCAAGCGGCCACCCAGATCCAGGAACAGACCCTATCTTTTACCGTGAAGCTGTTCGCGGTGGTCTTTACCATCATCCTCTTAGGGGGATGGCTTGGAGCCCAGGTCATGCAATACACCAATACGATCCTAACCAGCATTCCTCGCTGGGCGACCGCCTCATCATGAACACCTTTACCGCCACTGAAAGCTACATTTCGCTGCTTCTTTCCCTCCCCAACTTGCAGCCCATGACCGTCCTGTCTATTTTCTTTTTAACTCTGGGAAGGGTCCTTCCGATCGTCAGCCTTGCCCCCTTCCTCGGGTCGACAAACGTGAAGGGACCGATGCGGATCGGCTTTTCTCTCGCTCTCGTCGCGATTTTCCTTCCCCAGAACCTTTTGGTCGTTCACGGCGAAATCCCTTTTTCATCGGCCTTTATCGGCTACTTCCTGAAAGAGCTCCTCGTCGGATTCATCTTGGGATTTCTCGCCACGGTCCCCTTCGTGATCGCGCAGATGGCGGGGAGCCTGATCGATTTCCAGCGGGGGGCGTCTTCTCTCCAAGTATCCGATCCTACGACCCAAACGCAAACGGGACCCATCGGCCTTCTTTTTAATTTCGTCCTGATCGCCCTCTTTTTTTCTTTCGACGGCCCATTTCTCTATCTCAACGGAGTCGCCGATTCCTATCGGCTGATTCCAGTCGATGGGATTATCAGCACTGCAGCGGTGAACTCACAAATTCCTTTTTGGAAACAGGTCTATGGCCTGGCCGGCATGATGATGAGCATCGCCACCCAACTTTCGGCTCCCGCGCTCATCGGGATCCTGCTCACCGACCTATTTCTTGGAATCGCAAACCGCCTCGCACCCCAGGTACAGATCGTTTTTCTTGGGATTGCGCTGAAGTCTTGGGTCGGCATCGCCTTGCTGACCGCTGCGTGGGGCATGATGATTCAGGTGATGAGCAAACAATCGATCAGTTGGTTCCAGGCGCTGAATTGGATGATCCAAACCATCGGACAGTCCTATGTTAAAAGCAGTTGAAACGCTCAAGATCCCGTCCCAAAAGATCGAAGTCGAGATTGTGATCGGCGCATACGTTTTAAAAAGCTTACCTCAATCCAAAATCTTAAGGACTGCGGTCATTACGGATGCCGCCATTGCCTCTACCTACGGGAAAAAGGTAGCGCAGCTGTCGGGAGGAGAGCTTTTTTCTTATTCCGGCGGCGAGGAGGCCAAGACTCGGGGAACCAAACAGAAATTTGAAGATGAACTTCTCCAAAGAAAATTTGGCCGCGACACCCTGCTGATTGGCGTTGGCGGCGGGGTCGTCACCGATTTTACCGCCTTTCTCGCCGCGACCTATATGCGTGGGGTGCCACTCATACTCATCCCGACGACTTTGCTTGGCATGGTCGATGCCGCAATCGGCGGCAAATGCGGGGTCGACACACCTTTCGGGAAAAATCTGATCGGAGCCATCTATCATCCAAGCCATATCTTCATCGATCCAACGCTACTGTCCTCTCTTCCAGAACAAGAATGGACTCACGGCCTTGCCGAGATCCTCAAATACGGCCTCATCGCCGACCCTTCGATCTGGGAGCTTTTAGAAAAAGACCCTCCGAATTGGAAAAAATCGCTCCCCTCCCTCCTTCTTTCTTCGATTCGGGTCAAAAAAAACGTTGTCGAAAAAGATCCGAGAGAGGCGCTGGGCTTAAGAAGAATCGTCAATTTCGGCCACACCGTGGCCCATGCCCTGGAAATGATCTCTCATTACAAAATGCCTCATGGAGAGGCGGTCGCCATCGGCTGTCTTGCGGAAAGCTCATTAAGCCACCGGCTCGGATACTTGAGCCAACATGACCTGACCCGTATCAAAACCCTCTTTCGGAAATTTCCGTTTTCCTTCAAACTACCCCCGCAGTTTGCCGTCAAGGCATGGCTCGAGGCGATGCAGATCGATAAAAAGGCAAAAGCGGGAGAGGCCCGGTTTGTCCTGATCGACCAAATCGGCCACGCCGTTCCCTTCGACGGAGAGTATTGCCGAACTGTTCCTATCCAGGAATTGGAAACGCTGGTCCAAGAGGCGCTAGAATGACTCAATATCTCATCAAACCGAGCCAGATCTCTGGCCGTCTTACACTCCCCTCGTCGAAATCCCATACTTTGCGGGCTCTCACGTTTGCCCTCATGGCCAAAGGGGTGAGCCATATTCGGAGCTACCTTCCTTCTCCCGACACGAATGCCATGGTCAAAGCCTTGCGCCTCCTTGGGGCGGTTGTCGATGTGACGGATCATGAGATCGCCGTCGACGGAACAGCAGGAAATTTAAATAGAGCTGAAGATGTGATCGATTGCGGCAATTCCGGCCAAGTGCTCCGCTTCATCGGGGCTCTCTCGGCACTCATGCCGAATTACACAATTCTGACGGGGGACCACTCGATCCGGCATAACCGTCCAGTCATTCCCCTTCTCGATGGCCTAACCCAACTTGGAGCTTTCGCAGCCTCTAGCCGAGGGGATGGGTTTGCCCCCATCATCGTCCGCGGCCCTCTCACAAAAGATAAGGCGACGATCTTAGGGGTAGATTCGCAGCCGGTCTCCGGTCTTCTCATCGCAGCCTGTTTCGGTCCCCATCCTATCGTATTGCATGTGGAGAAGCCCGGAGAAAAACCGTGGATCGGCCTCACTCTCCATTGGTTCGAAAAGCTTGGGATTCCTTACGCAAATGAAAACTTCGAGCGTTACGCCCTGCAAGGCAGATCGAACCTCAAAGCTTTCGACTATATCGTGCCTGGAGATTTCAGCTCGGCGGCATTCTCCATCGCCGCGGCGCTTGTCACCCACTCGGAACTGACGATCTTACCCGTAGATATGGACGATCCCCAAGGCGATAAGGCGATATTGCCCCTTCTCGAACAGATGGGAGCCCGTTTCGAAATCGCCACCCGTGAAAAGACGCTCACCGTAAAAAAGGGGGGCCGTCTCAAAGGAGCTAGGATCGATTGCAACGATTTCATCGACGCGCTGCCGATCCTTGCCGTCATTGGCTGTTTTGCCGAAGGAGAGACCGAGCTTGTCAACGCCTTGATTGCCCGCAGCAAAGAATCTGATAGGATCCACTGCATCGCGATCGAGCTCAAAAAAATGGGGGCCCAGATCGAAGAGAGACCTGATGGCCTCCTCATTCGCCAATCGAAACTGCAAGGGGCAAAAGTAGAAACGCATCACGATCACCGGCTCGTGCTTGCCCTATCGGTGGCTGCGATGGGCGCCTCGTCTGGCGAGAGCGTCATCGTGGGGACGGCCGCCGCGGGAAAAACCTATCCCGGATTCCTCAAAGATTTCCAGGCTATCGGGGCAAAGATCGAGGCTATTCAATGAACCTGATCCTCTTTGGATTCAAGGGATCCGGCAAGACCCATTTCGGCAAACTCCTTGCCCAAAAGATGCACCGGCGCTTCATCGACACGGATGATTGGATCGACGAGCTTTACGCAAAAAAAACCGGCCAGCATACATCCAATAGAGAAATCTACATCCAGCTTGGCCCCGCAGCGTTCCGCGCCCTTGAAAAAGAGGTGGTCAAGTCGCTAACAAGCATCAAAGACGCCATTGTCGCTCTCGGCGGCGGCGCAGTTCTCGACCCTGAAAAACGTCGAGCTTCTGCAAAAGATCGGCTGCCTCGTCTATCTTTCCACGAGCATAGAAACTCTCCAGAAACGGGTCTTCAAACAACATCCGAGGACTGCAATTCTGGACAGCGACGATCCCGAGGCATCTTTCCTTGAAATGGTCCAAGAGAGACGGCCAATCTATGAATCGATCCCCGCCTCTAAAATCGACTGCGACGCCCTCGATGAAGCGGGCATCCTCGCCGCCCTGCAGTCTCTTCTCATTCTCCAAGACCCGCCTAATGGGTTTTAAGACCCCCAAAACACGACTTAGTCAAAATATTTACTTTACAAGCCACCTAGACCCTGATTTTTAGGCAGCACTAAAAATCAGGGTCTTATTTTGGGCTTATGAACGATCTTGTTCTCGATATTCGGCCGCCCGTAAAACGCTCGGAGAACCAGATCCTTTCCGCATTCGCTATCGAGATTTAAGGAAAGAGACGGTAGCCATGGTAGTGAACAATCGGATGGATAAAAAATCTGCTACCGAGACGATCCGGCGCCAGGCAAAAGATTTTGTGCCGGTCAACGATCAAATGCGATTCCTTGAGGTGATGGAAACGGAGTTAATGAACCTCCATGAAGGAAATATATCCCGATACGGAGTGCGTCTAGCAGAATACGAAAAGTGGCACAAAAATTGGAAATAATTGGCCTACAATATTCAAAATGTAGGATTCCCCGAATGATTTTTGTTCATTGCGATTCCGCTTTTATTTACAATAGGTGATATGGCGTCCAACTACTTCGGCCAGATCTTCCGCATCACCACCTTCGGCGAGTCGCACGGACCGGGCGTAGGCGTCGTCATCGACGGGTGCCCCGCTGGGCTCCCCCTCTCGAAAGCCGACATCGACCTTGAGCTGACCCTCCGCCAGCCGGGAGGCAGTCCTTATACCTCTCCTAGGGCTGAAAAAGACGAAGCCGAAATTTTGTCGGGCTTATTCGAAGGCAAGACGACCGGCGCTCCCGTGGCGCTCCTCATCCGCAATCAAGACGCCGATTCCTCCAAATATGAACCGATCAAAGACCTTCTTAGACCGGGACATGCCAACTTTACCTATCTCGAAAAATATGGGATCTTCGACTACCGCGGCGGAGGGCGCTCCTCTGCGCGCGAAACGGCGGCGCGGGTGGCCGCTGGCGCGGTGGCTAAAAAACTCCTTGCCCATCATGGGATCCAAGTTCTTGCCTTTGTCGCGGCAATCGGCGGAATTGAGATCGCTGAGCCAAATCTCTCCCATCTCGAACCCATAAGAAAAAAAACTCTTTCCAGCCCCATATTCTGCCCGGATGAAAAAGCTGCAGCCGCAATGATGGCAGCGATAGAAAAAGCCAAGGCCGAGGGGGATTCGCTCGGAGGCGTCCTTCAGGGCGTCGCCCATCTCCCTCAAGGCCTCGGCGATCCTGTGTACGGAAAGCTCGAGGCCCTCCTTGCTTATGCGATGCTGACTTTGCCTGCTACCAAGGGGTTTGAGATCGGGTCGGGCTTTAGAGCCGCGCAGATGTTAGGCTCCGAACACAATGATGCCTTCGAGGTCGATGAAAAAGGGAAGATCACAACGGCGACCAATTTCGCCGGCGGGACCCTTGGCGGCATCTCTACCGGGCTACCGCTGACCTTCCGGGTGGCGTTCAAGCCCACCTCCAGTATCAAAAAGCCGCAAAAGACCGTTTCGACCCAAGGGGAAAAGAGGGAGTTTCTCCTGCCCGAAGGATCGAGGCACGACCCGTGCGTTGCCATCCGCGCCGTACCCATCATCGAAACGATGGCCGCCCTGGTCTTGGCTGATGCTCTCCTCATGAACCGCTCTGCAAAAGCTTGATTAATATGAGGACTTTCCTTATCATGGGCGCATGACAAAGTACCCATCTCTCCAACTAGCTTCTCTCCTTCTTAGCCGCCCCGGCTAAAAACACAAATTTTCTTTCACACCATTTCGAACCAAGACATGAAAAATAAGGAGAGAGGCTTATGTCTGAGCAATTATCTATTACCTGGAAATCGCAAGCGGGTTTCGTCTGGTCTCTGATCGGATCCGCGGTCGGTTTCGCCAATATTTTGAGCTTCAGCGCAAAAGTTTATAAAAACGGCGGCGGCGCTTATCTTATTCCCTATGCCATCGCCCTTTTTACCATCGGCATCCCTTTCCTGATTTTGGAGGGAAAAATCGGACATCGATGGAAAACTCCCCTCGTCTCGGGCTATGGGAACGTCTGGGGGCTGGCAGGAAAAACCCTCGGCTGGCTCTCCGTCCTCGCCTGTTTGACGATCGGCGCGTTTTACATCGTTTTAACCGGCTATTCGGTCGCCTATACGTATTTTTCAGCCGCCGGCGCCATTCCTGAGGATACGCAATCCTTCTTTCTTCAGAGGTTTTTGCACCTGACTCAAAATATCAACGAATGGGGCCGCTTTTCTACTCTGACCTTTTTAGCTACAGGAGCTGTGGGATTCATCTCGTGGATCGTACTGCGCCGCTCCGTAAGAGACGGCATCGAGCGGATCTGCTCTTTTTTTCTGCCGACCTTGGCGATTTTAGTGTTGGTATTCGCCATTGCCGTTTGTTTTTTGCCTGGCGGGATCCAGGGTTGGGTCTATTATTTGAAGCCTGATTTTCAAAAACTTCTCGATTTCAATTTATGGCGCGACGTATTCGGCCAGCTTTTCTTTAGTCTCTCTCTCGGTTTAGGGATCGTGATCGGCTACTCGCGCCACACAGGGCAAATCGCGAATATCGGCCGCGCCATGTTCCAGGTGGCGCTCGGCGATTTTATCATGTCGTTTCTTGCCGGCTCTGCGATGTTCGGTTGTATCGCGCATATTAGCCACGTACAAGGTGTTCCTTTCGATAAGATCCTCATCACCGATTCGACATTTGAAATTGGCTTCATCCTCTTTCCAAAAATCCTCAAATCCTTCGGACCCCTTTGGTCGGAGCTCTTGGGAACTGTATTCTTTTTTTCTGTTTTCATCGCAGGAATCACCGGCGTCTTTTCGATTGTCGAAAGCATCGCAGGCAATGTCGAGGTCGAGTTCAAGACGACCCGTCAAAAGGCCGTTTCGGCCACTCTTGCTATCTTGATGTCGATGTCGCTTTTTTTCTGTATGGGCAACGCATCGCATCTGATCGACGCGCTCGCGCCCATGGTCTTAGGGACCAATATGCTGATCGGCGGACTTGCGCTCCTTTATGCCTTCGGATACAGAAGAGACCTTGGCCTCGAGCCCAATTTCTTTACCTTTTGCCTCAAAGCCGCCGCCCCGATTGTCCTCAGCACGATCCTCATCGGCAATTTATGGCAAGAAGCGCTCCATTTCGACTTTGGAGCCTCCATTCGATGGGGCTGGCTTCTCGCCGCCACCCTCGTCTCTTTCTACTTAAGCAGGATGCCGATCCGTAAAACCAAATTACAAAAGATCTAAGAGGGTGTCTACAAAGTGAGGGAACGCCAGAACCGAAAAATCGACGAGCCCTCACTTTGTAGACACCCTCTAAAGGAGAAAAAACATGCAATTTTCCAACAAATTAGTTGCCGTGATGAACGAGAAAATAGAATCGGGGATCATCATGAACGCGCTCGCGCACATGTGCATCGGTTTTGGATCTGAAATCGGCACCTCGCCCCTTCGCCTGACAGACTATATTGATGGAGACGGCGGAAGCCATCCATCGATTTCCGAAATGCCGTTCATGATCTTGAAAGCAAATTCGAATAAGATCCGCGCCACGAGGCAAAGCGCAAAAGAAGCGGGGATCCAGTTCGTCGATTTTACAAGTACGATGACGATCGGCTCTTTTGTCGAACAGTTGGAGCGGACCAAAGGGACAAAAGAGGCCGACCTGATCTATTATGGGATCGTCTTATTCGGCGATTGGGACAAGGTATCCGAAATGACAAGAAAATTTTCACTCTGGAAATGATATGCTATCCAAGAGCCCGCCATTTGTCACCTGTTTGAATAGCGGGGTAGTAAATAGAACCCCTCCCCCAATTCAGGGGGAGCTTATAAAAATTATGACTCTAAAACACTTAAGTGATTGATCCAATAGTTGCTGAACCCATCCATGTCTAGGCTTAACAAAATTGTATTATTGCCGTTGACAACGTATTTGGTAATATCGAATTTTTCACTGATGTAATTTCCATTATTTGGGTTATATCCTGCTTTCACAACTTTATCATTGACCTTGATGGTAATTTTAGCACCGGGCTTTCCGTCGACAAGGGAAGAGAGGTGATTTAGATCTAGCGTGTAAGCTTTAGAAGGGTCTTTCTCGATCGAAACATTTGTTGCGATAGAGCTAATACCTACGAAATGCATCAGCCAGCTGTTCCCATAAAATTTGTTGTAATAAACCCCTGGCCCTGTTTTAACCGTTGCATTCGTATCGACATGAGTTGCATTGCTAAAATCGACCTCAGCGATCTTCTTTGGAGCCGCTGGAGCTTTCAAAGCTACAGCCAATGTTTCAGCTGCCTTCATCCTGCGCATCGATGCTCTAGATGACAAAGATACATCTGCATTGCCAACTACAGCCGCCATCAAAGCCGCAGGTTTTATCGATGGGAAGTCTTGAGAAATAGAAGGTACTTTTTCTAATGAATTAATTGTTGTCATGTTCAACACTCCTGTTTTTGAACAGTTGCATTTTACAATAACAACAAAATTAAAAGCAATTTTAAATAAAGCTATAAAACATTCTATAATTAAAATAAGTTGGAAAAAATTTAAGGGTCTAGTTTTTCTCTCTGTGATATACCGAAACAACCTGAAGAATCGGGAATTTGACAAGGAGGCTCCTCAGAATTTGTGTTCGGAGCAAGCGACCATTGCGCGTGCGCAAGGCGCGAGTGAGAACAAAAATTCTGAGGTAAAGCCGACGCAGTCAAAAACCGATTCTTCAGGTTATTTCGGTATATACGACAAGTTTTTGGAAAAATGGGGCATCATTGACTGTTTTATAACCTAACCGTTATTGCACCGCCTGATAAAAAATTATTTATTTAAACTATTGGCGGCCGTCTTCACCGAATCGCAAAACCGGTCTACTTCTTCGAGGGTGTTGTAGAGGCCGAAGGAGGCGCGGGCGGCCGCCTCCAGTCCAAAAGCGCGCATAGCCGGCTGGGCGCACAGGTGCCCGCTTCGAATGGCGATGTTTTTCAAGTCGAGGAACGTGGCAAGATCGAGAGGATGGACGCCATCGATTTGGAACGTCAGGATGGGACCCTTTTTAGGAGAGGTGCCAATGATCCGCAAACCCGGAATCTCAGCGAGTTGTCCGGCAGCGCGGCGAAGAAGGGCGTCTTCATGGAACGCGATCCTATCCCGCCCAATGTCTTCGATGAAATCGAGCGCTGCTTTCAGCGCGATCACGCCCGCGATAAGCGGAGTGCCGGCCTCGAACCGAAGGGGCGGCGCCGCGTAGCTCGTCCGGTCAAGGTCGACGCGGGCGATCATGTCTCCTCCTCCCTGGACGGGAGGCATCTTTTCGAGGAGTTCTTTTTTCCCGTAGAGGATGCCGATACCGGTCGGACCATAGCACTTATGTCCCGAGAAGGCATAGAAGTCGCAATTCAGTTGTTGCACATCGATAATCATGTGGGGAGCTGCTTGGGCACCGTCGACAACAAAAATGGCGCCGGCTTCATGGGCTGCGCGGGCGATATCGGCGATGGGATTGATTGTGCCCGTTACGTTTGAGACGTGGGCAAGAGCGACGATTTTCGTCTTTGGCCCGATGGTATTCTCCCACTGAAGGACGCCCCTCTCATCGACAGGGATGAATTTTAGCGTCGCTCCCGTTTGATCTCTGACCATCTGCCAGGGAACGAGATTCGAGTGGTGCTCCATGACCGAGATCAGAATTTCGTCGCCAGGCTTTAGCCAACTTCTCGCGTAGCTCATGGCAACAAGATTGATGGCGTCGGTCGCGCCGCGAGTAAAGACGATTTCCGAGGCGTCGTTCGCATTGATGAACCTTCGAACCGTCTCGCGGGTTTCGTTATACCGTTCCGTCGCCTCTATCGAGGGACGGTAAATCGCACGGTGGACCGTGGCGTATTCGGCTGCATAAAAATGGGCCAGGGCGTCGATGACAGAGCGGGGCTTGTGGGCCGTTGCCGCAGTATCGAGATAAATCAGTTCCGGATGATGGGAAAAAATAGGAAACGCTTCTCGCATCATAATTTGATTCCTGAAGGGACGGAATTCAGAATTTCCTGGCAAAACCCGGCGGCAAGAGTCTCTTCAGCCAATGACCTTGCCAGTCCTCGCGAGCGGAGATAAAAAAGTTCTTCCACATTGAATTGAGAAACGGTCGCGCCGTGAGACGCTTTGACATCGTCTGCGAAAATCTCGAGGTTCGGCTTTGCGATCCCTTTTGCCTCATCGCTCAAAAGGAGCGTATTGCACAGTTGATAGGCCTCGGTTTTTTGGGCTTCCGGGCGGACAAAGATTTTCCCTTCGAAACTCGATCGACTTTTGCCGCGAAGGATCCCTTTGAAATGCTGTCTTGAGCGGCAATGCGGCGCGATGTGCTCGACCAAAACATGAGTGTGGCTCTCCAATTCGGCGTCCAACACATTCAGCCCTTGCAAAAAGGCTTCAGAGTTTTCCTCGAGAAGCTGCACCTTGATCGAAGAGCGAAAGAGTTTTGCGCCCTTGGAAAGAGAAAGGATGCGAAGGCTGCTGTCCCGTTTCAGAGTGGATCGGAAAGATTGAAAGCAAGTTGTCTCCTCGGGCCAATTTTGAGCATCGACGAAGATGAGAGAGGCCCCCGCGTCCAGCCCCACATCGATATGGGAATTGCAAAAAGCCCCCTCGTTTGCACCAAATGCCCTCTGGACGATCTGGACTGAAGCCCCAATGCCTAGAACGATCTGAAGCCGAGGCGTTGTCATTTGCCTCGTTGCAGTATGGTGGTGGATCTCGATTGGATCCTCCAGCACGCTTCCGGGCGGTACATAGAGAAACGCTCCTTTTCCTTGAAACGCCCCATTCATCGCGGCAATAGCGTCGGTTTCTTCTTTTAAGGAACGGCTAAAGCGGTTCTGGAGAAAAACTCCATAGACGAGCATGGCGGCGTCCCATTTCAGGCAAACGAGCGGCTCCGGCAGATTGGCTTTTTGGAAAAAGCCATCCGAAAAGAGAAGAGAATGGGCGGCCGCCGCGGAACCTGCATCTAGGGGTGCCGGCGCGGGCGGGGGGATCTCTAGTTTTTCCAGTGGAAAATATTGGAAAGCCTCTTGTTTTGGCCGGGGCAAACCCAATTCCAAAAAACGATCCCAGGCTTTTTTACGAAAGGCTGCAAGGCTCTCTTTCGGATCGAAAAAAGCTTCGAAATATCCTTCTAGCTGCTGCACGGCGCGTAGCCTTTTTCTTCGAGTTCGAGGGCAAGTTCCGGACCGCCGCTGCGGAAGATCGTCCCAGAGCTTAAGACATGGACGAAATCGGGCCGGATGAAATCCAGCAGCCTTTGATAATGGGTGATGAGAAGAAGAGCATTATCGGGCCGGCGCATTTTGTTGACGACGCGGGCGACGATTCGCATCGCGTCGATATCCAAACCCGAATCGGTTTCGTCGAGAATCGCAAAATCAGGATCGAAGAGCGCCATCTGCAAAATCTCGTTTCGCTTTTTTTCCCCTCCGGAAAATCCTTCGTTCAAGTTGCGGTCCTTGAACTCAGGGCGAATTTCCACCCTGGCCATGGATGCGTCAAGAAGCGTTTCGAAGTCGGTGTCGGAGAGGATCTCCATCCCTTTGGCCTTCCTTTGCGCGTTCAAAGCCGCCTGGAGGAATTGCTTGTTGGAGACGCCGGCGATCTCGAGGGGATATTGGAAACCCATGAAAAGCCCCGAGCAGGACCTCTCTTCCGGAGCCATCTCGAGCAAGTTTTGCTTTTTGAACCAAATTTCCCCGCCCGTCACTTCATAGGCAGGGTGTCCCGCCAAAACGCGGGCCAGCGTCGATTTTCCAGAACCGTTCGGCCCCATGATCGCGTGGATCTCTCCTTTCCCTATGGTCAAATTCAATCCCTTCAGGATTCTTTGGCCTGCGACTTCAACTTGTAAATCTCGTATTTCGATCATCCGACAGAATTCTCCAATTTTAAGGCGAGGAGCTTTTGCGCCTCGGCTGCGAATTCGAGCGGCAGCTCCCGGATCACTTCTTTGCAAAAGCCATTGACGATCAAATTGATCGCGTCATCTTTGGAAAGCCCGCGCGATTGCAGATAAAAAATTTGTTCCTCGTTCATGCTTGGAAGTGGATGCTTCATGCTCCACTTCCGCGCTTGTATTTCCCACTTCGATGGATGGGAACGTATTGGCCGAGCACCGGTTCCCGACCAGCATCGAATCGCACTGCGTGTAATTGCGGCGCATTTGCGGCGCGCGGGCCGATCTTGACCAGTCCCCGGTAGCTGTTGTGCGACCGAGTCGGCGGAAATCCCCTTGGAGATGATCGTGGAGCGGGTATTTTTGCCGACATGGATCATCTTCGTGCCCGTGTCGGCCTGCATCATGCCGTTGGTCAAGCGCGACCGAATAGAACTCCCCGACCGAATAGTCTCCGCGCAAGATGCAGCTCGGATATTTCCAGGTGATCGCCGCGCCCGCCTCGACCTGCGTCCAGGAGATTTTCGAGTGATGGCCCGCGCAACGCCCCGCTTCGTCACAAAATTATAGATTCCCCCTTTGCCCGTCTTCGGATCGCCCGCATACCAGTTTTGGACGGTCGAGTATTTGATTTCGGCCCGCTCTTTTGCCACAAGCTCGACGACAGCCGCATGAAGCTGATTCGTATCGAAGGCTGGGGCAGTGCACCCTTCAAGATAGCTGACGTACGAGCCTTCTTCCGCGATAATCAGCGTCCTCTCGAACTGACCTGTCTCCTTTTCGTTGATCCGGAAGTAGGTGGAAAGCTCCATCGGGCAGCGGACCCCTTTCGGAACATAGACAAACGAGCCGTCGGAAAAGACCGCGGAATTCAGCGCGGCAAAAAAATTATCCCCGATCGGCACGACGCTGCCCAGATACTCTTCGAGAAGCTCCGGGTATTTGTGCACCGCTTCGGACATCGAGCAAAGGACGACTCCCGCCTCCTGCAATTTTTTTTGGAATGTCGTCCCGATAGAGACGGAATCGAATACGACATCGATGGCGACATTGGCCAGCCGCTTCTGCTCATCGAGCGGAATCCCAAGCTTTTCAAAGGTGCTGCAAAATCTCCGGATCCACATCGCTTAAGCTATCAAGTTTTGGTTTGGACTTGGGCTCGGAATAGTAGGAGATCTCCTGATAGTTGATCGGAGGGTACTTGACGTTGGCCCACTCGGGCTCTTTCATCTCCTGCCATTTCTTAAATGCCTTCAGCCGGAAGGCCAGAAGGAACGGCGGCTCCTTTTTTTTCTCGGAAATCGCCCGCACCGTCTCTTCCGTCAAACCTTTCGGGAAAGTGTCCGACTCGATCGGCGTCTGAAACCCATACTTATAATCGGCTGCGCCAAGCAGTTCGCTCTGTGTTGCCATAATTCCAAGGATTTTACCGATCCTTGGACTTGCTGTCAATTTTCACAAGTAATTATATATTAGAATCATAAACTTTTTTTAATAAAATAAAAACAAACTGAAATACAATTAAGTTAGTTATGAGCAACCATTATTCACAAGAACTTCCATTTCGCGCAAAAATCGAGATGGCCAAGGAGATCGGGCAGATCATCGAATGCCTCTATGCGGGGAGAAGATCGGCGGCCGACCTATTGATCGAAGACCTGAAGGCGCGGGCTGTTTACATGGACGAAGAGATCCAGCAGAGCGTCCTCATGTTTGCCGAGCAAGTGCAATTCCAATACGACTATGACGCATGGCACCTGATGACGGCTGAGGTAAGCCAAGCTGCGGATAAATTGATCGAAAACCTAGGCTTTAGGCCGCCTAAGGGATTGTCAGAAAATAACTTTTAAAGCTGTGTAGAGAAAAAGTCGCACTTTTCGTAGAGGAAGACCTGCCACCATTGTGAACGTTTGCGCGGCCGTTTTCCGATTCACACTTCGATTACCCGTTTTTCTCGAGAACGGGTCAGGGCACGGTAACGCAAACGTTCACGATAATTTAGAGGGTGTCTACAAAGTCGAATAAATTTTTTCTTTTCTGATATACTGCGACCGGTCAAAAAGAGTGAAAAATGCTAAGGAGGCGCCCTGAATTTGAGCCAGACGAAGTCGGCGTCGAAGCAGCTAAACTTGAAAAGTTTAGCGCCGGGGTCCCCGAAGACGCATCGTCTTTGGGGTGGGGTGCAGACGGGTCTCAAATTCAGTGGCTGTCCGAGGGGTCCCCAAAGATGCATCATCTTTGGGGTAGGGCGCCGGCAGATTCACTTTTTTTTGACCGTGAGCAGTATATATTCAACGCCATGCGCAGCGCCGTTTTTCTCTTCCTGGCCTTTTTTGCCCTATATGCTTTTGCCGATGACGAGGGGCAAGAGGAGGAGTGGCACCGGCCCCCCCATCCGAAAACGTCGTCTATCCTTGCTGGTAAATACATGACGGGGAACTGGGACGGCTGGAGAGACGTTTTGGAAGACCACGGTATCGTCTTTGGCAGTTTCTTCCTCACCGAGTGTATGGGCAACCCAGTCGGAGGCAAGGCGCGAGGGTTCACCTATACCGGTTGGTACGGGATGAACCTCGACATTGATTTCGACAAAGCCTGCGGCTGGACTGGATTTGAGTTTTTCACATCGATGGCTTGGCGGACGGGAACGAGCCTTACGAAGAAAAAAATCGGCAACCAATTCCAGACCCAAGAAATCTACGGCGGCCAGACCGTCAAACTCAACGAACTCTATTTCAAAGAAACTCTCTGGGATGGAGCGTTCGAAGCGAAGGCAGGCAGGCTGAACGGGTGCAACGACTTTATAGCCTCTCCCCTTTATTGTCATTTTCTCAATTTGGCCATCTGCGGCAACCCAGTCTCGATCCTTTATAACACGGCTTTTACCGACGCCCCTTTTGCCCAGTGGGGCGCCTACCTCGGCGTCATGCCCCATGACATGGTCAAGGTAAAGGGGGGCGTTTATAACGGGAACAAGAACGTCAACCTGAATAAGTATCACGGGGTCAATTTCACTTTCGAAAGCACAAACGGGGTCATTTGGATCACCGAATTGGATCTATTCGTCAACCAAAGGCAAGGCGACCGCTACCCGGGGAATTATCGAGCAGGATTTTTCTATCAGATGGCCAACACCCAGATCTTTTCCGGCGGCGTAGGAGGCGATTTTGGGTTTTATTTTCAAATCGATCAGATGGTCTACGATGGGATCACCCCATTTGCCGCCATGATCTTCCAGCCGAAGGACCGGAACCTGATGCCTCTTTTCTTATCCAGCGGCATCGTCTTCGACGGGCTCGTTCCGAGCCGCCCCGAAGACTCCTTTGGTCTCGCCTATGCTTATGGTAAATTCAGTCCGGACCTCGGAACGGGGCAGAATTTCGAATCGCTCTTCGAAGCGAACTATTGGTTCCAGGTGAACGAATGGTTTTCCGTCATCCCCGACGCCCAGTTCATCCTCCACCCGAAAGGGACCGATATTCCGAATGCTTTCTGCCTCGGTTTCCAAGTGGGAATAATGCTTTAGGAATACCCAGGCCTTATTCTATCTTAACATTTTATTGCACCGGTGATCTTCGCTTCTTGCTCTTTTTGCAATTTGCGCTTTTTCGATTGGTGCCATGCGTAAAATCCGGCGATTCCTGCTCCCCCGCTAATTGCCCCGATGCCTAAGAGCCAATTTGGACTGGATCCGTTATTTGTTTGAGACTGGTTAGAGGATGTCTGATTGGAATTGGCGGAATCGACAGCCGAGTCTCTTTTCTCTGGAGTTTGGTCCGGCTTAGGCTGTGCGGATGCTTCATTTGCATCTGGCTCTTTCTTCTGAGCAGAAGCTGTATTTTCAGGTTGTGGACTTGGCGGCGTTTGTTTTTCCTCTTTTTTTGTTTGAGTCGCTGTCGCATCATTCTGATTTGTGGGTGCGCTAGATTTCGCTACATTTTGAGCAGTTGGTGACCGATGGTTGCTATTTTGCGGATCGAAAGTGTTGGGGTTATTTGCGGAGCCTACCTTTTCTGGAGCTTGAGTCGTATCGACCTCTTGATTGGTAATATTGTGCATTTTTTCATAGCTTTGCTTCTGTTCGGTTAATTTACGCATCAACTCTAGTTTCTTTTGCTTCTCTTCGGTTAATTTATGCATAAACTCTAGTTTCTTTTGTGCGTTTATATATTCATGCAGCCTCATCCTTTTTCCCATGCAATTCAAAAGAGACGATTTAAAATAATTTATAATTTCATCTTCAAATAAAAAATCCTCCATAGCAGAACTCCAATTTGGGTTCAGCACGTCTTTATCCAGAACCCCCTTCGTCTGACCGCTTTCCTTCACAAACACATCCATCGAATCTAGTGAGGGCCAATCACAATTGGTCAAATAAAGTATGATAATCCTCTGGACACCACCCAAAAATGAAGACCAGAGCCAGAGAGCTGGTGGCGTTCTAACATTAAAATTAAAATCGGGATTGGATATGGTCAAATAATCGTTTGTCTGATTTGTATGAAGTTTTACTCCAAAAGGATTACTGCCTTTGCAGATAGCTTCGCATCCGCCCGATCCTTTGACGCACTCTGCCGCGAGATTGCAAGAGCTTAAAGGATCGGCATATACCTCTGAAAATACTTCAAATATTCGTTGAAGGAATGCTTTGCTTTTAGGAATTGTGGAAAAATCACAAGACGCTGGAGAAATATAATCCTGATAAAAATCGAATATCTTTTGGCTAGAATTTAATGACACTGACATAAAATCCCTTCCTCTATTTTAGGGGTGCTGCGGTTAGGATAGTAGCGCCAGAGTGTCCTATGAAAGGGACTGCTTTCAGCCTATCCGTCTCTATTTTTAAAATGCCAAGACTTTATCATGAAAACGGATTAAATTAAAGTATAAAAATAGCTTTACAGTTCCCGTTAAATACATTCACAATATATTGACCATCAGGAACATAATGTATAAAACTGCGCGAAAAAATTTCGTAAAAATTCAAACTTCTCCAGGAGAAATTTATTTAACGGGAATCGCTGATAGCTTTATATCAAAACAACCTGAAGAATCGGTTTTTGACTGCGTCGGCTTTACCTCAGAATTTTTGTTCTCACTCGCGCCTTGCGCACGCGCAATGGTCGCTTGCTCCGAACACAAATTCTGAGGAGCCTCCTTGTCAAATTCCCGATTCTTCAGGTTGTTTCGGTATACATCCTTTTGGACAGGCGCGGTTTTGTTTAGTAAATCATTTTTTTATCCTCTTATACGAACCTATCCTCCAATTCTTCACGATCCCTTTACGGCACGCTTTCGGGCGCTTTTCGCGCCTCCGCCCTCGTAAAGATCACCGTCCCGATATTTACTTCGGGCGGTCGACGACGAAAAATCGCCTCAAAATCGACCATAAATGAATCATTAAGAATTGGAGGATAGGTTCACGATAAAGCCCCCTTATAGCCTTTCTTTAGACACCACCGGATCGTTCGGGCAAGTCCCTCTGGAAGCGCGGTGGTGGGCTTCCATCCTAACTCGCGGCCGATCTTGATGCGTCGATCGAATAACGGAAATCATGCCCCGGACGGTCCTCCACGAAACGGATGAGTGAGCGAAAGCCTCCCACGGCCTGCCCTGACTCTTTCGCGATGAGGTCGATCAAAAGATGGAGAAGTTCCAGATTAGACAGCTCCGCCCCTCCTCCAATATCGTACGTCTCCCCCTTTTTCCCGTTCTGCAAAATGGCATAGACAGCGTCGGCATGGTCATCCACATAGAGCCAATCCCTGATATTCGCCCCGCGTCCATAGACCGGCAATTCTTTATGGGCGAGGCACTGGAGGATCATGAGAGGAATAAACTTTTCGGGGAATTGCCCGGGGCCGTAGTTGTTGCTGCAATGAGACAAGGTCGTCGAAAGACGATAGGTTTCAGAAAAGGCCCGAACAAGATGGTCGGAGGCGGCCTTCGACGCGGAGTAGGGAGAATTGGGGCGATACGGAGAATGTTCATGGAACGACCCGCTCTCTCCCAGCGAGCCGTATACTTCATCGGTAGAGATGTGATGAAAGTGCACATGAGGGAATTTCCGGACCGACTCGAGAAGAGAGAGCGTCCCCATCACGTTCGCATCAAAGAAGGGACGGGCCGACGCTATGCTCCGGTCTACGTGCGTTTCGGCGGCGAAATGGACAATCGCATCGATCTCCTGCTCTTCCAGGACCCTTTCGATGAAATGCTGGTTATTGATATCGCCCTGGATGAAACGATACCGGGGGTGGGTGTGGAATCCATCCAGGTTTGCCAGATTTGCCGCATAGGTCAATAGATCGAAGTTGATGATGCGCCCTTCAAAATGAGAAGAGCGGAGAAGGTAGCGGATGAACGCCGATCCGATAAAACCAGCTCCGCCGGTCACTAAGAGACGCTTAAGCTGCCGTGTCACGCAAATATTCCCTAAGGGCTTCTCTCCAGGGTCGTATGGGCGCGCCGAGTTTTCGTTCGATCTTCGAAGTGTCGAAGACCGAGTAGACAGGCCGTTCTGCGGGCGACGGGAATGTCGAGCCAGGAACCGGCACGATCCGTTTTGCGGCAATCGTTAATCCGAGAGCTGCAGCCTCTTCCCGCATCGCAAGCCCAAATTCATATTTAGTCGCGGCGCCCCGATTCGCAAAATGGTAAATGCCCGAAGCGTCGAGCATTCTTAGAATCGCATCGGAAAGGTCTCGGGCATAAGTAGGGAGGTTCCAATGATCGTTCGTCAAATGGATCTCTTCCTTTTCCTGGAGCATCTGTTGCAGTTTCGCCACAAAATTTTTCCCGCCGCGGCCGAAAATCCAAGAAGTGCGGATGATAGCGGCCTGTGGATTTACTTGCAGCAAGCGCCGCTCCCCTTCGAGCTTCGTTCGCCCATAATGGCTGCACGGATCCACCGGATCGTCCTCTTTGAGCGGGCGATGCAGGTTGCCGGGAAAGACGTAGTCGGTGGAAATATGGACGATCCGCGCATGGATCTCTCTGGCAAGAATTCCAAGATTTTCTGGGCCGAGCGCGTTGGCCTTATAAGCCGCTTCAGGGTACGCCTCCGCCCGATCGACAAGAGAAAAAGCGGCGCAATTGACGATATGGGTAATCCCCCGATTTTGCCTGGCAAACGAACGGAGGGCATCGAGATCGCCGATATCGGCCATCTTTTTGCCGGTTGCCAATGCCGCAGATTCTCGCAAAACAGATCCGAGAAGACCGTCTGCTCCCGTAACCCAGATCTTCTTCACTTAAAAACCTCTTTAAAAAATAAATTCATCCGGTCTCTTTCGCTCAAAATGGGATCAATGACCGGCCAAGGGATCGCAAGATCCGGATCATTCCATCGGATAGACCGTTCGGTTCGAGGATTATAAACCGAGGAGACTTTATATTGAACGATCGCATCGTCGCTCATAACGCAAAACCCATGGGCGAATCCGACAGGGATGAAAAACTGGCGACGATCCCTGTCGTCGAGAAGGGTTGCTTCCCACTCCCCGAATGTAGGAGAACTGGGGCGGATATCCACGGCGACATCCCAGATAGCCCCCCGGATGCAAGAGACAAGTTTCGCCTGCCCGGGGTCGGATTGGAAATGGAGCGCGCGGATTGTCCCCTTTTTTGAGTAAGAGATGTTATCTTGTATGAAAGGAATGGAGATCTCCTTCTCGGCAAATTTTGGCCACGCGTAGCTTTCGAAAAAAAATCCTCTCTCATCGTAGAATATGTTCACCGATATCAATTTCAAACCATTCAATCGCAGATCGGTAACTTCCATATAAATAGGGTAATAGAAATTGCTGTTATGAGAAATCAGAAAATGGTAGGAGTAAAAAAGAGGCGGTGTTCTTATGGAATTTGAAAAGAGAAAGTTGGAATGGCTGGAATACGACCTACTTGAGCCTTTTGCTCATGTCGTTCACGGCGTCTTTCTCAGACACGGCGGAACGAGCAAATCTCCGTTCGATACGCTCAACACTTCCTTGGAAGTCGGAGACCATCCTGATACGGTGAAAGTGAACCGCGAAGCCATCCGCAAAACGCTGGATCTTCCAAAAATCGTTTACGCAGTGCAAAAGCACGGGACCAACGTCCATCGCGTAACCGCAAAGAACTCCGATAAAATACCCGTCGCCGATGGACTTTTTACGACCGAAAAAAATCTCGGGCTCGCCGTTACGCATGGGGATTGCCAGGGAGCTATTTTCTACGACCCTGTCCACGAGGCCCTCGCAGTCTGCCATTGCGGTTGGAAAGGAACGGCCGAAAATATCTATGCCCGCGTTGTATCTTCGATGCACCAAGAGATCGGCACCCAGGCCCATAATCTCCTCGTCTGCATCTCCCCATCGCTTGGCCCCGACCATGCGGAATACAAGAATTACAAACACGAAATTCCGCAGGATCTTTGGAGTTTTCAGACAAAGCCGAACTATTTTGACTTTTGGGCGATCAGCAGAAAGCAGCTAAGCGGCTGCGGCATCCCCGAAAAAAATATCGAAATCAGCAGCCTTTGCACCGTCTGCAACAAAGGGGATTATTTTTCCTACCGCTCTGAAAAGAAAACCGGCCGCAACGTAACGGTAGCAGCGCTCAAAGGGTAGCCTTTCGTTTATGTCTGTCGAAGAATCCACCCCTCCTCGCTTGAGTTTAGGGATTGCGATCTGCTTGATCGCCTACGTCTTTTTCATTACGGCCAGCACTTTGGTTTCGAGTTTCGACGATCCCTTCCCAACCGTAGAGATCATCTTCATCCAAAACGGCGTCAGTTTCCTCCTCATCCTTCCGCTCGCTCTCCGAAAAGGCTTCCGCCGCCTGAAAACCGGCGTCCTTGCGACCCATATGATCCGGGACCTCTTTGGCATTGGGAGTTATTTCCTTTACTTTCTAGCCATTCGCAGCCTCAACCTGGTCGATGCGACGACGCTCAACTACACGGCCCCTTTTTTCGTTCCCTTGATCTGGTGGATTTGGATGAAACAAAGAGTCGGAGCCCATGTTTGGTGGTCGATTATCGTCGGATTCATCGGCCTCGCCGTCATCTTGAACCCGACGAAAGAGATCTTCCAGCTCGGCTTCGTCTATGGCCTCTTCGCCGGGATCGCGTCGGGAGTCTCCTTCTGCGCAATCAGGGTCTTGAACATGGCAAGAGAACCGATGAGCCGAACGCTCTTCTATTATTTTGCCTTCGGTGCCCTCACTACGCTTCCCTTCGCCTGGGCTTCCTGGGTATCCCCAACTCCCATCGAATGGGTAAAAGCCGTCGGCATAGGAACCTCCACTGCAATAGCCCAGGTCTTGCTCACTGTAGCCTACAGGCATGGCACTGCATCCTACCTGTCGCCTCTCGGATACGCGACGGTGATTTACGCAGGGATCATCGGCTGGCTGTTTTTAGGCATTCCCATCACTTGGAGATCAGCGATCGGAACGATCCTCATCATCGTGGGTGGTACCGTGACCTACGTGCTGAAGAAACACCCCGTAAGCATCAAAGAAACCTTCCAAACGCCTAATCCTAAAGAAAAGCCGCCTTTATGAGCTGAAGGCGACCCTTCGGCTACTCTTGGGCTCTTTTCGCCGCCCCTTTTCTATGGCAGCTCTCGCCGCAATGGGTCTTTCCACGAGGGGGTTCTTGACCGCAGGGCTTAGGCTTAGGTTCTTCACATTCATTGCATTGGCCTGTGACATATACATCGTAGTCGCACCTATCCTCCCTGGGCTGGCGCTCCCTTATAATCTGGGCCCCTCCGCACTCATCAGGAGTCGTGTTACAATCCCTAGGACACGACATCGTTATTTCCTTGCTGTCTTCAGTTGGCGCTACTTGGGCGGAAAGAGATCCGAAGAAGGCAATCAAACCGAAACAGGCAATCTTGCTGAAATCCATTTTCATGGGCCTAACCTCCTAAACAAAACACACACCTATTAGGACGTTACTCCCTTCATCAATATTTGTCTAGAGGGGTGGCTAGAGAGTGTTTACGATTAGGGTGTTTGAGTATAATTTGTCGATTTTCTATACTTTTCCAAGTCAAGAGAGCGTCTTCCATGTTTCAAAAATTCTTCCTTGCAGTAGCCTGCGCAATCTCCCCGTTTTTCGGAGACGAGGTCCATAAATTTGCTGGCAAGCACTTCCTGGCGAGCTATTTGCATTGCGATCCAAAAGCGATTTCCGATGTCCAAAGTTTGCTCGCAGCCATGGACAAAGCGGTCAGTAGCTCCGGAGCTACCATCCTCGACAAAAGCTCCTATATCTTTTATCCTGCAGGAGTGACCATCGCCTATCTTTTGTCCGAAAGCCACGCTAGCCTCCACTCCTATCCCGAATTTGGAGCTTGTTTTGTCGACCTTTTTACTTGCGGAGACAACTGTTCGGCTAAAGAGTTCGATGCGGCCCTCCGCGCATTCCTGCTACCTCAGGAGGTCAATGCCCGCTATTTTTTGAGGACTGAAGAGACTGAAGAGCTCCCTCTTCCCTTTTAATTAGAGAGTCGGCGGCGCGCAGCACGGTTTCTAGGGGAAGCGATTCTAAACAATCGCTCCGCTTGCTCCCCCCGCACCCGTCGAGATAGCAAGGACGGCAACTTTTTTTCATTGAGACGACGCGAGCATGAGGATTGCGCCAAGGACCCCAAGTCACATCCGATGTTGGCCCAAAGAGGGCGACTACCGGTTTTTTTAGAGCGCTCGCCATATGGAAAGAGACCGAATCGACGCAAATCAAAAGCTCAGCCCTATCGATCAAAGCACCTAATTCTTTTAGGCTTAACTGGCCACCCAGATTGAGAATGTCCAGACCTTGCGAGATCTCGCTCGCCATCTCCTTTTCGAACGGATCCGGCCCAGAAGTGACGATCACTCGCTTCCCTTCTTTCAAAAGCCACGTTGCCAATTGCCTCATTTTCTTTGCCTGCCAGCATTTGAAACGCCAGCGAGAGGTCGGATGAATCAATACGAAAGGAGCCTCGCCGGCGAGCTGTCTGGCCTTTTCCCGGGCTGTTTCAGGCAGATGGAGGTAGAGATCTCTCGATTCCGGAGGAGGAAAGATCCCAATCCTCCGAAGGACGTCTAAATTTCTTTCAACCGTATGACGAAGAGAGGGGCATTCCTTCGCGATATGGGTAAGGGCCTTTTTCTGCCATTTGCCCTTTGGAGGGAACCCCGCCCGGATTTTCGCCTTCGACACCACAGCAGCGATCACTCCTCGATCCCCCTCGGTCAAATTGATGACTAGATCGTACTCTCTCTTCCGAATCTCTCGGAGAAGTCCCAGCTCTTTGCTTATGCGAAGAATCTTACTCCCCCGCTTCCAATTTCTGTCATAGCCGATCAAGCGATCGATGTCGGGGTGGCCTTCCAACATCGGCAGAGCTTCTTGATAGATGTAAGCGTCTACCTCCGCCTGAGGGATCGCTTGTTTCAGAGCATGGAAAACGGGGCCGGTGAGAAGTACATCCCCCAGATGGCGAAGCTTGACAACTAAAATTTTTTTTACCTGTTTTAGCTCTGGATAGTTGCCGTAAGTCATTTGCCCTTCGAAATTCAAAATTTTAACATTTTTTGCACTTTTGCACAGAACTTCCTCGTGATTTATTTTCCTTTGAGATACAATGCCTATGCATTGAAACTTTTTTGGAGTTGTATTCTCATGACGCACACTACCTCCCAAACCCTGGAGCAAACCCTCTCGATCATCAAACCCGATGCCGTCGGGCAAAACATGATCGGCAACATCATTGAATATTTTGAACGTGAAGGTTTAAGCGTTATTGCCGTCAAGATGCTCCATCTCTCGGCAGATCAGGCCAAGTCATTCTACGCGGTGCATAAAGAGCGCCCTTTCTTCCAAGACTTAGTAGAATTTATGATTTCGGGTCCCGTCATCGTCATGGTCCTTCAAGGCGAAAATGCGGTAGCCCGCAATCGCGAGATCATGGGAGCGACCGATCCCGCGAAAGCAACCCCTGGCACGATTCGCGCCGATTTCGCAACCAGCATCGAGCGGAATGCCATCCATGGTTCGGACAGCCAGCAGACGGCCAAATCGGAAATCTCATTCTTCTTCAAGCCAAGCGAGATTTTCCCTAGATCCTGAGTTGGGAAGTTGTTTGTGTATAACCTGAAGAATCGGGAATATGACACTGCGAAATCACAAAAAAGGTTCTTGGCCGCCACCGGGATCCCCAAAAACGCATCGTTTTTGGGGTGGGGCGCCGCCAGAAACCGATTCCTCAGGTTATTTGAGTATATCCAATGAAGCAAGCCTATTGGACGTTAGTCTTTGAAAGACGCATAACTGAAGTCGACGGCTCCGACGGAATCGAAAGAATAGCCTTTCAAGCCAGAAGGGTGAGTAAAAAGAAATTGATCTGCGCAAATCGGTATCAATGGCGTTTCTTTCAAAAGGATCTCCTCTGCCTTTCCAAGCAACTGAAACCGCCGCTCTGAATCACTTTCTTCCCGCGCTTGTGAAATTAATTGCCTATATCCGTTATGCACCCACTGAGAAAAGTTAGAGGGATTGATATCGCCGAGCTTTTCTAAAATCTCCATGGGATCATGATAATAGGCCGCTTCAAATGCCGCGCTGACCTCAAACTGACCTCTCCCAAGATTCTTCCGTAGCACATTCCATTCTTGCTGTTCAAGGCGGATATCGATACCCAACACCCGCTTCCATGTTTCCTGTAAATATTCAGCGAACTTTTTTCGGTTCGATTGCTGTGCATAAGAAACCGTGAGTTGCGGAAACTCCTCTTTCGCAATCCCTAAGTCCAAGAGCCCTTGCTGGAACCGCAGGCGCGCTTCTGCTTCGTCTTCTTTTAATAGAGACGATACCTTCATGTTCACCGGCAATAGAGAATCGGACAAAGCTCTTCGGAGAGGGTGTCCTCCTATCATAATATGGCGCGTTATATTCGTTCGGTCTAAAGCAAGGCTCAATGCTTGGCGGATGGCAGTAGAGGAAAGGGCTGGATGCCGCGTATTCAAATTGACCCAAAATGATCTTGCAATTGGACGGGAGAGCAAAAGATTCCTCGTTTGAAGATCTTGGATTTGTTCTGACGATAGGGGCGAAAATGGCACTCCGATCCAATCGACTTTTCCACTTTCGTATAAATTAAAGATCGTCGAAGGATCCGATGCCATTAAAACATTGATTTCATCCAATAAAATTCTATTTTTATTCCAAAAAAACGGATTTCTTACAAGTCTTAACCGGTCATTCTTTTTCCAGGTATCGATCATGAATGGACCGTTGAATGAGCTGATGTCTTTCTTTTTCGGATCGATGAGCGGCGCACAGATCGGCAGAGCGATCAAATCTAAAAAGAAAGAGGAAGTGTGGGCGAGGTGCACAACGAGTGTTTTATTGTCGATAGCTTTTACGCCTACTGCATCAAGAGGCACTTCTCCCTTTTTGGCTTTTTCCGCATTCTGAATGAGGTAGAAAAGGTTCGCGCTAGAACAGGTAGACTTAGGAGAGATCGCTTCCTTCCAAGCATTTTCGTATTGGGTTGCTGTGACAGGAGAGCCGTCGGACCATTTATTGTCTCTTAAAGTGAAGGTATAGCAAAGGCGGTCTTGGGAAACATCGAGGGATTCAGCGCCCGCTAAGCGCACTTTTCCATTTTCGTCCACACGTGTCAGCCCCTCGAAAAGCAGCTTACCCGTAGCAATTCCTCGGAGATGGATGATCAGGTCATGCGGATGAACAGAAGGAAGATCTCCTTCTTGAAAATTGATCGTTAGCTTATTTATTTTCATCAGTCCCTCTTCCCTTTTTTGAAAACTCATCAGGTTTGAACAAAAGAGGATAAAAGAAATTGATATTTTAATCCAGCCATTTTTGAGCATGAACAACCCCGAAAAAACCACAAGGAACCATTCTAAATTTTGTTCGGAAAATGTCAAGCTTTATGCAAGATCCACTTTCATGACTTAGGTTCATTGCGATTTATGCAATAAACTCGACTTTGTACAATTTTTGGCAAGCAGATCCAGAGGAAGCGCTCTGCAATTTTTTTCTTTTTTTGCGAAATTCATAGCCGAAGGCGCTATTTATGAGCAAAAAAAGGAAAAAATGGCCAGCGATTCTCTCGGAGATGCCGTCACAAAATTGTACAAAGTCGAGATAAAGCCTTTCCTCTCGTAAATTCAACGAGAAAAGGAAGCGTAACTGAAGTCGACGGCTCCGCCGGAATCGAAAGAATAGCCTTTCAAGCCAGAAGGGTGAGTAAAAAGAAATGGATCTGTGCAAATCGGTATCAATGGCGTTTCTTTCAAAAGGATCTCCTCTGCCTTTCCAAGCAACTGAAACCGCCGCTCTGAATCACTTTCTTCCCGCGCTTGTGAAATTAATTGCCTATATCCGTTATGCACCCACTGAGAAAAGTTAGAGGGATTGATATCGCCGAGCTTTTCTAAAATCTCCATGGGATCATGATAGTAGGCCGTTTCAAATGCCGGGCCGACCTCAAACTGACCTCGCTCGAGATTCGTCCGTAGCACATTCCATTCTTGCTGTTCAAGACGGATATCGATACCCAACACCCGCTTCCATGTTTCCTGTAAATATTCAGCGAACTTTTTTCGGTTCGATTGCTGTGAATAAGAAACCGTGAGTTGCGGAAACTCCTCTTTCGCAATCCCTAAGTCCAAGAGCCCTTGCTGGAACCGCAGGCGCGCTTCTGTTTCGTCTTCTTTTAATAGAGATGATACCTTCATGTTCACCGGCAATAGAGAATCGGACAAAGCTCTTCGGAGAGGGTCTCCTCCTATCATAATATGGCGCGTTATATTCGTTCGGTCTAAAGCAAGGCTCAATGCTTGGCGGATGGCAGTAGAGGAAAGGGCTGGATGCCGCATATTCAAATTGACCCAAAATGATCTTGCAACTTGACGGGAGAGCAAAAGATTCTTCGTTTGAAGGTCTTGGGTTTGTTCTGACGATAGGAACGAAAATGGCATTCCGATCCAATCGAGTTTGCCACTTTCGTATAAATTAAAGATCGTCGAAGGATCCGATGCCATTAAAACATTGATTTCATCGAATAAAACTCTATTTTTATTCCAAAAAAACGGATTTCTTACAAGTCTTAACCGGTCATTCTTTTTCCAGGTATCGATCATGAATGGACCGTTGAATGAGCTGATGTCTTTCTTTTTCGGATCGATGAGCGGCGCACAGATCGGCTGAGCGATCAAATCTAAAAAGAAAGAGGAAGGGTAGGCGAGGCGCACAACGAGTGTTTTATTGTCGACAGCTTTTACGCCCACTGCATCAAGAGGCACTTCCCCCTTTTTGGCTTTTTCCGCATTCTGAATGAGGTAGAAAAGGTTCGCGCGAGAACAGGTTGACTTAGGAGAGATCGCTTCCTTCCAAGCATTTTCGTATTGGGTTGCTGTGACAGGAGAGCCGTCGGACCATTTATTGTCTCTTAAAGTGAAGGTATAGCAAAGGCGGTCTTGGGAAACATCGAGGGATTCAGCGCCCGCTAAGCGCACTTTTCCATTTTCGTCCACACGTGTCAGCCCCTCGAAAAGCAGCTTACCCGCAGCCCTTCCTCGGAGATGGAGGATCAGGTCATGCGGATGAACAGAAGGAAGATCTCCTTCTTGAAAATTGATCGTTAGCTTATTTATTTTCATCAGTCCCTCTTCCCTTTTTTGAAAACTCATCAGATTTGAACAAAAAAGGATAAAAAGGATTGATATTATAGTCCAGCTATTTTTGAGCATGAACAACCCCTGAAAAAATTCACAAGAAGCCATTCTAAATTTTGTTCGGAAAATGTCAAGCTTTACGCGAGATCTGTGAAGAATCGCCAGACCCTGCGATAGGATGATTCTTCCTTCAGTTGCAAAGAGGAGGATAGTGCTCATTTGTTACATAATGCTTGGCTTTTAACGCCTTTGATAGTGTATTTGGCCCAGATACCGCAGTTTCGCCGTCGAGTTTTCCGTCCATAGCCTATTAACCTGAGTTTTGGGTTCATTTGCCTGAGCTTCAATTTCTTTCGGCATCTTTTTGACTTTTCGCCTCGGCAAGATGCTCGTCCCGATATTGCTCTCGGCTCCAAAGCGCAAAAATATGCTCGAAATATCCTTGAATCTCATAGACAAATGAACCCAAAACTCAGGTTATTATTTCTCGAGAAGCCGGCTTTTGAGCGCTTTCAGCTCATCGTTCAATTTTTGGGGCATCCGATCTCCGAACATCTTGAAATATTCGGCCAAAGCATCGCATTCCTGCAGCCACGCAGTCCGATCGACTTCGAGAAGTTTTTTGATCGGAACCGATTCGATCCCCTGTAAATCGAGGGTCTTTGGAAGGCGCCCGATCGGAGAATCGACCGCTTCCGCTTTTCCAGTTTCCCTCTCGAAAATCCATTTGATGACGCGCGAATTTTCCCCAAACCCGGGCCAGAGAAATTTTCCCCCAGTATCTTTCTGAAACCAATTGACATAGTAGATGCGCGGCAGTTTGTCTTGCGAGCTTTTAGATCCCATGTCCAACCAATGAGCGAAATAGTCCCCCATGTTGTATCCGCAGAAGGGAAGCATCGCAAAAGGGTCGTGCCGGAGTTTGCCGGTTTCTCCCTTGGCGGCGGCAGTTGTCTCGGAAGATACGCTCGCGCCCAAAAAGACCCCATGGGACCAGTCGAAGGACTCGAACACTAGGGGGATGACCGAGTTTCTCCGTCCGCCGAAGATGATCGCCGATATGGGAACGCCATTCGGATTTTCAGCTTCTCGGTCGTAGATGGGGCACTGCTTGGCAGGCACCGTGAAACGGGAATTGGGATGGGCCGCAAGCATTCCCTTCGCGGGATCCCAGGGAGTTCCCAGCCAAGAAGTGAGGCCGGGAGGAGGAGCGCCATCGATTCCTTCCCACCAAACATCCCTGTCCTGAGTCAAAGCGACATTGGTAAAAAGGGCATTATGGGTCAGCGTCCGCATCGCATTTGGATTTGTCTTCATGGAGGTGCCGGGGGCGACGCCAAAATAACCCGCTTCAGGATTGACCCCGTAAAGGCGGCCGTCGGATCCGAATCGGATCCATGCAATGTCATCTCCGACCGTCTCGATTTTCCAACCGGGCAGCGTCGGAGTCAACATTGCGAGGTTGGTTTTTCCGCAAGCGCTCGGAAAAGCGGCCGCGATATATTTTTTTTCTCCCTGAGGGTTTGTAACTCCTAAGATGAGCATATGTTCCGCAAGCCATCCCTCATCTCTTCCAATCGCCGAGGCGATCCGCAGCGCGAAACATTTCTTGCCTAAAAGGGCATTGCCTCCATAGCCGCTGCCATACGACCAGATGGACCTCTCTTCGGGAAATTGGACGATCCAACGGTTCGATGGATTGCAAGGCCAAGGAACATCTTTTTGACCGCTTTTCAATGGAACCCCTACCGAATGGAGGCCGGGAACGAAAGACTGCTCTCCGATTCGATCCATGACTGCTTTCCCCATCCGGGTCATGATCTTCATATTGAGAACGACATAGGGAGAATCGGTGATCTCGACGCCAAAGCGGGAAAAAGGGGATCCGAGCGGCCCCATGCAGTAGGGGATGACGTACATCGTCCGCCCTTCCATGCACTCATCGAAAAGGCGAGTGAGCTGCTCATGCATTTCGGCCGGATCTTTCCAATGATTCGTAGGGCCCGCGTCTGCTTCCTTTTTTGAACAGATGAACGTATTTTCTTCTACTCGCGCAACATCGTCAGGATGGGAATGGCACCAGAAGCTGCGTGGCCGTTTTTTTGGGTCAAGAGGCACCAAGACGCCCGCTTTGACCATCTCCGATGCAATCTTGTCATATTCTTCCTCCGAACCATCGCAGATATGGGTTCTGAGCGGACGGCAGAGCGCGGCACTTTTCTCGATCCATCGTTTCAACATAAGGTCATTATACTCCGCGTAAAAGAGTGAATTATCTAAGCTTTTGAGGAACCGGTGGTTACTTTCTTTCGCCTTCTCGTCTTTAACCTGCTCGACTTTTGAGCTTTTTGCCTGCGGATGCCCGTTTTAGTTGGGAATACATCTATGCCTATTTTATAGAGAACATCAGGGCAGATATCCGCGCCATTTGGCCAGCGAATGCTCAAAGGGCCCTCATCCAACGTGACTTGCTTGAAGTACTCTATGTCTTTCAGGGGAAGAAACAGGCCTTTTGCATTTTTAATCTTATTTTCTAAATCTACGACCTTACCTCTCCTGTTGCTAAATGTGAGTTTTAGCTTGTAGTCATGTAGGTATTCAACTTTCGTAACTCTCATAAATTAAACCAGAGGTTTTAACTTTTTGAATTTTTGGCATGATTGCCTAACTTGCAAGAGGCCGATGATCTTTCCGTTATAGAGGAGAGTCACCTTCTTTGATGATACCCTATTCGAAGATTTCCAGACTACGCTTATAGCAAGCATTCCTCTTGGGTTATCTCAGGAGATCCAGACGTGCAAATTATTATTTTGCGCTCCATTTTCAAAAAATTTTCTGTACTACAGCGTTTCATTAATTTTGACATAATTTCTTGATAAAAAATATACTTGACGCCTTGTAAAATTCGTGGGAGTGCAGGTATGCGAAAGAAGTATAAAGTCAAGTTAACACCCAGTCAGCGCAAGCAATTACTCGAAGTTGTGCATAAAGGAAAGCAGAAGGCAAAAACAATCACTCATGCTCGAATACTATTGCAGGCAGATTCTGGTGAAGAGGGGCCGGGTTTGAGAGCAAAAGCTATTGCGGCAGGGTTGAATATTCACGAACGCACTGTACATCGAGTCAGAGAATCTTTCGCAAACGATGGACTGGAAGCTGCTTTGCACCGAAAAAAACATCGCCAATACAAACCAAGAAAACTCGATGGTGATCAAGAAGCCCATCTGGTTGCCATATGTTGCGGGGCCCCTCCGGAAGGGCGCAAAGAATGGACCTTGAGATTGTTAAGCGAAAGACTGGTTCAGCTAGTACCTGACCACAAAAGTTTTTAAAAAAATGTTTGAATAGTGTTCCATATATGCCTTTCATTTGGAGGCAGCTATGAACAAAAAATGGTCCGTTCATCTCACAGTTGAGGTGCGCAGCGAACTCGAGGACATTGTTAGAAAAGGGAAGTCATCCGCGCGGATTATCAGAAGAGCGCAAACTCTGTTATTCGCTGATGAGAAGAAACCAGATAAAGAGATTGCCTCTTTGCTACGGTGCAGCGAGGTGAGCGTTTACAATACAAGAAAAGCCTACTGTGAACACGGGCTACAACAATCACTCAATGAAAAAGCGCGATCCGGAAGACCGGAGAAGATGGTTGGAAAGGCTAAAGCCCATTTAATCGCGCTTGCTTGCAGCGAGGCGCCCGAAGGACGCGCCTGCTGGACAATGCAGCTACTTGCGGATCGTTGCATTACGCTAGAGTTGACAGATTCCATATCGGACGAAACGGTTCGCAGAACATTAAAAAAAACGAAATAAAGCCATGGCAAGTAAAGAGTTGGTGTGTTCCAGAAGTGGATTACGAGTATATTTGTCGGATGGAAGATGTTTTAGATTTATATGAGGAGCCGCTGAACGAAAAGAAACCCGTTGTGTGTTTTGATGAAACACCAGTCCAATTGGTAGATGATGTGTTGGCGCCAATTGCCGCAGTGCCAGGGAGAGTCAAACGCCGAGATTATGAGTACGAAAGGAATGGAACAAGCAACCTCTTTGTTTTTGTACAGCCCTTGGGAGGCTGGCGGGAAATAAAAGTCACAGACCAGAGAACAAAAAAAGATTTTGCCGAGTGCATGAAGGATCTGGTGGACAAACATTTTCCCGAGGCAGAAAAAATTAGGGTTGTCATGGACAATTTGAATACGCATCGACTGGCTAATCTCTACGAGACGTTTGAGCCCGAAGAAGCCAGGAGGATCATTAAGAAATTAGAGGTGCGCCATACGCCAAAACATGCAAGTTGGTTGAACATGGCAGAGATTGAAATTTCTGTTCTTGGCGGTCAGTGCCTCAAAAGGCGAATAGGCTCAAAAGAAGTTCTCGGTAGAGAGGTGGCCGCTTATGTATCAGATAGAAATGCTAGACGGGCAAAGATCCTTTGGGGATTTGCTATCCCAGATGCGCGAGTGAAAATGAAGAGGCTCTACCCATGAAAACTTTTGTGGTCAGGTACTAGAAGTTATTGATTCTATTTCCAGAAGCACAGTCCATCGCACTTTAAAAAAAATGAACTTAAGCCCTGGCTAAAGAAAGAATGGTGTATTCCTCCTGAGGAAAACGCTGACTTTGTTTGCCGAATGGAAAATGTGTTAGGCCTCTATAAGTGCCTATACAATCCAGAATATCCAATGATTTGCATGGATGAGTCGAGTAAGCAACACGAGGCAGGAAAGCTGGATAACATTCCAGCAAAACGAGGTAAGGTTGAACGCTTTGATACAGGATATGAGCGCAATGGCGTGAGTAATATTCTGCTGAGTTTTGAGCCACTAACAGGGAAACGATACATTGATGTTTCGGAGAGAAGGACTCGATTGGATTGGGCCAAACATATACAGAAACTTGTAGAGGAGCATTATCCCAAGGCAAAAAAGATCCTCTTGGTCTGCGATAATTTAAATATCCATACAGGTGCTGCTCTTTATGAGCTTCTGCCGCCCAAAGAGGCGAAAAGGATCGTAGACCGTCTGGAATTTCGTTATACGCCGAAACATGGGAGCTGGTTAAACATGGCAGAAATCGAATTAAGCCACCTTTCCAGGCAATGTTTAAACCGACGCCTAAGAGACATAGTCGAGGTTAAAAAAGAAGTTGCCTCCTGGCTAGAGGGCAGAAACAAGGATGCGCATGTTATAGACTGGCGCTTCACAGTTGAGGACGCAAGAATCAAGCTAAAAAAGCTTTACCCCACAATTGGCAAAATTAATGAAACGCTGTAGTACTGGACAAAAAATAAATTCATAGCATTGCAGCAAATGGGATCGGCGGCAGCTTTTCCGATGCGACTAATTATGCATACAGCTATATGACTATCAGAGTTGGTCTGATATACCGCGCCCGCTTAGGGATTGTCTGAAGATAACTCGTACACTCTCATAGGAAATTTTTCAAATTTCCATAGATAAAAATATATATTGATGCTACTCTTCCTGCCCTCAGAGTAGAGAGCGTGGTTTCTCAGAACATAATCCGAACAAAATATCTTCGAGTCAATCACTCATTGAACGAAAAAAGCCGTCGCTTGTGGTGTGCCGCTGAAGCGTTAGCACTTGGAAAGGGCGGAGTAACATTGGTGCATGCCGCTACTAAAGTTAGTCGTTCGACAATCTATTTGGGGATCAAAGATATCCAACAAAAACGGCGTCGGAAAAAATCCAAGGGACGTATTCGTAAAAAAGGTGGTGGAGCAAAACCCATTTCGAGCAAAATGCCTGGGATATTATCGGTGCTGGAAACATTGATTGAGGCTTTCACCAAAGGAGATCCCGAGGTTTCCTTGAGGTGGACCAGTAAGAGTTTACGCAAACTATCCGCAGAGCTCAAAAATCGGGGATACGAAGTAGGTCGCTCTACGGTGGGCAATTTATTAGAGGAGGCCGGGTACAGTTTGCAGTTGAATAAGAAAGACAAAGAAGGCAAATCCGTGCCGGACAGAAACGCTCAATTTGAACACATCAATGAGCAGGCGAATGCATTCTTGCAAGAGAAACAGCCTGTGATTTCCGTTGACACCAAGAAAAAAGAATTGGTTGGGAATTTCAAAAATGGCGGGAGAGAATACCACAAGCGAGGAGAGCCAGTTAAGGTCGATGTTCATGATTTTCCCGACAAAGAAGCGGGGAAAGTGGCCCCGTATGGGGTATATGATATTGGCAAAAATAAGGGCTGGGTCAGTGTTGGAATTACGAGCGACACTGCTGAATTTGCTGTAAATACGATTCGTAGTTGGTGGCAAAAAATAGGAAAAAAAGACTATCGAAATGCCTCCAAGTTGATGATAACTGCCGATTGTGGTGGCAGCAATGGCAATAGGGTGAGGCTTTGGAAGTGGGAACTGCAAAAACTGGCAAATGAATTGGGGTTAGAAATTCATGTATGTCATTTCCCGCCAGCGACAAGTAAATGGAATAAAATCGAACACAAGATGTTCAGCTATATTTCTCAGAACTGGAGAGGGGTGCCGCTGATCACCCGTGAGGCGATCGTGCAGTTAATCGGTAGCACAAAAACGACCAAAGGGCTAGAAATTCAAGCCCAAATCGACTTCAGAGAGTATGAAAAAGGCAGAGAGATTAGCGATGAAGATTTTCGAGAGATTGCGATCACCTTCAATGAATTTCGGGGTGACTGGAATTATACCATTTCTCCAATGGTAAGAATCGGTATTTCCCTATGAAAGTGTACGAGTTATCCTCAGACAATCCCTTAGGTTGTGTGAATTTTGACAGCAGATTTTTGGCTCCAGTAGCATTGCGGAGATCGAGTCCAACTTGCACAATGTTAACGAAATCGAGCAATGCGCTGGAGCAAAAAAGATGCTCAACAAAATTCACTCAAGATGAGCGGGCGCGGTATATCATTGAGGAGCATTCTAAGTTGTATTAATCGCGGGATAATGCAGGTTCGGTTTCCTCGTTAGAGAATGAAACCGCAGCCCCCTATAAAAAGTTCTGGAATGCGCTGAATTTCATCGATGATAATCAGCCCCTCCAACGGCTCCAATGCGGTTTTAGGATGCTCCAGAATGGCCAGATCGGCCGGATCCTCGAGGTCGAAGAAATGGGCGCGGCCAGCCCACCGGCTCGCTACGTAGGTACGGGCAAGGGTCGTCTTGCCACATTGGCGAAGACCTAGCATAGCCACAACTTTATGCGTTTTAAAGGCTTGTTCAATGAGAGTTTGATAGGCTGGGCGGTCGATCATGAAAATTCCAAGGTTACCTTGGAATTTTCATACCAAACCAGAACTTAAGGGTCAATTTGATTATAAGTCTTTATCAATCAAGGCGTTAATTTTAAAGCGGCTTTTTCTTCTTGAACTTGTCGAGATACTCGAGCGCTTTGCCGGTGCCGAGGCAGACGGCGAGGAGGGGGTTCGGCGCCACGAAAACCGGCAGGCCGGTTTCTTTGATCAGGGCCTTGTCGAGCCCTTTCATGAGAGCGCCCCCGCCGGCAAGGACCATCCCCCGCTCGACGAGGTCGGCAGCGAGCTCGGGAGGGCATTTTTCCAGGGTGAGCTTGACGCTTTCGATGATCTGCTGGATCGGCTCGGCGAGGCATTCGCGGATTTCAACCGAGTTGATCCGTTTCGTGATCGGAAGGCCAGCGACCTGGTCGCGGCCGCGCACTTCCATCTCGAGCTCATTGTTGCCCGAGAGGATAGGCCGACCCGATGGTGATTTTGATCTCTTCCGCCGTCCTCGGGCCGATCATCAAGTTATAGGTGCGGCGCATGTAGTTCATGATGCAGTCGTCGAACTCGTCCCCGGCGATCCGGAGCGAGCGGGACTCGACAATGCCGCCGAGAGAAATGATCGCGATTTCAGTGGTACCGCCGCCGATGTCGATGATCATGTTGCCCGAAGGCTCATGGACGGGAAGATCGACCCCGATCGCGGCGGCCATCGGCTCTTCGATCAAGATCACTTCCTGGGCGCCTGCGTGGAGCGCCGAATCTTCTACGGCCCGCTTCTCTACTCCCGTAATGCCAGAAGGGACGGCGATGAGGATGCGGGGGCGGAAGAGGCTGCGGGCCGGAGTCACCCGCTTGATCAGGGCTTTCAACATCCCTTCAGCGATTTCAAAATCGGCGATCACCCCGTCTTTCATGGGGCGCACTGCGTGGATTTTGCGAGGAGTTTTGCCAAGCATCGCTTTGGCCTTATGGCCGACGGCGAGAACTTCGTTCGTCAGAGAATCGACGGCAACGACGGAGGGTTCGGCCAGGACGATCCCTTTGCCGCGAACGTAGACAAGGGTATTCGCTGTTCCGAGGTCGATGCCGATATCGCTCGAAAAAATGCCGGAAAGGCGGCTTACTTTTTTGATCGCACTTTTACGCAAAGTCTGCAGGGTCTCTAGGGCGCGGTCTAATGTCGATTTAGTCATAGAATTAAAAAAAACACTTAGGTCTGCAAAAACTCAAGGACATCTTCCCAGGTCAATTTTGCAATTGCTTCATCATCGCAACTCACGACTTTCTTGACCAATCCTTTTTTTCGTCTCTGCATTTCGACGATTTTTTCTTCGATAGTGTTCAAAGTGACTAGTTTGTAGGAAGAGACCGAATTTTTCTGGCCGATACGGTGAACTCGGTCAGTTGCCTGGGCTTCCACGGCCGGGTTCCACCACATATCGTAGTGGATGACCGTGTCGGCTCCGACTAAATTGAGTCCCGTGCCGCCTGCTTTCAGCGAGACGAGGAAGACTGG
Source organism: uncultured Chlamydiae bacterium (assembly GCA_963730605.1). GTDB lineage: Bacteria > Chlamydiota > Chlamydiia > Chlamydiales > SM23-39 > CAIPFQ01. The sequence continues at coordinate 554,959 of CAVSSM010000001.1, forward strand.
GATCTTTGGATTTTCATTGAACTCTTTGACGATCTCTAGTCGGTTTTTCGTCGAACCGTCGAGATAGCAGAACGAGATGCCCCGCTGCTCGAAATCTTCGCGCATGATCTGGAGCATTCGGGTATATTGGCTGAAGATCACTGTCTTATGCCCGCTCTCAACAAGCGTCTGCAAAAGTTCGAGCAGCATATCGTATTTCGACTGAATCGCCCACTTCGGGCTTTTCTTTCGCAAAAATCGCCGGGTGGCAGCAGATCTGCTTTAAGCGGGTCAGAGTTGCGAGGACGTGGATCTGAACTTTGTCAAACCCCTCGCGCTCGACCAATTTGATCAGCTCATCGCGCGCCGAGGCGGCGTAAGACCTGTAAAGGTCCTGCTGCACATCGGAGAGCTGGCAGTGGTAGACGATTTCATCGACAGGCGGCAGATCTTGCAGCACATCGGTTTTCATGCGGCGCAGGATAAAAGGAGACGACTTTTTTCCTTAGGTATTCGATGTTCTGCGCCATGCTGGCGCCGGTCACCCGAATATATTTTTCGACGAACCGGTCGTAGGTGCTCAAGAATCCCGGCATCAGGAAGTCCATGAGGCTCCAAAGCTCGTCGAGCGAATTTTCGATCGGCGTTCCCGTCAAGATCAGCCGGTGGGCAGCCTGGATCATCTTCACCGATTTTGCGTTGCGCGTCCCGCGGTTTTTGATGTGCTGCGCCTCGTCGAGGATCGCGTAGGTGAACGGCATTTGGCTATAGGTCTCGATATCTTTTTGAAGCAAGCGTATAGGAAGTGATGATCACATCGAAATCGGACATCTTGCCCAAGAGCTTTTTCCTCTGGGTTGGAATGCCGTCGACGACAATCGCCTTCAAGTTTGGGATTGAACTTATGGAGCTCCTCTTTCCAGTTGTAGAGAAGCGAGGTAGGGCAGACGATGAGAGAGCGGGCTTCTTTGTCTTTATTATGGTGTTGCGTGATGGCCGCAATCGCTTGCAAAGTTTTGCCAAGGCCCATATCGTCGGCGAAGATTCCGTTCAAATACATCAGCCGAAGCCGTCTCCAGCCAATGGACCCCTTCCACTTGATAAGGCCGAAGATCGGCCTTCAATCTCCTGAGGGATCGTTGAGGGCAAGAGCGCGCTTTCGCCCAGCATCTGCCTGCGGATCTCGAGAAGCTTTTGCGACATGGTAAAATCGACAGGGAGTCCGTCGAACACTTTCGGGTCGATCGTCGCCAAATTCCAAAGCGGCTTTTGCTCTTTGCTGATCGTCGAGTTTTTTAATCCCCAGCTCATCGAAGAGCTGGACAAGCTTTGCGATCCTGTCTAAATCGAGGACCAGGATCTTAGAAGATCTTGGAAGCTTCTTTCGCTCTCGATCGGTTCGCATCCAATTCCAAAAAGGCCCTTTTCGATGCGATGCATTCCCAGAGAAGGTCGAGTTTCACTCCCCTTAGCGCGCCGTCCACTTTTAGATCGATATCGTAGTATCCCACCGTTTCGCTTACATCGAGATTGAGAGTGAAATTCGTTTCGTCATAGATGAATTGGTCAAGAAGATTTTGAGGGCATTCGAATTGCACCCGATGCTGGTTGCGAGGGATGACCCCGGTCATGAATTCAACGATCTTCTTTTCGGTCTTCGCATGATATGTGCAGTTTACCGGATCGAACACGAAGTCTTGAAACAACTCTTCGACAAGCTGCCGCTCTTCGACGAGGTTGCGGGCCAAAACGCCCTGCGGCTGCACAAACGTCTTAATCTCATCGAACGTCAATTTCTCGAACCTTGCCGGCACTTCCTGCCCATCGTAGGAAAAAAAGAGCGAAGCTTCCAGTTCGCCGTCTAAATAGGAAAGATTGCAGCGAGCCCCTAATTTTCCGACAAATGGCAAACGTCACAAAACGGTCGATGATTTCCTGGTTTGCGACGTCGGCAAACCGCTTCAATTCGGGCAGGGAGTTTTCCACAAAAGTGCCGAATAGAGGCTCCGGAATCGTCATTTCCCGGATCGAGTTCAAATTCAACAGATGTGTCCGTTTGATGTGAGGCGGGAACCGATAATAAGTGTCTTGATAAAGCATGCCGGGCATGTGCATTCGAAAAGAATCACATCGTCGGCATGGAGTACCGTGTCTTTGCCCATGACCAGCATGGGCTTTAAAAGAATTTTTGCTGCGGGAGGCTCTATATATTCGAGATTGAATCTAAGTCCGACCGGATTGAATGCATAGCGAAGCGGCGTTTCCAACGTCCCAAAATAAAGGCAAGGGAGATGAGGCATATCGTCGTCCAGATCTTTGAATCCCCTGCGGACCTGAGAGCCGCATCGCAATCTCATGGGTCTTGGCCAACATGAGCCCGAACACCTCTGGATCGAGCTGCGCGATCCTTTGCGCCCTCTCCTCTTTGGCCGTTTCCGTGCGCGCATGATCCAGCAAGAGTTGCAAAATTGAACTGCCGATCTCGTCGAAACTTTTTAAAGAGAAAAAAAGGCGACGCCCTGCAACGAAGAGAGGCTCTTCATAACGGATCGCGTCTAAAAAAGATTTCAAGTGGGAAATCTGCAGACGGTTTGGAGCTGATCGGCAACCTGAGGGCCAACTGGAATTCCACCTTCCCTTTTTTCTCCCTGATGCAAAGATTGAGGGTTGAAAATGACCGCCGAGCTCTGCGGTTGCGAGCGAGCCCTCTTCTTGAGGAAGAAAGAATGGGGAATGGGAGAGGAGATCGGCGGAGGCGACATATTCTTGCAGCACCTGCTTTTGATAGCGGGCGTCTTGCTTGACCACTTCTTTTGTCTCGGCCTCTTTGATCGCCTCGATGAGTTCCTTTTTCTCTTCCGACCCTAGGCCTTCCGCCTTGTCGATATCCGACTCTTTCGAATACTCTACGAGCAGGGAATCGATCTTGTCTTCCAGAAAGAAAATGAGCGCGGCCAGATGCTGGCAATCGAAGCGGCTGGGGCAGTCGCAGTTCGTATGGACCGCTTGCGATTCGAACCGGTCCACCTCGATTTCGCTCTCATAGGTGTTTTCGAAATTGCCGAGGATCCGGCTGCTGAACCGGATGACTTCGTTATCGAGGCGAATAATCTTCGCGGCAACGATTTTATTTTTTTCATAGAGCTGCCGCCCTTCTTTCAAGATCGCCGAAGAGAAGTCTTGCCTAAGCTTTCTGAAGTTCAACATAGATCGTTCATTGATGAAACGGGTCCCGAGTTTTGGTTTTACATTTTTTCCAAAACCATCGCAACAAAAAAATATTTTACTAGAGAATGTCTTCAAAATAGATTTTGACGTAAACTCTTCGATCCAAACCAAAAGGACTGAGAGGGTGTCTACAAAGTGAGGGAACGCCCGAGTTTTTGGATTATTTTGGCCGCTTTTCGACTTCAAAGCTTGGAGGGCCATATACTGCTGTCGATATTGCCCCCCAAGTCTTGAATCGAAAATCGGCTCAAAAGAACCGAAAAATCGACAGAACCTCGCTTTGCAGACACCCTCTGAATCGAGGCGCAACTTCGTACCACTTGCGCAAAGTGCGATGCTTGACAAAAAAGAACGGGAATATCTAACCTACCTAGTCGGAAATTGGTTGGAAGTATATCGGGAATATATTTATTTGATCTATAACCAACATTCGTTTAATATGATAAAACAAATGTATAAATTTTGAATATTTTAAAAATTAAACAACACTGTCCACAAAGCTAGCGCTTGTATAGAGCTTGCATTTGACGTGCCTCGATAAGAACGAGAGCTCATTTAACAGAGAAAATCGACAGAGCCTCACTTTGTAGACGGCCCTCTTAAGCTTTGCGCAGACAGCTTATAAAAGATAAAATTTTTAATGCAGGAGTTTATTATGACGTTCTCAGTTACAGGAATAAGAAATTCTGATCTCAATCCATTCAATGTGCCAAGATCTCTCAGCTCCTATGTCACGGGAGAGTGTACTCCCGACGGCGCCTGCTCTTTTTCGTTCAGTGGGGAATTTGCAAATGTTGGCCGCGAGAAAGATGAATTTTGGAAATCTCTGACTCCCAGCGAGATTAAAACTTTAAAAGATTTGATTTATTATCAATTTAATAACGAATTTGTTGTGAATGCGCTAAAATCGCGTATATTTTCAAAATCTAATGAGTATTTGAATCAGGTTGCAGAAAAAATGGGGTCTTCGGAGAAGTTTTCAGTGACGAACTTCTATCCTGTGGATCGAGACGCACTTATCAGCGACCTCTATCTTATGCAAATTGATCCAGTGGAGAACCATATATCAATTGGTCAGGAATGCGCAGCCGTATTGAATGGATGGACTGATGACATTTCCCTACAATCAGTACTTGGCGTTATGGCCCATGAACTTGGCCATCGGATATTAAAACATTTCGAACGGCATATTGCATTTGGGTTAGAATTGAACGGTATTTCTGTAGAATCATTAGACGATATAACAACGATGTTAAAATCGAATTGCAAAGAATTTCCACAAAAAGAGTCGGTCAAACGAATTTGTCAGTATTTGAACAATTATTACGAAAAATTCTCTAAACGCTTCGATCCGACTGAAATAGTGATTCAAAAAAAACCAGAGTTTTATCGGGACCAGGAGAGAGAAGCAGACCTCCTTACAATGAGAGACCCCTATCTTGCTCGGGGAGTAAGAGACCAGATTGTTCGACTTATCGAAAATTGTGAAAAAAATCCTAAATTTAAACCCTTTTGCTTTGTCTACAATATACATACGAGTACACATCCATCCGCGATTAGCCGCATTCAATATTTGACCCGTGCGCTTTGTGGGGAGTATCCCGAAGAGAACAGAGATATCTGTCCTAATGCAGGCCTGCGATATCAAGGCAATTCAACCTGCCCAGCAGTGGACTTATCCTACAAGTACTAGGAGGCGGCCAAAATATACTGCGACCGTATAATCTAAAAACTCGACGAAAAATTTTGCTTGCAGGTTCGTCAGCATCGTTACCTTGTCAGAAAATGGAAAACAACCTACAATGCACGCCTTTAGAGTGCGGGTGTAGCTCAGTGGTAGAGCATCACGTTGCCAACGTGAGGGTCGTGAGTTCGAGCCTCATCACCCGCTAATTCGTGAACATTTATCAGAGAATTTCGTGTCCAATACACCCAGCACCGAGCCGAGAGAATTGCAAAATGACCAAGTCCGCGTGGTGTCCATCGCAAAAACCGGCCTGCCTGTATCGAAATGAAGGTAAGGGCTTCTCGACCTCTTATCCAAACAGCCAGGAAAAACGCGGTCAAAGCCGTCGGTAAAGAGGCCCTCTTCCCGGGTTTCCGAAAAGGGAAGCGCCCCCGATGAGATGATCCTGAAAAAATATCCGCAGCGAAGTGGAAAAAGAGACCCATAAATCAACTCGCCGACTTCGTTTTCACCGAGGCCCAGAAATTGGCCAAGGTCCCCCTTTTGAATAATAATTCAACGAGTCTCGTTCGATTTGAAGAAAATGGACGAGGAAGCGGACTGATGCTCGTCTTTCACATTTGAAACAGAGCCTACCGTCCCGGTCTATCGACCCAAAGCGATTCGAGCCTAAACCAGTGGAGCGGCCGTCCTTAAGTGGGCGACAAAGAAGTCGAACGAGGCGATTCGGCAAATGCGATTCTTTTACGCTCAATGGAATCCATAACGGATCGGGCCATTCAAGAGAGAGATTACATCATGATCGATCTCGACACGGTCGATGGGGAGAATCTCAGAGGGTATTCGATCAAGTCCGCTTCGAGGTTTCCAAAGGAGCGGATGGCGCAATGGATGCAAAATATTAGTGATCGGAGCGAAAGATGGCGATGTTCTTGAAGGGATAAGCGAACCGATGACGACAGCCACCGAAGAAGAAAAAAAAGAATTTGCTCCTAAAAAAGTGAGGATCACGATCATAAAGCTGGAAGAGGCCGCACTTTGCCCGAGATCGAACGATGAATTTGCGAAAAAAGTGGGCGCACAGGACGTCGCCCGAATGCGCAGTCATGGTCGAAGCGATTTTGAACAAACAAGCGGATGAAAAGCGCAATCAAGATCCTCCGCGAACAAGTCAACATTTCTTGATCGACAATATGCCGTTTGAAATCCCCGCTTCTCTCAGTCGGAATCAGAGATGCAACATCGTCTGCGGCAGCTGAAGCAAAATCCCAGAGTTTATAGAGCAGCATCAAGAGTGAAGAGAGCGCAAGAAAAACGAAGAATCGAATGCAGCTGACTACGGAATCAGAGCAATGCCGTCGCGGCTATTCTATCTATCCCGGCAAATTGTTCATGATGCGAAAATCCCATCACGCATCAAGAAGGTCGAGCCGCAAGAGCTGTAGAGCGATCGCACGTGCAAGTCCCATGGCGAGCAGCAGCAAGTCGTCGAGCTCAAATCCCAAGGAAGAATATGCTTTGGCGGTGTAGTAAGGTATTCTTGGCTAAAGCGCAAGATTACATCATCCAAACTGCAAAAACTTGACCGGGTGTAGAGCAATAAGGTATATACTGGATGAGAACACGGAGATTGAAATATGTCCTTAACGCCTTATGTGATCGAAGATACTGGACGCGGCGAGCGTTCCATGGATATTTATTCGCGTCTTCTAAAAGATCGGATCATTTTCATCGGAACCGATATCACCGATCAAGTGGCAAACGTGGTTGTGGCCCAGCTTCTCTTCCTCAAAATGGAAGACCCAAAAAAGGACATCAATCTCTACATCAATTCTGCGCGGCGGCCACATTACTGCTGGGCTTGCGATTCTCGATACGATGCTGTTTTTGGGCTGCGACATCAATACCTATTGCATCGGCCAAGCCGTATCGATGGCAGCTCTTGCTTTTGGCTGCTGGAACAAAAGGCAAGCGATTTGCCCTTCCCCACAGCCGCATCATGCTCCACCAACCTTATGGCGGCGTCGGGGGCACCTCCGACGATATCGCGCTCCAGGCAAGAGAGATCTTCGAGCTCAAGAAAATCACCGCGTCTCTGATGTCCCGCTTTACCGGCCAGTCCATTGAGAAAAGTCACACGAAGATTCTGAGCGCGATTTTTACATGGATCCGGAAGCCGCGCTCCGAAATACGGGATCGTCGATCAGATCGCGAAGCCGCACCCGAGAGTGCGCGACGAGACCAACAACCCCTGAATTCCAACGACAGCCCCATGAGCAAAAAAACCCCTGAGATTCCACCTGCTCCTTTTGCGGCAGAACTGAAGACACTCGTCGAAAAGCTGATTTCCGGACCGAATGCCTACATCTGCGACAAGTGCGTCGGTCTCTGCGTGGATATCATCCAAAAAAAACCTGTCGCTTATGAGATGAAGCTTCTCAAGCCTAAAGAGATTAAGGCGCATCTCGATGAATATATCATCGGTCAGGAAACCGCGAAAAAGAACCATTGCGGTCGCGGTCTATAACCATTACAAGCGAATCCGCTCGCTCGCCAAGCAATCCGAAGTGGAATACAGCAAATCGAACGTCATGCTCATCGGTCCTACAGGTTCTGGTAAAACACTTATTGCCGGACCTCGCGCTCTATTCTCGACGTTCCGTTTGCGATTTCCGATGCGACGACACTGACCGAGGCTGGCTATGTCGGCGAGGATGTGGAAAATATCATTCTCCGCCTCTTGCAAGCGGCGGACTATGACGTGGCCAAAGCGGAGCATGGGATTATTTATGTCGATGAAATCGACAAGATCCGCAAAACGACCTCCAACGTCTCGATCACGCGCGACGTATCTGGAGAAGGGGTGCAGCAGGCTCTCTTGAAGATCGTGGAAGGAACTGTTGCCAACGTCCCTCCCAAAGGGGGACGAAAGCATCCGAACCAAGAATACATCAAAGTGAATACACAAAATATTCTCTTTATCGTCGGGTGGCGCTTTTGTCCATCTCGATAAGATGATCGCCAAGAGGCTCGGCAAGAGCACCATAGGATTCGATGCACGGCCGAAAGCAGTTCGCTACCGCAAGAAACGAATTTTCTCCTCTCCAAAGTAGAGCCTGAAGATCTCGATCTCATTTGGCATGATTCCCGAGTTTGTTGGCACGTTTCAATAGTATTGCCAACTGCAACGAACTCACAATCGGAGGATCTTGTAGACATTCTTGTTCGAAGCCAAAAAATGCGATCATCAAGCAATATGTCGCACCTGTTTGCGGAAGAAAACGTGAAGCTCGATTTCACAGAAGATGCGCTGCAAGGCAATGGCGAAAAAAGCCAAAGAAACGGGCACCGGCGCCCGAGCTCTTCGGATGATCGTGGAAGGCATCCTTCGCGATCTGATGTTCGAAGTTCCTTCAGATCCAGCATCAAAGAAATCCACGTAGAAAAAGAGGCATTGTGGAAGGCAAGCCTCCGAAAATCGTCCGCGACCAGTCTGCCTAATCAACGGCAACGGTGGACAGCCCAGTCCTTCCCATTCCGAAATGTCCACCCGGACATTTCTCCACAAGAATTATTAACCTGAGTTTTGGGTTCATTTGTCTATGAGATTCAAGGATATTTCGAGCATATTTTTGCGCTTTGGAGCCGAGAGCAATATCGGGACGAGCATATCTTGCCGAGGCGAAAAGTCAAAAAGATGCCGAAAGAAATTGAAGCTCAGGCAAATGAACCCAAAACTCAGGTTATTAGTGTTGTGAAACGAGCCACTCGGCTTCGAAGTCGGCATTTGTCCCGTTTTCGACCAGCGCATCGAAGTTTTTTTGAGTTGCGCGAGCGTGGTCGCGCAGGTGACAGAGCGCCCAGTTTACCTTGAGGATGTTCTCTCGTGAAATTCTCTATGAATCGTTTGGCGGCGTTGCGTTCACAATCGTTTTTTGCTGCACCGTCTCCATTTTGAATGATCTCTGGGCAAAGAGGGATTACATTCGACTGGTCGGGATGAACGATGCAAGCGCCTAACATCTGATGATAGTACGTCACCGAACCATCTTTGTGTTCCTTTTGGCAGCATTGAGGGCAACAGACATTACCGGAAGAAAATTCTCCCGTACCGTGAACCTATCCTCCAATTCTTCACGATCCCTTTACGGCACGCTTTTGGGCGCTTTTCGCGCCTCCGCCCTCATAAAGATCACCGTCCCGATATTTACTTCGGGCGGTCGACGACGAAAAATCGCCTCAAAATCGACCATAAATGAATCATTAAGAATTGGAGGATAGGTTCGTCTAAAGAGAGGAGGTATACTGCGACCGCTTAGGTTGTGTGAATTTTGACAGCGGATTTTGCGTTCCAGTAGCATTGCGGAGATCGCCGCAAACTTCAGTATGTTAGCAAGATCGAGCAATGCGCTGGGGCGCAAAAGGCGCTCAACAAAATTCACTCAAACTGAGTGGACGCGGTATAATATCCCTCGAAAAACTCGAATCCTTCCAGACATTTCCCCCGTTAAAGTTTGGCGAATATCTTTTTGAATACAGGGCGGATGAGCCGAGGATCAAGTTCATCCAGGCGTTCCCGCATATAAGTGTCTGAAGGGGGCTGTGAGATGTGATAAAGAGACAACAGATTGTGATCGAGAGTGCCTCGATTTTGATCGTATTTGAGCAAGGAGGGAAATTTTAGACCGAAAACAGCGAGGCCGGACATTAACACATCGGTAAATGAACTCAATACTCTATCGGATAGATCTCTCGGATCTGAGATTTTCTGAAAGCAACGATGGATGTCCGAGATCACGGTATCGGCACAAAGGGGTTTTCTAACGACAATAGTCATGGAGGCGGCCTCAATCAAAAATGGAGGCCAGAAAGTTTACGAAAGAAATATTTTCACGAGAAAAAGGGCGGGCGGGAATTGCTGAAATGTAATCGGGTTTTTATTCGCAAGTTATTGATTAAAAATAATATATGATGGATAAACAATGAGTGCAAAAGGTTTTGCGGGATTAAAAATTTTGAGCATGGTTCGTTTCTTCCTCCTTCCGAAGATGAGTCGAAGGCTGGAGGCGCCTGTGGAGATCTCTCGTAGAGAAGGCGTCTTGAGACCTAGGCTTAGCGGCCCAAGGGCCGGGTTTCCCGCCCCGGGGTGAATAAAAAAAACCCCGAATTTTAAGTCCGAGGTTCTGTTCTTGGGAGAACGAAAAATCTTAACTATTCTTACCCTTGTAGCATCACTTGGCTTGAAGTATTGAGGTAATCGCACAGGTGGCTGGCAACAGAGAAGTTGCTCTTCATCTGCTCCTCAAACTCTGCGTTGTCATGCTTTGCCTCTTGCTTCCTTCGGCTATCGATCTGCTGCGATAAAAATTTCATGAGAACGTCAAGCACGGTTTGAGTCTTGGCCATAGCGCTCGATGCATCCGCCATATTCATATCAATTTGATACTGAGCGAACGATGCGCCTGCCTCTGCAGCAGTAGCTATTGGAGCGAGCACGTTTGTAATCTTCATGACGAGCGGGACGAATGCGCCGGCACCCTTTACGCCGTTCATGAATTGTGCCGCTACGCCCGATCCGCCCATCTGACCGATGAGCGCGAGAATCGCCTGGAGCGCCTCCGCAATTCCTAAGAGAATTTCGTACTCTGTATTGTCCATCGGATGCTCTTTACGATATGCTTGAAGCCCGTCGACAAGGATATTGGTCGAGCCGACTGCATAGAGCGCAGTAAAGAAGCCCCGCTTTGCCGCAACCCTCACAGCATCCAGGGTTCCTTCCCTGACCATGACTTTCGCGATGTCTTTTAAGGACATACCCATCGCATCAGCCGCGGCGGCATTGCCCGCCTCAATGGCCACTTTAGTAATTTGTTTTGTGATTTGATCTGCGGTTACCCCTTCGACTTTTCCTGCGATGCTGATAATCTTAGCAGCGTCTTGGACTGCCCTTTCGGCAGCATCTTTTGCTGCGGTGATCATCGTTTTCTCAACCATCCGCTCCGCAGCGCCATAACCGCCAGTGGCGGCTTCTTTCACCCATTCAAGGGCTAGTTTAAGCCCGTTTCTCTCGAAGCTCGCAACGAACACTTTTTTAGCGGCTTGTTCAGCGGCTTTTTCGGCGGCGATCTTGAGGGTCGGCGCCACCATTTTAGACGCGGTTTCATCGATCGCTTTGCTTACCGCTTCGGTCGCCTCTTCGGTCGCTTGCTTCACGACTTGCGTGAGTTCCGTGGCAACGACTTTCATCACGTTTTCCATCACGTTTTTCAAGAGAGCGTCGAGGATTGCTCCTCCGCCCATGGTCACAGCCATCTCCATCACGCCGACGAGCACATCCGCGACGATTTTGCTCTGTTCCGGAGTGAGTGTATGGCAGTTTTGTATCGCTTTCTCGATCGCATTCGTCAAAAGGTCCAACGCGCCAGTTGCATCGAGTACGATCATCAGCACGGCCACGAGCATCGAGCCGATGCCCGGCGCAGCCAACGCGCAGATCGCCTCCAAAGCGTATTTGGCGACTTCCATAAGGATCTTCATGGTCTTCGCATACGCCATGTCTTGCGTGATCTTCACTATCTGAGCTTGGTTATTGGCTACCCCCATCTCGCTGGCAAGGCTCGTCGCCTTGGACATCACAGCTTCGTTTTTCGTCTTTTCTTTTGTCGCGTTCTGTTGTACGAGCGAAAGAAGCCCGATCACGACGACGAAGAGCTCCATGATTTCCCCGTTCAACTTCATGATCTCTTGACTTTTCTCCGTAGGACTCAAGTTTGCATTTAAGATATCGGTCAGCTTTTTGAGGATCTGATCGATCATGGAAGAAACCTGCTGTAAATCGGGAACCAGACAAGCCAGCTCAGGCGTAAAATCCGCCCTGATGGCCTGGATGAAACTCATCATATTCGTGGCACTCGTCTTGTTCGCCTCATCGGTTCTGTGGCGCGGGTCTCCATCCAATAAATAGTCATACCAATGGATGTTATCCTCATCGTTCGAGGCGGCGTTATATTGCGCTTGGTAGCACTTCAGGGCATCGTCTAGATTCGAGGTGAGGCTCTCCAGGGTACTCGACTCCTCGCCTTCGTCTCCGATCACTTTTTGGATCAGGGCGGAAACGTCGCTGGAATTTGCGCCATCTGGATTTTGGTTCAAGAGGCTGATTGCGCCTTCGTCTTCTTCAACTATCACTTTTTCATTGAGGGCTTTCACGAGCGCTGTCAGGGTTGTGCTAATGGCGGAGAGATCGGCGGTGTAGTTCCCCTGGTTGCTGCCGTTGTCGCCAATACCGCCTCCAAAGTCCGCGCTCATGCAATCCTTGATCGCATCAGCAAGTGCGGCAAATGGTGAACTGCCGCCGTCGGCATCAACGCTTGCGATCTTGTCCGCCAGAGCCGAGATTGCCGCCTTGTCCGCGCTGATTGCATTGGTCGCGTCGTGGTTGACCGTTACCCAAGTAAAAATCCACCATCCATGATGGTTTTGCAGGTTTTTCGACTGCGTCTGGATATCCTTGTTCTTTGTTTCGATCTCTGCAATCCATGTTTCCACATCTTTATAACGCTGCGCCATATCGTCAAGAGCTTTCTGCACATTTTGATCATAATTATTATTTACTGACATATACACCTATGATTATAATTATTTAATAAATCTTATACCGCCAAGACCTGGGGATGCGCCTCGGGCGAAGTGCTTTGAGCGGCCTGTCCTTCTAATGCTTGCAGCAGCTCTGCCGTTGACTGCCGTTGTTGCTCTTTCGCCATCTTCTCGATGTTATTTTGCACTGATGACAAATCAACCATGAGAGCGGCGTTTTCATTCGTTTCCTTGGCATTCATCTCTTTGAAGAGGAGGCTTAACTGTTTTACGATCTGGTTCAGGTCAATCATGCTGTCCTTCTCTGATTTGGACTTGCCGCTGCCCCCGACAATCAAGTCGATAAGAGCCAGCGCCGCATTTTTAAGATCCCCGCTTTCCTGATTGAAATCGGATTTGAGGTGATCTTGGTTGAACTTTCTCAACCCAATGTCGTTTTGCCATATCTTAATCTGGGTGTCGCTGTATTTATTCACATTGTGGTACGTGTAGACGATATGGGTCTTTCCATCGGGGCCCATTTCATGATGGGTATCCCGGACTTGCGTCTTGGCGTTGATATGCGAGAGGTCCCACGCGATCTGGGTGGCGTCGTGGTCAATCCCGTTTTGATCGTTGACGAGTTCATTGTACTCGGCCTCCAGGGCAGCGATCGCTTCCTCGACCGCGCTATTGTAATTTTGCGGAGGTGATATATTCGATGATGTTGTCATAAACCTTACTATTCCTGTTTAAACTCTATTCGCCTATAGCTATATTGTATCAAATAAAAATTATTATTTACACAAAAACCAATCCCTATAATAATTCTGTTTTAATGGGATAATAATTTATTAAATAAAAATATTTTTTATGGCATAATTAAAGAAAGGAGTTATAACATGAGCCTCAAATACCTTGAGAACCTCAAGAAATCGATGGATGCCTCAGAGTGGAACCCCACCCTTCTGACGAACCTCCTTGACGAGATGCGCTTTTTCTTCGAAACGCTCCGGGTGAAGCTGGAAAGCGAAGACCCGGCCATGCGACAAGCGGCTGTCGTTGAAATCAGCGAACTCCGCGCCTTTCTCGATAAGCATCCAGCGATCCGCGAAGCGTTATCCCAATAATCAGCTCTTTTTCTTCCTTTTTCGAACCCTCGCGCGGTATAAGGAAGAAATGGATCCAGACGACCTAACAAAAACCCTAGGGCCTCCCCCTTCTAGCGCCGAGCCTCCCCCTAATCCCGATTTTATAGGCCCCTATAAAATCGAAAGCTTATTGAAACGGGGCGGGATGAGCCTCCTCTATCTAGGCGTTAATCCTACGACCTCCCAAACAGTCGTGATCAAAGTCGTTTTGCCGAAGTACCTCAAGAACAAAGACGTTTTGACTCGGCTCCTCCGCGAAGCGAAGATTCTCAGCGTCGCTTCCCATAAAAATATCGTAAAACTTTATGACTTAGGAAGATGCGAACAAGGCATCTTCATCGCTATGGAATATGTCCAGGGGGTGTCTCTCCGCCAGTTCATCAAGACCGAATCCCTGATCCATAAGCGGGCCCTCGAAATCGTGCTGCAGATCGGCTATGCGCTTGCCCACCTTCACGCCCAAGGCATTATCCATCGCGACCTAAAGCCCGACAACATCCTCATCACCGAATCGGGCGACATCAAAGTGATTGATTTCGGGATCTCGGAATTCGTGGAAACGGAGGACCGCTTTCATAAAACCAAAAAGAAAGCCCGGATGGGGACTCCTCATTACATGAGTCCCGAGCAAAACGAGACCCCCGAAAAAGTCTCCTATGGCACTGACATTTATTCCCTTGGAATCATTGCCTACGAGCTCTATTTTGGGCGGCAAGCGCACGGGGTCATACAAACAGCCATCCTGCCGAGGGGGCTGCATAAAATCCTCGCCAAAGCCCTTCAGGCCAATCCTGCGAAGCGGTACCAAGACATTATCGATTTCATCGCCGACCTCTCAGAGTTCCTCAAACACATCGAGGAAGAAGAAAAAAAGGCCACCCCCGAAGAGCTTTTTTCCCTGCTCGAAGAAACAAGGGCCGCCCTCCAGCCTATTGAGGCGCCAAAATGGGCCGGCATTGAGATCGGGATCGCCCTAAAAGAGGACGCCGAGGGGGGAAGCTACCTAGACTTCTTTCCATTGGTTTCCAACCGGTATGGGGTGCTATTGGCCAGCCCTGTGAAAAAAGAAGGATCAAATGCCCTATTTCTATCTTCGATGCTGCGGGGCATGGTCCGCATGGCCGCCTGCACAGTCCCAACAGAACCCGTCCCATTTTTTCTAGACACCTTAAATCGAGCGCTTTTTGCTGAAAAGCATCTCTTTGATTATTCACTCCTCCTCATCGATTTGGAGCATGGCCTTCTCGCATTCGGATCTTCAAAACCGGGAGTGCTTTGCCACTTCCCAGAATCGGTCCCAAAGCCTCGATTTTTAGACACGGAAAACCCACCTTTAGGCAAAAAAGAGGGATCTACCTTTCTTGAGATCAAAGAAAATTGGAAACCGGGGGATCTTTTAATTCTTTCTTCGATCCAAATGGAAAGCTCCAAGATCCCTCTCGCCGCCGATCTTGTCTTGGACACGAAAAGAGTGGCCGCCAAAACATTTGACGCCCTGACAGCGGGGGGCAGCAAAGAAGCTGTTCTCATCGCCATTAGAAGGCTATAAGAACCTGTACTCTCGACTTTGTACAATTTTGTGACGGCATCTCCGAGAGAATCGCTGGCCCTTTTTTCCTTTTTTTGCTCATAAATAGTGCCTTCGGCTATGAATTTCGCAAAAAAAGAAAAAAATTGCAGAGCGCTTCCTCTGGATCTGCTCGCCAAAAATTGTACAAAGTCGAGGTACTAAAACGCACACTACCTGCCTCTTACCCTCCGAAAATATTATTTCTCTATTATTACTTTGTTAAGTTTGTGTATGCTTCCCTTCGCACTAAAAACTGGAACTCGGATAAAAAAAGGAGATAAATTAAGGAGCGATCATTGGCGGTGTTGAAGGAACGATCCTCACAGCTCTTACCGCTCTTGGAATCTATGCCGCTAGAAACTGTGCGAGATCCGGTGAATCGCAACCTTTATTGTCGGAACAGAATATTCAACAGGTCTAAAAGAAAAGGGCCGCGGAATTCCGCGGCCCTAAAGGAAAGAAGAAAAAGAATTCGATTACGCTCTGGATTGCGTTTGAGACGCAAGGGCCTGAGCGAGAGCCTGAGCCGTTTGCCCCATCTCCTGCTGCTTAGCCTGAGCCTGCTGAGTCCCCTTTTCTTTGACGTCCCCTGTCGCCTGATTGGTTTGCTGGTTCGAGTCGCTGATTGTTTTTTGTTTCTGGGACTCGATCTGCTTTTCAGACTTCGTGAACCCGCCCAAAGCTTGGCCGCCAGTCTGGCCCCCCTGGGAAATCTGATTCATCAAGCCTCCCCACTGGTTCTGCGCACCTTCACACTGTCCGCGCTGATTTTGAAGGCTTTCGATCCATTTATCGGCCTTTTTCTTCGCAGCGGTTCTCTCACCTTCGTCGAGATGCTCTGCGGCTAATTTAATCTTCTCATCCCTATCTGCTTGAGCCTCTTGAGAGAGATTGCCGCCATTCTCGTCCTTCTTGGACTTGTATGTTTTAATGGCGTCCTTGGTCATGGCCTTTTTGAGAGCTTCACTCTTTGAATCCAACCCGACCTTTGTCTCGACTTCTACTTGTTGCTGCTGCACTTCGGCCTGCGCATTTGGGGCCGCTTGGTTTAGGAGTTTTTCGCTCCCGTCTTGAGCCACGAGCTCTGCCTTCGTTGGCTCATTCAGCATGGCTCTATAGCTTTCCGCATTTTCCAATTCCAAGCTGATTTTGCCGTACTTGTTCTGGAACATCCCACCGCCTATCTCAGAAGTGCATGAGACGGAATTCCTGATGAATCCGCCCACCGAGCCAAGGAGAGAGAGGCCGCAAACGGCGCCGCTCACAGCAAAGCCGATCGCTTCGTTCCTCATTTGATCTCCTTGCGCTTGGGCCGAATCCATCCCGGCATTTACCCAAGATTGGATAAGCCCCGGTTTATTATCTGTGCCGATCATCGCATTGGCCGAATATACCGTCACTTGGTAACCCTGCTGAGCCATCTCGTTCAAATATTTGATCATGGCGAGAAACGACGCGATGATCGCCGCTCCGTAACCGGCGGGAAGGAGCGTTGGGTTGATGGGTGCGGCCGATGTTCCGTTTGTGTCTTTTACGTCAGTCTCTACCGACTCATTTGACAACTTCGCTTTGGCATCTACTTGCAGAGATAGTTTCAAATCGATTCCTTCTTCTTCGCCGTCCCCTAAAGCGCTTCCCTGCCCTTCATCGGAATCCTCATCGTCTTGAGGAAAAGCATAGACGGGCGCCGTCTCATGGGAGCTTGTTCCATTACCCAATGGGTAAAGAAGAAGAGCGTCGGTATTTAAATTTTCAGGTCTGATTGACATAGTTCACCTTGTTATTTTTTATATGTTAATTTTATACACTAATTTGAGCTTGTACGCTGGATCCATTCGAAAGGAGTCCCATCATAGAGTCGCCGGCGTTCGTTGCGGGCTGCCCTGCGGAACTTGCGTTTTGCAGCGCACTCTGGCAAGTTTTGTTCTCTGCATCGCCCGTCGAGGTCTCCTGTCCAGATTGCGATTGGATCAAGCTCGAGTACTGAGTGATCATTCCATTCCAGACCGTGAGGATGTCTTTATCTTTGTCAATTGTGCTAGATCCGATGACCCCTTGCAATTGCGAGATCAAATCCATGCTCCACATAGGGAGGGGATACTTTTTATTTTTTAGGCTGTCAAAAAAAGTATGAAGCGCTTGAGATAAGACTTCATCGTTGATAGGGTCTTTGGCTGCACTTAGAAGTTTGATGATGTCCGTTTGCAAGACGTTCTGCTTGTTCGGATCCGAATTCGCAGTGAGCCAAGCATCCCCGATGTCGAGGGTGCTCTTGCTCCATACATTCGCGTTCGCGTTATCCGTAACCAGCGAATTGCAGTTCGTATTCAGAACTTCACAAACCGCGTTAATAAAATTAGATATTGAACTCATGTTTTAAATCTCCATAATGATTGATGATGTGAGCGCCAGCAACTGAATCATTGGGCTCTCTAACCTAAATACGTCATCCAAATTTTGACCCAGAAAGGAGGCGTTCGATTTAATCGTTTCTATGATGTTCTGAACATTTCCCGTATGCAAATCGGCTTCCTTTTGGTCGAGGTCCTTTTGCACGTTGTCTTGCGCGGCAACCACTGCCATGTGGGGCCCTTGTCCCTGGTGAGGTTTACCCGAAACCCACTTATCCTCAACCTCGACAGACGCCGCCGTGTCGTTGGCGTAGTTCAAGGAATCCTCTGCGATCTGCTCCATATACGTCTGATTCAAGGTCGAAATGCTGGGCGCTAGTTTGATCGCTTGCGTCGCTGTGGTCATCTGCGCGCTAAGGTTCGCGTTCTCCTGCTCTCCAATCCCTGATGCAATCCTAAATAAGCCGCTCATCTGATTATCCTTTTGATAAGTTTTGAATGAGGGAGTTCGTCTCGTCGAGCAGGCTCTTCATCAATGAGCCGAGGAACGACTGCCAGTTTTTCACCATCCCTGTTACTTCCGATACTTCCTGGTTCAACACCGCGCTGAAGTTCTGGGTGACCGAAGTCAAGGTCGTGCCCGTATCGGTAAACGCCTTGTCTGCGTCGACCGCCTTGTCTGGGTCGTCCTTCTCACCCATTTTGTCGATCATGTCCTTGAAACTAGTCAGGGTTCCATTGCCTTGTGGTTGCTTGTTGTCGTCCGTCCACTTAAAGTATGTTTCGATATTCGTCTTATAAGCCTGCAGCTGGATGATAATCTGGTCTTTCGTGTTATTGAACAAATTCCCTACTTTCTCATCGTTACTAAACTTATTGATCAACTGGGTGATCGCGCTCATCGCATAAGGGATCTGGTCTTTATCCGCGACGCCGCTCGTGTTGTTGATGAGGTTTTGGATGTCGTTGGCAAGCGCCGTGTTGCGGGCGTTGCCGGACATTTGGTCGGCGAGGTTCGTCGACTGGTCGTCATAGAGACCTAAAATGTTATCGTGCTGCTTCGGCTGGGTAGCGGTCGCGATCCAAGTGAAAAAGTAAAGAAGCGCTTCCTCGGGAGTGTGCGTCTTGATAAATTGGCTAAATGCTTCGACGTGCGCTTTATATGCGCTTTGGTCGTCTGTGTATTTCCCAGTATCGTCATGAAACTGGTTAGCGCCGTCATTAAACTTGTTAAAATCGGTGTTCCACTGATCTTGCCATCCTTTCTGATTACTCTGTATTGTCATTTAGATCCTCATATTCTTTTTTCTTGATTTCTTCTTCCCTTTGCTGACAGGGGCCGGACCCTGAATGGCCTCGAGAGACTGCTGCAGGCGATTCATCCCCTCCAGTCCTTCTGGCGTAACATGGACCGGATTCACGATATTCTGTAAAAACCGCTGCCCTTCGATGCCGAACGATTCGGCCGCCGCATCAAAGGAATCCCACAAGGCGCGGGTTGATGCCTTCAGTTTGTTCTCGTAGGCTTCGCCTCCTTGCTCCCCCTGATTTCGGGATGCGTAAAGGGCCATAAAAGCCTCGAAGGCCTCGCATAAATGGACGAGGCGTGGGTTCTTAGAACCCTCTTTGATCGATCTTAGAAATGTTTCAAGTTGCTCTTTGTTCATAATCTTTTTCACCTTCTATTTAGATATTACATGATTTAAATTATATTTACTATATCTTTATATCCCATTAATAAATAATTGCAATTATTTATTTACATGTTATGGCCAATCTGATATACTAACCATAAAGGATGATTAGATTATGACTAACCCACCAACCCCCACTACCCCCCCACTAACCCACTACCCACCACTACCCCCCCCACTAACCCACTACCCACCACTACCCCCCCCACTAACCCACTACCCCCCACTACCCCCCTCGCTAACACTGCTGTGGTTAACCAGGTAGGGGGGAGCGGCCTCCTCACGGCCCAAGCCGAACAAATAGGCACACCCCCCGCCTCGATCCTAAGCAATAAGGGGATCTTGTATACAGAGGTCCGAAAGCCCGACGGGTCCGTTTCGCGAGTTGCCGTCGAGGTCAAAAAAACCGACAAGCAGACGGGCGGCATTCTCCGCGAGCTAATGGACCGCGTCGAGAGCGCCGTGAAGAATGTGAACATCTATGTCCGCACCTCGCCAACCTCCTCCTCTAACCTCCTTGGAGAAGGCATTCCCCACGCACGGAATGTGAGGATCAATTTTACCTC
The DNA here is from genome assembly GCA_963730605.1 of uncultured Chlamydiae bacterium. GTDB lineage: Bacteria > Chlamydiota > Chlamydiia > Chlamydiales > SM23-39 > CAIPFQ01. The sequence continues at coordinate 574,760 of CAVSSM010000001.1, forward strand.
TCTCAGGATCCTTTACGAGGAGAATGACGAGGAAAAGTCGATGGCCATCACAGCCATAAAGGACGTAGCTCTTAGAACCCTCCTCCTGGATATCGCTAAAGACATAGAGCACCATGCGACGACCGACCCCTCTATCTCGTCCAACCGCCCCCTGAACCGCTCTACCCCCTTGGAAATCCAGACGCCGGCTTGGCATAATGCCCATCGGATCTCCGCGGAAGACTATATAAAAAACGGCCACGATCACTTAGACGAGAGCCTAAGAGAGGATCTAGACGATACGATTGCTAACCACGCGTTGCCGAAAATCAGGGCCGCCTCCAATTTTGTGCAGAAATTCAGGGAGCTATTGGAAGGGAAACTTCAAGCGAAACGTCGAGATATGGAGGCAGCTCAGCCGTCTCAAGAACGGGGCGCTAGGCTCGCGTTAAAGAGGCAGATCCACCAACTTGAAGAGCTGATCGCGAAAGCAGATAGCCAAAAGCTCGATATGAAAGCCATCTACACAAGCGTCCCTTACGCAAATAACGAGCTGCTAGGCTTAAATCCTACTGAGCAAATGCAAAGGGCGGACTTCTCTCAAAGCGCGATGCAAGCTGATCTTGCCGCAAATATCGACTCAATCGGGAAGCCGGGCGCCGCTTTCATAACGGCCTACAGCCAAGACAAGGGAGATCTCCTCATCCATGACCGCTGGAAATACGAAGAGAGGGTCGATGACAGGGGCGGAGAGAAAAGGGGTCCTTCCGCAGAGGAATTTTTTATCTTTAATATATTGAATTTACGTAATGATAAAGATGAATTCCTCGATGACGCGATGAGTTCGCTCGCTCTTCCGACTGGCGAAGCGGGGGACTCGGAGGTGCAAACGGCCGTCAGGGAGGCTCTCAAAACGGCTAGGGAAGACGTGCTAATGAAGTACGTCAAGGATATCAGTCGCCTTGGAACCACCACAACCGACTTACAAGCCCAAATCCAGGTTTTCTATCCTAGACCGCCGGAACCTCAACATCGGACCGTTTCTAAGTTCCAAACGATAGCGATGGCCCGCCCATGAACTTCGAAGAGCTCCTCCATCAAGCCCTAGACGACCTCTCCTCCAAAGAAAAGCGGGACTGGATGCTCGAAGAGGCGGTTCAGTTTTTTCTCGAAATGAAGTCCAAAATGGAATCGGGCGATCCTCAACAAAGGGAAGTGGCCAAACAGAACCTCTCGAAAATCCAAGCTCTTCTTACCGCCCGCAAAAAGGGCCTCTCTGAAATGACGGGCCTAACGCCTTCCCAATTTGACGCTATAAGCCGTCTTGGCAAAGAACACGAGGCGATCTCGGAAGCCAAAGGTAAACTCCAAGAAATCTTCAAGCAGAAGTCCCGTCCGAACCAACTCAAAAGCGGACGCCTCTCAGCATAATGCAATATACTGATTTACAATCAGTTACAGACTGTCCCATTATCCTTCATTTCTAAGGACTTACGTCTTAGCCGATTTGCCTCGATGGGACTAACTCACAAACCACTCAAATAAAGCGATTTACAAAACATTAACAATTCATTTACAAATAATTAAAATTTTGGTATAATTAGTTTAAATTAAAACAAATAACCGAGAGTATAATAAAATGAATAATAATAACTACCTCGAAACCTTAAATCAGTTATTCTCAGATTCCGTCCCCTCCAAGGACAAGGTGCTTGGACTCATGGACGACACGATGACGTTTTTCCGCCGGATCAAGACGAAGCTGGAATCGAGCGATCCGTCTGTGCAAAAGGAAGCGTTCGAAGAGACGATGGAAATGAAGCGGATCCTAGAGACCAAGATGCGGGCGATGGCCGAAACAACCGGGCTCGATATGGAACAACTCGCCGCATTAGCGGAAAATACGAATGACATGTCGCTCGAAGATCTGAACGCTCTCGAAACTGCCAAGGCGAAGCTCCGACAAATTCAAGAAGAAGAATTTACTACAAAAAATCATAAATAATAAAAGGATAATAATATGATAAACTATGAACCACTCACAGATTTACAATGGCAGCTTCTCGAGCCGCTTTTCCCGAACCCGGTCAAACGGACAAGGGGCAAACCGCACACGGCTTGGCGCTCGGTTGTGAATTCGATTTTCTACATTCTCTTTACGGGATTGAAATGGGGATCGCTTCCGAAAGATCCTGCATACGCGACAAAATCGGCCGCCCACCGTTGGTTCGTACTTTGGGAAAAGAACGGATTTCTGAAGCAGATCGTCGAGACATATCAAAATATGACGAAGATGGGCTCTGACATCAAGCTTCCTCGCAGGCGCAACCGAATGCCCGCAGCAAAGCGCATCCTGGAAACCGTAGCCGTCGGCTAAATCCATTCCAATACGGGGACGTATTCGCATCCCCTATCATCTATTCTTTTGTATTTTTTATCCTGTCCATCCTAACATATTGTCCCCATAAGAGGGTGTCTACAAAGTGAGGGAACGCCCGAGTTTTTGGATTATTTTGGCCGCTTTTCGATTTCAAAGCTTGGGTGGCTATATACTGCTGTCGATATTGCTCCCAAGTCTTGAATCGAAAATCGGCTCAAAAGAACCGAAAAATCGACAGAACCTCACTTTACAGACACTCTCTAACACAAGTGACTCGGCAAAAGGCAATTTGAAGTTCTTCTAGGGCCTCCCAGCGGCAAATCTACGCTGCTGCCGACTCTTCAAACACATCCGCTCTTCCCTTTTTTTCCTGTAAAAGGAATAATGTGACAGAGGGCCTGTTCAATATGGTTCAGGGATTCTTGGAACAACTCTGCGCTGACTTGTCAATTACCCTGCTTCCAAAATTGAATGAAAAAAAAAATTATATATTTCGTTTCAGCCCAGGAACTGAAGTTATTTTCGCCGATCTCCACCCGGGCGTTGCGATGCGAGCGAACATTTCCCTTTGCCCCGCGGGGAGAAGGGAAGATCTGTTCATCTATCTGATGCGGGCGAACTTGCTCGGCCAGGGAACGGGTGGTGCGAGAATCGGTCTGGATGAGAAAGAAAGCAACTTGACACTCTTGCTTGGCTTACCCTATGAAATGAATTATCATGCATTCAAGGAAGCCTTCGAAGAATTCGTCAACCATCTCATATATTGGCGGGATGTTGTGGCAAAATTTGAAAAAAATGAACCGGTTTAGTGCTACTAACCCGCTACGCAAATAGGAGACAATTTATGCAGGTAAACGGAGATTGTTCAGATCAAGGCGCCCGATGCAGGCAACCCCGCAGCGGGTTGTCGAAGCAGGGCAACGCAGAGATGGACAATCTACGTCCTGAAGAAATGTCTCATATTTGCATAGCGGATTAATAATACATGCCAGCGCATCTGATCGCAGAAGAAGGTCCTCTCCGTGGACTTTTCTTAAATCTGGAAGAGGGAGTTGAGTGGATCTTAGGGCGAGACCCCGAAAAGGCCACATTCGTCATCGAAGACGAAACCGTCTCTCGGAGGGCCGCCCGTTTAAGCCGCAGCCCGGAAGGGATCCATCTTGAAAACCTAAGCCGCGTCAATCCCACATTAGTGAATGACGAGCCAGTCGATGGCGTTGTCCTGCTCAAAGAAGGCGACCGGATCCAGGTAGGCCATACGATTTTTCTTTTTTCGGAAGCAAAAATCCCTGAAATGGGTCAGCCGCCGAAGGGGGGATACGACGATATTTTCGGCTCTCTGGAAGAAGAGGCGCCGCAAGTTGGGAGCGAAGCGCCCAAAAAGCGGGAAAAGAAGAAAAAGAGCGAGCCGGCCAACGCATACGACACGATTTTCGAGGATACCAACGAGGGAGTTGAGCCGCTGCCGTTCAACCTCCTCGCAGAGACACCTTTCCTATTGAAAGTGATCTCAGGCCCGAATGCGGGGGCCGAAATCGGAATGGAAAAAGGAAGGACGTACACCCTCGGCAAAGACCCTGATTCCTGCGATATCGTCTTCCAAGATTTAAGCGTCTCGCGCAACCACGCGCGCCTGTCGTTGAGCGCGGACGGCGCGATGGAGATCGAAGATCTCGGCTCTAAAAATGGCACCGTCGTCAATGGAACGCCCATCACCGAAAAGAAACCCATCACGACGCAAGACATGGTCGCATTGGGGACGACGATCTTTTTGATCATCGACCGGGAAGCTACCCAAGAGACCATTTATTCGCCGATGGTCCCCGCCTACGAGGCGCCGAAAGCAGAGGCGCGTTTGGCAGAGGTTCCCGCCGAGAGCCAGGCCGAAGAAAAGAAGGATTGGAAAAAAGTGCCGATCCCGACGAAGTATTTGATCGGCGCCGCTGCATTTGCCGCGATCTTCCTCATCGTTTTCTTGAGTTTCTTTTCCCTTTTCAAATCCAATCAGGTCGAAGTCGTCCGCAAGGAACCCGTCTCGCGGATCCAAAAGGCGCTTGCTAAATTCGAAGGGATTCAATTCTCTTTCAATCCGGCCAGCGGAAAACTCTTCCTTATAGGGCATGTGCTGACATCTGTCGAGGCGCAAGAGATGCGATTCCGGATTAGCGAGATCGATTTCGTGAGGGCATTGGAAGACAATGTCGTCATCGATGAATATGTAGACAAGATGATGAACGACATCTTAAGCGGAAACCCAGAATTTCGGGGCGTCGCCATCCAGTCTCCCAAAGCGGGGAAATTCATCGCCACCGGCTATATCGATACCAATAACACCGCATCGCTGCTTGGCGAATATCTCTCCGTCAATTTCCCTTATCTCGACCGGCTGGAAAACGAGGTCGTCGTCGGGGAAAACCTGAATGCTCAGATCCAGGGGCTTCTTCTGTCGAAAGGATTCGGCGCGCTCTCCTTCCAATATGCGAACGGCGAGGTAGTGCTGGCCGGAAGTTATAGCGACAAAATGGGCAGCCAGTTCCAAGAGCTCCTCAAAGAGATCGATAGAGTGAAAGGAGTGAGCGGAGTCAAGAATTTCGCAGTCGAGACAAACCCAAACCAGGCTGCGATCGATATCTCAGGACAATTTCAAGTAACGGGAAACTCTCAGCATGAAGGGAAAGGGTTCAGCGCTATCCTCAATGGAAAAATTTATACGATTGGCAACCAGGTGAGCGGAATGGAGATTACTGAAATCGACGAGACGACGATTCTACTTGAAAAAGAAGGAATAAAATATAAAATCAACTACACCCGGTGAAAAGGAGAAGTGTATGTACGGATTAGAAGAGAAGGAAAGACGGGAGAAATTCGCTTTTGATCTCGAAAGGAGAATCAAAGATGAACCGCAGCATTTGAAAGAGCTTCTCGCAAAAGCGGAAAAACGGATGGCGGAAATCAAAAAGCTGCTCAGAGAAGGAGCAAACGAAAAAGATTTCGACCGGCTCGGCATCCTCCTTCACGGTTATGCCGCATTGCAAAAAGTTTTAAAAAAAGCCGGAAAATAACAAGAGGACAATCCAAAAATGAAAGCAGGCGTAACTCTATCATTTACTACTCTAATTAAAAACTATCAGAAGTTGCAGTCGCAGCTCATGAGCCAGGTCAAGGGTCTTGCCAGTAAAATCAGCCAAGCAACGCCAGGTTCTTTCATTCTTCTGCAATTTCAAATGAGCCAGATCACTCAAATCGGCGAATCGATCTCCAACTTGATCGCGCAGGTCAATTCGGTCATCAACCACGCTGTCGGCAACCAAGGTAAGCAATAAGGGATAAACCATGACAAATCCAAATCTATGGAAACAGTTCAAAGAGGATTGGCTTCTCTTCACGGAATCCGGCTTCATCGCCGTAAACCAAGCGGACGAAGATGCCGCCTTGAAGCTTTTCAAGGCCGGCGAACTGCTCAATCCCGACAATACTTTGCCTCGCATAGGAATAGGCTATCTCCATTTGCACAAGTTGGAATTGAAGCAGGCCGTGAAAGCATTCGAACAAGTTCTCGACAAAGAGCCGCATAATGATATGGCGAAAACCTTTCTCGGCCTTTGCATGGGGATGATGCCGAATATGGCGGACAAAGGCGAAAAAATTTTGGAGCAAACGACAAAATCGAAAGATCCCGAAATTCGGCAGCTTTCCGAAACGGCCATCGATTTCGTCGAAAAATTCATCAAAAAGTCTCCAGGACCCGCAGGAAAAGGCAAAACGTGACCATTCCCGAAACTCCTCCTCCAGACAAGAGCCCTGACAGGATCACCCCTTCCAAGGCATTGGAACCGGATCAGGCGATTCGCCAGCCCGCCGGTCAAGGTTTCCAATCCTACATGGAAAAAGGAGCAGCTCCTCCTCAAGCCGCAGCTCCAGGGGGACCGACTCCCATGGAAGCCGCCCGTCCCCTGATGGGGCAAACAGGAACGCCGACGACCACCACCCTTCTTACCCAGGCGAGGAATGCCCAGGACGCCTTGGGCACTGTCGAAAAGCAGCTCCAAACTCCGAACATGCAGTTGAAGCGATCTCAAGCGCACCTGATCAGGAATAAACTGACCGATGCAAGAGAGTACAGCCGTTCCGCGGCAGCCAAACTAGGAATCGAGACGCCGCCGATGAAGCAGCCCGAAGGGCCGGGCATCATCGCCCGCTTCCTCGCCTATGTGAACGACGGCCAGGATCAATTTGGCGCCATTCAAACCAAACTTCAACAAATGTCCGAGTCAGGGGAGCAGATCAATGCGGGAGACATGCTGATCCTCCAGAGCAAAATGGCTTTGGCGCAGCAAGAAATCGAGTATTCGTCGACACTTTTGAGCCGCGTCACAAGTTCTATCACAACAATCATGGGCATCCAGCTATGAGCCTATCCCACTATAGATAAATAATGGATTTGCCTCCTTCATTCGATAAATTGATCAGCCATCTCGAAGATGTCGAACTGACGACCGTGCATGGGCGGATCACCGAGGTGGTCGGCATGCTCATCCGCGCGATCATCCCGCAAGTCAAAATGGGCGAGGTGTGCCTGATCAAAAGAGCGGGAGAGCCGCTCGCCGCCGAAGTCGTCGGCTTCACGAAAGACGAAGTGATCCTTTCGCCTCTTGGCAACATGTTAGGGATCGGCCCTTCTTCTGAAGTGATCCCGATGCGGATGCCCATGCACATCAAAGTAGGCCCCAAGCTTTTGGGAAGGGTGTTGAACGGCCTTGGCCAACCGCTCGATGTCGATACGTTGGGCCCGCTCGAGTTAACCGAAAGTTTCCCCGTTACTGGCTCTCCTCCAGACCCGCTGAAGCGGACCCTGATTACACAACCGATTCCGGTCGGCGTCCGGTGCATCGACGCGTCCTGACCTGCGGCAAAGGTCAAAGGGTCGGCATTTTTAGCGCGGCGGGAGTCGGCAAATCAACCCTCCTCGGCATGATCGCAAGAAACGCTGTGGCTGACGTCAACGTCATTTCGCTGATTGGCGAAAGGGGGCGCGAGGTACGCGAATTTTTGCAAAACGACTTAGGCGTCGAAGGGATGAAGCGGTCTGTCGTCGTCGTCTCAACCTCCGACCAGGCGGCGCAGATGCGGATCAATGCGGCCTATGTAGGCACCGCGATCGCCGAATATTTCCGCGACCAAGGGAAATCTGTTATTCTCATGATGGATTCGGTCACCCGTTTTGCCCGCGCGCTCCGGGAAATTGGTCTTGCCGCGGGAGAACCTCCGGCCAGAGCCGGCTATACTCCCTCGGTCTTTGCGATTTTCCGCGCCTTCTTGAGCGGTCGGGAAATTCCGAAAAAGGCTCGATCACCGCCTTTTACACGGTTCTAGTCGCAGGCGATGATATGAACGAGCCGGTGGCCGATGAGGTCCGCTCCATTCTGGACGGACACATCATCCTTTCTTCCGAGCTGGCTCGGCAGCATCATTATCCCGCCATCGACGTCCTCGCCTCCGTCAGCCGCATTTTATCCCACATCGTCGACAAGCCTCATCTCGACGCGATAGGAAAAGTCAGGGAAGTCCTCGCCAATTATAAAAAGAATGAGCTTTTGATCCGCATCGGGGAATATAAGCCGGGGTCGGACAAAAACGCCGATTTCGCCCTCAAATACGTCGATAAAGTCAACCGGTTTTTGAAACAGCAGGTCGATGACAAGGCTCCCATGGAAGATACGATCCGGGCCCTAAAATCTCTATTCGTCTAGAGTATGTCATATGTCCAAACAGCCGAACTACCCGCTCGAGCAGATGATCACGATCAAGAAAAATCGGTTCGACGCTGCAATCAAAACCCTTGAAGAGAAAAAAGCCGTCCTGGGAAAAGCCTATGAAAAGCTCCATGACCTGACTCAAGAAAAAGATGAGGTCCTGCAACATAAGCAGGCAAAACTCGATCAATTGAGACACGAACTGGATACCGGGACGACAACCGACGTGATTCAGCGCAGCAAGATCTATCTGAAAATCGTCGATGAAAAACTCGCCGAAAAAGTAAAAAAAGTCGCCGAGCAGCAAAAAGTGGTCGACGCGGCCCAAAAACAAGTAGACATTGCGACCGATGACCTATTCCAAAAGAAAAAAGACTTGGAAAAGCTCGAGCTCCACAAAAAGGAATGGGAAAAAGAAATGGGCTACTGGGTTGCCCAGAAAGAAGGAGTGGAGCAAGACGAGCAGGGCTCCGCGACCCATTTTTTGCGTAAAAAAGAGGTCGAGACTCGAAAAAAGGATCGAGAAAAAAAGGAAAATGAACCAAACTAGGAGGAGAGGTTCTCTATGTCCACACCCCGCATCCCACCAACTCCTCCCAATAAGGGCGGCGAACTCGATAAAACGGCCCCTTCTACCGAGCATAGGAAAGTTGAAAAAGTCGAAAAAATCTCGAAGGTCTCCGAGGTCGACGACGAGTCTCGCGCAAAGCAATTTAGGCAGTTCGTCGAGTCGGTCAGCCAAGAAGAGGAGTCGGAACTTCCCACGCCCTTCTCCCTGATCACGAAAGGCCGAGTCTCTTTAGTCTCTTCGGAGAGTGTCCTTCCCCCATCTCAAGACCCCGCTTTGTTGGACGCGGACGAAAACGCCCTCCCAAGCCCCGGTTCCTTTCCAACTCCCTCGAATTATCTCGGAGGCACGGCACCCCAAGACGAAAGCGAGGAAGCCCCTCCGCTTCCTCGGTCGCAGCAATTTTGGGAAAACGTTGAAGAGCCGCCCCCTTCCCAGCCGCCGATGCAGCCTCGCATGGAAGAAAATCCCCGCTCTGCCTCCCGAGTTTTCTTAAAACCTGAAGAGATGGGACGAAAAGAAAAAATGCCCTCAATGGGCGGCGTTGGCGAGGCTCTGGAGGGAAAAACTCCGGGGAAAGGGAAAAAGGGCGCTCTTACAGAACCGGCAAAAAAGACACCTTCCCCTTTTGGGCCTCCAGGCAAACCGACGATTGAGGGGCCAGTCCCGAGAGAAAAAGGCGCCGAAAAGGGCTGGGGATTGATGGTGCCGAAAAAGGGGGAAGAGCAGCCTCTTAAGAGACCCGCAGGGCCGGAAGGGGTGATTGCGCCCAAAGATGCTGAGGGGGTCAAATATATTGGCCCTCTCGCGGCCGCCGGCGAAGAAAGAATCGGCGGCCAACTTGGTCCTGCCTTAAAGGAAGAAAGGCCAAAATTGGCCAAAAAAGAAGCCGAAGCGCGCAAGTTGCAAATGGGTGAAAAAAAAGAGGCGCCGCCGCCAATCCAGGAGCCAGAAACAGAATGGGGAGGCAAAAAAAGAGGGCAAAAAGAAAAAGAGGAGCCGATGCAGATCGAATCTCCGACAATGACTCCTTTGCCAGACTTCTACTTTCCCATGGCCAATGCGGCGGCGGCCGCGGCCAGACCCTATCTCGGACCCGAGGCGCTCTCGATCTATTTTCACATGGTCGGGACCATCACTGCCATGGTCTCCCCTAAAGGCGATAGCCGCACGGAGTTCGTTTTAAACGCTCCCTCTTTCGCAGATTCCAAATTCTATGGAGCCACGATCTCGATCGAAAGGTTCGCTACGGCTCCCTATCAGCTGAATATCCTGCTTACAGGATCGAATGAAGCCGTCAATGCATTCAACCAAAATATCCCAAACTTGTACGCGGCCTTCCAAAATGGAAATTTTTCCTTCACGATCAACCGGATCGAGGTTTCTTACGCAAAGCCGCTCTTCCGGCGGAAAGAATCGGTCGGAGAAAAAGAGGAAAGGGAAAAGGGATTTGGCGGCGAGATGGGCGATAGGAAAAAATAAATGAAGGACGCCCTATCCGCCATTTTACGCAAACTCCCCGGCATGATCGAAGGAGCGGATGAGATCCCCCTTTTCGGCAAGGCTCCCCCTTTCGACTGGGATCGCCTCTCTGCACTACTCTCCGCCCGGTTCGAAATGAAAGACTTTTCAGTCCGGCCCTCCGAACAGGTTTGGGTAAAGGGCGAAGATCTCTACGATGGGCTCGGCGCGAATTATTTCTGCACCCCGATTTTTTTAAACCCTCTCGAACCGCCTTTTTATTTCGTCATTCCGAAAGCCGATAAGAACAAGCTCGCCGCTTCGATGATGCAAGGGAAGGCGAAAACGCAAATTTCCGAGCCTCTGAAAGAAGGATTCTGCCGTTTTCTTATCCTCGAGGCCCTATCGGCATCGAGCGCCCTCGAACCGATCGCAAAGTTCTCCCCAACGTTAGGCGAAAAGTCCAAAATCCCGGAGGAAAACGCTTTCTGCATCGATGTGGAAATCTCATTTGGCGAACAATCTTGCTGGTCAAGGCTCATTTTTCCCGAAACGTTTCGAAAAGCCTGGGTTGCCCATTTCGCCATGAACCCATCCGAATACGTCACGAGCGATTTGGCCAAAACCGCGGAACTTGTCTTAGGCCTGGAATGCGGGTCCGTCGTTCTTTCCCAAAAGGAATGGGACGATCTCGAACCGGAAGATTTTGTCGCTTTAGACAAAGGGAACTACGATGCTCGGGAAAATACTGCGATCGCGCTCATGAAAATCGGGACGATTCCCCTATTTCAAGCGAAGATCGGGAAAGACAAAATGGAACTGCTCGATTACGCATTCACCCATGAGGAACCTATGGAGCAAAATAACGAAGCCGGCCCTCTCTTGCCAGCGGAAGAAGAAAGCGTCTCGATCAAGGATCTCCCTTTGAACGTATGCGTCGAACTCGCTCGTTTGAAGATCACGCTGGACCGCTTGATGCATTTGAATCCGGGGAACATGATCGAGCTGCCTATCCAACTGGATCAAGGAGTTACTTTGACGGTGAATGGAAAAAAAATAGGGCGCGCCGAGCTCCTCTACTTAGGAGAAGCCCTCGGCATCCGGATCCTCGAGCTCGGTTGATCCTGAGCGGGAAACCGAATCGTGTTGGACTTATGGGTAACGATCAGCCTTAAGAGGGTGTTCACATTTTAACCACCGAGCCTTGCAAAAATACAGAAATATTTTTAATCCATCTTTCTACCATTTTTGAGTTGTCGATCATTCCGGCAAACGATATGCTTTTATTTCCCTCGCGAAAGATTGCATAAAACACTACGGTATTTTACGATTCGGAAGAGGTCGCGAAACATTCTATGATTGCTCGGATAAAGGCTTTTTTCATTGCCTTTTCACTCCTTTGCTCCGTCTCCCTTTTTCCCGAAGATGCGCAGGAGCTTGCTGCGGCGGCTCCAGTAGCTAAAGAGACGCCTGAAACGGCTGCTCAAATGGCAGATGTTGGGTATACGATCAATTACAATACCGTTTCGATCATCGAATACATCCGCTTCGCAAGCAAAATCTGCAATGTTAATTTTATCTTCAACGAAGCCGATCTCGACTTTACGGTAACGGTCGTATCGGACGCGCCGATCACGACGCAAAATGTCATGGGAACTCTTGTTCAAGTCTTGAGGATCCACGGTCTTTCCATATTGGAGCAAGACAACAACTTGGTGATCCATAAAGCTCCTGAAGTGACCCAGATCGCCACCTTGGTCACGGATCATATGGAAGCGAAAAACGTCCCGATCGTCACCCGGATCTTCCGGATCAAAGAAGCCAAAGCGGAGGCCATCGCCGGCGTCATCCGGCCGATGATTTCCAATTCGGCCCTCCTCGAGGTGATGCCGGAGACAAAGCAGATCATCCTGACCGACGTCACCGTCAACGTCGACAAGGTCGCGCTCTTGATCGAAATCCTCGATTCCCCGATCAACCAGCTTGGAGTGCGGATTTACACGACGGTCCATAACTCCCCCGAACACCTCGTGGAGATCGCGAGCCAGATCATGGCTCCGATCGCTCAAGGGAATCCCTATATCCTCGTCCCTCAGATGACGGCCAATGCGATCTACATTGTCTCGACGAGCGAACTTACCGACAAAACCCTTGCGATCCTCAAAAGCTTGGATGTCCCTCCACAAAAAGAAATCTCTGGACAAAGGAGAGTCAAAGGGGAAAACATCTTCGTCTACAAAGCCGTAAGCCGGCCAAGCGATGAGATCATGAGCGGTCTCTTCAGCATCGCCGAAAATTTGCAAAAGACTGGAATTCCCGAAGGCGATTTGATCCATACGATCGAGTCGGCCCGTTCGATCAAAGAGACGAATTCCATCATGTTTACCGGGTCGAAAGATTCGATCGCGAAGGTCAAAGAGTTCCTGACTGCACTGGATGTTCCCGGGACGGCCTTTGCCGTAAAAAGTTCATTTTTCGTCTACCGCCCCAAATACAGGAGTGCGAAAGAACTCGACTCTTCTTTGAAGGAGACGGCCGAAAATCTCAAAGGGGCTAAAGAGGAAGGAGCCCTGATCCAGATTCTCCAAAGCGCAAAAATCAATAAGATGACAAACACGATCCTCTTTTCAGGAGACGAGAGCCAGTTCGCCCGTATCAATGATCTCCTCGCCACGCTCGACACCCCTTCCGGGAAAAAAATGCCGCAGGAAGTGAAAAACGATTTTTTTCTCTACAAGATCCAACACGCAGATTATCAAGATCTTCAGTCTTCTTTGAAAACATTTGCAAAAAATCTCGATAAATCGAACGTCCAAGATGAAGGGCTCATCCATGCCATTGAGGATATGAAACCGATCACCGATACAAATTCCATCCTGTTTTCTGGCCCTGAGCCCGCCTTGAACAGGTTGAAGGAACTGGTCCCCTCGTTCGATTCAGGCATCGCCTCCATGCCCGTCAGCAATCAGTTCTTGATCTATAAGCCAAAGAACCAAAAGGGGGACCAGCTTGTAAAATCGATCCAAGAAGTAGCCGGCAACCTCAAATCCGATCAATTCCGCGACCTCGCATTCTTGCGCACTCTCGAGAGCATGAAGTATGTCAAAAATACCGACTCTCTCCTCTTTACCGGCGACGCAGCCTCCATAACGCACCTCGAAGATCTGATCGCGAAGATCGATCTCCCGGCAGGGCCAAAGCATGAAAAGATCCTATGGCTCTATTCTCCTACAATAGCTTCGAGAGAAAAGACGGAAACGTATCTCAAACAACTTTCCACGAACCTTGCCAAGCAGAGCGAGTCCGACTTGATCCAAGCGATCCAATCGATGAAGTGGATCGACGCTTCCCAATCTTTCTTATTCCAAGGATCGCCAAACGCGATCGGCCGCCTGAAAGAGGTCATCCAAGACTTCGAGCAGCAGTCTCAAAGCCAAACGAAACCCGGATACTACATCTATAAGCTCCATGCCGCCCCGGGAGATGTGGTGGAAGAGGAACTGGATGCGGTAGCCAAAGGTTTGAAAGATAGCGGCCTTCATGATGACAAAACCTTGGCCGTCATCCGGAATATGCGCTATGTGAAAGAAACGAATTCTCTTCTCCTCACTGGAGATCCCGCCGCGATCGACGCCGTCAAAGCGATGATCGCCGATTATGATTATCCACGGACCGCGGCCAGCCAGATCAACAGCAATTTTTTCATGTATAAGCCGCAGCATCAGTCGGCCGCCCAGATAGAAAAATCGCTTCATGATATCGGGGAGAATTTGAAAAACGCTGGACTTGCCGATCCGGCCCTCCTACAAACGATCAATTCGGCCAATTACGTCAAGACGACGAATTCCCTGATCTTTACCGGCAATGCCGATTCGATCCAAAAAATCCAATCTCTTTTAAAAGAAGTCGATGTCCCTATGAAAGAACACGCCCCGATCCAGCATATTGGCAAAACGACCTTTCTCCTCTACAAGCTGAAAGTGGCCGGAGGTCCTCAGATCGTAACCTCGATCAAGACGATGGCGGCCGATCTCAAGAAATCGGGCGGCGCCGATCCGGAGCTCCTCGCAGCCCTGAACACGATGAAATACGTGAAAGAGACGAACTCCCTGTTTTTCACAGGCACTGAGGCGGCTCTCCAGAAAGTGCAGTCCCTCGTCGAGCAATTCGATGTCACCTCTCTTGCGGCGGCTCCCCTTACGCCTGAAAAACCTCCTCAGCCGGGCCAGACGAATTTTTTCCTTTATAAACCGGTCTCCCTTGCTGCTGCCGACCTCGAAGGCCTCATGTCTGATTTTGCCACAAACCTCCATGAGAGCGGCTTGACTGATCCCGACCTGTTCTCTGCGATCACTTCGATGAAGCTAGTCGAAAAAACCCAAAACCTCGTGTTTACGGGGACGCCGAAAGCCCTCGATCAAGTGAAAGAAATCTTAAAAGCCTTCGACATCCCCTCCAATTTGGCCCACAAGCCTGTCGTCGGGCCATTAGAACCTTCGATCCAGGCGATCGACAATACGAGCTTCCTCGTCTATAAACTGCAATTCCACAAAGGGGACGAGATCCAGGGCGCGTTGAAACAAATTGCCAAGGATCTGCTTTCGACAAACGCGCCGATCAACCAAAACCTTCTCAATTCGATCAATTCGATCCAATGGCTCGACGTGACCAACTCCCTTCTTTGCTCTGGAACCCAAGAAACTTTGATCCGCTTGAAGGAATTGATCAAGAACCTCGATATCCCCTTGAAACAAGTCTTCATTGAGGTTCTGGTGATCGAGACTTCCTTGACAAACGCCCTTCTCTTTGGCCTCGAATGGGGCGGCAATTACAAATTCAACGACAAGTTCGGCATCAGTTCGTTCAATACCGTCCCGCCCCCGAACACTCAATCGCCTTTCCCGGATCAATTCGTGAGCAAGCTGTCCAGCCTTACGCCGCCAAGCCAGCAGCCCACCCCGATCGGCAATATCCCCCCGGTCGCTGGATTCGACCTTGGGGTCATCGGCGAAGTGATCAAACATAACGGCAACACCTTCCTGACCCTCGGTTCCTTGCTGAACGCCCTCCAATCAGACACCGAGACTACGATCATCACCGCCCCAAAAATCCTCGGTCAAGATGGCCGCACCTCCACCATTTTTTCCGGAGCGAATATCCCCTTTACGGGCTCATTCGTCAACAATACGACAAGCGGCGCTACGATCTTGACGTCGAACATCGAATACCGCGATATCGGGCTTAACCTGACGATCACTCCGGTTTTAGGCAATTCCGATATCGTTACCCTCGACATTAATTTGGACCGCTCCCAGACGGCAACGAATGTCCTCGGTCAATCCCAACTGAACTTCCAGTCCCAAACTGCCAATGGCATCGTCACCAGCAAAACGACCATGCAGACTACAGTCCATGTCCCAGACCGCAATTTCTTGGTGCTCAGCGGATTTGTGAATAATTCGAATACAAAGGTCAAGCAAGGAATCCCTTGTCTTGGGGGACTCCCCATGATCGGCGCCGCCTTCTCGCAGCAAAACGACACCATTTCCAACCAAAACGTCGTTATTTTCCTCAGGCCCTTCATCATCAATTCGATCGAGGATATGCGCCGCGTGACCTCGGAACAAGAGATCTTCTTTAGAGACTTGTCCAACACTCCATTCCTAGAGCATAATTATGACGATGCGATGGAACTCATCAAATCAGTCGACGATGACTAGTAACCTGAGTTTTGGGTTCATTTGTCTATGAGATTCAAGGATATTTCGAGCATATTTTTGCGCTTTGGAGCCGAGAGCAATATCGGGACGAGCATCTTGCCGAGGCGAAAAGTCAAAAAGATGCCGAAAGAAATTGAAGCTCAGGCAAATGAACCCAAAACTCAGGTTAGTACTCTTTTTCAAAAGTTTTTATTCCTTGCGGTGCTTATTGCCGCGGCGTCATGCTACCGCGTTACAGACAGCATCGACCCGCATGTGAGTTGGCAGCTGCAAGACCGCCACCTTCAGGGGCTCAAGAGCGCCTTTGCCCCCTTCACTCCTGAAGAGAAGTCTGCCGACTGGTCGAAAGAGTGCGTCATCGCCTCTGGTTTCGCTCAGCAGCTCGATCTTTACCGCGCGATCTCAACCTACAAAAGGGCCGAGATCCTCATTCCTTGCACGGAAACCCAAAGGCAGATCGAGATCCAGTACGACATCCTCTTTTGCTTGTTTTTAGGCAAGAAATACGACGAAGCGATTGAGACTTTTGAAAAAGGGGGCCTTGCGCATGTGGATAAGACTTTTCCCGCCTACCGCGACCTTCTTTTAGTCCTTTATGAATGCTACCGGGAGATGGATCATCCTGAAAAGCAAGAACGAATTTATGAACTGATGGTCAAATCCTATCCTGACACGGCCGAGCAGTTGAAATTATCCCGCGCTATCCGCGAAGGAGAGCTGGCTGAGGTGGATCTTTTTGCCGTTGGATTCAACGGCCCGTCTTACTTAAGCAACCTTCTCGAAACGTACGACTGCGGGAAAAAGTCAGTCGCCTTGGCCCAAACCCTCAACGCCCTGCTTCCCGGCGCAGGGTATTTATATATCGGTCAAAAAAAATCGGCTCTCACCGCTTTTTTCCTCAACGGGCTTTTCATCGCTGCGGCCTACGAGTTCTTCCACCACGGCCATACGGCGGGCGGTATCATTACTCTTGGATTCGAGACGGGTTGGTACTTTGGCGGCATCTATGGCGCCGGAGAAGAGGCGAAATACTATAACGAGCGCCTCTACGAGCGGACCGCCAGCGCCTCCCTCAACGACCAGAAACTATTCCCCGTCCTCATGCTGGAGCATTCGTTTTGATTCGCTTCATCCTTTGCTGCCTTCCCTTCTATCTCTTCGCCTACCCTGGGTATTTCGAGCCCTGGGGAAACGAGTGCGACCTAAAACATCAGGCCGAGGAGAAACCGGCAACCGCCCCTTCGATTGCAACGCAAGTCGCAGATGCGATCATCCGGTTCCATCAAGAAGTGATCTCCCCTGTCGACGGGCCGAGGAGCCATTACCGGCCATCGTCCTCGCGCTACATGCAGCTTGCCATGCACCGCTACGGCTTTCTGAAAGGATACATTATGGGGTGCGATCGGCTGCTGCGCGAAAATGACGAAGAGTGGGTCTACCGGACCATTGAAATCGATGGGAAAACCTTCAAATACGACCCCGCCATAGTGGATAAATACAGATAGCTATCTACGAGTAGGCACGATATCGTCTTCTCCTAAATACTCTCCGACCTGGGTTTCGATGGTTGTGAGGGGGGCTTTTGCTTTTGAGATTTATGTTTAGCATAAAGAAGTCCCACACCGCCGCCAATGAGTCCAATGCCTGCAAGAACTGCACCCATTCCGAAGCTTGTTGGTTGGGCTGCCTTTTTTGTTTGAGATGCATCAGGTTCATTGTTAGCCATAGCGTCTTTCTTAAAATCCTCTAGCGCTGACTTGAAGTCATCCAACAGAGCCGCTTGACATTTAAGAACTGAGCGTTTGTTGCATGCGGATTCAGATTCATGGCCTTTTTGCGATACTGATCCATCGGCTTCTTTTAATAAGATTGAATCAGAAGACTTCCAAGAAACTGGCTTGTTTTTATGAAGCTCAATACGAGCGTTCAAATTTTTCCCTACAATAGGATTGGAACTATAAGAAAAGACATATGGATCGTCATATGGATTGCACCCTATCGTGAATACATCCTTATTTCTTGTTATCTTAATCTCTAAACTGTATGGAACAGATTCAGTTTGATTTAATTTTATCGCAAAATCATTAACGTTATAATTTGCACACTCAGCAAAACACCCCTGATGTTCTATACAGGGATTAGGAAGAACACAGGATTTCAACGAATCACCAAAAACAGCAGTTAGACTATGAAATGCTTTTGTAACAAATTCATGAACTTTATGGGTTAGAGCGGCTTCTACGATATCTTTATTAGAATATCTTTGATGAAACTCCATTAATTTATCAGCGGCATCTATTTGCATGCGATCCTCCTCTTTTTACAAATGATTTTACCAAGAATGCCCAATAACCGCAATCAAGAAACCCTTGGATGAGGCGGGCAAATAATTCTTGAATCACTTATTACGATCAATTATAATAACATTAAATCAACCAAAAACAAATTACGACACTTCTGATTTTAAGAGACTTCTGCCATACATGTCTTCAAAGCGGACGATATCGTCTTCTCCTAAATACTCCCCCACCTGGGTTTCGATGATTTCTAGTGGAACCTTCCCGGGGTTCGAGACCCGGTGGACCGCCCCTTTTGGGACATAAATGCTTTCATTTTCATGGACGAGGGTTTCCTTGCCCTGGATGGTCACTTTGGCGGTCCCTTTGACGACCACCCAGTGCTCGCTTCTATGGAAATGCATCTGCAGACTCAGAGTCTCGCCGGGATGGATGAAGATTTTTTTTATCTTATACCGCTCGCTCACATCGAGGATCGTAAAGAAGCCCCAGGGACGATTGGTCGTAAGATGCTCTTTGATTTCCTTGCGCCCCATTTGCTTGAGCTTCGCTACGACCTCTTTGACCTTTTGCGATTCCTTTTTCTTGGCAACGAGGACGACATCGGGCGTTTCGACGATCAGCATATCTTCCAATCCGATGGCTGCGATCAGACGCTTTTCTCCAAGAATGAGAGAGTCTTTCGTATCCACCTCCACGACCTGGCCCACCGCGGCGTTGCCAGACTCGTCTTTCGGCAGAAGATCGTACACGCTATCCCAGGAACCGACGTCGGACCAACAAAGGTCTATCGGCAATAGAACCGTTTTTTTCGACCTTTCCATGACCGCGTAATCGATCGATAGATTCGGCATTTTTTCAAAATGGCGCTCGAACTCATCGAAATCCTTCTCAAAATATTGGGCGATTTCGGGGCTAAACGCGGTCAGCTCGCTTTGCATCGTCTTGATCTGAAAAGCGAACATCCCCGAGTTCCAATAAAAATTCCCCGCATCGATATACCTTTTCGCAGTCTCGAGATCGGGTTTTTCGATAAAGCGGGCAACCAAGAGCGCATCCTCGTTAAATGGAGGGCCCGCTTCGATGTAGCCGTATCCGGTTTCAGGACTCATGGGGCAAATGCCGAAGGTCGCGATCCTGCCAGCCTCAGCAATCTGGAAGGCTCTCTCTACATAAAAACAAAACCGATCTTGCGGTTCGATCATCTGATCGGAGGGCGATACAAATACCGTCTCATCATTTACGCACCCCCGTTTTTCCATGAGGTATTTCATAGCGAAAGCAATCGCCGGGGCCGTGTTTTTCTGGCAAGGCTCAAGGATGATGTTCTTTTCGAGAGCGGGATGAATCAGCAAAGTTTCCGCCTTCATCGCATAGAGATAGAGGGGGTTTGTCAGAATAAAAACATCTTCCGGCGCAAAATGGTGCAAGAGTCTCAAGATGGTTTTTTGGATGAGCGTCGTATCGGCGCCGATTTTTAAGAATTGCTTGGGATATTCGATCCTCGAACTTGGCCAAAGCCTCGTCCCGCTCCCGCCCGCCAAAATGAGCGCTTTCATTCGATGCTCCACTAGTAAAATTCACATTTATTAGGTATGTTCGCGTAAAGGTCCATTTTGTCAAACTTTCGAAAGGGAATCAAATTCGTGATCGGCATCCTCGCAATTTTGAGCGCGGGACTCGCCATTTTTTTCGTGTTGAGTAGCGAACACGCCTTGATCACCCATCCTAAAGGGCTTATTGCGCGCGAGGAATTGGGGGTGATCTCTAGGCACTTTCTCCTCATGATGATCATTATTGTTCCGACTTTTCTCGCTCTATTTTGGACCGTTTGGAAATACCGGTCAAAAAACATAGACGCAAAATTCAAGCCGGACGCTACTTCCAAGGTTTCTGGAGAAGTGATTCTATGGATCATTCCCTCGGTCGTCATCGCCGTAATGTCATTCATGACCTGGAAAGCTACGCATAAACTAGATCCTTATAAGCCGCTTGTCAGTGATATTACGCCTCTCACGATCCAGGTGGTGGCTCTCGATTGGAAATGGTTATTCATTTATCCAGAGCAAGAAATTGCAACATTGAATTTTGTCCAATTTCCTGCCCGCACCCCCATCCATTTCACGCTCGCCGCAGACGGCTCTCCGATGAACTCGTTTTGGCTTCCGCAAATGAGCGGGCAAATCTACGCCATGACAGGGATGGTCACTCCCCTTCACATCATGGCAGACGGTCCAGGCGTTTATACGGGAAGAGCCGCTGAAATCAATGGAGAGGGATATGCGGACATGACCTTTCTTGCAAAATCTACGACGGAGCCCGATTTTGAAGATTGGGTAGCAAGGGTCAAAGAGTCTCCCCTGCAGCTAACGGATGACATTTATGACGAGCTTGTCAAGCCTTCCCAAAACAATCCGGTCGCAGTCTATTCTTATGTAGAAAAAGATTTGTTTAATAAAATAGTGATGAAATACATGGCTCATTAATAATGGAAAATTTCCTTTCCGGAAAACTGACTGTAGATGCGCTGCCTCACCATTGGTACACGGTAGGCGGGACGATATTTATGGTGCTCGCTGGGCTGGCCCTTGCAGCGTTTCTTACGAAAACCAAACGATGGGGTTGGCTTTGGAATGAGTGGCTTACATCGACTGATCCCAAAAAAATCGGGACCATGTACATGATCTTTTCTTCGGTCATGTTCTTTCGTGGGATGGTCGATGCCGGGATGATCTGGATTCAGCAGGCAATCGCTGCGGATTCCCAAGGATATCTGACCGCGACTCACTTTCAAGAAATTTTCACTTCCCATGGCGACATCATGGTTTTTTTCGTAACCATGGGATTATTCTTCGGGCTCATGAATTGGATTGTACCGCTGCAAATAGGAGCTCGCGATTTGGCTTTCCCCTTTATGAATTCATTGGGTTTTTGGCTCACTGTCGCGGGCGGAATCTTGATTAATTTCTTTTTTGTGATCGGCGGACATTTTGCCAATACGGGCTGGCTTGCGATCGCACCGCTGTCCGAGCTTGAATTTAACCCGGGCGCTGGAGTCGATTATTTGATTTGGAGTTTGCAGCTATCCGGTCTTGGGGAGCCTGCTCGCAGGAATTAACTTTACCGTAACGATCATCAAAAAACGGGCCCCGGGGATGACTGTAATGAAAATGCCTCTTTTCATCTGGGCCTCTTTATGCGCTATGATTCTCATTATCTCGGCATTCCCCGTGCTTACCGCAACTACATTCCTTCTTTGGCTTGACCGCACTTTTGCGATGCGTATCTTTACTCCTGGATTCGGGGGCAATCAAATGATGTACTTCAATCTCATTTGGATGTGGGGACATCCCGAGGTATATATTTTAGTTATTCCATCATTTGGAATGTTCTCGGAAATCATATCCACTTTTTCGCAAAAAAAGATATTTGGATATAATTCCATGGTATTCGCTCTTCTTTCTATAACCCTTCTTTCTTATTTGGTATGGCTGCATCACTTTTTTACGATGGGCTCTGGGGCGAGTGTGAACACTTTCTTTGCGATTGTGACCCTTGTGATCGCGATCCCATCGGGAGTCCAAGTATTTAACTGGATCCTCACTATGCACCAGGGAAGAGTGATCTTTGCATCCCCAATGTATTGGACGATAGGGTTTATCTGCATATTTATGATCGGAGGCATGGCCGGACTCACATTGGCAGCTCCACCCGCGGATTTTCAAGTACATAACAGTTTATTTTTGGTTGCCCATTTCCATACCATGATCGTTGGAGTCGCCCTTTTTGGAATTTTTGCCGGGATTACTTATTGGTTCCCCAAGATTTTTGGATTTACTCTCAATGAACACTTAGGCAAGCGCGCTTTTTGGTTCTGGCTAGTCGGATTTTTTGTCTCGTTTCTTCCCCTCTATGTTTTGGGATTCATGGGAGCGCCGAGAAGGCTCGATCACTATGCGGCTTCGACCCATTGGCAGCCATTATTTATCACATCCGCCGTGGGATTTGTCCTCATTTCCTGCGGGGTCATCACTCAAATCATCCAGCTCGTGATCAGCATTAAAGAAAGAAAAAAGCATTTGGACAAGACCGGCGATCCTTGGAACGGCAGAACGCTTGAGTGGTCAACCCCCTCGCCGCCTCCTTTTTATAACTATACGGTCATTCCCACTGTGTCGAGCCGTGAAGAATTTTGGGACATGAAAAAAAGAGGCAGGCCCAAGCCCCAGTATGAGGATATTTTAATATTCAAGAATACGGGGATGGGGATCTATATAGCGGGCTTTGCTTTCGTGTTTGGATTTGCTGTGGTTTGGCACCTCATCTGGCTTGCCGCCATTGGCCTTGGCGGCGCCATCGCTTGCGTCATCATCTGCTCTTTCAATGAGGATATAGAATACGAACTGCCCGCGAAAGAGGTCAAGCGCATGGAAGCGCGAGGATAACAGCTCATGGACGATGTAAAAGTTTTCGGTTTCTGGATTTATCTGATGACCGACATCGTCATCTTCGCTGCTCTTTTTGCAACCTTCGTCGTTTTGCAGAGCTCCACATTCGGAGGCCCTTCGGGCCATACCCTCTTTGAGTTACCCTCGGTAATCGAAGAGACTCTCATCCTATTGTCAAGCAGCTTTACATGTTCCTTGGCAACGCTTGCGGTGCATCGCAAGCAACGGGGCTGGGTTATTTTCTGGTTCCTCGTCACCTTTGCCTTTGGAGTAGCCTTCCTTTTTCTCGAAATCTCAGAATTTTCCAAATTCATCCATGAGGGCGCAGGGCCGCAGCGAAGCGGGTTCCTCTCTTCCTTTTTCATATTAGTGGGCACTCATGGACTCCATATCACAGTAGGGTTATTGTGGATGGCTGTGGCGACCTTTCGTCTCATCTTTCGCCCTCTTTCGGCGTTCGCTATTTCTCAGATTTTCCGTCTCGCCTTCTTCTGGCATTTCCTGGACGTTGTTTGGGTCTTTATTTTTTCCGTTGTCTATTCTATGGGGATCTTAGAATGAAAGAGGCATCCCATGCATAGCTCGCTCATAGCGCGCATCATCGGATATGTAGGATCGCTGATCTTGACGATCACTGTTTTTTTCATTGTCGTTCATCCAGAGTTTTTTCACCTGGTCGCTAAAACGGCTATCCCTGTTATTTTTATTCTTGCTCTCTTGCAGAGCGCCGTACAGTCAATATTTTTCCTAAATGTCCTCAGTGAAAAAGGACCTCGCTGGAATTTAATTGTTTTTTCTTCCACGGTTTCGATCGTCATCATCATTGTCTGCTTCTCGATCTGGATCATGCACCACCTCGATACCCATATGATGCCTCATCATCATCATTGACTGGAAAGGAGTCCTTCTAGCATCTTCATCTCTCTTTATCGGGAGAAAGCCTTATGCAAATTTTTTATGCCCAGATCCTTTAGAAACAGTGACAAAACATGAAAAGTTTCCAACGCGCGCCGCATTTCAAGGCTTTTTGAGGCAGTGGTTTCCTTATTTGAGACCGCTTCCTGCCGATTTAAAGGACATTTTTCTTGACCAGTTGGTAGACTCTTATTTGAACCTCCTTCCCCCTGACGAAAAGGGGCAAGTGAGTTTTATTGTGACTCGCCTAGAAGTCGAAGCAAGAAAAGGATCGTAGTATGACGATGATCGAGCAAGTCAATCAGGGTTTGAAAGAAGCGATGAGAAACCGAGACCAGCTTAGGGTCGATACGTTCCGCATGCTCAAATCGAAAATCTTGGCGGCTGACGCTCGCAGCAACCTTTCCGATGCCGAAGTTCTAAAGCTATTCAAAACCTACTTCGGCAATCTTCAAGAAGCTCTAGAGCAGGCTGAGGCCGCTAACCGACCCGATATCGCTGAGAGATTAAAAGGCGAGCTAGCGATCATTCAAGAATTTTTACCTAAAACTCCAACTCCAGAAGAAACCAAAGAACTCGTGATCCAGGCCATTGCCAGTTCAGGAGCCAAGACAAAAAAAGATCTTGGGTTGGTGATGAAGAGCGTTATAACGCTGAACAGCGCAGTGGATGGAAAGTTAGCAAGCAGCTTAGCGAGTCAGCTGCTGGGCGATTCAGAGAATTGATGAAGGCCATTGGGATCGTCGGCGGAGCAGGGCCCGCGGCCAGCGCGTTTCTCTACGCGTCAATTGTTAAGGTTTGCCAAGATCAGTATGGAGCGAACGACTACAACGAATTTCCTGAGATGATCCTGGTCAGCTATCCTTTTACTCGCGGCAACGAGACTAAAATCCGCAAAGAAATTTCTCTTTGCCTATCAAAACTTCAAATAGCGGGAGCTACTCTTTTTTGCATTGCTTCCCATTCCTTTCATGGATTTTTGCCCACTTTGCCCAAGAATGGGTTCGTGAGCATAGTGGATGAAGGATTGAAAGAAGCCTCTCTTCTCCAATGCTCAAAAGCATTAATCCTCGCCGCTCCGCTTACGATTTCTCTGAAACTTTATGAGCAATCGGATATTGAATGCCTCTACCCTCCTCCAGAAGAGCAGCAGCGCGTGAATCAAATCATTCGAGAAATCGCTGGGGGAAAAGTCGATGAAACCCAAGCGAATCAATTGAGAAAAATAATCTCTGGAATGCACGAGATCTCTTCTTTTAATGGAGTGATCCTTGCCTGCACAGAGCTTCCTCTACTTCATAGCAAACTGCCCCTATCGGACAATCTTCCCATCGTCGATACCCTTCAAGTCTTGTCGACAAAACTAGCGGCTGAGGCAAGGGGACTGAAATGAATTCTATGGTCCTTTATAACCCCTTCTTCGCCCTCTTGCGGCCGATCTCGTAGACAGGATAGATATCGACAAAATATCGCCAGTCAGATACGCGATATGGGAGCGGATTATGTATTAGCCCTGAAGGCAAATCAACCCACCCTTCAGGATGAAGTGGCGAATTATTTCGACCAGGCAGCAGAGGCCGGAGATGAATATGCACCGTTGAACATTTTTCAAACGGAGGAGAGAGGTCATGGACGAATGGAGTTCAGAAAGATTTATGCGACGGATGATTTGGACTGGTTGCCTCAGAAGAACGAGTGGGTGGGCCTACGGTCTATCATCAAATTAGACTCGGTGAGATGGGCAGAGGGCAAAAGACAACAGGAAATCAAGTATTACATCAGCAGTTTACCACCCGAAGCGGAAACCCTCTCTCGTGTGATTAGAGGGCATTGGAGCATTGAGAGCAGATGTCATTGGGTATTGGATGTGGTATTCGCCGAAGATCGCAATCCGATAGTAGAAGGGCACGCTCCAGAAAATCTGAGGGCTGTGAACTTGTTAGCGGCAAAAATGTTGAAAGAGGAAAAATCGTGTAGAAAGGGCATTAGAGCCAAACGGTTTAAGGCGGCGCTTGATAATGACTACCTACACAGGGTATTGCTGGCCGCTAACTTTTGATGCGCTCGCCCTGGACTATCTGGAGTCACAGCTGAAATATTCCATCGGTGATTATCCAGGTGCAATTCAAATTGCAAAAAAGGGTCTGGAGCGAGCGGAAAAGTTAGGCGCAAAAGAAGATCAACGTCGTCTCAATGCGCTCTTGCAAGAGGCGTTGTCAAAAAATGAAACGGTGCATAGATAAATCCCAATAACCGATTTAGCCTTGTATCTTGAGTTGTATTCAAAAAAGGCGCTGAACTCTTTCTTCAACGAGCTTCAAATAAGCGCTTATTTTCCCGAGGGAAAGAAAGGAACTGGAAATAAGCTCCTTCCAAGCTGGAACGGAACGTTGAAAATCAGTCAAGATTTCACTGATGAGGGAATTCGGTAGGCCCAACTTTTCTTTGCCGTAGTATTCCACAAAGTCGTCTCGCTTCAAGTTTGTTTTCTTGCCTCGGAGTGGCAATCCGATTTCTTCTTTGCTATTCATGACAATCGTCGAATTCACTAGATCATAGGCGGGAGAAAGTCTGACAATATCCTCATCGTGGATCATCGAAAAATTTTTCACATGCATATCTTCATTGCCCACCAGAAAATTAAACAAAGTCAAGCGAAACAACTTTGCCTTATCCAGCAATTTAACCGAACAGAATTTGTCGATAATAGCAATCAATCTTTCCATGCTAAATTCATATTTTGCTTCGTTGGAAAGTCCTGCAAGCTGTCCAAAATCTTCGATTGCGATTTTCTCTTTTCCTTTCCGGTCGAACCGTTTCACAAAATAAACCAATGAGCGATCGACTGCGTATATCATCCCATGTAAAGGCACTTCGATATTTGCCAGTGCCGCCATTCGCATGGTTAAATCCTCATTTTGAGGTAACTCCTGATACATGGCGTGAGGCAGCTTGAGAATAAACGTGCCCCCGGAACGAACGATTTCAAAGGTTTCCTCTTTCAGATTCAGCTTTGCATTCAGTTTTGGCTGTACACCGGAGAATGAGAGCTTATCCGAATATTGAATCGCCAGCTCTAATTGCTGCGATTGTCCGTAGGGAAAGTCCTTGAAACGCACCAGACTGCGCGACAATAGCTTCAGCCCACGTTCGGAATAATGATTTTCGCATTTTTCATAGGTGATCGGGCATCGATTCATCTTGCTCCACCGTAATGTTGCCCACCAGCTCCCCTCCCACTCGCATCAGTTGCTCAAAACGGTCGTTTTTATCTAGTTTTGCTTTGCGGAGTAAAGCATCCAACATGAAACCCTCCGGCAAAAACCCATCGAAAAACGGAGGAAAGCGATCAAAATAATACGCTTCCTGGCTTATCGGCATGGTCAGGCTGATGGCCGAACCGCGATATCCTTCGAGATAGGCGAATTCATAGCTTTGATTTTTCTTTTTTTCGAATAAATGACCTGCCAAGACGCCATCGACAAAAACTTTAGCTCGTTTCATCTTTCTCAAACCTATGCATTAGGGGGCTTTGAAACTCCATTTGGATATTCAATACATGTAATACAGCCAGTAGAGTAGCAAGGCGTACCGTCTTTTTGCCCTTTTCAATATCGAATACCGCAGTTTTTCCGATTTCGGCCAATTTGGCCAATTCGAGCTGCGTCAGCTTCGCTTTTTTGCGGTGAAACCGCACCATTCGAGCAATCTTTCCGACCAAAGCATCCATATTTTACTGCTATATCGGTAAATATAGCGTTAAATCAGCATTTTTTCAAAGTTGGATCGTAAATACTCTCAAATTTACCGCTTTAGCGGTAAATTTGAAGGAGGCATCGTATAGAATCGATTAGTAATCGAGGCGAAAATTGATGGTAAGGCCTTGAAGAACAAGGTCGTTGTTATGTTGTCCGGTGTTATCATCGAATAGCTGATAGGCGCTGAACCAGTCTTGGATCTCATAACCCATTTTGAAGGAAAAATGGGATTGGTCTTGCCGGAAATTGAAATCGAATCCAAGTCCAATCAAACTTTGAAGCACAAGAGCGCCAAAGTTGCTGTTTGACATTTCCGTATTAACAGATACGAGAAAGTTATCCTGGAAATGATCTTTAAATTTCCAATGGCCCCAGAGAAAACCGGCTGCAAAATCTGCAATCAGACTAAAGACATATTTGTCGAGATCGTTAAAAACCCACTTGCTGCCTACGCCTCCCTTAGGGCCCAGGCCCCGGAAATTTTGTTTTAAATTCTCCGTAGCTGTGAGCGTAGTTCCGAGAAGGGGAAAAGAGATCGTAGGATTCTGCCAATTTGAGTAAATCGTTTGATCGATCAATCCGCCTTTGAGTCCGATCAGGGGGCGAATCGAGAGATCCTTTCCGATCCAAAAGGCTCGCCCTACATCCCAATCTAATATATTGAAATTGATGTTCCAGTGCAGTTGGCCGGAGATGAAGCTTTCAGCCAAAGCCGTCGTAAAACCCCAGAAGGCAGGTTTGATGATTCCAGGACCTGGCTGAATCGCATCAAAGGCGCGTGTGCGAAACCAAGTATAGGTTAACTGCGTATCCCATCCGTCATAATCCATATTATAGCCAATGCCGATCCTAAACCCGGGATCCCAACCAAAAGAGACGCTTTTGAAACTGTGGGTTTGCATATTGGGATTGTCGATGAAATTGACCAGCGCCCAGTCGACTGATTCGGTTGCATGCCAAAAGAGAGCGTTGGCAAAGATATCTAGGTTGCTGCAGGAGTTTTGCGGGCGATCAGCAAGATAGAGAAGACAGCAATCAGCATCGAGCGGCTGTTCAGTCTTGTTTTGGGCGTAGAGCCCGATGCCTAGCAGGGTCGAGAAGAAAAAAAGGGGGGTCATAAACCGATCAGCAAAGTAGAGTGATAAGGCTTTAAAAAGCTTTTTGAAATCCAAACACTCGACGAAATCAGAATCCATTAACAGTCTCCTAAAAGTCGAAACGGGCATTGAATGTTCCCCCTTGCAATGTCAAATCGCCGTGCACAGGTAATTGCTGCAGTGTGGGGATCCTGAGTTGATTGAACCAAACCTGCAATTCGTATCCCAATTTTACAGCAAAGCCATATCGGCACGTATGGGTATCCCACCCAATTCCTAAAAAACCCCTCAGTGTCAAGGAGCCAAGAGACGTTATGTCGCTTTTGACGGGAATTTCTATCGTTGGATTTGTGTATACGTCTTTCACGTTCCAATTTCCCCATAGCATCCCAGTTGCAAATTCGCCGAGGAGATTGATGGAATGTGAAGTGGACCCCGAAAACTGGACAGGTTAGTTAGTTTGCTTCATGCTACTTAACCCACTGAGCATGGAGATAAAGAAATGACCAAGAGGCCACGAACCCCTCGAACAGCCGCGTTCAAAAAGAAGGTCGCATTGGAAGCGCTGCGAGAGGATAAAACGCTTAGCCAATTAGCCACCGAGTACGGCGTCCACCCTCTGCTGATCGGCAGATGGAAAAAGGAGTTGGTGGATGGAGCCGAGAGTCTGTTTGAGGGAAAAAAGAGCCGCAAACAGGACGGTGAGTTCGATCAAGAGGTCCTCGAGAAAAAAATCGGTCGATTGACGGTAGAAATCGATTTTCTTAAAAAAAAACTGGGCTATTGACGGTCGAGGAAAAAAAGCTATGGATAGACGATCAGCATACAGAACTGTCGATAGCAGCCCAATGCAAGCTTCTGAGCATCCAGCGTTCCAGCTATTACTACAGCAACGTGCCCATCAAGCCTTCGGAGTTGCAGCTTATGCGCCGCGTCGACGAAATCTACACGGCACGGTCATTTCTGGGCTCGCGCAAGATTGCTCAGGAGTTGAAGAGGGAAGGCTGCGACGTCAATCGCAAGCATGTACAGCGGATTATGCGGCTCTTGGGATTGGCCAGCAACCAGCCAGGACCCAATACCTCCAAGCCGCACCCGGAGCACATCAAATTTCCCTACCTGCTAGGCGGCGTGGTGTTGATGGCGCCGTTGATTGCCTGGAGCACGGATATCACGTATATTCGGCTGCCAAACGGGTTTGTGTACCTCGTCGCTGTAATCCGACTGGTTCAGCCGCCTGGTGCTATCCTATCGCCTCTCCAACAGCTTGGAGACGAGCTTTTGCCTGGATGCCCTCGAAGAAGCGATAGAACAGCACGGGAGGCCCAAAATCTTCAATACCGACCAAGGCGTGCAATTTACCTCGAAAGAGTTCGTTCAGGCGATGATTGGCCGCGATATTCGCTTCAGCATGGACGGCCGAGGCCGCGCCTTGGACAACGTGTTCGTGGAACGGCTATGGAGATCGGTGAAGTATGAGAACGTGTATTTGCAAGACTACCAAAGCGTGCCTGAAGCAAGGATCGGCCTTGCCAGCTATTTTCAGTACTACAACACCAAGAGACCACACCAGGTGCTCGGCTACAAAACACCTCACGAGGTGCACTATGCACAATGAACACCGGGTCGCGCCCGCGCGCGCGCACGGGGGAACCCCCGTGCTTCTGTTTACCTGCGGATCTGAAGATATGTGTAGCTCTGAACAAAAAGCAAAGGAGTGTGTATTAAAAAACAGTTGTGAGTAAATCTGTTGTTTTGATAGGCTGCTCAACCGACAGCAGCCGTTGTTCCTTCTCAAAGAAGGAAAACGAAACGGTAGAGGCAAACTAGTTTAGCCTAAAAAGTTGTCCAGTCGATTGGGTCCACCTCAATCTTCCCATCGTCGATACCATCAAAGTCTTGTCAAAAAAACTAGTAGCTGAGGCACGAATCTGAAAGGAATTCTGATAAGAGGGTGTCTACAAAGTGAGGGAACGCCCGAGTTTTTGGATTATTTTGGTCGCTTTTCAACTTCAAAGCTTGGGGGGCCATATACTGCTGTCGATATTGCCCCCCAAGTCTTGAATCGAAAATCGGCTCAAAAGAACCGAAAAATCGACAGAACCTCACTTTGCAGACACCCTCTAAAGGAAAGGCCGGTTGCTGAAATCATTAATTCTAAAAATCGCCTTTCCGATATATTTTTAGCTTTCGAAGAAAGGATACAAAGAGCTTCGCATGTTTAAAACCGGAAGAATTTTCACATTTGTAATATTATATTCTTTCTGTTTATCAGCAGACACATCGCTTCTCTCTAAAATTCCTCTCAATATTTGGCAAACAGACAAGATCAAAGAATTATCAATGCCTGCTATTGAGGCTCAGCAAACGTGGATCAGCCTCAATCCAGAGTTTTCTTGTTTTTTGTACGATGATGCGGATATTGAAAACTATATTCATCAAAAGTCGTCTCCCGACTTTCTCGATTTATTTCATGCTCTACCGATTGGCGCCATGAAGGCTGATTTATGGCGCTATTTGATTTTGGCTACTGAGGGGGGAGTCTATTCCGACATCGACTCGATCTGCATACTGCCAATTCGAGAATGGCCATTGAATGGCTCTACATCAAATCATGTATTGCTGATTGATTTAGATTGCAATCAGAGCCAATTTTGTCAGTGGACTTTTGCGTCTACGCCAGGGCATCCTGCGATGAAGTATGTATGCAATTATGTGTTAAAAAAATGGAAGAAAAAGGGCATTACTCTATATAGCGACGGCACGATTAATGTGCTAGCTACAACAGGTCCAGCCATTTTCTCTTCGGCTATTAAAAAGTACATTGACGAACCACAAGATGTGGCCGCTTTTAAAATTTTAAAAAAATATGTCAAAGATAAAGAATATCGCAAACGGCTCAATCGATTAGGCATTTTTTTCACCCCTAAAGGTTACTTTAGTGGCGTAGGAGCAAAAAACTTATTTTGGGGCAGTTGGGCAAAAGAAGCCAAAAAATTAGCTGAAGAGAGAAACGGCTTTCAGGTTCAAAATTTATGAAGGCCATTGGGGGGGAGGCAAGGGGTCTGAAATGAATTCTATGGTCTTTTATAATTCCTTCTTTGCCCTCTTGCGGCCGATCTCGTAGACAGGATAGATATCAATGACCATTTCTTCGTAAGGATGGGCTTTTTTGATCTCTTCCAGGACGTTCTCAAGAACGTCTTTCGAACAGACCGTTTCAATCCGTTCCTCAGCCACTTCCTCTAGGACACCTTCTTTGCCAAGATAGGGGTGCGAGCCCTGATTCGGCATAAAGCGGCCGATCCCTTTGCCCGAATAGCTGCAAAACGAATAATTGCCAACTCTCCCCGCTCCAGCGCGGCCCATAGCTTCTCGCACAGCATCGGCATGGCTTTCAGGCACAGTGAAGACGATGGTCACATCATTTGATGGCTGCAACGGTTGATCTCCTCTATTTCCGTCTATCTTGCAAAATGCTCTCCGAGAAGTGCATCTAATCGAATGTAAGCTGAAACGGGCAGGATCCGCTCTTTGGGGGGAGCGGGCTTTAGTCTTATAAAATATTCATCCACATTTCCGATCTCCAGGATATCATCCACATCAAAATTGCTTACATGATCGAGGATTACGACATCGTCTTTGTGGATCGTCTCCAAACCTTGGCAAAGCTCGGATTTAGCCCTTCGCACCGCTTCCGGCGCAGCCTCAGCAACATAGAAAGCGCTCTGATGATATTCGGTAAACTCATGGGATTTATAGGCGCCGAGATTGATAAAGTAGAGCTTCCTAGCAGAATTTACCTCGGTAGCATCTTTCACCAACTCGATTTCATAGCTATCGACATTTTTCAAATGAAGATAGGAATCGATATGGAACCCTTTTAAATTCCCAAACCATTTCTTAGCAAGCAAGGGATAAGTCTCTTCTATACAAGGGCCAACGACGAACACGACATCGTGCAGCTCGATATTACACCGGTCCGCGCGTCCGCCGAGATAAACTGCGAATAGTTTTTGTTCCTGCATAATTAGATCGCCTCCTCGATATGAGGGATGAGTTCTAAGAAGAGCTCATCGGGGTTCTTGTCCGTGTAATCGCCCTTTAACGGGGCCGCGTCACAGTCTGATAGGACTTTCTCCTCAAAAAACAGCTTTTCCAATTGGATATAGGCGGTCAATGGATCGAATGGGCGGTACTTGTCGATAAGGGAATAATGGAAACAGACCGAAGGGATCCCAAGAGTATCGAGAGCTTTTTGCACGCCTTTGACTTGGCTCATTTTATCATCGGCAAAAACGACCTTGGAGGGACGAAAATCGGTCTTTGAAAAAAGCTCTAAAATGAGATCGCCTTTATCTTCGATGGGGTAGGCAAAGAAAATGCCGCGAGCATAGCTGGGATGCGAAAAAAGGGGGTTGTTTGCACATTTGTCGAAAGAGCTAAAATCAAATCCTGCTTGTTTAAGATGGGTGACGCTCAATTCTTCACCATCTATACCAAATAGGTCATACCAATGCTCCCTCCCACGAGCTGACAGGCAAAATACGGGCCCATTTTTTTCCTGCAAAGCCTTCACGCATGCAGGAGCATTGTTTTCGACGGGGACATAAGGAACCCGATTCGCAATGAAGAGGGTGAGTTTGTCATGGATTTGCTCTACCTGCTCCGGCATTCTGATTTTTGCCATAACATGGCACACATAGCGTCTCCATGCTTTGCCGCCAAGCATGATCGGCGATTCAATAAGCGTTTCATCGATATCTAGAAAGACAAACGTCTTTGGATCCACTTCCAAAATAAGCTCATCGATCCGATCTATTTCTCGGATCTCTGCCATCAACATCGATTGCAAAAACAGAAGGGAACCTATGAGAAGCTTTCTGAACATGGGCAAGGCTTTTTCCAACGATTTTAGCTCTGTACTACAGCGTTTCATTAATTTTGCCAATTGTGGGGTAAAGCTTTTTTAGCTTGATTCTTGCGTCCTCAACTGTGAAGCGCCAGTCTATAACATGCGCATCCTTGTTTCTGCCCTCTAGCCAGGAGGCAACTTCTTTTTTAACCTCGACTATGTCTCTTAGGCGTCGGTTTAAACATTGCCTGGAAAGGTGGCTTAATTCGATTTCTGCCATGTTTAACCAGCTCCCATGTTTCGGCGTATAACGAAATTCCAGACGGTCTACGATCCTTTTCGCCTCTTTGGGCGGCAGAAGCTCATAAAGAGCAGCACCTGTATGGATATTTAAATTATCGCAGACCAAGAGGATCTTTTTTGCCTTGGGATAATGCTCCTCTACAAGTTTCTGTATATGTTTGGCCCAATCCAATCGAGTCCTTCTCTCCGAAACATCAATGTATCGTTTCCCTGTTAGTGGCTCAAAACTCAGCAGAATATTACTCACGCCATTGCGCTCATATCCTGTATCAAAGCGTTCAACCTTACCTCGTTTTGCTGGAATGTTATCCAGCTTTCCTGCCTCGTGTTGCTTACTCGACTCATCCATGCAAATCATTGGATATTCTGGATTGTATGGGCACTTATAGAGGCCTAACACATTTTCCATTCGGCAAACAAAGTCAGCGTTTTCCTCAGGAGGAATACACCATTCTTTCTTTAGCCAGGGCTTAAGTTCATTTTTTTTAAAGTGCGATGGACTGTGCTTCTGGAAATAGAATCAATAACTTCTAGCTGAACCAGTCTTTCGCTTAACAATCTCAAGGTCCATTCTTTGCGCCCTTCCGGAGGGGCCCCGCAACATATGGCAACCAGATGGGCTTCTTGATCACCATCGAGTTTTCTTGGTTTGTATTGGCGATGTTTTTTTCGGTGCAAAGCAGCTTCCAGTCCATCGTTTGCGAAAGATTCTCTGACTCGATGTACAGTGCGTTCGTGAATATTCAACCCTGCCGCAATAGCTTTTGCTCTCAAACCCGGCCCCTCTTCACCAGAATCTGCCTGCAATAGTATTCGAGCATGAGTGATTGTTTTTGCCTTCTGCTTTCCTTTATGCACAACTTCGAGTAATTGCTTGCGCTGACTAGGTGTTAACTTGACTTTATACTTCTTTCGCATACCTGCACTCCCACGAATTTTACAAGGCGTCAAGTATATTTTTTATCAAGAAATTATGTCAAAATTAATGAAACGCTGTAGTACAAAGTCCAATCCCATAACCTGCATCGCGGTTCTGACTCTCTTTTGGCCTGCGAAAAATTCTTGTGATTTCATCGCTACTGTCATCCGCCGCCGCCCGTAATAGAGATGCTGAAGATACTCCTCATCGATCGCACGCATGAGTAGCAAAGCCGCTTCTGAAGGTTTTCTTGGCTCATAGTATAACCCTGAGCGGCCAACGCCGAGAAGTTCACACTGCTCCCTCTTGGAGAATCGGCCTTCTCTTTCGCCTCTTCACTCGTCTTAGAGGCTTTTCTGGACTTTTCAAAAATCTGAACCCCCATCTCTAAGAAATGCTTTTTCCAATCGGAGAGCACTATGGGGTGTACCCCAAATTCTCCAGCGAGCTGCGTTGCCGTTTTCTCTCCCTTACTTCCATCACCACCTTGAGCTTGACTCAGGCGAATGCTTCCTCCGAATCCGGGTCATTTTTCTGCCTCCATTTCTTCGGAGGTTATTAGCTTAGACAGTGGTCCGAATTTTTGGGACCATTATACCAAGAAGTTCGTCGCGACTCGGTTTAATGCCGCCCTGAGTTTTTATTATTTCTTTGGTCTTTCGCGTCCAATGAAAAATATTTGCAAAAAAATTGATTCCATATAATGCATCCCAGTTCCATTCTTTAGGCAATGAGAAGATTGGTGTTTTTGTTTTTTCAATTAAAAAAGAAAGAATAACATCATCTGCAGAAAAATCTTGATTAGAGGATAATGTCCATCTTGCTTGCTCTAACAAAATATCTATTCCATGCTGAAAAACAATCACTCCTCCGTTATAGATAGTGGAACATGGAAAAGCTCCCTCAATTACTTCATCTTCTTGACGCATTGCGAGCGGCATATTGATTGAACAGTATTCAAATAAATTTCCGAGATAGCATAAGACTTCGCAGTCTAAATCCAACCATATAGATGTTTTATAAGGAGATTCGAGAAAAGCGAATGGTTTTTTAAACCAAGCTGAGCGAGAAGCCCAATTGAAATTCCATTTATCCCATGCATTTTCTAATTCTGAAGAAACCTCTTGTCGGGATTTGATAAAAGATTCATCGAAGCCGACTGCAACGACATCACCGTGTTTTTGACACCAAAGCTTTGCTTGCTTTGACATTCCAAAATCGCAAAACAAGACTGGATAGCTGTTATAGAAGGAATATCTCTCCCACCACCAGGGGAGGAGCCATTCTTGTTGTTGATCGCAGCCGCAGATCACTCCTCGTTCTTCATTGGGATTTCGAGTCCAACGTATCATGAAAAAAAGCCCATTTTTTTATCATGTTAGGATTTGGGCCATTTTTGTACAGTGCAGACATGGATCGATTTGGAATGCGCGATCTGTTTTGAAGCGAATATCACTGAGAGGGTGTCTACAAAGTGAGGGAACGCCCGAGTTTTTGGATTATTTTGGCCGCTTTTCGACTTCAAAGCTTGGGGGACCATATACTGCTGTCGATATTGCCCCCCCAAGTCTTGAATCGAAAATCGGCTCAAAAGAACCGAAAAATCGACAGAAGCTCATTTTGCAGACACCCTCTGAGCCAACCATTCCCTCCAAAAATTGACATGACCTTGTAATTGTGCAAGTATACACAATAACCTGAAAAATTGATTTTTGACGGCGTCGAACAGCCACTCAATTTGAACCCACCTGCATTGCTCAACATATTCAAGTTGAGCTGCTTCGGAGCCGGCAAAGCCTAATTCAAATGAAGGGCGTCTCTTTGTCAAATTCCCTATTTTTCAGGTTGTTTGCGTATATGCTCAAAAATTATGGGTAATCCATGAAAAGTCCGTCTCAGATGAGTATTATCCAAATTGAGCTGACGAATGCATGTCCTAAACGTTGCTCTAATTGTACTCGATTGCTTTCACACGTCAAAAAGCCATTTTTTATGGAGCTTGATTTTTTCAAAAAGGCGATCGACAGTCTAGATGGATTCGAGGGCATGGTTGGACTGATGGGGGGAGAACCCACATTGCATCCCGATTTTGAAGAAATGGTTGAATACGCCGTTGCAAAAAGGCAGAAGCAATTTCAACCTAGCCTGCAATTTCGAGAGCCTATTGAAGACTTTGGCATGGATTGCGCTCAAACCTTGCAAAAAATTCATTATCCTCTTGGTCTGTTTTCAATGTGTGGTCCAACTTATTATAAACATTATGAATTGATTCAGGAACACTTTCATTATCAGTGTCTCAATGATCATATGAATGAGGGCTTGCATCAGACTCTCTTAACTACTCGAAAGGAATTGTGCATTAGCGATGAAGAGTGGTACCCGTTGCGCGATGCTTGTTGGGTTCAAAATACTTGGAGCGCTTCTATTACTCCCAAAGGAGCATTCTTCTGTGAAATCGCAGCAGCTTTGGACATGGTATACAATGGTCCTGGCGGTTGGCCAGTGGAGCCGGGGTGGTGGAAACGGTTGCCAGATCAGTTTGGCAAACAGCTTGATTGGTGTGAACAGTGCGGTGCAGCTCTCAAAACTCCTCGACGCAAAGGAAAAGAAGAAATCGAGGATATGAGTCCTCATCATTATGAAAAACTAAAGCAGCTAGGTAGTCCGGCCATCAGAAAGGGCAAGCTTCAAATACTCGATGTTGAGCAATATAAACCGGAAAACTACACTCCAAATTCTGATTGGTACATGCCCGATAATGAAAAGCTGAGTCGATACAAACAAGATAATCCATCGCTTAAGCCAAAGAGAATCGATGCCATCATTCTCTGTAATGGAGTGTCCGAAGATCTATTGCAGATACTCGAGCACACCCTGTCACAAGTCGACACGGTGACAGTGGTTGCCGCTGAGGCAGATTCAGCGACCATGGCGATTGTTCAGAAACAACAAGAAAGGATGGTTGATTCTTCTAAACTTCAGTTAGTCGCCTCATCTCCAGACGATATGCTTCAAGCTGGATTTAATGCAGTAAATCCCAAGGATTGGGTGTTGTTCTTAAATCCAACTTTGCGGTTACCTAGAAATTATTCCAAACTCAAAAACATAGTTATCAATCCGGGTTGCCTTTATTACGTGGAGGGCTCCGAAATTGAAGTTTTGGAAGAATCGCAATCGTCTCTTGCGATGCCGAGATTCTGTCTGTTCAATGTGCTGGCACGGAGTCTGCGAGGCCGCAAAGTTATTAATAAGGAGAATTTTTTCAATATTTGGCCGGAAGACAAACGGATCTCTTTGCATGGCAAGATTGTATAGATACATGCATGAAGCCGGATGACATCAACCTACTTAATCGGTTATATTACCTATAAAATAGGTATAGGCATGCTTGAGTATCTTTTTACTAACAAGAACAAAAACAAAGAAAACGCCCTATAGAACGGGCAAACAAACGAAACGGCGAGGTATACCACAGCATAAATCAGCGCTGATACACGAATCTATCCAACAAAATTTTCGTCGATTATATACTGCTCAAAAAAAGTGAATCTGCCGGCGTCGGACAGCCACTGAATTTGAGACCCCACCTGCACCCCACCCCAAAGACGATGCGTCTTCGGGAACCCCGGCGCTAAACTTTTCAAGTTTAGCTGCTTCGGCGCCGACTTCGTCTGGCTCAAATTCAGGGCGCTGCTATGCACAAAAAATGTTCATTCAAGAACCTTTTGTGTGATTTCGCAGTGGCATTTTTCACTCTTTTTGATCGGTCGCAGTATAGTCGCTTTGAATCCGCCTCGCCGAAGCGGCTTTTCCTCCAACGGATTCAGGTTAAAACCCAATTCCATATTTAAGCCTGACTTTGACACTTTGATCACCTAAAAACACATAAGAATTTGATTCTCAATATCTATCGAAAAAAATATGTTGTGCCTAAATAATTTTATTTTCATAAATATAATTTTGTAGTACATTGTTGTGCCATGTATGTAAGACTCAAGTCGTCAAAGAGCTCAAGGCACTCTACTCTCCAGATTGTTGAAGGCATTCGGGAGGGGAAAAAAGTTAGGCAGCGAGTAGTTGCATCTCTCGGCATTGTCAACGATCAAAAAAACCTGAAGAACCTTTTGAAGTTGGCTGAGAGTTTAATTCGGAAAATCGAAGAGCAGGGGCTCTCTGTCGCTCCTAAAGTTGAGATCAGCAAGCTCTTTCATACCATGACGGTTTACGATGGGTTCGGGACTGTCGTTAGCAGACTGATGCAGCTGACAGGGTTTTCCAAGATCCTTCGAGAAGCTCAGGGGAAAAACGAGTTCGATCTCGAAGAGACAATCAAACTGATGATCACCCAACGTCTCGATTTACCCAGCAGTAAACTACGAACATACGAGCGTCAAGTGGACCATGGTTTCGAGGGGATCGATTTGCATCATCTCTATCGGGCAATGGACACGATCGAGCCATTGAATGGTCAGATTCAAGAACAGGCATTTAAATCTGCTTGTTCCATAAATAGTTGCCAAGTTGATTGCTTTTTCTTCGATGTAACAACACTGTATTTCGAGAGTATAACGCAAGATGAACTCAAGGATTTTGGCTTTAGCAAAGATCAAAAACATCACAACGTACAGATCGTTTTGGCTCTCGTTGTTGATCAAGAGGGACTGCCACTTGCTTACGATACCTTCAAGGGCAATCTAGCAGAGACAAAAACACTCATCCCCGTACTCGAGTCGCTGAGGAGTCGTTTCTCTGTTCAGAACGTGACTGTGGTTTGCGATAGAGGGCTGGCAAGTAGTGCAAACGTCCAAGCTCTCCGAGCTGCTCAGTTTCATTACGTCATTGCTACAAAACTCCGTTCCATCTCGAAAAAACTCAAAATCAATGACCTATCAGCTTATGTCCCTCTGCCCAACCAAGACGGCATCCCGGAGGCTGAGCGAGTTTTAGTTCGCACTATGGAGCATCCCCAGTATGAGGATGCCCTACTGATTGCAACGTACAGTCCAAGCAGAGCAACAAAGGACAAACAGGACCGAGAACGGCTATTGCAAAAACTGCACAATAAAATAACCGATTCTCCAAACGAAGCCTCCCTTAAAAAAGTGATCAGTAATGCAGGTTATAAAAAATATACTACCGTTAAAACTGGTTCGTCGATCTCTCTCAATCAAGCAGCGATAGATGCCGATGCTGCCTGGGATGGTTTTCATGGGATTGCAGTTTCGAATAGTGCAAAGTTGAATACGACAGAAGCGCTGGGGCGCTACCGAGACCTCTGGCATGTTGAAGAGACATTTCGCGTGGCTAAATCCACTCTTAAAACCAGACCTATTTTTCATTGGGCACCACACAGAATCCAAGCCCACATCCTCCTCTGTTTTATTACCCTATTTTTCGAGAGATTTTTGGAGGTTCTCCTACGACAGAAAAGCACGCCGCTTACGCCGGATAGAATCAGGTACTCTCTCTCAAAAGTTCATACGATGTATTTCAAAGACTCAACCACAGACAAACAAGGAAAAATGGAATCCAGTCTCCCTGAGGATGCTGAGAATATTTTCGTAGCATTGGGAATTTCAGCAGAACGCACAACCGGAATGAACAACGGATGTTGTGCCTAAATTTTCGTTCTTATCTATTTGTAATCTAATGACTTATCCTAACAAGTGTCAAAGTCAGGATTAGACCAAGATACCCTTGCACTGCGCGTCGCAAAAAAGAAAGGTGCATCTTCATGGAAAAAACCGGTTCTATATACTACTCTTACAACAATCGCAGGATTAGCGACAGCCTATCTCTTTTATCAATTGGGTCGTTCTCAAGCTAATTCTTGCCCTGTGTGCACATGCCCGGAAGCTTCCAAACTGCAATCAGAACTATCAAAATGCCAACAAAAAATACCGGACATTTCCAAACTGCAATCAGAACTATTAAAATGGCAACAAAAAATACCGGACATTTCCAACCTGCAATCAGAATTATCAACATACCAACAAAAGTTCAATAAATGCAAAGACGTCCTCACTAGATTCCGAGACACATGCGAAGACGCCCTCAATAGATACGAAGACGCCTTCACTAGATACGAAGACGCCTTCACTGGATACAAAGACGCCTTCACTGGATACAAAGGCGCCTTCACTGGATACAAAGACATCTTCAATGTATGCATGGCCTCACACACTGAGACTATTGCGGACATCAATAGGATTAGGCTTTCATTACCCAGGGTTAAGTAGCATGAAGCAAACTAATTGTAGACACCCTCTCAGGAGCAACGGAGAGAGCATGCCCTTTTGGTCGAAAGTTTTATCCGACCGCCAAAATGGCCGAATGGGGGATCAGTTCCAAAGTAGCGGGGAGATCAGGGCCATTCGAGGGGTCTTTCAAATGATTTTCCCCCCAAGGGCGGTCTGTTCGAGCGGCTTCCTTCCATGAGCCGGGTGGCAAAGTCACCCAATGAGAGTTGAAATCAGCGTTGAAGGCGAAATAGACCGCTGGCTTTCCTTTAAGCGTACAAGCGACGAACCGGTTTTGCGGACCCCAATCGGCCTGAAAAGGCTGGACCCCGTGCCAATCGACATCCTTTTGGGTCAGAAAATGGTTTTGGTGAAGCTGGGGGTGCGCTTTCCGGAAGGCAATCACTGCCGCCGTAAAATCGAAGATCTCCCGATGCTTTTCCAATTCGTCCCAAAGAAACCAATTGGTCTCATTGTCCTGGACGTAGGGGTTATTGTTGCCTCTCCGAGTATGTCCGTATTCATCGCCCATGAGGAGCATGGGGATCCCTTGAGAAAGAAAAAGCGTAAGAAGGAAGTTGCGGATTTGTCTTGCCCTGAGCTCCACAATTTTTGGATCGTCAGTCGGCCCTTCGTGGCCGCAGTTCCAGCTCAGGTTTTGGTTTGAGCCGTCTTGTCCATTCTCGCCATTATCATTGTGCTTTTGATTGTAGGAAACAAGATCCCTCAGGCAAAACCCATCGTGGGCGGTGACGAAATTGATGCTCGAGAGCGGGGAGTGCTTCCGATAGAGAAATTCGCTGCCGGAGATTACATCCGCAAACTTTTCCGAAAAACCGTCGGTGCCCTTCAGGAAAGAGCGTGTATGGTCGCGGAATCTCCCGTTCCAATCGGACCAGGGGCCAAAATCGGGAAAAGCCCCTACTTGATAAAGGCCGGCAGCGTCCCAAGCTTCCGCAATCAGCTTCCGTTTACAAAGGAGCGGATCGGAGGCGATTTTTTGAAGCAGCGGAGGATTTTTCATGACTTGTCCATCGGTCCCCCGCGTCAAGATAGAAGCGAGGTCGAACCTAAATCCGTCGACTTGCATCTCGTCCGCCCAGAAACGCAAAGAGGAGAGGATCATTTCCTGCACGGCTGGATGATTCGCGTTCACGGTATTTTTGCAGCCCGTAAAATCTCTATAGTTTCCCAATTCGTCGACCATGTAGTAAACCGCGTTGTCAATCCCTCGGAAGTTGAACTTGTAGTCCTTGTCTCCCGCTTCTCCGGTATGATTGTAGACGACGTCGAGAATGACCTCGATCTTGTTGCGGTGCAGTTCGCGGACAAGAGTTTTGAATTCATGAACCGGGTCTTTTTCCGCAGCATAGCGGCGCATCGGGGAAAAATAGAAAAGGGGATCGTAGCCCCAATAATTCACCTTGTCTTCGTGCTTGGGATTGCACCGGGTTTCATCGAATTCGAACATCGGCAATAATTCCACCGCATTGACGCCGAGAGCTAAGAGATAGGGGATTTTTTCAATCATCCCGAGATAGGTGCCGGGATTCTTCGACCCGCTAGAGCCATGAAAGGTAAACCCTCGGACGTGCATCTCATAAATGACGAGATCCGATAGAGGGATCGAAGGAAGGTCTATTTTTTGCCAATCGAAGGGAGAAGCGGCCTTGCAAAGAGACCAGACCCCGCCGGTTCCCTCTCCCCATTTTAGGGAAGTTGCGGGATATCTCGAAAAAGGGTCCGCCAGCCAAATATCGGGATCGAAAAGGTTGCCGGGGTTTGGCGGGCCCTCGACGCGAAAGGCATATTCCGATCTTGCCGCCGCTCCACTCACGGCAGCATGCCAGACGTCTCCTGTCCGCTCTAGAGGGATTTCCTGTACCTTGCCGGCCGATCTTAACCCTAAGGCCACTTTTGAAGCATGGCTTGAGTAAATGGCGAAATTTGCAAGGCCTCCTTGGATCGAAAGACCCAACGGCTCTGGATTCCCGGGATAAACTAAAATTTTTTCTCGCATATCCACTCAATAGAAATTTGCATTGAATTTTATTTTCATTTCAACTAAAATTGTACTAGGACAAAATTTAGTGGAATGATTTTTCGACTTTTTCCTTGCTTTGCAAGGGCGTCCGGATTATACAAGAAG
Organism: uncultured Chlamydiae bacterium; assembly: GCA_963730605.1. Lineage (GTDB taxonomy): Bacteria > Chlamydiota > Chlamydiia > Chlamydiales > SM23-39 > CAIPFQ01. The sequence continues at coordinate 617,601 of CAVSSM010000001.1, forward strand.
CTTGCGTTTTACGAGTTGCTAGAGTTAAGATGCTAAAAACTTTTTAGGAGGGAACCAATGTCTTATGAGAACGCCAAGGCCAACTTGAAGGAGTTCGGCAAAGAGCTCAATTTAGAAGGTCTTGATTTTGACGAGAATTTTACCTGTATTCTCGGGATCGACAACACTTTTTCGCTGCACATTACTTATGAGCGTAATTCGGACCGTCTCTATCTCTACTCGCCCATTCTCGACGGCCTTCCCAAAGATGATAGAACCAAACTGAAGCTGTATGAGAGGCTGCTCGAAGGCTCCATGCTCGGCGGCCAAATGGCTGGCGGCGGGGTAGGCATCGCGCTCAAGGAAGAGCTGATCCTGATGCATTGCGTCATCGACATGGGCCTTGGCGTCGATGCGGCAGCTCTCCGACGTTTTGCCCCTCTTTTTGTGGAAACGGTTGAAAAATGGCGCGAGATCGTAACGAAAATCATGAATGGCGAAGAGCCTGGCCCATTCCAATTCCCAGCGCCCCCGCAAGAGCAGCAAGCCTTTGGCGCGGGAGCCAAACCTGGCGAGCGGTACATCAAGATCTAATCGAGAGAACTCGTGAAAAGAAACGCACTAAAAGTGCGTTTTCTTTTTTTTAGTAAATTAAATTTTGAGGCTGGCCACAGCCTCGCAAAGTTCTGGTTTTTGTTTTTCAATCCCTTCTTGGATCTGCCGGACGCTCGCCATGACCGTCGAGTGATCGCGGCTGAAAATTTCCCCGATTTTTTGAAAGGGGAGCTTTAGTTTTTCACGGCAGATGTACATGGCGATTTGCCTGGGAACGGCAGCTTCCCTGGTTTGCGATTTGCCGAGAATATCGGCAGCTTGGATTTCGTAGCGCGCGGCGAGGTGTTTGACAATTTTTTCGGGGGTCCATGCTTGGAGAGCTTCCTTTTCCAAAAGGTCTTTCAGAAGGAGCGAGGCGTGGGTGGGTCCGATTTGGGAGACGTCTTTCGTCCGGATCGCAAGGGCTTGCAAGGCCATGAGTGGAGAGGTGGGGAATTTTTCCACGAGAAAGGAGATGAGAGAGGAGCCAAGCGTTAGTTTCCAAAGCTTTGCTTTTTTTTCCAAGATGGGAGCCCAATCTTCTTTTTCGATGCCGACCGAGATCCCCCATTCAAAACGGCTGACAAGCCTGGGCTCGATTTCGACCAGTTTGCTGGGAGAGACCTCCGAGGCGAGGAAAATCGGGGATCCGCGCGTATGCAGCTCGTTGAAAGTGTGGAAAAATTCTTCCTGGGTGGCCGATTTCCTAGAGAACAAGTGGATATCGTCGACAAGGAGGGCATCGGCAGAGCGGTAAGAGGCTCTGACCTCTTGCATAGTCCCCTTCCGGATCGCTTGTACGACATGTTCGGTAAAAGTGGAGGCATTGACATAGAAGGCGTTTATCTTTTTTTCCCTGAGAAGGGCAGTGGCGGCCATGAGTAGATGGGTTTTTCCCGAGCCTGCCATTCCATAGAGCAGCACCGGGTTGAAAGGGCATTTGGCCGCATCTGTGATGAGTTTATAGGCGATCTCGTTCGCTTTGCGCCGTATCAAAAAATGCTCCAGGGTCATTTCTGGATCGAGAGGGTCGGGAGCGACTTTAAAAAGAGTCGAAACGTCTTTGCAATTGGCTTTTTTTTCCGCATAAGGGGTTCTAAGGTTGAGCAAGATCCGGATAGGCCGCCCGTTGTTATTCACTAGCTTTTGGCATTGGGGGCGCACGTGTTCTTCAAACCAACTGACCTGGAAGGAATTTTCCGCTTCCAAATAGATATTTGCCGCATCGAAACGGAGGAGCTTGAGGGGGCGGACCCACTTTTCGACCGTTTTCTTTCCCAGCTCATTTTCGAGACGAGAGAGAATCAGATCCCACATTTCTTCTTACTTCGCAATGACGGCAGTTTGTGATTTTGTCCTCTTCGTCATCCACCACTGTTGGGCGATCCCCAAAAGGGTTGAGAACATGAAATAGAGGTTCAATCCCGATGGGAAGTTGTAGAACATGACGGTAAAGAGGATCGACATCATGTTCCCCATCATTTTTTGCTGTTTTTGCGAATCGGAGAGTTGGCTTGGGTCTTTGGGCGCTTTAGATGTGAGGCGCTGTTGGAAATACATCGTTAGGCCCATCAAAATCGGCAATAGATGGAATTCGTTTCCGATGAACCAAAGGGGCTCTCCCCATGAAAAAAGAACATCGGGCGCGGCCAAGTCATCGATCCAGCCTGGGATAAAGGGGGCTCCGCGCAAAGGAAAGCTCGATTTCAATAAATAGAACATCCCGATCAAAAAGGGCATTTGCAAAAGGACCGGCAAACAACCCATGAAGGGGTTGATTTTCGATTCTTTGTAGAGGTTCATCACTTCGAGCTGCGCCTTGCGGGGATCTTTCTTGTACTTGTCTTGGAGCGCCTTTACTTTCGGCGCGATCTCCTGCATCTTGACTGAAGAACGGATCGACCAGGCATTGAGCGGATACATCATGGCCCTAAGGGCAATCGTCAAGAGGATGATCGAAAAGGCCCAAGAGTGGGTCGCCGCATAAAAAATCCGCATGAGGAGAAAGAGGAATTTCGCAAAAGGCTGTGAAATGAAGGAGAACCAACCCTGGATGCTCTGCGCTGAGGCATAGTCGGGATTGTAGTTTCGGGTGGGATCTTCATAGATTCCATCGAGCTCTTTCAAGAGGGCGTCGTCATAGGGACCGGCGAAAATACGTATTGGGAAATTCACGCCGCTTTTCAAAGGGAGATAGGTCGCGTAGCCCGGGTAGTTTTCCGGCGGATAAAGCCGGTAGGCAGCGTCGATCAAGGAAAGGCGGGTCAGGATTTTAGCCCCCTCGAATTGTACGGCCTTATAGCCCCCCCTTTTTCTTTGGTCGGGTCGAGGATGATTCCAAGGTATCCATTGCAGTTGCTGATCCAGTTGGCAGCGGCGTAGCCAACTCTTGGACCTTTTTTGGGAAGGTCGATCGTTTCGACGTCATTGCCCCCATGTACGGTCACTTGGTAGCGCAAAAGCGGGCTATAAGCCCCTCCCACGAGTTCCACGTCGGGAACTCCCGAGCCGATCATGAGACCCCGTGCATCTCCTTCGATTTGGAGATCGAGCTGAAGGCAATAGGGGCCGTTTCGTTCTTGAGGAATAAAGAACGTCTTTGTGATCTTCCTTTGTCCCGTCTGAGCTTGGAATTGGATCAGGTTGGGCTCAAAACGGGTGACCCGGTATAAAAGACGGGAAATCTCGGGATCGTCGCCGATGATATTCAGCGCATAAGCCTCGGAGGGAACCGAACTTTTTTCGGTGCTGTCCGCATTCAGGATCGGCCGGCGCAAAAGGGGATAGTATCCCCCGAGAGTCCCTTGAGTCTGGAGCGCCGAACTAGATGGGATCCGGTAGGGATGAAGAGGGAACCTGGCATTTTGCGGCGACTCAGCGAGGATTTCTCTATCGATGCCGATCTCTCTGATGTAGCTTTTGGAATCTTTTGACAGTTTGAGAGGGAGGTTGATCTCCGCCAAGCTGCCGCCTTTGGTGGAAAAGACGAGCTGCTGATAGGTGTTTTCCAATACGTAAAATTCTTCATTTCCCGTTAAGGGGGAAAGTTCGATCGGCCTCCCTTGTTCCACGAGATTCTGCAGCCACGGGAATTCGCGAAGCTCTTTGATCCGTTTCGCTCCTGGCTCGTAAATGCCGACGGGAAGATAGACGCTCCCGACACGCATGAAGGCGATAGCCTGCTCCTCGAGATATTGAAAGGGGACGGAAAGCTCTCCCTTTTTCTCTTGGCAGAAGACGATTCGGGAGGGGTCTTGATTTAAAGGGACGAGCTGGAGGTCGACCGTGCCTTCTTGGGGAATGGAAGGAACCGTGAAGGGGGTTTTGTTTTTGCTGTACAAGGCGGGCAAGCCTGCCGAGGCGGAAGCGGTCAGTTGCAGAGATTCAAATGATTTCCCTTGAGAGACGTACGTTTTTTCAGGCAAGGGCTTTTGCCAACCATTCACCAAATAATGTCCACCCAATACAGCGGCCTCGCCTAGTTTCTGGGTGAGAGCTGTGTCGGCAAAGAGGGGTGCAAGAGGGATTTCCCCGGGCTTGGCAGTGCGGGCTACGACTTCCGCAGCCCATTCCTTATCGCCGAGAGCCTGCTGCTCCTTAACCTTTTTTTGATGGGCGAGCCTCTCTTTATCCTGGGACATGCTGAACCAGGTATGGACGCCGAAAAAAGCAAGGCTTACGCACAAAAGAAAGAGAAGAGATCGTTTATCCATGGAAGGGCTCAGGGCTCTCTGGTTTGTCCTGAATTAGCATATCAGAGATAGCGCTAGCAGAGCAACCTTATTAAAAAAATATGAAAAATGATGATATCACTTTAGACCGCTGGGGCTTCGCGCCTACTGCTTTCCTTGAAAAAGAGCGCACCCCCGCTCTTTTTCAAGTGTCCGCAGCCCCGCGGGGCTGACTACGGCTGTGGAGATCGTTCGCGCCTTTGGCGCTCAACTACCTCCATTCCCCTAAGTCGATGCGACTTTGGGGGCCCCTTGGGGCGCGCGTCCTCGGGCTCGTGCGTACATTCGTACTGCCACTTCGCCCTGCGGTGCGATTCTCCTTTGCCGCGCGCAGCCATCGGCTGCAACGGCGCGCTCCCACCCCAAAATGTCCCATTTTGGGGCCCCATTCCGCGTCGCGTTGCAGTGCTTAGCTTGATCACAAATTTATTTATATTCAATCCTCTCCAGTCTCACGTTCTGAATGCGTCTCCCCACCTCCAAAAGGTCCGGGAATGGCCTTGATCTTATGAGCCGAAGCATCTCCTGGGTTGCTAATGAGCGGATAATTTTCCTGATCGGGATGATCAGGTTGTGAATAGAAAAACCCAATATCACTGTTTACAAAGAGAGTAGCAGTTAGTGGACTGTTTGCAATTCAGGAGTCCTTAGCTGGGAAATTCTTCTGGCCTTCTCTTTAAGCGGTCATTCAAGCAACTTTTTCAAGGAAAGCAGTGGGCGCGAAGCCCCAGCGGTCTATGTAGTGAAATTACATGCTAATTTAATTTGCTTTTATTCTTCGCGGGTTTGGTGGAGCTTGGCTTCCAGAGCGGAAAAAAATTGGGTGAATTCGGTAGTTCCGCGGAGGTTGTCGAGCCATTCATCTTCGGCCATCTCATCCAGTGTGGGCAGCGATCTCGCGGAGAGCGCTTTTTTGATGAAGGTCATCGCCTCAGCAGTCCGGTCCAGGATCGAATAGACGCAGGCGAAATTGTAATAGGCATAAGGGTTGCCAAGTTGCCCCGCCCGGCTGATTTTTTGTTCAGCATCCCAATAGAGCTGGTTTCGGAAATCGGGATCGTCCGTTTGGCCCGCAAGATAGATGAGGCAAGTTCCCCAATCGAGCCAAATTTGGTCGTTTTCCTCGTCTTGCCGAGCGGCGAGCCGGAAAAATTGGATGGCTTTCTTATAATGGTCCGCTTCCAATGTGATGTGGCCCCGTTCGAGATAGCAAACGGCCAAGTGGCGATGGATATGGAGAAAATCGGGATGGATCAGTAAGACATGGGAGAAAATTTCGATTGCGCGGGCATAGTGGGCTTCATCGCCGCTGAAATCCCCGAGCCATTCGAGGGCGGAAGCATACTCGAAGAGCCATTCGGGATGGTGGAGGATCGATTGTTTATGTCCTTGCACGAGAGATTCGAAATGGAGGATTGCATCTTCCAACGCAGGAAGATTGTCGGCCATGCGGCTGTAAAGAAGTGACGTGCGGGCCGACTCGAAGAGGAGCGCCGGATAGGAGGGCTTCAGGTCGGATGCGCGGGCAAAAAAGCGGCCGGCTCGCTCGAGGAGCTCTGGGCAGTCGAGGAGATCGGCCAGTGCGCTATGGGCTGAGCCGAGCGCATGCCAATGTTCGGCGGAGGTCCGGTCGATCGAAAGGCCCCATTGGAGCTTTTCGATGGCCATCTCATAGTATTCCGGATCCTCATAATAGCGGCCGAAAGCGTTCAGGCAGATTCCGTAGCTCAGCCAGAGATCGGGATCATCGGGGTAGAGGTCGGTGGCTTTGAGAATCTTATTTTCCGCTTCGATGAGAAGATCGAGGCGCGAAGTGAGGGCGCCGAGGTGGGACAGCGACTCGACCCACTGTGCTGTGATCAGAGGGTCTTTGAGGTCGATCGTCGCGGCGCGCGCGCACTTTTCACAGCTCGCGCGGAGAAGTTTGGGATCTTCAGTGAGGCGTCCCGATTCGGAGAGAATTTGGGCCCAGCTCAGCCAAAGGTCGGCGTCGGGAGAGGAAATCTTAATGGCGTTCGAATAGGCATCCGATGCTTTGATGACATACCGTTCATCCATCGTGTTGAGATAAAGCTGGGAATAACATTCCGCAAGCGTTGCCCATCCGTCTACGTAATGAGGGCCCGCCTGGACGGCGCGCTGGAGATGGACGATCGCTTGCATGTAGTGGCGCGAATCATTGATGAGAAGACCCATCTCCAAATAAGCCTTTCCGAAGTCGTTAAAAAATTCAGGAGGGCCTCCTTCAAGGAGCTCCGCTGCCTTTTGAAAAGATTCGATCGCGAGTCTCAAATCGAGGGCCTCGCCTGACGATTTGGCGATTTCGGACCAGACAATCCCAAAATCCCAGTAGAGTTCGGCGAGGATTTCTTTCGGCTGGGCGGCTGAAAGTTCGAGGGCCTTTTGATACTTTTCTTTCGCTTCCGCTAAGAAATGGTATTCGGCATGGAACCGGCCGAGCTGGAGCAACGTATTGCCCCAAGCGACATAGGCATCGAAATAGGCGGGATCGATTTGAACGGCGAACTTAAAATGTTTCGCGGCCAAAAGCAGAGCTTTTTCTTTCCCTTCTTCCGATCCGTATTCGAAAAATGCAAGGCCTTGCCGATACCAGATCCGGGGATTTTGGGGATCGATCTGGGATGCCGCTTCAAAAAACGAGAGCGCATTGAGATTGGCTTGCAAAAGAGCCAATTCCCCTTGCGCAAGATAGCGAAGGGCCCATTCGTGCCTTTGCGGGGCAGGGATCGCGTCCCACTCTTGCTTCGGCTCCGATTGGGAAGAATACCTTCGAGGGAAGAATCGAGCAAAAATCCGGCGGAGAGGGTGCGTCTGAAGCGTCATGAAACCATCGCAATGAAGGAGCGGATTATAGATAAGCCCTTTTTTTTTGCCCAGAGGCGGTTCTATCTTATTGATGTTGAGAGATTAATGGAAATAAAAATTCCAGTTAATTAAATATTTTTGCTCACAATTTCAGCGATTGCTTTGCGGTTGATTTTGTGGCCATTTTTGGGCAATTCATCATTGATGAAGAGAAAGCGGATAGGGATTTTGAACTTCGGAAGATGCTCGAGAAGGGCGCTTTTCAGGTAGGCGGGGTCTTTAGCTCGGGTGGACGCCACGAGGACCGCGAGCGGACGCTTGCCGAATTCAGGGTCGTCAACGGGGACCACCGCAGCTTCGAAAACATCCGGCAGTAAGAGGAGCTGCTGTTCGATCTCTTCGGGCTGGATATTTTCTCCCCCCGAGATGAACTGCCAGTCAATTCTACCCAAAACGGTCAGCCCGTCGTCTGACATCCGTCCAAGGTCCCCGGTCGCAAACCAGCTATCTTGATCAAACGGCTTTGAGATTCGCCCCTCTTCCCAGTAGCCCTCAAAGAGGCACTTTCCCCGCACGAGGATCTCGCCGATCTTCCCCTTCCCCAAAGACGATGCGTCTTTGGGGGCCCCTGTGGGGGAAAGGCGAAGTTCCCGTTCGGGAAGAGGAAAGCCCAAGGGGACCCCGAAGTCGCATCGACTTTGGGGTTGGGGAAAAAAAGATTTAGCGCCTACAGTGACAAGCGATCCCATTTCAGTCAGACCGTAGGACAGATAGCAGGGAAGATGTTCAGGAAAAGAAGAGATGGGGGCGCCGCCGATCAGCAGGCACCGAAGATTTTTGTAGACGGGCGATTTCCGGTAAAGCTGGGCCGGCACGGCTGAAATGTGGGTGATTTCGGGGTCTTTCTCATCGAGGACAACAGTGGCAAGCGCTAAAGTAGAGCGTATAAGGATGCCGATCCCGCCTACATGGTAAAGGGGGAGGTTGAGAAGCCAACGGTCCCCGATCCGTAACCCAAGCCATTTGGCAAGAGGCGCGGCGTTCGAGAGGAGATTAGAGAGCGATAGAACGGCAATTTTTGGGAGAGCGGTCGAGCCCGAGGTGAAGAGGAGCGCCGCCGGGAAGGAAAGGGGAGGGTAGCGGTTCATGCGGAGGCGCGGGGAAAGGGGGGAAAAAGGGAGAAAAGAAAGGGGCCCCCGAAGTCGCATCGACTTTGGGGAAAAAAGGGGCCCCCAATGACGCATCGACTTTGGGGAAAAAAGGGGCCCCCAATGACGCATCGACTTTGGGGAAAAAGAGTCGATGAAGCAACGGGCGTCGAGGCGAGCGAGCAGGGTTTCGATTTGGGAAGCGGGAAGACGAAGCGATAGTGGGCAGATCGACGCTCCGATGCGCCAAGCGGCAAAAAATAGGGCTGCCGTTTCGCAAGTTGGGCGGTGCAAAAAAGCGATCCGGTCGCCCGGGCCGATGCCCGAGGCCTCGAGCGCCCGCGCCATCTTGTCCGCAAGCTCGTCAAGCTCTTGAAAGGTCGTCTTGTCAAAGGCGGGCAGTCGGGGAGCGAGTCTCGCGGCTTCTTTTAACGGACAGGGCATACTAAACAGTTAGTAATTTCGACATGTCGATAGGGGAGGTGCTTCCTGCCCAAGTGAGAAAGCCGTCTTCGGCCTTTAAGGGAGGTACGAGAAGGTCTTCAGGGAAGAACCGAAATGTATCGAGTCCTGCCGGAGGCGCTCCGTTCTCGTAGCATCTTGCGATTTGGAGAAGGCCTAGGCTGCTTTCCAAGGCCGAAGAGAGGACGGTTGGCACAGGCAGGGAGGGAAAAAAACCAACGATACTTGGCTTGATGACCGCGGCTTTGAGTGTGGGGATTTTGTGGCAGGGCAATTTCAAGACCGGTTCATCGACCGCGATCGGAAATCCGGAAAGCTTGGAAAAACGGACAAGTTCGGGAAAAGATTGGACCGGATCTTCCAGGTATTCGAAATCTTGGGGGGAAAAATGGCGGGTAAACGAGAGGGCCTGGTCGAGGGTCCAAGAGCTGTTGCAGTCGAGCCGGAGCCGATATTTTCCGAGAAATTTTTTCACGTGGGCGACCGCTTCCTCGATGGACAACCCTCTGAGTTTCAACTTGAGAGTAGAAAATCCAGGGCGGGGGTCATTGACGAGCGCAAGGGGAATTTTCAGGGGCTTTCCCGAAAAAGGCTTTGATGCGGCTTTGATGCCGAAGCGAACCGAAGGAAGGCAAGGCTTGGCTGAAGCGAGATCGGGAAAAAACTCTAATATTTCACTTTTCGCCTCCTCTAAGGTTTCAGAGCTCAATCCAGGCAAAGGCGCGATTTCACCCCACCCGTCATTCCACTGGAGAATCAGCCCTTTACGGATCGGATATTTGGGCCAGGAGGTTTTTAGTTCATAGGAATAGAGTTTGGCTACCAAAGTACACCCGCAATGAACACCAAAGTGTAGGCTAAAAGGAGGAGCGATGTTTCTTCGAGCGCCTCATGAGAGTTGAAGATCTTTTTGAGGGGAGCGAAAAGAATCATGAGGGATGCGGCGGTAATTGTAATGGGAAATCCTAGAGCGGCAAGCGCAATCGGCACGAGAAAGGCGGCAAAGATAAAAGCAGTATATAAGCCCTTACCAAATTTCGCACCGAACCGGACGACGAGCGTTTTTTTATTTGCGATCCGGTCGCTTCTCTCGTCGCGAAGGTTATTGGCCATGAGGATCGCAGCCGAGAGAAATGCAGGAGCGAGGCTTGCGATGAATAAGCGGAAGCCGCATTCGCCTGTTTGGAGAAAATAGGCGCCCATAACGGCGACGGGTCCGTAAAAGATGAGGACTAGAATCTCGCCGAGGCCAAGATACCCAAGAGGTTTCGGCCCTCCTGTGTAGAGAATGCCGCACAGGACGCAAAGCGCGGCGATTCCAAAACTCCAAAGCCCACTCGCGAGCATGAGCGGAAGGGCTAGGCATAAGGCCAATGCGAAAGTGAAGAGAGCTGCCTTGAGCATCGCGCTGGGGGCTATCCATCCAACGCTCACCGCCCGTTTTGGGCCGATCCGCTCTGAAGTGTCTGCGCCATTTACGAAGTCGAAATAATCGTTCGCATAGTTGGTCCCGATTTGGATGAAAAGGGAAAAGAAGAGCGTTAAAAGAAAGGTGTCCCATGAGATGGGGGAATGCCTCGCTGCGAGAGCGCCGCCGATCAGGACGGGACAGATCCCAGCGCTCCAAGTTTTCGGGCGGGAAGCTAAAAAGAGGGCCTTAAGGGCGCTTGGGGAAGCGGGCGAAATCGGGCTTTCGTTTTTCGTTGAATGCATTGCGTCCTTCTTGTCCTTCCTCCGTCATGTAGAATAGCATCGTCGCATTACCAGCCAGCTCTTGCAGCCCCGCTTGTCCGTCACAGTCGGCGTTGAGCCCTGCTTTGAGGCAGCGGATCGCGATCGGCGAATGCTGGAGGATCTCGCGGCACCATTGGACGGTCGTCTCCTCGAGTTTTTCATAGGGGACGATGCAATTGACGAGTCCCATTTCGAGAGCTTGCTGAGCATTGTACTGGCGGCAAAGAAACCAAATCTCACGCGCCTTTTTTTGGCCGACGATCCTTGCCAAAAAGGAAGTGCCATAGCCGCCATCGAACGAGCCGACTTTGGGGCCGGTCTGGCCGAAAATGGCGCTGTCGGCAGCAATGCTGAGGTCGCATAGCACATGCAGCACATGCCCCCCCCCGACCGCAAAGCCTGCGATCATCGCGACGATCGGTTTTGGGCAAGAACGCATTTGCCTCTGGAAATCGAGGACGTTCAGGCGATGGACGCCTTGCCCGTCGGCATATCCGGCGTCCCCACGGATCTTTTGGTCGCCGCCAGAGCAAAAAGCCTCTTTCCCTTCCCCAGTCAAAATGACGACCCCGATGGTCGGGTCGTTCCGCGCATCGTTCAAGGCATGGCTCATCTCTTCGACGGTCATTGGGCGAAAGGCGTTTCGCACCTGAGGGCGGTTGATGGTGATCTTCGCAATTCCCTCGTGTTTGTGGTATTTGATATCGGTGTAAACGCCGCTCGATTTCCAGGGAAATGTCATAAAATTTTTTCCGCGATGATTTGAGCAAAACTTTCCGGTTTTTCCAGGTGGATGACATGCCCTGATTCCAAAACGATGATCGCCTCCGGGTGGAGAGCCCGGAATTTCGTGTCCTTTTCGCCGACGATATGGATCGCGGTTTTTACATGTAAGATCGGTTGGTTGCCGAGGCTGAAGTGTACGAGGGCCTCAGCTAGATCTGGGATGTTTTGTTTTCGGCGCATTGAAAAATCAGGTATATAGCTTTTAAAGAGGGGCTGATCGTACCAGCGTCGCAAAAACTCGTCAATCGGTAATTCCAAAAGCAGCCTCGCCCATTTAGCATCGCCCTCTTTCCGTTTTTCTTTTTCAACGAAGCTCAAGAGCCCAGGATGGGCTGAGGCGACGATGAGCTGAGCGATCCGTTCGGGAAAGCGGAGGGCGTATTGCATGGCGAGCCGCCCCCCCATCGAATAGCCGATGAGATGGAATTTCGGAGCGGGAGGTTTGATCTCAAAGGTAGGCGAGAAGGGAGAGGAGCCATGCCCTGGCAGATCGACGCCGATGCAATGGCAGGGAGGCAAGTAGGAACAAACGGGCTCCCAGTCCGCGCTATTTCCCAGAAATCCGTGAAGGAAAACAAGGGGGATGCCGGGCCCTCTTTTGAGAAGGATGGATTTACAACTCATTGAAGGAAAAGGATACAGTTTGCTAAAGTTTTGGACCATGAAAAATGAATTTTTTTGACCTTAACGGAACAAAATTATAACAGGTTATGGAAGGAGAAGCCGATCCAAGAAATTTGCGACTCTTGCAGGTAAATTTTAAATTGAATAATATTGTACAAATTTTCGGTTCTTTTGAGCCGATTTTCGATTCAAGACTTGGGGGGCAATATCGACAACAGTATATGGCCCCCCAAGCTTTGAAGTCGAAAAGCGGCCAAAATAATCCAAAAACTCGGGCGTTCCCTCACTTTGTAGACACCCTCTAAACTAAATTGGGAGAAATTGAATGACCTATCTCATAGAAAAGAATCATCAAACACATTTAAAGAATTGGAATGAGGTTAGAGAGCTTTTGCTCGGTTCATCACAAGATGCGACTATTTCTCGCGAGCAAACTGCCTCGAGAACCTCAACGATGAAAAAAATCTGTAGTTTTGTCGAAATTCTAGCAGTAAGCGGTGCTATGTTAACTCTCGCATTGGTGCGTTCTCGCTCTTTGAAATTGTTGGCCATACCACACTTGACTCTAGCATTCGGCTTCAATGAATTGCGCAACGTGGCGCAGAATATGGAACAGTTGCTTAATGCAGACGTATCTGTCAGAAAAGACGCAAGTTCCCCTGAACAGTTTCTTCGCACTATTTATAAAGGGACATTGCTCATTGAATATTATTTCAAGGCACTTGGAGAGCCTTACCACCTGAACTCCATACTCTAGCATTCGGCTTCAATGAATTGCGCAACGTGGCGCAGAATATGGAACAGTTGCTTTAGGGGCTGTTAAAGAATAAAGTAAACTGTTTTGCGGTTCTTAGAGTGGCCCAGATGTCTGCGGCAGCGACAAGGTCAATGTTCGAGCAATATAACCGAGTCGCTGCCGTCTGGCAGATGGGCCGCTATAATGGCCGGGAAATGGTTTAACTTATTTTTTAACAGCCCCTTAATGCAGACGTATCTGTCAGAAAAGACGCAAGTTCCCCTGAACGGTTTTTTCGCACTATTTATAAAGGGACATTGCTCATTGAATATTATTTCAAGGCACTTGGAGAGCCTTCATAAGAGACTGTCTGCGATCCTACCATAAGTTGCTCAGTCTAGCTACCATAATACGCAGGGCGAGCGCATCAAATGTTGAATTCGTAGTATGTGCGTACACCCCTACGTTGCCTACCTGATCAGAGAACGTCTCTGATGAATCGTCCGAACCGGTGTTGCTACTCATTTACCCGTAGGAGGGTACAGGGTCGACTGGATTTTGCATTTTGATGCGCTCGCCCTGCATAAGCTGTAATTAATTCGTAATCTTTACTATGTCGTCGGAACTTCCCCAGCCATGCAAACATTTTCTAAGCGGCTACTGGTCTGCTTTATGAGTTGAACGATTTGGTCGCATTGATTGTAAGTAAAAAAATGACAATATAAAAAATTTTAATTTACGGTAAACACCGACTCTCTCGAGCAAGCGGATTGGAATTTTTTTTGAAACCTGTAGTTTTCATCCCTCTTTGTAAAGAGTTCCACTAGGGCGCTTTGCTCGAAGGAGATGCGCTCGAAGGGGAGATAGGGGATGCCGAACATCCGGGCCGCGTCTTCAAAGCGGAAGGAGTGGGAGGCCGCCATATAGGTTTCGAATTGAGGCCACTCTGCGATGGGAAGATGAGAAAAGATGCCGCTGCCGAAATTGTTCGAGGCCAAAATAACGACAGGGTGGGCGGTTTTTTTCAAAAGGGGAAGGGAATTCAGGTCATGGAGACAGGTCTGGTCTCCAAGAATGGCAAGGACGGGGGCGTGAAGCCCCTCCGAGAGCCCTGCAGCAGTGGCGATATTGCCGTCGATGCCCGAAAGGCCCCGGTTGCCAAAAAACCCCAGGCATTTTTTCGGAAAAAGAAAATGATCGGCGTCGCGGATTGGCATCCCGTTCGCAAGGAAAACGGCAAAAAACTCTGGAAGCATTTCGGCGAGATGACGCATCGCGTGCGCTTCGGTAAAAGGAAAGTCCTCCCGGAACTGGTTTTCAGAGACGGCCAAGATCTCCTCATCGAGCCCTTTCCATCGGCCAAGCCATGAAGGGTCGCATCCACCTGCAAATGTTTCGCAAAAAGGTTCGATATCGCACTGCAAACGGCCATGCAATCTCCGGTTCGGATCTTGAAGAAAAGGGGACGGGCTTACATGGAGTGTCGGCGCCCAATCTAGAATTTTTTTAGAGGCGAACCGATTGCCGAAATGAAGGATATAATCAGGGAACAGGTGCGGATTTGTTTTGATAATCCAATCGAAATGGCGGATCTGTTCGTAAGAGGGCTCTAGCCTCGCATTGGATAGGATGTCGGCAAATACGGGCCATTGAAGCCTTTCCGCAAGGGTCAAGATAGGACGGGGATCGGATCCGGTCTCGCCGATGAAGATGACCCCTCGTTTTGCCTCTGTTTTGGTTGGAGGCGGGACGAGGCGGGCAGGGGCAAAGCGGATGGGGAATCCCGATTCTTGGGGAGGATCTCGAGTAAAAGGTTCGCGGAATTGGCAATTGAGCTGGACGGGGCCTTTCGGGTTTTGGGTCGCGTGGAAGACCCCTTGCGCGGCGATTGAGCGGAAATAACTTTCGGAAAGGTGTGGCGGAAGATCGGCTTGCCAGCGGATAAAATGGCTGAAAATCTTGATTTGGTCCGTGGTTTGGTTTGCGCCGCAATCTCGGAGCTCTGCGGGCCGATCGCAAGTCAGAAGAATCATCGGCGTGGAGCTGTGGTGCGCCTCCATGACGCTGGGGAGAAGATTGCCGACGGCGGTCCCCGAGGTCGTGATCACGGCAGCGGGGCGCCTTGCCCCTTTTCCATATCCTAACGCATAAAAACCAAGGCCCCGCTCGTCATAATGGACGATCGTTTTCGTTCGAGGGTGTTCTGCGGCCGCCACGACAAGCGGCGTATTTCTCGATCCTGGGGCAATGCAGAAATGATCGGTCCCTTGGCAGATCAATTGATCGATGATCCAAAATGCCTCTTTATTAACATGGGTGGTAAAAAGTTGACAATCTACTTGCTGCGCCTCCCTTCGGGCCGATTCGCTTCGCTCATCTGCTCCGCGAGAAAAAGGTTTCTCGAACCTTTTTCTCGATTCCGCAGCCAAATCGATCTTCCTCGTCGCCCTTGCCTCTGGCAATGGTGCTCCTTGTTCAGAACGGGGGCTTTGCCCCCTTCGATTTTGCTGTGGCTCGCTGGCGTATATTGTCTCCTTTTTATCGCCCCTGTTAATAGTCATACGAAGATCCCGTCATAGAGGCGGCTTTTTTGATTGAGCTCTTCCCATTCCTCTTCTGGTTCGGACCCTTCGACAATGCCGGTTCCAGCATAGAGATAAGCGCGGTTGCCCCTCACAAAGCAAGAGCGGATTCCGACGATCCATTCGGAAGTTTCGGGGGTGCTCCAACCAAGAGCGCCGCCGTAGAGGCCCCGCTCGAAGGGCTCCAATGCCCGGATCAGATGGAACGCCTCTTCAGTGGGAGTGCCGCAAAGAGCTGGCGTCGGGTGGATGCGGGAGAGAATTTCTTCATCGGTAAGATTGTTTTTCAAGGTTGCCCTGCAGCGAGCATAAAGATGTTGGACATTCTGCGTTTTGTGAAGAGCAATGGGAGAAAATGTAAGAGGTCCTTGGCAAATGGGATGGAGAGCGGTTTGCAAAAATGTTTGCACAGGAGAGAGTTCCCTAAGGTCCTTCGCGCTCTTCATGAGCTCTTGTCCCAGCCTCTCGTCTTCTTCGGGAGAGCTTCCGCGAGGGCGGGTTCCAGCCATTGCTTCGCTATAAAGATTCTGCCGTTCGCGGAAAAAAGGCGCTCCGGGCTGGCGCCGAAAAAGGAGATGTCACCCTCGCTGAAACAAAAGACGTGCGCTCCTTGTGCTTTTCTTTGAAGAGCGGCGGTGAGGGCAAAAGGGTCAGGGCATGACTCCAGCTCCAAAATCTGGCAGCGGGCAAGGACGATTTTTTCCATCTTCTTTGCGAGGGCCTTTTTCACGGCATGGATCCACTCCGCTTTTTCAGGAACGAAGGTCCGTTTTACTACCTCCATTGAGACGGGGGGTGGGAGATAGTCCACTCTTGACGACTCTTCTTGAAAAGGAGAGCGCGCATTGGGAAAGAAAGGACGGCATTGGAATTTCGCATCTCGCGGCGGGCCTAGCCCATCGCGGTCTGACCAATAGACTCTCAACGCTTCTCCCCTAAATATAAAGTGACGACGCCAAGCGCCATTGGAATTTGCCGAGACGTGAGGGAGGCGCTTTTCATTAAAGATAAGAAGGCGCCGCCGCTTGGGAAAGTTTCGATCGTCTCGTTCAAATAGCGGTAGGCTGCTCTATTTTTGGAAAAAAATCCGCCAACGTGAGGAAGGATGCGGCGCAAATAGAAGAGATGGAGCGTTTTCAAGGGCTTTGGCGGCAAGGAAAATTCCAAGATAAGACACCTTCCGCCGGGTTTCAGGACACGGGCAATTTCTTTGAGCGCGGCACTCGGATCGGACACGTTGCGGATCCCGAAAGAAAACGTCGCCGCATCGAAAGAGCTATCCCTAAAGGGGAGCCGCAAAGCGTCGGCGCGCTGAAATTTGACTTTTGTTTTGTAAGGTTTCGATCCGATTTTGGCCTGGGCAATTTCGAGCATGAAAGAGGCAAGGTCGATGCCGACCGCGGACCGGATGTGGGCGTCGCTCTCCATGCAGGCGATGAGCTGATCCCCTGTCCCTGTCGCTATGTCGAGGAGATCCAGATTTTTTCGCTCTGGCAGGTGCAGGGCGGCACGCCTTCTCCAACCGCGGTCCATCCCAAAGGATAGGATCGAGTTGATCCGGTCATAGGTCGCTGAGATCGCATCGAACATTTTCCAGACGTTTTCCCGGGAGTGGGTCATGCGGTTGCCTCTTGCTCGGCGGTTCTAGTGTTCGCAGCAAGGAGACCCGCCGCAAGGAAAAATGGGAGCTTCCCTTGCTGAAAGAGGAGCGGGTAAAAATCGCAGCCCCCGATGAAAAGAAAGGCGATAAAAATAGCGGTCAAAGAGGCAGTGAGGGGGGTAAGGGGTGTGTGGCTCGCCGCCCAAAGCAAGGAGAAAATGAAGAGGAGAAACGCGGAAAGAGATAGAAGACCCGTTTCTCCAGCCAAGTAGAGATAGATATTATGAGTGGCGCTCGACGCTGGGAATTCCTTGCCCCCGAAAGGCTTTTGGGGGAGATAATCAAGGCCGCGGATCGAGAGCTGGTCAAACCCGGCGCCAAAAAGGGGAAAGTCTTTGATGACTTGGAGCGCCAAGTTTTGATAGGAGATCCGAAGAGCGTCCGACCCTTGCGCAACCCCATTGTAATTCACGATCCCGCCGCGATCCTTGATTTGGGTCTGAAGGACAAGAAAGCTAAAAAGGATGGAGAAGGTTATTGTAAGGGCAGGAAGCCGGATCGACTTCCAGAGGAAACGTAAACCATTTTGCCTCAAATGGAGACCGAACCAGGCCAGGGTGCCGAGCATCAAACTAAAAAGCGCTGACCGGGAAAACGTTAGACTCATCGCGAAGAATTGGATGGGAATCATCAGTGCCGCTGCAAGACGCCACTTTGGGCGGGAAAAAAGCGAATAAGCCGCAAGGATTGACATGCTTAAATACCCGCCCAGGACGTTTGGGTGCGGGAAGGTGCCTGAAGGTCGGATCACTTCGCGCGGCTGCACGCCTAAGTTGTTATCGAACAGCCAAATGCGTCCCGAATCGACACCAAATACAGGAAAGCTGGACGGCTCGCTGAAGAGGCGGAGGCCAAGAGGCCCTTGAATTGCGTATTGGGCGATCGCGAGGCCCGATTGGATGAGCGCGGTTCCTATAAGGCATTGGAGCAAAAGAAAAGAGAGTTTGGATTTGTCCTCTACTCTCCCGTTGGCAAGGAAACAAAAAAGGATAAAGGGGGTGGCAAGTTGCAATAGGCGGATGTAGGGGATAGGGTAACTGGCAAAAGGAGAAAGGGCGATCGAAATCAAAGCGCAAAGAAAAACGGTCCAAAGAAAAACGGCGCCTCTAGGTATGAAGAATCGTCTCAAAGGGATGCGGAACGCAAAAAGGGCAATGAAGAGGAGCAAAAGAGCGATGACATCGGAAGGGTAGAAATAGATCTTCTTATCGAAGAAGCTCGGCAAAACTAGATTTCCCGGGATGAGTTTCAGAGAAAAAAAACGGAAGAGCTTGTCGTATTTGTGCTCGAAGGGAATAGCAAAAGCGATAACGCAGAGGAGAAAAAGGGATATACTGCGCGCGGTTGGCTTCTTAAAATTTGGACGGGCTGCGACTTCGCCAAATCGATCTGCTCCGCGAGAAAAACGGTCCATCCGAGGACCGTTTTTCTCGATTCCGCAGTCCTCGGAAATATTGCCTTCGGATATTTCCTTCGCCCCGTCCCCAAAAACGATGCGTTGTTTGGGGGCCCCTGGGGAGGTCGGTCGGACCGCTTCGCTTCGATTTTGCTTTGTCTCGCTTGCGTTCAAATTTAAAAATCCTTCCCGCGCGCAGTATAGACGCCGCCAAAACATAAACACGACGTCAAACTTATCGCATATGCAGATTTAGTTCAAAACTACTTAGCTCTCATCCCAAAAAAGCCCCTGGATTTTTTCTCTTCATGGACAGGCTTCTCGACCACATTGGCATTTTCTTGGCCATAGAGTGGATTCCTCTAGAGGATTCTCTGCATTATCTTGGATTTCGAGTTGATGTTCTTGTTTGAGGTAGTTCTTAAGAATTCGATCAATGGTACTGATCTCTAGCGCATTTTTATTTCTTACTTCTGTTTTCAATCGATTGATGAATTTAAAAATGTCGCGACCTGAGAACCCTTCTGTTTGGTTGCCAATATGTTCGATAATCTCCGGTGTAAAGAAACGTCGATATTCGGAGGGAGTCACAAGGAGATCGACGTTGCTTCTGGTCATCTCTTTCCGTTCCGCCAGCTCAGGAGCTCCAATTTTGATTTTGTAATCCATACGGCTCAGTATTGCTGGATCCAGATTTTTCGGAAGATTTGTAGCAAAGACCCACATGATTTTAGAACTAGATGAACTTGTTAATTTCAGGAATGCATTTAAAAAAGACACTAATTCTTGGCTTTTGCCATTTTTTTTGGCTTCCTCCCTGTTTTCAAAGCATGCTTCCGCTTCATCCACAAAAATAACGGTTTGAGAAGGGAGGCTTTTCACATATTCTACCAATTTTTGCAACATGTCGACCGCTGCGCCCGCAGAGTTCTGATTCGAGACGCGGACGCTGACCGGTCCTTGCAAAGCGTTATAATTCATCCCTTTTAAGAAATCTCCGCCAGAAATGTACATGTAATTCATATTGGAGTTCTTTGCGATCCATTTTGAGATCATTGTTTTTCCTGTTCCAGGAGGACCGTAGACAAGTAGATGTTGAAAAAAGTCATTTCTTTCTTTGCTTGTCTGCGTGGTGGCTAGGATTTCATCAAGTTCTGCTTGGAGCTTAGGGCTAAATATGGGTTTTGTTTCCAAAGAGAGATCCTTGTCAAAGTATTGGGAAATCACTTCGTAGGAGCCAAGAGCTAGCGATGCTCCGACTCCGATCAGCGTAGGCAATACCCACAAAGAGATCAGGTCGTTTCCAAAATAGTCCTTACTAAAGCCAAAGAGATTGAGACAAGACGAGGTTGTTTTATGCGCCAGAGTCCAAAGGGACTTCGCTGTAGGATGCATATCGGAATAAAGCCAAGAGAGCCATAACGCTCCTCCGGTGATACTGGATGCGGTAGCCCCTTCTACTCGATGCGCCCAGAATTTGGAGCCAAACTCTTGGGCTTTTTGTTTGGTATTAGGCCACCAATCCACATAATTTATTTTAACTGGCAAGGATTCACTTTCAAAAAATTTATTAGCAAGAGATGATAATATGCTTTTTGTCATCATCGCGCCAAAGGCGAGTGCGCCCATCTTATACACAGTGCTCTGGACGTTTTTTAAAGAATTTGCTATATCATCCAAACTATTTATATTAATATTATTCATAATTACTCCATAGTTAATTTATAAGATTATAAAAAAAATAAACAATAAGAGTCAAGCTGCGAATTATACCGAAACAACCTGAAGAATCGGGAATTTGACAAGGAGGCTCCTCAGAATTTGTGTTCGGAGCAAGCGACCATTGCGCGTGCGCAAGGCGCGATTGAGAACAAAAATTCTGAGGTAAAGCCGACGCAGTCAAAAACCGATTCTTCAGGTTGTTTCGGTATATCGGGATGTTCATCAGGGTCTATGACCTAGCGTGACGCACGCTTCCGCTCGTTTTCCGTCAGGAACCGTTTTCTCAAACGGATGAAATTCGGCGTCACTTCGACCAGTTCGTCGTCCGCTATGTAGTCGATCGCTTGCTCCAGCGTAAATTTCCTGGGAGGGGTGAGGATGATATTTTCGTCGCTGCCCGCAGCGCGAATGTTGGTGAGCTGTTTCGCTTTGATGGCGTTGACGACAAGGTCGTTATCGCGCGCGTGTTCGCCGACGACCATCCCTTCGTAGACCTCATCGCCCGGTTTAACGAAGAGCGACCCCCGCTCTTGTAGATTAAAGAGCGCGTAGCCATTGGCCTTGCCGGAGCCGTTAGCGATCATGACGCCGCGGCTGCGGCCGGGCATATCGCCTTTCCAAGGGGCGAAAACTTCAAAAATCGAGGTGAGGATGCCAAGCCCCGAGGTGCGGGTGAGAAAATCGTTGCGGTATCCCATAAGGCCCCTTGTCGGCACGAGAAACTGCATTGTCGTCAGCCCATGCTCCGAGGTGGAAAGGGTGCGCATTTCCCCTTTTTTGCGCGAAAGATCCTCGATCACAGTGCCGGAAAATTTTTCAGGCACTTCTACGTGGACCCGCTCCATCGGTTCCTGGACGACCCCGTCGACTTCCTTGGTGATCACAACCGGTTTCGAAAGGGCAAGCTCGTAACCTTCGCGTCGCATGGTTTCGATCAAAACGGCAAGATGCAGCTCGCCCCGTCCGCAGACGCGGATCGCATCGTCTCGGCCCGGAATTTCTTCGATCTTGAGGGAAATATTCGCCCTTTTTTCACGCATGAGCCGGTCGCGCAGTTTGTTCATGGTGATATGCTTCCCGTCGCGTCCGGCAAAGGGGCTTGCATTGACAAGGAATTCCACCGATACCGTCGGCTCGGCGAGAGTAATGGGAGGGAGCTGGACGATCTTATCGGGAGCGCAAATCGTGTCGCCGATATCAACCTCTGGGATGCCGGAAAGGGTGACGATATCGCCTGCGCCTGCGCTCTCCATCTCTACTTTCTTTAGGCCGAGGTGCCCCTCGATCCGGACAATTTTGTGTTGAGCATGGTTCCCGTTGCGGTCGACGCGGGTGACCATTTGCCCTTTTGCGATTTTCCCCTCGAGGATCCGGCCGCATGCTTGCCGGCCAACGTAATCGTCGTAGCTTAAGGTGGCCGCTTGCATGAGGAAGGGGAGGTCGAGATTTCCTGGGGGCGGGGGCGCAGCGCTCAAAATGAGCTCGAAAAGGGGAGTCAAGTCCTTCTTTTCATCGTCCAAATTTTTTATCGCATAGCCGCTGAAGCCCGAGGCGTAAATGTAAGGGAAATCGAGCTGCTCGTCGTTGGCGCCAAGTTCCATGAAAAGATCGAATGTCAGGTTCAGCGCCCGGTCGGGGGCTGCATGGGGCCTATCGATCTTGTTCAAGACGACGATCGGCCTCAGGCCCATTTTGAGCGCTTGAGAGAGAACAAACCGCGTTTGAGGCATAGGCCCTTCCTGGGCGTCGACTAAGAGAAGAACGGAGTTGACCATCCCGAGGACCCTTTCTACTTCGCCGGAAAAATCGGCATGGCCGGGCGTATCGATAATATTAATTTTATAGTCTTTATAGTAAACGCAAGTATGTTTTGCGAAAATCGTGATTCCCCTCTCTTTTTCTTGGTCGAAGCTATCCATGACCCGCTCTGGGACTTTCTCGTGTTCCTGGAAAATATTGGCCTGTTTGAGCAAACTGTCGAGGAGGGTAGTTTTCCCGTGGTCGATGTGGGCGATGATGGCGATATTTCTAATTTGCTTAGGGTCGTGCATTTCTATTCTCATTCTTGAGGAAGGCTATGTTACCGAACTCAACTATTTAATTTCTAGGGGAAAAAGCGTTGCGGAAATGCTAAAAAATGAGGTACGATGCATCCAAGAAATGAGGAAAATCATGTAGATAGGCGTTGTGCGCCCCTGAAAGCTCGGGAAAGGCCCGGGAAGGAAAGTAATGGAAATCCATTCCAATGAAGAAGAGATCGAGGACGGCGCCAACGCTTTGGAGTCGAAAACAGGACGGATCGACGACCTGCTCAAGGAAAAACTTGAAAAGGCGTTCCATAAGCAAACGTCCAAGGTGCGGCTCCACGACATCGCTAAGATCGCCTGCGAACATTCCCCCATTGACCTCGCCTACGCCGCATCCCACCTTCCCCATCATGTCCGTCCCGTCCTTTTTGAAAACCTTCCTAACCGCGACGCGAAAATCAAATTCTTGGTTACGACCGACGGCGATACGCGGCTGACCCTGTTCCGGCAGATCGATGACGTTGAGCTGAAAAAAATTTTTGAACGGATGCCGACCGATGAAGCCGTATGGATCGTGGACGATATGCCGGAGAGGCGTTTCCGCCGCTTGATGGCGGTGATCGACTCGAAAAAAGCGAGCCGGATCCGCGAGCTGAAAAAGCACGATCGCAAGAGCGCCGGCCGCCTCATGACCTCCGAATTTTTCGCGTTCACGATGGATATGACGATCGGGGAGGCGGCCGACTATATCCGGGACAACCCTAGGATCGATTTCACGAAGGGGATTTTCATCCTGAACCATTCCGGCGAGCTGCAGGGGTACGTGCCTGCCCGCAACGTGATGATCAATCCTCTCACGACCCCGCTCCGCCAGGTGATGAGGCCCGTCTTGCACAAAGTCACCGCCGAAGCGACCCGGGAAGAGGTGATCGATATCGTCGAGCGCTACAAGATCGCCTCCCTGCCTGTCGTCGATATCGACAACTATCTCATCGGCGTCATCGCTCATGAAGACATCGTCGAGGCGCTGGAAGATTTGGCGGACGAGACGATCGCCAAGATGGCGGGTACGAATAACAAGTTCACGTCCCACGATCCGATCTTGCGCCGCTTCTTGACGAGAGCCCCCTGGCTTTTGGTGACTCTTCTCGCCGGGCTCCTAAACGTCGGCGTGATGTCCTCATTTCAAAAATACGAGGGGGGAGTTTTGACGTTTGCCCTCTTTTTCGTCCCCTTAATCAATGGAATGTCCGGGACGATCGGGCTGCAATGCAGCACGGTTCTAGTGCGCATCATGGCCATGGGAGGGCTTTCTGCGGGCAGCCGCAGGGAGACACTTGTCAAAGAGCTCTTGAGCGGCCTTTTTACGGGCCTCATCTTCGGCATCGGCTGCGGCCTACTCGTCTATCTCTTCGATACGCTGGGCGGGGGCGTTGGGCCGGCCGCTCCGATCGCAGTCGGGGCGATCGTCGGGTTCGGCCTTATCGGGGGCTGTACAGCGGGCACGCTTCTTGGCGTCTTTTCGCCGCTTTTTTTCTCCCGGATCGGCGTCGATCCGGCCATTTCGGCTGGCCCCATCGTGACCGCCTTCAACGATTTCTTGTCCATGACCATCTATTTTGTAATCGCTCTCGGCATCAGCAATTTGTTTTTTTAACTCTCATTTTTTTGCATTGAATTTTTGCTAAAGTTTCAGTACACTTGGGAATGGAGCATTTCTTATGAATTCCCGCACTCCTAGGCACTTTGACGGCACCCGTTCCCCCGGCGTAAAAATCGAGGAACTCTTGCCCGATCTATTGGCAAAGATCCGTAGGAATTCCGAAATTCCGAGGGAAGCGGTGTTCCGAGAATGGGCTCTTCTTATGGGAGAAAAATTGGCTGGGATGACAGAGCCCGTCTCTTTTGAAGACGGGGTATTGACGGTCGCTCTGAAAAGTTCGATGCTCTATAGTTTGCTCCGGGTGCATGAAAAGCCCCGACTGCTCAGGAAGCTCCAAGAAAAATTCCAGGTCAAGGACCTCGTGTTCAAGATCGGGTGAGGCAAGGCATGACGACGATGGCAAAAGAGAAAGGGTACGACGCGAGTTCGATCACCGTTTTGGAAGGTCTCCAAGCGGTGCGCGAGCGGCCGGGGATGTATATCGGGGACACCCATACCAATGGCCTCCACCAATTGGTCTATGAAGTGGTCGACAATAGCATCGACGAGGCGATGGCAGGCTATTGCACCCAGATCATCGTGACCCTCCATGCCGACGGAGGGGTAAGCGTTGAGGACGATGGGCGCGGCATTCCGATCGAAAAACATGAACAAGAATCGCTCAAGCAAGGGCGCGATGTGACGGCGCTGGAAGTCGTCATGACGATTCTCCACGCGGGCGGAAAATTCGATAAGAGCACATACAAAGTATCGGGCGGTCTCCACGGCGTCGGGGTCTCTTGCGTCAATGCTCTATCGAAGAAGCTTGTTGCGACTGTCTATAAAGACGGACATGTTTCCGAAATGGATCTTCGAGCGGGGCAAACCGACAGGGCCCCTAAAACAACTGGGAACCACGACAAAACGCGGGACCAAGATCTCTTTCTGGCCCGACGATACGATCTTTTCCGTCACGAGCTATGATTATGATATTTTGCTCAAGCGGTTTCGGGAACTTGCGTTCTTAAACCGTGGCATCACGATCCTTTTCCAAGACGAAAGGGATAGCGACCCGCGAAGCGGTCCGGTTCAATTATGAAGGGGGGATTTCGTCTTTTGTCTCTTATCTCAACGAGGCAAAATTCCTCTTTTTCCAAAGCCGATCTACATCCATGCCGTGAAAGAGGGCCATGACGGGCCGGTCGAATTCGAAGTGGCGATGCAATGGAATGACACCTACACCGAAACGATTTACACCTATGTGAACAATATCGCGACCCGCCAGGGCGGAACCCACTTGACCGGATTTTCAACGGCTCTCACGCGCGTCTTGAACAACTACATGAAGGGGCATACCTCCTCAAGAACCGAAAAGATGACGGTTACCGGCGAAGATATGCGGGAAGGGCTTGACCGCGGTCATCTCCTGCAAAGTGCCGAATCCCCAATTCGAAGGGCAGACGAAACAGAAACTAGGCAACAGCGAAGTGGCGGGGATCGTCCAGACAGATCGTCGGCGAAGAATTGACTACCTATTTAGATGAAAATCCAGCGATTGCAAGCTCATCGCCGAAAAAGCGATCATCGCGGCGCAAGCGCGCGAAGCGGCGAAAAAAGCGCGCGAACTGACGCTGCGCAAAACGGCTCTGGATGGCGCGCGACTGCCGGGAAGCTTGACCGATTGCCAGGAGCGAGATCCCGCCCTTTGCGAGATCTACATCGTCGAAGGGGATTCTGCCGGCGGCTCCGCAAAATCGGGGCGCGACCGAAGATTCCAGGCGATCTTCCGATCCGCGGTAAGATCCTCAACGTCGAAAAAGCGCGCCTCCAAAAGATCTTGCAAAACACGGAAGTCGGCTCGATGGTCGCGGCTCTTGGCTGCGGCATCGGGACGGAGAATTTCAATTTGCCGAAACTCCGCTATCACAAAATCATCATCATGACCGACGCCGACGTCGACGGCTCCCATATCCGCACCCTGCTTCTGACATTCTTCTACCGCCATATGCCGGCGCTCATCGAAAACAATTTCATCTATATCGCGCGGCCTCCTCTTTTCAGAGTGACGCGCAAAAAAGTAAGCCAATATATCCACTCGGAACGGGAGATGGACGAATATCTCTTGAGGTTAGGGATGAGCGATATCCTCCTCCATCCTAAGGGATCGGACAGCTCGTATGGCAAAGAAATGACGGAAAAACTGATGGACGCTGATCCTCGAAGTGGAAGTTTTCATCAGCGCCATCGAAAGGAAGGGCGTGCCGTTCCGCGAATTCATCGCGATGCGGCAAGGTGCCCAGTATCCTCGCTACCAAAGTTACCCTCGGCGAAAAAATCCATTTCCTCTACACGGAAGACGAGCTCGTCGATTTCAAGAAGGAAAATGAAGAGAGGCAAAGACAGGTCCATGAAGAGACTCTCGCCTCCATCCCTCCCGAAGAAATCACCGAAGAGATGCGCGCCTTCACTCCTAAAGCCTTTGGCTTTTATCGAACTTTACGACCCGAACCGGCTGATCGGCCTCATCGAAAAGCTCCGCGGCTTCCATCTAACCCTTCGCACAATACTTGATTGCAGACGGGATGACTTTTCGAGCTTCTTGAAGAGGGGAAAAAGGTTACCCCTCCACACGCTGAAAGAGGTGATCGATGCGGTGCGAGCCAACGGCCGCAAAGGGGTCGAAATCCAGCGCTACAAAGGTCTTGGCGAGATGAACGCCGACCAGCTTTGGGAGACGACGATGGATCCGGCGAAACGGACTCTTGTCAGAGTAACGCTGCCCGATGCGATCGCCGCAGACAGAATGTTCTCGATGCTGATGGGCGAAGAGGTCGAGCCTCGCCGCGCTCTTCATCGAACAGCACGCTCTGTCGGTCAAAAATCTAGATATTTAAGAGAGAGCCTATGTCCTATACGAAAGATGAAGTCATCGTTCCCCGCAATGTCGAAGAAGAGATGAAGGAAAGCTACCTTCGCTACTCGATGTCGGTCATCATCTCCCGGGCCCTTCCCGATGTGCGCGATGGGCTAAAGCCCTCCCAGCGGCGTATCCTCTATGCGATGCGGCAGCTGAATTTGACCCCGGGCGCCAAACACCGAAAATGCGCGAAAATCTCCGGCGACACGTCCGGCGATTACCACCCTCACGGCGAGACGGTGATTTATCCAACGCTTGTCCGCATGGCCCAGGATTGGGCGATGCGCTATACGCTTGATCAACGGGCAAGGAAACTTCGGATCGATCGACGGCGATCCTCCTGCCGCGATGCGTTATACCGAAGCGCGCCTCACCCATGCCGCGATGGCCCTCATGGAAGATCTCGACAAAGAGACCGTCGAGATGATCCCCAACTATGACGAGACGAAGACCGAGCCGACGGTATTTCCCGCGAAATTTCCGAATCTGCTCTGCAACGGCTCTTCTGGGATTGCAGTCGGTATGGCGACGAATATCCCTCCCCATAACTTTGACGAGCTCGATCGCCGCGACGATCTTGTGCTCGACAATCGCAGCGCCAGCCATCGACGAGATCATGAAGGTGATGCCCGGGCCCCGACTTTCCGACAGGCGGCGTCATCTGCGGCTACCGGGGCATCAAAGAAGCCTACCATACAGGCCGAGGCAAGATCATCCTTCGCGCGCTCGTTACGAGTGGAAGACCTGCCGAATCAGCGGCAGCAGATCATCGTCGATGAGATCCCCTACAACGTCAACAAATCGAGTCCTCATCAAGCGGATCGCCGACCTGATCAATGAAAAAGTGATCACCGGCCTCTCCGATATCCGCGATGAATCGGACAAAGACGGGATGCGGATCGTCCTCGAGCTCAAACGGGGCGAGATTCCCGATGTGACGATCAACCAGCTCTATAAAAATACCGATCTTCAGGTGACGTTCGGCTGCAACATGCTCGCGCTCGACAAGCGGCTTGCCGCGCACGATGAATATCAAGCATTTCATCGGCGCGTGGATCGACCACCGGATCGAAGTCATCCGCCGCCGCACCCGCTTCGAGCTTGCCAAAGCAGAAGCCCGCGCCCATATTTTAGAAGGGTATCTCAAAGCGCTCGACCATCTCGACGAAGTGGTCAAGATCATCCGCGCATCGGAAAACCGCGACGCAGCCCGGACCGAATTGATGGTCCGCTTTGCCTTATCGGAAAGACAGGCCAACGCCGTCCTCGACCTTCGCCTCTACCAACTGACTGGTCTCGAAGCGGAAAAGATCGAAGCCGAATACAAAGACCTTCTTGCGAAAGATCGCCCATTTCAAAGCGATCCTCGCGCTGAGGCGATGGTCCGCGACATCATCCGCGAAGAGCTTGAAGAGATCGAAAAAAGCGCTGAAATCGGAGCGGAAGACCAAGATCATCGCCGCCGAAGGGGAATTCCAGATGGAAGACCTGATCGCCGACGAACAGGTGGTGATCACCATTTCCAATGACGACTACATCAAGCGGATGCCGATCGATACCTTCCGCGAGCAGCGACGCGGCGGCGCCGGCGTCGTCGGCATGGAGATGAAGAAAGAAGCCGACATCCTGAAAAACATCTACGTCGCTTCGACCCACGAATATCTCCTCATCTTCACAAACCATGGCCGATGCTATTGGACCAAAGTTTGGCAGATCCCGGAAGCGGGACGCCGCACCAAAGGGCGACCGATCATCAATCTTCTCGAAGATTTGCGCGAAAATGAAAAAGTCGCCGCGATCTTCAAAGTGCGCAATTTCGAAGAGGAGGCTTGCATCCTTCTTGCGACGTTGAAAGGGGTCGTGAAAAAGACCGAGCTATCGGCGTTCAGCAATCCGCGACGCAAAGGGGTCTATGCCCTCAATATCGACGAAGGCGACGAGCTGATCGCTGCGCGGATGACCCATCCCGGCCAGCAGATCATGATCTTTACCAAGAACGGCATGGCTGTCCGGTTTGACGAAAGCCTTGTCCGCCCCATCGGCCGAGTTGGCCGCGGCGTGCGCGGGGTCACGCTTAAAAATGAGAAAGACGATAAAGTCGTCGGCTGCGAAGTGGTCAACGCCGGACGAAACGATCCTCATCGTCTGTGAAAACGGCTTCGGCAAACGATCCAATGTCGAAGATTTCCGCCAAACGAACCGCGGCGGCGTCGGCGTCCGTTCGATCATCACCTCCGAGCGGAACGGCATGGTCGTCGCGGCTCTCAGCGTGACCGATACCGATAGCGTTCTTCTCATGTCGCGGAAGGGCAAGCCGTCCGCATCCCGATGCGCGATGTCCGCGTCATGGGCCGATCGACCCAAGGAGTGCGCCTCGTCAATGTGAAAGGGGATAACGACATGGTCGTCGGCGCTCAGAAAATCGAAGCGATCGCGGAAGAGTAAATATACCGCGCCCACTCATTTTGAGTGAATTTCGTTGAGCGCCTTTTACGCCCCAGCGCATTGCTCGATCTTGCTAACATCCTAAAGTTTACGGCGATCTCCGCAACGCTACTGGAGCGCAAAATCCGCTATCAAAATTCACACAACCTAAGCGGGCGCGGTATAGAAAAATCAGGGCTCTGCCCTGACCCGCCAAAGGCTGCGGAAATACAAAAAAGATTTTTTTGTGCGGAGCAGATCCTTTGGAATCTTGGGATGAAGATGACGCTCAGGATTAGTCTTTAGGCTCTAGAGAAATATCCTATAGTCCGTTTTAAAAAAATCTGCAAAACGCTTCGCCGTTATCATTCATATTATTCTAAGTCTTTCATTATCAAATATTTTGCTTTTTACTCAATGCATTGAGTAAAATTGCTCAATGGATTGAGCAAATGGGTAATAGCTTGATTTTCAAACTCTTGATGAAGCGGCTGGGGGAGCCTAGAGGGTTCATTCCATGACGCGCGGCATTTTCATTACCATCGAGGGCGGGGAAGGAGCGGGCAAGACGACCCTGATCGAGAGCCTCTATAAGCACCTTGTTGAAGCAGGACGGCAAGTCCTAAAAACTCGAGAGCCAGGCAGCACGCCCCTTGGGGAAGAGATCCGCAACATCCTGCTTCACCATAAGGGCCCTGTTTCTCCCTACACGGAACTTTCCCTTTTCCTCGCCTCGCGCGCCCAGCATATCTCCGAATTGATCGCTCCCGCCCTAGAGGCAGGCATTGTCGTTCTTTGCGACCGGTTCAACGATTCGACGATCGCCTACCAAGGGATGGCCCGCGGGCTTGGGATGGAAAAAGTCGCTTCCTTTTGTGAGTTCATATGTGCGGGATTGGAGCCAAATCTAACCCTTTATCTCGATATTGATCCAAAACAGGGGATTTCCCGAGCGAAAAAGACCCATTCATTGGATCGGATCGAGGCTGAGGACCTCGTTTTCCATGCCAAGATCCGCAAGGGGTTTCTCGCCCTCCACAAAAAATATCCCCATCGCTTCCATCTGATCGATGCCGATCAATCATCTGTTGCGGTTTTTCGGGAGGCACTGGCGTTGCTGAGGCCCTTATTCCATTAAGAGACTTTACGAACTTTGTTTCTGTCGATTTACCCTTCCTTTTCTTAACTTGCGGTTCCCTTGTTCGAATATGCTTGGAATGAGCAACTTGTATACAAATTGATTCTTAGGAATTTAAGAAGAAAAAGATTTTCGAATATGGGGATTTTTTCTTTACTTTCTCATTCATTGGGATCTGGCCGTTTTTACGCGATAAAATGTTGGTTGTCAGTAACTTATTTTTGTTTTTTGGTTATTAGCAATATTAAATATCTTTTGAATTAAATATATAAATTCGTTATAATTAATATGAATAATAAATAAAATAACTGGAGATTAATATGAGCTTTGAAGTAAAAGCAAGCGTTGGAGTACAAGAAACAGTATGGCGAGCTCTAAGAAACTGTGTGTCTAAGCACGCCAACACAGTACTTCCTGTCAGCGCAACCGTTTCTATTGTTGCGGGTACTACTGCAGGCGCTGTTATTGCTACGGCTCCGATACTAGCGAGTGCAACAATAGTTACGGTAGCTTTAGGTGGAGTTGCAGCTATGTTTTTTGCGGTAGGAACGCAATTATTCCCGCTCAAAAAAATGG
Organism: uncultured Chlamydiae bacterium; assembly: GCA_963730605.1. Taxonomy (GTDB): domain Bacteria; phylum Chlamydiota; class Chlamydiia; order Chlamydiales; family SM23-39; genus CAIPFQ01. Next base: position 648,305 of record CAVSSM010000001.1, read on the forward strand.
AAACAGTGGATGCTAAATCGAGTACTATAAACGATTATTTCCTCGATACTACTACTCAGCTCTATGTTGAAAAACTCAATTTTAATACGGAAGAAACTCGCAAATCAGCTGAAAAAGTTTTTAAAGATGTTCGGGCTGTCGATCAAGAAGCTCTCTACAATTCCATTAACAATGCAAAGTTTAAAATACGTGAAGAAAAAAGAATTAAGACAGTTCTTGATGCGACTGTGAACCTTCCAGCACCTGACAGAGCCGAATTTGTCAAGTTGCTAACTGAACTATATCAACCTAAAGAATTTACAAATATTATAAATCTGCTCACAGATACTAATAATATTCCAAATCAAGCAGAAATACTAAGTATTCTCAAGCATTTAAAAGTTCTTAACGTGTCAGCTAGTGTAATAAATGGAGAGATAATAAAGTCTCTTGCGAAATTTACCGATGTTGATAAACGATTCAATATCGTCACATTGTTAAAAGATCTTGGATTAAAAAATGAGCCTATAGATGAAGCTCAAAGAGGAATTATCAATGGCATAAAATTCCTGAACAAATTTGATGAGGAAGGTGATAGAACAAACGTTGCTACTCGGATAAAGAATCTTAAAATCCCAACGAATGATATGCCAAGCTTTATGACCGCTCTGGCAAACTCAATTCATGAATTAAATGACCTACATCATTTCTTAGACCAGGCTATGAAAATCAATGTGCCCGATAAAATCAAATGTGCTACTTATGCATGTTTAGCTGGCGTTGCTCAGAAAGAAAGAGAGGATTTTGTTCATTTTGCCAATCAATTATTGCAACCATCATTAAAAGACACCTCAAAATTGGATATCTTGAAAAAATTAGCGTCTATTCCTCCTCGAACTGAACATATTACACCAGCTCAAATTAAAAGAGCACGAGAAAATTTTGTAAATAAAGTGAAAAGAGATGAAGGTTTTTGTGAAATGATAGATATCTTAGGATTAGAGGCTACTTCATTCAATTCTAAAGACTTATTAAAAATCGCTAAACAAATTCATAGTACAACATCAAAAGAAAAATTTCCTGATAAAGGTAGTGAAAATAGAGAGAAATTGCTGAAAATGGCCTACGATGTAATTAATAATTATGGGACGTTTAATGAATTCGAAAAGCATGTCATCCGTGCAATAGCTCCTAGGAGTGGTATGCTGTTTTTTACGTCGGATTCAATAAAGCAGAATGCATTTGAAACGTTATCTAAGTCGACTAAAGACCAGCAAAAATTATTTAACCTTATTATAAATCAGAAACGGATGGATGATGTGGATGATGTAATCGATTTTGCGAAAGCCATCAATACGATACCAAAAAATGCATTTTTAAAAAATGAATTATTTGATTTTGATAAATTGAATACTAATGAATTAAAAAAACTACTTGATAAATTAACTGATAAACAGTGCGCTGTCGTTATTCAGTATTTGGCAAATTTAATAGATTTAAATACAATTAATTTAGATATAAATACAATTTCCAAGATTAATACTGCTATCACTCGTAATATGAGTACAACTTTTCTCGAGTCAATACTGGACGTGCTAGACCTAAGTGCGGCGAGCGCGCCGGGGGGGGGGCAGCAGTGGTACCAGTGCCAGCGCCAGTGCCAGGAGCAGTGCCAGCAGTGGTACCAGTACCAGTGCCAGCGCCAGGAGCAGTGCCAGGAGCAGTGCCAGGAGCAGTGCCAGGAGCAGTGCCAGGAGCAGTGCCAGGAGCAGTGCCAGGAGCAGTGCCAGGAGCAGTGCCAGCAGTGGTACCAGCGCCAGCGCCAGGAGCAGCGCCAGGAGCAGGAGGAGGACCACCACCGCAGCCACCGCAGCTACAGCAGCCACCGCAGCCAGCAGCTACCAGCGCCAGCAGCCACCGCAGCTAGCGCCAGCAGCCACGCAGACCCCACCGCAGCCACCGCAGCTACAGCAGCCACCGCAGCCACCGCAGCTACAGCAGCCACCGCAGCCACCGCAGCTACAGCAGCCACCGCAGCCTACAGCAGCCACCACAGCCGCAAGTAGCCAGACAAACATGGTGGCACTCCCTACAAACATGGTGGCACTCCCTAGTGAAATTTTTGGACAACAATTTTAGCGGGTGATGTGTATGCCGCTGCAATGAGAGCATCGGCATATTTCTAGACTCATTTTTTTCAAAACTTCTTCAAAGAAAAAAATCCTTCCATTCGGAAGGGTTTTTTTTTGTCTTATTCACTGCTGAGAGCTGTCGTATCTATCGGCAAGGCCGGGTGCTGTTTCCCACCAGGGCTCGCCGGAGAACAATACGGTATCGCCATGGCGGAAGACCCGGTAGGTTATGCCTATCAGGTGGGGTCGAAAACAGAAATGAAAGGATTTTCTCCATATTGCAAAATTTTCTCATCTGCGGTAACCAATACCGCATCTTCTTCATAAGCGCTAGCAATAAGTATCCGGTCTGCAGGGTCTCCATGAATCAGCCCTGGCAATCGATTGCTAAGAATGGCTACTTCAAACGAAATTTCGGAAATCAATATGCCAGGTAATTCAACCCATTGTTTTAGCCAATCAGTCATTTCCATATCCAAAACAATCCTTTTTCTTTCTACAAGCATGGAGATTTCCCAAACTGAAATGGGAGAAATGAGTAAATGCTCTCGCTGCTTAGCATTTTGAATGGCTTTTCTGGTAGGTGGCGTAATGATTGGGTTGCCCCCCGCTATCCAAATCCAAACATGGGTATCTAGAAGAAGTTTATGCTGTTTTACTTCCTTAACGTGTGGCATCCCACACCTCATCAATTGGAGAAATAATGTCTCCAACGATATGCACAGTGCCCTTCATTCTACCGAACAAAACACCTTCATCTTCTTCAATAGGGATTAACTGAGCGATGGGTTTGTTTCTTTTAGTGATGATAATTTTTCGTTTTGTCCTTTGTACTCTATCCATCAACTTGAGACAATGCGCCTTAAATTTACCAGCTTGCACATATTCAGTCATAAAACACCCATGTCACATATGGTCATATTATCATGACCATGATTTTCGATCAACAAGATTTGTAAGACACTGACTGCAAGGTGGGTTAATACCTCAATTTTGCGAAAAATTTCGCGCTCAAAACAATACTCAAGCGTTGATTTGACAATTCATAGGAAATATTTGAGGTTTGGGTTATTGGTATATTCATGCCAACGGAAGAAGAAAAAAGGCTCGATGCGGCAAGGCTGCAAAATGCCACGTGGAGGAACTGGGGTCCCTATCTGAGCGAGCGGCAATGGGGGACCGTCCGAGAAGATTACAGCGCGAACGAAGACGCGTGGAACTACTTGACCCATGACCAGGCCCGCTCCCGCGCCTACCGGTGGGGAGAGGATGGAATCGCGGGCATCTCGGACTTCAAGCAAAGGCTCTGTTTTGCGATCGCTCTCTGGAATGGCAAAGACCCGATCTTGAAGGAGAGGCTTTTCGGCTTAAGCGGAAGCGAGGGCAACCATGGCGAAGACGTCAAAGAATACTATTTTTACCTCGATAACCTCCCAAGCCACGCCTACATGAAGATGCTCTACAAATACCCTCAAGAGGCGTTTCCCTATGAGGATTTGATCGCGGAGAATAGGAGGCGGGGACGGGGCGATTTCGAATATGAACTCTTAGATACGGGGATTTTCAATGAGGATCGATATTTCGACGTCTTCGTCGAATATGCGAAAGCATCTGTCGATGACATGCTGATCCGGATCACTGCCCTAAACCGCGGCAACGATAGCGCGATGCTCCACCTCTTGCCGACGCTTTGGTTTCGCAACACGTGGAGTTGGGCTAAGGATTCGCCGAAACCGATGCTTTCCCTGAAGGGGGCCGCAGCGCAAGCCGAGCATAAAGAGCTGGGATCTTATTATTTGTATGCGGAAAAGCCGAAAGTTTGGCTTTTTACCGAAAATGAGACGAACAAAAAGAGGCTTTTTAGCGTTGAAAACGAAACTCCTTATGTCAAAGACGCGTTTCATGAATATGTCGTGCATGGCAACAAGAGCGCGGTGAACCCAGAACAGTGGGGCACCAAAGCGGCCGCCCATTTTACGATCGAGGCGCCGCCAGGGAAGGACGTTGTGGTGCGGCTCCGCTTGAGCAAAGAAGGGAATCTCAAAGATCCTTTTGGGAAGTCTTTTGGAGAGGTCTTTGCCGCGAGGCTTCAGGAAGCAGACGATTTTTATAAGGGCGTCACACCGTTTTCTCTTCCGGAGGATATGCGAAATGTCCAAAGACAAGCCTTTGCCGGCATGCTCTGGAATAAGCAGTACTATGAATACGATGTGGAGCAATGGCTAAAGGGAGATCCGGCAGAGCCGCCTCCCCCCTCGGACCGAAAGCAGGGCCGCAACAGCCACTGGAAAATGCTGAGAGCCCAGAATATCTTCTCGATGCCGGACAATTGGGAATATCCTTGGTTTGCAGCCTGGGATTTGGCGTTCCACACGGTGACGTTTGCGCTGATCGATCCCGATTTTGCCAAGCATCAGCTCCTCCTTCTCACGAAGGAATGGATGATGCACCCTGACGGGCAGCTTCCGGCCTACGAATGGGATTTTGGCGACGTCAACCCGCCTGTTCACGCTTGGGCGGCTTTCCGAGTCTATCAGATCGAAGAAAAAAGAACGGGGCGGAGCGACAGAGCCTTCCTTGAAGAGATCTTCCAAAAGCTCTGCCTGAATTTCACCTGGTGGGTCAACCGGAAAGACGCCGGCGGGCGGAATATTTTCGAGGGAGGGTTCCTGGGGCTCGACAATATCGGCCCATTCGATCGGACGAAGGGTATCCCCGAAGGGGGGATGTTTCTCCAACCGGATGGGACAGGTTGGATGGGGATGTATTGCCTCAACCTCTTGCAGATCGCATTAGAGCTTGCGATCGAGGACCCGATCTATGACAGCATGGCGGCCAAGTTCTTGGAGCATTTCATCTTCATCGCAGACGCTATGAATAGCCAAGGAGAAGGGCTTTGGGATGAAGACGAAGGGTTTTACCACGGCCGTTTGATCTTGCCGGACGGACGGAACATCAAAACGCCTCAGGTGACCTTTGTCGGGGCGATCCCGCTCTTTGCGCTCGCGACCAGCGTCTCTTCCGATAAGCACCCTTTCCCCGAATACCGGAAACGGTTCCAATGGTTTATCGACCATCGGCCAGAGCTTGTCGCAAATATCGTAGAAAAGGTCGGGAAAGGGGCAAACGAGCGGATCCTCCTATGCCTTGCCGACCCGGATCAGATGCGTAAAGTATTGGAAAAAGTCCTCGACGAAGAGCAGATGTTCAGCTCGTTTGGGATCCGCTCGGTTTCGAAGAAGCTGGGCAAAGAGCCCTATGTCTTGAACCTAGACGGGAAAGAATACAGGCTCGATTACGAGCCGGGCGAATCGACAATCCCGATGTTCGGCGGCAATTCGAATTGGAGAGGGCCAGTCTGGTTTCCTCTGAATTTCCTCATGATCGAATCGATCCAAAAATACCATTTTTTCCTCGGCTCCGATTTTAAGGTCGAGTGTCCCAATGCCACGGGACATAAACTCAATCTTTGGGACGTTTCACAGGAGATCTCGCGGCGGCTGATGAATATCTTTCTGAAGGATGAAAAAGGGCGGAGGCCTCTTTATGGCCGGCTAGAGAAATTCCAAACCGATCCCCACTGGAAAGACTACATACTGTTTCACGAGTATTTCCATGGAGAAAACGGCGCAGGGCTCGGCGCCTCCGCACAGACGGGCTGGACCGGGCTGATTGCCAAGCTGATCCATCAATATGGAGAATACGTCCTCGGCCATAAATCTCCCAGCCAGATCGAAAAAAAGCACTTAGGTGTTCTCTAGGGACTTCATGACCCTCTCTAGTTGCTCAAATAGCAAGTTCGTCGTATAATCGAAGGATGAAGACTGATATTTTCAAAGAAATTGATTCTTTACAGAAAGAGATCAATTCTTATAGACCCTTAAACGCTGATTTTATTAAACAGATCAAAGACTATTATAAAATTGGATTGACTTTTTCAAGCAACGCTCTAGAAGGAAATACCTTAACTGAATCAGAGACAAAAATTGTTTTAGAGGAAGGGATCACGATCGGGGGAAAACCTCTCAAAGACCATCTTGAAGCCATTGGACATGCCGAGGCTTACGAGTTTCTCTACACAATAGTGAATAATAAACTCGTGCAGGAAAAGGAAATTCAACAACTTCACCATCTCTTTTACTTTCGGATCGATGAAAAAAATGCAGGAAAATATAGGTCAAGCAAAGCGATCATCACCGGGTCAAAGTATCCATTGCCAAAACCTGAAAATTTATCCCTGCTGATGAAGGAGCTCATCTCTCTCATCAACAAATTCAGGATGGAACATCATCCCGTCAAAGCGGCTGCTCTAGCGCATAAGGAGTTTGTTTTTATCCACCCATTCATTGACGGAAATGGTCGAACCGGCAGACTTCTCATGAATGTGATTTTGCTCCAGGAAGGGTATAATATTGCGATCATCCCACCCATCACAAGAAGAGAGTATATCGAGGCTTTAGAACAAGCCCATATCAACGACCAAGACTTCATCTCTTTCATTGCCCGCATGGTAAGAGAAACCCAAAAAGATTACCTTAGATTGTTTCTTAAGTAATTAAAGCGATTTCTAGGAAAGGGCAAGCGTTTCTTCATCGATCGGGTAGGCCTCGTCTCCAGCGTGGATGATAAGCCCTGGCATGATCTTCAACTTAGGGTACGTTTTGCGAAAAGAGGCAATCGATGAGGCATCTGAGCGATTGGGTTTTGCCTTGCACTTGACCTCTATTGGAAAAAACATCCCGTCCCGTTCTAGGAGTAGATCCAGCTCAGCGCCGCCATGGGATCGCCAATGATACATGTTCGCCTCCGATGTGGTGGCAAAAAGACTTTGGATAACATTCATGACCCATGTTTCAAAAAGGGCGCCCATTTGGATTAAAGAGTCTTATGACATAACCTGTTTCGCGTTGTGCTCGTTTTCTGAAGGAAAATGAGTACAACGGGAATGGCTCGCTTAAGATTCCCTTCTGAAAAATCAAAGAATTTGTTAAAGTGGCTTAGCATCATCATTATCATGTTCGAGTCGATCCTGGGAAATGAGCCGATCAAGGCTTACCTCCGCAAAGCTATTCTCGAAGAGCGCCTTCCCCATGCACTTCTATTCACGGGGCCGGACGGCGTCGGAAAAAGCCTTTTTGCGAGAGATTTGGCGATCCATTTGCTGGGAAGCCCAGCGAGAGTGGCAGCGGAGAACCATCCCGATTTTCACGTCATTCGACCGGAAGGGAAAAGCGGGCAGCATGCGATCGAGACGCTCCGCCGTATGATCGACGATGTGCATGCGTCCCCTTTCGAGGCAAAAGCCAAGGTTTTCCTCATCCACGACGCCCACCGGATGCAGCCAACGGCCGCGAACGCGCTTCTAAAGACGCTCGAAGAGCCCTCTTCCGATACGATCCTCATCCTCTTGACGAACGCGCCGCAAGAGATCTTGCCGACGATCGCGTCTCGCTGCAGCCTCCTCCGCTTTCAGCTTTTGTCCGAGAATGAAATCGGATCCCTTCTCACAGCAAAAGGGCTTCAGGACCATTTTGCGAAAAGGTCCCACGGCTCAGCCGGCAAGGCGTTCGATCTTGCAGTAAAGGCGCCGGTGGAAGATGCGCTCTTTCGCCTCCTTTCCGAAAAAAAGAGCTATCCGGAGTTATGCTTTGCTCTCGAGGAGATTGAGAAGGAAATCGAAGACGAGGACCCGGTCAAACACGCTTCCCATGTGGAGCACATTTTTGCCGCTGTGCTCATGTGGCACCGCGACCAAGTGGCAAGAAGCTGCGGGGCGTCCCTTTTTTTTCCCGATGCGCCAAAGCCGATGTATCCGCTCCCATCTTTACCTGAAATAGAGTGCCTCGTCGACGAGGCGAGATTAGCGGTTTCCCGGAACATCCGCCTTTCCGTTTGCCTCGAGCAAATTTTTCCTATTTGATAACTTTTATGGTCGGGCACTAGTATGAGGTTTTTGGTGCATAAAGCGTGCGAACCTCTCCATTTTTGCAAGTTTTGATCGCATTGGCAGCTCTTCCTGCCTATGCAACCACCTGGTCGGTGACTTCGAATTCTGATAACGAATCGCTAACCACAGGGACTCATGCAGGAAGCCTCCCCTGGTGCATTTTGAACGCAGCCGCTGGAGATACGATTGACTGTCATGCGATCTCTCCGACTACTACCATTACGCTTACCAAATCATTGCCGGCTCTTCCCGTATCGCTGACCATCACGGGCGATGGCATGAATGTCAATGTGGTTACGATTACAGGAGGGGGATTTGCAGCCTTTCAGACGGCCGCCGGTACTTCTATCATATCGCGTTTTACCTTAACGGGTTGCGCATCGACGGGAGGGGCGGGCGGTAGCGGAACCTATGGCGGCGGCGGCGGCGCGGGCGGCGGCGGCGGGCTTTATCTCCACAAGGGAACCAACGTAACGATCAATACCATCGTCTTTAACACGAACATGGCGACCGGTGGCGCCGGTGGCGCCGCGGGAGCGAACGGCAGCGGCGGCGGCGGCGGCGGATTTGGGGGCGGCGCTGGAGGAGCCTCGGCCGCTACGACGGGAGGAGGAGGAGGAGGAGGTTTTAGCAATGGGGGGCCCGGAGGAGCGGGGACAGTCGCCGGCACTACAGGCACATTCTTAGGGGGAGGCGGTGGCGGCGGCGGCAACGCGGCGGGCAACGGCGCAAATAATCAAGGAACGCTGAACCCTGCCAATAAATTTGCCGGAGGGACTTCTGCTGCCGGAGTTGGCGGCGGAGGCGGCGCGGGGGACGCAGCCGCAGGGGGCAATGGCAGCTCGACGAATGGAGGAAATGGGGGAGTAGGGATTGGATCCGATTCGAATTTCGGCGGCGGGGGAGGCGGCGGCGGGGGAGCCGCGGGAGGACCGGGGGGAGCCGGAGTGGGCGGCGGCGGCGGGGGGGGAGGAGCGGTGACGGGCGGATCAGGGGGAAGCTCCACTTTTGGCGGGGGGGGCGGCGGCGGAACCGCTCCAGGAAACGGGGGATTCGGCGGCGGCGGCGGCGGCGGCGTCACGGCGGGGGTCACAGCGTTCGGGGGAGGCTCTGGAGGAGCAGGGACAACCGCGGGGGGCGGGGGCGGCGCTGGAATGGGGGGCGCTATTTTCGTCGGCAATACTGCAATATTACAAGTCAATGACGGGATGTCGTTTGCTGGAAATACAGCCATGGGCGGCGCTGCGGGAGCGGGCGGGGGCGCCGCAGTGGGTACGGGATATGGCCCTGACCTATTTCTTCAATCGGGAGGGACCGTCAATTTCGTCTTGATGTCTGCCAACCTGACGATCTCGACTGCGATCCAAAGCGATAACGGACTTGGCGGCGGCACGGGGGGCGGCATCACCTTAAGAGGCACGAAAACATTGATCCTATCCGGAGCCAATACCTACACAGGAGGGACAACAATCACCTCCGGGACGCTGCAAATCAATAGCGACCAGGCTCTCGGCAGCAGTTTGTATGGCCTTACGATCGCAAACGGGACTCTTCAGACAACAATGGCTTTGACAACGGCCCGCCCGATTACTTTAACTGGGGCAGCGAACCTGGATACCCAAGGATACCCTGTCACTCTCTCCGGCAATCTGACGGGGAGCGGATCTTTCACCGTGTTAAGTTCCATGGGCGGCGGCTCGACGGTCACTTTATCCGGAGCCAATACTTACAGCGGAGGGACCACGGTCGGAGCCACCATGACTCTGACAGGGACGACGACCTCTCTCCAAGGCAATATCGCCCTTGCGGCCACAACTTCCACTTTGACATTCAACCAGACGAGTAACGGCACCTACAGCGGCAGTATAAGTGGCGCCGGCAACTTGAACATCATAGGCGGCAGCGGCACGGTGCAAATCACCGGGAGCAGTCCAGGTTTTACGGGGCCTGTCATGATCGCCTCTGGCAACACTCTGCAAATAGACGGATCGCTGCAGAACAGCTCCCTTGTGACCGTCCCCTCCGGGGCGGCTTTAACTGGGACCGGCACCGTTGGACCCACACAAAATTCGGGGACGATCAGTCCAGGCGATAGCGGCGGGACGGGAACGATCAGTATGAACGGTACTCTAACCCTAATGGCCAGCTCGCAGCTCCAAATTGCAGTGCCTCCGAGCGGCCAGAGCGGCTTAGTAGCGGTAGCAGGCACGGCTGCCCTTAACGGGTCGGTCCTTTTCAACACCTCATCGGGCGGTTTTTTCGGATTCAGCAAAAGCTATCTTTTCCTCTCTTCCGCCGGGCTTGGCGGCACGACCTTTTCCAGCTTCTCGTTCACGAATCCTTCTTTCATGGGCACTGTTACCTATAGCGCTACAGACGCCTTTCTTATCTTGACGAACGCCGCGCCGTTTGCCGGCTTTCAATTCTACACCGCAAATGAGCGGCATGTCGGCAACTATTTAGACGCGTTGAATGCCGCCGGGGTCATCAATCCTGCTCTTGCCGACATCGTCAATTCGATGGACGGCTTCACCACCGCACAGGTGAACGACGCCCTCGACCAAATGCATCCGGCGATTTACAGCGCTTTAATCGGCGGGCTCCAACCGTCGGTCGGCGGACAGCTTCTTTCGCTCTTTCATCGGCGTCCCTATCTTCCCTGCGGATGCTGTCCTCAAACTGTCCGCCTCTGGGCCACTCCCATGGGCAACTGGCTAAGAGAGGGAAACCTGGGAGAACAGACGGCTTATGTTGCCCAGACTCGCGGCGTCTGCCTCGGCTTCGACGGGGCCATTGGAGAAAATTGGAGTCTTGGAATCGGAGCAGCATGGAATGAGGCCTCCCTCCTTTGGCAGAGGAACCGCGGCACCGGAACCGTCCATAAATATCTCGCGGCGCTTTATTCCGATTTTTTCATGGAATGCCTCTACATGCAGGCTTTCTACTGCGGCTTTTCCGCGTATGGCGGAGTAGACCGCAATCGTATCGCGCGCCATATTGAATTCTCCACGAATAACCTCCACGCAAAGGGCCATTTCTCTTCCCTCGATTTCGGGGGACAAGTATCTACCGCTTATCTTTTCGGATCGCCCTATTGCTTCCTCTATCCTTACGCCAACGGCGATTTTTTCTTCTTCCGGGGGGGGGGAATTTCTGAAACGGGAGCGGACGCTCTCAACCTGAACATCAATTCCCATGTGAGCAGCACGGTGAGATGCGAAGCAGGGCTCGGACTCCAGGTTCAAGATGCGAACTGGGCCGAGACGGTCTGCGTCTCTCCAATGTTCGAACTAGGTTGGGCCATAGAGCTTCCAATCAACCGCCCGGCCTACCATTCCCGCTTTGCCGGAGAGCCTTTCGGATTCGAGGCCAAAGGATGGGACCATACCTTCCAGATGTTCACGGTTGACGCAGGGCTCAAAATCACCATCTACAGCTTTACCTTGTCGGGGGAATATCGGACCGAAATGGCCCTCGACGGCCGGGACAATTTCTGGGATCAGCGAGGCAACCTCACTTTGGGATACGCGTGGTGAGATTAAATCAACTTGCCGGACCAGCCGAGTTTTTTGCGCAGTGTCGAAAAGTATTCGTGTCTGTGGAGGTTGACGATTTTGAAGGGTTGGATGGAGCGTTGGATGGAGACGGAGTCGCCGCTTTTGAGGGGCATGGCGTCGAGGCCGTCGGCGCGCACGTCGATGGGATCGTAGGGGGAGGCGTACCGGATTTCGATTTTCCGGTCGGCGGTGAGGACGATCGGGCGGTTGGAAATCGTGTGTGGGCAGATGGGGGTGATAACGATGGCGTCGAGGGTAGGGGCTAGGATGGGCCCTCCAGCTGCGAGCGAATAGGCGGTGGATCCGGTGGGGGTGGCGACGATGATTCCGTCGGCGAGGAAGGTGTTGATATAGACGTCGTCTACTTGGATCGCAAGTTCGATGAGGCTGTAGTTGTTTGCGCGGTGGAAGACGATATCGTTAACGGCGCGCAGGCGTCCTCCGCGTCGCGGGGCCCCCGCCGACGCATCGTCGGAAGGGGTGGCAGAGGCGTCGAGGTCCCCGAAGACGCCTCGTCTTTGGGGTAGATTTGCTTCTAGGGCGAGACGTTTATCGACGGTATAGGCGCCGCTCAAAAGGTCGGAGAGGCTGGGGAAGATGTCGGCGGCGGGGACGTCGGCCATAAATCCAAGGTGGCCCAAGTTGATCCCGAGGATGGGAGCGTCGAGATGCGAATATTGGTGGCTGATCCTGAGAAGCGTCCCGTCGCCGCCCATGGAGATGAGGAAATTGATCTCGCTGGGATCGACGCTGGATAGGGGCGCGGCGCCGATCGATTTGGCTTTCTCATCTTCCGCGGCGACGTCGATGCCTTTCGAGACGAGGAATTCCCTGATCTGAATCGCCAGTTCAAAGGAGTGCTTTTTCTTTTCGTTCGGAAAGAGCGCTATGATCATGAAAGGAAAACTCCTGCAAAAGCCTTGCCGCGATTGATTCGGCGTCCAAGCCTAATTCTCGCATAAGTTCGGGATTGCTGCCAAATTGAACCCAGGTATCGGGGATGCCGATGTTCACAACTTCGACCTCCCTATGGCCGTTTTGGATCAGGAAGTTGTTGAATATCATCCCTAAGCCGCCATTCAGGGCATGCTCTTCGATGGTCGCGGCAAAACGGTGGGTGGCGAGAAGCTCTGTTAAGATTGCCGTGTCGAGAGGTTTTACGAAAACGGGATCGACGACCGTGGCGACGATCCCTTTGGGTTGGAGGAGGTCTCTGACTTTTAAGGCTGTTTGACATGTGTGGCCGAGGGCGATGAGAAGGAGGTCATTCCCGCGCGCGAGGATTTCTGCTTGGCCCGGGCGGCGGACCTTCAGCGGCAGGTCGGACTCTTCCGTCTCGAGATTGGGATAGCGGATCGCAGAGGGCTTGCCCCAGCCGAAACTGCTCTCGAGGAGTTCTTTTAAGATGTGGCCGTCGCGCGGCTGGGCGATGATCATGTTCGGCATCGCGTTGAGAAAGCTTATATCGTAAATGCCATGATGGGTGCTTCCGTCAGGACCGGAGATGAAAGAGCGGTCGAGGGCGAAAACGACCGGCAGCTCCTGCATGCAGACGTCTTGGAAGAGGTTGTCCAACGCTCTTTGGAGGAAGGTCGCGTAGATGCAGACGACGACCCGCTTTTTACTCTTGTAGGAAAGCCCGCCAGCGAAGGTGACGGCATGTCCTTCTGCGATGCCGACATCAAGACACCGCTCTGGATAGCGGAGCATAAAATCGTCGAGACATGATCCGGCCGGCATCGCAGGGGTGATGCAGACGAGATCGGGGTCGCGCTCTGCCATTTTCAGAATGTGGCGGCCGAAGATTTTGGGGAAGGTTGGCTTAGTGGAAGGGGAGGGGAGGATCTTGCCGCTGCAAAGGTCGAACGGCCGAACGCCATGGTAGGGAGTGGGGTTGGCGATCGCGATCGGCATCCCTTTTCCTTTGACGGTCATCACGTGGAGAAGAACAGGGCGGGTAGCTTCGCGTAAATTCTCCAAGGTGCGGACAAGAGTTTGGATATGATGGCCGTCGATCGGACCTACGTAGGAGAGGCCGAACTCTTCAAAGAAGGGGGCCGGGCTGACTAGGTTTTTTATCGATTCCGTGATTTTTTTTCCCAAATGCTCAAGGGTCGATCCATAACCTGGGATTTTGGAAAGAAGTTCCTGAATTTCCGAATAGACGCGGTTGGCAAGAGGATTGCTGAGAAGGCGGCTTAAAATGTTTTTAATGTTGCCAACGTTTTTGGAGATGGACATTGCGTTGTCATTGAGGATGGCGATGAACCGGGGCAGATGTTTGGGCACGTTGTTGAGGGCTTCCAAGGTCAGTCCGCAGGTGAGAGAGGCGTCTCCGATGATCGGGATCACGTGCTCTTCTCCTAGCGTTAGATCGCGGGCTTTGGCTACTCCCAGAGCGAGAGAAAAAGCTGTCCCGGCATGTCCGGCGAAAAAATGGTCGTGTTCCGATTCTTTAGGGTGGGTAAATCCGCAGAGCCCCTTGTATTTACGGATCTTGTCGAAGCGGCTGTTGCGGCCCGTTAGGAGCTTATGGGTATAGGATTGGTGGCTGACGTCGAAGATGAATTTATCGCGGGGAGAATCGAAAACCCTGTGGAGGGCGATCGTCAGTTCCACCATGCCAAGATTGGAAGAGAGGTGGCCTCCATTGACCGAGAGCACCTCGATGATCCGGCTGCGGATCTCCTTGGCGAGCTCATCGAGCTCAGCCCAAGAAAAATTCTTTAGCTCCGATGGACAATCCGTGATCAAAAGGGGACTTCCTCTCCGGAAAAGAGGGCGGTTTTAGGGGTCTGGTCGGGGTTGAGAATCGTAATGCCTTCCGCCCCTTTGGAGATCGCCTCGATCTTTTGTTCGGCAGCTTTTAGGAGCGTTTCGCAGTGGCGCATGAGTTTTTCCCCTTTTTCAAAAAGGCCGAGCGATTCCTGAAGAGAAAGGGTTCCCGAGTTCATCTTTTCCAAAATGGATTGAAGTTGGTCGAAGGCCTTCTCGAAGGTAAGATTGTCTGGGTTCATGGGTTCTTTATCTCTTTTGCCACCGCGGTGACATGGCCGTCATGCAGCCTGGCGATGAAGGTTTGGTTGGGTTGCAAAGACTTGGCTGAAAGGATAATCGAAGAGTCCTTTTCCATGAAGAGGATTGCATATCCTTTTTTGAGAACGTTATTGGGATTTAGAGATCGGAGGTGTTCCCAAACCGCGGCAAGCCTTTCTCTTTTTTGGGAGACAATCATCTTGGCGGCGAATGTCATACGCCCTTCCAGAGGAGCGAAGCGATCAGAGAAATTTTTCACGCGCTCGCGGGGATCGAGCGCCCTTAACGCAAGGCGGGCGGAGTCGAGCTGTTGCATAGGCTGAGAGAGGATCGAAAGAGGAAAGCGGAAAATTGGGTGGGTCTTAAGCGCAAGGAGCCTTTCTTTTGCGTTGCCGAACTTGTGCCGGATAAATTGCCTGCCCGCTTGGACGGAACTCGAGAGCGCTTGGAGCAGATTGGCTTGCTCGGCAATCACGATTTCCGCCGCGGCGGAAGGGGTGGGAGCGCGCACATCGGCGACCCAGTCGGCCATCGTAAAGTCGGTCTCGTGGCCGACCGCCGAAATGACCGGGATTTTTGATTCGAAAATCGCTTTTGCCACGATCTCTTCGTTAAAAGCCCATAGGTCTTCAATGCTCCCGCCCCCTCTTGCTACGATCATGACATCGACGAGGTTCATCTGGTTGAATTCGGCAATGGCGCGGGCAATCTCCTGTGGGGCTTTATCGCCTTGGACCCGCACTGGGTTCAAGAGCAAATGAAAATTTGGAAATCGCCTTTTTAGTACATTCAAGATGTCCTTGATGACAGCCCCGGTTGGGCTCGTCACGACCCCGATCCGTTTAGGAAATTTAGGAAGCGGTTTTTTTTTCTCCGGGTCGAACCAGCCGCGTGAGGCGAGCTCAACTTTCAGCTGATGGAATTTCATAAGCAGCTCCCCCATGCCGAGGAATTGGAGTTCCCGAACAATGACCTGGTACTGGCCGCGAGGTGCATAAAGGCTAAGCTCGCCGGTTGCGATCACCTGGTCGCCGTCTTTCGGCATCCTGGAGAGACGCGCTGCGCTTCCGCGGAAGAGGACGGCCGATACCTGGGCGCCCGCGTCTTTCATGCTAAAATAGAGATGGCCGGAGGATTGCAGCTTGAAATTGCTGATCTCTCCTTTGACCGAAAGGCCGCGAAAATTTGGCTCGAGGACCATTTTGATTGCGGCAGTCAGTTCGGATACGGTCAAAATTTGCATGAACCTATCTTCCAATTCTTAATGATTTATTTATGGTCGATTTTGAGGCGATTTTTCGTCGTCGACCGCCCAAAGTAAATATCGGGACGGTGATCTTTACGAGGGCGGAGGCGCGAAAAGCGCCCAAAAGCGTGCCGTAAAGGGATCGTGAAGAATTGGAGGATAGGTTCATATAGCCTGGGTGAATTTTCAACCAAGCCGTTATATAAATGCAATCTTCCTTGCCAATAGCGCCCGCGTCCGTTATTCTAATAGGAGTTTTTGAGTAGGAAAATGTCGCGAAAAAGGGGCCTCGTAGTCGCATCGACTATGGGGAAAAAAATCCGACTGTGATCGGCAACTGGAAGATGCATAAGACTGCCCGGGAAGCGGTCGATTTCATCGAATCGATCCTCCCCTTGGTCGAAGGGTGTCAAGTCAATCTTTTCCTTGCCGTCCCGTTTACCTCGATCCAGCCTGCGGCGAGCGCGGCGAGAAATACGCCGATCGTCATCGGCGCCCAGAATATGCACGATGCGCGGGAAGGGGCCTTCACTGGCGAGATCGCCGGCCTCATGCTCAAAGAGGCGGGAGCTTCGTTTGCGATCTTGGGCCATTCGGAGCGGCGCACTCTATTTGGCGAAGGGGAAGAGATAGTCCAGAAAAAAGTCATGCGGGCGCTTGCCGACGATTTGACCCCCGTCCTTTGCATTGGAGAGACGCTCGAGGAGAGGGAATCGGGCAAGACGGAAAAAGTTTTAAAAAGGCAGCTCTCTGCCGTTCACGGGATCGGGAAAGGGGATGCGGGGAAAATCATTCTGGCTTACGAGCCCGTTTGGGCGATCGGGACAGGAAAGTCGGCCACCGCTGAAACCGCCCAGGCAGCCCATGCTCTGATCCGTTCAGAGCTCGCCCATTTGTTCGGCAAGCAGACTGCAAACCTCATCCCGATCCTTTACGGCGGATCGGTCAGCCCAGACAACGCCCCTCATTTTATGGCGAAGGGCGATATCGACGGCCTTCTTGTCGGAGGCGCTGCCCTCGATCCCCTCTCGCTCGCCGCCATCGTCAAACATTCAACCGAGAAAAAAGCATGACCCTTCTATTTTATCTTCTCCTTTTCCTTTTCCTCTTTGTTTCCGTCATCCTTTGTTTCGTGATCTTGATCCAAGAAGCGAAGAGCTTAGGGTTGGGGGCCTCCTTCGGCGGCGACACGAGCGATTCGCTCTTCGGGACATCGACGGCGGAAGTCTTGAAAAGGTTCACGGCCATCCTCTCTGGCGTCTTCCTGATCGGTTGCCTTATCCTCTCCCTTTGGAGCGGAAGCCTTGGACGAAGGGCGCAAAGCAGCTTTATTCCCATCGAAATCCCGCAGCCAACACCCGTAACTCCTGAATGAAACTTCGCCTCCACTACTATGGCGATCCCGTCTTGAGGACCAAGGCGAGGATCATCGTTGAAATCACTCCCGAAATCATTCAGCTTAGCTCAGACATGATGGCGTTCATGATCGAGCATAATGGCGTCGGCCTCGCCGGCCCGCAAGTGGGCAAGCTCCTCCGCATTTATGTTTTCCGCGACGAATGGCTTAATGCGAATGGGCAATATGAGCTAGGGAGCCCCCAGGTTGCCATCAATCCGGTCCTCTCCTCCCCATCCAAAGAGATGGAATCGATGCTGGAAGGATGCTTATCCCTGCCGAACCTCCACATTAAAGTGAGCCGCCCGAAGAAGATCCATATTCGCTATCAGAATCTGAAAGGGGAGTTCATTGAACAAGACCTTGAAGGGTTTATCGCCCGCGTCAATATGCATGAAAACGACCACCTAAATGGCGTCCTCCATATCGACCGGGCAAGTCCCAAAGACCGCAAGGCGCTCGAATCTGAACTTCAGAAAATCAAACAAAAATATTCCCCATCGAGCTGATGCGCCCAGCAGCGTTGAATACTGGCCTAGAATTTCATGCGCTCGACCATATCGCCCCGCTCGCCGCGGCGCTCCACATGCCGCTGATTACGACCGAAGAGCGGAATTTCGAATTAGCCCGGCGCTATTACCCGCAAATCGAAGTTCGGCACATGCCCGATCTAGAATCAAAACTCTCATCTCTCGCTGTTGAGTTCGATGCCCTTTTCGAGTGTAAATACTGGGCGCCGCATCTCAAATCGCTATTCCAAGAGCTTTATGGGAAAAAGATGCGACTTGTCTTTTGCCCGCATGGGCAATCGGACAAAGGTTTTATCGCTCCTCTTTTAGCTCCCTATGCAGGACAAGATATCGTTCTTCTCTATGGCGATCTCCACATCCAAATATTGAAAGACCTCCAACTCTGGCCAGCGATCTCGAACTATGCGATCATAGGCAACTATCGGCTCCCATTTTATCAAAAATACCAGTCATTTTATGACGCCCTCTTAGAGAGGGAAGTTCCGGTCGACAAAAAAAATCGAACCCTCCTTTACGCCCCTACCTGGCAAGACGGCGAGGGTGGAAGCTCCTTTTTTCGATATGGGCCAAAGATCATTTCCGAGCTGCCCAACGACTGGAACCTGATCGTCAAGGTCCACCCGCTTTTAGAGCAAAGGGATCCGGCCCATTTCTATTCCTGCGCCGTCCAATTGGAGAAAAAGCCGAATGCGATCCTCATCCATGAATTTCCTCTTGTCTATCCGCTCCTAGCCATTGCGGACGCCTATCTCGGAGACTCTTCGTCTGTCGGCTATGACTTTCTTTATTTCGAGAGGCCGATCTATTTTCTTCCAACAGGGCGGCCGACAAGGCTCCACTCCTCTGGCCGGGTCATCGATCCGGACAAACCGATCTATTCCCAACTCGAGTCCTCCAACCCGTATAGGGAGGAGCAAAGGGCTCTTTACACCTATGCTTTTGGCAAGCCAATCGACGAAGAGACTTTGCGCGCCCGCATTGAGAGAGTGTCTACAATGTGAGGTTCTGTCGATTTTTCGGTTCTTTTGAGCCGATTTTCGATTCAAGACTTGGGGGGCAATATCGACAACAGTACATAGCCCCCATATTTTTACTCCCAATATTGTGTATAACCTGAGTTTTGGGTTCATTTGTCTATGAGATTCAAGGATATTTCGAGCATATTTTTGCGCTTTGGAGCCGAGAGCAATATCGGGACGAGCATCTTGCCGAGGCGAAAAGTCAAAAAGATGCCGAAAGAAATTGAAGCTCAGGCAAATGAACCCAAAACTCAGGTGTATACTGTTCCCGCTCAAAAAGTGTGAATCTGCTGGCGTCGGGCAGCCACTGAATTTGTGATCCGCCTGTATCGCTAAAATTATAATGAAGCCGTCCGAATCCTGACAGCGACTTGTTCGTGGAAGGCGTTGTAGGCGATGTACTCTGCCTGGAATCCGTACTTTTCCAAAAATTCCTCAAATGCCTTGAACTCGTGATTGCGGAAATTCGGGTAGTTGTAGAACTCATCAAATAAAATGATCGTCTTGTCGACCATCTTCGGCCCAAGGAGATCGAGGCCTTGGGCTGCCGATTCATAAATATCGCTATCGATGTGGAGGAAGGCGATCGGCTCGTCATGGAGCTCGAGGAACTTTGGCAGCGTTTCAGAAAACCATCCCTGTCTCAATTCGACATTGAGCAAAAAAGAAGGAAGGGGCTCTCCTTTTGGCCAAGCAAATAGAGTTCCTGGGATGAGGAGGTCGCCTCGATCCCAGTCAATGGGCAGCCCCTGATAGGAGTCGAAGGTGTAGATGGTTTTTCGGGGATTGAGGGCAGCGAGGAAGTTCGTCGTCCTGCCTTTGTATGTGCCCAGCTCGATAAAGAGCCCGTCTACTGCGACCTGATCGGATGCGTAGCGAAAGATCTCGGCATCCGATTCAAAGGCTTTTCCTTTGGAGAGCACCGTCTTGACGAATTCGGCCGCATCGGCATTGGCCAGGAAGTGCCGGTTGCCTGGGTCCGTGTGAAGCACTTGGCTGCCGTCGAGGCCAAAGCCCGACCCGCCAAATAGGGAAAGGGAGCTTTTCATTCCAGGCGCGCGAGTCCCTTTTGCCGGCTCTTTTCGAACATCCATCTAAAAAGGATAAGAGAGAGGGTCAGATAAACGACATTGAGAGCCATGCTGATCCAGAAATAGGAAAATGGACAGCATCCCGTGGTGAGGATTTGTCTCATCCCTTGGAAAATATAGGTTGTGGGCAGGCACCAAGCAATCGCCCTTGCCCATGCGGGAAGAACATCGAGCGGATAAAAGACGGCGCTGAAAGGGGCGAAAAGGAAGGCGATCATCCAGGCGAGCATCTCGATCTTATGGCCCCAGTATATGATCGCCGAGGACGAGAGAAAGCTGATTGTCCATCCGAAAATGATGAGTGAGGCAGCGAAGGGGATAAAGGCCCAGCCGACGGTAAAGACGTTCAAGGAATAGAGGAGAAAGACGACGACCCCGCCAAAGGCAATCGTAATCATCAATTTGGCCAGGCTCAAAAGGAGCATGCCCGCAATCCATTCAGAAATTTTCAAAGGCGTCGAAAAGAGGTTGACGAGATTTCTCTGCCAAAATTCTTGCAGCAGGTTGACCGAGATATCGACCGAGCCTCGCCACGCGATCTGCCAGAAAATCAGCCCCGTCATCAAAATGAGAGGGAGGTTATTGATTTCGCTTGTCCGTTGGATCCAGACGGAGGTCAGTCCCCAAATCAGAATGTCGACAAAGGGCCAGTAAAAAATATCGGAGAGTTGGTGAAGCCCTTTTTTTGCGACGTAGAAGTAGCGGCAATAAACGCCCATGATCCTGGACCAGCTCATTGATTTTTCTCCACGATTTTCAGGAAATAGGCCTCCAGGGAGGGCTCTTTGATTTGAATGCTTGCGTAAGAAACGCCATCCTGCATGAGCTCGTTGAGAAACGGAGGGATGTCCTTTTCATCGAGGGAAAGTTCGATCACCCGGTGTTCCAGCTTGTATTGAACCCCTCTTTTTTCGGCCAGCGCGATCGTCCGTTTCATCCCATCGGTGATGGTCAGGCGGAGCTGATAAGAGGAGACGCTCTTGGCCAGATTCTCCGGAAGGTCGTCGGCAATCACGGATCCGTTTTTCAAAAAAATCGTCCGGTCGCAAAGTTCCGCGACCTCTTCCATCTTGTGAGAAGTAAAGAGGATCGAAAGCCCTGTTTTTTCCCTCTGCTCCAAAAGAAATTTACAGACGTCGAGCGATACGTCGGGGTCGAGCGATGCCGTCGGCTCGTCGAGGAGGGCCACTCTGGGCTCGGTAAAGAACGCTTTCACGAGCATCAGCCGCGTGATTTGACCGGCCGATAGCGAGGAGACGGGCTTGTCTTTTTTGTCGTAGATGCCAAACCGTTCGAGAAGAGGCGTCGTCTTCGACTCGATGTCGGCAACGCTATAAAATTTGCCGAAGCAGCGGAGATTCTCCGATATGGTCAAAATGTAGGGAAGACTCGTATAGGTGCTGGCAAACGAGACCTGCTGCATGATCTCGGAGCGGTGGCGGAAGAAATTTTTCCCAAAGTACTCGATCTCTCCCGATGTGACTCCCAGGGTGCCGAGCAGCATCTGGATGGTGGTCGTCTTGCCGGAGCCGTTGGGCCCCAGCAACCCAAGAATCTCTCCTTCTTTCAAATCGAAAGAGATTCCATTGACTGCGATGAAAGGTTTCTTTTTTCCGTAGACCTTCTTGAGGTTCTTTACGGATAATACAGGGGTCATAAGGCCAATATTATATAGGAATGTTATTTTCTAATCAAATTAAGTTGCCAAGTAAATCGGTCGTCTTTGTCTGTATGGCGATAGGAAAGACGGAGTTTTAGCGAGGTGGCGATCCAGGTGAAAAGGTCGAGTTGAAATTCGTTATAGGGATCTTCGGTCGATCGGAGAAACCCGTGATGGGACTGGAAATGGCATTCCCAAAAAGGGGAGAGACGGACAAAAATGTCGGTGAGGAGGGTCAGCCTCCGGTCGGAAAGAGGCGAGGCGAGAAGGTCGCTTTCCGAACGGGTGACGTCGAGGATGAAATTTTCATGGTCCGCTTTGCGCCAGTCGTATTGGGAACGGTAGCGCGCTTCCAGGCTAAGCGCAATATTTTCATTGATCGTCCAACGACACCGGGCGTTCATGAAGTCGTCCACATGATTCCGGAAGTTCCATGCGTTATGGAAGGATAGATAGACGGAAGCGAGGCGCCATTCGAGCCAAAGGTAGAGGCGGGGGATGAACTGGGGAATGGTTGGGTTGGAAAAAAATGCGTTTGCATAGAGATCGGCCGTAAACCACGGTTCAAACACTTTGCTGACTTTTGTAAAAGTAAGACTGCGGACCCCTCCCTGGATCTGGTTGATTTGGTTGTAGCCGTCCATGATCGAAAAGATATAGTGGTCATCGGGCCTGACTGTCGGACGGGTCAGGGCCAAAAACCCGGCATAAGGTTCGATGACATGCTGATTCTGGGAGTAGGACCTAACTCCTCTTGCGGCGAGGTCGGCCCCATAGACAAGGAGGCCAAGGGCTTTTGAGTTATGCGATGCGCTATTGGTATAGAGCGTCCCGATCCCGCCGACGTTCGGGGTGAAGGTGACAGGGCCCCAATGGAAAGGGCGATGGAGCCTTTCCCGGATTTCAATACGCCCCGAGCGGTAATCCATGGGAGGCTTGAGGGTGGGCGTCGTGGCGAGCTGGTCAGAATAGGCGAAATCGAGGTAGGAGGCCTTTAGGAAGAGGCTAGACAGGATGCCGGTCGGCCCTAAGGTCATGGGTAGCAGATTGAGATAAAAAGTCGGCAAGTCTTGTTTGATCGACTCGAATGTGTTTAACCTAGGCCGGGCTTTAAAATTGGCGATGCAAAGCGGCGCCGCATGGTAAGCCCAAAAAAGGGTCTGCTGGGCTGTGCCGATTTCGAAATCTTCGCTCCTAAAATCGCTTGGCATCCGCACATCGCTATATTTATCCCAAGTCAATGCGGTATTGGTCCTCCCATCCTGGCTGCGCCAGTGATGAGCTCCTTCTAAGCGGAAACGGAATTGTTTATTGGGCGCTGTTTCGAGCCGGTCTGTTCCTACATAGCTCCGTGTAACGAAGATGCTTTGCCCGTCCGGAGGGAAATATTCGCTTTCGATGGCTCCTCCCCAACCGGAGCTCCAACGGTATTCCACTCTTCCGAACAGGGCAAAATCACGCCAAGAATAAAGCTGATAGCGCATCCCGGCCCGCAAACCTTGGCCTCTATCCCAGTTGAGGAAATACCGGACGATCGGATCGCGGTTGCTTTTTTTCAGGTTCAATTTAAAGGAGGGGAGCCAAAAGGTGGGGATTTTATATAGGCGAAACGCGATGTTTTTCGCGATGAAAAGATCGGAGCTCTTAGCCTCAATGCGGCTCGCATGAAGGTCCCAATCGCTGTCTTTGTTTTCCGAGGCTGTAATGGAAGCGTTTTCCACCTCATAGCTGCCGTCGGCGTTCAATTCGATCCTCTCTCCCGAGATATACCAAAGGCTGAAAAACGTTTTTCCTTTGAACACGACTCCAGTATTTGTCAGGAAATCGTATTCCAGCCTCTCGCCGACAAACACCCGATCTTTGTACTGGATCATCAAGTCGCCGGACGCTTCGATCCGATGTATACTGTACGCGGTTGGCTTTTTAAAATTTGGACGGGCTGCGACTTCGTCAAATCGATCTGCTCCGCGAGAAAAACGGTCCATCCGAGGACCGTTTTTCTCGATTCCGCAGTCCTCGGAAATATTGCCTTCGGATATTTCCTTCGCCCCGTCCCCAAAAACGATGCGTTGTTTGGGGGCCCCTGGGGAGGTCGGTCGGACCGCTTCACTTCGATTTTGCTTTGTCTCGCTTGCGTCCAAATTTAAAAATCCTTCCCGCGTACAGTATATCTCCTGCCGATCTTCTTTTTTGCGGGTATATTCGATCTCCCTTGCTTGGATCCGGAGGTCTTTTGCTTTCACCACCCCTCCTTCATCGGTATAGATGACGCCGTTTCGGTAGGTGGGATTCCTCAAGTCGATGACGACTCCCGAAGCGAAACAGTATCTCGCCGAAAGGCAGGCGCCAAGGAAAAGAAGAGTGAGGAGCGTTCGCATTCAGGAAATGATAGGAGGGATTAACTTTTCAAGGAAAGAGATTCAGCATCCCTCATTCCGTTGCGCGCATGAGGAGGCCCATGAGGGCGTAGCGGTTTGCGGGAGGGCTGAACTGGATCGCCTCGAGAAGGAAGGCGATGCTCTTTTCATCGCGCCGGTTGGCAATCGAGAGAAAAGATTCGATGAGAAGCCGAGACGTCTCTTCTGGGCTTAGGACATAGTCGGATTGATCGAGGCGGAATTTCCAGGGCAAAAGCGGGCGGAGGCGGATTAGCTCTTCATGCTTTTGCCGCATGACCCAGTGGTTCACGTACTCTTCATAGGGCCCCTCCACATTTAAACGGAAGAGAGCCAGATGGCAATAGTCCCGGATCAGCGGGGCTGCAATTTTTTTTGTGCCCTCTTTCAAAAGTGCGATCGCTTCTTCTGTCCTGAGATTTTCAAGAAGAGAGATCAGGGCAGGCACAAGATCGTTTTGCTGCCTGGAGAAGATCGCCTCGGCAAGGCGCAAGAAATGCTCCTCGTGCAGATGGATCGCTTCGCGTAAAAAATGCTCTCTCATCGCAAGGGAAAACCCGAGATTGAGAGTCGGGTCCTTGGCCCGAAGTTCTGCTGAAGGGATCGCTTTGATAGCCATTTGTGTGCGGCCCACTGAGGAAAAAGGATGGAACGCGAGGCCGCGCCCATCTTCGATTAAGATTTCGGCCAAGGGAGTTAGGCAGCGGGGATCGCGCCTCTGCAAGAGGGCGACGGCGGCGTTGATGCGCACTTGCAGGTCGGCAGACTGAATAAGCTCTGAGAGGATTTTTTCAGAATCTTCGATTTCTCCTAGAGAGGCAATCGCGAAAAGATTCTTTTTTTGGGCCATCTCAAAGATCGCTGGAACATGGCTCCTGTCCCCCAAATGGAAAAGGGCAAGGGCAGCTGCGAGACGAACGGAGTCGATCGAGGAGAGGGCAAGTTTTTTAAGTTTGAGCGAAGAGGCTCCGTCTTTAAGAGCGCCGACTGCATAGGCGGCTGCTTCCAACTCAGCGATTTGAGCGTGAGTGAGCCGTTTTCTTAAAAGAGGAAGAAAATCATCGCGGCCGCTTCTCGCGACATTGAGGATCGATTCGATCCGTACTTGGGGATCGGGGTCCTCGATCAACCGGCGCAGCGCTAAGGTGGCCTCGCTCGTCCCGTGCAAGGCAAAGAAGGAAGGGAAATAGGGTTTAAAAATGGGAGGAAGACGGAACATTAGCCCTTCGATCTGGCCGACCGCAAGGGGGTGTTTTTTTTGGGCGAGATAAAAAGCCGCTTCCATCCGGGTCGAGAGAAAATCGGAACTCATGGCGCGGTTCAAAAGATCTCCGGTCCGGTCGTCTTCGAACCCGGCAATAAAATGAAGCGCCAGCAACTGGATTTGCGGATCGGGATGGGTAAGTCCCGTTTCTAGAATTTCCAAAGCTCCCGCAGAGCCAGATAGCCCGGCTCCAAAAAGGGTCATCATAAAGACTTGGGGCTCGGCCGTTTGGATTCCTTTTTGCAAGAGGATGAGACCCATCCGCTGGAGCGCTTCGAAATCGTGCCGTCCGCTTTGTTCAGAATATTCCCGATACCTTCCGAAAGCCTCCTCGATCTGATTTTGCTGCATCAAGTAAAGGGCATGGAGCTTGATTTCCTCGTCGCTTGTTCTTGCGAAGAGGGGCAGCGCAGCGGCCATCGCTATAATGCACAGTCCTTTAAAAAATCCCATAGGTTGATTTTCACCTTGAGCAGCAAACGGTATACCGGCTGCAATGGCAGCCCCATGATGTTGTAATAGCACCCCTCGATTCTTTTGACAATCAAGCTGCCCCCTTTTTGGATCGCATAAGACCCGGCTTTATCCAAAGGGCCGAAGTGGCGGTGGTAGGTATGGATTTGATCCTGAGTCAGTTCATGAAATTCAACAACCGTTACCGCCCCATCGGTAAAGAGCTCCTTATTTTTCATGACGCAGATGCCGGTGTGGACCTCATGAACTTTGCCGGAGAGCTCTGAGAGCATGGCGCTCGCCTCTTCCATCGTCTCAGGCTTGAGAAAAAGACGCCCCCCTTGGAATACGACCGTATCGGCTGTCAATATCGTCTGGTTGGGATGCCGCTCGGCAAGGCTCATCGCCTTCCGTTTTGCGACCTCTTGGCCATACGCCGCGGGATCACCCTTGAAGAGGACTTGCGACTCATCGAAATCGGGAGAGACTTGGGCGAAGGGAAGCGAAAAATAGGAGAGGATTTCGCGGCGCCTGGGGGATGTGGAGCCTAAGATCAGTTCCATTTTCCACTAGAATGCCAGATCCCGGCCGCCACGTCAAAATATGTCTTTCCGAGAAATAAAGGCTAGAGTGTGGTAGAATAGGAGGGAACAAAGGGGTATTTATGACCGTTTCTCAGGTAAAAAGCCGCCCGAATCCACCCTCCTCCCTAGGTGCCTTGGCAAAGCCAAAACCTCATCAGGGACCTCAGGGACTTGCTCAAATGCCAGACCGCCTGGAGCCACGACAAACGGGGCCTCAAGAGCCTCCCAGTTTTTTCAAGGAATTCCTTTTCAAACCGCTTTTCCGAGTGATTAAATTCCTGATCCGGGGCATTTTTACTTTCATCGATTTTCTTCGGAACGTCTCTTTCGAAGAAACCCCGGAACCAGCCATCAATCGGGAGGGGTTCCTTGACCGTCTTTCCCGCGCGCCTACTCCTGAGATGATCTTCCACCAATTCGAAGAGATCTATACTACGGCAGAGCAAACCTTAGTCTATCACGCCATAGGCGAAGCTCACCCCTCCAAAACCTCTTGGAAAGAGGCGTTCTGGAACCGGTCGCCTCAAGAGAATATCGCCCTCGGCCGCCACCTCATCCGGCAAAACCCCTTTCTCTTACGGGACTATTTGACCTGACAAAAAGGTCTATCCCAAATATTGAATCGTTCCAACTCCTAAGAGGGTGTTAACAGTCTCTAAGCTTTTCATCCCATTAAAGTGTTTGGGATAGTCCGTTCTATTTGGTTATCAGTGATATATGACTATTTTTCGATTTTTAAACAAAAAAAATAAAGTATAAATAAATTACTTAATTATTGTAAAATAATAGCATGATACAGTAAATATAATTGATGATTTTATGTCTATTATTCATATAAACACCACATCATCTCCAGCCACGGGCTGGAAGACATCAGCACTCTTTCAAGAGGCCCGCTGGAGAGAAGTAGCCAAAAAAATAGGATGCTTTGCTCTTACAACGCTTGTTGTTGTAGGGACATTAGCGTGTCTTGTATTTATCCCAGGAGCTCCTTTATACGCCCTAGCAGGAACTGCTATTCTTTTAGGATTGACTGGGTCGCTGACCGGGACTGCGGCTGTTGTTGCAGCGGTAGGCATGTCTCTGGGTACGTACACTTTTTGGAACGGGGCGTTTGCTTTGGGTGCTATTTTAGGCGAAAGGACAAGGCATGACGCAGATGAGGCTATTCAGGAGCAAGAACCCCCTGCTGTTCAGGAGCAAAAACCCCCTGCTGTTCAGGAGCAAGAACACCCTTGGAAGGGGTATTCGAAAGGAGCGCGTTATTCGGACGGAATGACGTACATGATGCCCTCGCTACCTCAAGAAAAATGAGATCAACCAACACGGTGATTTTTAGCGGATCCACGCAGAAAGTTTTTACTCTTCTCCCGACTTCTTCTTGTTTTTCTTTGGGAGGAGAGGCGCGGTCCTCGCGGTGAGATCGACCCAGATGGGAGAGCTCCATGCGATATGGCCATCTTTCTGTATGGCGCGAAGATAATAATAAACAAACGGCGGCCTGCCAGGCGGCCCGTCAAGCGCGATTTGACCAAGAAGTTCGGTGTCGTCGATTTCGAATTCACATTTTTCTTCTATGAGCGGCAGATTGCGGAAAATTTTTCCATTGCGGATCAGCGCCACCTCGGTAAGGGGCTGGGTACCGATGCAGTAGCCGGTGATGTGGCGGTTGAATTCGAGGCCTGGGCGGACTTTCGTGTCGGTTTCCACTCCCATGGAAAATCCTGCCAGATTGAGGCCGAGGATGATCCTTTCCCCCGTTGTCGCAAAGCAGGATCTGGCGGAAAGCGCTTCGATGAGAGAGGCGCGGCTATGCTCTTTGGCCAAGATCGCTGTGAGTCCTGGGGAATATTGCGTTTGGTCAGTCTCAAATAAGTGGCTGTAGCAGCCTCGGTCGTCGTAGCCGCCCGCGACGAATCCAAAACGGCATCCTTTATTTAATGCTTTGACGAGCGATCCTTCTGCAGATTCGGCAATACCCCCTTTGCCGCTGTTGATCGGCCGGAAGTTTCCTTCTTTGGCAGCGCATTCAGAGGACCCCCAAGCATTATACATCTCGGCGACTCTTTCAAATTCAGGATTGAAATCGGTGAAATTACAGAGGGTCGTCTTGCCCATTGAAAAACTGGGGATCGCGATCATCTCTTTCGGATTGTTGGTCTTGTAGATTTTTTTGAGGGAATTGTTCTTCGTGTCTTTTTTTCTCAAGATATGTTTCATGTCTTTCGAGTAGATGAAATGGCGGAGCCCCTCTTCGCCCGGATCTCCCATCCATTGGAATCCTAACATCGCGACGAAGCGGTCGTCTTCGTTGAACTCGGCGATCTGCTGGCTCATCATCTTCCACTGATCATTGGGCGTCTCTTCTTCGCTGTCGAAAGAAGAAATCGCGTAGAACTGCAGCGCTTTGTCATCGCGGACATGCCTGAGGAACGCTTCGATGTTCTCAGAAGAATCGACGCGGTCCGATTCTCCATGCAAAAGACCCCAGTAAAGGTTGGTCGCCCCTTCGGGCAAGCATTTGATGGGGGCTGAAAAGAAGGTGCTGTTCGATTTGAGGTTGCGCAGTTGAATCTTATAGATGCCCGGTTCGTTGAAGTAGAGGTTGGGAAGGGCGATAAATCCGGTCTCAGGAACAAAGAGCTTCCAATTGAGGTTTTCCCGAAGATGCTGATACGACAGGTCGATCAGCGTCCCTTCCGGGGCATTCGACGTCAAATTCCCATAAACGTCTTCGAAACGGACGATGACGTCGAAGCGCTTATTGCGAGTTACGATCGAAGGAGCGATGATCCGCAAGGTCTGTAATTGATTGCCTCTTACGTCGAGATAGAACGTCTCGGGCTCTTTGTAATCCCCTTTCCCTTTCGGATCGATGTACAGAAGAAACGGCCGCTTTCTTTGGACCAGTTTTTGGCAAAGGCTTCCTCTTTTAGGATCCCTTTCCGGATTGCCCATGTGGATTGAAAAATTGTCTCCCGGTTTCAGTTCTGTCGGCAGGATGAATTCGAAAGAGGAGGTCAGGGTTTGAGGATGCTGCACCTCGACTCCGCTAACAGGAGCCTTGCTTCCAGAGATTTCCACCCAAATGAGATTGGCTTTTTCCTTCAGGTTCGTCTTCGGGATCATCCAATCGATCGGGCGGCCTTTGCTGCCCAAGTCGAACCGGATTTTCGTCCCCTTGGGGAGGTGGTTCGCGGTCGTATAGATAAACTTCCAGTTGGAAGTTTCCCCGGCGAAAGCGGCTGGGGGTTCGCAATAGCAAATCGAACGGCGCATTCCAAAACTCCTTATCTGTATTATTGTGCCGCAAAAAGACCTTTGACGCAAGAACCTAAGGCGGCGTCTCGTTATTCTTAACAATGAACAGGACGAAAACCGGTATACTCAAAGAATATGAAGAATCGGGAATATGGCAAGGCTGCGGACACTTGAAAAAGCTCGGGGGTTCGAGCTTTTTCTAAGAAAGCAGCCCAGAATTTGAGCCAGGCTTTGCCGGCGCCGGGTCCGGGGTCCCCAAAAAACGCATCGTTTTTGGGGTGGGCCGTTGCAGCTCAACTTGAATAAGTTGAGCGCCGGGGTCCCCGAAGACGCAACGTCTTTGGGGTGGGGTGCAGGAGGGCTCAAAGGCTGTGGCTGCCCGACGCCGCCAGAAAATGACCGCGACTGACTTTGGAAAAGTTTTTGGAGTCACGCATAGCGCTGTTTTAAGATGGGAGAACGAAGAGAGAAAGATCAGTCCTACCACAGAGTTTTACATTCTGTTATATGTACTCAATTGTTTACATGCAAAAGCAAAAGAGTTCCAAATTCTATATCACAAGGTGAAAATTGAGACTTTATCCAAAAAAATGATTCTGAGTTAATTGAAATTGATGCTTCGAAAGGCCTTCGGCTGGCTGATTAAACCGCACGCTTGATGCCCTTCCAGGAAAATCAATCGGATGAGGGCAGTTTTGCCCCACAACCGATTTTCGTGTCTCAGGCTACCAAAACTCTACGTCTTGGCATACGATCATCGGTTCTTGGGCAGTTTCTGAAAGCCGCAAGGCGCTCTGTCAGTAATTCTGCGCTCCATATCCAGTGTAGAGTGGGTGGATGCGCTAGAGCAAATAATTATTGGCTAATGCCCTGAATTCTTGGATCTGGGTGGTTTCCCAAGAGGGGGGACGGCCAAGCTCTTTGGCTAAAAGATGGGCTGCGGCGGGGGCGATTTCAAGTGCGGCTCTGGCGTCGAGGAAGAGGGAGCGAGTGCGGCGCGCGAGGACGTCTTCCAGGGTCCGCGCCATCTCGAAGCGGGCCGCCCAGACGATCTCTGCTGGGGTGTAGGGGAGGCGGGGATGGAGGGGCTGGCTCATAGAGGGATTTTGAGCAGCCAGGTCTTTGAGAAGATGCCGGTCTGAGCCGTAGGAGAGCCAGGCGTCGACGGGGTGAGCGCCTTCTTCATAGCCGTGGAGATGTAAATCGTGCGTGCGGCAGGGGATGTCGGGGAGATTGCCGATGGGAATGGCCTTGTCGATGGTATCCTGGGCCATTTTTCGGTAGGTCGTCCATTTGCCGCCGGTGATGGTGACGAGGCCGGAAGGGGATACGAAAAGGGTGTGACCGCGGGAGAGGGCGGCCGTATTTTCATTATCGGCGGCTTTTACAAGAGGCCTTAGCCCCGCAAATGCGCTTAAGACATTTTCTCTTTGCAGCGGTTTTGTCAAATAGCGCGCCGTCGTTTTGAGCAAGAAGGAGATCTCCTCTTCGAGCGGCTTTGGCTCCATTTGAATCTCGGGGACGGGCGTATCGGTCGTGCCGATGAGCACGTGCTTATGCCAGGGGACGAAAAAGAGGACGCGGTTGTCGTCGGTGTGGGGGATGATGATCGCGGTATCTGCCGGTAAATAGGAGCGGTCTACGACCAGATGGACCCCTTGGCTTGGCGCTATGAGCGGAAGGCTTTTCGGATCGTCGAGGCGCCGGACGCCGTCGCTGAACACCCCGCCCGCATTGATGACGGCTTTGGCGCGAAGGCGAAAGGATTCCCCCGTCTCAAGATCGCGCGCGGCGACCCCTGCTGCCGCCCCATTAACTTTCAGCAATTCTATGACCGGAAAATAGTTGAGCAAGACGGCTCCATGGGTTGCCGCAGTTTGAGCGAGGCAGCAGGCGAGCCGGGCGTCGTCGAACTGACCGTCGTAATAGATCTTGCCTCCGCGAAGGTCTTGGGGTTCGAGAGTCGGAAAGCGGGAGAGCGTTTCTTCTTTGGAGAGATGGATCGATTGTTCGAGTCCCAGTTTTCCGGCAAGGAGATCGTAGATTTTTACGCCGATGCCGTAAAAAGGGACTTCCCACCAATGGTAGTTTGGGATCAGAAACCCAAGGTGGCTGACGATGTGGGGCGCGTTTTGGCAAAGGAGGCCTCTTTCATGGAGGGCTTCAATCACGAGCGTCACGTTGCCTTGCTTCAAATACCGCAAACCCCCATGGATGAGCTTGGTGCTGCGGCTCGATGTCCCTTTGGCAAAATCGGATTGCTCTAGAAGAAGCGTTTTAAACCCTCGCGAAGCGGAGTCGACGGCGCATCCAAGGCCGGTTGCTCCGCCTCCGATGATGATCAGATCCCAGCTCTTCTCTTTGCGGATCTCTTCGAGAAACGCTTCCCGCCTCAACTTTCCCAACCTTTTGCGCATCGGATGGCGCGGTCCCATTTTTTTAAGAGCTTGCGCCGCACCGCGTCGTCCATCTGAGGGCGGAATTCCTTCTCAAGCCGCCAAGTGGCGGCGATCTCTTGCGGGCTTTTCCAAATCTTCACTGCTAGGCCGGCGAGAAATGCTGAACCAAGAGCCGTGAGCTCTTGATTTTTCGGCCGCAAAACGGGGATCCCCATCAGGTTGGACTGGAATTGCATCGCCAAATCGCTGGCCACGATCCCCCCGTCGACACGCAGTTCCGTTAAATCCATCCCCGCGTCATTTTCCATCGCGCGCAGAACGTCGGCCGCTTGATAGGCGATGCTCTCCAAAATCGCTCGAGCGATGTGGGCGCCTGTCGTTCCTCTCGAGATGCCCAATATCGTCCCGCGCGCGTAAGGATCCCAATGCGGGGCGCCGAGGCCGGTGAAAGCCGGCACGAAGAAAACGCCTCCGGTGTCGCGCACGCTGCCGGCCAAGGCGTCGATGTCGGAGCTTTTCTTAATGAGTCCGAGATTGTCGCGAAACCACTGGATTGCCGTCCCTGCGTTGAATACGCTCCCTTCCAGGGCATAGTGTGTAACGCCGTCCATCTGCAAAGCGATCGTCGTGAGCAATTTGTTCTTTGAAATGACGGCTTTCTTGCCTGTATTCATCAAGATGAAACATCCTGTCCCATAGGTTCCTTTGGCCGTTCCTGGGTTGAAACAAGCCTGCCCGAAGAGGGCCGCCTGCTGGTCTCCGGCGATCCCGGCGATGGGGATCGCGGAAGAAAAAAGATGATTTCCCGTTTGCCCATAAATTTCGCTGCAAGAGCGCACTTCGGGCAAAATCGATTTCGGGATGTCGAGGATTTTTAAGAGCTCGTCATCCCACTCTCCGGTATGGATATTGAAAAGGAGAGTGCGGCTCGCATTCGTCGCATCGGTCGCATGCAGCTGCCCGTTCGTCAATTTCCAGATAAGCCAAGAATCGACCGTCCCAAATGCAAGGCGGCCCTCTTTTGCCAGTTTGCGGGCGCCTTGCACATGCTCTAAGAGCCAACTGATTTTCGTTCCTGAAAAATAAGGGTCGAGGAGGAGCCCTGTTTTCTCAATGAAAAGGGGTTCCATCCCTTGCTTTTTCAATTGCTCGCAAATGTCGGTCGTCCGCCTGTCTTGCCAAACGATGGCCATGGCGATGGGCTTCGAGGTGTTCTTATCCCACAAGATCGTCGTTTCCCGTTGATTCGTGATGCCGATCGCAGCGATGTCTTTTGGGGAGAGCGAGGCTTTGGCCATCGCCTCATTCGCGACGGAAAATTGAGAAGACCAGATTTCCTCAGGGTCGTGCTCGACCCATCCTGACGATGGGAAATGCTGTTGGAATTCCTTCTGAGCGATCGAGACTACGCTTCCTTGTTCATCGATGATCAATGAACGGGAAGAGGTAGTCCCTTGGTCTAGGGCAAGGATATAGCGCATAGATTGGCTCTTTATTTTGTTTTATACCATTGACATGAAAAGTCAAATTGAAATAACAAGATCGTTATGGAGATCTTTATCAGTGAATTCGTCGGGACGTGCATTTTGATGCTCCTTGGCAACGGAGTCGTCGCGAACGTCCTTCTCAAACAGACGAAGGGAAATAGCAGCGGGTGGATCGTGATTTCGGCGGGATGGGGCTTTGCCGTTGGCATCGCTGTCTATTGCGGATGGATGAGCGGCGCCCATTTCAACCCCGCCGTGACATTCGGCTTCGCGGTGATCGGGAAAACCCCATGGAGTCTCGTTCCGCTCTACTGGATCTCGCAACTTCTCG
Organism: uncultured Chlamydiae bacterium; assembly: GCA_963730605.1. GTDB lineage: Bacteria > Chlamydiota > Chlamydiia > Chlamydiales > SM23-39 > CAIPFQ01. The sequence continues at coordinate 682,073 of CAVSSM010000001.1, forward strand.
GCGCGATCGCGGGGCAGTTTTTAGTCTGGTGCAGTTATCTCTCCCATTGGTCCCAAACAAAGGACCCTACTTTGAAACTCCTTTGCTTTTCCACGAAGCCGGCCATTCGGCATAATGGCCTCAATTTCTTGACCGAGACGATCGCGACCGCGGTCTTGCTTCTCGGTATTCTCGTGATCTTCGACCCACACAACGCCATGACGGCCTCGCTCGGGCCGTATCTCATCGGCATTTTGATCTTCAGCATCGGCCTTTCGCTTGGCGGGCCGACTGGGTTTGCCATCAACCCGGCCCGCGACCTCGGCCCCCGCATCCTCCACTGTTTTCTCCCGATCGGGAACCGGGGATCAACGGAGTGGGATTATGCCTGGATCCCCATCTTAGCGCCGCTTGTCGGCGGAACGCTTGGCGCACTTGTTTATCGCGCTTTCCTTGCTGGATTCTGAAAATCATGGTCCATGATTTAATGTAGGGACTAATCGGCTATTAAAGCTCGCAGCGCTGTCCTTTAGCGACTAATTTTTGGCGAAGATCGGCCGCTTTCTCGCGGATCAAACTCTCTGCACTTTTGGAGCCCTCTGTTGCAGCGTTGAGGGCAACTTCATATCCTTGATCTCGATCAACTAATTTCCCAAAGAGATCGATCCCCTGACTATGGCGGATCTCGTCAGTGCTTTTGCAAGCCTCGGTTGCAGAGCTGATGGCGGCTTCATAACCTTGGCCTTGATCGACCAATTTTCCGAGGAGGTCGGATCGCATGGGTCTTAAGATCCACGCTTTTGAAAGCCGTCGAAAAGCGGCCAAAATAATCCAAAAACTCGGGCGTTCCCTCACTTTGTAGACACCCTCTCAATCTGTATGGAAAAATTTTTATTCGGGAATTTGTTGACTTAAAATTTAATTATGTAGATGCTTGGTTTTTTGCCAATTAATTTTTATTATGAGGTTTTATGTGTTCTCTCATTGCGAGCGCAACAAATCCTAATCTTGGGGCACTATCTTTAGCTAATGAACATTTGAATCGGGTCGTAGAAAAAATGGGCGCTTTAGGGCAATTTTCAGTGACTGAGTATGATCCGAATCCCATAAACATGCACAACAAAGGGATAAAAAACCAGATGAGAATCGGTGAGAAAATGGCTGATGTTCTAAATGGAGGCAATACCGAATTTACTGTTCAATCAGCGCTTGGACTTATGGCCCATGAAGTTGCTCATAGAATATTAAAACACAATGAACAAACCATTGCATTTTTGCTTGAATCGCAAGGTATTCCTGTCAAATCGTTAGATGACCTGGTAGAAGTTTTATCAGGAACTCCTGAGACACAGTCAGCAAAACGTCTTTTCATAGATTACCACAATTGGGCATCAGGAGAGACTCCAGAAAGTGTAGAGAAGCTTATAAACTCAGTGAATCAAAAAATATCAGAATTTTATCGGAATCAAGAAAAGGAAGCGGATCTTCTTACAATGAGAGACTCCTATCTTGCACGAGGACTCAGAGACTATTTTGTAAGAATCATCGAAAATTGCGAAAAAAATCCTGAATTTCACTGCTCTGTCTCCTATGTGGATGATGAAAAACATCCATCGACAGTTAGCCGCATTCACTATATGACTCGTGCGCTTTGTCAAGAGTATCCAGAAGAAAATAGTGATATTTGCCCCGATACAGACTCGCGATATGGAAGCTATACTGCGACCGCTTAGGTTGTGTGAATTTTGACAGCGGATTTTGCGTTCCAGTAGCATTGCGGAGATCGCCGCAAACTTCAGTATGTTAGCAAGATCGAGCAATGCGCTGGGGCGCAAAAGGCGCTCAACAAAATTCACTCAAACTGAGTGGGCGCGGTATATTCAACTTGCCCAGTATTGGACTTATCCTACCGCTGATAAGCCAAGGTGGGCGGCTAAATTTTTAAACTAGACATAAATTTCGAGAGCTGATATAATAATGAATTAAAATAATATTATTTAACTTTATTATTATAGGATTTTCTATGATGTCATCGACGCCTGTTTCTGGTATGTTTTCTCAAGTCCAAGATACGCTACAATTCTATTGTAGCACCTCGATTGTTCAATCGTTTCTCAATTCGGATCAAAATAAAAAAATGAGAGAATTATGGGATAGTTTTGCTAGCAAACATAGCCAAATAAATGGCGGCGGGCCGTCTTTAGGCGGAAGCAATGCTCCTGATAGTTGCTCGATGCATTTTGATTATCTTGCAATCTACAAAGATGTCTTTTTTTCGGCAGATGGCGTGAGCTGTGAAGGCGATTATTATGAGAAACTCCGATGCGAGTTAGTGGAAAAAAAGTCTTGGGGCAGTCACAACATATTGTCTACTTGCGACTGGGAAGCCGAGATTTGTTATAGTGAAAAACCAAAAGATAATCTGATATGCGTGAAGAATACGGTTAAATTCGATCTAGATGACTCTAAAACGCAAGGGATTCCCCAAGAAGCTCCAGAGGTAATAGCTAAAGAACTTGTACAAGATCCGAGAAGCGCTCTCTCTTCTCAAGCAACGTCGAACAAGATACCAAATACCCCTCCCTCCTCACCAACTACAACAACACCAGTAAGGACTCTAGCAGTAGGCGCTGGCGCTGCAAGCACGGCCTATTTTGCTTATAAAGCCTATAAAGAAATTCGCAGCATTTATGAAGGAAAAGAGCAGGCAAAGGAAACGCCAAACAAATCCAAGGAAAAAGCTTCCGGTTGGCGAGCTGTAGGGTATGCCGCGGCGGCGATTGGCTCGGGCGCATTTACCGTCTACGCAATCAAAATTTGAGAGGCCTAATTATCGCCGTTTCGTTTTTTTTCCAGCGGCAATTTTGCTCATGTGCTTCATCACTCTTCTTTTGCCGCTGTGAACAAGCCTTTTCACGCCCGATTTCTTTTTGTGAAAGGCCCTTTTTACATTGTTTTCGAACTCATTCAATGTGTTCATCGCATTTTTTTTGATCGTATTTCCTTTTTTGGTCGTGAACAGCATCGCTGATACGGCCCCGATCGTGCTGCCGAGCATCGCGCCCAGCATAAAATTTCTTCCCGGATGTTTCTTTTTCATATTCTTATCTCCATTGTTTCCATAAGGTAACTCCCAGTGCCGCAAGCATCATGAGGTCGGCTAAATGGCCCTTTTTGGGGATGCCCTTCATGAGTTCCTCAAAAGCGGCGTTTTTTTCTCTTAAGTCGCTCTTTTTGAGAAACTCTCCCACTTTGGCCACGATTTTCCCGATCCTTTTGAAAAAGAGCTTCTTTTGCTTATGCGTTGCCCGCAAGAGATACAAAGCGCTGCCGCTAAGAAGGCCCCCAATCACGAAACCGAGAATAAGCTTGTCTAAATCATTTCCCACGGCGCTTCACCGCATATTTAATTTTGTTGAAAAGGTCCAAGCTCGTGCCCACCCACTCTACGATTTCCGATACTGTCCCCGAAGAATCTCTTTGCCGTTTTCCTTTTGCAAGCGCTTTTAAAGGGTTGAATACAAGGTCTAAAGAGTCCGCTTTGGATTTGATGTCGGTGACGAGCGCATCGAGCTTTTTCATCAGCTCGACCGCTTCCATAGAGACCTTGTGGAAATCCTCTTTGGCTTTTTCGAGGGTCTTTTGGGTTCTCAATAGGAGGATGACCGAACAGGTCATGCCGGCAAGAAGGGCGAAGGCGATTAAAGCGACTGATATTTCGATAGTCATTTTTTATTCACTTAATTTCTAACTTTATTATTATATAAATGACTTAATTTGTAAATTTTGTTAATCAAGTAGCTTGTTATAAATAACATCGTTTGGAAGATTTTAAGAGCTTAACTCTGTTTTTTGACGAGGCTGGATCTTGATTTTCTTGATCGACCGCTCGTTCGAGGAGAGGACTTCGAGGTCGAACTCGTCATGGGAGAGGCGCCAGCCTTTGGAGGGAATCGTCCCAGCGCAGTGGTAGACGTAGCCCCCGATCGTCTCATATTCGGGATTGGGAGGGATCTTGAGGCCGAGGCGCTCCTCGATGTCGTGGATCGTCATCTTGGCGTCGACGATCCAGCCGCCGCCCGGCACTTCCCAAAATTCGTGTTCTTCTCCGACATCGTACTCGTCTTCGATCTCTCCGACAAGCTCTTCCAAAATGTCTTCGATCGTCACGATCCCTTCCGTCCCGCCGTATTCATCGACGATGATCGCCATGTGGATCTGCTTATTGCGGAACTCCTGGAGGAGCTGGGTGATCTTCTTATTTTCGGGGGCGTACAAGACAGGTTTGGCGATGGTCTGGAGCGGTTCTTTGAGATCCTGGTTGGGGTTGACGTAGCATTTAAGCAGGTCTTTATAGAGAACGACGCCCAAGATCTGATCGAGAGACTCGCGGTAGATGGGGATGCGGCTATACCCTTCCGCCGCAAAGAGCGGGGCCGCTTCCTGGATCGTCGTATCGGCCGCGAGGGCATAGACATCGACGCGGGGGACCATGATCTCTTTCCCTACCCTTTCTTTGAAATTGATGAAGGAAGCGATCAGCCTTTGGTCAGTCGGGGCCAGGTGTTGTTGGAGATCCGATTCACTGATCATTTCGCGCAATTTCGCTTTGTCGGTGAGAAGGTCTTCTCCCTCAAGAGGGGCTTTCTTGAAGAGCGTCTGGTGTAATTGCAAAAGGAGCCCGACCAAAGGAAAAAGGAGTGTGAGGTAGATCGAGGCGAAGGGAGCTGCGAATTTCAACATGGGACGGATCCAAGCATTGGCCATCGTCCGGGCCAAGAAGTCCGCAAGTAGCGACACGGCGATGATGATTGCTCCGATCGCGAGCAGTGGGACCCAATCTCTTAAGCCAGAGATTTGGGAGATCATCGCCTTAAAATAGGAAATGCGTTCCACCAGAAAGAAAAAGGCGCACGTTGCATAAGCCAGTTGGAAGATGTGATTGGTCAATGATATCGCAAAATAGAGATTCTCCCATTCGTTTTTTGGGAAAATCGATTTGAGGATCGAGCGGAAAAAGAAAAAGGGACGGCGCGGGGCGCGGAAGATTTCCTTGGCCTTGAACTTGCCAAGGCGAATCAACGCAGAGGTGCAAATCGTCAAACATACAGTTCCAAACAAAAAAAACAGGGCAAGAATGAGGAGTTCGCTCATGGAGTGATTTTTAATTTAAGCTGTTTGAGATGATCCATACACTTTTTCTCCATTTTGCGCATCGATCGTTTCGCATTGGGCTCAATATCATCGTAGCCAATCAGGTGGAGGATGCCATGGATGAGATAGAGAAGAGTCTCTTCATAGGGGCGGGCGGGATCGAAGCGTTGCGCCGCAAGAGGGCAGATAAAAATATCCCCCAAATATACCGCGCGCGTCCAGTCTTGACAGGTTCTGACCGGCTGCGACTTTGCAGAATCGATCCTCGTCGTCGCCCTTCCCAATTCGGGAATGGTGCTCCTCCTGCGAATCAATTCTGCTTTGTCTCGCGCGGTCATAACATGCCAATCCTGACCGCGCGCAGTATGTACCGCGTCGACTGGAAAGGAGATGCAATCGGTCAGGCTTGGGTCGTTAAAGAATTCAACATGTAGCTGGCAGATTTTTTTCTCAGAGACAAAATAAACAGAGATTTCTTCGCACTGAATGCGAAGAAATGAACACAACCCCCCTAATACTCTTCGAACGGAGCTTTTAGAAATGGGGAGAGCCTTTTGTCGATTGTATATATTGAAGTTCACGCTACAGGGGTTTTAGGCAGCCCGGTCACTTTTGTATTTTGACCGTCAACCCATCTTCCGAGTTTGCGAAGCATGTCGACCCTCTCGAAGCGCTTGAGAACGTTCCGCTTTTTTCCGCCTTTATTGGTTTTGCCGTAGCTCGTGTGTCTGCTCATAGTTTTTTATCCAATTTTTGGGATGAAACGGTTAGGGGTGGAGGCGCCATTCACGGCGTTTTCATGGGGTTTATAGCCCAATTCCAGCGCATCTCTCTTCGACCCGGTCTTTGGGGAAGGGGGACGAGGCCGGCGAGGCGAAACATGTCTGTCTTTGCCTTGTTTGCTCATTCGTGTCATAGGAATCTCCAGTACAGGGCATTATTATGGACAATTTGGCAAATCCTTGCCAGTAACTTCCTAAGATCCTGGATACAAGTATCTTAAGATCTTGATTCGAGAGACATCTTGGCTTGTTTATAGGCGTTGAAGCGTAAACCGGAAAGACTTTTTTTATTCGGCGCAGTGAGGTCTTCGAACTCATAGATGATTTTAAATCCGGAAAGAAGAAGCGGGGTGGGGCAGAGGTTAAAGGCGAAGTGGGCCTGGTTGACGTTTGATTTGGTCTGAGTAATGGCAATCCGCTCCTGGGTCGGATCAGAGCCGGCGCTGTGGGGCAAAAAGCTCGTTTCGGGGAATTTCCAAAGAAGCTCGTCTACAAAATGCAAGGCTTTATCATCGTCGACAAAGAATAGGATGGACTCTTTTTTGCCAAAGTGGGCGCGCGCGGTTTCGGCGATCCTTTTGAATTTAGCGGCAATCTCCGCGACCTGGAAAAAGACGACGCGGGTTAGGGATAAATCTTCATGAAAGGTCATCTTTGCCCTCCGAAGGGGTCTTTAGCGAATGGATGAGGCCGCAGGAGACGAGGTATTTTACGGCCTCCTCATTGGTCATGTCGATCTTATACACGTCTTCTTCGGGAAGAAGGAAAAGAAAACCGGTGATCGGATGGGGGGCCGTTGGAGCGAACACCGAGACAAGGGGCGCTTTCACTGTATTCTTGATCTCTTCGGCCACTTCGCCGGCTTGGAAGCCGATGGAATAGGTCGGCCGATGGGGGAATGGGAACATCACAGGTTGTTTGAAGGCTTTTTTCCCATCCAAGGAAAAGAGGGCGGCGATCACATCGCGGCTTATTTTATAAACGGTCTTGATCAAAGGGATCCGCGATAAAATGGTACTGGTTCCAGAAATGATGTTTTTGATGATGAACCACCTGGCGACGACTCCCAGAAGAAAAATGAAAATCACAAGAAGGATGAGAGCCAGGATGCGGGAAATGAAAACGATCAACCCCTGGGGAAGATGGACCTTTGCCAAGATATGCGCTTCGATGAGATTCACGAAGGGAGAAGTAAAAAGCTCGACAAGGAAGAAGATCACCATGATCGTAAGAACAAGAGGGAGCAGGAGAGCAAGACCCGTAATGAGGTATTTTTTGATCATGAGTTACCCCCTTCTGTTTCAGGTTGGATCACAGCGCAGGAGACGACGTATTTGATCGCGTCCTCCGTTTTCATCTTGAGGTAAATCAGGTCCGATTTGCTGCACATGACGAGATACCCTGTCGTTGGATTGGGAGTCGTGGGGAGAAAGACCGAGACCATCTCGGTGTCGATGGAGTGGGAGCAGGTTCCGGGAGCATCGCTTGCAATCAGGCCGATGCAATAGGCGCCCGTATAAGGGAAATGAAGCAGAACCACTTGCTTGAAGGATTGTTTTTGGGGGTTGAATAACGCCAAGACAATATCTTTGGAGGTTCTATAGACTTTGTTCACAAGGGGGATCTTATACAAAATCTGATCGCCGAACTCGATCAGCCGGTTGAAAAAATAACGTCTAGCGACGAATCCGAGAAACAAAGTAAAGAGGAATAAGACGATCAGGATGCAGATCTCGCTGATCACATGGGCTGGCCCCGGGGGCACGTGCAAGGAACTGAAGAAAGAGACGGCGACCCCTGCGAAGGGCTTTGTTAAAAATTTGACGACTGCGGCAATGACCCAAAATGTTACGGCCAGCGGCAGCAGTGTAACGAGCCCCGCAAAGAAATACTTCTTCATCTCTTCATGATGGCGGCAGGGTTGTTATTTGGCAACCTTCGCGACGAACCGATAGGGAAGATCCACGCATTCTTCCGCGTAATCGATCCCGATGCGTGGAGTGGTTTGGAACTCTTTGATCTTGATTCCAGGCGCGATCCAAACCGCTTCCGATTCCGAATCGAGCGGGATCCCTGTGAGCCGAACGGTAATGCCGAGGGCAGCCGTCAAGGCTCCAGGGCCGCCTGTAAGCGTTGGGTCAAGCCGGGTTTTCTTTCGCCTTTGCATCATGATCTCGATGCCGTGGGTCGGCTGTATCGTCCGGACGAGGATCCCATGAGGGACGCCGGCATCTCCGGTGACGACGTTGAAAAGGGCGTGGATTCCATAGCAAAGATAGACGTAGGCGACGCCGCCTTGCCGGTACAGCACTTCCGTTCTAGGCGTCCTCCGCCCTCCATAGGCATGGCTCGCTTTGTCTTCCACTCCTGCGTAGCTTTCGGTCTCGGTGATGATCCCGCCGGTCAGATGTCCGTCGATGCGGGTAAAGAGACTGCAGCCAAGCAGGTTCTTCGCCGCTTCAACGACATCGGGATTCCGAAAGACAAGACGCTCTAACCCCGCCCTCCAAATAGATGACAAATGGCTTGCTGCGGCTTTGTCATATCGATCCTCTTCGCTCGCCTTGGCTTTAAGCAATGGCCTTCGCTCATACGGAACGCTTCGCTTCGATCTGACTTTCACACCCCTTCCGACGATGCGTCGGTGGGGACCCCGTGCGCCTTGCTGAGCCATTTGTTGCCACCTCTTTGAATGCCGGGGTTAGTAACCGCGATCTTTCTTTTGGGCTGGGCGGGTGGGGGGAGGGGGGATAATGGACCATTCTGTTTGTTGGAGGGTATAGTCGATGCGATCCAAACGGACGAATATGGTTTGGCCGACCGCGTAGCTTCTTCCGGACCTCGAGCCGCGGAGCGTCATCGCTTGAGGATTGAATTCGAAATAGTCGTTGCCGATTTGAGAGATGTGCAAGGAGGCTTCGAGATCGAAAAAGGAAACTTCGAAAAAGAGGGCAAACGGTTTGATGCGGGTGACTGTTGCCTGATAGGGGCGCGTCAAGTCTTCGGCGAAATAAGTTCCGGCAAGCCGGAGTTTTTTCAAAAGCTTGACCGAGCTTTCGGCCCTAAAGGAGACTCTCTCCTTTTCTGAGCATTTTAAGGCGATGGCGTCCAAATCGGCATCGTCTGGCAGTTCATCGCAAAGAAGCCGCTGGATGATCAGGTCGGTGTAGCGCCGGATGGGGCTCGTGAAATGGCAGTAATGCTCGAGCGCCAAACCGTAATGGCCGATATTTTCTGGCGAATAGGCGGCAAGCCTCATGCTCCGGATGAAGCTGATCGAGAGTTGGGAGAGCAGGGGTGAGTCCTTCGCATCTTGGAAGAGTTTTTGGATGTCGCGGTGAGTGGGATCGGCAGGAAGCTTAAACCCTAGAGTTCTCGCAAATGCGTAAAAGTCTTTAAACGATTCGGCAGACGGCTCTTCATGGACCCGGTAGATAAGAGTTTTGCCTTGGCGCTGGAGATGGGATGCCGCAATCTCATTGGCCTTGAGCATGAACTCTTCAATCATCTGATGGGTGATATCGTATTCGATCCTCTCGATCCGAAGAGGGATGCCATCTTTGTCGACAATTAGGACGTTATCAGGCATGGAAAAATCGATGCTGCCGCGCTCGAACCTTTTCCGCTTCAAAATATGGCAGAGCTCCACCATCAGCTCCAGCAGGCTGGAATGGGGCGATTTTTCCTTTTTCTCGAGGACGGCCATGGCTTCTTTGTAAGTGAAACGCTTGCGGCTTTTGATCACGGTGCGTCGGATCTCATAGCGGATCATATTGCCGTCCCCATCGAACTCGGCGAGAACCGATTGGGCGAGCCTCTTCACATTGGCTTTCAGGCTGCAGAGCTCGTTGGAGAGCTCTTCGGGCAGCATCGGGACGCACTGACCGGGAAAATAGGTCGAATTGCATCTCTCAAAGCTTTCCGTATCGAGGTGGCTTCCCGGAAGAACGTAGTGGGCGACATCGGCGATATGGACGCCGAGATGATAATGTCCCTCGCTATCTCGGGTAAGCGATATGGCGTCGTCGTAATCGCGGGCTGTATCGGGATCGATCGTAACGCATTCGAATCCGGTCAGATCGAGCCGGTTTTTACACTCTTTGACCGAAACCTTGGCCCCGTAGGCTCTTGCCTCCTCGATCGCTTCCACGGAAAAGCCGTCCGGCAGATCGAACTCGGCAATGGCCGCTTCGGTGTCGATCGAAGGATCGGAGATGTTGCCGATCATGCGGGTCAGCGTTGCCTCCACAAGGTCCGATTCACCGCCCCAAGAAACGATCTTACAAATGACCCGGTCTCCCTCTTCCAACGTTATCCCTTTGCTGGCCTTAAGCAAAATAAGTTTATCTGATCCCAATAAAGGAGAAAACGCCTTGTAGCCCCGCCCCGATTTGCCTACGACCGTTCCCGCCAAAGAGGTGCGGCTCCTTTTCAAGATGGCGATGACGGTCCCTTCGGGCCCTTTTACGGTGACAATGGGTTCGATTTCGATTTCGACCTCGTCCCCGTCGACCGCATCGTTCAACCTCTGTTTCGGGATAAAGACATCGGGACCCGCGGCGTTCTTGACGAAGCCGAACCCTTTCGGATGGACGCTGATCGTCCCGGTCACCAAGGCCGCTCCGTTCGGCGCCGTATATTTATTGTTTTGGAGCACGAGGGCTTTGTCCTCGATCAATTGTCCCAAAACGACCTTCAATCGGTCTCGATGGATGGGAGCGACTGCAAGCTGTTCGACGAGTTCTTCGTAAGTGGCCGGTTTGTAGCGTCTTCCTTGGATGAACTGGAGGATGGTCTTTGCGAGGTTTTGGGAGAGCTTCTCCCCCTTCTTTCTTCTGGATTTCATTATTAACCCGCTGTGCAAATATGAGACATTTCTTCAGGACGTAGATTGTCCATCTCTGCGTTGCCCTGCTTCGACAACCCACTTCGGGGTTGCCTGCATCGGGCGCCTTGATCTGAACAATCTCCGTTTACCTGCATAAATTGTCTCCTATTTGCGTAGCGGGTTATACGGCACCCGGTCAGCTTTGGTGAATTTTGGTGAGCATCTTTTGCGCCCCAGCGCATTGCTCGCACTCGCAAACTTTTTAAGTTTCCTTCGTGTCTCCGCAACGCTACTGGGACTCAAAATCTGCTGCCAAAATTCACCAAATCTAAATCGCGCACCGTATAGTAGCATCGATCATAGGGAAAGGAGGGAATCTGAGCAAGGGAAGAAATTCCACGACAAATTCCCTGAGTCTCATGAGTAATTGAAATTTAAATTATGCCACTTTGTTGGCAAACACATCACAATTCCCCATGTCTTTTTTTTTCTATGTATACAGACGACTCATCTTTCAGTCGATTGACAGCATCTTGCGCAACCTCGTTGGCAGGATCTCTGCTGAGCACAAATTCATAGTCGGCTAAAGCTTCTGTTTCTTGTCCTAGAGACACTAGAATTTTGGCTCTTTCTAACCTGTACGGAATGGATTCCTCAATTGCTTTGGTGATCTCCTCGATATCGAAAAACTTCTGGGGGGTTCGCACCTTTTGATATTCCTCAATTATCACATTCTTTCGAATTGATTTCAGTCGATTGACAGCATCTTGCGCAACCTCGTTGGCAGGATGTCTGCTGAGCACAAATTCATAGTCGGCTAAAGCTTCTGTTTCTTTTCCTCGAGCCAACAGAATTTTGGCTCTGTCTAACCTGTAGTGAATGGCCTCTGGAAATTCCTCAAGTGCTTTGTTGAGCTTCTTGATATCGTTGAGCTTCTGGGGGACGGTGGTCCTTGTGATAATTCTTGTGTCTCTTTTGCGTAGATCTATTTTGCTGAGCCCCTCGATATCATCGTGGAATGGCGGGGGACATGCACGAAGAGCGTTAACTTCTTGATTATCAGGAGAGTTTAAGTTTTCTTCGGTTTCCACAAGTGATTGAGCTTGAATGGCGGATTCATTTTCATGCAATTTCCCTGGAGTTGGAGGAGGTCTGAGTCCCCGCAGACAGCTGCTCACGAAACCGGGCATCCACGCGAGCGCTTGGCCCATTACAGTAAGCCCTATAATAGATATGGGATCGGAGACTCTAAAATATTTAGTAGCCAGTCCTGTGATCCCTATTCCGACTCCAATTTTTGCTGCTGTATTAAAGGTCATAACATCCTAATCCTGTTTGCGTGAATTGATTTCAGTCGCTTGACAGCATCTTGCGCAACCTGGTTGGCAGGATAGCTGCTGAGCACAAATTCATAGTCGGCTAAAGCTTCTGTTTCTTTTTTTTGAGACAACAGAATTTCGGCTCTTTCTAACCTGTAGTGAGTGGCCCCTGGAAATTTCTCAAGTGCTTTGTTAAGCTTCTCGATATCGTAAAGCTTCGGGGGTGGAGGTGGAAGCTTCAGTATCTCGATATCATAAAACTTCGGCGGTGAAGGTCTGAGGGAGGCAGTACCTGCATCAAGACGGGTAAGACTGCCAGATGTAAAATATTTAGAAAAATCATGATTAACTCCGTAGATGAAAACTACTGTTCGTCCCTTGTTTTCTGGTTTGTCCATAAACGCTTGAATCTCATGCATCAAAGCAATCTCTCGGCGATCAATTATTAGAGGCGATAGAATAGAGCTGTGAGGGTCTATGTTGCCTTTTGCAAATTCTTCCATTACCCGAATGTGAATTTCATGGTTAGTTTCTGGATCGATCGACCGGTGTAATGATTTGATTTTTCCAAGAAAATGTAGTGTCTGAGCGGCGCCAAACTCAGTAAGAAATTCTTTTTGATCTTGATCCCAAGATCCCTCTTTTTCGGAATTCCCAAAGGGAAGAATATTTTAGCGATCTCTGCAAAAGGCCCATTGTAATCTTCGCTATTTTCTGTCAAAGATTCTGCAAAAATCGCGGCATCAGGATACAGCATGAGTTGCTCTGCGATGCGGGCTTGTGAATTCCAGTGTCTTTCAAAGGTAATTGGATCGTTTTTTAAAGGATGTCGATGGAATTGAGGAATATGTATGAAATTACCTTCAATAAGTTTGTGGTTGTTAATATATGCAGAAAAACATTCGCTCATTGAATTCGCGATGTTTGTTAGATCTTGAAAATGCAGTGGGTTTCCAGGATCGACAGAAATTGGATGCACTTTCTGATTAAGACTCTCAGTCGGGACAGAAACAACAGGTGTCCAGATTTTTTCGGAGAGAGAAGATGGAATATTCGAAGACAGTGGATTGGAAAACTGAAGGTAATCGGGTAATGGACAAACATGGATATTTGGAAAATCTGCTTTTAAACAAGCGGTACCGCTCATAAAAACCTCATTTTTGATTCATATATCTTACATCATTTTATTTATTTTTTCAATTATTAAAATATATACACAGCAATTCCCGCTGATTCTCCTATGGAGACCCCCGAAAAGTTTACGAAAAAACCGCCCATTTTCCATAGAGGAGAGGGAATTGCTGAAAATATATACATGCAGTACAATTAAATTTTTTATTTTATATCTATGTGTGGTGTGGCGAAGAGCAGAAATTTCAAGTTTGCGTATTACACCCCTCGGGCAGCGAGAGAGGCTTTTAGGCCGGCAACGCCGGTGAAGATTTCGCTGTCTAGGCCGATTTTTCGGGCCCCCTCGACGAACTCTGGTATGTCATCGGTATAGAAACATTCGGTGGGATCGCACCCGGCTTTCGATAAGGCGTGGAGGAAGATCTGCGGGGAGGGTTTCAGGGCGCCGACTTTATAGGAGAGGACGAAGTCATCGAAAAGGCTGAGCACAGGGTAATCGGCATGGACGCGGTTGTAGTGGCACTCGGAGGTGTTGGAAAGAAGGATAAGCCGCAATTTTTGGTTTTTTAAGTGCTCGACGAGCGGGAAAAGGGTCGTGTTCGGGGTGAAAATATCGGATAAAGCGTCCAAAAGGGCGCGCGAAGCAAAGAGCTTTGGCGAGCGGCTTTTAAAAATATGGATAAGGTGGGCGGTATCGATCTCCCCCATTTCATAAAAATCCTGGATCTTCTCATCGATGAGGATTTTCTGGATCGCATCGGGAGAGAGGCCTGTACATTCGGCCACTTGGGCGTACATCTTGGGACGGCTGAAAAAGACAAGGACGTTTCCCAAGTCGAAAAAGATCGTTTTCAGCATCACGCTTTCCTCATGTTTTTCGAGTATAGCTAAGAAGAGTATTTTGGAGGAGCATGGCGATAGTCATCGGGCCGACGCCGCCGGGAACGGGAGTGATGTGGGATGCGACACTGGATACTTCAGCGAAATCGACGTCGCCCGCGAGCTTGCCGTTTTCTAGCCGGTTGATCCCTACGTCGATGACGGTTGCTCCCGGACGGACCATGTCTTTTGTGACAAAGCGAGGCTTTCCGATGGCGGCCACAAGAATGTCGGCGGTCCTCGCAATGTCAACGAGATGTTCCGACTGGCTGTGCGCAATCGTTACGGTGGCATTGCAATGGGGCTTTTTTTGCACCAAGATGGCGGCTAAGGGCTTGCCGACAATATTGCTGCGGCCGATGATGACCACCCGTTTCCCAACGACCGGAATCCGGCTGGATTCGAGAAGGACTTTGATCCCGTGGGGCGTGCAGGGGAGAAACCCACTGTCATCTCCGAGGAGCATTTTGCCAACGTTGAGCGGATGGAAGCCGTCGACGTCTTTTTCGGGATCGATTGCGAGCATGACGGCTTTTTCGTCGATTTGCTGAGGCAAAGGAAGCTGGACGAGAATGCCGTCGACTCCAGGATCGGAATTGAGCGAGTGGATATGGGCAAGGAGAACTTCTTGGGATACCAAGGCAGGCAGCTCGAGCAAGGAAGAGTCGATCCCGGTCGAGCCGCAGGCTTTTTTCTTTGAGGCGACATAGACTTTAGAAGCGGGGTTTTTTCCCACTAGGATGAATGCGAGGCGAGGTTTTCGCCCTTTCATGCCAGACACTTTCTTTTCCATCTCAAGATAAAGAGAGTGGGCAAGGGCTTTTCCGTCGACGATCATTTGTTATCCGAAACTCGCATTATTGAGAATTTTGAGTAAGGGGTCGTGGATATGGCCGTTTGTAGCGAGGATCGGATTTTTTCCATGAGCTAAAAAGGGGGTTTTGTCCCAATGGGTGACCCTTCCTCCCGCCTCGGCAACGAGAAGCTGTCCTGCGGCACAGTCCCAAGGACTCAAGCTCACTTCGAAAAAACCTTCGAAATGGCCAGCCGCCGTATAGGCGAGATCCAGGGCCGCCGAGCCGAGCCGGCGAATCGGGACGCCGAGCTTGAGGACGTCGATGAAATGATCGATGCAATGGAAAGGGTTGTCAGCAAGATTATAGGGGAATCCTGTCGCTAATATCGATTCTTCGAGCCTTAAAACAGGCGAGACGCGGATGGGCTCGCCGTTCAAAAAGGCACCGTTGCCCAATTCTGCGACAAAAAGCTCATGATGGAGAGGCTGATAGACGACCCCGGTTTGGATCTGCCCGTTTTTCTCAAGCGCGATGCTGACTGAGAAGATGGGGATGCCGTGGGCGAAATTGACCGTGCCGTCTAGGGGATCGATGATCCAGAGGAGGTCATCTTCTCCCCAAAGACGATGCGTCTTTGGGGGCCCCTCCTCTTTTTCCTCTTCTTCTCCCCAAAGACGATGCGTCTTTGGGGGCCCCTCCTCTTTTTCCTCTTCTTCTCCCCAAAGACCATGCGTCTTTGGGGGCCCCGGTCCCGTAGCGCCGCTCTCTTCGGCAAGAAAGCGGGAGCCGGGGTCTATTTGCTTGAGCGCGCCGATGATGCTTTTTTCGGCTTTGATGTCATAGTCGGTGACGAGATTGTGCCTCCCTTCTTTCGAAGAGATGGTAAAACTCGTCCTGAACCCTTTGCGGAGAATAACGCCTGCCTCCAAAGCGGCGTCGATCGCTGCAAGTGTCAGGCGCGAGAATGTTTCTTTTTTAACCAAAATAACACCCAATAACGGCGAGCTTTGCCCCAAAGATAGAGGAATCCCGAAAAGCAAATCCAAGCGTAGATCGCGTCGATCAGGGACGTTGCCAGCCAGTCGATGACGACCCATTGTCCGGAAATAGAGACTCTTCTGTCAAAGAGAAAAAGGAAAAAGATCTGGAGAATGGAAACAAGGAGAGAGGCAAATGAGGCAAATACCGTCAGATGAAGGGGGCGGTCGTAGAGAAAACGGTTCCGGAAACGAAATAAAACGGCTGCGGCCAAGGTATAAGAGATCGGATAGAGGCCGAAAGGAAAATCGGATAGAAGATCGACAAGGACTCCAGCCGCCGCTGCTCCTAGTAGAGGTTTGAAGAGGTCTTTTTGGGAAGGCGAGAGCAAGACAGCGAGAGCGATCCAAGGAACAAAGGCGTTTAGAGGAACGCCTGGCACGTCCACCCCTTGTAGGAACAAGACGGCCGTAGAGAGGGCAAAAGAGAAAATCAGCATGTTGTACGATTCTTAATACAGCTCTTCACGAGCGAGGCGTTTTCAGCGAGGAGCTGGTGCCATTTCCAAGCCGACTCGATGAGGATGGGAAGCTCTGAGAGTTTTGGAGTCCATCCGAGGAGCTCTTTGGCTCTCGTATTGTCCGCAGTCAAGTTCGAGGGCTCGCCCGCGCGGGACCGCTCCAATCGGACAGGGAGCGTCTTGCCGCAGAACTTTTGCACTGCGTCGATGATCTCCAGGACGGAATGACCGGTGCCGGTGCCGAGATTGATTTGGGCGCTTGTATTTTTCTCCATTAACAGTCTCAGCGCGCTGACGTGGGCGTCGGCAATGTCTTGGATATGGATGTAATCGCGCACAGCGCTGCCGTCCTCGGAGGGAAAATCGGTGCCGTAGACGACGATCTCTTTCTTGACGCCTAAGGCCGCTTGGATGACCGAAGGGATCAGGTGCGTTTCCGGATCATGGTTTTCCCCGATCTCCGTTTGAAGGTCAGCTCCGGCGATATTGAAATACCTCAAGGCGATCGACCGGATTCCAAAAGCGGTTTCGAAATCGGAGATCATTTGCTCGACCATCCACTTCGATCTTCCGTAAGGGTTGATCGGCCCGATCGGATGCGCTTCGGTCATGGGGACTTGTTTGGGCTGGCCATAGACGGCGCATGTGCTGGAGAAGACGAGATAAGGAATTTTGCACTCTTGCATCGCTTCCAGAAGGCAAAGCGAGCCGGTTAAATTATTTCTATAATACTTGCCGGGGTCGGCCATCGATTCGATAACGAGGGCCGATGCGGCAAAGTGGAGGACCGCTTTTGGACTAAATTTTTTGAAGGTCTCAATCAGTTTTTCCTTTTCGGAGAGGTCGGCCTGGACGAAAGGGCCCCACTTTACGGCATAGGCATGCCCTGTAGAGAGGTTGTCATAAGCGACTGGGAGAAATCCTGCAAGAGCGAGAGTCTTGCAAACTTGGGAACCGATGTACCCGGCCCCGCCCGTGACGATGATGGCATCCATACGATCCCATTATACGCATCGAAGAATTATTTAATAATCCAGAGATCATCGAGGCTTCGAGCGATCCCAGAAACCCATGCCCGCCTGGGGCGGGCTGGAGATTTTCCCTACGCTTACTCTTTCAGTGCGAGGCTTGTGGCACCGCCGAGGGCAGAGAGTCCCAAAGCAGTACAAGCGGCATAGGTAGTGATTGGGGCGACAGTAGTCGCCAAATGCCAGAGAGCCACCATAGCTGCTTTGCCGGCGACCGGAGCTAATAATGCTCCTATCCCATGTGTCGCTAAAATAGTAAAAATAAAAGCGGTGAGCGCAAGTAAAACACCTAGGGAACCAAATGCGGCAAAAGCGACGCTTGCGACTTTTCGGGCGATTCTCGCGGCATTCGATGTTTGCGGCTGAATCTGCAACTCGTTCTGGCGAACAGCCTGTTGGTAGGTAACCGCTTGCGAGGAGTCACCTGAGGAAACTGTAGAATTAAGGTTTTTAAGGCTCATAATATTATCCTTTTTATTATAATAGTTTTCAATAACGCAATAATATTAATATATCCGTACATTTATTTCAACTTAATAAATTCATATCCATTGTTTTTCCAATGTGTTATAAAAATTTTCCTTTTTGTAAAAATTGGTAAATTATTTATTTAATAAATAAATAAGCTTAAGCTATGCTACAATAATAATCATGATATCAATCAATTGTATATATAATTATTTTTTCCAACTTCCTAACCAAACGACGGCGGAAGAAAATAAAAAAGATTTTATTACGGAAAACTGCCGTGCTTGCCGCGAAATCAGAGACTCCTTCCATACCCATGACCCTGGAGAGCCGCCGCAGTGCCCAACCGGCATCTTTGACGTTTTGCGCGGCTTCCCATGGAGCTGTCTTGGGCCTCGCAAGGTAGTCCAAGGGAAAATCGACGAGATCCAACAACAATCGGCAGCCAAAGCGAAAAAAGCCCTGATCATTGAGGCCAATGGCGGATGGACCGATTTTCCGCTCCTTAGCGATATCCCAAAAATACGCTGCCTAGCCCAAACCCATTCTATCGAGTATTATCCCATATCGAGTCAGGAAGACTTTTTCCGCATGTTGAAAAAGTTGCCAAAGGAGCGGCTCTACGATTGCCTCTGGATTCGAGGCCATGGGAACCAGACCGGCGTTTTTTTGGGCAAGCTCCATTTTATGCAGCATATGAACCGCTACAAGACCCTCCATTTTCCCTATCACATCCAAATCCTTGCTGAAAAAATCCGGAAAGGGGGCAAAGTGATTTTTGAAAGCTGCAATGTAGGAAGCGGCAAGATGAATTGCGCGAAATCCTTTTCAAGACTATGCCCCGACACTACGGTCTATGCATCTAAAACCTTGCATCACGCGATTTGGGGATTGACGATGCGCAGCAACGGAATCCCCCATTTCAAGAGCCCCTTCGGTTTCACTTCGACGCGGATCTATCAGAGGGGACGCAAGATCGTCTCCTCGCCCATAAATTTTGATGGAGCAAACCGGCAATCAGAGGGGCCCCTCCCGGAAGCTCAAGCAGACGCTCGTGGAAAGAGTCCTCGAACTGCCCCAACTTCTCTTCCACCCCTTTGATTCCATACAATGCCACGGCCGTTGGCTTTTGAAGCGCTGCGTCTCGTTGACTATTTTTCCCCAAAACCTCTTTGCTTGCTGTGGCGTCTAAAAGGTCGTCGAGAAATTGGAAAGCGAGCCCGATTTCGAATCCAAGGCTGGTGATAAGAGGGAAGACCGTTTCAGGCGCCTCCGCAGCCACAGCCCCGAATTGCAGGCTCGCGGCGAGGAGAGCTCCCGTTTTGCCGCGGTGCATCTCCAAAAGGGCCGCTTCCTCGATTTGCCTTCCTGCCGAGCTGATATCGGCTGCCTGCCCTCCGAGCATCCCTTTGGATCCTGCGGCGAAGGCGAGGATTTGACTCAAGCGGAGCCTTTGTTCGGAGGTGAGTTTTGGGGCGCTGCCGATCACTTCGAACGAGTAAGTCAAGAGATAATCTCCCGCAAGAAGGGCGATCCCTTCCGGAAAAACCTTGTGGAGAGTCGGCCTGCCGCGGCGCAAATCGTCGTCGTCCATGCAGGGCAGGTCGTCATGAATGAGGGAATAGGCATGAACCATTTCGATCGCACAGGCTGGATCGAGGGCTTTTTCCAGGTCGCCGCCGAAAGTCGCCGCCGTTGCGAGGACAAGAGCGGGCCGCAGCCTTTTTCCTTGCGAGAGCAGAGAATATCTGGCGGCAGCATAGAGGGCAATGGAAGAATCGGGGATCAGTCCATCGAGGCGTTGATTCACCCGCTGGATGAGAGTTTCAGAGAGCATGGATCTGATCCGGAGCTCCGATGGAGATGTAATCGAAGCCAAACTTTTTCATCTCTTCGGGCCTGTATTGATTGCGCCCATCGAAAAGAGCAAGTCCCTTCATGGCTTTTACGACCGCGGAAAAATCTACAAGGCGGAACTGCTTCCATTCCGTGATCAAGGCAATGGCATGGGTCCCTGCCGCGGCATCGGATTCGCTCTTGCACCATACGATCTCAGGATGCTCGCCGAGGATTTTTTTCGCATTATCCATTGCGACCGGATCGAAGAGGCGGACATGGGCGCCCTGCTTTAAAAGAAGGTCTATCACGGTCAAAGACGGCGCTTCACGCATATCGTCCGTATCGGGTTTGAAAGAAAGCCCCCAGATTGCAATCGTTTTGCCGGACAGGCCCCCCCGAAGAGAAAAATAGCCGGCCATTTGCTTAGGAAGAAGCTTCTTTTGACGTTCGTTGACTAAGTCAGCCGCCTGTAGAAGCATCGACTCGGCGCCAGCCGACTTCGCGATCGCCATAAGGGCGCGGATATCTTTAGGGAAACAGGAGCCGCCGTAGCCAACCCCAGGATAGAGAAAATTGGGCCCGATCCGGGGATCGGTTCCTATACCGATGCGCACTTCATTGACATTGGCGCCAACTTTTTTGCAAATGTCGGCCATCTCATTCATGAATGAGATCCGAGTGGCCAGCATCGCATTTGCGGCGTATTTGGTCATTTCCGCCGAGCGGATATCCATCAGGATCATCCGGTCTGCCTCGCCCTCTTGAAAAAATGGGGCGTAGATCTCTTTCATGATCCTCTCGGGCTCAAGCGCATCTCTCCCGATCACGACACGGTCGGGGGCCAAACAATCTTGGATGGCGGCGCCTTCTTTGAGGAATTCCGGATTTGATACGACATCGAAGGCAGCGTCCGAATTTTTCCTTTGCAACACCTCCCTGACCAAGGCTAACACGCGATCGGCAGTGCCAACGGGAACGGTCGATTTATTCACGAGCACAGTGTAGCCGGTCAAATGCTCTGCGATTTGACGAGCCGCATCTTCCAGGTAGGAAATATTGCATGAGCCATCCTCATTCGATGGGGTAGGAACAGCGATGAAGCAGGCAGATGCGGAGGGTACCGCGGACCGATAATCGGAGGTAAATTTCAATCGTCCCAGCCGCACATTTCTTTTCACGATCTCCTCCAACCCAGGCTCATAGATGGGAAGTTGGCCGCGGAGGAGCTTTTCGATTTTTTCCCGATCGATATCGAGACAATGTACAGAGTGGCCTTTGTCAGCAAAGCAGGCTCCAGTAACGAGTCCCACGTAACCGGTCCCTATCATCACGATTTCCATCTAAACTCCATGTTAATAAGCCCCTTTCGGGAAAATCATTCGGATCGCTGTTTGCAAGATCACACGGATATCGAGCCAAAAGGATCTGTGGTCGACATAAAATTCTTCGAGTTGAATGCGCTCATTCAACGTGAAGCAGTTTCTCCCTTTGACGATCCAGAGGCTGGTCAGTCCAGGCCGGACCGAGAGGATTTTCGGGGCTTTTTCTTTCAGATAGTGGACGACCTCGTCCCGCGTCAAGGGGCGGGGGCCGACAAGACTCATGTCTCCAAGAAGGACGTTGATGAATTGGGGAAGCTCGTCGAGCGAGGTCTTGCGCAGCCATTTTCCGACCGATGTAATGCGGGGGTCTGCCTTTAACTTGTAGTAGGTTTTCCATTCCTGCATGAGGATGGGGTTGCTGGCAAGGAGGGTCTGTAATTTCAGGTCGGCGTCGGAGTGCATCGTTCTGAATTTCAGGCAACCGAACGGCTTTCCATCTTTGCCGACGCGCGAGTGGGCGTAGAAAATGGGGCCGGGGGATGAGAGCTTCACCGCAGCGGCGCATACGAGAAAGAAGGGAGCGGCTAAAACCAGTATGGCGAGACTGAATAGTACATCAAAAAAGCGTTTAACCATAAGGGATCGAAGGTATCTCAAAAAAGAAATTTCCGCAACGGGGCTATTCCTTTTAGTGAGAGGCCAACATGCACCACAGAGACACGGAGAAAGAAGAGGCAGCACAGAGAGAAAAAATTTGCTTTTTTGCGAGGGCAAAAAAGCAGTTGCATCCTCTGTGCTACCTCTCTCCCTTTGTGGTGCATTTGTGTGTCTATGGTTTATTTTTTTCCTATCCGCAGATGAGCTTGCCGGAGGCGAGGTGGTAGGTTTTGCTGCAGCAGCGAGCGAGGCGGGCGTCGTGGGTGGCAAGGATGAGGCTTTTCTTCCTCTCTCGTACCACCGAAAGAAGCAGGTCGCCGACGGCCATTGCGTTCGCGGCGTCGAGATTGCCGGACGGCTCATCGGCAAGGATCAAGCTCGGGCCGTTGCAAAGGGCCCGGGCGATCGCCACGCGCTGCCGCTCTCCGCCAGAGAGGAGTTTGACCGGAAAATCGGCCCGATGAGTCAGCCCGACAGTATCGAGAAGATCAAGCCCCTCTTTTCGAGAAACGGGGCGGCGAAGAATTTTCGCAGGCATGAGTACGTTTTCGAGGGCGGTGAATCCCTCGAGCAAATTGAACGATTGGAAGACAAACCCGATCGAGCGCCTCCGCACCGATGCGGCATTGGAGCTAACGCAAAGAACCCCTTCGATTTCGAGAGTGCCGCTGTCGGCCTCTTCCAGGGTTCCGAGAATGTGGAGAAGAGTGGTTTTTCCCTCTCCCGACCTGCCGCAGATGGCGATTGACTCTCCTTGGATGAGAGAGAGAGAAATATCCGAAAGAACCTCGACGGTTTCAGGAGAACGGTACGCTTTGTTCAACCGTTTGGCGACGAGGATCATTCAGACCTCAAGGTGGAAGAGGGACGGATCCAGCTTGCTTTCAGGGCGGGAATGAGGCCGGCGGCAAGCGAAAGAAGAGGAGTTGCAATCAGAACGAAGACAAACGCCTCTGGCTCAAGTTGGTTTGGAAGGGATTGTCCAAAGAAAGCGGGATTGAACGCCGAACGGCCTTGCAAATTGCTGAGAAAAGCGACGAGATGATCGAGGTGATGGAGAGTGAAGATGGCCGCGAGGCTCCCAAAAAGGCACCCAAGGGCGCCCATGACGACTCCACAGATGGCGAAGATGCTCGCGATGCTCCCGAACGATGCGCCCATCGAGAGGAGAATCGCGATCTCTTTTTTCTTGTCGTTGACGAGGAGAACAAGAAGCGAAATGATATTCGAGCATGCGACAACCAGGATGATCGAGGCGATCAAAAGAAGGAGCGTCCGGTCGCTTTGGAATTGGGCGATGAGATCCTTCGCAAACTCAAAATTCTCATAGGTAGAGACATCCCAATAGGAACTGATGCCCGCCAAGGAAAACCGGTCTCTAATCAGGGAGGCCATCTCAGGGGCTTTTTTTAGGTCGCTCACCCAAACGAAGATGCCGTTTGTCGGGGTACCGTCAGGAGAGATCGTTTGGTTTGCGGCTGCAATCGAGCGTGTAATCACGCTGCTGACAAGAACGCATTTGTTTCCGATCGCAAGGATGCCTGGATCGTAAAACCCAGCGACGACGACCCTGATGCGCTGTTCTTGATAGGAAGCGGCCGTTGGGGCGGAGAAGCTGAGAGTCCCCCGGTCGCCTGCAATCACCCCGTTTTCTTTATAGCTTTTCGGAAGATAGACGGGAAAATCTTGGGTCTGCTCCTGGGTCTGTCCTGGGGTCTGTCCTGGGGGCCCCCAAAGCTGCATCGACTTTGGGGATAATTCGATCGGCGGATCCATGATAAGAGAAGATAAGTTGGGATTTTTTTCTGGTATCGAAAGAAGATAGGTCATTTGGGAAAGAGACGAGCCGTTGGAAATGCCGATACGGAGGAGCCCCCCGCTCATCTCGTAATCTTGGAAGGCAAGGACTGGAATAGTCTCTTGCAGGCGAGTCAGTTCCCGGTAAGCGGCTTTTACTGGGTCGCGGAGGGTGCCGTCCGAGGAACGGTCCGGACGGGCCCAATAGGGCGGAGGCTCGAGGTCGGTCTCTTCGGCATAGGGATCGGAAGTTGCGGCTTCGTTTTTCTCTCCGATGGTTTTCAGGGAATAATTCGAGGCGGCCGAAAGGCTATCGATTTGGTAATAATAAGAATTATAATAAGCGGGCGTTGGAGTGATGCGGATCGGGGCATGGAGAGAGGTGAGCTTCTGCAGCCAATTTTTTTCCATTCCGCTTGTCACGGAAAGGAACACCAAGACAAGCCAAATCACAAGCGAGATGACAAGCACGGAAAGAAGGGAGATCAAAGCTGTCGAGAGCGCCTTTCTTTGAGGTATGAGATACTTGAGCGCAAGCTGCAGTTCGAACAGCAATGGAACCTATTTTGCTTCCTTGAAAACAACGTGCTTGCGCAGGATCGGATCGTATTTCTTCAATTCAATCCGCTCCGTGGTATTCCGCTTATTTTTTCTTGTCCAGTAGCATGCCGTGGACTCGCTGCTCTTCATCCGGATATTTTCTCGTGCGCCTTTTTTTGCCATATGAAATCCTCATTATCAAGGCCTTATTCTACAGAAAAAGGACGATTTCACGCAATTGAGATTCGGGCCATGACATTCAGATCTAAAGGATCGCCCGCCGGGTTTTGAAGAAATTTATGGAATCCGAGTCCCGCGATCATCGCGGCGTTATCGAGGCAAAGGTTTTGGGCAGGGAAGAAAACCGAGAGGCCGCTGAATCTTTCAACAAAGAGGGCTCGGAGGCGGCGGTTATTAGAGACGCCTCCTCCGAGGTAGATCGCGCGGCAAGGGAACTCTGAGATCGCCAAAGCCGCTTTGGAGACGACGTCTAAAAACGCGGTTTCTTGGAAGGACGCCGCCACATCGGCTTTTTCTTTTTCATCTACAACTCGGTCCTTTATGGCGTAATAGACGCTTGTTTTCAGCCCGCTGAAGGAAAAATCGAGAGGATTTTTCTTGACCCGCCCCGCTTTAAAGGGGAACCGTCCGGAAGTGCCGCTGCAAGCCATTTTTTCGATCCCAGGGCCTCCTGGATAGGGAAGTCCGAGAAGAGTTGCCACCTTGTCGAAGGCTTCGCCGATGGCGTCATCGACCGTAGTTCCCAATAATTCATATCGGCCGACATCTAAAATTTTCACTAGGAAGGTATGACCGCCAGAAAGTACGATCCCCAGCGCCGGAAAAAGGAGCGGCTCGGGCGCTCCCATCATGGCCCCATAAAGGTGGGCTTCCACATGGTTGACCCCGATGAGAGGCTTATTCCAGGCTAAAGAAAGGCCTTTAGCGGCCTGCATGCCGATGAGCAGCGCTCCGATGAGCCCAGGGCCTTTGGCCACTGCAATAAGGTCAATAAAACTTTTGTGGGAGGGTACGAGGGGAAGGATCGCTTCCTCGATGACAGGGATCACGGCATCGATGTGCCTGCGGCAGGCAAGCTCAGGGAAGACTCCTCCGTATTTTTCGTGGATGTCGGCAGAAGAGGCGATCACATTAGAAAGGATCTCCCGCCCATCTCGGACAAGCGAGGCTGCCGTCTCATCGCACGTGGTTTCGATACCTAAAACAATCATGGAAAAACTCCAGTATAAAGAAAAAGGCTCCCAAAGGGGAGCCTTTTTGACACATTCCATTTCTTGGGATGGAATTATGGGCAGTACTTTCCGAATGTCACCGTGCAGACTCCACTTTTCGCTCCGGATGCGACACCGGATGCGACATAGGAAGCTCCATTCGAAATGCTGGTAGGGATGCCGCAGACGAAATTATCAATGGCTCCTGTGAAGCTATTTTGCGTCGCGCTAAAGTACTGAGCGCCGCGAGAAAGAGTAGCCACTGCTACGAAAGCCGCTACGACAGCAAGACCTGCTTTACCTGCATTCTGCCAGTTTCTATTTGAGCCTACGACAACCGGCTCAGAGATGGTCTCGTCATTCATTTGATTCGATTCAGCGATGTCGACCGTTACGGTGTCTTGTTGGATCTCGATGTCGTCTTCGATCGTAATCGTGTTCGCTGGTTTCCCAAACAAGAGGCTATGAATCTTGTTCAGCGGCCAGAGAGTAGCGTTGACAATGGCTTTCGCAAGATTTACGAAGACCGCGATTGCTGCATTCACAGTTCTTGAAATGATATTGCCGCCAGATGGGTTTGTCACTTGGTTCCAGTGGGTTTCAAAACCAAATCTGGGTCTTACAGTCTGGGTCGCATTGTAAGCGACTTGATGCGAAGTGGAAGTTAATTGTTCCATAATTTTTTCACCTTTTTTTTTGGAAGTTAATTCTTTCTATTCCGGCTTCTATTTTACGCTGAAGGCGGAATAACTGTAAATAGTAAAAATGACTTTAAGGAATAGTTAATCCTTCCTAAATTTAAACGGTTGTGGATTATGCTCTGACGGCGATATATTCGTCCAGAAAAAATTTATTCCTATGAGCCAGATGTATATCGAAACAAATTTTCAAGGCGATTGTGATATTTTTAGTTGACTCGCGGCGGCGCTGTCTAAAATCCAGAGCGCTTTGTGGTCGGGGGTGCCGACGCGGCTTGCGGGGTAGGGAGAAACGATCGGGGCGTTGAGTGCGATTTGGACGATGGGAGCTTTGGACGCGCCGAGTGCGTAGATGACGCTTTGCCTGCTTTCATTGATGCAGGGGAATGTCAAGGTCATCCGCCAATTCTTTTTTTCAGGAACGGATTGGGCGGCGACAAGCCGGTCTTCTATGGTAAGAGCGGGAGATTGGGGGAATAGCGATGCGGTGTGGCCATCAACGCCTACGCCCAGCATGACAAGGTCAAAAAGGGTTTTGCCGAGGATGCGCCGGATTTTGTCCTCATAATCTTTTGCGTTGGCCTCGGGGTTCCCTTCGGTTTGCATCCGGAAGATCCGGTCTGGCGGAATCGGCAGGGATTTCAGGCCGCTTTCCATGGCCATATGATAGTTGCTATCGGGATGGTCTGGAGGGACGCCCCGTTCGTCGCTCCAGAAAAGAAGTACTTTGTCCCACTCGAGTTTTTCACTGGAGAGTATCTTGTAGATCGCCTTAGGAGTAGCTCCTCCCGAGAGAGCGACGGCGAAATGTCCCCGTTGCTGGATGGAGCGTTTGGCCGAATGGATCCAATGTTCGGCGGCGAAGCGGATCGTCTCCTCATTCGTGCCTGGCACTAAAACTAAACGGCGGTCGTCCCACGATTCGATGGATTGCGTCAGCATAGTCGGTCTTGGTCCAGAATTCTTAATTCTTTGAGCATCTCCAGATAATGCGCGCTCGTCCCTTTGGTGCAGATTTCTTTAACAAGAGATTGGCCGGTCGCCGTCTGCCCGAGCACGAACCGGTAGGGAAGATCGCACTGTTCCTCCGAAGAAAATTGAATTTTAGCGTAGTGGTATGCCTCTTTAATCCGTCCGGCTTCGAAAACATGCCCATCGTAGGTGTGGATTGCGATGGAGATCACGGTTCCCGAACCTAATTTTTCCCAGTTTTCAGATTGGATGCGCGCATCAACGACGTAAAACTGGAAGTGGAGAGAGGGAGAAGCTTTTTCGAATTTCCATCCGAGGCGCGAAGACGCCCAGGCAAGAATATACATCGCTTGGATCTTGAGATGGCAGAAAAATTCGCTTTTGCGACTGTTGTATACGATTTTTAAAAGAGAGATCTGCTTGAGGAGCCCTTGCCTTTGCCCGGTGTCGAAGCTAGAGGCGATGAGGTCGCGCCATCCTTGCGTGCGGGCCCAATTCAGGTCGGCGATCTCGATTCCAGTTTTTTGATGCAGGTCCAGCAGAGTTTTTGCGAAAGCAAGGAGGCTGTCTGCCGATTCGGAGTCAAAGATGATACGGGTGGCGAGATGGGAAAGAGATGTGAAGAGGGGATTTGAGATGCTTGGGTCTTCGGCCCAAAGCAGGTAATTGGGCAGATCGGGAAGCAGATGAGGCAAGATCACTGAGGGAACTTCTCTAAATCAAAGCCAGCGACTCCAATATCGATCTGGTCGCAAGCGATCGATGCGTCTTGTGCGGAGGGGGAAAGGACAGAGATGGCGGTCTTCAGATAAGGCTTGGGAGAATCGGGATCATGGGAGATAAAGAGGGTGCGACAGGGGAATTTTTCAACGACTTTTTGTACGATGTTCCTAAAATAATCGGTGCGAGAGGAGAGCTTGGTGAAGACGATGAGATTGAAAAGCGATGCCCGGGTCGTTTTCTTTTCTTTTGCAAGGGTTTCCCAAATGCGGATGAGCTCAGGTTCGATGTTGGAAGGATCGACAATTTGCTGAATCGTCATTTTTTAGAGGGTGTTATAAAATTCATTTCTTAAGGCATTCTCCACGCACGGCCGTCCTAGCGATCATCTCATCGGCGGCCTTCGGCCCCCAGCTTCCCGAGTCGTAATTGGGAAAACCCTTTGGGGAATGGGCTGCCCAATATTTAAGGATCGGGGTGAAAATTTTCCAGGACTGTTCCACTTCATCTGCGCGGGCAAAGAGGGTGCTATCGCCCGCGATGCAGTCCCAGATGAGCCGCTCGTAGGCTTCGGGAGCGCTTTGCCGAAGTAGGAGCCGTAGCGGAAATCCATCTTGACGGGCTGGATGGGGCTGCTGGGCCCGGAACTTTGCAATTGATCTTCATCGAGATCCCTTCGTCGGGCTGGATCCGGATCGCAAGGACATTTTGCTCATTTCTTTCCCCTGTTGAAAAAGAACTCCAGGGGCGTCTTTGAAGACGATCGCGATTTCAGTGGCCCGTTTGGGCAGCCGTTTTCCCGCCCCGAGATAGAACGGGACTCCGGCCCAGCGCCAATTGTCGATGAAGAAGCGGCAGGCGACATAGGTTTCTATATTTGAAGTTGGGGAGACATCTTTTTCTTCTCTGTAAGCCGACGGCGTCTTTGCCATTGATAAACCCTTTGCCATATTGCCCGCGGACGATCTCGTTCAAAATCCTTATTGTTCAAAGGGCGGATCGATTGTAGCACTTTGACTTTTTCATCGCGGATCGCTCCGGCGCTTAAAGATACAGGCGGCTCCATGGCGACAAGGGAGAGAAGCTGCATCATATGGTTTTGCACGATGTCGCGGCAAAGCCCCTCTTCTTCAAAGAAGTGGCCTCGTGTCCCGATGCCGATATCTTCAGCCACAGTGATCTGGACATGGTCGACATGCTGATAATTCCAAAGCGATTCGAAAATCGAGTTGCAAACCGGAAAACAAGGAGGTTTTGGACCGTTTCTTTGCCAAGGTAGTGATCGATCCGGTAGATTTGCGACTCATCGAGATGTTTGGAGATCTCCGTTTGGAGAGCCGCTGCCGATTCGCGTCGCGCCCAAAAGGTTTTTCGATGATGACGCGGGACCATTTATCCTTAGTTGTGTGGAGTCGTAGAAAGGCCGAATTTATGGAGTTTTTCGATGATGCAGGAAAGAATTTAGGCTGGACGGAGAGGTAAAAAACGCGGTTTCCTCGAGTCGCGTAGCTTCCGTCGAGATTGTCTAAAACTTGGCCAGCGACTCGTAGCCCGTCGTCGTCGAATTCGGAGCGTGGTAGAAAATTTGCTCTTGAAAATTCTTCCAAAAAGGTTCGTCGATCGGTTTTACTCGGGAAAAAGTAGAAATGTCATCTTTGAGCTCGTTCCGGAATTCCTGTGGTCTTTCTTCTCCTTGCAAATCCAACGAGGGCAAAATTGGGTGGGAGCTGCCCTTCCCGCCCTAAGTTATAGAGGGCGGGGGCGAGACCCGCCCCGTGAGTCGCCCGTCGCCCCGAAAATCACGACGACGCATGGATCGATCACGGGCGCTGCGGCCCGGTTCCTCAAGAATCGATGTCATATTGCAATCTGTAACGCTAAAATTGGTTTTTATCAAGATAGCTTTGTAAAAGGAGCGCGCCGCGGCCATGTCGATCTGTCTGCTCTTTCTTTTCGATTCATTGAAACTTCCCTCAAACCTTGTCTGCGATCTTGCTTGAAAGCCTCTCGTCGCTTAGCTCTGACGGGCATCCCATCGCCTTTTCCAGTGCTTCGGCAAACGCTTCGACTTCTTCTGCCATATCTCCTTTCTTTCCGCTCATCAAAAGGGAAGTCCGACAGATTCTTTTCGATCTCTTTCTTTTTTTGAGCAGCGCGCTACCGTATTCGCTACCCTTTTTTTCCTCCCTTGACCGTTGCGAAGGGAAGGGCCATTTTTTTCCGGTCATCCGAAATCGCGATTCCGATCCGCTTCAGCCCAAAATCGATCGCGGCGATCCGCGGCATCAGAGCCCTTTGCTTTCTTTCAGCACGAGCACGGCTCGGATAAATCTCGGAAAAGAGGATGGGGATCAGAGGCTTCTCGATTTGAACTCGGGGTGGAATTGGACGCCGAGCATCCAGGGGTGGCCTTCGATTTCGGAGATTTCGCAAAGGGATTCCTTTTCCAGATTTCCTGAAAAGACCATCCCTTTTGCTTCGAATCGGCTTTTGTAGTGGTTATTAAACTCATAGCGGTGGCGATGCCGTTCGGAGATGCTTTTTCCGTAGGCTTTAAAGGCGAATGTGTCTTTGACGATCTCGCAAGGGTAGGCTCCGAGGCGCATCGTTCCGCCCTTATCTCGATCTTTTTCTGCTCGGTTAGCATCGAGATGACAGGGTCGGGGTATTCGGATCCACCTCTGTCGAGTGGGCGTCTTCTAGGCCGAGGACATTGCGGGCAAATTCGACGATCATCACCTGCATCCCGAGGCAAAGGCCAAGTAGGGGATCTCTTTTCTCGCTGCAGTAGCGGGCGGTCAAAACTTTCCCTTCCCAACCCCGTTCGCCAAACCCTCCGGGAACCAGATATCCATCGCAGCCTCCGATCGCCTTTTCGACTGATCCATTCTCTACGATCCGATCCGATTCGAAGCGGCGGATCTCGATGCCCACTCCAGCCGCGATCGCCCCATGGTGAAGCGCTTCAAAGACCGACTTGTAGGCGTCTTGGTGATCCATGTATTTGCCGACGACGCCGATGACAATTTTGCCCTTCGGATGGAGGACGGGTGCACGATCTTTTCCCATCGGGACAGATCCGATTTGCCGCCGTCGAGATCGAGCATCTTGCAAATCTTCGCATCGAGCCCTTGTCTGTGGAGTCGAGCGGCACCTCTAGATGGTGCTGGCAACATCTTTTTCGTCGATCACGGCATCCTTGGGGACGTTGCAAAAAAGGGAGATTTTCTCTTTGATCTCATCCGAGAGCTTTTCTTCGCAGCGGCATAAGATGATGTCGGGCATGATCCCGATCTCGCGCAAATCCTGCACCGAGTGCTGGGTCGGCTTCGTCTTCACCTCGCCTGCCGCTTTGAGGTAGGGGACATAGGTCAGGTGGATGTTGATGCAGTCCTTCGGCCGCTCGTAGCGAAATTGGCGGATCGCTTCGAGGAAGGGGAGCGATTCGATGTCTCCACAGTGCCGCCGATCTCGACGATCACGACATCGATCTTCTTTTCTTGCTTTGCGCAAGCAAGATCCGCACTTGATTTCGTCCGTGACATGAGGGACAACCTGAACGGTTTTGCCGAGATAATCGCCCTTCCGTTCCCGCTTGATGACCGTTTCGTAAATTTGGCCGAGGTCGCGTTTGAGGCTTCGAGAGAGGGGAGTCTGGGTAAAGCGGTAATAGTGGCCGAGGTCGAGATCGGTCTCAGCTCCGTCGTCGGTCACATAGACCTCTCCATGCTGGAAGGGGTTCATCGTCCCCGGATCGACGTTGAGATAGGGATCGAGTTTGAGCATCGCGATTTTTAGCCCGCGGCATTCCAGCAAATGGCCGATCGATGCCGCGTCAGCCCTTTTCCAGGGAGGAGACGACGCCGCCGGTTACGAAAATGTATTTTGTTTGAATCTACCTGCGCTCCGTCAGGTTTTGTGAATTTTGGCTGGCTACGCCTTTGAGGAACCGATCTTTCTCGTCAGCCTTCCCTATTCGGGAATGGTCTTCCTCATTGGGATCAATTTTGCTTTGGCTCGCAGAGCCAAAATTCACAAAACCTTCCTGCACACGGTTCAAGTATTCTTCAAGTTTTACGAGGGCGGGGGGTGTGTCGACACTGGGCGCTTTTATCGGCCAAGGAGACTTTGATCCGAGAGTTCCCAATTCAATCCAAAGGGTCCGAGTGTTCGTTTTCTGGAGGTCGGTCGTTTTCAAGGAGGGGAGATGCTCCAAAAAAGCCCTGCGGTAGCAATAAATGCCATATGGGCAAAGGCAAAGAGAGGGCGTTTAGAGAAATGGCAGGGAATGGGCGCGCGGCTGAAGTAGAGGGCGTAGCCATTGACGTCAAAAACGCATCAACGACATCAGGAGAGAGGAAATCCTCCCTGTTCCGTATCGGGGGGCGGCGGTCGCTAGACTTGCGTCTTTGGAGGAGCGGAGATCCCCGGCGATCTTTACGATCGTCTCAGGCTTCGTGCAGGGGTGATCTCCTTGGAGGACCATGACATAGGAGGCCTTCTGGAGTACAGCATGGCGGCTCAAGGCCTCAATGACCCTCGCGGTTCCGTCGCGGGGGGCCGTCGAGGTCCAGCACCTCCCCGCCTATTTGCCTTACATGCTCCGCAATCCTTTCGCATCAGTGGCGACGTAGAGGCTGCTTAAGGATGGACAACGGCTGGCGCATTCAAACGTTCTCTGGAGAACCGTCTTTCCTTGGGCTTTTGCAGTAGTTTCCCGGGAAAACGGGAGCTGTTGATCGGGCTGGGATGACGCAGGCAAGTGACATACTGGCGGTCTACACAAACAATGTTTGTATCATACGCCCCATTGCTTTATCGGGCAACAGCCCAGGCCTTGGCTTTTTGCTTGCGGGCAATCTTGCGGGCATGGAAAATCGAGCGCATGGAACTGAGCTTGCTCCAAAAGAAACGACTCTCTTACAAGCCCATCACGCCTGAGATCCTTCAGAATTTGAACGAGGTTGTTTTAAAGAGAATCGAAAGATGGCAAAAAGGGGGATGAGGCGCTCCGAAATCTCTTCCCAAAAACGTTCGACGCCTATCCCTTCGTTTTGGAAAAAGGCATAAGGGTAAGGCGGCCTCTTAAAATCGGCGCACTTTTTTCCAGGGGACAAGCCCCTGGAGGCCATAACGTCCTTGCAGGCTTATTTCATGGAATCAAAGAGATCGATCCGCTCTCGCAACTCTTCGGTTTTTTGAATGGGCCCGCGGGGGTTGTGGGCAACCTGAAGCGTGACATCGGAGAAAAAGAGATCGCCGCCTTCATGAATCTGGGCGGTTTCGATCTTATCGGAACGGGACTGGCTAAAATCGAGACGGGGGAGCAGCTCGCAGCAGCATTGAGTTCCGTCAAGAAAATCGATTTGGATGGGCTGGTCATTATCGGCGGCGACGATTCGAATACGAACGCGGCCCTGCTCGCGGAATATTTCATGCAAAAGGGGTGCAAGACCCGGGTGATCGGGGTGCCGAAAACGATCGACGGGGATTTGAGAAGCAAAGACATCGAAATCCCATTCGGGTTCGATTCGGCGTGCAAAACTTATTCCGAGCTCATTGGCAACATCGCGAAAGACGCCCTCTCGGGCAAAAAATACTACCACTTCATCAAATTGATGGGCAGGTCGGCCTCTCACATCACATTAGAGTGCGCAATATCCACCCATCCCAATCTCGCGCTCGTCGGAGAGGAGAGGAAAGGGCTTGGCGCAATCGTTTTGGAAATCGCTGATCTGATTTGCAAAAGGTATCAAAGCGGGCAAAGAATATGGCGTCATCCTGATCCCCGAAGGGCTGATCGAGTTCATCCCGGAGATGCAGTCCTTGATTGCGTCATTGAACTGAGGCGTCGGAAACAACTCGCAGGAGCTTCTAGGGAGTGCGGAAAAAGCAATCTTTGAAGCCTTGGATGAAATAATCCATGAAACAGCTACTCTTTGACCGCGACTCCCACGGCAATGTCCAGCTCTCGCAAATCGATACTCAGATTATCCTTATAGCGCTTGTGAAAAAAGAGCTGAAAGGGGCGGTCGAAATACAAAGGAAAATTCGCAGCCCAGGAGCACTTTTTCGGATACGAAGGCAGGTCTTCTCTTTCCAACGAATTTCGATGCGAATTATTGTACTTGCTTAGGCCGTCTCTCGGCTCTCGCGGTGCGAGATGGGATAACCGGTAGCATTTGCGGGGTCCAACATCTGAAATAGCATCCCATGCACTGGAAGCTGAAAATGGTTCTGATCGTCCGCCTGATGCACATGGAAAGGAGATTGGGCAAAGAAAAGCCGGTGATTCAAAAAACGGTCGTCGATCTCAAAGGCTCTCCTTTTTTGACGTTCGCAGCCGCAAGGAAAAAGTGGGAGATCCAAGACGACTACCGCTATCCCGGCCCCATTCAGTTTTTTGGAGAATCTGAGATCACCGACGCCCCGCCCATCACGCTCTCCTTAGGACCCTGATGCACCAGGTCGATCTTTTTCCAGGCTCCATTTTTGAACCTTGCCAGATAGACCAAGAAAAGAAGGGTCGCATAGGCCACTTTCAACCCCCAAGCGTATTCTACGGGGAGAGCGTTTTTCACTACGATGAAGTAAACCGGGATGAGAAGAAAGATCCACACTGAAAACGATCCGAAGAAAAAGGAGAAAGAGAGTATCGCCCGCGGCGGTCAAAAGGCCGCTCAAAAGCCAACGGAGTCCATCGAAAAAGATATAGAGGAAAGCAAGGGTCATGCAAACCTTCAACGAATGAACTAAGGCAGGATCGACCTCCGATGTGATCCTTCCCGCTTCTATTTCAGCGAAAAACAAAAAATCCTGCGGTATCGACCGGATCGAAAACGAGGAAGGCCGATGTCGCGAGAAAAAATAAAAGGAGGAGGATCAATCCTGATTTTAGAACGTTATTTACGAGCTCATGCCGTCTCGAGCCGATGAAATTCCCGGCGATTGCAGCCGCGCCTCTAGAGAGCCCGTCAAAGAAAAAAGAAAGTAAGATGGCAAAGCTTTGGCAGATGCTCGAAATAGTAATATGTTTATCGCTCAAATAGGTCATGAGCCCATAGAAAACAGCCCATCCGATCACTTCGAGCGTGCAAAAGAGCCCCTGAGGCACGCCCACTCTTAAGCACTTGGCCATCTCTTGGCCATTGAAGCGCCAGTTCCAGGTCCCAAAAGATTCCCGGTTCTCTTTTCGTAAGAATAGATAGAGGAGGACAGCCGACTCCAGAAGATACCCGCAGCAGGTGGCGATCGCGGCACCCTTGATTCCCATTTCCGGCACCCATCCTTCGATGCCGAAGATGAGAACCCAGTCCAGCAAAATATTGATTCCGTTGGCAATCACGGCAAGCCAAATCATCACTTTTGTTTTTCCCCGGCCGATGAAGAATCCGGCAAATGCGGTCACCAAGGCATAGCCCGGCGCGAAGAGCATGAGATATCGAAAATAGACAATTTCCATCTCTGCATTTGGATTTCCATTGAAAAAAATAGGAACGCCCCAGATCGCTAAAGGAATAAAGATGAGAAGGGAAAAACCAGAAAACCAGATCATTTGCCAGACAGTGGTCCCGATCCGCTTGAAAAGTTTTGCTCCATTATATTGGGCGACAAACACTTCCGACATCGCAGTGATCATCCCGATCCCGGAAATAAACGCCCAAGCGAGAGTCCCCGCGTTCACGGACGCGTTCAAGGCTTCAATCGAATAATGAGCCAGAAAGATCCTGTCCGTGAAGATCATGAAAAGCATCGCGAGGGTGGAGATCATCAAAGGAGATGAAATCGCCCATAGTTCACGGATGCTTCCTTCAGGGTAGCGGGTCATGCTGGCAAGCGTAGACATGAAATACTCAAATAGTTGATTGCGCCGTGCGCGACTTTTCGAGCGGCCTAGCCACTTGAAAAAATAACATACAGTCAAAAAACTATTTGGCTTCTTAACCAAGAAATAGTGAGAACTGTATATCGATCGACGATCTTATCATAACCGTGTTTTGTCTGGTAGACGATCAACTGTTAAAGACCACTAGGCCCTCAGATAGTGAGGTTATCACCTAAAATGTTGTGTGATAGGGAGTCTATTGGCATAACCCTTTGTCTTTGAATAACAAAGATATTGAACAAAGAGGAGTTGAAAATTTATGATTCTTCTGTTACAATGCCTCCATCTTAGGAATTGTAACAGGAGTAAGCGTGGCAAGCATAACGTCAGCTAAAAATTACGATAATCGATTTCAGTCCTCTGTCCATAGGAATACGAGAATTACCCACCCAGGACAAAAGCGGTCTCTAGAAGACGAGCAAAATTCGAAGAGTTTGAGCAGTAGAGTCAACGCTCTTTCTACAAAGATACCATCGCCCTCACGAATGCCTACGTCCTCATCAACTTCATCGCCAACGCCGTCCCTAATTCCATCTCCCTTGCATAAGGTTGACGGGGAATTGATAGGTAGTGCGACACCTCCAATCCCGCCGTCTATATCACCGATAGCTCCAACACCCGCTTCAACGCCGGAGAAGACCAAGCCTTCCCCAACTCCGGTTGAGCCAGCAAAAGAAAATGTCATGGCTAGGCTTCGAGAATGCCTGGCTCTGGCTGCGCTCAAAGAATCCCAGAATCCATTACAAGCCTGCAAGGCTCTGTTTCAAGAAAGTGAGAGTACGTTTCAAACACTCGAGGCTGCTGTCCAAGAATGCCAGGCTATCTCACAAAACTGGAAGGCTCTGTTTCAAAAAAGTCAGAGTATGTTTCAAACACTCAAGGTTGCTGTCGCTGCTGTCCAAAAATGCGAGGCTACCTCACAAAACTGGAAGGCTCTGTTTGAAAAACTCGAAGCTGCTGTCCAAGAACGCGAGGCTAGCCTTGAAAAGGCCTCTACTGTGGTAATTTTAACGGTGGTAGCTGGTTTTCTTCTTATAGGCCTAGTTACCACCCTCCCATATGTGCACAGCATGCGTTGACGTTTCATCTCCATTTGCCACTGTGCTTGTCAAAGCTACAGGCGCCCATTCCCATCTAGTGGGTAAGGGATTGGCGCAATCTAATTCCTTACCGATGACCAGTAGATGAGTAGTAGGCAGTGGCATTGTCTCCCCGTCCCTCCGGGAAAAAACCATCGGCGGCTAGCTGCTCCCACTCTAACAAACCTGCGAGACCTGCTGTTTTCAAGCAAGGCTTGCAGTAACTTGTCCAATATTTTCAAAAGCAAACGATTCAATCTAAATTTATTGCATCAAATGCTTGTCGATAAAAGAAAAGTCTTTATTTTGCGGACTATGGGCCACCGTTATTCTAACCCCCACCGCCATGCTCCGCGCCGCAGTCTTTGGGATCTTTTTCTCTGGAAGACGGGGAGATATGACGGTCCAGCGCCCCGGCTTTCTCCTGCCGCGGACTTCACGTATCCGGGCTTGCCTTCCCAGTTCGAGAGGCAATTGCCGGCTGCTCTCTGGATCGGCCACTCGACTTTTCTCATTGAGTTGGAAGGGCTTTCCATACTCACCGATCCCGTTTGGGACACTTATTGCTCTCCGATCCTGTTTAAAACCTTCAAGGCGGCACGATCCGCCGATTTCCCTTTCCTATCTTCCCCACATCGATTGCGTGCTCATCAGCTCACAACCACTACGATCATCTCGACGGCAAAACCGTCCGGCCCCTAAATTCCTTCGATCCAGAAATTCGATGGATCGTACCGCTTGGCCTTTCCCGTTGGTTTCTCTCTCGAGGCATTCGGAGGGTCGATGAGATCGATTGGTGGAAATCCTCGAGAGTAGGGCCAGCGACGATCACCGCCGTGCCAGCGCAGCATTGTTCAGGCCGCTCCCTCTTTGACCAGAACCGGACGTTTTGGAACGGATATGTTTTCGAGATGAAAGAAAAACGGTTCTATTTTAGCGGCGACACTGGTTATAACCATTACGATTTCAAACGGATCGGCGAAAGGTGGCCCCACATGGACTTGGGGTTGATCCCGATCGGCACCTATGTTCCGCAAAAATTCATGCAGCCGGTCCATTGCAGCCCCATGGAAGCGGTAGAAATCCACATGGACGTGAAATCCCGTTTCAGCTTGGGGATGCATTGGAAAACGTTTCGCCTCTCCGATGAGCCGATGGACCGCCCTCCCTATGATTTATACCTTGCGATGAGCGCAAAAAAACTCTCCTATGATACATTTCTGCCCATCGATCCGGGCGTGTATGTCAATTGGTGAATTGATCAAGATCAAAAAGGCGAACTTTCGATTCCAGAGAGAAACGGTCCGCCTTTATTACCGGAAGAGCTGGCGCTTTGCCCTCTCCGATTTGGCCCTTGGATCTTGCGACCCTCTTTTTCAACCCCTACCGAATCTGCCGAAAAAAGGGACCACCTACGGAGAGACCCCTCCCTCCTCCTTGCATCGGATCGCCTCATTCTGCTCGCTCTCCTCCAATGACAGCTATCTCGAGCTCGGATCAGGTAGGGGAAAAGGGTGTATTTGGATCTCTCAATTTGTCGGGTGCCGCGCCATCGGCGTTGAGAAAGTTCCCCTGTTTTTTCATCTTTCTCGAGGAACCTCGGCCCTTTTTGGTTTTAAGCGTGTCACATTCATTAAAGCCGATATGGCGGAGGCCGATTTTTCAGGGGCGAGCTGCGTCTACCTTTACAGCACTTGCATGGGCGAAGAGGAGCTCTCCCGCCTTACTCAAAAAATGGCGGGCTTGCCCCAAGGTGCAAAAGTCGTTTCTGTCAGCGCCCCAATGCCCGAAACGCCCCACCTTGCCCTCCGAGGGTCGTTCCCCCTTTCTTTTCCTAGGGGAGAGGCGGAAGAGTATCCTAAATGTGCACATGCAAGATACCCTTCCGCCTCTCCCCAAGGAAAAGAAAGGAGGGAACGACCCTCGGAGGGCAAGGTGGGGCGTTTCGGGCATTGGGGCGCTGACAGAAACGACTTTTGCACCTTGGGGCAAGCCCGCCATTTTTTGAGTAAGGCGGGAGAGCTCCTCTTCGCCCATGCAAGTGCTGTAAAGGTAGACGCAGCTCGCCCCTGAAAAATCGGCCTCCGCCATATCGGCTTTAATGAATGTGACACGCTTAAAACCAAAAAGGGCCGAGGTTCCTCGAGAAAGATGTAAAAACAGGGGAACTTTCTCAACGCCGATGGCGCGGCACCCGACAAATTGAGAGATCCTAACAGACCCTTTTCCCCTACCTGATCCGAGCTCGAGATAGCTGTCATTGGAGGAGAGCGAGCAGAATGAGGCGATCCGATGCAAGGAGGAGGGAGGGGTCTCTCCGTAGGTGGTCCCTTTTTTTTCGGCAGATTCGGTAGGGGTTGAAAAAGAGGGTCGCAAATCCAAGGGCCAAATCGGAGAGGGCAAAGCGCCAGCTCTTCCGGGTAATAAAGGCGGACCGTTTCTCTCGGAATCCAAAGTTCGCCTTTTTGATCTTGATCAATTCACCAATTGACATACACGCCCGGATCGATGGGCAGAAATGTATCATAGGAGAGTTTTTTTGTGCTCATCGCAAGGTATAAATCATAGGGAGGGCGGTCCATCGGCTCATCGGAGAGGCGAAACGTTTTCCAATGCATCCCCAAGCTGAAACGGGATTTCACGTCCATGTGGATTTCTACCGCTTCCATGGGGCTGCAATGGACCGGCTGCATGAATTTTTGCGGAACATAGGTGCCGATCGGGATCAACCCCAAGTCCATGTGGGGCCACCTTTCGCCGATCCGTTTGAAATCGTAATGGTTATAACCAGTGTCGCCGCTAAAATAGAACCGTTTTTCTTTCATCTCGAAAACATATCCGTTCCAAAACGTCCGGTTCTGGTCAAAGAGGGAGCGGCCTGAACAATGCTGCGCTGGCACGGCGGTGATCGTCGCTGGCCCTACTCTCGAGGATTTCCACCAATCGATCTCATCGACCCTCCGAATGCCTCGAGAGAGAAACCAACGGGAAAGGCCAAGCGGTACGATCCATCGAATTTCTGGATGGAAGGAATTTAGGTGCAGGACGGTTTTGCCGTCGAGATGATCGTAGTGGTTGTGGCTGATGAGCACGCAATCGATGTGGGGAAGATCGGAAAGGGAAATCGGCGGATCGTGCCGCCTTTTGAAGGTTTTAAACGGGATCGGAGAGCAATAAGTGTCCCAAACGGGATCGGTGAGTATGGAAAGCCCTTCCAACTCAATGAGAAAAGTCGAGTGGCCGATCCAGAGAGCAGCCGGCAATTGCCTCTCGAACTGGGAAGGCAAGCCCGGATACGTGAAGTCCGCGGCAGGAGAAAGCCGGGGCACTGGATCGTCATATCTCCCCGTCTTCCAGAGAAAAAGATCCCAAAGACTGCGGCGCGGAGCATGGCGGTGGGGGTTAGAATAACGGTGGCCCATAGTCCGCAAAATAAAGACTTTTCTTTTATCGACAAGCATTTGATGCAATAAATTTAGATTGAATCGTTTGCTTTTGAAAATATTGGACAAGTTACTGCAAGCCTTGCTTGAAAACAGCAGGTCTCGCAGGTTTGTTAGAGTGGGAGCAGCTAGCCGCCGATGGTTTTTTCCCGGAGGGACGGGAGGCGGTACACTCCCTACTACTCATCTACTGGTAGTGGGTAAGGGATTGGATTCCGCCAATCCCTTACCCACTAGATGGGAATGGGCGCCTGTAGCTTTGACAAGCACAGTGGCAAATGGAGATGAAACGTCAACGCATGCTGTGCACATATGGGAGGGTGGTAACTAGGCCTATAAGAAGAAAACCAGCTACCACCGTTAAAATTACCACAGTAGAGGCCTTTTCAAGGCTAGCCTCGCGTTCTTGGACAGCAGCTTCGAGTTTTTCAAACAGAGCCTTCCAGTTTTGTGAGATAGCCTCGCATTTTTGGACAGCAGCGACAGCAACCTTGAGTGTTTGAAACATACTCTGACTTTTTTGAAACAGAGCCTTCCAGTTTTGTGAGATAGCCTGGCATTCTTGGACAGCAGCCTCGAGTGTTTGAAACGTACTCTCACTTTCTTGAAACAGAGCCTTGCAGGCTTGTAATGGATTCTGGGATTCTTTGAGCGCAGCCAGAGCCAGGCATTCTCGAAGCCTAGCCATGACATTTTCTTTTGCTGGCTCAACCGGAGTTGGGGAAGGCTTGGTCTTCTCCGGCGTTGAAGCGGGTGTTGGAGCTATCGGTGATATAGACGGCGGGATTGGAGGTGTCGCACTACCTATCAATTCCCCGTCAACCTTATGCAAGGGAGATGGAATTAGGGACGGCGTTGGCGATGAAGTTGATGAGGACGTAGGCATTCGTGAGGGCGATGGTATCTTTGTAGAAAGAGCGTTGACTCTACTGCTCAAACTCTTCGAATTTTGCTCGTCTTCTAGAGATCCGCTTTTGTCCTGGGTGGTTAATTCTCGTATTCCTATGGACAGAGGACTGAAATCGATTATCGTAATTTTTAGCTGACGTTATGCTTGCCACGCTTACTCCTGTTACAATTCCTAAGATGGAGGCATTGTAACAGAAGAATCATAAATTTTCAACTCCTCTTTGTTCAATATCTTTGTTATTCAAAGACAAAGGGTTATGCCAATAGACTCCCTATCACACAACATTTTAGGTGATAACCTCACTATCTGAGGGCCTAGTGGTCTTTAACAGTTGATCGTCTACCAGACAAAACACGGTTATGATAAGATCGTCGATCGATATACAGTTCTCACTATTTCTTGGTTAAGAAGCCAAATAGTTTTTTGACTGTATGTTATTTTTTCAAGTGGCTAGGCCGCTCGAAAAGTCGCGCACGGCGCAATCAACTATTTGAGTATTTCATGTCTACGCTTGCCAGCATGACCCGCTACCCTGAAGGAAGCATCCGTGAACTATGGGCGATTTCATCTCCTTTGATGATCTCCACCCTCGCGATGCTTTTCATGATCTTCACGGACAGGATCTTTCTGGCTCATTATTCGATTGAAGCCTTGAACGCGTCCGTGAACGCGGGGACTCTCGCTTGGGCGTTTATTTCCGGGATCGGGATGATCACTGCGATGTCGGAAGTGTTTGTCGCCCAATATAATGGAGCAAAACTTTTCAAGCGGATCGGGACCACTGTCTGGCAAATGATCTGGTTTTCTGGTTTTTCCCTTCTCATCTTTATTCCTTTAGCGATCTGGGGCGTTCCTATTTTTTTCAATGGAAATCCAAATGCAGAGATGGAAATTGTCTATTTTCGATATCTCATGCTCTTCGCGCCGGGCTATGCCTTGGTGACCGCATTTGCCGGATTCTTCATCGGCCGGGGAAAAACAAAAGTGATGATTTGGCTTGCCGTGATTGCCAACGGAATCAATATTTTGC
This sequence comes from uncultured Chlamydiae bacterium, assembly GCA_963730605.1. Taxonomy (GTDB): domain Bacteria; phylum Chlamydiota; class Chlamydiia; order Chlamydiales; family SM23-39; genus CAIPFQ01. Next base: position 724,060 of record CAVSSM010000001.1, read on the forward strand.
TGGACTGGGTTCTCATCTTCGGCATCGAAGGATGGGTGCCGGAAATGGGAATAAAGGGTGCCGCGATCGCCACCTGCTGCGGGTATCTTCTGGAGTCGGCTGTCCTCCTCTATCTATTCTTACGAAAAGAGAACCGGGAATCTTTCGGGACCTGGAACTGGCGCTTCAATGGCCAAGAGATGGCCAAGTGCTTAAGAGTGGGCGTGCCTCAGGGGCTCTTTTGCACGCTCGAAGTGATCGGATGGGCTGTTTTCTATGGGCTCATGACCTATTTGAGCGATAAACATATTACTATTTCGAGCATCTGCCAAAGCTTTGCCATCTTACTTTCTTTTTTCTTTGACGGGCTCTCTAGAGGCGCGGCTGCAATCGCCGGGAATTTCATCGGCTCGAGACGGCATGAGCTCGTAAATAACGTTCTAAAATCAGGATTGATCCTCCTCCTTTTCTTTCTTCTCGCGACATCGGCCTTCCTCGTTTTCGATCCGGTCGATACCGCAGGATTTTTGTTTTTCGCTGAAATAGAAGCGGGAAGGATCACATCGGAGGTCGATCCTGCCTTAGTTCATTCGTTGAAGGTTTGCATGACCCTTGCTTTCCTCTATATCTTTTTCGATGGACTCCGTTGGCTTTTGAGCGGCCTTTTGACCGCCGCGGGCGATACTCTCTTTCTCCTTTTCTTCGGATCGTTTTCAGTGTGGATCTTTCTTCTCATCCCGGTTTACTTCATCGTAGTGAAAAACGCTCTCCCCGTAGAATACGCTTGGGGGTTGAAAGTGGCCTATGCGACCCTTCTTTTCTTGGTCTATCTGGCAAGGTTCAAAAATGGAGCCTGGAAAAAGATCGACCTGGTGCATCAGGGTCCTAAGGAGAGCGTGATGGGCGGGGCGTCGGTGATCTCAGATTCTCCAAAAAACTGAATGGGGCCGGGATAGCGGTAGTCGTCTTGGATCTCCCACTTTTTCCTTGCGGCTGCGAACGTCAAAAAAGGAGAGCCTTTGAGATCGACGACCGTTTTTTGAATCACCGGCTTTTCTTTGCCCAATCTCCTTTCCATGTGCATCAGGCGGACGATCGGAACCATTTTCAGCTTCCAGTGCATGGGATGCTCTTTCAGATGTTGGACCCCGCAAATGCTACCGGTTATCCCATCTCGCACCGCGAGAGCCGAGAGACGGCCTAAGCAAGTACAATAATTCGCATCGAAATTCGTTGGAAAACAGGACCTGCCTTCGTATCCGAAAAAGTGCTCCTGGGCTGCGAATTTTCCTTTGTATTTCGACCGCCCTTTCAGCTCTTTTTTCACAAGCGCTATAAGGATGATCTGAGTATCGATTTGCGAGAGCTGGACATTGCCGTGGGGGTCGCGGTCAAGGAGTAGCTGTTTTTGGATTCTTTCATCCAAGGCTTCAAAGATTGCTTTTTCCGCACTCCCTAGAAGCTCCTGCGAGTTGTTTCCGACGCCTCGGTTCAATGACGCAATCAAGGACTGCATCTCCGGGATGAACTCGATCAGCCCTTCGGGGATCAGGATGACGCCATATTCTTTGCCCGCTTCGTACCTTTTGCAAATCAGATCGGCGATTTCCAAAACGATTGCGCCAAGCCCTTTCCTCTCCTCTCCGACGAGCGCGAGATTGGGATGGGTGGATATTGCGCACTCTAATGTGATGTGAGAGGCCGACCTGCCCATCAATTTGATGAAGTGGTAGTATTTTTTGCCCGAGAGGGCGTCTTTCGCGATGTTGCCAATGAGCTCGGAATAAGTTTTGCACGCCGAATCGAACCCGAATGGGATTTCGATGTCTTTGCTTCTCAAATCCCCGTCGATCGTTTTCGGCACCCCGATCACCCGGGTCTTGCACCCCTTTTGCATGAAATATTCCGCGAGCAGGGCCGCGTTCGTATTCGAATCGTCGCCGCCGATAATGACCAGCCCATCCAAATCGATTTTCTTGACGGAACTCAATGCTGCTGCGAGCTGCTCCCCCGTCTCGATTTTCGCCCGTCCCGTTCCGATAAGATCGAAACCGCCCAGATTCATGAAGGCGGCGATCTCTTTTTCTCCGATGTCACGCTTCAGGTTGCCCACAACCCCCGCGGGCCCATTCAAAAAACCGAAGAGTTGCGAGAGCGGATCGATCTCTTTGATTCCATGAAATAAGCCTGCAAGGACGTTATGGCCTCCAGGGGCTTGTCCCCCGGAAAAAAGTGCGCCGATTTTAAGAGGCCGCCTTGCCCCCATGCCTTTTTCCAAAACGAAGGGATAGGCGTCGAACGTTTTTGGGAAGAGATTTCGGAGCGCCTCATCCCCCTTTTTGCCATCTTTCGATTCTCTTAAAACAACCTCGTTCAAATTCTGAAGGATCTCAGGCGTGATGGGCTTGTAAGAGAGTCGTTTCTTTTGGAGCAAGCTCAGTTCCATGCGCTCGATTTTCCATGCCCGCAAGATTGCCCGCAAGCAAAAAGCCAAGGCCTGGGCTGTTGCCCGATAAAGCAATGGGGCGTATGATACAAACATTGTTTGTGTAGACCGCCAGTATGTCACTTGCCTGCGTCATCCCAGCCCGATACAACAGCTCCCGTTTTCCCGGGAAACTGCTTGCAAAAGCCCAAGGAAAGACGGTTCTCCAGAGAACGTTTGAATGCGCCAGCCGTTGTCCATCCTTAAGCAGCCTCTACGTCGCCACTGATGACGAAAGGATTGCGGAGCATGTGAGGCAAATAGGCGGGGAGGTACTATGGACCTCGACGGCCCCCCGCGACGGAACCGCGAGGGTCATTGAGGCCTTGAGCCGCCATGCTGTACTCCAGAAGGCCTCCTATGTCATGGTCCTCCAAGGAGATCACCCCTGCACGAAGCCTGAGACGATCGTAAAGATCGCCGAGGATCTCCGCTCCTCCAAAGACGCAAGTCTAGCGACCGCCGCCGCCCCGATACGGAACAGGGAGGATTTCCTCTCTCCTGATGTCGTTAAGTGCGTTTTTGACGTCAATGGCTACGCCCTCTATTTCAGCCGCGCGCCCATTCCCTGCCATTTCTCTAAACGCCCTCTCTTTGCCTTTGCCCATATCGGCATTTATTGCTACCGCAGGGCTTTTTTGGAGCGTCTGGCCTCCTTGAAAACGACCGACCTTCAGGAAAACGAAGATTTGGAACAGCTCAAGGTGCTTGAATTGGGATACCGGATCAAAGTCTCCTTGGCCGATGAAAAAACGCCCAGTGTCGACACACCGTCTGACCTCGTAAAACTTGAAGAATACTTGAACCGTGTGCAGGAAGGTTTTGTGAATTTTGGCTCTGCGAGCCAAAGCAAAATTGATCCGAATGAGGAAGACCATTCCCGAATAGGGAAGGCTGACGAGGAGGGTCGATTTTGCAAAGGCGTAGCCAGCCAAAATTCACAAAACCTGACGGAGCGCGGTTGATGCAAACAAAATACATTTTCGTAACCGGCGGCGTCGTCTCATCCTTGGGAAAAGGACTCACCGCCGCATCGATCGGCCATTTGCTGGAATGCCGCGGGCTAAAGATCGCAATGCTTAAGCTCGATCCCTACCTGAACGTCGACCCCGGGACAATGAACCCCTTCCAGCACGGAGAAGTGTACGTGACCGACGACGGGGCTGAGACAGACCTAGACCTTGGCCACTATTACCGTTATACGCAGAGTCCCCTCTCCAAAGCATCGAACGCCACTTCAGGCCAAATTTACGAAAGGGTCATCAAACGGGAACGCAAGGGAGATTATCTCGGCAAAACCGTTCAAGTGGTCCCTCATGTCACGGATGAAATCAAACTCCGGATTTTAGGGTGCGCAAATCAGGAGCCGAATATTCAAGTCGTGATCGTAGAGATCGGCGGCACTGTAGGAGACATCGAATCGCTCCCCTTTCTCGAAGCGATCCGCCAATTCCGCTATGAACGGCCAAAGGACTGCATCAACATCCACTTGACCTATGTCCCCTACCTCAAAGCGGCAGGCGAGGTGAAGACGAAGCCGACCCAGCACTCGGTCCAGGATTTGCGCGAGATCGGCATCGTGCCCGACATCATCTTATGCAGGTGCGAACAAAAGCTCTCGGATGAAATCAAAGCGAAAATTTCCCTCTTTTGCAACGTCCCCCAGGATGCCGTGATCGACGAAAAAGACGTTGCGAGCAGCATCTATGAAGTGCCGGTAGAACTCCACAGACAAGGCCTGGACGCGATGATTTGCAAGACCCTCAAACTCGACGGCGGCAAATCGGACCTGTCCCGCTGGGAAAAAATGCTTCATGTCGTCCTCAATCCTAAGGACAAAATTGTCATTGGCGTCGTGGGTAAATACATGGATCACCAGGATGCGTACAAGTCGGTCTTCGAATCGCTTCAACACGGGGCGATTTCGGCCAAAGTGGGCATTGAGATCCGACGCTTCGAATCAGACCGGATCCAAGAGAACGGTTCGGTGGAAAAGGCGATTGCCGGCTGCGACGGATATCTGGTCCCCGGAGGGTTCGGCGAGCGGGGATGGGAAGGGAAGGTTCAGACCGCCCGTTATTGCAGGATAAAAGAGATCCCCTACTTAGGTCTTTGCCTAGGGATGCAAGTGATGATCGTAGAATTCGCCCGCAATGTCCTTGGCCTTGAGGGGGCCAATTCCACGGAGGTGGATCCGAATACCCCTGAGCCTGTGATTTCCATGCTCTCCGAACAGAAAAAGATCGAGATCAAGGGCGGCACGATGCGGATTGGGGCCTACCCTTGCGAGATCGTCAAAGACACTCTCGCCTATAAAGCTTACGGAAAAGGGCTGATCTCCGAACGGCACCGGCACAGGTATGAATTCAATAACCAGTACAAAAGCCGATTCGAGGCAAAAGGGATGATTTTTTCAGGAAATCTGGAAAAGGAATCCCTTTGCGAAATCTCGGAAATCAAAGGCCACCCTTGGATGCTCGGCGTTCAATTCCATCCCGAGTTCAAATCAAGGCCTCTCGATCCCCATCCTCTTTTTCGAGATTTCATCCAAGCCGTGATCGTGATGAAAGAAAGTAAAGGTCTCTGATGCCGCGGATCGCAGCGATCGATTTTGGGTTAAAACGAATTGGAATCGCGATTTCCGATGACCGGAAAAAAGTGGCCCTTCCCTTGGCAACGGTCGAGGGGGGAAAGAAAGGGGTCGCGAATACCGTAGCGGCGCTGCTTCAAAAAAAGAAAGAGATCGAAAAGATTCTCGTCGGGCTTCCACTTCTCATGAGCGGAAAAAAAGGCGATATGGCCAAAGAGGTCGAAGCGTTTGCCAAAGCCCTTGAAGAGGCGATCGCGATCCCCGTCGAACTTTGCGACGAGAGGCTGTCGAGCAAGATGGCCGATCAAGGGATGAGGGAACTTTCAATGAATCGAAAGGAAAGGGCAGAGCGGGTCGACATGGCCGCGGCAGCGCTCCTTTTGCAATGCTATCTTGATAAAAACCAATGTTAGCGGTTACAGATTGTCAATATGACATCCATTCTTGAAGAACCGGGCCGCAGCGCCCGTTCGATCGATCCATGCATCCTTGTTATTTTCGGGGCGACGGGCGACCTCACTGGGCGCCGTCTCGCCCCTGCGCTTTATAACTTAGGGCGGGAAGGGCAGCTCCCAGCGAATTTTGCCCTCGTTGGATTTGCAAGGAGAACAAAGACCCATCAGGAATTCCAGAGTGAGCTGAAAGATGCCGTTTCTTCTTTTTCCCGAGTAAAACCCATCGACGAGGGTTGTTGGAGGAATTTTCAGGAGCAAATTTTTTACCATGCTTCCGAATTTGACGACGATCGGGGCTACGAATCGCTGGCCAAGTTTTTAGACAATCTCGACGGAAGGTACGCGACTCGAGGAAACCGCGTTTTCTACCTTTCCGTCCAGCCTAAGTTCTTTCCTGTCATCATCGAAAAACTCCATAAATTCGGCCTTGTCTACGACGTCCACACAACTAAGGATAAATGGTCCCGCGTCATCATCGAAAAGCCTTTTGGGCGCGACAGCGAATCGGCAGCGGCTCTCCAGACGGAGATCTCCAAACATCTCGATGAGTCGCAAATTTACAGGATCGATCATTACCTTGGAAAAGAAACGGTCCAAAACCTCCTTGTTTTCCGGTTTGCTAATTCGATTTTTGAATCGCTTTGGAATTACCGGCATGTCGACCATGTCCAAATCACTGTGGCTGAAGATATCGGCATAGGGACTCGAGGCCACTTCTTTGAAGAAGAGGGGCTTTGCCGCGACGTCGTGCAAAACCATATGATGCAGCTTCTATCTCTTGTCGCCATGGAGCCGCCTGTATCTTTAAGCGCTGGAGCGATCCGCGATGAGAAGGTCAAAGCGCTCCAATCGATCCGCCCTTTGAACGATAAGGATTTTGAACGCCAGATCATCCGCGGGCAATATGGCAAAGGGTTTATCAATGGCAAAGACGCCGTCGCTTACAGAGAGGAACAAGATGTCTCCCCAATTTCAAATATCGAAACCTATGTCGCCTGCCGTTTCTTCATCGACAATTGGCGGTGGGCCGGAGTCCCTTTCTATTTACGGGGAGGAAAAAGGCTGCCCAAGCGGGTCACTGAAATCGCGATCGTCTTCAAAGACGCCCCTGGAGTTCTTTTTCAACAGGGGGGGAAACGAAATGAGCAAAATGTCCTTGCGATCCGGATCCAGCCTGACGAAGGGATCTCAATGAAGGTCAATTGCAAAGTCCCTGGGCCCAGCAGCCCTATACAACCCGTCAAGATGGATTTCCGCTACGGATCCTACTTCGGCAAAAGCGCTCCCGAGGCTTACGAGCGGCTCATCTGGGACTGCATCACCGGCGACAGCACCCTCTTTGCCCGCGCAGACGAAGTGGAACAGTCCTGGAAAATTTTCACCCCGATCCTTAAATATTGGACAGCCCATTCCCCAAAGGGTTTTCCTAATTACGACTCGGGAAGCTGGGGGCCGAAGGCCGCTGATGCGATGATCGCTCAGGACGGCCGTGCGTGGAGAATGCCTTAAGAAATGAATTTTATAACACCCTCTAAAAAATGACGATTCAGCAAATAGTCGATCCTTCCAACATCGAACCTGAGCTCATCCGCATTTGGGAAACCCTTGCAAAAGAAAAGAAAACGACCCGGGCATCGCTTTTCAACCTCATCGTCTTCACCAAGCTCTCCTCTCGCACCGATTATTTCAGGAACATCGTACAAAAAGTCGTTGAAAAATTCCCCTGTCGTACCCTCTTTATCTCCCATGATCCCGATTCTCCCAAGCCTTATCTGAAGACCGCCATCTCTGTCCTTTCCCCCTCCGCACAAGACGCATCGATCGCTTGCGACCAGATCGATATTGGAGTCGCTGGCTTTGATTTAGAGAAAGTTCCCTCAGTGATCTTGCCTCATCTGCTTCCCGATCTGCCCAATTACCTGCTTTGGGCCGAAGACCCAAGCATCTCAAATCCCCTCTTCACATCTCTTTCCCATCTCGCCACCCGTATCATCTTTGACTCCGAATCGGCAGACAGCCTCCTTGCTTTCGCAAAAACTCTGCTGGACCTGCATCAAAAAACTGGAATCGAGATCGCCGACCTGAATTGGGCCCGCACGCAAGGATGGCGCGACCTCATCGCCTCTAGCTTCGACACCGGGCAAAGGCAAGGGCTCCTCAAGCAGATCTCTCTTTTAAAAATCGTATACAACAGTCGCAAAAGCGAATTTTTCTGTCATCTCAAGATCCAAGCGATGTACATTCTTGCCTGGGCGTCTTCGCGCCTCGGATGGAAATTCGAAAAAGCTTCTCCCTCTCTCCACTTCCAGTTTTACGTCGTTGATGCGCGCATCCAATCTGAAAACTGGGAAAAATTAGGTTCGGGAACCGTGATCTCCATCGCAATCCACACCTCCGATGGGCATGTTTTCGAAGCCGGACGGATTAAAGAGGCATACCACTACGCCAAAATTCAATTTTCTTCGGAGGAGCAGTGCGATCTTCCCTACCGGTTCGTGCTCGGGCAGACGGCGACCGGCCAATCTCTTGTTAAAGAAATCTGCACCAAAGGGACGAGCGCGCATTATCTGGAGATGCTCAAAGAATTAAGAATTCTGGACCAAGACCGACTATGCTGACGCAATCCATCGAATCGTGGGACGACCGCCGTTTAGTTTTAGTGCCAGGCACGAATGAGGAGACGATCCGCTTCGCCGCCGAACATTGGATCCATTCGGCCAAACGCTCCATCCAGCAACGGGGACATTTCGCCGTCGCTCTCTCGGGAGGAGCTACTCCTAAGGCGATCTACAAGATACTCTCCAGTGAAAAACTCGAGTGGGACAAAGTACTTCTTTTCTGGAGCGACGAACGGGGCGTCCCTCCAGACCATCCCGATAGCAACTATCATATGGCCATGGAAAGCGGCCTGAAATCCCTGCCGATTCCGCCAGACCGGATCTTCCGGATGCAAACCGAAGGGAACCCCGAGGCCAACGCAAAAGATTATGAGGACAAAATCCGGCGCATCCTCGGCAAAACCCTTTTTGACCTTGTCATGCTGGGCGTAGGCGTTGATGGCCACACCGCATCGCTATTCCCCCAATCTCCCGCTCTTACCATAGAAGACCGGCTTGTCGCCGCCCAATCCGTTCCTGAAAAAAAGAATTGGCGGATGACCTTGACATTCCCCTGCATCAATGAAAGCAGGCAAAGCGTCATCTACGCACTCGGCGCGTCCAAAGCTCCCATCGTCCAAATCGCACTCAACGCCCCGATCGTTTCTCCCTACCCCGCAAGCCGCGTCGGCACCCCCGACCACAAAGCGCTCTGGATTTTAGACAGCGCCGCCGCGAGTCAACTAAAAATATCACAATCGCCTTGAAAATTTGTTTCGATATACATCTGGCTCATAGGAATAAATTTTTTCTGGACGAATATATCGCCGTCAGAGCATAATCCACAACCGTTTAAATTTAGGAAGGATTAACTATTCCTTAAAGTCATTTTTACTATTTACAGTTATTCCGCCTTCAGCGTAAAATAGAAGCCGGAATAGAAAGAATTAACTTCCAAAAAAAAAGGTGAAAAAATTATGGAACAATTAACTTCCACTTCGCATCAAGTCGCTTACAATGCGACCCAGACTGTAAGACCCAGATTTGGTTTTGAAACCCACTGGAACCAAGTGACAAACCCATCTGGCGGCAATATCATTTCAAGAACTGTGAATGCAGCAATCGCGGTCTTCGTAAATCTTGCGAAAGCCATTGTCAACGCTACTCTCTGGCCGCTGAACAAGATTCATAGCCTCTTGTTTGGGAAACCAGCGAACACGATTACGATCGAAGACGACATCGAGATCCAACAAGACACCGTAACGGTCGACATCGCTGAATCGAATCAAATGAATGACGAGACCATCTCTGAGCCGGTTGTCGTAGGCTCAAATAGAAACTGGCAGAATGCAGGTAAAGCAGGTCTTGCTGTCGTAGCGGCTTTCGTAGCAGTGGCTACTCTTTCTCGCGGCGCTCAGTACTTTAGCGCGACGCAAAATAGCTTCACAGGAGCCATTGATAATTTCGTCTGCGGCATCCCTACCAGCATTTCGAATGGAGCTTCCTATGTCGCATCCGGTGTCGCATCCGGAGCGAAAAGTGGAGTCTGCACGGTGACATTCGGAAAGTACTGCCCATAATTCCATCCCAAGAAATGGAATGTGTCAAAAAGGCTCCCCTTTGGGAGCCTTTTTCTTTATACTGGAGTTTTTCCATGATTGTTTTAGGTATCGAAACCACGTGCGATGAGACGGCAGCCTCGCTTGTCCGAGATGGGCGGGAGATCCTTTCTAATGTGATCGCCTCTTCTGCCGACATCCACGAAAAATACGGAGGAGTCTTCCCTGAGCTTGCCTGCCGCAGGCACATCGATGCCGTGATCCCTGTCATCGAGGAAGCGATCCTTCCCCTCGTACCCTCCCACAAAAGTTTTATTGACCTTATTGCAGTGGCCAAAGGCCCTGGGCTCATCGGAGCGCTGCTCATCGGCATGCAGGCCGCTAAAGGCCTTTCTTTAGCCTGGAATAAGCCTCTCATCGGGGTCAACCATGTGGAAGCCCACCTTTATGGGGCCATGATGGGAGCGCCCGAGCCGCTCCTTTTTCCGGCGCTGGGGATCGTACTTTCTGGCGGTCATACCTTCCTAGTGAAAATTTTAGATGTCGGCCGATATGAATTATTGGGAACTACGGTCGATGACGCCATCGGCGAAGCCTTCGACAAGGTGGCAACTCTTCTCGGACTTCCCTATCCAGGAGGCCCTGGGATCGAAAAAATGGCTTGCAGCGGCACTTCCGGACGGTTCCCCTTTAAAGCGGGGCGGGTCAAGAAAAATCCTCTCGATTTTTCCTTCAGCGGGCTGAAAACAAGCGTCTATTACGCCATAAAGGACCGAGTTGTAGATGAAAAAGAAAAAGCCGATGTGGCGGCGTCCTTCCAAGAAACCGCGTTTTTAGACGTCGTCTCCAAAGCGGCTTTGGCGATCTCAGAGTTCCCTTGCCGCGCGATCTACCTCGGAGGAGGCGTCTCTAATAACCGCCGCCTCCGAGCCCTCTTTGTTGAAAGATTCAGCGGCCTCTCGGTTTTCTTCCCTGCCCAAAACCTTTGCCTCGATAACGCCGCGATGATCGCGGGACTCGGATTCCATAAATTTCTTCAAAACCCGGCGGGCGATCCTTTAGATCTGAATGTCATGGCCCGAATCTCAATTGCGTGAAATCGTCCTTTTTCTGTAGAATAAGGCCTTGATAATGAGGATTTCATATGGCAAAAAAAGGCGCACGAGAAAATATCCGGATGAAGAGCAGCGAGTCCACGGCATGCTACTGGACAAGAAAAAATAAGCGGAATACCACGGAGCGGATTGAATTGAAGAAATACGATCCGATCCTGCGCAAGCACGTTGTTTTCAAGGAAGCAAAATAGGTTCCATTGCTGTTCGAACTGCAGCTTGCGCTCAAGTATCTCATACCTCAAAGAAAGGCGCTCTCGACAGCTTTGATCTCCCTTCTTTCCGTGCTTGTCATCTCGCTTGTGATTTGGCTTGTCTTGGTGTTCCTTTCCGTGACAAGCGGAATGGAAAAAAATTGGCTGCAGAAGCTCACCTCTCTCCATGCCCCGATCCGCATCACTCCAACGCCCGCTTATTATAATTCTTATTATTACCAAATCGATAGCCTTTCGGCCGCCTCGAATTATTCCCTGAAAACCATCGGAGAGAAAAACGAAGCCGCAACTTCCGATCCCTATGCCGAAGAGACCGACCTCGAGCCTCCGCCCTATTGGGCCCGTCCGGACCGTTCCTCGGACGGCACCCTCCGCGACCCAGTAAAAGCCGCTTACCGGGAACTGACTCGCCTGCAAGAGACTATTCCAGTCCTTGCCTTCCAAGATTACGAGATGAGCGGGGGGCTCCTCCGTATCGGCATTTCCAACGGCTCGTCTCTTTCCCAAATGACCTATCTTCTTTCGATACCAGAAAAAAATCCCAACTTATCTTCTCTTATCATGGATCCGCCGATCGAATTATCCCCAAAGTCGATGCAGCTTTGGGGGCCCCCAGGACAGACCCCAGGACAGACCCAGGAGCAGACCCAAGATTTTCCCGTCTATCTTCCGAAAAGCTATAAAGAAAACGGGGTGATTGCAGGCGACCGGGGGACTCTCAGCTTCTCCGCCCCAACGGCCGCTTCCTATCAAGAACAGCGCATCAGGGTCGTCGTCGCTGGGTTTTACGATCCAGGCATCCTTGCGATCGGAAACAAATGCGTTCTTGTCAGCAGCGTGATTACACGCTCGATTGCAGCCGCAAACCAAACGATCTCTCCTGACGGTACCCCGACAAACGGCATCTTCGTTTGGGTGAGCGACCTAAAAAAAGCCCCTGAGATGGCCTCCCTGATTAGAGACCGGTTTTCCTTGGCGGGCATCAGTTCCTATTGGGATGTCTCTACCTATGAGAATTTTGAGTTTGCGAAGGATCTCATCGCCCAATTCCAAAGCGACCGGACGCTCCTTCTTTTGATCGCCTCGATCATCCTGGTTGTCGCATGCTCGAATATCATTTCGCTTCTTGTTCTCCTCGTCAACGACAAGAAAAAAGAGATCGCGATTCTCCTCTCGATGGGCGCATCGTTCGGGAGCATCGCGAGCATCTTCGCCATCTGTGGAGTCGTCATGGGCGCCCTTGGGTGCCTTTTTGGGAGCCTCGCGGCCATCTTCACTCTCCATCACCTCGATCATCTCGTCGCTTTTCTCAGCAATTTGCAAGGCCGTTCGGCGTTCAATCCCGCTTTCTTTGGACAATCCCTTCCAAACCAACTTGAGCCAGAGGCGTTTGTCTTCGTTCTGATTGCAACTCCTCTTCTTTCGCTTGCCGCCGGCCTCATTCCCGCCCTGAAAGCAAGCTGGATCCGTCCCTCTTCCACCTTGAGGTCTGAATGATCCTCGTCGCCAAACGGTTGAACAAAGCGTACCGTTCTCCTGAAACCGTCGAGGTTCTTTCGGATATTTCTCTCTCTCATCCAAGGAGAGTCAATCGCCATCTGCGGCAGGTCGGGAGAGGGAAAAACCACTCTTCTCCACATTCTCGGAACCCTGGAAGAGGCCGACAGCGGCACTCTCGAAATCGAAGGGGTTCTTTGCGTTAGCTCCAATGCCGCATCGGTGCGGAGGCGCTCGATCGGGTTGTCTTCCAATCGTTCAATTTGCTCGAGGGATTCACCGCCCTCGAAAACGTACTCATGCCTGCGAAAATTCTTCGCCGCCCCGTTTCTCGAAAAGAGGGGCTTGATCTTCTCGATACTGTCGGGCTGACTCATCGGGCCGATTTTCCGGTCAAACTCCTCTCTGGCGGAGAGCGGCAGCGCGTGGCGATCGCCCGGGCCCTTTGCAACGGCCCGAGCTTGATCCTTGCCGATGAGCCGTCCGGCAATCTCGACGCCGCGAACGCAATGGCCGTCGGCGACCTGCTTCTTTCGGTGGTACAGAGAGGAAGAAAAGCCTCATCCTTGCCACCCACGATGCCCGCCTCGCTCGCTGCTGCAGCAAAACCTACCACCTCGCCTCCGGCAAGCTCATCTGCGGATAGGAAAAAAATAAACCATAGACACACAAATGCACCACAAGGGAGAGAGGTAGCACAGAGGATGAACTGCTTTTTTGCCCTCGCAAAAAAGCAAATTTTTTCCTCTGTGCTGCCTCTTCTTTCTCCGTGTCTCTGTGGTGCATGTTGGCCTCTCACTAAAAGGAATAGCCCCGTTGCGGAAATTTCTTTTTTGATATACCTTCGATCCCTTATGGTTAAACGCTTTTTTGATGTACTATTCAGTCTCGCCATACTGGTTTTAGCCGCTCCCTTCTTTCTCGTATGCGCCGCTGCGGTGAAGCTCTCATCCCCCGGCCCCATTTTCTACGCCCACTCGCGCGTCGGCAAAGATGGAAAGCCGTTCGGGTCGCCTGAAATTCAGAACGATGCACTCCGACGCCGACCTGAAATTACAGACCCTCCTTGCCAGCAACCCCATCCTCATGCAGGAATGGAAAACCTACTACAAGTTAAAGGCAGACCCCCGCATTACATCGGTCGGAAAATGGCTGCGCAAGACCTCGCTCGACGAGGCTCCCCAAATCATCAACGTCCTTCTTGGAGACATGAGCTTCTGTCGGCCCCCGCCCCTTGACGCGGGACGAGGTCGTCCACTATCTGAAAGAAAAAGCCCCGAAAATCCTCTCGGTCCGGCCTGGACTGACCAGCCTCTGGATCGTCAAAGGGAGAAAACTGCTTCACGTTGAATGAGCGCATTCAACTCGAAGAATTTTATGTCGACCACAGATCCTTTTGGCTCGATATCCGTGTGATCTTGCAAACAGCGATCCGAAT
>CAVSSM010000002.1:0-458415 GCA_963730605.1 uncultured Chlamydiae bacterium
ACCCTCCCTAGTGCGGCACCGTATAGCATAGCCATTCAGCTCCGCGCCAAGAGCAAAGTGACTCGCTTTCTTACTTTCTTATAAATTAAGCGGTCAATCATCCCCAGCCATTCTTCATTGTGATACTTTCGCTTGACATGACATGGACGCTGTACACATACACTTTTACCTTACCGCACCGGCCTGAATGAATGCTCCACCTGTTGCTGCTATCCAGAAGGCAGTTCCAGAAGCGGCCAACATCGAGCCGGTTCAGAACCCACTGATCTCGATGACACCTCGCGACTGGCAAATGCGTTGTGTCGAGTATAAGGAAAGCATATGATGTGCGAACGAGAGTCCACACTGACAAGTTTCGGGAAAGCGGACTCGACAGGGGGCCATATGAAAACTCGGCGAGTGTCATTATTTGTGGGATTCGTATTTGCATTGGTGGGTGCTTTTGTCGCTGGCGCCTGGGCACAAGAGACTCATAAAGTCATTTGGCATTGGCCAGACTCCATGGATTCCGTCAACGCCGCTCCGAAAATCCACAAGGTACTTTTCGAGAATGATCACATCAGACTTCTTGAGGTTACCGTTCCAGCGGGCACCACAGAGCCCATACACGGCCATAAATACCCATCGGTTTTCGCCTTTGATGCCGTGCAGCCCAAACTCAAAGACCATCAACTGGATCCAAGTTCAGATATTTCGGGTAATCCGCTGGACCCGAATTCAAAAACTCAGTCGCCAGCACCGGCTCTTTGAGAATTCTGACTGGTACGCACCCCAATGCATCACAATGGGACCTCAGGCGCCGCACCAAGTAACGATCCTCGACACTTTTCCGCAACATTTTTATCGATTGGAGTTCAAAACAATGGATGGAAAGTCGATCGAGAAAATGGCCCATTATCCGAATTGAATATGGGTCGTCACGGAACTGATTGGCAATCTGGTCACTCAAGATGCGCCTTCAATCCATTCGATTTTCCCGCCCGCCTGCAATCCAAGATCAAGTGCGTCACAGCGCATCGGGGCGACCTTATGGGCGATGTTCCGGGTCAGCTTTTTGGTCTCTATGGGACCCCTTTTGTAACTTTACGCTTTCATGACGAACGGTCGTAATAATGTTTCTGACAAGTGTCGTTTATGGCGCGAAGAATGACCCCATCACGCAACCAGGAACAATGAGAATGATAACAATAAAAATGTCGATCGCGTTTGCTTTCGTGGCGGTCGCCTCGCCTATGTTCGTGGCGGCACAGGCGCCTCCTGCCGTGGCGCCGAGCCAATCTCCAACGGAGTGGCAAAGCAAACACGATATGGCGCTCCGGTATCCGACGCTCTGGGACTTTTACGTTGCGCTGAAAGATGCCGCGAGCAAGCGGCAAGCGGGGTTGGCACCTGCTGCGGTGCCAGATTGGTCTGGCCTGTGGACGGTCGCTAACGGCGGTGGCGGTGCGCTATTCCGCCCCGGTCCTGGAGGCGTAGCTCCAAAGTTAACGGCAGCTACGGTAGCTGCACTGAAAGTAGGTGAGGAGCCAATGCCAAAGGCCTCGTCTACGACGAGAACTTGAGCAAATGCGGACCCGCCGGCTTTCCTCGCTGGATGGGGGAGCCATTCCTCCAGAATACATTCCGACGCCGAGTGAAACATGGCTGATCTCCGAGCAGGTAAACGAGATTCGTCGAGTCTATACTGACGGTCGCGACCACCCGTCTCCACGAGACCGGTATCCGCTTCCCGAGGGAGCTCCATCGGCTTTTGGCAATAGCCTTAGAAGTTGGTGATCCATACGAATCAACTCCAGACCAGGTCAATCGGCCGGAATCAACCTGCGCAGAGTGACAAGATGGAGACGGTGGAAATATGGGAGAAGATCGATTCGAACACGATTGTTGCCGATATGTGGCTCTCTGATCCCACTCTTTACCTGGAGCCCTGGTATGTTCAGCGGAAGTACATCAAGGTTTCCAACCCTGACAAGAGCATCCGGGTTATTTACTGGATTTGCCAAGAAAATCCGAATAATGATGTTGTCGAGACGCCAGATGGCAACACCGATTACGCACCTTTTAGTTTCACCAAGAAGTCCGATGAAAAACCCAATCACTAGAAAGGGAGGATCGGCAATTATGAAGATTCCAGGCGTAACTCTGCTGGCGGTTGTGGCTTTCGTCGCTACGCCGATGCTTGTTGAGGCGCATCACGCCACTTCGATGTTTGACCAAAAGGAAGTGACGTTTCAAGGTGTCGTGAAAGAGTTTCAATACACCAATCCGCATACTTGGTTGATGGTAGATGTAACAAACAAAGACGGCTCAGTGACCGCGTGGGGTTTCGAGGGCGAAGGCCCTACCTCCATGGAACGAGCAGGAATCCACAGAGGCGATTTCGTGCCCGGCACTAAAGTAACCGTCACTGGACACCCGATGAAAAACGGGCAGCCCGCCGCAGCGTGGATTAAGGCGGTTCGGGAGGACGGAGTTGTGTTCGAGACTCATATACCTCCCCCGCAAACCACTCCCCCCACCAATACCAGCGATCGGTAGCGTCCTGTTATGTTTCGGTCCCCGTGCTGAACGCGGACGCGGGTTGCAAGCTGTCAGAGGAAAGGCACAGCCGATATTCTTGGCGTAGATCTCTGTCGTTACGGGTGTAGCCATCCTGTCGTCGCTTCGTTGGGGCTGCAGTGTCCTCTCTTGGTAACCTGGGACCACAAGTAGACACGAGTAATACGGGAGAACAATATGAGTCCAAGATCAATACAAAAGTGGCTTTCTGTCATCGGGATGTTCAGCCTCTACCTGTTGGGCTCATCCTGCGTAAGCGGCCAAATCACCCCACCCTCCCCGACGCAGAGACCTCAGATGGCTGAGGACATGCTCACCAACATCCAGGTGCTCAAAGGCGTTTCGGTTGACCAGTTCTTGGATACGATGGGTTTTTTCGCGGCCTCGCTGGCCCTGAACTGCACGGATTGCCATACTGAGGCAAGCGGCGGAGATTGGTCAAAGTATGCCGAAGATACAGATCTGAAGAGAACGACGCGCCAGATGATTCTGATGGTGACCGCCATCAACAAGGATAACTTCAGAGGAGCACGCATGGTGACCTGCTACACATGCCACCATGGCTTCCAGACTCCCAGCACAGGCCAAGTCTAATTCAGCAGTATGGTGTACCGCCTCCGGATGACCCGAACGAGGTTCTTGTTCCTGACCAGGCTGCGAAGGGGACGCCGACCGCGGATGAAGTGTTTGAAAATTACATTCAGGCGCTTGGAGGAACAGCGCAACTGTCTAAGGTAACAACCTTGGTCGGCAAAGGAACCTATGCTGGGTACGACACGGAGCGTGAGGAGAGGCCTGTCGATATTTATGCGAAGGCTCCGGGACTACGCTCGATAATCGTGCATCTTCGCGGCGCGGAAAGCATCAGGGTTTACGACGGACGAGCTGCTTGGATCGCCTCACCTGAGAAGCCAGTGCCTCTGCTGGAGGTAACCGGTGGCGATCTGGATAGCGCTCGATTAGACGCGATTATCGCCTTCCCCACCTTTCTCAAGGAATCATACACACAATGGCGGGTGGGTATGGGCGAAATTGATGATATGGACGTGATCGTTCTACAAGGAACCACTGCCGGGCGGAGCCGGGTCAATCTATACTTCGACAAAAAATCGGGTCTGTTACTAAGGAAAGTGTTATTTGACAACACGTTGGTGGGTCAAGTTCCCACCGAAGTTGACTACAGTGATTATCGAATTGTTGCTGGCGTCAAGGTGCCATTCACTTTGACCGCCACTTGGACAGACGGACAAGATACGATCGAGCTGACCGACGTGCGGGCCAACGTGCCGATTGACGCGACCAAGTTCGCCAAACCGGTCCCGGCTGCTGTCACTGAGAACTCCGCACCTCCTGCTCACGCGTCGTCAGGGCCGACCATCGCTAGTCTGGACTAGTTGAAACGAGGGATAAGATGGCCTTAGTAGGAGCCTTCGAAGCTAAAACGCATTTGTCAGCCCTGCTCGACCGAGTGAGCCGAGGGGAGAAGATCACGATTACGAGGCACGGTATTCCGGCAGCCATGCTCATTCCCGTCGAAGAAACGAAGGCGAAACCGACGCATAAACAAATCGTAGAAGGCATGCGGAAGCTGCGGAAGCGGATCGGGCCCGGCAAAATCAACATCCGTGAGATGGTTCAGGAGGGACGACGGTTTTGACCGGCGATCGTTATCGATGCGTCTGTTGCGCTGGCGTGGTGCTTTCCCGATGAGGCGAGCGACTATGCCGACGATGTATTGGTCGCGCTCGAGGGGCATTCGATATTGGTTCCGGCTCTGTGGCCGATCGAAATCACAAATGCCCTGCTGGTGGCTGAGCGACGCAAACGAATCAAAGAATCTGCGATCCGGCGGTTTGTCGAGTTGCTCGAAGGGTTGACGGTCGTGATGGCTTCTCAATCGGTAACAGAAAGCGTGAGCAACATTCTTCCCTCGCGCACGCGAATACAGTCTTTCCGCTTACGATGCCGCCTATCTGGACGTGGCCGTGCGGCACGGCGCGCCACTGGCGACGCTTGACAACAACCTGCAAAAAGCGGGGCGTAAGGCTGGGGTCGAGATTTTCAACGAAAGGTAGATCTAAACCATCGAATCAAATCCGGCGCCGATTACCGTGGTGGCATCGATGGCAAGCATTACATAAGGTGATCAGATTTTCCTCTGCGTCATCACCAAGAGAACTCCGGAGGTCGGACGTGGTGGACTTCAAATTCTGCAGCGATCCGCATCTCTGGCAGCGCATCGAGCATTCGCAGGAGAACTGCAGGAGGCGCCGGTCGCGTGCTGGATTTCGCGCTTCGTTGCACCCAGCGACATCGCGCCTACGCTCGAATGGCAGACCAAAATTGAAATGGCTCTCGCAACGTGTTCTCGTCTCCCCACTCCATAAGGATTGCAGAGCACCGGAAGGGCGACAAACCGCTTGCGACCGGCTCGCGCGCCGGTGTAGTCTGCGCTCGGGGAAGGCAAATCGGAAATTCTGGGTTGAAGCAAAAGCCCGTGCGGGTGCGCTCGAACTCATATCGGTAGGGCGGAGGGACGGACTATGAAAGAGAACTTGAAGCGGGCCAAAATCTGGTTGTGTGTGGCCGGCGGCATTTTGGCCGCGTTGCCAGCCGCATGGGGACAAGCGAAGTATCCGGACTGGAATTATCCCAAGACCTACGACTCGATCGTGGCGGCGCCGGATAACAACAGGCTGCTTTTCGAAGACAACAAGCTGCGGTTCATTCAAGTGACCATACCGCCCGGCACCACGGAGCCGATGAACGGTCAGCCGTACCCTGCGGTGTATCTTTACGACCGGCCGCAGCCCAATCCGTCGCTCATAACCGACACGAAAATGGACCCGTCGAGCCCGCTGAATGGGCAGGGCGCGGGGCACGGCACACCTCCGGCTGGCATGGACGGACCGAGCTGCGACACCATGGCCCCGCTCGCTCCGCATTCGGTGGCTAACCACAGCGGAGTGCCCATTTACTATTGGGTGCTGGAGTTCAAGCGCCTGGACGGCAGGGATCTCGGCCAACACTGGAAGGACTGGTATCCGTGGATGCCCGCGCCGATTCCCTTCATTGCCAACAGCGACCCCACGAAGATGGGCCCGCCGTTTTCGAAGGAGTGGCCGTATCCGATCGCGCTGGATTCCGTGTCCGCGGCTCCGAATAATCACAAGCTCTTGTTTGCCGACGCGTCCGTGCGGCTGGTGGAAGTCACAGAGCGCGCCGGTGGCCAGGAGAACCTGCACGGCCATCCGTATCGCTCGGTATTCATCAATGACGTGACGGGTCCAGGACAAGGGCCTGCGCAGGGTGGAGGCGCTGCTGGCGCACCTGCCGCTGGCGCAGGCGCAGCGGGAGCTGGAGGTCGCGACGGCAATGCGACGCTCACGCCTCTTGGCAAACCCGGGCTAACTCACCAGGGTGAATCTGGAGACTACGAGCTCAATCCGACCGATCGCATGAGGCGCGGCGGAACGGGTCGGCCTCCCGAGGGGATGATTTCTCCCTCCTGCTCGGCGGCAACACCACAGTCTCCACACGCGCACATTGTCGGAGGAGAAGTCCCGGGCCATTTCTACCGCGTCGAGTTCCTGCGCGCAGATTGGGTCACCAGGCTCCCCGCCGGAAATTAACGATGGATTGTTAGGAGCAATGACATGTACGGCTAGGCAATTCGCGGATTGCATCGACGACCAGGAGCTCAGGGGGTAGATGGCGTGCAAGATCACGGTGGCAGCAACTTAGTAAGTGCTCACCAAGGCTCGCCGGCCAGCGGAGTTGCGTTGCTCTCAGGGAGCGCATATTTTCTCTCGCAAACCGGGCAGCACCAACTGCCTGAAGTCTCCGAGATTGGACGTATACATGCGCTCCACCGCGCATCTCGCAGCGCAGCAGCAGAGCGTCGTAAATTTTCGCACCGGTCCATGCGCCGCTTGCCATCGCGTTGAGTGCCTCCAGATAGTCTTCTTTGTCGATGGACACGACCTCCAAATGGGGCAGGGTGTTATCGTTGACGATCCGTGCCGCTTCAACCGGGTGTAGGCGCGGCTGGACCGGAAGGCGGCTGGGCAAATTCGCGGGTGTCGTTCTTCGAGTGCTTATTGAACCAACGGGCAATCGTAAAGATGATTCGATCCATGCTTTCCAACGTTTGCAGGATACTACCATGGTTCGTGTCTGCCTGCAAAAATCGACGAATCATCGGTCGCAAAATGATTTGCGGAGGTAACTGTGCACTTCGTATAATTGAACTGGAGAGTTCATTCGATGCCAAAAACAGAAAAGAACAATAGCATCGTCGTTTCCGCACTTCGGGCCCGTACGAATTTCGGCAATCTTTTGCAGCGCGTGGAAGATGAACGACGTTCACTTGTTATCGAAAAGCGTGGAACACCGCGTGCGGTCTTGCTAAGCATCCGTGATTACGTGCGGCTGGCGGCTCCGGAACCCGAGGTTCTGAGAATCATTGGGGAGGAATCAAAGGCGAAGGGAACGAACAACCTGAGCTCGCAGCAGATCGACAGGATCATCAAGGACACACGGGCCAAGAAGACAAAGCGCTGATGATTTCTCTTCGACTTGTCGTTGACACGAACATAGTGGTTTCGGCCGCACTCAAGCCCGACGGACTGCAACGCACCGTTTTCCTTCTTGCAATCACGAAACCATCCCTGCTTTACGTCTCATCTGCCATTGTCAAGGAGTATCGGGCTGTGCTGTCGCGAGCAGAACTCCAGGTCCGCAAGGGCCTTCGGCAACAGCTGTTACAACTCATTAAGGAAAAAGCCCATTCAGTTACTCCTGTGCGCCGCCTTCAGGTCACGAGTGACCCAGACGACAACATCTTTCTGGAGTGCGTCGATGCAGCTCGCGCGGATTACCTTATCACGGGAAATACCCGGCACTTTCCGAGATATTGGAAGAAAACGAAAATCATCACATCCCGCGAGTTCCTTGGCCTGGTAGCACCTCACCTTCTCACGTAGATCGCGGCGATTCACTTAGCACGACGTTGGATTTCTCGCAGTGGTTCTTTCTCGATCCGAGAGCCCCGCGGAAAACCCGACTCCCAACGGGAAGCGAAAACATACCCTAAAATCAATTTGCTATCTTCAAAGCGTCAGCGCTGCCGCCGGAGGCTCGGTCTACAGCGCCGGTTGCGTTCGATAAATTCGGCCGCGAGTTCGCTGCGGTCGACGACCCGCGCCGCAGCGATCCGACAGCGATGGGCACGAGGTTGTTTGAGGCTAAACATCCTCCGTTTCAAATTCAATCCGGTTCACAGGCTGTTGCAACGCCACGAGCACTAGAACGGTGTTAACGATCATCCAAACCCGTCTTTTTTTGAACGGATGAGTTCGGGGCGGAAACTGTGCGCGTAACGGTGAGGTTCTTTGTTGGGAATGCTTTGATTTTGTGGCGCAGGTAATCCAGGTAGGTGTCTGACAGCGGGCGGGAGAGCAGTTCCTCGATCACCGGTTGGAAGTAGGCGAGGGAGCGAATCGGCGATAGGGTGAGTGCCCCTGGTGGTCGCAACAGCCTTCGCAGGGAACCCAACAGAAGAGCCGCCTCGATCAGCTCCAGAGGAATGCCGCGGAGGTGGAGTTCGGCGGCCTGCTTGTGATCGTGGAGGCTGACTCGCAAGGGAGTTTCTGGCAGCTCCCGATAGAGAGTGAGGACTTTGTGAATGTATTCGGTGGCGACATCGGGCAGAGCCTGTTTCATTTTTTCCTCCGGCGGGCCGCCGATTCCTGCTCGCTTTCCCGAACCCGGTAGCTCTCGCCTTCGATGACCGTCACATCGGCGTGATGGAGCAAGCGGTCCAGCATGGTGGCAATGCAGGTGGCATTGGGAAAGACTTCGTTCCATTCTTTGAAGACGCGGTTGGTCGTCACAATGATGGATTTCCGTTCATAACGGCGGTTGATGACTTCGTAGAGGATATCGGCCGCTTTGTCGTCATAGGACAAGTAGGCGAGCTCGTCGATGCATAGAAGGTCGGCGTTGGCATAGGTACGGAGTTTGCGGCGGCGTGTTTCGGGGTTTTCTCGTTGTAGGTCTTCCAGGATCACGGGGGCGGTGCGGAAGAGCACGGAGTGACCGCGGAGCACGGCCGCATGACAGATGTTTTGGGCGATCATCGTTTTGCCCAAGCCATTGCGGCCGACCAGCACTAAATTGCGTGCTTCCTGCAAGAAGTCCAGGCTGAGAACACGTTCAATGATGTCGCGTTCGATCTTGGTCGGCCAGGTCCATTCGAAGTCCGCCATCGGTTTGAACTTTCCGAGAGTGGCGAAACGCAGCCGCCGTTCCAGGCTACGTCGGGAACGCTCCTGGGCTTCGGCTCGATAGAGTTCTTCTAAAAGCATGGGTAAGGACCACCGTGCTTTGGTGCCCCGAGCGAGGAAGTCATCTAGATTCTGCGGAACGGCACACAGGCCAATCTGCTGGAGTTGAGCAGCCAGATTATTCCTGGTCGTCGTTTTGCTTGCGAGCGAGTTCATCGTAGGTCTCCAACTTGTGTGGTGTTACCGACAGAGAGGCGAGCTCAGGATGTCGGCTGAGGTCTACCGGTAGAGGCAGGGAGCGCTCCCTGGAACGCTGACGCTTGCGCAGGAGGAAGGCCACCGAAGAAGCACGGGGAGTGTTACGTTCCAACACTTCAGCAATCGCACTGCGCAGCTCTTCGGGCCCGTAGGTGTCCAGCAGTTTCAGCAGCTGGGCGGTCTGTCTGCCGGCTGATTCCCCTCGATCGAAGGCCGCTTCGAGCAAGACCTCACTTTCCGGAACGATTTCCGCCAATCTCCCGCCCGGGCTCGAGCGGGTACTGGCCTTGTGTTTTTCTTCGAGAAGAGCTTTCTGGTGAGCGGGATCCAGGATCCACTGCCGGCGGTCGAACGAGCGGCGATGGCGAGCAATTTCTTGTGCCCCATCCAAGATGCGGACTTCGGTATCGGAAGCGACCAGCGTGAGAGGACGTCCCACGGCGTGAGGTGGGATGGAGTAGTCGTTGAGGTCAAAACGGATGTAAATGGTTTTCGCACTTTGCACCACACGAACCAGATCGGTCGGGAAAGGGCGTTCCGGTAAGGGAAGCAGCGAGGCTTGCTCTTCGGCGAACGCTTGCGCCACGGTTCGGGAATCGTCTCCCGGCCAAGGACGCTGATGAGCTATTTCGTCGCGCCAGAGAAGGGCCTGACGATTGCATTCTTCCAGGGTGGTGAAGCAACGAGCCGCCCAGAAAGATTCCCGTACGTAACGGACGGCTCGCTCCACTCGCCCTTTTTGATTTCCGGCGCGGACCGCGCAGGGGCGGGCCAGGAAATGGTGATGAGCACAGAATTCGAGAAGTCGCGGATGGAAGAGGATCTGATCACCGTGACGTTCCAACACAATCGACTTCATGTTGTCATACAGAGTGATGCGGGGCACGCCGGACCAGGACTCAAACGCATGCACATGTCCGCGTAGAAGGTTTTCCATCGTCTGATCGAAGAAAAACTCCAAATACAGAGCGCGTGAATAAGACAGGGTGATCAGAAAGCAGGACAGACGCCGACGGGCACGACCCACCGGTACTTCACCGAAATGTGCCCAGTCCGCTTGGGCCTGCTCTCCGGGAAATGGACAGAGTCGCAGAAACGCTTCCTTTCGCACCGGACGCAAGCGAGCCACCAGGCGCCGCAACTGCACAACGCTTCCGGTGTAGCCGCGATCGCGGACCATCTGAAAAATCCGCGTAGCCCGTAGTCGGGGATAGCTCTCTAAGATGGTCCGAACGAACTCCACGTAGGGATCGGTCAGGCAAGCACGCAGAGCCTGCTCCCGATGGGACGATTCGGTCTGTACCGCCCGGCGTACGGCATCCGGGTGAATGCTGAGTTGTTGAGCGATCGTGCCAATCTTCCAGTGTTCGGCATAGAACAGGTGACGAATGTAAACTTGAGTTTCCCGATTGAGCATTCGGCGCCTCCGTTTCAGCGATAGGGATCAACGAATCGCCCGTATCGGCCACAAACGATGCAGCGGAGCCAGCCGGAGAACCATCGCGACCGACTGGAAGGCCCGATGGGTGTAGAACGGGCGACCTCCAGCGGCATCCTGAGACAGAGAGTGGCACGAAGGGAAGTTTCATCCGTCACGGTCAACCGCACACGGATGCGGCGCTGTCGATACAGACGCTGACGGTCTCGATGATCGAGCCGTCCTTCGAGACTTTGCTGATGGCGCCGGTTAGCAAGTCGCCGCTGTTGACGATAGGCTGGGTGGCGACAGGCCGCGCTGCAGTAACGCTGTCCTCTGTCGCAATGACGGCAGATCCAGAACAGCTTGCCGCATCCGGTACCCCGGCAAATCCGCTGACGTAAAACAACTTCGCCGCCGGCCGCCATACCGCCTCGCAGGCGGGTCTGGACAAAGGCGACCGATCATGGCAGGGTAGAACCGCTTGCTTGGGTCTACCCCGATGAAGGGTTGCCCGTTTTGGGACCTCGGTCGTTGCAAGCGTCCGAGGTCCTCACTTCCCACCTTGGGCGGCTACCTTACACTTGATGAATGATGGATGGGAACTGTGCCTGCGGCACAGGATGATGGATCTTCTTCTACTCTTTCATTGCTCGACGGTTCAAAAAAAACGAATTCAGATGATCGTTAACAGTCAGATGTCCCAGCCCAATGTTGCTCCAGCAAAAGAACAAATTGAAAACAGAGCGTATGAACTTTATCTGGCACGCGGCTGCAAACCAGGTATGGATGTGGAAGATTGGCTCGCTGCTGAAAGAGAACTGACCCTCAAAAAGGAACTCACCGAAGCGTTCAATTCCGAACCTATAGAATAATGAGGGTAATCGATAGCGACGGCCGGTGAGCGTCCGATGCTTCCACTTGTCTTCCTCTCCCTCGGGTTGTTGTCGAATTGGCAGGCTCCTTTTTGATCATCGCTGAGCGCCGCCCGGTTCAGCGGCTTGTCCCCTCTCGCTTCCCGTACACGGTCACCTTCCCATCAACCACGTTTGCCACGTAGCGGCCCTCGCTCAAAAACTGCATGACCTTCATGCCCGAGCGTGCCATCTGTGCCCAGCGCGATTTCGTGTCGAGGTTCTGTTCAAGCCCACGAATTTTGTTTCCTTCGAATACAAAGTCCACTTCCCGCAAATGGCGCTTGGGAGTCAGTCGAACAGGGTAACGGTTTGTGCCTAGCTCAACCGCGTCGGCGTTCTCGACGAGGGCTTGCCGCCAGACATCGATTAGCGTCTGCTCGAAGGAAGGGTTCATTGCAGGCGAGAAGCGAGGCGTGGCGATCGATCTGGCCTGGCTGACGCTCATTGGCTCATATCTCAGTTAAAGCTCACCGTTGTACTGTCGGATGATTGCGTAGCATTCACAAGCGAACTTTTCGAGTTTCTGGCGATTCAAAATCCTCACCGCGCCACGGGTGTACTCGATGATCTGCATTCTCTGCAAAAGACCGGCTGCGAAGCTCACGCTAGGTCTGTCCGTTCCGAGCATTGTCGCAAGGAAATCGTGGGTGATGGGTAGAGGCCCGGAATCTACTCGATCCTGGGCCATGAGTAGCCACCGTGCAAGGCGTTGCTCGATATTGTGCAGCCGATTACACGCGGCTGTTTGCGCGACTTGCATTCCGAGCACCGCGAGATAGCGGCACAACATCGCTTGAAGGTGCGGAGTCGATTGCAAAATGTTTTGGAACGTATCGGCCCGCACCCTGAATCCATTCCCTGCGATCTGCACTACCTCACGGAGTGGGCTTCTACCTAGGCCGACAGCCGCCGGTGTCCCCGCCATCCCTTCTTTCCCAACGATACCGGCTTCGACCGTCTTTCCATGCATCATTGCGACGACCAGAGAAATCAAACCTTCATTTAGGAAATAGACAAACTTTGATTTTTCGTCTCGTTAGCAGAATCTATGGGCTGATTCTGGTTCTGGGAGTCGCCCGAGCGTGTGATATAGGGCAATTTCCATGGCATCGTAGGTACGGAATCCGTAAGATCGTCTGGTCACTACTCGAATCTTGTTGTTGAGGCCCTCGACGGCACCGCTGGAAATCTCACCTTTGGCACGGAACCAGTTCAGCAACAGTTCTTCATGGGCGCGTAGCATGCGGGCGACTTTCTTCATCGGTTCCAGGCGACTGCGCATAGCCCGCTCACACCAGTAATCCAGGAACGCTCCAGCCCAGATGATGGACTTGTAATGCCACAAGTGGGAGAAAGTTTCCTTTAATTCCCAGGCTCGGGCCGTGGCCAATTTGCTGGCCAACAGAGCATTGAGTTTTTGCCGGGCTCGCCCGCGGACTCGACTGCCGCGGCGCAACAGGGGCCAGCGCATGTGCTTGAGCCGCTGTGCATTCCCCTTTCCCGTTATCCGCAAGCGTGAACTCTCCGATCGGCGGACCTGGTCCACCGCCTGATTTAAATGCGTGGTGATATGGAAACGATCCAACACGTGCAACGCTTGCCCCGCTTCGGCGGCGATGACGTTCAGATAGGGCTTCCACATGTCGCTACAGACGAAGCGAAGACCTTTGACCACTTCCGGCCCCAAAGTTCTCAGCCCTCGCCGCAGCGTCGCCTCCGAACGTCGCTTCCCGAGCCACAACAGGCGCCGACAATGCGCATCGATTTGGTAAACGACCGTCAGAAAGTTGTCGGCCCGCAAGCCGTGGCCCCAGTGAATCTCGTCGACGCCAATCGATTGGACATGCCGCAGTTCGCGGTGAGCCAGGCCCCACTGCACACACCATTCGACCGAGCGATACACCGCTTCCCAACTGGTTTGAAATACCTGCGCTGTCTCTCGCCAGCTCAGCCGGCGGGCCCAGCGGGCCAGGAATCCCATCATGGCGTAGGTCATCGGGCGCTTGCCGTCACTCCAGGGGATGTGCTCGACCACGACCCCATGCTCCATGCACTCGACTCGCCGTGGTGCATAGAGGAAATAAGTGGGGATTCCCCACAAGGGCACAAACAGCCAGCGCCGCCCGGGCAAGTGATCATAGCCGGGTGCCGATCGCTGGCACTGTGAGCAGCGCCCGCGGATGCCGTCGTGAGGTTCCACCGTGATTTCGATCGACAGGCGGCCGACCTTTGTGACCATGCATTCGCACCTCTTGGTAGACAAACCCGACGAAATGTTGCACCTGATTCAAGATAGTCTTAACCTTGAGCTGAATAGCTGATCTCCTCGGTCGATGAATCTCTTTCTGACAACTGCAGATTAAATCGAATCCGATCGAGGTTAGCTATTCTTGTTTCTGGGGTGAAACCAGAGGAAATGAAATCGCCGCAGTCGGGGCAGTGGAAAAACTGGGAATCCCGCCGTCTCTGCGGGATTTCCAAGCGTAGTGGGAAAGTCCCGCTTTTGGACTTTTCCAGGGAGCGGGTTTTCCCACCGCCCTTTTACCCACAAATACTGCTATAGAGCCGATTTTTCGTGCGGCTCGTGAAGGCTGTAATGGTGTCTCAAGCTGAGAAATTCCAGGTGAGGACGGATTGAGCGGTATTCAGCGTCGGGCATGGACAAGAGTATTCTGTTACGCACTGGTTTTCCCGCAGCATTTGTCCTTTCGCCCGGCTGACGGACTCGAAGTTGTTTGGCCGCCATAACACGCCTTCCCTATATCGGAGATCCTGACAAACTCGCAGGACGGTTGTATCTACACGGTGGTCAATGCATTTACAAGGAGAATTCTCTTATGTAGGGTATCCTACAGAGCGGAAAGTATCTGGCCTCGTAGCCAATTGTGAACGGACATAAGTTTCGACCCAGTCCGTGGAAGCTTTCAAGTAGCGAGGTGATTGGTGAAAGACACGGAAAAGCTTTCTTCACAGGCTGAGATGTTTCTGGCAAAGGTCGGAACGATTTTGCAGTGCCAGAGGAAAAAGACAATCTACTCCCAAGGAGCGGCTTCTCGCGGGATCTACTACATTCAAGAAGGCAGGGTGATACTCGCCGTCCAATCGAAACATCGCCGACCAGTCGTCGTTGCCGTTTTGGGTGCCGGTAACTTCTTTAATGAGATTTGCCTCTTAGGTCATTCTCGTTGTTTGTCCACAGCCGGGGCGATCAGTTCCAGTTCAATACTTTTCATTACAAAAGAAAAGATGACGTCCCTCCTTCTCCGGGAGAATGTGGTTTCGACTTTTCTCGTGTCTTCGCTGCTCTCCTCCATGCTGCGATTCCGGGAGGATCTGGTAGATGCGCTTGTCAACTCAACCGAACAACGGCTGGCGCGGGCGCTTTTGCGGCTAGGCCACTTCGAGAAAGGCCAGCGAATGGCTCGAATACCCAAGATGAATCAGCAGGTTCTGGCAGAAATGATTGGCACCACTCGCTCACGGACCAATCTTTTTATGAATCGATTCAGGAAACGAGGATTCATCGACTA
Organism: uncultured Chlamydiae bacterium; assembly: GCA_963730605.1. GTDB lineage: Bacteria > Chlamydiota > Chlamydiia > Chlamydiales > SM23-39 > CAIPFQ01. The sequence continues at coordinate 14,969 of CAVSSM010000002.1, forward strand.
CAACGGCGAATTGAAAGTGCACCGCTCCCTGCGCGGCGTCCTACTGCGACACTAGAAGTCGTCACTCATCTCATAATCTCCAAGGGCTAAGAGTTTGCATCTGTGCCCGATCTGGTGGCCACACCGTTGTGTCGGGGGGAGCGGAAGCCGTACGATGCACAAGCCAGAGGTCTAAATCGGGAATTCCGGCTAAACCCTTGGCGGGATCATTGAATTATCAAGCGGAGAAAGAGGCTGAGTTGTGACCGACCGGCAATTCAAGACTCTGAAGCTCATTCTGGAGCTTTTGATTTTTGGGGTTGACTTGATAATTCTTGCAATCGGCCTAACCAACCAAGGAACAGTCGGCTATACCGTGGACGGATTGGCCGGATTATTGTTCGTATTGTTGGGGGTTGTCAGCGTTACGACGGAATAACCGACCGCAGCTTTAAGGCTACATCGCTAGCGTTCCGAACCGTAGGCAGGCCGTGAAAGAAAACGACCGGATGCGAATGAGATACGTCTAGGTGCTAGGCGGCAACCAGCGTGGTTAGGATGTTGTCTCCTTGTCAATATTGGAAATGTCAGTTGAAAACGGCCGACCATCTGTGCAGACGCAGAGCACCTTGGAATCAATTTGTGGCCGCTCTGCTAAGATTATGACGCGGGTTCCCTTCTTGACGATTTCGATGGTGCTGCCGGGGACGTCTTTGTTAAGGACTGCCCTATCTTGGTCATTTGTGATCTTCCCTTCATGTGACCCAGCATCCTTCTAGCACGCGTCAACATCAATGGAACGGAAGTCCTACGATCCAGAACGGGCGCAGTCCGTTATACTTCAGCGGATAGAAGTAACGATATCGTTTCGATGTGCCATTGATCTGAGTTCTCGAATGCTGGATGAAGGCGTCTGGGCGGAAATCAAAGCGGGCGGCGAACACCTGAGGCTCTTCTCAGAACATAACGCGCTGGGAGTGCAGGCATCCGTGTACGACGTCAACGCCAAGATATGGATTGCCCCTTCTGAGTCGGTCGAAGACATCGAACAAGGGAAAGAGAAAGTCGTCGAATACGCAAAGGACTACCCTGAAGCGGGCCGATGTCGAATTCCCTCCGTTGGTTTGGAAGAAAGCCCGATCCAGATAAAAGCCAGCCAGCGATTTTAACGAGCACAGCGACAGCGGCATCATCGATAGCCAGCTCGTCGTCATTGTCCTCGAAATGCCCTGGTGATAGACTCCCGCAATGCCCACGAAGAAACCAACGCGCAAGAACAAGCCAGCTAGCCGGAAAAAGATGACCCGCAGGAAGAAAGCAATTCAGCGTAAGAAGCCGACTCGTTCCAAGGCTCCGAGCGCCGCGTCTGCGCAAATACATCAAGACATTGGCCCGGCGGCCGCCGAGGCTGAGATTTCAACAAACGAGGTTCCCGAGGGCGATGTCGCTTCCGAATATGGGGGAGAATCGTAGTTTTAGTGGGCCAATGGCCAATCATCGCTCCCTTTAGTTCGCCTTCCGCTATATTCGGTTCATCCTCGGCAGATCCGACGCGACGTGTATTCCCAGCAAAAGAAAATACAGGGCGCTTCAGCGTCCCGTGTCGCCTCGCCTGCCGTAGAGGTTCACCTTCCCGTCAACCACGTTTGCCACGTAGCGGCCTTCGCTGAGGAATTGCATGACCTTCATGCCGGAGCGTGCCATCTGCGCCCAACGGGATTTCGTTTCGGGGTTCTGCTCAAGCCCACGAATCTTGTTCCGTCGAACACGAAGTCCACTTCCCGCAAATGGCGCTTGGGAGTCAGGCGAACAGGGTAACGCTTGTGCCTAGCGCGACCACGTCGGCGTTCTCGACGAGGACTTGCCGCCAGACATCGACATCGTTTGCTCGAAGGGAGAGTCCATCGCAAATTCTGATTCCGGGGTTGATTACAGCTCCAAGCCGAACAACCAAATTGTAGACCCGGCCATATTCTTAACGCGTCGGAACCCCGCTTGCTGCCTCTCGGCACCGGCAGCGCATAGATCCGCCGAAACATCTGGCCAAACAGGACCTTCGCAATAGATCACAAAATGGGGTCCCATCATCGCGAAGAATTACATCTAATAGGGAGCGATGGATTTTTAGTTCACCGTTATAATCGATGAAGCCTAATCTTCTGAACTTATTCATTAAGCAGGCTGCTGAAAAACTCGAAAATTTTGTAACGAAGCAGCGCAGAGCACGTCCAATGGCGCATGCGAGGAACCGATCAGCAGCAGACTCACGTGTTCAGCTACATTTCCCCGGAGCAGCGAGTGCGCAAGGACCATCCGCTGCGGCCGATCCGCACGATGGTGGACGAAATCCTGAAGCAGCTGTCGCCGCAGTTCAACAAGATGTACGCGAAAGTGGGCCGCCCGTCGATTCCGCCGGAGCAGTTGTTGCGTGCGCAGCTGTTGCAGATGTTGTATTCGGTGCGCAGCGAGCGGCTCCTGATGGAAGAGATGGACTACAACATTTTGTTCCGCTGGTTTGTGGGGCTGAATTTGGATGATCCGGTGTGGGACGCGACGGTGTTCACCAAGAACCGCGACCGGTTGCTGGAGGCCGAGGTGGCCAAGGAATTTCTGGCGCGGGTAGTGGGGCAGGCGCGGGAGCAGGGATGGACTTCGGACGAGCACTTCACCGTGGACGGTACGCTGCTGGAAGCGTGGGCCAGCGTGAAGAGTTTTCAGCCCAAGGACCAGAAGAGTTCGCCACCGCCGGACGATCCGGGAAATCCCACGGTGGACTTTCGCGGCGAGAAGCGCTCGAACCAGACGCACGAATCGAAAACCGATCCCGACGCGCTTCTGGCGCGCAAAGGCGCAGGCAAGGAGGCGAAGTTGAGCTACAGCGGAAATCTGCTGGTGGAGAATCGCAACGGATTGATTGTGTCGAGCCTGGTGTGGGAAGCCACGGGCACAGCCGAGCGCGATGCGGCGATGGCCATGTTGCAGGATGTTCCAGGAACCGGGCGGGTGACGGTGGGCGGCGACAAGGGATTTGATACTGCGGAGTTTGTGCGCGAATGCCGGAACATGCGCGTGACGCCGCACGTGGCGCAAAACCTGGCGCGACGAGGCGGCAGCGCCATTGATGGGCGCACCACGCAACACGCGGGCTACCGCATCAGCCAGAAGAAAAGGAAGCGCATCGAAGAATGTTTTGGCTGGCTGAAGACGATTGCACTGTTACGCAAGGTGCGTCATCGCGGAACGTTGAAGGTGGATTGGATGTTTACCTTCGCTTGCGCGGCCTACAATCTGGTGCGCATGCGAAACCTGATGGCCGCCACAGTTCCGGCGCAGTAAGTCCGGGTCGTAGTGTCTTTGAACGGTGCTGGGAAACCCACTTCGGGCCTTCGCCAGCACCGGAAACCACGCAAAGGGCCACTCACAACTCACAAATAACTCAAACTAGGACAGAAATTGCCGCCTCAACTCAATTTTTCAGCAGCCTGCTAGAGAGTTGACCTGCTGGCGCGTGGCGCCAATCATCTCGGCCAACAGTTGTTGGGACACTTTCGGCATAATCGTTTCGAACTTCTGATGCTGGCCGTAGTGAGTGAGCCGCATGAGCACGCGCGCCAATCGCTTCTCGCTGGCATTAAAGAGTTGGTCGATCAAATCCGCTTCAACCCTGACAGTTCGTGCAAGCAGATAGGCTATGAAACGGTCAGAGAGTATATGGTCCGCATGCAGCGCGCGAACCATATCCCGTTTGCTGATCACCAGTACGCTGGTCGGTAGAATCGCCGTCGCCGTTGCGATGCGAATGGGATGATCTGATAGGCACCATGTGCCTAGGAAATCACCCGGCCCCAGAATACCCACAACCGCTTCCTTGCCAGAATGCGACACGACAGTACGCTTCACGCTGCCTTTCCGAATGAAGAGGACATTCTTGGCCGGATCACCCTGAGAAAAGATGATTTCGTTCTCACGAAAATCTTTAACCTTTGCCACTATTCCAAGAGAGATAAGAAATGATTCCACATCGAATGCCGACCTGCTTCTTCGGTTTCATGCGACCAGTCCTGTCATTCTCACGGATTTGATTTTTCTGCAGGGCGAATCCTAGCAAGACACGGCCGCATGTAACAAGGCTCTCAAATTCCACGGGAGTGCCTCGGAAACTGGATTTTGGCCAGGTTGTACGATGATCACTGCTCCAAGGGATGGAATTTAAGGCGTGTCAACTTTTTGACAGACTTCCATGGGACAGAACGGCTATACAGGTGCCCGGTTAGGCTGCGAGACTTTCGCTCTCCCTTGCGGCCGGTGGCCATATTTCAAAAGAGGAGAAATGGGAATGGCTGAAAAGGCGACAGCAGTTCAAAAACCGGCGGCTCCAGCTCCGGCCACGACATCGTTGAAATTGGTCGAACCCGAGACCTTGTTCGAACGTATCAACCATCTCCAGGAATCCATCGCGCGACGCGCTTTCGAGCTTTTCGAAGGCCGCGGTGCCCTGTTGGGTAGCGACTTGGACGACTGGTTCAGGGCAGAGACGGAACTGCTTCACCCCGTACATTTGGAAATAACCGAAACAGAGGACACGCTGACTGCCCACGCCGAAGTGCCGGGCTTCGAGGCCAAGGAGCTGGAAGTGAGCGTTGAGCCTCAGCGGATCACCATCAGCGGAAAAAGAGAATCAACCGAAGAAAAGAAGACGGCCAAGACCGTCTATAAAGAGCAGTGCTCACACGAAATCCTTCGAGTCGTCGATTTGCCAGTAGAAATCGAGGCAGCGAAGGCAACGGCGACACTGAAGGATGGTGTTCTCGAACTCAGGATGCCGAAGACCGCGCAGGCCAAAAGCACACGAGTCGAAGTAAAAGGGGCCTAGGGATAAGCGGATTCACCGCTGAATGCGTGTGGTAATTGAACTAGTCCTAAACGCCCAATTTCGGTTGCGACCTCTAGGCGGGGAAAGTACTGGAGGACAGCCGCCAAAGGTACTGTTCGGCACGACCTAGAGAATTTCCGAGTCGAAACTAACACCGCATTGCGGGAGCAACATCCTGGGCACAATCAAGATTCTTCTCGTCGGTGAGGGCCTAAACCGGCATTCTCAACTTGCGCAACGCTTAGCTTGCTGGGGTGCGGAGTGCCAAGATGCTTCTTCGTGTAGCCAAGCCTGCGCTCTGCTCAAAGAGCAGGCTTTTGATCTCGTTATCAGCCGGTTGAAACTGACGGATGGTTCGGCCTCGCAGATGATTCCGCTGCTTGAAGGGTCGCCTGCCACTCTATTCTGCTCGCAGCCGGTCGCAATTGGCTGTTGGTGGCTGCCAGTTATCGAAAGGGGAAAACTGTGCTGGGGTGCGCCTGGACTCCGGGCGAAGGAATTTGGTGAGTTGCTACATCGGATGGTTACCGCAGGGCTATCGGTTTCAATTATCAAGGAGGCCCCTGAACGCGGAACTCCAACGCCCTGTTCGCCAATTAAAAAGTCAAAACGCGCCCGGGCGCTCGCTAAGACCGCATGATTGGAACGAATGTCGTTGAGCAAAAGAAAACCCTTCAGATGTCATGCCTGGCAAGAGAGAACTTAAAAAGGAGAAGTGACATGCGTGGACCGTGACTGCCTTCGAAACAGATCACCCAGCAATCGACCCCATGCATCCAGGTCGACGCACGTCGTGGAAGTTTCCGATCAGTATGGGTTTGTGGTCTGGAGCGGCGGAAGTGAACTCTTCACGTCTATATCAGGAGCTATTTCAGTTCGCCCCGGACGCCATTCTGGTTGTTGATCGCGAAGGGCGAATTTCGCAGGCGAACGCCCAAGTCGAGCGCTTCTTTGGCTACAGCCCGCAGGAATTGATAGGCCAGCCTGTAGAAATCCTGATTCCCGAACGGTTTCACCAAAGCCACACGTCGCACCGCGCTCAATACACTGCTCAGCCCCACACTCGCTCCATGGGTGCCGGTCTCGAATTGTATGGACGGCGCAAGGACGGCACTGAATTTCCGGTAGATATCATGCTCAGCCCGCTCCAAACCGACGGAGAGCCTCTTGCAGTGGCAGTTGTCCGCGACATCACCGACCGAAAACACGCGGAGGAAGTCTCGCGCAGGATCGAAGAGCGCTTCCGGCTTCTCGTTCAGGGCGTCAAGGACTACGCCATCTTCATGCTGGATGCCGGCGGCCGAATTGCCAGCTGGAATGAGGGAGCGCAGCGCATCAAAGGATATCGAACAGATGAAATCATTGGCCAGCACTTCTCGCGCTTTTACACCCAGGAGGATATTGACCTCGGCAATCCCGACCGTGAGCTGAAAATCACCGCTTCCGAGGGAAAGTTTGAAGACGAAGGCTGGAGAATCCGGAAGGACGGCTCTCGCTTCTGGGCCAACGTCGTCATCACCGCCGTGCGCGACCAGCAAGGTGAACTCGTTGGATTTTCCAAGGTCACGCGAGATTTCACGGAGCGCAAAAACGTGGAGGAAGCTCTCCAGCTCAGTGAAAGACGCTTCCGGTCGCTTTTCGAATTTTCGCCCGATGCCATTATCGTCACAGGCGCGGATGGAAAAATCACCGAAGTGAATTCTCAGGTGGAAAAGTTCTTCGGTTACGGTCGCGAGGAGCTCGTGGGCCGACCGGTCGAAACACTAATCCCCGAACGATTCCGCGCCGCCCACCCCAAACATCGCAACGAATATACCGCCCACGCACAAACGCGGCCCATGGGTATCGGACTCGAGCTTCATGGCCGCCGCAAGGACGGCACCGAATTCCCGGTTGACATCATGCTCAGCCCCGTCGAAACCGCGGCGGGCCGTGTCGTGCTCAGCGTGATCCGGGATCTTTCCGAGAAGGTGGAAGCTCAGGAGGCGCTGGAACGAAAAGAACAAGAGAGGCGCTATCTCGAAGAGGAACTTCATATCGAGCACAGATTTGAGGACATCATCGGGGATAGTCCCGTGTTGCGACGCGTCCTGAAGCAGGTCGAAACCGTCGCGGCAACCGACATCACCGTCTTGATCCTCGGCGAAACCGGCACCGGAAAAGACCTGATTGCGCGAGCGATCCACAATCTCAGTTCGCGTCGTGCCCGAACCCTTGTGAAGTTGAATTGCGCTGCGATTCCTACCGGCCTGCTCGAAAGCGAGCTATTCGGACACGAAAAGGGAGCGTTTACCGGAGCAATTTCCCAGAAGATTGGGCGCTTGGAACTGGCGCACCAGGGCACGTTGTTTCTAGACGAGGTAGGAGACCTACCGCCCGAGCTTCAGCCCAAGCTGTTGCGCGCTTTGCAGGAAAAGGAATTCGAGCGTCTCGGAGGCACCCGCACGATTCCTGTCGACGTGCGCCTCATCGCTGCTACGAATCGCAACCTCGAAAAAATGGTTGCCGACCGCGAGTTCCGCAGCGACCTGTATTATCGCTTGAGGGTTTTCCCGATCACGGTCCCGTCGCTGCGCGAGCGTCGAGAGGATATTCCCCTGTTGGTCAGCTACTTTGTCACCAAGCACGCCCGCCGTATGGATAAAGGAATCGAATCCATTCCGCCAGACGTCATGAAGGCGCTCACTCGATGGGATTGGCCCGGCAATATCCGAGAACTCGAGAATTTCATCGAGAGGGCTGTCATCCTCTCGAAAGGTCCGGCTTTGCGCGCTCCCCTTGCGGAGCTTGAACTCTCCTCCACAGCGCCGTCCCACGACGATACGACCCTCGAAACCACCGAACGCGAACACATCCTTCGTGTTCTTCGTGAATCGAAGGGCGTGATTGCCGGATCCAAGGGCGCTGCGGCACGACTCGGCCTGAAGCGCACTACATTGAATTCAAAGCTGAAGAAGCTTGGCATCGAGCGTGACGACTATATATAGTCACGTATGGCGATATTTCGCCCGTGAGCTTCGTCACTTGAACGCGTGACGCATCACACCTTGCCTCGCGTCACTCTCCTAAGTCCTTCATTCTCTTCGATACAACCTGATTCCGTCGCACACATCGCCTTTGGTTATCTCCGTGCCATAACTTGGTTGTGATGCAAGACGAAGCAAGGTCAAGTTGAAGATCACTGTTCAAGAGGAACTAGCGGCAGTAACGCTTCGAATCGAAGGACGAGTCGCCGGGCCCTGGGTTCCCGAGTTCAAGCGGACGTGGCAACAAGTAGCTTCATCGTTGGGATCGAAGAAACTTCAAGTGGATTTGAATGGGGTAACGCACATGGATCGGGAAGCAAAAGCGATGCTGGCAGAAATCTACAAGGCAACCGGCGCGGAGTTTCTGGCAAACACGCCGTTAACCAAGCATTTCGCCGAAGAAGCCAGGCTGCCGAAACAAAACAAATTCTAAGGAGGAAAAGTAACATGCGAGGACCCTACGGTTTTGAAATGAGTGAGAATTGCCAGACGTGGAAGCTCCGAAAGAATGGCTTCTTCTGCCAGATGCAGGTTGCAGCGTTGAAGGATTTCGACGCTGCAAAATCGTTATCTGCCTACCCCGAGGGTGCTGTCCTCTTCATGGAAAAGCAAAACTCTCGCGGCGTGTTCTTTCTCTGCGAAGGAGAGGTCAAACTCTCCATCAGTTCGAGCGAGGGCAAGACGTTGATTCTGCGGATCGCCAAGCCTGGCGAAGTGCTTGGACTAACAGCCATCGTTGGCGGCACGCCGTACGAGGTGACCGCCGAGACTCTCCGCCCTTCCCAAGTGGCATTTATTCGCAGGGACGATTTCCTGCGCATCATCGCAAAACACCCGGACGTCTATCAGGCAATCGCGAGGCAGATGGCATCTTCCTACGATGGCGCCTGCGAACAACTCCGAACCGTCGGCCTCTCCGTGACCGCTGCAGGAAAACTCGCCAGGGTTCTGCTCGAATGGTCGCATGGAGCAGAAGAGACGAAATCCGGAACCCGGATTACCATGCCTTTGACCCATGAGGAAATCGGCGAGTTTATCGGTACTTCCAGAGAGACGGTCACGCGGACCTTCAGTGAACTGAAGAACCGCAATCTGGTCGCGTTGACGGGCTCCACTGTCACGATTCCGAATCGTGCAGCCCTGGAACACGTGGCCGCCGCGTGAGAAGCTTCTCGGCACCATTTTCAAGCATGTGAAGCGACTGGGTATTATTGACGGCGAGAAATCAGACACGGAATGCTGAGACAAGGCTGCGGAGCTAAGCTAACCCACCCCGCGATCAACGAACCTGTCGATTCGCATTGCTCCTGCTCGAAGCGACACTCCAGCGCATTTGCCGGAATAGATTCATGCTAGCAGGTGGCCGCGAGCGTCTGTTCCTGGGACAAATGCGCGTGTCGTTGTGAGATACTCCGCCGCCACCTCGACTACTTCTCGACCAGTAGTTCCATAGATGGTCATCGGTTTCTTACCTTTCGACGTCGGCAGTTGAACCCGGAATTTCTCTGGCCACGGTTCCGAGCCCCAGACGAGCTCTTGGACTCGCAACACATATTCTTCATAGCCGATTTGGAGGATATCATTCCTCCCTCAGCAGCGTAGTCATAAGTGCCTCCTTGGATCGGGATCGCTCTAAGGCACCCGCATTATTGCGGGACGCAAGAAGAGATACGGTGCTCTTACTCACTGGTTGGTGTGACAATACTCACTCGCCTTTCCGATCCTGCACATGGCTGACGCCCTCCCAAGCGCTTTACGAAATCGAGGCCGAGTTCTTTGGCAACCTCGTTGTGGACCCATCTTCCCCGCGGCCAAGAGCCGCCGTTTTCAGCTTCTCAAGGAGAACAGAGGAATTCGGGTGGTCAAGTATGTCGATTTCTTGGAACAACTCTGGAACATTTGAGGAAGAAACGGATTGCCTTTTTGCCTTCTAAGCGACGGAAGAACAACGACTTGTTATTTTCCAATGCTTTCTTCGAAGATAAATGTTCAATAGGAATATCTGTACGACCATCTGATGGTCGAATCTGAACCGCTTGGGGAGCCGCCATGCTAACCTTTGGTTTCGGCTTCGACCTTCTTGCATTTGCAAAGCTTCAAACCGCGATTCTTGTTAAGTGCCAAAACATCAAGCCACGCCTTCTCAGGCATTCTCTCGGGTTTGCGCTGGCCACCGCACGCAGGACAGATTGATGTCTCGGATGGGACTGATGCTCCCGTTGACCGTCTTTTAAAACCCACAATTCCCTCCTGGAAGGGTGGCGCACCTGGAGGGACTTGAACCCCCAACATCTTGGTTCGAAGCCAAGCGCTCTATCCAATTGAGCTACAGGTGCGCATTTATCCGTCGGAAGAGTAGCATACTCGATTTTTCAGCGTTCCCCTGGCTTTTTAGGGGGGCTTGTCAGCAAATCCGCAAAACTATTAAATCCAGGCATGGGAATGGGGGCAGGTGGGGTATCCAATCCAGGAACGGCGGTCCCTGGGTTATTCAACGCAGCAAGCCCTGCCAAATAAGCCCCAATAGTTGAATTAACGGCAGGAAATTCAGCCGCGATCCAGTCCCAAGCGGGCTTCGGCAGCCATCCCTGATAATTCGAAGCCATCTCGCACACAAAGACGAAATCTTGCTTATCCAAGTGCGGATGAATGGCGTCAAACACCGCCTGGGGAGTCTTGGAGGTGGACAAAAGCCATGTCGATGACATGTAGTGCCACCACTTGCCTTGTTCCCCCTGCGCTTTGATCGCCTCGAAGAAATCGTGGTAGTCCTTTGGCGTCCTGAGATCATACGTGACGATGAGGATCATTTCTGTTCACCTGTCGGGGTTGCCGCCACAATCGGAGCACCCACCGCTGGAGTACCTGCCGCCTCAATCGCTGCCGCGGGAAGCGGTGCTGGCGCTGCCTCAAGTGGCAGATCGTCCAAGTCGGATCGCTGGAGCTGTTGCTTCTCGTCCCCCAAGGGGCCGATCTCGGGCTGCTCGCGTATTTCACGGAAAATGTTGGAATGCGCTCGGCGGTCTTTGAGCCACATCCCTCCGAAGACCAACATGAGGGAAAAACCAAGTATGGTGAGCGACACAAATACGGTTTGCGCTATTCCCGGTTTCGGAGGAGAAACGATCAGTGCTATAAGAAAAGAAACACCAAGAGTCAGAAGAGTCAAGGCGATGTGAAAGTTAAACCCGAGTTCAGAACCGGCACTTTCCATTCTATCAAGCTGTTCGGGCGTCACCTCATAAGTGGTGATTTCGCGCCTACCGCGCCGCCTGTGCGAAATGTAATCGTCGGACATTTACGTAGAAATCACCTGCTCCATGTATTGCGCTACGGAGCCGCATCGGAACAAGGGTAACGGAAGACGGCGGAAAAAATTCAAATCGCTAGGGGAGAACCAGTTTCCCCTACTTAAACCTCAGTTCACGGGGATAAATCCGCTTCGCTAGCTTAGCACCCTTTCTTGTCCCAATCGCCGAAACTAGCCCTTGAGCTTCCAGCATCTCAAGGACTTCGTTCTGTGCTTCCTTCCTCAAGTACAGACCCCTAGATAGTCGCCTCATGTCTTCTTGTTTGTGAGAATCGCTTATTTTCTCGAAAGTGGGCGAGGATACCCAGGGACAGATAGAACTTCTTGTCTTTGTTTTCGCCCCCCAAATGCTCCCAAATCCGCCGTGGATGGGTCTGTCCCTTCACTAAATATCGCACGATATTGGGAAGCATTCCGTCGGCGGCGTATGACCAAATTGACGAATACTCAATTCGTTGAATCCCTTTGATGTCAGAGGGGACATCCTTGGATTGTTTTTGATTGACCAGAATGTAGTAATCCTTCCCTAGTCCTTCCGCCAGGCCCAATTCGAGCGAGACATTCGGGTTCCAAAAAGATAGATCAAAAAGGCAATAATCGACGGCCTGGATGTATGTTGTGAGGATTGAGAGGAGGTGCTTACTCCGCAGGCCCGTGTCGGCATAATACCAAGCAATCGGGAGACGGTTCAGAGTGGAGCGGAATCCCGCAAAATCAAACGGACGTGCATAAGGGCAGCCAACGAAAACATTCGGCAAAAGAAATGGAGCACGTGACATAATCGTTCTACTTCTTCTTTTTAGCAGATTTTTTCTTTTTATTCACGTCGCGGGCTACTTCGCTAATCAGGTCTTTTTCTTCCTTTTTTATTCCTACTGGACTCCCTTTTTCTTTTGACATGGTCAGTCCTCCTTGTCGTCATGGGTTACTTTTGGTAAGGGCTTCCGAGCTTTGTTCCAGGGATGAGCTTTCAAAAACGGATGCGCTTCAAGACGTAGGACGATTTTCTCTAGGGGGGCACCGCTATCTGGGTTGTTCCGCACCCACGACCCGTAATGATGGAGCGTCGCAATGCTCAGGGTGTCCATGGACTCCCCGATTGCGTGGGTGATGAGGTCCATCAATTTGTCTCTATCGACCATTCATTATGCTTTGGAGTTGCCCAGGGGCGGGCTTGAATCCCATCTGCTTAGCTTGATCCAATGTGACCGGCTGAACGTTCACGCTGATCTGGGACCCGTCCACGGGTATTTTCTTGCAGTGCTGGCACTTGAGACTTTGACTGTTCACCGCAGAAGATATTTTGTTCGCGTCATTCGTAGAGGAATGGAGGAACATTATTTCGTTGCTCACCTTCGTACATGCAGGACAAGTGAAGCTGACCTTGACCGCAAACCAATAGATTGGGGGTTTCGCATTTATAGCCACCGGTTCCCTCCCATGCGAATACGGTAAAGGGAACGACCTGAAGCTCCAAGTCTTACTGGGGACGCACATGCGTCAAGTGTTACCCCTATCAGAAGTTCTTCCATCTCAAATCAGTCTTCCTCCACTCGCCACGTCAGCACCCGACACTCGAAAAAACTGTGGGCTTCGGCAAGTCAAAACCGATGCCAATTCGCTCTGCCACCTTTTCGCGGAACGTCCCTTCCTCCTCCAACTTCGCGCGAATCTGAACATCGTCTTGTAGACATACCCGCCGCCCTCCGTCTGGGCGTGCACGGACCGGTCGTCAGCCGACCGCGTTCGTAGCCGAATAGCCAGTCATAATCAAGGCGTTTCAACCACATCAATGGCGTTCAACCAGATGAATGGAGCTTCAACCAGCAACCCAAGGTGAGGAGTGAGCATCTGAGGTCTGCTGTGAAAGGTTTTCGTGCGCGCGTAAACGTGAAAAGCCGTTGTTTCGTTCCGATATGGATCGGGATTCTGCTCGCCTTTTTCATTTGCAGTCCAAAAACCGCTCGCGCACAGGATTCTCTGCAATACGCAAACGTGGATGGAACTCTGCGTTCCTATCTGATTCACCTGCCCATCGATTACGAGGCAACACACAAATATCCTCTCGTGATCGTCCTACACGGCAATGACCAGACGGCAGAAGACATGGCGCGGCTATCGCGCTTTGATTTCGCCGCAGACCGCTACGGATTCATCGCGTTTTTCCCAAATTCGGATGACGTTCATTGGGATGTGGGCGAAGCTGCGGCACCGGCGAAACACCCTGATCGCCGTGGGGGCGGATTGGGAGAGCTCGGACTGCATATGCCCTTCCCTCTTCCCGGTGCGGAAAGCGCGCCCAAAAGCGATAGCCAGCACAAGGACGAGTTGGGCGACGTGAAGTTCTTCAATCAGATGCTCGACAAACTCGAAGCGACTTATTCCGTAGACCCCGATCGAATCTTTGCGACGGGTTATTCCGACGGTGGAATCATGGACTTCCGGCTGGGCTGCTCGATGAGCGGTCGCATCGCGGCTATCGCACCCATAGCCGCCGCCATGCCGAAGGAAATGTCCCTTGGCTGCAAAATTTCCCGCTCGGTTCCGCTTCTGATGATCAATGGCACGTCCGATCCCATTGTGCGCTACGTCGGAGGGCAGCTAAAAGAAGATGGCCTGACGACGTTGCCCGTGAAAGCAACCGCTGAGAAATGGGCGGAATTGGATCGGTGCACGCCAAAACCAGCGGAAACGGAGTTACCCTCCCACAACAAAAACGGAATGAAAACGATTTTGAACACTTATAGCGATTGTCGCGACGGAGTGCAGGTGTCGCTGTATACGATCGAAGGAGCGGGCAACACCTGGCCGAGCGGATACGAGATATTGCCTGAAAAGGAAGTGGGCAAGACGAGCACAGACCTGGATGCTGACGACATCATCTGGAAATTCTTCAGCACCCATCCGATGCGCCCTCTTTCATCCTCCGGCAATTGAGTGTCGAGGCGACGCCGTGGAATTCAAAGAGACCGTCAACCGCGGGATCCGAGCGGCGTTATCGAGATGCTTATGCCGACGAAACGAACTGTGAGCGGCAGGGGATTTTTGCTACGGAGCACGATGGCGCTCGTGCTTGCGATCGCTATGTGCGTATCGCCGGCATCCACAAAAGACAAGACCCTTACATTTAAGACCCCGCCGGTAAGCATTCCCCTGAAAATCAAGGACCAGCAGGCCACCATCGTCGCTTCAGCAGTGATTACACTGGTTGCCCAAAACCGGGATCTGAACACGCTCAACGTTGCCGTCACTGCGGACCTTTCAGATCTCCAGCAGAACGTAACGGCTCTTCTGAGTTCTACGCTGGACAAAGACGAGCCGTGCGGAGACCGCATCGAAATCCAGAACGCTACGCTTACGCCGCTTGAACCGGCCGTGATGTCGACCGTTCAACTGCATTACGAGCGGTGGGGCTGCGTGAAGCTGTTTGGGAAACAGCAGAGGAAGAGGCTCATTGGCGGCAATGCCACGATTCAAATGAAACTTACTCCGATCATAGACGAAGAAGATGGTAGCCTCGGGCTGATGACTGAACTTGGGCCGGTCGAAGCTGACGGGTCACTGGGCGAGCTTCTTCGTTCCGGCACTCTTGGGAAGATTTTGCATGAGAAAATCCAATCGGCGCTCCTTGGTTCACTGAAAAAAGGCACCGATCTAGCAGTGGCTCTTCCGCCTGCGGTGCGGGAGTATGCCAAGATTCAAAGCGCGGAGTTTAAGAGCGTCGGGTCCGCAGGACTCGCAATCGTCCTGGACGGGCAGGTTCAAATCACGAATGAACAGCTTCAAGCTCTCGCGAAGAAGTTGAAAGAACGCGTGTAGCCGGGGGAAACAGGCCGCGAAGAAATTTCGTCTGAAAAGGCGGGTGTTCGAGCCATGATAAGAACTCTTGCACGATTTTTGGTTCTTGCGCTGCTGTTGCCCACGGCATGTATCGCCCAGGGAAGGCGGGGCGGAAGAGGCGGCGGCGCAAGAGGATCGATCCATATGAACGAAGGAACCGTGATCCTTCTCCTCTCGGCTCTTCTCTCGTTGAACGACATGCAGCAACAGCAATTGCGCACGGCTTTCGATGCCGCCGTCAAGACGGCGACGCCGATAGCCACTCAGTTGGAGACCAACAAAGACGCAATTTTCGACGCTGTAAAATTCGGGAAGAGCGATGACCAAATCAAGAGCCTGGCCATGCAGCAAGGCTCCCTCACTTCTCAGATGCTGAGCCTTCAGGCACAGACCTTCCAAAAGATGTGGGGCCTCTTGACGAGCGACCAAAAGGCCGAGGTCGACGCTTCCATGTATGACGACATTGGAGAATTCCTGTCGGATGCACGAGAACCTGCGCCAACCCCAGCCGCCGAATCGCCCGGCGTGCTGCCGAAATAATGTTCCGAGGGACCAGCGTAGAATGCGCCAAGAAAATGAACGACGGAGCGAGCCACGCGTTCTTCCGGCGCGGCTGGCGCAGCTTCCGGCCACTCAGTAAAAGAGTGATAAAGATCAGGGGAGCGCCACATAGCAAGACCTGCTCGCACGGGTGCCCTTAAAGGACGCATTTGCCGACAGAATTGTGGGTTAAGGTTGATGCCATAACGACGTCGGCCTCGCGGCGGCCCGAGTAGACTGTTTCGGTGTTCACCCTAACAGTGCTCGGACCGAAGGAGGCCGAGATGCGAATTATAGGATGTGATTTGCACGCTCGCCAGCAAACGTTGGCAATGTTGGACACCGCAACGGGTGAAGTAGAGAAAATAACTCTCAAGCACGAAGGCAACAACGTGCGGGAGTTTTATTCCGCGCTGGCACGTCCGGTGCGGGTGGGGATAGAAGCTACGGGATCGATGCAGTGGTTTTTGAATCTCATGGAAGAGTTGGAAATCGAATGCTTGGTTGGTCATCCGGCAGAGATTCGGGCTGCCGAACCGCGGAAACAGAAACACGATCGGCGAGATGCGGATTTGATTCTGAAGTTGCTGACAGAAAATCGCTTTCCGGCGATCTGGCTGCCATCGAAGGAGCTGCAGGATCTGAGATCTTTGTTGCGGCACCGCCATCAGTGGGTACGCATGCGGACCCGGATACAAAATGCGCTGCAGTCGATTGCTTTGGCGAATGGTCTACGACGAGGACCTGCCTTGTGGAGTCAAGACGGGCAAGGCAGGATCGCTTCGCTGCCCCTTGCTCCCCACACCGCTTATCGACGGAGCGAGCTGCAGGCGATGTACGAGAAGTTCGAAGCGGAGATCGAACTTCTCCAGCTCCGGATAGGGTCATAGCTTCAAAAGTTTGATCGCTTCAGCGAGGATGGCTTTCCCTTCTGAATGGGTCACTTTATCAATTGCAAGCGAAAGCGGCACCCAGATGCCGTCGTTGATTTCTGATTCCTGCAAATGGACGGTTCCTCTTACCTCAGCGACGAAATACGTCACTTTTTTGAAGACTCGTTGGCCTTCGATTTGAAACCAATACTGTTCTTGGAGCGGCTCGTCGCTCAAGATGCGGATGCAGTCGAGGCCAGTCTCTTCCTTGAGTTCCCGGGAGGCAGCTTGAAGGGGCGTCTCGTTCGGCTCGGCATGTCCTTTCGGAAACCCCCAATAACGGCCGCCTCGGTGTTGAATGAGAAAAACTTCCCATTCGTCCCGGTGTTTCGAAAAGGGGACGATTCCGAACGATTCTTCTTGCCTCATGGGATATACGGGGCAAAAACAAGAGTCGAATTATGGCCGCCGAATCCAAAAGAATTGGATAGGGCGACATCGACCTTGAGCGGTTTCGCGGTGCCAGCAACGGCATCGAGGTCCCCTAAAGCGGGCTCCGGATCTTCAAGATTGACCGTCGGATGGATCATCCCTGTCCGGATCGCCTGGATGGTCGCAACCGCTTCCAGCCCTCCGGTCGCTCCCAGGCAATGTCCGATCATCGACTTAGTGGAATTGATTTTGATCTCTTTTGTGTGGGATCCAAACACTTTGTGGATCGCTGCAATTTCACAGAGGTCTCCGGCAGGGGTCGCCGTGGCATGGGCATTGATGTAGTTCACCGATTCTTTTTTCGTGCCTGCGGCTTTGAGAGCCTCTTCCATGCATTGCGCTACGCCGCCGCCGTCTTCCCGGGGGTCGGTCATATGATAGGCATCGCAATTGACGGCCCCGCCAAGATATTCGGCATAGACCGGCGCGCCGCGCTGCAGCGCGTGTTCGAGAGTTTCGAGCAGGAGAATTCCGGCTCCTTCACCCATCACGAAGCCGTCGCGGCCGCGATCCCACGGCCTTGAAGCTTTGGCAGGTTCTTCGTTCCGCGTCGAAAGGGCTTTGATCGCGACAAACCCAGCGAGTCCAATCGGCGTGATGGGAGCTTCCGCCCCGCCGCACACTATGAGATCGGCTTTTCCTTGAAGGATCTGCTCGGCCGCCGCATGGATGCAGTAGTTAGATGTGGCGCAAGCGGTTGAAATGGAAAAATTCGGGCCCGTAAACCCTACGTCGATCGCAAGGAGGGCGCCACCCATATTGGTGATGATGTAGGGCACGAAAAAGGGGGTCAGCCTCCGGTAGCTCTTCGTTAAAAGCGTCTCGACGCCGTCATGAAAGACGGACATGCCGCCCATTCCTGACCCGATGATGATTCCGCAGCGGGATTTGTCGAGCTTCGCGAGGCTCTCGGGGCCAAGATTCCCATGTTCCAATGCCTTTTTCCCAGCAACCATCGCATACCGGATGAAGGGGTCGACGCGGCGGGCCTGCTTTTTCTCCATGTATTCGCCAGGATCGAAATTGCGGATCGCGCCCGCTATCCGCGTCGGCCAATCAGAGCAAGGAAATTCTTCGATCGGGACAATCGCGCTGACCCCGGCGAGCAGCTGCCGGTAAAAGTGGTCTACATCGGATCCGAATGCGGATACGATGCCCATCCCCGTAACTACGATCCGCTTTTTAACCATGCCCCTGCAGCCTCAAAATTTATTTTTGTTTGGCCATAGCATACCAGAAACGAGGTCTCTCAGGCAATCCAGAATTTTTCTAGTTAAAATTTCTTTTGAATTGACAGGAAAGTGCTGCGAGAATAAAATGATTCTGCCTAAACAAAGAGTGAATGTATGGTTTCAAGATTGTCTTATATAAATACTGACGCCGTTCTCGAAAACGCAGGCGCCTTTGCAAAGAACATCCTCACTCCCCAAACAAGCTCGTCCCCGGTTCGTCGCCATGAACATTATCATTGGGGATCTTCAGGCTGGGGTTTTTTCCCACAGCCCGTATATCAGCCCGTCTATTACGGAGACAGCGTTTCTCTTTCCAGGAAGAAAGATTATACTTGGGTAGCGATTCCTGCGGCAGTCATCGCGGCCGTCACGATGTATTGCATTGGCCAGAACCACGCTGAATGGTCCCAGGCAAAAGCTGGGATGGCAAAGCTTCAGCAGTCCTATCGAGTCGTCCAATCAGAACTCTCCCAGGCTCACCCTGCCTTGAAAAGCACAGTCAAATCGGTATTCGAGAAGCAGATGGGCATCCTCGATCGAGTCCGCAGCGGCGCTGCGACCGGCCTCTTCCTCAAAGCCATCCTCGTCACTGCAGTGATTCTAGCAGGAATTGGGGGGATTGTAGCTCTTCCGCCTCTCCTTGTTTTCGGCTCTTTGAGCGCATTTGCGATCGGCTGCGCGATGCTCTACCGCGCCGGCTTCAGCTCGAAAGATCAAGCTCTCCGAATGGAAGCCCAAGAATTGCTCACTTCGGTCAATCAAGCATCCAGGGTGATGAACGAAATCACCGGTTAGTACCGTTGTGATGAGGCCGGCTTCGCCTGGCTCAAATTCAGGGCGCTGCTTCGCATAAAAAAGATCCATTCAAGAACCTTTTTTATGATTTCGCAGTGGCATTTTTCACTCTTTTTGAACGGTCGCAGTATAGCAGCAATTCCCTCTCTTCATGAGCAATCAGACGATGTTTTCGTAAGCTTTCTTTTTGGTGGCCACTTCAAGCTCATTACGAGAGTGAGTAGGAACACTGGCAAAATAATAGCGGCCGAGCCCTAGTATTGCTCCGAGTATTGCTCCGGCCGCAGCTGCGCCGGCGGTTTGCGCTGAGGCGAGACCTTTTCTCCAAGCACTCCAGCATTCGAGATCGTAATCTCTGAGCGTGTCAGCCAGTGTCGCCGTATGCGATATCACTTGGAGTGCTTGTTCAACCGAAGGATCTCTATAAACCCCTCTAGCTGTATGCCGTACGTAGAGAATGCGTACAAGCGAAGCGAGCAGAAGGCCTGACACCATTGAGCCTGACACCATTGAGACTGCTAAGGAGATTCCCGGATTTTCCTCTACAAACTCATTGCTTGTACTAACTATCCAATCCTCTCTCTGAGATGCATCAATGATTTGCTTGGAAATTTTTGACTCATCTAGAGTTATCGTTCCATTCTGGGCTAAAGTTTCATTCCCTTGCAAACCTACAACGTCTTGAAAGTCCTCTCTTGTAAGTGGCATGATCGAATCTCGCATCGCATTCATTGCTAAAGGTCCGCAATGATTAATCCGTATCTGGTGTGCAACATATGCCTTAGCTAAAGGTCGAATTTTCAATTCGTGCACTGTACTTGGAATCTGATTAAGACATTTACCCATCAAGTCCCATGCTTGATTCGAAAGAGAGTCTGTTCTAGCGTTTTTTAATTTTTCAGAAACGTCTTTAAAAATGGAATTAAGGTCTATCTGGGATGAATCGAAAGCGAGACGCTCTATGATAGTTGCGCCTAACTTTGACACGTCTTCTTTCGTCGCATCTTCTGACAAAGGAAATAGAGGAGATGGACTAACATCTGGCTTAGCTGATTGTTTTATAGGCTCAGGAGTCTGATCTGGGGTTTTCGTTGGGTCGGGATTAGCCGTCGATGTTGAGGTCGTAAAACCGGTCTTTGCAGACGGCGCTTGGCCTTTTGCGATTGGGTCTTCTGAGAGAGAGCAGATGCTGCTCTGGTCATAAACTACGCTACCATTCTTCCAGCAGAAATCATATTGTTTTATAGGCTCAGGAGTCTGATCTGGGGTTTTCGTTGGGTCGGGATTAGCCGTCGATGTTGAGGTCGTAAAACCGGTCTTTGCAGACGGCGCTTGGCCTTTTGCGATTGGGTCTTCTGAGAGAGAGCAGATGCTGCTCTGGTCATAAACTACGCTACCATTCTTCCAGCAGAAATCATCTTGGCTGAACAGTTGCTGAAGTGGCGTTTTAGATGGCTGTGGCTGTGGCTGTGGTTGTGGCTGTGGTTGTGGCTGTGGTTGTGGCTGTGGTTGTGGCTGTGGTTGTGGCTGTGGCTGTGGTTGTGGCTGTGGTTGTGGCTGTGGCTGTGGTTGTGGTTGTGGTTGTGGTTGTGGCTGTGGTGGCTGTGGTGGCGTTTTAGGTGGCTGTGGTTGCGGGCCGCCAGACGACCCGGTAAAGATATAGCCATAGTTGTAAGCAAGAATCAAGGCTCCTGCTGCGACTCCACCGACAATGAGGGCTTTATAAAAAATCGGTGTTACCCATAAAGGGACGCTATTCGCTTTTGAAGAAAGGGCTTTGATTTTAGCGGTCAACCCCTCCACATCTTTTTTATGAGCCTGCTGTGCATCCTGAAGTTTGCGAGGAAGTTCTGCTTTGCTGTCTTTTTTCAACGCTTCCGTGAGGGTAGCGAGCTTTGCAGCAGTCTGATTCAAGTCGACTTTTTCGCCCCGTTCCGCCTTAGCGATGTCGTCTTGGATACGAGTAGCTTGCTCCGCCCTTGCTGCATAGCTGTCTAGAGATAAAGAAAATTTTGTATCTGCTCTTTGCGTCGATGATAGCATGACTTTTTCTCCTTAAAAAGTGCAAATATTGTACCAAGTAAATGGATAAAATAGCAATAAAAAAAAAGAAAAACTTAACGAAGCCCTAAAAACCTTTGCAATAGGAAACCTTTGCGATAGGCCATCTTTATTAAATTTTTAGGTGTATACCGCTCGTGATTGAAAAATCGGTTCTGGCAACGCCCCACCCCAAAACCGATGCGGTTTTGAGGTCCCCGGGTACGGCGTCGGGCAGCCACTGAATTTGTGTCCCGCCTGCTTCCCTTGCAAAAGAGCGAACCCCCGCCCTTTTGCAAGTGTCCGCAGCACTAAACTTGTTAAGTTTAGCTGCAACGCCCCACCCCAAAGACGATGCGTCTTCGGGAACCCCGGACCCGGCGCCGGCAAGGCCTGGCTCAAATTCTGGGCGCTGCTACGCGCAAAAAAGGTTCATTCAAGAACCTTTTTTGTGATTTCGCAGTGCCATATTTTCTTCAGGTTACTTGAGTATACAACAAGACCGTCGGTTACTAGGAATTGCTGAGAGAGGTCTTTGTATTGATTTCGAGCTCGACGAGCTTGCTCTCTGGCCACAGCCGCTCCAGAGAGTATTTTTCCCTCATCCCGGGGGTAAAGAGATGAATCATGACCTGACCGTAGTCGAGGACAACCCAATCCCCCGTTTGCAAACCCTCTGTGTGAAGGGGCTTTTCTCCAAATTCTTTCATCTCTTCGACAATCCACTGCGCCATCGACGCGACATGCCGGTCGACGTTGCCTTCTGCGATCAACAGATAGTCTGTGATGGTCGAAAGCCATTGAACATCAAGAGCCAGAATATTAAATCCTCTTTTATCATAGATCATTTGGGCAATGGAATTGAGCATAGCGATAGGCTTCCTCTTCATGAATTGGAAAATACGAATTCAGGGATTTTATGGAAAATATTAACTTTTGTATAAACCATTGACCCGTATGTAATCGAGAACTTTCTCAGGGACGAGATGGCCGCAATAGAGTCCTTTTTTTAGCCGCGCGCGGATCTCGGTGCTCGAGATGTCGAAGATTTTCGTCTGGGTGAAGCCGGAGCGCAAGGTTTCGGCAAGGCTCGAGCGCAAAGCAGGCGAAGAGCGTGTTCCGATGAGAGGCGGGGCAAGGCGGATCAAATCCCGGAAGTCTTTCCACTGGTCAAAATGAGCAGCCGCTTCTTCCGAAAGAAGAAGGCGGAACTTCACCTCCCCTCTCCCTTCCCCTTGGATCATCCGCAACGTATCGATCGTAAAAGAAGGGTCATTGCGGTCCACCTCGTAAGAGGTCAGGCGGCAACGTGGAATGCCCTCCAATACGATCCGGACCATTTCCAGTCGGTGCTGAGGGCTTGCATGAGGCGGCGAGGCGCTCTTGAGGGGAGAACAATAGGCAGGGCAAAATAAAACCTCGTCTAAGTGGTGGATTTCTAACAACTGGACGGCCAAATTGAGATGTCCGAAGTGAATCGGATCAAAAGTGCCGCCGTAAAAGCCGATCGTTTTTTTCATTTCAATACACAAATGACTTCAAAAGTTGAGAATATGCCGAGGCTGCGGACACTTGAATGGGCCGTTGCAGCTCAACTTGAAAAAGTTGAGCGCCGGGGTCCCCGAAGACGCAGCGTCTTTGGGGTGGGGTGGAGGCGGACTCAAAGGCAGTGGCTGCCCGACGAAGGCAGAAATCAACTTTTGAAGTTGTTTGTGTATATTACACTATGAATAGCATTTCTCGGTATTTAGGAAGAGGCCAGAGCGCGTTGTCTACGATGGTTTCCAGGTGATCGACAGCGGCCCGGGCAGATTCCATCTTCGGCCCTAAAATTTCACAGTACGTTTTGCCTTTCGCTTCCCAACCGAAATCTGCCGTCTGATCTTGCACTTTCTCGATCTCGTCCACTGCTAGGATGGCTGATTCTACGCTTTCCGCGAAAGATTTGATCGATTGAAGAAGGTGCGGAGCTGGGGGGATGCCGAGATCTGCAAGGTTTTTCACCGCCTGCGTCCGCCTTTTTTGATCGCGCAAGGCCGATGGCAAGATCTGCGTGCGGAAAAGCTCGACCATGAGGTTGGCCTCGATCTGCATCGTCTTCGCGTAGCGCTCGATGAGAACCTCGTAGCGGCTGTGAAGTTCTTCTTCGGATAGGATCCCCGCGAACACCCTCTGGGTCCTCTTATCGATGATTTGAGCAAACGAATGAAAGCTTTTGCGGATATTGGGAAGCCCTCTTTGCTGAGCTTCTTTTTCCCAGTCGGAAGCATATCCGTTTCCGCTGAAAAATACTGCCTTGGAAGCGCGTAGGTGCTTGCGAAGGCAGGGAAGCGCCTCTACAAGCAGCTCTTCTTCAGAGAGTTTGCGGTCTTTGACTCGGTCATCGATCTCATCTAAAATGAGATGGAGGCTATCGGCAACGATGGCGTTGATCACCGCGATCGGGAAGGCGCAGTGCGCCGATGCTCCGACGGCCCGGAATTCGAACTTGTTTCCGGTGAACGCAAAAAAGGAGGTGCGGTTTCTGTCGGATGCATCTGCTTCATGGAGCGGGACATGCGACAGCCCCAAATCGATTTGCCGGACAATGTCTTTCGGCATCGGCTTCTCCTCGATCAGGCTGTCTATGAGTTTTTCCAGTTTCTCACCCAAATAGACGGAGAGGACCGTGGGCGGGGCTTCCGATCCTCCGAGCCGGTGGTCGTTGCCGGCAGATCCGATGCTAGCGCGCATGAGGCCGGCATGATCATGAACTGCGCGAAGGATGGCGGTCAAAAGAGCCAGGAAGAGCAAATTATTTTCTCTTGGATCCAATAGGTTGAGGCCCGTATCGGTGGCAAGCGACCAGTTGTTGTGTTTGCCGGAGCCGTTCAACCCAGCGAAGGGCTTTTCATGCAGGAGGCAAGCAAGGTCGTGTTCCAGGGCGATTTGACGCATGAGCTCCATCAACAAGAGATTGTGGTCGATAGCGGCAGCCGCGGGCTCAAAAAGAGGCGCGACTTCATGTTGGGCCGGAGCCACTTCATTGTGACGCGTCTTAATCGGTATCCCTAAGCGGACGGCTTCTTCCTCAAACTCCCGCATAAAGGCCATGACCCGATCTTTCACAGACCCGAAATAATGGTCTTCCAATTCTTGCCCTTTCGGCGACTTGGCGCCATAGACCGTTCGCCCAGCCAAAAGTAAATCGGGTCTCATCAGATAGAGGGAGCGGTCAATGACAAAATATTCTTGCTCTGCGCCGAGCGTCGAAAAGACGCGGCTTGCAGGGATTTCGCAAAGTTTAAGCAGACGTTGGACGCTAGCGTTGATTTTCTCATCGGAGCGAAGGAGAGGGATTTTATGGTCTAACGCGAGGCCCGTCCAAGAGAAGAAGAGGGACGGAATGCAAAGAGTGATGCCATCGCCTCCTTTCCAAAGGAAGGGAGAGGAAGCCGGATCCCAGACGGTATATCCCCGAGCCTGATGCGTCGGGCGAAGACCGCCGGAGGGGAAGGAAGAGGCGTCAGGCTCTCCGCGCAAAAGATCCTTGCCCCGGAAACTTTCGATCACCGCCTCTTTTCCGCTCCAGCTTAAGAAAGAGTCGTGTTTTTCAGCCCCAGCTCCCGTCAGAGGCTGAAACCAGTGGGTGAAGTGCGTAGCGCCTTCTTTGACCGCCCAATCTTTCAGCGCGGCTGCAATGATATCCGCATGGGCTGGGTCGAGCTTTTCTTTCCCCTCGCTGACCTGCGCAAGATGTTGGAAAACCTTTTTCGGAAGAGCCTGCTCCATGAGCCGGTGTGAGAAGACCTTTGACCCGAATTGCATGGAATGAGCGGGTTGCTCTTCCAGCTTGCGAGTTCTTTTGCCAATCGTCCCTACAGTCTCAAGCCTCACGCTCATAGATTCCTCCCAATTTTGGATCGGGTAGAGTTTGACACAAAAAAATAGGATTTGTCAATCTCGACTTTGCAACTTTTTAGACGCTTACATTTCCCAGACGATTCTGCAGCCCGGCGCCAGAGTCTGCAGCCCCGCCAGAGTCTGCAGCCCGGCGTTGGCGATCTGATCGCACCATGCCAAGTTGAGCCTTGTGAGATTTGTTAATTTTGCCAGGTGCTGCAGCCCGGCGTTGGTGATCCGATAGCAGAATGCCAAGTTGAGGCTTGTGAGATTTGTTAAATTTGCCAGGTGCTGCAGCCCATTGTCGGTGATCAGATAGCAGGATGCCAAGTTGAGGCTGGTGAAATTTGCCAAAGAAATTGCTAGGAGCTGCAGCCCGGCGTCGGTGATACCGCACCCTGCCAGGTTGAGGCTGGTGAGATTTGCCAAAGTCGCCAGAGATGCAAGACCGACATCGGTAATCCGAAGGCATCCTTTTAGATCGAGGCTGGTGAGCTTTGCCAAAGTTGCCAAAGACGCAAGCCCGGCGTCGGTGATCCGTTCGCACCCTGCCAGGTTGAGGCTGGTGAGCTTTGCCAAAGTTGCCAAAGACGCAAGCCCGGCGTCGGTGATCCGTTCGCACCCTGCCAGGTTGAGGCTGGTGAGATTTGCCCAAGTCGCCAGAGATGCAAGACCGACATCGGTAATATCGCACCCTGCCAGGCTGAGGCTGGTGAGATTTGCCAAAGTCGCCAGAGGCGGCAGCCCAGCATCGGTGATCCGACGGCACCCTTCCAGATCGAGGCTGGTGAGATTCTCCAAATTTGCCAAAAACGCAAGCCCGGCGTTAGAGATCTCATAGCATCCTGCCAGGCTAAGGCTTGTGAGATTTTTTAAATTTGCCAGGTACTGCAGCCCGGTGTCGCTGAGATTGCCGTTTCGTGCATTAATTTCAATAATGTTAGGAAAATGCAAAATAATATTTTGCAGCTCTGAATTAGTAATGTCACTGTTTGATAAATCAAGTTTTAACGGTATTAACTTTATTGAAAGATTTAGATTGAATGCTCTGAAAAAATTTGGATCGACTGCTCTGAGTTCTCTAATCTCTTTCAAGGTAATCGGATATCTGCCTGTCACTTTGTCTTCGAAACGACGAATGGCGGCCATAAAAGGGTTTTTAGCCAGGTTTTGCTTCTGTTCTGTCGAAGCGAGGGCTGCATTGTCTCTCCGGTTTAAAAATTTCTGGATGTTTACCAATACTTCGTCGGGCATTGAAGAAAGAGAGGGAGGAGGGGGGCGCCTGAGTAAGCGCAAGCAGCGGCTTACGAAATCCGGCATCCACGCGAGTGTCTGGCCCATTACAGTAAGTCCCAAAACTGATACAGGATCTGAAACTCTTAGATACTTAGCGGCCACCCCCGTTATCCCTATACCAACCCCAATTTTTACAGCCGCATTAATCTTCACAAGCACCTTCTTGAATGAATTATTTTAAAAATTAATGAAATTATAACAGATGAAAAAATACAATACAATAAGTATTTACAAGTGCTTTGTACTGGACAAAAAATAAATTCATAGCGTGCAACCACATTAAATGTCATAAAAACCATCTACATGTAATTAGCATGATTATAAAATAACTATTATTTTTCGTAAAGCGTTATAGTTACATAACAGCAGAAAAATAGGGGACATTACTCCAAAAGGACTAAATCGAGATTAAAATTTCGAAAAAGAAGGCTGCTGATGCAGCCGCCAGCAGGCATTATAGGGATAATAAGCATCTAAGCGGGTTGCTCTTCCAGCTTGCGAGTTCTTTTGCCAATCGTCCCTACAGTCTCAAACCCACGCTCATAGATTCCTCCCAATTTTGGATCGGGTAGAGTTTGACACAAAAAAATAGGATTTGTCAATCTCGACTTTGCAACTTTTTAGACGCTTACATTTCCCAGATGATGCTGCAGCCCGGCGTTGGTGATCTGATGGCACTATGCCAGGTTGAGATTTGTTAATTTTGCCAGAGGCTGCAGCCCGAGGTCGGTGATCAGATGGCACTCTGCCAGGTCGAGGCTTGCGAGATTTGTTAATTTTGTCAGGTGCTGCAGCCCATTGTCGGTGATCCGATAGCAGAATACCAAGTCGAGGCTTGCGAGATTTGTTAATTTTGTCAGGTGCTGCAGCCCATTGTCGGTGATCAGATAGCAGGATGTCAAGTTGAGGCTTGTGAGATTTGTTAAATTTGCCAGGTGCTGCAGCCCATTGTCGGTGATCTGATGGCACCTTGCCAGGTTGAGGCTGGTGAGATTTGTTAAATTTGCCAGGTGCTGCAGCCCATTGTCGGTGATCCGATTGCACCTTGCCAGGTTGAGGCTGGTGAGATTTGCCAAAGTCGCCAAAGATGCAAGACCGACATCGGTAATATCGCACCCTGCCAGGCTGAGGCTGGTGAGATTTGCCAAATTTGCCAGAGATGCAAGACCGACATCGGTAATATCGCACCTTGCCAGGCTGAGGCTGGTGAGATTTGCCAAATTTGCCAGAGATGCAAGACCGACATCGGTAATATCGCACCCTGCCAGGCTGAGGCTGGTGAGATTTGCCAAAGTCGCCAGAGGCGGCAGCCCAGCATCGGTGATCCGACGGCACCCTTCCAGATCGAGGCTGGTGAGATTTGCCAAAGTCGCCAAAGATGCAAGACCGACATCGGTAATATCGCACCCTGCCAGGCTGAGGCTGGTGAGATTTGCCAAATTTGCCAGAGATGCAAGACCGACATCGGTAATATCGCACCTTGCCAGGCTGAGGCTGGTGAGATTTGCCAAATTTGCCAGAGATGCAAGACCGACATCGGTAATATCGCACCCTGCCAGGCTGAGGCTGGTGAGATTTGCCAAAGTCGCCAGAGGCGGCAGCCCAGCATCGGTGATCCGACGGCACCCTTCCAGGTCGAGGCTGGTGAGATTCTCCAAATTTGCCAAAAACGCAAGCCCGGCGTTAGAGATCTCATAGCACCCTGCCAGGCTAAGGCTTGTGAGATTTTTTAAATTTGCCAGGTACTGCAGCCCGGTGTCGCTGAGATTGCCGTTTCGTGCATTAATTTCAATAATGTTAGGAAAATGCAAAATAATATTTTGCAGCTCTGAATTAGTAATGTCACTGTTTGATAAATCAAGTTTTAACGGAATTAACTTTATTGAAAAATTTAGATTGAATGCTCTGAAAAAATTTGGATCGAATGCTATGAGTTCTCTAATCTCTTTCAAGGTAATCGGATATCTGCCTGTCACTTTGTCTTCGAAACGACGAATGGCGGCCATAAAAGGGTTTTTAGCCAGGTTTTGCTTCTGTTCTGTCGAAGCGAGGGCTGCATTGTCTCTCCGGTTTAAAAATTTCTGGATGTTTACCAATACTTCGTCGGGCATTGAAGAAAGAGAGGGAGGAGGGGGGCGCCTGAGTAAGCGCAAGCAGCGGCTTACGAAATCCGGCATCCACGCGAGTGTCTGGCCCATTACAGTAAGTCCCAAAACTGATACAGGATCTGAAACTCTTAGATACTTAGCGGCCACTCCCGTTATCCCTATACCAACCCCAATTTTTACAGCCGCATTAATCTTCACAAGCACCTTCTTGAATGAATTATTTTAAAAATTAATGAAATTATAACAGATGAAAAAATACAATACAATACAATAAGTATTTACAAGTGCTTTGTACTGGACAAAAACTAATTTCATACCGAGCAAGTCCTTGGTTGTGAACACGTAAAACACGAAAGTAGTCGCCTGAATTTTCTCAGAATCCACCTCCCAAAAATCGCCCTACGGATCAGATTTAGCCCCTCCCTAAAGAGGCTCCTCGCCTTTCTCCCGTGAGTTTTGACCTCTATCGCCTGTATCTGATCCTTGATATCCCCCATTCGATATGCCCAGCAGAAAGCGATCGCGAGGACGAACACCATCTTCTCAATCTTGATCGATGATGTGTGTGTCCTCCATTCGGAACCCACGGGTCTTCAAACAACCGAACATGGTTCTGACGACGAACAGAGCCTGAATGATTTGCCCTAGACAGGCGAGACGGCACTTGTGCCAATCGAAAAAAATGGATAAAGTTGCTTGCAACTCGCTGATGTGTTTCATTATACCTCGATGCTTGAAAGACAACGAGATATGATCGGCCTTCAGCGAGCCATTGTCAGCAACTTATTTTTTGTCCAGTACTACAGCGTTTCATTAATTTTGACATAATTTCTTGATAAAAAATATACTTGACGCCTTGTAAAATTCGTGGGAGTGCAGGTATGCGAAAGAAGTATAAAGTCAAGTTAACACCTAGTCAGCGCAAGCAATTACTCGAAGTTGTGCATAAAGGAAAGCAGAAGGCAAAAACAATCACTCATGCTCGAATACTATTGCAGGCAGATTCTGGTGAAGAGGGGCCGGGTTTGAGAGCAAAAGCTATTGCGGCAGGGTTGAATATTCACGAACGCACTGTACATCGAGTCAGAGAATCTTTCGCAAACGATGGACTGGAAGCTGCTTTGCACCGAAAAAAACATCGCCAATACAAACCAAGAAAACTCGATGGTGATCAAGAAGCCCATCTGGTTGCCATATGTTGCGGGGCCCCTCCGGAAGGGCGCAAAGAATGGACCTTGAGATTGTTAAGCGAAAGACTGGTTCAGCTAGAAGTTATTGATTCTATTTCCAGAAGCACAGTCCATCGCACTTTAAAAAAAATGAACTTAAGCCCTGGCTAAAGAAAGAATGGTGTATTCCTCCTGAGGAAAACGCTGACTTTGTTTGCCGAATGGAAAATGTGTTAGGCCTCTATAAGTGCCCATACAATCCAGAATATCCAATGATTTGCATGGATGAGTCGAGTAAGCAACACGAGGCAGGAAAGCTGGATAACATTCCAGCAAAACGAGGTAAGGTTGAACGCTTTGATACAGGATATGAGCGCAATGGCGTGAGTAATATTCTGCTGAGTTTTGAGCCACTAACAGGGAAACGATACATTGATGTTTCGGAGAGAAGGACTCGATTGGATTGGGCCAAACATATACAGAAACTTGTAGAGGAGCATTATCCCAAGGCAAAAAAGATCCTCTTGGTCTGCGATAATTTAAATATCCATACAGGTGCTGCTCTTTATGAGCTTCTGCCGCCCAAAGAGGCGAAAAGGATCGTAGACCGTCTGGAATTTCGTTATACGCCGAAACATGGGAGCTGGTTAAACATGGCAGAAATCGAATTAAGCCACCTTTCCAGGCAATGTTTAAACCGACGCCTAAGAGACATAGTCGAGGTTAAAAAAGAAGTTGCCTCCTGGCTAGAGGGCAGAAACAAGGATGCGCATGTTATAGACTGGCGCTTCACAGTTGAGGACGCAAGAATCAAGCTAAAAAAGCTTTACCCCACAATTGGCAAAATTAATGAAACGCTGTAGTACAGAGATAGGGGACATTACTCCAAAAGGACTAAATCGAGATTAAAATTTCAAAAAAGAAGGCTGCTGATGCAGCCGCCAGCAGGCATTATAGGGATAATAAGCATCTAAGAGGACTCAAGCTCATCGATCTTGTCTTCGATCTCTTTGATGGCGGCATTAGCTTTTTCCAGCCTTTCTTTCTCTTGATCGATGAGTTCCCTCAATTGAATGGCTTTCTCGAAATCCAATCCGGAGCTGCCAAGGGTTTTCCTGTGCAGTTCGAGGAGATCCTTGACCTCTTGCCGCCGCTCCTTTTTCTGTTGGAGGACAGTATTCAAGTTTTCCAATGTTTTCCGGTCGTCTTCGCTAAGATTAAGAACCGCTTGCTCTTTCTTATCTGCCAAAAGATCCTTCAGGGGCCGAAGCGAGGTCTCTAATTGCTGCTTTTCGACCCTCGACGCATCAAGGCTCTGGAGGGACTCAAGAAGTTCCTCATACCGGGAGGTGAAGGTGTCAAGGTCGAGCTCCGAGCCTTCCTTTTGGAGCATTGCCGCAACTTCTTTGATACGGGCGATTTTTTCTCGCTTCATGCGAAGCGCTTCTTTTTCCGCCTCTTCCAATGCGCGGGCCCTTTGTTCTTGAGCGGTTACATGAGGAGCGCGCAGCTTCGCCAGTTCGCCCTGCAAATGGCGAACGTCATCTCGATGCAGAGCGACCTCTTTCATTTCTTTCGAAATGAGATCGATCTCCTTATCGAGATCGCGTAAATTCATCTCGACAGAGCGGGTTTTTAACTCCTCGATCTTCCTTTCTATCGCGGTTCTCTTTTCGGAAGAGACCTGCTTTTTCTCGAACATCTCTTTTTTGTGTTCTTTTTCCAATGCTCTGACGGTATCCCAGCATTCGCTCAGTTTCATCCGGGTCCGGTTGAATGCCCCGCTGCTCAAGGTAAACACTTTCGCCATGCCTTGCAGAGCCTTGATCTCTTCTCGGAGCGCGTAATAAGGAGCTCCGATCACTTCGGCTCCTTTGAAATATCTCTCAATGAAACGGTCTACATCCCGCTCAAATTCCCCGCTCACAATCTCTATCAACTCTTTTCTTCTGGGGAATATTTGATCTCCAAGCTGAGAGAGGCGCTTAAAGAATTTTGCTTTGAAGCGAATCCGCATATCGGTCTTGATCACTTCCTTGCGGAATGCGTTCAGCCTGCTCGCCAAGGTATTGAGCAGATTCAGTTCACTCTGGATCTTGTCGTAGCTTTCAGCTTTTCCCGAGATTGTTTCAGAGTGAGCGGGGGGAGAGAGAGTCCCTGCTTGTTGGAGCCGGTCTTGGAAATGGGTCAGGTCGCTCTCGATCGATTGGATGGCCAGGTCGATCTGCTCCATGGCAAAAGCGCTCTGCTCTTCAAGAATTTCTTTAAGCCTCCGAGCCTCTACCGTCAGCTCGACATATTCGCCCCACAGCTTGGAGCGGATCGCGGGGTTTAAATTCTCTTTGAAACAACCCAAAATTTGGCGACGGGCCTCCCAAAATTCCCGGAATCGGGGGCTCCCTTCTTGCGAAATAGAGCTGCGCATGAACTGAAGTCCATAAGCGACTTTCTCCTCAGGGCTGGGAAGCGCGGCGAATTGAGCGGTAAATTCTTGAAACGCGGGACTACCGAGAGGAGTCCGATCTTCTGGGGCGGAAGCAGGTTCGCGCTCCGCGTTCGATGCATCGGAAGGATCGGAAACTGAATTCATAGGGAAAGGCCTTACGTCTTTGGAAAGTACTTAAGAAGTTTAAGGTAAGCGAGTTTTTTCTTCAAGAGAATCATTTTGAAGATGTGAACCTATCCCACTAATAAGTTTCAGTTGATGGGATAGGTTCGTCATATTTTTATTTGATTTCATCGCCAAAAAAAGAGATGATGAGCCAATGCGTTTGGGACGACTCATCCTCGCTAGCTCTGCAATCATCCTTTCTTTATGCGGGGATATGGAACTTGAAAATCCGGGGGCTATCGAGGACTTCGCCATGGAAAAACTGAAGGATTGTAATCCTCCCGGGGTGCCTTGGGGAAATCCCTGCAACGGCTCCAGAAAAAACCAGACTTTCCGCAAAAGGACACCGCCTAGAGCCCAACCGGAGTCCCCATCTCCTCTTGACGTCGCCCTTCCGACGGGGCGGCCCTGCCCGGTACCTTCTTCTGGAGGCGTCAAATGCGACGCGGCCTTTTTGATCTGGCAATCCAAAATGTGGGGCTTCGAATTCGCTGGGAAGTCGTTCGTTCCCACGAATGCGGGCACCCCGTCAGTGACTCTTAAGGAAAAAGCATTCGTTCCCGATTTTGCCTGGCGTCCCGGGTTCAAAATCGATGTCGGCTATGATTTCGGCTTCGACGGATGGGATCTGGACAGCCGGTGGACTTTCTACAAAGGCGAAGACACATCGCTGAAAAAAAGCTTCTCCTCCGAAATCAGCCCCCCCGGTATGGGAGTCGTTCCTCTCTGGTTTTATCCTTTCTTCAATGTCGCATCTCCTAATCAAATCCGCTATTCCGAAGGAAAGATGCGCTGGCGGCATTATTTCAATGCGATCGATCTTGAGATCGGGAAATGCTCTGCTCTCACTAAACGGTTATCGCTGCGCCTCTATGGCGGTCTGAAAGGGGCCTGGATGCGGCAAACGTACCGGGTCGATTACCAAAACGGCTCTACGATTGCGGCGACTGTTCCTGGTACTGACGGAACGGTTTCCTTTGAACTTCTCGAGAGCAGCATTGCTTTCAAAAATGAGATTTGGGGAGCAGGTCCGAGAGCCGGTTTCGATTCGAGATGGAAAATCCTCTGGGGCTTCAGCCTGATCGCCGACGCGGCGGTTTCGTTCCTCTTTTCTAAAATCGAGACGCACCGCGATCAAAACGACCTCAACCTGAATACTGGGCTTGGGGTTCAGCAACCATTCCACATGCACATGGTCGCAAATTCCCATCAATTGAAACCAGCCGTGGAAGGGAAACTCGGACTGGATTGGGAAACTTGCCTCTATTCCAGAAGCATCATCGGCTTCTCTATTGCCTACGAAGTGCAATACTGGTGGGCCCAAAATGAACTCCGCCGCAATTACACCCATGCCGCGCCAGGAGACATGTTCTCTATGAGGGGCGATCTTCAAATGCATGGACTCACCGCTGAGGTCGCCTATTCCTACTAAAGTGATCCTATTTTGCCTCGTCCCGTGGCTTCTCATAGCGGAGAGCCCAATTCTCTCCCTCACTCAAGAGCGTGAGAATAGATGCAGGGAGGATCGGATCGATCCAGCTCTAGGACCTCAGCGAGTCAGGCCTGAGAGAATCGCACCTCAGAAAAAAATCGAGGAAGCGGCAACCCTCATCGATGAGCATCCGGGAAAAGAAGGAGGATTCAAGACGGACCTCGCATTTCTCGTCTGGCAAGCCCAGGAAGACGGGCTCGAATTCACAGCGAAAAACAGCCCCGCATTCCCCTTTTCCGCCAACATCCCGACCGATATATCCGCTCCCCTTTCCAGCGTCGACTTTGCTTGGGAGCCCGCGTTCAAGCTCCTCTTCGGCTACCACTTCGGAGACTCTAGCTGGGATTTCAGCACAAGATGGACTTGGTATTATTCCCGCTCCGACCGCTCCCTTTCAGAGAGCCTCTCTCCTTCCGGCGCAGGCCTCTTGGCTCTTTGGATTCCTCCGCAAGCGGCGATCAGCGCATTTCCTGTCTACAGCAGCGCCAAGGGGACCCTCCTTCTGCATCTCAGCAACATCGACCTCGAGCTTGCCTACACAGGGGGCGTGTCCCGGTTTTTCTTCTTGAAACTCCACGGTGGATTGAAACTCATCTCCATCCACCAGGTCTTTCAGGTTCATTACTCGGGAGGTTTTTTTGACGGGACAAACCAAATGCTCGATTCGAACATTCGGGCCAAATCGCGCGGGCTCGGTTTGGGGCCCCGCTTCGGGTTTGGCACGAAATGGGTCCTTCCACGAGGATGGTCGCTCATTGCCGAAGCGGCGGGCGCGCTTGCTTTGGACGACATGACGACCCGAAGAAAGGATGTTTCGATCGGCGCCATTTCCGGCGCGCCCCAAGAGATCTCGATCCGTTTCAACGAAAACTTTTGGGTCTGGCGCCCCCTTGTCGAAGGGAAAGCCGGGGTCCAATGGGAATATTTCTTCGGATCAAAAAAAAATAGGATCCTGGACGTAAGCGTAGCCTATGAAATCCAGCAGTATTGGGAACAGAACGTCTTTACCCGCTATGCGGACAGCGCGATTTTCTATGCGCCCTACAACAACAGAGGGAATTTGACCCTGCAGGGGTTTTCCTTCACCTTAGCCTTTAGGATTTGACATTGAAATTGAAACGGTTCCTCTTTCTCATCGCGACCCTCTCCGAGCTTGCAGCTTATCAATGCCCAACTGCCCTCAAGCCTTGCACTGAACAGCCCTCGAAAAACGAAATCTTCTTCAATGTGGATCTCCTTGTTTGGGATGCGCGCGAAGAGGGCCTAGAGTATGCGTATAAAAATTCGGGAAGCCAGAGCGATCAAGAATTGACCTCCTTTGAGCCCCATACCAAATTCGAGCCGGGTTTCCGCCTAGGGCTGGGAGGTTTTTTGCCCTACGACTCTTGGACCCTCGGCGCCCTTTACACCTTTTACCGCACCGAACGGCACTCTTCGGGAAGTTTTGATTTCAACCCTACCGGAACCCCTGGGCCGGGGATGATCGCGGTTTGGACCTACCCTTCCGCTTTTACGAACAATAATAATGGAGCCCGTTTCTTTTCCGCGAAAAACAAATGGCAGCTCCACTCCTCCTTCCTCGACCTCGAACTCGGCCGTCCCTGCAAGATTGCCTCCTATTTCACCCTGACTCCCTCCTTTGGGATCAGAGCCGCCTGGCTGCACCAACGCTACCAGGTCGAATACGGCCAAGGCAACCTCATCTTCTTCGGCGCCGGCAACCAGGTGACGGTTCTGTCTTCCGGGATCGACATGTACTCATCCTCGAATAACTTGGGGCTCCTTTTCGGGAGCGGCTTCAAATGGCTGATCGGGAAACATTGGGATCTCATCGCCAATCTCTCCGGCGCTTTCCTCGCTTCCCGCTTCGATGTGAAACGGGATGAGACAGACCTTTTCCAGAATTTGGCCGGAGCCTTGCAGACCCAATCGATCCGGCTGAAGAGCGAATATTGGTCCTTCCGTCCTCAAGGGCAGATTGCCCTCGGCTTCCGTTTTTCCGACGACTTCCGTTATGGCGCGCGCCTTGTCCGCTATCACCTCAAAGCGGCCTATGAAGCGCAAATGTGGTGGAAGCAGAACCAACTGCTCCGCTATCTCGACGTCCAAAACGCCACGAGCTCCGGGGCCAATGCCGCTCCGATGCAGGGCGACTTGATGTTCCACGGCGCCGACCTTGAAGTCAGCTTTGATTTCTAGAAACGTCTGAGGATCGAGAAATAGCCGATGTCCAAGCTGTGAACCCGGCTTATCCCCTTATCTCTTCCACCCCACGTATATAGGTGCAAATGACTTCAGAGGGTGTCTACAAAGTGAGGGAACGCCCGAGTTTTTGGATTATTTTGGCCGCTTTTCGACTTCAAAGCTTGGGGGGCCCATATACTGTTGTCGATATTGCCCCCAAGTCTTGAATCGAAAATCGGCTCAAAAGAACCGAAAAATCGACAGAACCTCACATTGTAGACACCCTCTCAGCCTTGCCCACATTTTTAACGGGACTAATGTGATTAATAATGGGATATTGCCCTTATCCTTTATTGATAAATATGCTCTTCATTGTTAATTTTCAATAACTTGCAAATATCAAATGTGATACTTCAAAAAAATAATAAAATTATTTTAAATTTATTTACTAAAATCTTTATAATTTGTATAATTATATTTAAATATAAGATATTATTTATATTTTAACTAAAATTAAAAATTTGGGGATATATGGTAGTAGAAATAGGAAGCAGAGATAATCATAATCAAGGATATTTTGGATCAGTAGGCCGATTTGTTGCTGAGGTTAGCCAATGGGGGAGCTCAGCTCTCGCCGCCATCAGAGAGATCGGTTGTTTATGGGATTGCTGCTCAAGGACACCGACAGATGCCGATAACCCAAGAGCTCGTCTCATTACAGAGAACGTGGGCGGCAATAACAGCGACGCGACACCTAGCGTTGCACCAAATGCCAATAACCCAACACCTCCTCTCATTCCTGTCAATCAATTAAATACAGACTCCTTAGTCAATCCATTGGATGTGCACAATGAAGACCAAGAGGACTGCCTCGTTAATCCCGAGGACGAGGGCACTGAATCTGAATTCGATCAATTAGCAAATCTGCTGAATGTGCCCATTGAGTACCGAGAGAACTGCCATGACATTCTTCGGAATGTACCCGAAGAGGAGCTCCCTGGATTCGTTCAATCAGTAAATAATCTGAATATGGCTAATGAAGACCGAAGTCGCTGCCTTCTCACTCTTTGGTCCATATCTGGGATCGAGCGTCCTGGATTCGTTCAATTAGTAAATGCTCTGAATGTGGCTAATGAAGACCGATGGCACTGCCTTCTCACTCTTCGGTGCATACCCGAGATCGAGCGCCCTGAATGCGTTCGAATAGCAAATTTGCTAAATGTGCCTAATGAGCACCGAAAGGGCTGCCTTGCCGCTCTTTGTAGCGTACTCGCGACCGAGCGCGAGGAATGCATGCAATTAGCAAATCAGCAGGAAATGCCCTATGAGAGCCGGAGCAACTTCCTCCGTTCCCATTGTGAGGAAATCCCCGAGCGACCTCCTACCTCTACTACAGTAGATGAAGAACCGTTATTTGTCTTTGACGAGCCTGACCCTAATATCTTTGCCACTAATCACTATAACATTAATGACTTTGACCTTAATGACAATCTCGCAGAACATTCAGCGTTTCAAGTGGCTTCCACTTCAATCACACAAAATCCAGTGGAGACCCTGCGTCTTCTCGCAGAGAAGATGCAAAATAGTAGATCGCCACTCAAGACCAAGTATGAAGATTCGGACGCAATAGATGGCGGGGGAGTAAGTCGCGATTTTGTGACGAAGCTTCTCGATGCTCTCTTTAAGCCAGGCACATTCCCCACAACGGACCCAGACAATGGTCTTATTATTCCTAAATTTTCTGGAAAAATTCCAGAAAAGTGTTACCAGGGCCTCGGATTGATTTTCGCTGATGCATTAAATCAAGAAATCTGTACGGGATGTCGGTTTCATCCAACCTTATTTCAAATGCTGCATTCCTTAACTAACGAAGAAATTGATAAAGTTAATACAGAGCACCAACAAGACCCTTATAACAAGATATTAAAAATATATCTTCAATCCCAACACCAGTATTCTTCGATCAATGAAGACGATCTAGATGCTTTTGTCAATAATGGCACAGTGCCGCCATACCTAAAATCAGGAGGGGTAGATAGCAAGGAAGACTTTTTAAAAGACACTGGCATCCATG
This sequence comes from uncultured Chlamydiae bacterium, assembly GCA_963730605.1. GTDB lineage: Bacteria > Chlamydiota > Chlamydiia > Chlamydiales > SM23-39 > CAIPFQ01. The sequence continues at coordinate 52,784 of CAVSSM010000002.1, forward strand.
AAATGATTATGTCAACGTTAATGATTGCGCAACACACAAAACAACGCCTTACATTGCGTAATCAATCATGGGATGCAGTCAAAGGAAACACTCCCAACGATTTGAGAGAAAAGATCGAAGGTAAGTTGACTAAAGCCGATGTGTTAACTGCCTTGGAAAGTAATGAATCAAATCAATCTCCCACTGTTAGCGATCAAAAAGATTGGCTTAAGGAGTGGATCAATGCAAGCAGTGCTAAGCAACTTGAGAATTTCATGTATGCTATCTCTGGATCGAAAGCCTTGCCATTAGGCCAAAAACTCCTCATTAAGGATGGTGGTCCGGTAGGTCGAGGTCGCCTCCCGAGCTTTCACACCTGTAGCTATGAGGTCAATATACCACACTATCCGGATTACAATACATTCAAGGACAAGTTCGAGATAAGCCTTGCAGATGCCGCACAAGGAGTGATGCAGCTCCGTTGATTCAAACTGTACCGCGAGCAGGAAGCTTTTGTGAATTTTGGCTCTGAGAGCCATAGCAAAATCGATCCGAACGAGGCTGCGCATACGCGAGAAAGTCCAGTTTTTTTGAAATTGTTCCAACTCGCGTTCCCTAATCTCGACTTTGTACAATTTTGTGATGGCATCTCCGAGAGAATCGCTGGCCCTTTTTTCCTTTTTTTGCTCGTAAATAATGCCTTCGGCTATGAATTTCGCAAAAAAAGAAAAAAATTGCAGAGCGCTTCCTCTGGATCTGCTCGCCAAAAATTGCACAAAGTCGAGCTAATCGTTTTGTTCGAAGTCTTGAAGGATGATCTCTTTCATTCGCTCGGGAGGATGCGCATCGCGCAATCAAGCCAGCGGAAAAGGGGCTCTTTCCTGAACTAAGTTAATTGCCGCTTTGCATAATGGCGGGACGCTTTTTTGAACTTCGCAATGAAATCTTGCAAATCTTTCTCCGTCTGGGGACTGTCCAAATATTCGAGCGCCTGCCGGTAACCAATCGCCTGGGCGGCCGACAAGTTGTCCCTCAACCCCTTCTTTTCAAGATCTCGCACCTCTTGGAGGATGCCTCTCCTGATCATCTCATCGCAGCGGATCTCTATCCTCGAATAGAGGCGCTCCCTAGCAAAATAGATGAACCAGCAGCGGAAGTCCCAATCTTGGCTTTGCAGCTTTCCCGGTTTCGGAAAATCGCTCACACGCCTCTCTGAGATCGCCATGATCTCAAGCGCTCGGATGATCTTATGCCTATCGAACTCTGTAATCGTCTGGGCGTATTCAGGATCCAACATTTGGAGACGTTCGTATAGGACCTCAGGGCCGAGCTCCTTCATCTGCCTCTCAAGCTGCCTTCGCACCTCCGGATTGGACGAGGGGCCGTGGGGAGGGCCATAGAGGAGGGAATGGATGTAAAACCCCGACCCTCCGACGACGATCGGGACATTTTCTCTGGCTGCGATTTCATGAAAAGCGCTTTGGGCCGATTTATAAAATTCAGCGACATTGTACAGGGTGGAGAGATCGCAGATGTCGATCAAGTGATGAGTGATGAGGGCGCGCTCTTCCGGAGTCGCTTTGGCCGTTCCAATATCCATCCCCCGGTCGATTTTGAGGCGATTTTTCGTCGTCGACCGCCCGAAGTAAATATCGGGACGGTGATCTTTACGAGGGCGGAGGCGCGAAAAGCGCCCAAAAGCGTGCCGTAAAGGGATCGTGAAGAATTGGAGGATAGGTTCACAGTCTCTTATCATTTATTGGTATATACCGCTCGTGATTCAAAATTTTGATGCGTGAAAATTTCCCTTGACTGCACAATGGCTGCGTGAATTTTTTAACCGACTCAGAACGACAGGAACTCAAACTCCGGCACCGGGGGGACCGCGATGGGCGGGTGCGTGATCGAATAAAGGCTGTTCTCCTCTATGATGAGGGGTGGGCTCCCAAAGACATTGCCAGGGTTCTGTTGATTTCTGACGAAGCAGTTCGTCACCATGTTGACGCATACAAAACGTCGAAAAAATTGCGCCCCGAAAGCGGCGGCTCCGAGGAGAAACTATCCCAAACGCAGTCCGAGCAACTTGAGGCTCATCTTCAAGAACACACGTACCTTTACGTCAAGGATATCGTCGCATATGTAGAAGTGACTTTCGGTATTGTCTATACCGTCCACGGATTGAGGGATTGGCTGCGAAGACACGGATTTTCCTACAAAAAACCCGCCGTTGTACCCGGGAAAGCCAACAAAGAGCAGCAACAAAAGTGGCTCGCCGGATACGAGAAACTCAAGGCAGAACTCCTCGAGGATGAGACTATCTGCTTTATTGACGGCGTTCATCCAACGCACAATGTGCAGCCTGCTTATGGGTGGATCAAAAAAGGCGTGCGTAAAGAGATCCCAGCAAACACAGGACGTGCCAGGCTCAATCTTTCAGGGAGCATCGATGTCATCACCCACAGTGTGGTAATCCAAGAAGACGAGACTTTAAACGCAGAATCGATAATCCGGTTTTTCCAAAAGATCGAAGAATTTTACCCGAGTAAACGAAAGATCCATGTATTTTGCGATAATGCACCGTACTATCGGAATAGGGCTGTGAGGCAGTACCTAGAAACGGCAAAAGTTTGTTTGCACTTTTTACCGCCCTATAGCCCCAATCTAAACCCGATAGAACGACTGTGGAAATGGATGAAGGAGCGGGTAGTTTACAATACTTATTACGAGTACTTTGAAGACTTTAGAGGAGCGATTCTTGGTTTTTTCGCTGTATTGGCGACTGTGACCGCGGAGTCAACTTTAGGCCGGGATTTAAGAAGCCGGGTTAGGGATAAATTTAGTCCCTTTCAGGCACCTGCTGCCAAGTTTTGAATTTCCTTGGGTATATATGCTCTTAATTGTTCATTTTCAATATTATTTTAAATTTCTTTACTAAAATCTTTATAAATTGTATAATTATATTTAAATATAAAAAAAATTATTTATATTTTTGTAACTAAAATTAAAAATTTGGGGATATATGGCAACAATAACAAGAGAAGACGGAAATAATTATAATCAAGGATATTTTGGATCAGTAGGCCGATTTGTTGCTGAGGTTAGCCAATGGGGGAGCTCAGCTCTCGCCGCCATCAGAGAGATCGGTTGTTTATGGGATTGCTGCTCAAGGACACCGACAGATGCCGATAATCCAAGAGCTCGTCTCATTACAGAGAACGTGGGCGGCAATAACAGCGACGCGACACCTAGCGTTGCACCAAATGCCAATAACCCAATACCTCCTCTCATTCCTGTCAATCAATTGAATGTGCCCAATGAAAACCGAGCGGAGTGCCTTGACATTCTTCAGAGTATCCCCGAGGACGAGCGCACTGAATTCGTTCAATTAGTAAATCAGCTGGATGTGCATGGGCACGGATTGGACTGCTATTTGCAACTTCAGCCCGTACCCGGACACGAGCGCGCTGAATTCGTTCGATTAGCAAATCTGGTGAAGGTGCCTAATGAGGGCCGATGCTGCTGCCTTTTCTCTCTTCGGTTCGTACGCAGCGATAAGCGCCTTGAATTCGTTCACTTAGCAAATCTTCTGGATGTGCCTAATGAGGACCGATGGCGCTGCCTTTCCACTCTTGAGAGCATACCCGAGCACGAGCGTGCTGGATTCGTTGGATCAGCAAATCAGCTGAATGTGCCCAATGAGCACCGAAGGGACTGCCTTGGCATTCTTCAAGGCATACACAAGGACCAGCGCGATGGATTCGTTGGATCAGCAAATCAGCTGAATGTGCCCAATGAGCACCGAAGGGACTGCCTTGGCATTCTTCAAGGCATACACAAGGACCAGCGCGATGATTTCGTTCAATTAGCAAATCAGCTGAATGTGCCCAATGAGCACCGAAGGGACTGCCTTGGCATTCTTCAAGACATACCCGAGAACGAGCGCGATGATTTCGTTCAATTAGCAAATCAGCTGAATGTGCCCAATGAGCACCGAAGGGACTGCCTTGGCATTCTTCAAGACATACCCGAGAACGAGCGCGATGATTTCGTTCAATTAGCAAATCAGCTGAATGTGCCCAATGAGCACCGAAGAGACCACCTTCGCGTTCTTCAAAACAGCACACCCGAGAACGAGCGCAATGCATACATTTTTGAGGAAAGCCTCGGGAGACACCCTGCCTCTACAGCAGATGAAGACATACCGTTATTTGATGCCATTAATGACTTTGACCTTAATGACAATATCGTAGAACATCCAGCGTTTAAAGTGACTTCCACTTCAATCCCACAAGATCCAGTGGCTACCCTGTCTCTTCTTGCAGAGAAGATGCAAAATAGTGGATCGCCACTCAAGATCAAATACGAAGATTCGGTAGCAGTAGATAACGGGGGAATAAGTCGCGATTTTGTGACGAAGCTTCTCGATGCTCTCTTTAAGCCAGGCACATTCCCCACAACGGACCCAGACAATGGTCTTATTATTCCTAAATTTTCTGGAAAAATTCCAGAAAAATGTTACCAGGGCCTCGGATTGATTTTCGCTGATGCATTAAATCAAGAAATCTGTACGGGATGTCGGTTTCATCCAACCTTATTTCAAATGCTGCATTCCTTAACTAACGAAGAAATTGATAAAGTTAATACAGAGCACCAACAAGACCCTTATAACAAGATATTAAAAATATATCTTCAATCCCAACACCAGTATTCTTCGATCAATGAAAACGATCTAGATGCTTTTGTCAATAATGGCACAGTGCCGCCACACCTAGAATTAGGAGGGATAGATAGCAAGGAAGACTTTTTAAAAGACACTGGCATCCATGAAATGATTATGTCAACGTTAATGATTGCGCAACACACAAAACAACGCCTTACATTGCGTAATCAATCATGGGATGCAGTCAAAGGAAACACTCCCAACGATTTGAGAGAAAAGATCGAAGGTAGGTTGACTAAAGACGATATATTAAATGCCTTGCAAAATGATGAATCAAATCAATTTGTCGCTGTTAGCAATCAAAAAGGTTGGCTTGAGCATTGGATCCGTGCAAGCACTCCTGAGCAACTTGAGAATTTCATGTATGCTATCTCTGGATCGAAAGCCTTGCCGTTAGGCAAAACACTTCGCATTACGGATGATAGTGATTTAAGTCACCTCCCGGTCTTTCACACCTGTAGCTATGAGGTCAATATACCACGCTATCAGGATTACAACACATTCAAGGACAAGTTCGAAAAAAGCCTTGAACATGCCACACAAGGAGTGATGCAGGTCTTATGATTCAAACTACCGCGCGCAGGAAGCTTTTGTGAATTTTGGCTCTGAGAGCCATAGCAAATTGGATAGATTCATGAACCAGTGCTTCTTGAGAAGGATGAAATTTTTTACTATTCGCGTTCCCTAATCGTTTTGTTCGAAGTCTTGAAGGATGATCTCTTTCATTCGCTCGGGAGAGTGCGCATCGCAATCAAGCCAGCGGAAAAGGGGCTCTTTCCTGAACCAAGTGAATTGCCGCTTTGCATAATGGCGGGACGCTTTTTTGAACTTCGCAATGAAATCTTGCAAATCTTTCTCCGTCTGGGGACTGTCCAAATATTCGAGCGCCTGCCGGTAACCAATCGCCTGGGCGGCCGACAAGTTGTCCCTCAACCCCTTCTTTTCAAGATCTCGCACCTCTTGGAGGATGCCTCTCCTGATCATCTCATCGCAGCGGATCTCTATCCTCGAATAGAGGCGCTCCCTAGCAAAATAGATGAACCAGCAGCGGAAGTCCCAATCTTGGCTTTGCAGCTTTCCCGGTTTCGGAAAATCGCTCACACGCCTCTCTGAGATCGCCATGATCTCAAGCGCTCGGATGATCTTATGCCTATCGAACTCTGTAATCGTCTGGGCGTATTCAGGATCCAACATTTGGAGACGTTCGTATAGGACCTCAGGGCCGAGCTCCTTCATCTGCCTCTCAAGCTGCCTTCGCACCTCCGGATTGGACGAGGGGCCGTGGGGAGGGCCATAGAGGAGGGAATGGATGTAAAACCCCGACCCTCCGACGACGATCGGGACATTTTCTCTGGCTGCGATTTCATGAAAAGCGCTTTGGGCCGATTTATAGAATTCAGCGACATTGTACAGGGTGGAGAGATCGCAGATGTCGATCAAGTGATGAGTGATGAGGGCGCGCTCTTCCGGAGTCGCTTTGGCCGTTCCAATATCCATCCCCCGATAGACTTGCGCAGAATCGGCTGAAATGATCTCGCCCCCAATGGCCTGTGCCAAAGATAAAGAGAGCTTGGTTTTGCCAGAAGCAGTGGGCCCGGCGATGACTAGAATCCGTCTTTTCTTCCCAACGGGTTCGACTTTTTTCTTGAGCGGAATCGGCCTCTGAGCCAGCGCTCCCTGGGATGATGCGGGTTTCACTTCTTGAATTGAAGGGCTTCTTTTTCAGTAGGGAAGATTTGCAAGATCCTGTCGAATCCCGCCATTTTGAGCACCTCCTCCACTTCAGCGCTCAAGGAAAAGAGGACGAAGGTCCCCTGTTTTGCATGCAGCTTTCTCGTTTCCGAAAGCAGGACGCGCAAGCCCGCACTGCTCAAATAATCTACGTGAGTAAAATCTAGGGCGATCTGGATATGGCCGTCATTGACCATCGTATGGATCTTCCGGTCCAAGATCGGCGCTGTTGCGGCATCAAGGCTCCCGTCAAGGCGTAGGATGATCACTTTATCGATCTCGTCCAATGCGATTTCTAAACCGATCCCCATATCTTTCCTTACTGCTGGATAATTTCTAGATGGATGCGGCGGCCGAGCCTTGCGCCGATCGTCATGGAAAGGGTCCTTAGCGACCGGATGACATTCCCTTTACGGCCCACAACCTTTCCGATATCTTCGGGAGCCACCCTGATTTCAATGAGAAGGCCGTTTTGCCCCAAAAGAGAGCGGATATCGACTGCATCAGGCTGATTGACGATATTCTTGACGAGATAGGATATGAATTCTTCCATAAATGCCTCCTATTCCCTTGAGGATAGAGAACGGGTCGATTCAATGCAAGAACCTATCCAACTAAAAAGTTTCAGTTGATTTAAGAAAAATTTTTCCCGCTTCCTCATCGGATAGAATCCGGCCGAACGAGGAGTGGTGAAGCTGGATATCGGCGATTTCAGGCCGGAATCTCCCGACCCGCGCGTCGGAATAGCCATACCGGAGGCCAATGACGGCAATCCCCGCCTTTTCGAGCGACTTTTCCACTTCTTCCAATTGAGGCCGCTTATCGTTCAGAAATACGACTCGCTTCGGGCGGTATTTAGCGAGTTCGAAGAATTTCAGAAGAGCGCTCCCTTTGTGGGTCCCCGCAGTGAAAAGGACCCCTTTTCGGTAAAGAACCCCATGTCCGTTTTGAAAATAACTGTCTTCTTGACTTGGAGCCGTCTTCGATAGGTCGAAATAGAGAGACTTGAGCTGATTCACAGTCCGGGTGGCAAGCGCAAGCCCTTGGGTCGTGAGTCCCATGATCGCGATACCCTTCCTTTGCATCTTTCCTACGATCCGGTCAGCCCCTTTTTCCACGACTTCTACTTGAGTGAGGTGGCGAATGGCTTCCCAGAGAGCGAGCGTCTGGTCGAGCGGATCGCTGACGGCTGCCTTCTTGTTTCGCTCGAGCTCATGCCGGAACCAAACATCGGTGCCGAGAGTCTGAGACGGGACAAGCAGCGTATCGTCAATGTCGAGCAGGACAAGCGTATCGGGATCGACATATTTTTCGATCTCAGAGAAATGGGGCGTCTCGATGATTTGTCCATAGAGGGAGAGGGCGGCAAAGAGTACGAGATAAAGATATTTCATAAAACTCCGGCTTTTCTGGATGAAATTTTAATCATAGCCAACGAATTTGATCAAACGAATCCTCAATCCTGGTTCTGGACGAAAGCAAGCTGAGGAATCCGTAAATCGACGATCCTCGGGGCGTATCGACAAGGACGGCTGACTGTTGCTAGCTGTTTGCGGTAATCTTCTTCCATATTTCGGCGCAAGACAAAAAAGTGGTTCAGCTGCTCTTTGAAATCTTTCGGCGCAAGCCGTAGGATTTTCGGAAAACTACAATGGATCCCTCGAATCAAAAACTCTTCTTCCGTAAATAAGACGATCTCCCTTTGCCCGAGACTCGGCCGCGTAGCGTTCGAAACATCGATCCTTTGCACTCTGAATCCTTCGCGCCAAGGGGTCTCTTCGAGAAAATGGAGGACCTCCATTGCGATCTTCATGAAATGATCGTCGAGAGGGACGAGCCACCTCCCACCGATCCGGCCCTGCTCATCGGGGGGCGCGCCGAACGGAGGAAGCCCTAAATAGAGCTCGGGGATCGCTTTCGGAGAAAAAAAGGGCGCAAAAGGAATAAGATAGCCCTCCCTGTCAATCGCGATATTCTTGTAGTCGGCAAGGATCGCAACCGGCTGGCGCACTTCATAATCGATATAAACCGTGCCGGGCGGCACCTTTTTGACGAGGGCAGATTTTATAAGGGGAGATGCGCGGAGTTTTTTTTCCGCGAGCAAGCAGTCAAAAGCATAAAGAGAGATCGACCGCTCTGCCGAAAGTCCTAAAATTTCAGCGAGATAGGCCGTTTTCAACGCTTCTTTTTCAGGGCCCGTCTGGACAATCGAAACGATCCTATGTTTTTCATCGAAGAGTTTTTTTCGATGGTGCTTTGCATAGGCCTCATACCCTCCGATGCTGATCGATAGGGTGGCGAAGCTTGAGCCGATAAGGCAAAAAAGGGCTTGACGCAGCGTCCATGTCGGCGGGCTCATCTTCTCATGCACCCTATTTCTGCTAGGCGGCGGGTCCGATGGAGGGCGAGCGCGACAAGATCATCGGAGACCTGAGCCATATCGACCCCAGCCGCTGCCCAAATTTTTGGAAAAGCGCTCGTGTCGGTGCAGCCGGGAAAAGGATTGATCTCGTTGAACCAAAAGTAGCCATCGTTATCGATGAAAAAATCGACCCGCGCAAGGCCTTTGCAGCCAAATGAGACATAGATCCTTTTCGCAAGTTCGATCCCGATCTGACGCTCCGTTTCGGAGATGCGCGCAGGAATGGCATAAGGCATGGCGGCAGCGCCATATTTTCCCGCATAGTCTACGAACGCCCTTTGATTGAGAATCTCGCAAGGAGGACCCACGCGGATGTACTCGTTTCCGATCACCCCGAATTCGATCTGCCTCCCTTCGACATGCAGCTCGACGATGATCGTGTCGTCATAGAAAAAGGCGGCGTCTGCCAAACTTTTGACCTCTGAGGGCCCCCTGGCGCAGCCGACGCCGATGCTCGAGCCGAGATGGACAGGCTTGATCCAAACAGGATAGAACAGCCGCTCATTGATTTTTTCCAAAAGAGCCTCGGGATTTTCCCGGTATTCTTTAAGGTCCATTTCGAAAAAGGGCGGGGTCGGAACTTTGTTGATCAGCGCGGCGTACTTGGACCACCCTTTATGCATGCAAAGGGCGCCGGAGCGATAATCGCATCCCGCATAAGGGATATGCAAAGTATCCAAAAATCCCTGGATCATCCCGTCCTCTCCTTGCGGCCCGTGGAAGACGGGAATGCACACCTCCGACTTTGCGAGCTCCTCTATGACCGAGATCGGCATCTTGGGCTCGTCGGATTGGCAGCTGGCCCCTTTTTTCCCCAAAGACGATGCGTCATTGGAGGCCCCTTTTTTCCCCAAAGACGATGCGTCATTGGAGGCCCCTTTCAGCTTGTCGAAAGAGTCGGAGCCCATGATCCAATTCCCTTGTTTTGTCACCCCAAAACACCGCACATCGTATACGGATGAGTCGAGCGCTTTGAAAATCGTCCTCGCTGAATCGATCGATACTTCGTGCTCGGCAGATGGCCCTCCGCAAACAAGGGCCACACGGATTTTCGGTGCCTTTTCAGCCCACAATTTTAAGATCTGCTGGCCAGCCTGTGTGACGTCTCCTGCGCCAATCGTCAAAGCGACATCGAGCGGCCTCAAAATTTCAACGACTCCGGCTTCCAAATGTTGACGCGGGAAGAAATGGAGTTTTGCCCCAAGAGATTCTCTCATCCGCGAATAGAGGGCGGCTGTTGTGACTCCGACGAGCGGTGTCTCGCCGGCGCTGTAGATATCAGTCAGCACCACGACATCGGCCTCAGAAAAGCAGGTCAAGAAATCTTCGAATAAATCGCGCACCCTCGTATAGCGGTGGGGCTGAAAGATGACGACAAGGCGCCTTTCTCGGATGCTGGCCCTTAAGGCTTTCAAAGTCGCCGCAATCTCCACGGGATGGTGCCCGTAGTCGTCATAGATTTTCACTTTATGAGCAACTCCTTTGAATTCGAGCCGCCTCTTCGTCCCACAAAAGCTTCGAAACCCTTTCCTGATGGCCTCTTCCGTCACCTGCAATTGCAGAGCGAGCCCAAATACGGCTGCAGCATTTAGCGCGTTATAGCGCCCAAATAAAGGAAGCTCGATGTGCCTAAGTTTTTTGCCCTGGAAGACAATGTCGAACCGGATCCCATTTTCATCTTGGGCAAACGATTCGAGCCTCAAGTCCGCATCCGGAGAAAAACCGTAAGAAAACCCTTCTGGCTTTAGGCTCTCGAGACGCGCATCGTCTTTGCACCAAAAGAGATGCTCTCTGCTTTGGACGGCCCTTAAGAACTTGCGGAAACCGGCATCGAGATTTTCAGCGCTTTTCCAATAATCCATGTGGTCGTTATCGAGATTCGTCACGATCGCCCCAAACGCGGGACTTTTCAAAAAAGAGCCGTCGCTCTCATCGGCTTCGGCTACAAAGAAAGAGCCGCTTCCGGCTTTGCCGTTCGTATCGAGCTGAGAAAGAATCCCGCCAATGGCAAAAGTAGGATCCACCCCCGCATCGAAAAGGACCCAAGCCAAAAGAGAGGCTGTCGTTGTTTTCCCATGAGTTCCTGTGACGAGGAGCGGCTTTTTCCCCTCCATAAGCCGTCCGAGAAGGTCCGATCGGTGTAAAAGAGGCAGGCGGAGTTCTTTGGCCTTTTCCAACTCCCCATTCTTCTCCAAGATGCTGCTCGAAAAAACCACCGTCGTTCCCTTTTGAATCCAGGCTGCGTCATGACCTACTTTGACCTTAGCCCCTTCTTTTCCCAATTGATCTAAAAGTGGGCTTGCCGCCGCGTCGGTCCCTCGTACCTCTGCTCCCTGTTGCATCAAGATCCGGGCGAGCGCGCTCATCCCGATGCCGCCAAGCCCAATGAAATGATACATATTTTCCGTCATAAAATAATCCTCCGAATGATGTCGGCCAAGTGGGTTCGTTGCTCATCTTCCGCGTTCGCTTTTCGCAAACGCATTTTTCTCTCTTCCAACTCCTCGATCAGAGTAGATAGTTCATGAGCGATCCTTTCCGCATCGGCCTCTTTTTGATCGATCAGCCGAGCTCCTCCTAAGGCATCCCTCAAGTACTCCCCATTTTTCCTTTGGTGATTTTCGGCTGCGTGAGGATAAGGGATCAAAAGAGCCGGAAGCTCGAATTGGATCAGCTCGGCGATCGTTCCTGCTCCGCTGCGACAAAGGGCCGCATCGGCTGCGGCATATGCATGCGCCATCTCCTTTTCAAACGGCTTTACGCATGCAATAATTCCAAGCTTTTCATAGGCCAACCTGACACTTTCCGCCTCGGCTGGGCCGGCCAAGTGCAGCGCCTGGCATGTTTTCCCCAAAGACGATGCATCTTCGGGGGCCCCTCTGGGGGCCCTGTTTTGCTCGAGCCTTGCAATCGCCTTCGGTGCCGTCTCATTGAGAAACGCGGCTCCTTGAGAGCCTCCAAAAACCAAAATCACTTTTTTTTCGGGATCGAGCCCATAGAGCTTTTTGGCCTCTTTAGGCGCCAGCCGCTTTAATGCGCTCTTCCAGGGAAGCCAAGAGACAAGGGTTCCTCCGTTATTTGGAAATTGAAAGGCGACCTCAGTAGCGAGCGGCCGGAAGAGGCGAATGACTTTGCCGATCTTACAATTCGCTTCGAAGAGGACGAGCTTTTTTCGGAAAAATGCGGCGGCAAGAAGGACAGGGAATGTATGATAGCTGCCGAAACCGATGACCGCGTCCGGCATGAAATGGCGCATCAGTTGGCAGGCCTGCCAAAACCCAATGCAGGTCCTTGAGAAAAATCCTTTTTTCAAAGGATGGGCGGTAATCTCAGCGAAAGGAATCTTTTCTTTTTCGAAGAAGGGGCTCGTCCCAAGCTTATGTCCGGCAAAGAGGATTTCGGCGTCGCCCTTCAACTGTTCTCTGAGCTGCTGGGCAGGAAACAAATGTCCGCCCGTCCCTCCTGCTGCGATCAACACTTTTTTTTTCACGTTTTTTCCAATATCTTTGGTTTGCGCGCGATATCTAGCAAGATGAAAAGAGCGGCGATGTTGACGATGAGTGATGTGCCGCCTGCCGAAAAGAACGGAAGCGTCATCCCTTTGCTGGGAAGAAGGCCGGACACGACGCCTAAATTCAAAAATGCTTGGATTGAAATCAGAAATGTGAGGACGCTTGCGAGGAGAAACCCTCCTGGATCGCGCGCCCGGATCGCGACCAAGAATCCGGCAAAGGAAAAGATCATATAAAGCCCGATGATGCCCAAAATCCCCACAAAACCGGTTTCTTCCGCGTAGATGGCTGCGATATAATCGTTGCGAGCCTCGGGCAAGTAATTGAGCTTTTGGAGGCTCTCGCCAATGCCTCTGCCAAAAAGACCTCCCGAGCCGGCGGCGATTTTCGCTTGATGGGGCTGATGCCCTTTCCCTTTCAAATCGAGTTCGGGATGAAGATAGATTTGGATCCGGCCTTTGACATGAGGCATATGGTAAGCTGCAGCTCCCCCGGCCATCGTGAGCAAGGAAAGCGGCAAGGCCCAATAGATCCATTTCACCCGAGTGAGCCAAAACAAGACCGGCAGAGTGGAGAGAATGATCGCGGCCGTCCCATTGTCCGGTTGAAGAAGGATGAGGACGAGAGGGAAAACCAAGAGCCCAACGATTTTCAAGAAGGGGATCAGCAGGATCTCCTTTTGCTGGCAAACCCAGTGGATATAAACGGCCGGTGCCAAGATTTTGATGCATTCGGAGGGCTGGAACGTAAATCCCCAAAGCCCGATCCAACGCCTCGCCCCATTTACGGTTTGCCCGATCCCAGGAATGAAGAGCAGGATGAGCAGCGCGGTGCCCAGGATAAAACACAAGGCGCTGTACTGCAGCAACGACTCATAACCCCACCGAACCATCGCAGCTCCTATGAGAATTCCGACAATCCCGTAAAGCGATTGCTTCAAAAGGATTGCATGGGTATTGATATCAAGCGACCGGTCGATAATCTGAGCCGATGTGGTATTGAAAATCATGAGAAGGCCAAAGGAAAAGAGGATCGCGACGGGCAATGTTAAAAAAAGGGAAGATTTTGTCACTTGATTCTCAGCCGATCTCCCGGTTTCAGCTTGCGGGCCGTCTTTTCATTGAGCCCATTCAATTTGAGAAGCTCATCTACTTTCATATGATGCTTCATTGCGACCGACCAGGGATTATCTCCTACTTTCATCGTGTAATATTCGGCCGTCTCTAGGCCTAAGGAAATAGCGCTTTTCGGTTTGGAAATTTCGATCCTTTTCCCCGCCGGAATTTTCAGCCGCTGGCCTATCTTAAGAAAGCTTGTGGGAAGTTGGTTCAATTGGATAATTTCATCCACGCTCGTCCGGTATTGCTTGGCGAGCTTCTCGAGGCTATCTCCCTTTTGCACTTCAATCTCTGATGCCGTAAGAGGCGTTTGCTTCGCTGGATTTGCAAGAGGGGCCGGCGCTGGAGGGGGAGCCGAAACGAGAGAAGAAGCCGACGCCGTCTCTACAGGAGGAGAAGATAGTGATGCCGGCGGCAAGGAAAAGGCTACAGGCTGGCTTGGAGTTGTTGCGAGCGAGTTATCAAGAGCAAGAGGAGCTGGCGGAATCTCCACGGTTTCTTGAAAAAGAGGTTTGGGATCGTTGCGAGAGGCCGCTTCCTGCCCCATCTCGCTTTCCTGAACAGGAACTTCCCGCATCGTCATCGCGGCGATGAAAAGCACTGTCAAAATGCCCGCGTTGATCATCACGGCTGCCACTATGGTCTTTTTCCGATCCATCTATCCCCCTCTTACAATCTTCTTGAACCTCTCGCCGCGCTCTTCGAAATTCGCAAACTGGTCGTAGCTCGAGCAACCGGGAGAAAAAAGAACCGTATCTCCCCGCACTGCAGTGAGTCTCACGGCCGCCACAGCTTCTTCCAGAGTGGAAACTCGCAAAAGTTGGAAGTCTTTCCCAAGCTCCCGTTTCATCTTTTCCGCCGCCTCGCCGAAGACCACGATCCTCCTCACCTTTCCCTGAAAATATTTGATCCAGGGTGCGTAGGTAGATCCTTTGTCGACTCCTCCCGCGATCAAAATAACCGGCCCCGGAAAAAGGGCCATCCCGTGGATGACCGCCTCGACATTCGACGCTTTGCTGTCGTTATAATAAGCAATGCCGTCAATTTCAGCCACCCATTCGATGCGATGGGGCGACTTCCGAAATGTTTTCAATGCCGAATCGATGAACTTTTCCGGCACCTTGCAAAAATAACATAGAGCTCGGGCAGCCGCGCTATTGATCTTTTCGGGCGCTCCCCGCCTCACTCCATCCGTTCCGCCGCCAACGTCCAATCCGGCATCGAAAATAACATCGATATTTCGTGCACCGTAATCCTTTTGGACTTGGCGCGATAGAAAGAGTTTTCCGCCCGGCTTCAGGCAGCGGCCGATTCGTAATTTGGCCTCTGCGTACTCTTCCATCGAAGCATGGCGGTTCAGATGGTTCGGCGTGATATTCAAAATCGCAGCCGCATCGAACCAAGGTTTTATGGAGAGCGTTTCCAATTGGAATGAGCTCAATTCGACAACTAAGATTTCATCCTTGTCCGGAGAAAGGGCGTAGCCACTCAAAGCGGCGCCGACATTGCCGACAGCCGCCGCCTTGATGCCAAACGCATTTAAAATGTGCGCAGTCAAAAGGACCGTCGTCGTCTTCCCATTCGTGCCCGTCACTCCCAGGACACACCGATTCGGCAAATAGTGGAGCGCAAGCTCGATCTCTCCCAAAAGTTCGATTCCAGAGATTTTCGCTTTTTGGATAAGAGTATGGGAGGGGACAATCCCAGGAGAGATGACAACGAGTGAAAAGGGGGAAAGAGAAATTTCAGCCGCGTCGCTGATAACTCGCACGCCCCGCTGAATGAGTTCCTGGGAGTGAGGATCATTTTTTAGAGCATCGAAGCGGCGGTCTGCGGCAGTGACCGAAAACCCTTTGGAGAGCAATAGTTCCGCTGATGCTTTCCCGCTTACTCCTAAGCCGATGATCAAAGCAACGTTCCTCATGACGAGGAGTATAGACACACGAGTTTGTTAAGCACAATGGCCTCCGTGTTTTTGTCTATATTTTAGAGCCTCAGCGCCGGCCCCTCTTTTTGAACTATTCGGAACTTCCGAATAGTTGCCGTTCAACTTTATATTGAATGTTTGAACATGATCATTTTTTAATTTAATTTGATTTAAAAATTTACAAGATTTAAAATCGTTGTTTTTACTATGAGGAAAACATGAGAAAGATCATCATTACTACCCTGATGGCAGCGAGCGCAGCTTTTGCAGAGCCATCGATTGACCAGGCAGAGGTAGCTCCGACAGACATTGCTCCGGTCTTCGTGAATGCAGCGCTGCCCTCGGCATTGTCATCCAACCCTTCTGTCCCAGAGACCGCTGTTTCCAAACAAGGATTTTTCTATGTTCGATTTGCGGCAGCTGAAAGCGATTTTATCCATGCAAGCCCTGTCGTTCCTGGCCTGGGGATTGGCTATCGGCGGCTGGCGGGCAATGGAGCTGCCGACATTTCCATAAGTGGGCTTGGCAGGGCTGAGCGCAAGAGCGGGAATGTTTATTGGGCTGTGCCAAAGGCGTCTTATTTCCGTTATCTCAACCCTGAAGCGAAGGGAAGCCTTTATCTAGGCGGAGGGGTTGCGTGGGGAGGAATCGAATCCAAAAATCAGAAGTTTATTGGAATTGTTCCGAGCGCAACGGCCGGGTACGAATTCGCTCGCAAGAGTACAGTCCTGGGGTTTTCAGAGCTTAATATTAGCCAGCCGGCCCTCTCTGTCTATCGCAAGGGATCGTTTCCAGGTCCTATTGCGGAAGCCATAGTGGGTATTGGATTCTAAAAGGAGCCAACTGGGATGTCGCCAAATCTGGAAGGTCGGCAAGTTTGCCTACAGCCAATTAGCCGAGCTTTCTAAAATGGGCTTCATCTCGACTTTGTACAAAGTCGAGGTCTATCGTACCAAGGAAAAATCGCGGAGCAGTTGGGCAAATAATCGCGGAACCTTTGCCATCACATCGGGTGGTTCCACGTAGGCGATCCGGAGCTGCGTTTTGCCCAGTTCGGGGAGAGAGTAAAAACCCGCCATCGGCGCTAACAAGAGAGTCGTTTTGACCCCATTGATTGACACCTGCCCTTTTTGCGCGCAGTACATAACAAAATCATTCGCATCGAAATCGACGCCGAAAATATTCCGCAGATCGACCACCGAATACAGAGCGGCATCCGGATTCGATACGATCAATTCCGGCACTTCCTTCTTCAGGCCCGCCGTCACCGCATGCGACATCTGCCAATAATAGTCCCGCTGCTGTTGAAACCAGGCTAGGAGCTGCTCTTTGCTCTCAAGGAGAAGGGCGCCGAAAATGTATTGACCGATCGCATTGGCGCACAAGTTGGCCGTATTTTCAGCCACAGCCCGCTGATGAAATTCGAGATTGTCCGTCACCAGGGCGCCTATCCTCAGGCCGCAGGCGTTCCAAACTTTCGAGGCCGATTCGATGCTGATCCGCCTCCCTGTAATCCCGGGAGCCTCTTTTTCCGTAACGCCCCAGATGCTGCTTGTCCGCCCGGGCGTAAAAAATACTTCCCGGTAGGCCTCGTCGCTGACCACCCAGAGATTGTGTTTTACGCAGAGCCTGCCTAATTCGTTGAGCGTCTCTTGCGGAAAAAACTGTCCTGTAGGATTATCGTATGGAATTACTAGCAGCGCGCCCGGCTTCGCCTCTCGAATGACTTTTTCGATCGCCGCTAGTTTAGGCAAGGTGAATTTCCCATTTTCTTCCAAGAAGCGCTCTATGACAACGATTGAGCGCCCGGTCCGTTCTGCTATGGAGAAATAGTTGGGATAGGTCGGATCGAAGACCAATAACGGCCGCTCTTTAGACCCGGCCGGCCCGCAAAGTCCGACAATCGCCAATTCCATCGCATGGCTTCCCCCGTCAGTCATCTGGCTGTATAAGCCCTGCGTAGAAAAACCGCTGCACTGGATCAAATGCAAAACCGCTAAATTGGTCTCTACTTGTCCGACCGATGATGAATATTTCACGACACCATGCCGAAAAGGGCTTTCAGGATCATCCAGGGCAAACATGCGTTTGGCCATGGCTGGATGCATAGGCAAAGAAACATTCCCGATCGCCACATTCACGGCAACCGCGCGATCGGTCCGTTTCAAGAACTCGATTTGCGTCAAACGGATCGGCGAAGGAACCCGCGTCTGAAAATATGGCGATAGCAAGGGTTTCATCATTTCCATTGAGTCACGAGACACCTTTAGAGGGTAGCACCTTCTTACCACGCTATCACAGTACTGGGCCAAAATTCAATGAAAAAACTGGCGTAATCTATTTTGTTTTTCAAGATCCAGAGCAATAGCAAGCCTACTTGTCCGCGCTCCTTTTCTCACTGGAACTTGAGGGAAGCCACCGCAATGATGGCAAAAAGAAGGCCGACGATCCAGAAGCGGATCACTACTTTTGTCTCTGGCCATCCTTTATACTCAAAATGGTGGTGGAGCGGCGCAATGAGAAAAATCCGCTTTTTATTTCGATAGCGGTAGCTGAGCACCTGCAGGATCACCGACAGCGCTTCCGCCACGAAGATGGCCCCTGCGATCCCTAAGATGACCTCGCGCCTAAGCAAAACGGCCGAAACCCCGAGAATCCCGCCGAGCGCCAAAGAGCCAGTATCTCCCATGAATACTTGCGCTGGATAGCCGTTATACCATAAAAAGCCAAGGGCTGCTCCTGCAAGCGCGAAAAGATAAACCGCGATCTCCCCGCTCCCTTCGATGTATAAGATATTCAAATAGCGCGCGAGGTCAATATGGTTCGAGAGAAAGGCAAAGAGGGCAAGGACCAGCGATACCATCACGAGACAGCCAGCCGCAAGCCCATCGAGCCCATCCGTTAGGTTGACGGCATTCGACGCCCCCGTGATCACAAAGACGATGATGAAAAACGAAAAAATTTTTAACCAGCCATCGAAAATCCAGACGGGATCTTTCCAAAAAGGGAGATAGAACTGTTCGATATACTCGCTGGTATCCAGCGTCACCGTGAGGGCTTGAGATTTTTTTTGGGATATTTGGGGCGATGCGGCGATTTGCTCTTTGGCAGAAGGGGGACGGAAAAATTTCTGGCCCGCGATACCTTGCGTGAATCCGGGACAGAGGAGATAGAGCGCAATGAGAGCGGAAAAGAGCGTTTGGAAAAGGAACTTCTTTCTTGCCTTCAGCCCTTTGGTGTTTTTATAACAAAGTTTCAGGTAATCATCCCTCGCCCCGAGCGCTCCCAAGCAAAGAGTCGTCAAAAAAAGGATTAGCGTGAAAGCGCTTTTCAAATCCATCCATAAGATCAAAGAAAGGCCCATCGAAGAGAGGATCAAAATCCCTCCCATCGTAGGAGTGTCTTTCTTTTTCCCGTGGAGTTCGGCGAGCAGGGGGCACTCCTCAAGGCCGCGGATCGATTGTCCTATTTTGAGTTCATAAAGTTTCTTGATGAACCTAGGGCCCAAAAGGATCGTAAATAAAAGGGACGTTACGGCAGCCAGAATCATCCGCGTCGAAAAATAGATGAACGCGGCGGGGAGTTTGAGGTGGAAAGCATCGCGGAGCCACTCGGAAAATAACAGCAGCATACTGTTCCTATGGATTAAAGATGCTGGAAAATGGTTTCCATGTTCATACACCGGGAACCTTTGACCAAAACGATATCGCCTGGGCTCATCAACTCTTGCAACCTTCCGGCAAGGCCCCTTAGGTCCGTAAAGAATTCAGCCGGTTTTTTTCCCTCTTGGAAACTCTCGAAAAGAGGAAGAGCCTCAACTCCTAGCACCAGGACCAAGTCGAAATATTCGCGCGCAAGCCGCCCGATCTCTCTATGGGCGCTTTCAGAAAACTTCCCGAGCGGCGACATCGTTCCCAAGACCCCGATCCTTTTAGCCCCGTCAAGCGGGGCTTGTAGGCTCATGAATGCGGCCTTCATCGATTCGGGGTTCGCATTGTAAGCGTCGTTGATGAAAGAGACGCCCTCTTTTTCAAAGCGCTGCAGCCGCATGTCGGGCACCTTTAAGAGTGGAAGGCGCGCATTGATCTCATCCCACTCCAACTTCATCTGCCTCGCTGCGCTGACAGCAGCCAAGAAATTGTGAAGAAGATGGGACTCGCTAAATGGCAGATCGAACTGGAAAGCCCGCACTCCCCTTTCATCAAGGACGTACCGCTTTTCCAAGGGAGAAAGAAAATAATCGGCACTCCTGTCGTCGAGAGAAAATACGACCTTCTCTCCGGGTAGCTCTCTAAAACAAGGATATTCGGAAAGTTTTTGGTAAAAGACGGCGGAGCGGAGCTTTGGACTCGAATAGATCTCCGCTTTCCCTGCGGCGATCTCATCGAGACCCCCTGGAAAAAAGGCAGCGTGGGCTAGGGCCACCTTCGTTACCACAGCTACCTCAGGTTCAGCGATTTGGAGAAGCCTCTTGATATCTCCCGGCTCGCTCATTCCCATCTCGAGGACAAAAACCTCTTCGCCCCCTTCCCGGTTTAAGATCGAAAGAGGAAGAGTCAGTTTGGTGTTGTAGTTTCCCGGCGTTTTTCCCACCTTGTACTTTGCTTTTAGGATTTCGGCGGTAAACTCCTTCGTCGTCGTTTTCCCTACCGACCCGGTGATCCCGACGACGCGGGCTCGGCTCTCCTCCAGATCTTTTCGGGCAAGGAGAGCAAGAGACGCAAGCACGTCAGCGACTCGGAGAAGAGGGAGTCCGAAATCGGGCCCAAGATAGCTTTCCTCTACGACCGCGCCTATTGCCCCTCTCGCCTTAGCGTCTCCTAGGAAAAGGTGGCCGTCGGTTTTTTCCCCCTTCAAAGCAAAAAATAGCTCCCCGGGAGCAATTTTGCGACTATCTACCTGGTAACCAGCGATTTGGGCATTTTCTTCGCTTTCAAACCTTAAGTCCCTGGCAATCTGAGATAAGGGTACATTCCGCATAGCTTCCCCATTTTTATCCCAAGGTATAGCTATTTTTCCAAATCTTGGCAAAGGAGAGAGCCTAACTGACTTATTGATAGAGATTTACAAAACAACATAAATAAACTAGAAATAAAACAATAAATTGATAATTAAAAATAAATATGTTATAATTACTTAAAAGGAATTATTATGGCAACAGATTTAGCTATTGTCTCCAAAACGGACGGAACCGGGTCTTCCCTTCCTATAAATCCAGACTCCTCGAGCTCCGGGACAGTGCGCACTCAGCTAGCTGCGAGCGCTGCCTTAACGCCGCCTGTGAACCCCGTACCCACGCAAGAACAAGACGAAAAAGCAAAGAGACAAGTTAATCAAGTTCCGAAGCCCCTAGTCGATGGCACAGAGATCCAGTCCACAACACCATCCCTTGATACAGAGTCGCTCTATCAGGCTATAACAGCGATGATTCCCGACGAAGATGACGTTGAAGAAGTGTTCTTCGACCCTGACAGTCTTATGCAAGAATCAGAACATGCCCAAGATATCGTAGAAACCTTGACGCCATTTCTGAAAGAAAGCTGGGATGAGAAACATGGCGAGGGGTCTTGGGAATCAACGCTCCTGACCGCATACATGTCGGCGGAGGTGAATTATTCAGTGATGGAAGATGCAAGTATCTCAGCAAATAGCGAGGATCTCGCTTGGATCGCCGTCAGCAAATTAGCAGCACAGGCGGCAGGACTTTCGCCCGAATATTGCTGCCCCCAATTTCCTTGGGAAAATACAACTGAAGAGAGCATGCAGAACACGGAGCAACTTAACCGATGGCAAGAGCTTAAAACTTACCTTTTGAGCGGTGCGGCTCTCGAAGAAGTTCAAAGCGTTAAGGATTCGGAAGAGGGATCGCAAACGCAACTTCAACCAGGTCTATCCTACCTTCAAAATGGCCTTTCTCTTCTTGCGACTGCTGCGACCTCTGATAAACTATGGCGATTTGTCTTCTGGGGCACAGTCATCTGCAGTCTTTCTTTCGTCGCAGCGGCAGCCACGCCATTGGTGGCAAACGCATGCATAAACGGAAGCGCCGCCAACGTTACTTCAACCGCATCGGCTATGGTACCTTATGTTGCCTCAGCCGGAAGCGCCCTAGCAGTCGATCTCGTAAACGCAGCTACCAATACTGTTGCAACCCTGGCCTCAACAGCATCGTGCGTAGTAACAGCGCCAACCATTGTAAATCTTTTAGCAGACGGAGTGGCGGCCGCACATAATTCCAATCCCCCTCCTCCCATACGCAGTCTGAGCGATGCGCCACAGACTATCGTCCAGAATACAGCGACAAACGCATCATGGTTCGACATATTTAGCTATACGTCTGCCGTTTTATATTCCATGTCCAAATTCCGGAATGCCTTGATTGCAGCGTCTAAAGAAAATTACGGAAGGGCCGCGGGTAACCTAGCCCTAAGCGTCATTCCTCCTACAATCGCCTATTTTGGAAGCCCGACTGCATGGGTGTTAACGGCTACCGGATTGAGTGCCGCCGAAAGTCTGTTGCCCCTATTGCTCCCCCGCCCAGTAGATACCACCACGGTTCCTCCAGTAGATACCGCCTCGGCTCCTCCAGTAGATACCGCCTCGGCTCCTCCAGCAAAGTTCCAACTCTATGCGAGAGAAAACGTCGTCTGCAAAAAAGGGATATTCAATATCAAAGTCCCCGGGCCGGTTGGCCTCTCTCCTGAACAGAAGGAAGATTTAATCAAAGCGTTTATCTCAGAAGTGCTCGATCAAAACCCCGTTAAAACCATGGTTGGGGACAAAATCGAATTCCAATTCCCGGAATCCAAAAAATGGACTGTCCAAGTGACGCCACGAGATGGGCATTCGCATTCCGCGGGGCGGAAGCTCGAGGGCGAAAAGACCTATAGCGAATCGCCATCCCACAGAAACTCTATCAAAAAACTGGAAACGTTGCGTAAAGTCATGGTCGGCGGCGCTCATGCCTTCGCCGTTATGCAAGCCCTCCGCTCCATCACGATGGACAAAATCCCCAATAACGCCCCAGCCGTCTCTCCCGTAATCTTTACCAACGCGCCTCCTGCGCTTTGTTCGCCGATGCAAGCGATGCTAGCGATCCCAGAGATTCAGACTGCAATGAAACAGAGCAATCATCCCGAGGTAAAGAAGATCGCGAACGCCTACACAGCAAAATTAGTGCCAGGCACTGCCAGCGATCCCCTAGATCTAGCGGCTCTCGAAGCGGAGCTAAACAAGATAATCTCCAACTCTAGACCACGGGACGACCAAGAATATAGGAATGCGCTTTTTAATTTGATGAAAAACCGTGGCGACGATTTGAGCAAGGTTCTCGTCCCGCAATTGGATATCCCATATCCAACGCTGACGCAAAACACTGTAGCTGCAAACTGGCTTCAGGCAAGAAACACTCCCCTTTTTCCTAAGCTTAAGATCTCACCTAGCGACACCGAGGAGAATCTCCAAGCTTTAGTAGACGCGCAGCAGTCTCAAGGAAGCATGGAAAAACAATTTCATTCGATCCCCAATTTCTTACAGATCAGTGTCGACAAAGTCGCAGTTGATGCCACAGGGACCACCACCACCAGAGCAGCTAAACTCAACAATGAAAAGTTAGAGTTAGAATTAGATTGGAAATATATCGAAGCGAATACACACCCACACCCTCTCCGGACTAATGCCAATAAACCTAAGTATTCCCTTCAGAATATGATCTTGCATACGGCTCAGGGCAGTGACATCACATATCAAAGAACGGTCGAAAACGTGAACGGAGAGCTACAGATTTTCTACTGGAAATTCGATCCTGCCAACGGGATACAAGCCCATATTTGCATTGATATCGACGAGTTTAAGGAAGCTGCAAACAGTCCAGCCAAGAAAGACCTTTTCTTCTTGAAACAAGAGGAAGGGGCTGTGCGAAAGGAGGAAATCCTTGCGCAGCGATACGACTCCGACAGCAACCCAGATCTTGAGGAAAACAATAACGTCTTCTTTAAATATGACAACAACACGGTCTATAACATGTCATTGCTTTCACTCGCTGCGATCGTACAGGCGGTACAGGAGAACAATTCTAAATACTTGCAATATTTTGTACATCAGGCGCTTCGAATAGCTCACAGTAGAGGAGACACGAAAATCACTCTACCTGTCCCTGTAGGCA
This sequence comes from uncultured Chlamydiae bacterium, assembly GCA_963730605.1. Classification (GTDB taxonomy): domain Bacteria; phylum Chlamydiota; class Chlamydiia; order Chlamydiales; family SM23-39; genus CAIPFQ01. The sequence continues at coordinate 76,357 of CAVSSM010000002.1, forward strand.
AGGCAGCCGACGGGATGAATTGGCCGATCGGGATTATGTGGTTCGCCGCCCAAGAATTTATGAAGACCCTACCGGCTGGAAGTAACTTCACAGTCCACCTTGCGATCGATAAATCTAAGAAACAGGGAGAGCGAAGAGCCCACCTCGTCAAACAGATCGACATGGCTGAAACAATCTATCTACAACATCAGTGGCAAGGAGCCTCTCCGGAACCACCCGCCCGTGCCGAGACACGGTTCAGGAATTTCACGAATGACTGGAAGGCTTACTCCATACTTACCCGCCGGCACGGCTTTCTCTATTGACCCCATTGAGCTATTCCCGCATAATGGGCGCGCCTATACACAAATGAATTCAAAGGTTAGGAATATACCCAGGAGGCGCCCTCAGTTTGCCCCAGGCGTAGCCGGCGCCGAAGCAGCTCAACTTGCATAAGTTGAGCGATGGAGGCGGGAGCAAAATGAGTGGCTGTCCGACGCCGGTAGAACCCAACTTCTGAGTTCATTTGTGTATGTTTCGGTGGCATAGCCAAGTGGTAAGGCAGGGGCCTGCAAAGCCCCCATCCTCGGTTCGAATCCGAGTGCCACCTTTACTTTTGTACAATTTTTGCTTTACATCATTGCAACTCCCATCGGGAACCTCGAAGACATTTCCCAAAGAGCCCTCAAGACCTTGAGAGAGTGCGACGCTATCCTCTGCGAAGACACAAGGAGGACCTCGATCCTATTGAACCGATATGGATTTTCGAAACCGCTCATCTCCTACCATAAGTTCAAAGAAGCCAAAGTCTTGGATAAAATCTTAGAGCGTTTGGAGTCAGGGGAAAAGCTAGCTTTGGTATCGGATGCCGGCACCCCCTGCATCAACGACCCCGGAGCGCGGCTCACCAAGGCCTGCGTAGAGCGAAACCTCCCGTTCACAGCGATCCCGGGGCCCTGCAGTTTGATCGAGGCGCTCGTCTTGTCGGCCTTTCATGTGGAGCGGTTCCAATTCATCGGCTTTCTTCCTAAAAAGCCCGCAAAGGAACTCCGGTCCCTCCTTTTCTACCACGGCGCTACGGTCGCCTTCGAGAGCCCGGAGAGGCTCCTTGCCACTCTGGAAGCCCTCGGCAAGATCGCCCCAGAGCGGCGCCTCGCCGTGGCGCGGGAAATGACCAAGACCTTTGAAGAGTGCCGCCGTGGGACGGCCGCCGAGCTGCATGCCCACTATCGAGCCCGTCCCCCAAAAGGGGAAATCGTCCTTGTGATCGCCCCTAGAGAGTCGCATGAAGAGCCGCCTGATTTGCCGATGGATCTCGAAGCTTGCGTCGAACTGCTCCAAGAAGTCCACGGCCTCACGTTGAGAGAGGCCATCAAAGATGCGGCCCGCCTCCTTAAAATCCCAAAGAGCGCGGTCTATAAAAAAATGCACAGATGAGTTATGATTGCCATCCAAGGTTTAAGCGGAGGTCAAGGATATGAGTGCAACACCCAAAGAAATCATCTTTGCAGAAGATGCTCTAAACGCCCTTTCTAGCGGCATCGGAGAGATCGCCGACGTCGTTGCGATCACTTTAGGGCCGAGAGGGCGCAATGTCGGACTGCAGGCGTCCTGGGGTTCTCCTACGATCACAAGCGATGGCAACAGCATCGCCAAAGACCTCGAACTGAAGGATCCTTTCCGCAATATCGGCGCTTCGATGGTCAAAGAAACTGCCGCGAAGATCAAAGAAAAATCGGGCGATGGGACGACGACGGGGATCGTCCTTTTGCGCGCGCTGGTTCAAGCAGGCGTCAAGAATATCGCCGCAGGGGCAAACCCCACCGCGATCAAGCGGGGAATGGACAAGACTCTTGAAGCGCTTCTCAAAGAGATCGATGCGATGGCAACCCAGGTCAAAGGGAGCGAAGATACCCGCAACATCGCGACAGTATCTGCCTCTTCGATGAGCGAGATCGGCGATAAAATCGGCGAATGTTTTGACAAAGTGGGGAAAAATGGCGTCGTTGCGATCGAAGAAGGCAAGGGCACTGAAACAGCGATCGAGATCGTGGAAGGGATGCAATTCGACAAAGGCTATGCAAGCCCCTATTTCTGCACGAACGGAGAGCGGATGATCGCTGAAATGACCGAGCCCAAAATCTTGATCACGGATAAAAAAATCACCTCCGCTCAAGAAATCCTTCCGATCCTTCAGCACATCGCATCGACCGGGCAGGAGCTCCTCATCATTGCCGATGAGATCGAGGGCGACGCCCTATCCACGCTCGTCGTCAATAAGCTGCGCGGCACGTTGAAAGTCGTGGGCGTAAAAGCCCCAGGGTTCGGCGACCGGCGAAAAGCCATGCTCGAAGACATCGCGGTCCTCACGGGCGGCCAGGTGGTAAGCGAAGAGAAAGGGATGCTTTTGAGCGAAGCGGAAGCCGATGTCCTCGGGAAAGCCGGCCAAATTGTCATCGGCAAAGAAAAGACGACGATCATCGACGGCAAAGGAACCGAAAAAGCTTTGAAGGGTCGCATTGCCCAAATCGATGCGGAGATCAAGGCCGCAACATCGAGCTATGATAAAGAGAAGCTCGAAGAGCGCAAGGCCAAGCTGCAAGGCGGCGTCGCAGTGATCAAAGTGGGAGCTCCGACGGAGTCGGAAATGAAGAAAAAGAAACAACTCTTCGAAGACAGCCTGAATGCGACTCGCGCAGCCCTCGAGGAGGGAATCGTCCCTGGCGGCGGTGTGGCCCTCCTTCGCGCCGCCCGCTCTCTCTCTCTTCCGAAGGTTGCCAAAGAAGAAGCTGTCGGAGCCTCGATCCTCCTAAAGGCTTGCGATGCGCCCTTCCGACAGATCGTCCTCAACACGGGGCTCGATCCTTCCGTATGGCTGCAGAAGGTGCTGGAAAAAGAAAAATCGTTCGGCTTTAACGCGATCACTGAAAGCATCGAAGATTTGCTGAAATGTGGAGTCATCGATCCGGTCAAAGTGGTCAAAAACAGCTTGGCCCATGCCGTCTCGATGGCCGGGATCGTGCTCCTCTCCGAAGCCGTCATCGTTGAAGAGAAAAGCAAATAAACTTGACAACCTCCTCCGCTCTTCTTAATTTGCAGCGGAGGGGTATTTTTTGTTTCGATTGCTGCTCTTTGTCCCTTTCGCACTTGTATACTGCTCGCAGGGCAGTATAGCCTCGATGCTCTCCGACGCCGAGTCGATTGGGCAAAAATATGCCCGCGAAGTCGCAAAACGGCCCCCTCCCTCCCTTGCCCCTAAAGTCCAACCCCTCCTCGCAGCAACATCCACTTGGCTCTCCCTTGACTTGAAGACTTTGACAGCTCAACCCGGGAAGACGGTGCTCGAAACCCTGGGAAATGAGACTTTTTGGCAAATCTTGCAAGATCTGGGGATCAATGGAGTTTGGCTGCAGAACCTAAAAGGAGGAACGCGCACCGGCTTTGAAATCGACCCGAAGTGGGGCTGGGGGTGGCCCGCAATCAAAGATGCGGCTCTATCGCGCGGGACAGTGCTCATCGGCGAATGTGTAGGAGCTGCGACAAGCCCTGGTCTCGATTTCGCACTCGCCTTGCAAAACGTAGGTCAATATGCGGAAATGTATCATTTGATCGAGATCGATAAAAAGGACTTTCACCTCCTTCCGAAAGTGCCTGTTGGGATGTGCTTTGCCAATGTGTCTTGGCTGCAACTGGAGAGCTTGTATAAAAAAGGATACGTCCCCGAGGCGGCCCGCTCTTATACCAAGGAAAGCTCCTGGAATGCGACGCCCTCAATCCAGGGCTTGGACGGCTGCGTAAGGCGTTGGATCTATCTAAAAGAAAACCAAAACGATCCCGTCCTCGCTTGGCTCTCACCCTCCTTTGCCGCAGAGAAGATCGCCTCGGCCGATGCGCTGGATTCTATCTACCGGCTCGGCCAAAAAGTGTTAATGATCGATGAGAAAATACCCATTTTCGCCAAGGAGACCGCGGCTCTTTGGATCCGGAAAATCGGCGGCTTTACGGTCGCCTCTACAAACGGCACGCTTGGCGATCTGAAAACCGCCCCCACCGATATGGTTGTCGACACTCCGACCCAAGCCGCTCTTTTGCATGCGCTGATCGCTGAGGATGCGGAAGCCTTGCGGCTTATCTATAAGCTCTACAGCCAAGATGGGATCGCCCTCTCCCGGCTCGTGCATGCCTTGGAGCCTTTCGACCGCTTCCCTTGCGACTGGACCGAATTTCTCCTGAATCCGAAAAAGCAGTATCTCTACCGTGAAGAAAAGATCACCGGCGAGCTGCTCGTTGACCGACTCTTAAGAGAGGATGTTTATAAGCTCAATGGTTTTAGCCCAAATTCGTTCCCCTCGACATGGGCTCACGCCTGCGCCCTTGCATTTGGGGTTGCAGATCCCAAAGATTTCCAAAAAAAACAACACGAAATTCAAAAAGCCCACCTTCTTTTGGCATTCACCTATGCGATGCAGCCCGGTGTTTTTTGTTTCAGCGGATCTGACCTTGTGGGCGCATTGCCAGAGGGAGCGAATCTCCTTGGGGCCCCCAAAGAAGCATCTTCTTTGGGGAAAAAGGCGCAAATCGATCTCTTCGGACCCAATCGAAACGCCCTCTATCCGAGCCTTCCCTGCCAGATGCAAAGTCCCAAAACATTCGCCTCTGAGCTGAAAAAAATCCTCGCTGTAAGAGCCTCCAGCAAGATCGCGGCGGGCGAGCTTCTCGAAGTTTGCCCTGTCGATCACTCTGGAACGCTGCTCCTCCTTCACCGTCTGCCGGAGAGCCGTTTTTTTCATCTTCTCGCGGTGAATTTCAGCCGCTCCCCGGTGCAGGAAAAAATCAAGCTTTCAGGGCTGGAAGATACTTGGGCCATCGACCTCATGTCGGGCTTATCCGCTCCAAAGGGGTTCGAGTCCGGCGTCTTCTTTTTCGATCTGCCTCCGCTCACTGGCAAAGTTTTTCTCTTTCAGCCAAAATACTATGATTGATGAAACTTGCCGTTGTATGCGCGTCGGGAATCGGCGATGCCCTCATTTTCCAATTGGTTACCCACGCCGCAACTCTCAGAGGTTGGGATGCGACGACATTCAGCAACTCTCTTGCCAGCTTCGGCAGATGGCTCCCTCCAGGCTCTCTTTATAGAGCGCAGCCCCCAGTTGAAAAAATCGAAGAGCATTTCGCCTCCTTCGATGCGATTTTTCTGCAACATGACAATAGCCCTAAGGCCTTTGCGATCAAAAAGCTTAAGATCCCCGTTTATTCTTTTTATGGAGCCCATCTTCCCTCAAAACACGGCCTCTTTGACAAAAAGCGAGACTATGTAGCGATGCGCAATCAGACGATGGTCGACAATGTCAGGACCGCTGCATGGCAATTCTTCAATATCTCGGCAGAAGGAAATGGATTTAGCCCCCCTTTTGGCCTGGTCCACAGGCGGGCGTCCCGCCGGATTGCCATCCACCCGACCGCCTCATCGCTTGATAAAATGTGGCCCAAGGAGAAGTTCTTGTGGGTGGCCGACCGATTGAAAAGGGACGGGTACGAGCCTGTTTTTACCGTGGAGAGAGAGCAGGGGACAAAGTGGGGCGGGCCCCTACTTCACAGCCTTGAAGATTTAGCGTCATTTATTTACGAATCGGGCGCCTTTCTCGGCAATGACTCTGGACCCGGACACCTCGCCTCCCTTCTGAAAATCCCCCATCTCATCATCGCCGGAAATGGCCTCCAAATGCCCTTATGGAGAACGGGTTGGCATCCGGGAGCAAGTCTCACTCCGCCAAAGTGGCTAATGAGGTTCAAGCCTTTGCGCAAACGCTGGGATTTTTTTATTTCAAAAAATAATGTTATTAAAAATTTTAAAAAGAACGCCTTGACGAATTAACTGCTATTAAATCTTGAATTTAGTAATATTAGAACAGGAGAGATGTGTTATGAAAGACTTGCCCCATCACATGAAGAAACTGAACCGCCGGGTCATCCGTTCAAGCCTTAGGGAATCGGCAGAAGAAATGCCTGGACTGCCCCCTTTCCAGAAATCCGAGGAAGAGGAGAGGAAGATGGAAAAGCGGAAGATGCGGAACTTGACTACCAGCCGCACGCCGATCCATGATACGCCCGATGAGAGGAATTGGAAAATGAAAGAGCGGGTTCCCATCTTTGACCGGAATAATGCCGTGCCCAAAAGAGCCCGGCCGACAAAGAAAAAAACTCCGAGAATCTAAGGAAATGAGAATCGCGCAAGTTTCAGATTTCCATTTTACCCACATCACCTGGAATCCGCTGCGTCTCTTTTCGAAACGGCTCTTCGGCAATCTCAATTGGCTCATTGCTAGACGCGCTATCTATGCGCACCAGCAGCTCGAGCCTCTGCCAAAGCTCTTTCGGGAGCTGAAGGTCGATTATGTCTTACTGGGCGGCGATTTTACGACAACTGCCCTTACCGAGGAATATGAAAGCGCCAAGAATTTCGTCTCGAAACTCTCCCAAGATTGGATCGCGATCCCGGGCAACCACGACCATTACACTTACAGGAGCCATCGTCAGAAACATTTCTACCGTTATTTTTCGAACAAGCGAGAAGAGATTTCTCATCCCGTCGATTTCTTTACTCTCAAAGACCACGGGGCCGAAGCCCAGAAGATCGGTCCCGGCTGGTGGGTTCTTGCCCTCGATACGGCCCGGGCTACCAACCCTTATTCATCGCAAGGGCTTTTCTCTGAAAAACTCCAAGAGACTGCTGCTGAAATCCTCGCCCTTCTTCCTCCTTCCGATTCTGTGATTTGCTTCAACCATTACCCTTTTTTCCCGCAAGACGAGGCGCGCCGCAACCTGGTTCGGGGATCTGCCTTGCAAGAACTCTTGCAAAAGTCTCCTCAAATCCGCCTGTATCTCAATGGCCATACCCACCGCCATGCGATCGCAGACCTTCAGCCTAACCATTTGCCAATCCTTCTCGACAGCGGCTGCTGCGTCCAGGGCTTTGAGGGAACCTGGAATTTAATTGACCTTTTACCCGATCATTGTTTTGTTACGGCATTCCGATGGAACAACCGGTGGGAACCGTTTCGAAACGAGAAGATGGAATGGCGGAAGACATAGATCAACCCTGGTTTTCTCAAGGGTTGCGGTTCAAATGCACGGGATGCGGCAAATGCTGCACCGGATCGCCGGGCTACGTCTTTCTCTCGCCTGCCGATTTACACCGCCTGGCCAATCACTTCACACTCTCGTCTGAAGAGTTCGCCGCGAATTATACCTATAAGGTCGACGATAAAATCTCACTCATCGACCGCCCTGGCACTTCAGAATGCATCTTTTTGAAAGAGAATCAATGCTCGGTTTACGAGGCCCGGCCGACCCAATGCCGCACGTATCCTTGGTGGATCCATCACCTCCAAACACGCCAAGACTGGGAAGAGGCAGGAAAACGATGCGAAGGGATCGAACATCCGGACGCCCCCGTCGTCCCCTCTCTACACATCCAAGAGCAGTGCCTTACTTATCTCGACAATCTCCTCGAGCAAAATTTTTCGTAAGATTTCCGGTTATTTGTTAGGATGGATCCATGGCAGCAAAACTGGCTCCGGAAGTTCTTGTCAGAGTGAAAGCATGGATGGAAGGTCCATTCGATGATGAGACGAAAGCCGAGATCCGCCGGCTGATGGCCCAAGATCCGCAAGAGCTGTCCAGCGCTTTTTTCAAAGACCTCTCGTTCGGCACTGGCGGCATGCGGGGGCTGATGGGGATCGGCACCAATCGGATGAACGTTTATACCGTCCGGACCGCAACGCAGGGCCTCGCTGATTACCTCAACATCCAGCCGCAACCTGAAAATGGCCACTTTGTTTTCATCGGCTACGATGTCAGGGAAAATTCAAAAGTCTTTGCCGAAGAAGCGGCCTCCGTTTTGGCAGGAAACGAGATCCGCGTCTTCATTTCGAGAGAAATCTGCCCCACTCCCCTCGCCTCATTTGCCTGCCGCTTTTTGGAATGCAGCGCCGCGATCGTGATTACCGCTTCCCATAACCCTCCGCAATATAATGGCTACAAAGTCTATTGGAGCGATGGCGGCCAAGTCGTGCCTCCCCATGATAAAGGGATTATGGAAAAGGTGCATCAGGTCAAACAGATCCTGTCCGTTTCGATCGATTCGCCTCTCGTCCATTGGTCTGGCCGAGAAATCGATGACGCCTATTTCAAGGAACTGAAAAAACTCCAGTTATTCCCAAAGGGGCCCCATTCTTTGAAAATCGTCTATACGAACTTGCACGGGACCGGAATCCGGATCGTCCCAAAAGCGCTGGAAGAGTGGGGGTTCGAGACTCCCGAGCTCGTCGAGGCCCAAGCGGCGCCTGATGGAAAATTCACGAACGCCCCGTCGCCAAATCCCGAAGAAGAAAAGGCGCTTGAACTGGGGACGCGCCAGTTACTACACTCTTCAGCCGACATCCTTCTTGCCACAGATCCCGATGCCGACCGGATAGGGGTCGTCGCGCGGGATGGCAACAAAGCCTACAGGCTGACTGGCAATCAGTTCGCCTGCCTTTGTCTGGCACACATCTGTGCCTCTTTAACCGAAAGAGGAGAATTCCCGGAAAACGCCGGCTTCATCAAAACCATCGTCACAACCGAACTCTTCAAAAAAATCGCCGAAGAGTTTGGCGGCGCTTGCATCGATGTCTTGACCGGGTTCAAATATATCGCTGAGATGATCCGCCTTTGGGAAAATAGCTTCGGCGGGCTTCAATACATTTTCGGCGCAGAAGAATCGTATGGCTGCCTCTTTGGCACTTTCGTCCGGGACAAGGATTCCATCTCCGCCTGCTGCCTCATTTCCGAGGTCGCATCGATGGCAAAAAAAAGGGGGCAAACCCTTGTAGACGGGCTCTATGCGATCTATAAAAAATATGGGATCCATCGCGAATCGCTGACCAATCTGGCTTTCAAAGACACGCAAGATAGCCTCAAGAAAATCGATAGCCTGATGCAAAAACTCCGTAAACGCCCTCCGTCCCAAATTGGAGGGGTGTCAGTCTCGTCCCTCGAAGATTTTTCCGACGGCTCCATGCCGCTTCCCAAATCGGACGTCCTCCGTTTTTGGCTCTCCGATGGATCAAAGCTCGTGATCCGCCCTTCGGGAACCGAGCCCAAGATTAAAATCTACGCAGAGGTCAAAGCGAAAGCGGGACATCAAATGGAATCTGACATCCAGCAATGCGATAAAAGGTTGAACCGTTTAGTCAAAGCCTTCCAGGCCGAATGCCTCGATTAGCCCTTGTGACAGGAGCGACCTCTGGGTTAGGCAAAGAGCTTTGTGAGATCTTGTCGGAACAAAAAATTCCCCTATTCCTTACAGGTCGCGATGTTAAGCTTCTTCAAGAGGCAGCTGACCGATACAATGCTGGCGCGATGCCTCTCGATTTACGCTCTTCCAGAGAGCCGCTCCTCCAGTGGATCCGCGATGAGGCGCCAGACCTTGTCATCAACAATGCCGGCTTTGCCCTGTACGGCCCCGTCATCATGCATACGACTCAATCCCAGATGGACATTTTAGAGGTAAACGGCGCCGCTGCCATTGAAATAACGATTGAAGCCGCCCGCTCGCTCTATCGCCAAAAAAAAGAGGGGGTAATTATGAATATTTCTTCCGCGGCAGGAGTTAATCCATTTCCTACTATGGCCATATATGCGGCGGCAAAAAGCCTCCTCACCTCTTTTTCCAAAAGTTTCGATACGGAAATGAAATCCTATGGCATCCGGATCCTCGCGGCGCTCCCCGGTCAAATTGCGACTCCTTTTGCAAAGCGAGCCTCAAACGGGCTTTTTACCCAACGCCCCTCTTGGATTACGCTGGAGCCGCGCCGAGCGGCTGAAAAAATTTGGAAGCAGATCCAGGCCAAGAAAGGGGAACAAGTCATTGATTTTCGCACGAGAGCTTTACTTGCCATCGCCAAGCTCATGCCCCGCGCCCTAATAGAAGCTCTCCTTGAAAAAAACATCTCGAATCGTTATACTCGTTTTTGACTCATACCTGAAGGTTCTCTTTCGCGACCACTTCCCCCTCTCATCTTATTGTTTTCCGTTGCGTTTCTCTCGAAAAGCCAGAAGAACTGGTGCACGAATGTCAAATTCTCTGCCAAAATGCCCGATACAAAAGACACACAAAAGTAGAAAAAGCTCCCTTTAAAGCCGATTGTCTCACATCAATTCATTACCTTTTCCGCAACAAGGTCGACATAATGATTGACTGGATCGGTAATATGCCCCGTTACCTATCGCAGCAAAGAACTTGGAAGTGTCTTCAAATCCCCGTCCAAGAATTAAAATCCGGTGATCTTCTCTTCTTAAAACACAAAAAAAGCTCCCGGCTAATCACCCATGTAGCAATGGTGCTAGGGCCTGATGAGATTTTCCATTGTTCGCAAGACAAAAATGGAGCGTTGATCGAGAAAATCAGCGAAGTCTTCTCCCGTTATGCCCAGCCGATCGATGTGAAGGCGATGCTCTCCTACGTCGATCCGCGGACGAGCCGCGAGGTTCAAGAAAACGAAATGAGCTCAATACTCTGAAGCAGTCAAACCTTCACGGTGCTTTCAGCCAATTCTCTATTTGTTGCTTTCATCAGAGTTCCAGCTGAATATCGATGTGTTACAGCCAACCCGAAACCAGCCACCAATCCTAAAGTTGCAATGTATGCTAAATGATCACTGAGCAGATTGCCTGTGGCCAATGCATGCATCTCTAGAACAGTTGAGAGCATTGAACAAGCCCCTGTTCCAAGCTTGATATTTCGAGCATTATCAGTATAATTCTTAATATTCGTATAGATTCGCTTTTGAACGCCCAAGTCAGATGTTTCGGATGCATTGTTTGCAACGGTGTTTTCTAATCGAGCAAGGCGAGATTGTAGGCGATCGCTTTTCAGCTGATCTGCACACGCATCTCCAAAAAATAATCCCACAGTTAACCATCCTAGCACCCTATATGCGAGACGAGGTAAATCCTTTTCGACAGGATCTGTGTCATAGCGAATAGCCCAAACTAAATCTTGTGTTTCTCTTGAAATTGAATTATTTGTTTGTACAACCATACTTTCCTATTATTTCGTTATAAAATCTTTAGGTATTATGAATGAATTTGGTTTTTTTTGCAAGAAAAAACGGACCCAAATTGCCATCCCGTTCGATCTCTGAGTCATCTCTCTGATCTAGACTCACTTACAAAAAAATCCCACCAAGCTTTAAAATTTTTCTGTAAGATTTTTTGGGCAGAGGGGCACGGGCAAGGAATTGTGGTATGCAAAATGTCTAATCCTTCTTCGGGTACTTGACTCGGACGTGATGGGTAATGAGGATCGTTTTGATGAGGACCTTTTTCACCCGGCTGAACTCCTCGAAGGTCAGTTGACATTCATCGAACTGCCCGTCTTCGGCCTTCTCTTCGATGAGGCGATCGATTGCTTCGGTGACTGTCTTTTCGCTAAATTCTTCCATCGAGCGCGATGCCGCCTCGATGCTGTCGCAAATCATGATGATCGCCGATTCTTTCGTGCGGGGCTTGGGGCCGGGATAGCGGAATAGCGACTCGTCGACCTCTTCTTTTTTTCCTCCCTTCAACTCCAGTTGCTTGCGGTAGAAGTAATAGACGAGGGTCGTTCCATGATGTTCGCGGATGATGTCGATGAAAGGCTCCGGCACATGGTATTTCCGAGCTATCGCAACTCCGTCCGCCACGTGAGAAACGATCACTTGGGCCGATTCGAGCGGAGTGAGAAGCTGATGGATATTGACTGGCCCCTGCTGGTTTTCCGTATAGAACTGCGGATTATTCATCTTGCCGATATCGTGATAAAGAGTCGCCGCCCGGCAAAAGAGACCGTTGGCCCCGATGGCTGAAGCGCAAGTCTCGGCAAGGTTTCCCAGGACGAGCGAATGCTGGTATGTGCCCGGCACTTCCATCGCAAAACGGCTCAAAAGTTCGCTGCTCGGATCCATGTATTCCATAAGGGTCATATCAGTCAAAACCCCAAACAGCGACTCGAGGATCGGCAATAGTCCAACAACGAGGACGGCGGTCGTGAAGAGAAATGAGAAAGAGCCGATGACATCAATCGCAAACGAATAGCTGATCCAATGATTTTCGCTCAGGACATATGCATAGAGGACCAAGACGGAACTGAGCCACGATTTGGCGCATACGGAAAACACCTCCTTTCTCCTTCTGATGCTTCGGGAGGTGATGATCACGACGATCGATGTGACGAGGTTCAATACGAGGAAGCGGCTGTGGTCGATGGCGAGACTTACCGACAAGATGATGGAAAGGAATGTCGCGGCAAAAAGGGCCGTCCTAGGAGAAAGAAGGATGCAGATCAAAAGGGTTGCGAAAGGGGCGACGATGGGGTACCGGACTGCTTGAACCGCGCTCGATGTGCTCTTGATCAAAAGATACTCGGTCAATTTTGCGAAAAGAAGCGTCAAGAGGACGATACAGACAAAGAGGGAAATTTGCTGCAGCGATCGGATAAAAGTTGGCTGGCTGATGCGAAAATAGAGGGCGCTGATGACCACAAAAATCAAAGAGAGGAAGAGGCTGGAGATCATCGTCAAGGGATCCCAGAGGCGGCGGCTTTCAGAGATCGCCTGCTTCATCGCCTGCATCATCGTTATATGGCGGGATGTGATCCGATCGCCGGGATCAAGAATGCGCGCGCCCGAGTAGACTTTTGTCATCTTATCGGGGATGAGCCGGCTGGCAAGGTTCCGAATCGAGTGCTCGAGAGCCGAATCTTCGATCAGCTCCCAATGCTTGGAGCGGAAATAATTCGCCACATAGCGGATCGCTTCCGGATGAAAGGCATTCTCCCTTTCCATCTGCAAAGAAAAGTGTTCCCAAAATTCTGGAGGGATGCCCAACTTTCCGTTTTCAAGGACGAGTTCATAATAGCTCGAATCGGTCGCTTTGAGCTCCTTGATCTTCTGAATCGTCCTAAGGTCTGTGAAACGGCACTCGAGCAGCACCGTTTCCATTTCGTCCGCAGTTTTGTACATCTCTTCGAATGTGCTGGCTGGCGCTTCAGTGCGCCAATTCTTGTTATGAATCAGCGAATCTTCAAGTTGATAGCGCACCTCCCTGATCTCTTTGTCGTCGATTTGATAGATTTTTCCGATATCCTGCATCGCCTGTTGTTTCAGGATGATCGTCGTCTCATAATCAGGAAATTCGAAATCGACTTGCGCGATGACATAACGGCCGGCCAAGGCATTAAGCTCCAAGACCTCTAGCCTCACCTCGCGGAAATGGAGAAAAAAAGCCAAGCAGAGTGCGCAAATGGCGCCGACAATGATCCGCCAGCAGCGATTGTTCTTTGCCAGCCAGTCACGCCATCCCTCGCGAATGCGGTCTTCTCTCATAAGGATCAGTTTATCAGAAGAGCTTATTACCAACCTTAAATTGCTAACCCCGATTGCACTCTTTCCCCGAATTTGTGTATAATGAGGACGTTTGAATTTAAGCGACTGAATGACAAGCACTAAGTACCAAGTTCTCGCTAGGCGCTACCGGCCAAAAGCCTTTTCCGAAGTGGTCGGCCAGGAGCCGGTCGTTACGACCTTGAAAAACGCCCTTCGTTTTGATAAGGCAGCTCATGCCTACCTCTTCTGCGGATCGCGCGGCGTCGGCAAAACCACACTCGCCCGCCTCTTTGCTAAAGCCCTGAATTGCAACAGCTCAGCCGAGCGATTCGAGCCTTGCAACCAGTGCTCCTCATGCCTGGAGATCATCGCTGGCCAGTCGCTCGACGTCATCGAAATCGACGGCGCATCCAACCGCGGGATCGACGATATCCGCCAGATCAATGAGACGATCGGCTACGCCCCGCGCGGGCAAATACAAAATCTACATCATCGACGAAGTGCACATGCTCACCAAGGAGGCGTTCAATGCCCTCCTCAAAACGCTGGAAGAGCCGCCGGAAAAGGCCAAATTTTTCTTCGCGACGACAGAACCCCATAAAGTCCTCCCCACCATCATAAGCCGCTGCCAACGCTTCGATCTCGGACGGATCCAACTTTCGCAAATCATAGGAAAACTCGAAGAGATCGCGGCCGACCTCGGGCGCGCGGCCGAACCTGAAGCGCTCCATTTGATCGCAGCTTTTTCCGACGGGTCTCTCCGCGATGCCGAATCGCTTTTTGATCAAATCCTTTGTTTTGCAGAAAATGCAGTGACAGCGGCCATTGTGAGGACCTCTTTGGGCTTGATTCCTCAGGAACATTTCTTCGCTCTTGATCAAGCCTTCTCTGAAGCTAGGGCCGCATTTGCTTTCGAACTCGTCGAATTGCTCTTTGCCTCGGGAAAGGATCTACACCACTTCTACGAGCAGCTCATGGAACACGTCCGCAATCTTGCGAGCGCCCGCCTAGTTGGGGAATCTGGGCTCTCCCTCCCTCCAGATCTAAAAGCGAAAACCCTCCAATCCGCCCGCCTCTATGCTCCTTCCCAATGCCTTTATCTGCTCGAATACCTCTTGCGTCAAGAGAACCACTTGCAGAAAAGCGCTTGCCAAAGGGTCGCCCTCGAGTCGATCCTCCTGCATTACATCCAAAGCAAGAACCGGATCCCCATAGAGGTCCTGGTCCGACGCCTGACGGAGATGGAAGAAACCCTCAAATTGCGAGAACTATCTATACCGGGAGTGATTGAAAAAACGGGAATTGAGCACTGCGGACACTCAAAAACAGTCCGGGGGACTGTTTTTGAGCGAAGCAGCCCCCCAGAGCTTGAAATCGCAAAACCAGTTCCTGAACCAACGGTTAAGCTCTCACCCCTCCCGCCGCCCAAAATCGAAAGTCCGACTCCATTGCCTGAAATCGCAAAACTGATTCCTCAACCAACGCTTAAGACCTCATCTCTCTTACCGCCTAACCTCGAGAATCCGACTTCTGAACCGGAGCCTCAACCGCGGCCTCTTTCCTTAAAGCCCACGCCATTCAATCCTTTTAAAAAAGCCGAAAAGGCGACAAAACCAGAAGCCGCGAAACCGGAGCCGACGCCCCCCCTAAAAAATGCTGCATCCCCTTCGGTGCAAGCGAAACCGGATCCTTACCCCAAAAATGGTGCATTTTTGGGGACCCTGGAGCGGGCGTTAGGGCCGATTTCTCTTGATAGCCAATCCCGCTACGATACCCTAATGCGGTTCGCTACGGTAGAATTAGAAGGCACACTAAAATTAACGTAAGGAGCAAATATGGGTAGCGGTTTTTCGAAAATGAAAAAGCAGGCGAAGATGATGCAAGAGCAGATGAGCCAGATGAAAGATGCCTTGCAAAGCACTATAGTCGAAGGGAGCGCTGGGGCAGGCCTTGTGACGGTCATATTGAACGGCGAAAAAGAGCTGAAGAAAATTGCGATCAAACCCGAATGCGCCACCGATATCGAAGGTTTACAAGACCTGATCCTCGCCGCCTTTGAAGACGCGGCCCTCAAATTAGAAGAAAAAGAGCAAAACGACGGCCTATTCCGTAAGTAAATGCCGCCTCTCAGGCATTGGCTATAATTTTCACTGTTTTTTTGAGAATGAAGGCGATGGGGATATCATGAGAAAACGATTTCTTAGGGTAGTGAATGTGATCGCGATGGTTGCTTCTGCTCATTGTACAGCAACGACAAACGAGGCGTCAGTGGATCAAGAACAGGTATTGTTTGAAAAGAGCCCCATTGAGGGCCAAGTCGCTTCAGCTCTTTTGCGTCCCCAAGAACCAAAACCGCCTTATTCTTACAATGAGGAAGCAGTTAAGTATTCTAATTCAAATGCAGGGATCTCTTTGGCCGCTACTTTGACGCTTCCTCGTTCAGAAGGGCCGCATCCTGCCGTGATATTGATCGCAGGATCGGGACGGTGCGACCGCGATGAAGAGATATTTGGACATAAACCATTTTTAGTTCTGGCTGACCATTTGACAAAACAAGGTCTTGCTGTATTGCGCTTCGATAAACGTGGTTGCGCCGAATCAACCGGAAATTATGATACAGCTACCAGCCGTGATTTTACTGACGATGTATTGACAGGCGTCGACTATTTGAAAACTCGAAAAGAGATCGATGCAAGACGGATAGGTCTGATTGGTCATAGCGAAGGAGGGATTATTGCCCCTATGGTAGCAACCCAATCCGAGGACGTAGCTTTCATTGTGTTAATGGCCGGAACAGGCGTGAATGGGGAAGAGATTCTTTATGCACAGGGCGCACTGGTTGCTCGGTCTATGGGAGCAAGTGTTGAAGTGATTGCTCATCAAGAGGATGCCCCTAAGCCTGAGCTGTCCACCTAACTGACTCTATTTCGCAAGAAATTGGATATAAGAAACTTACGCAATTTGACAAATAAAGATTAATCTGGTACAATTCGATTAGAGTGTAAAAGGAGCGTCAAAATGCATATTAGCTTAGCCCAAGCCCAAAAAGACCCATATTTTAACGATCTCGTATCTTCCATGAAGGAAAACTTAGGGGATATAGGCTCGACGATCAATCAGAACACGCAAGACCCGGAAAGCTCTGGCATGCCGGAAGATAACGAATCTAGTGCTTCTTCTCCCCCTACCCCCTCGCTGCCCCCCATTGCTTAATGGCGTTATCTCGCCGTTTCAGCGGCGAGATAGTGTTTGAGTTCTATCGCCGACGCATACTCGAGCGCCCCTTCCGCAAGGCGGCACGCTTCGATGATGCGCCATTTCCGGATGGTATGCTTGACTAGCGGGATGTGGCGAACAGCGACAGAAAACTCCCGAATGCCGAGTCCAATCAAGATCGGAATCATCGCCGGGTCAGCCGCGCATTCGCCGCAAAGGACCACTGGCTTTCGGGCGCTGTTTGCAGAGATGACAATCATCCGGATCAGGCGGAGCACGCTCGGATGGGTGGAAAAATAGAGATCCGAGGTATTTGGGTTATTCCGGTCAGCGGCGAGGACATATTGGACAAGATCGTTTGTCCCGATAGAGAGAAAATCGGCTTCTTTGGCTAGCGCGTCGCACATGATGGCGCTCGAAGGAACCTCAATCATGCACCCTAAAGGAACCTCTTTGGCAGTCTTAATTCCCTTTTTATGCAAGTCTTCGCGTACCTGCTGCATGAGTTCTCTTATTTGCCGGATTTCCATAAGGTCTGAGACCATAGGGATGAGGATGTGGATCTCACCGTAACGGCTAGCCCTGAGAAGCGCACGGATTTGCGTTTCAAGAAGTTCCGGGTGGCGCAAAAGAAAGCGGATCGCTCGGCATCCGAGTGCCGGATTCAATTCGTCGCCAACGTCTTGAAAATACTTAGAGTCCCTTTCTTCTGGGAAAAGGTCCGGCTTTTTATCTCCCCCGATATCGAAAATGCGGACGACAAGAGGGCGCCCGCGCAACTTGCGGGCCATGCTCTTATAGATCTCAAACTGCTCCTCTTCGCCGGGAAACTTTCTTTTGGAAAGAAAAAGATATTCGGAGCGGAAGAGGCCGATGCCTGCGGCGCCACACTTGTTGAGATCATCGATTTCCTTGGGATTTTCCAAATTCCCGAAGATGCGGATCTCATATCCATCGATCGTCTCCCCTTTGAGCTTCGTGGCGCTCTTCAAGATTTTGTCTCTCTCTACATAGCTCCTCTTCACCTCGGAATATTTTTTCAAGGTTTGACGCGTGGGGTTGATGATCACCAGCCCTTGCGACCCATCGACGATGATCGCGGCCACTCCTACCCGTTTCAACATTTTAATGTCTACATTTGCGACATAAGGGATCCCCTTCGCCCTCGCGATAATCGCGGCATGGGATGTGATTCCGCCCGTGGCGGTCACAAAAGCGCAAACGACAGACGATCTGGCTTCGATCGTCTCCGAGGGGACAAGTTCATAGGCCAAGATCACGGAATTATGCGGCATTTCGGACATCCGGATCTTGCCGGCAGGGTGGAGATGGTTGAGGATGCGCCTTGAGACATCCACGATGTCTCGGACCCTTTCCTGAAAATAAATGTCCTGGAGAATGCTGAACCGCTGCTTATATTCTTCGATCAAATAGAAAAAGACCGTTTCGATCTTCTGCTGCTGGATCCGAATCTTTTCCTCGATGACGGAGGTGAGGAGAGGATCCTGCATCATTTCAAGATGGGTCTCGAGGATGGCGACGATTTCAGGCGTGCCTTCTGCAAGGGAAATCTTCTGAAGCTTTTCGACGTCTTGGCGGCTTCTTTCCAAAGCGGAGCGGTAGCGGTCGATCTCTTCGTCGATCTCCTTCTTAGAGATCTGGCTTTCCGCGATCTCTTCATCGAAGCCGGAAAAGAAGACGGGAGACCCGATGCCGATCCCTTTGCTGATCGGAAGCCCTCGAAAGACAACCTCCTCTTTTCCGAGTTCAGAGTTCATTACTTTTCCCCAAACTCCTCTTCGAACACCTCGATCAGGCGGAGCATAGCTAATTCCGCATCATCCCCTTCGACCGTAATCGTGATCTGCGCATTTTTCTTTGCCGCGAGCATCAAAATGCTCATGATGCTTCGGGCATTGATCGTCTCGTCTTTATAAGTGAAAGATACGGAAGATTTGAGCGGTTGAAGAAGTTTGACGATCGTTGCTGCCGGACGGGTATGGAGCCCGAGCGTATTTTTTACTTTAACTTTTTGAACTAAGATCATGGTAGCACTCTTTTCTTTTGCCTGCGGGAAATCGCTTCTAGCCACTTGGCATTAAATTCCTTAGCAGAATTGTAGCCCATATCTTTTAAGCGGTGATTAAGAGCGATCGTCTCCAGAAGAAGCACTACATCACGGCCCGGCTTGACTGGCAAGAGGTGGAAAGGGACGCTGGATCCGAGGATATCGATGAATTTTTCATCGAGCCCCACGCGGTCGTAAAAATGTTGGTCGTCCCATTCCTCCAGCTTAACCACTATGTCGATCCGCTTATCGTGGCGGACACAAACGGCTCCATAGAGATGGGCGACATTGATGATCCCTATCCCGCGGATTTCCATGAGGTGGCGAGTCAATTCGGGGCCCGATCCGATCAAATAAGAGCTTTCCATTTTTTTCACTCGGACGACGTCGTCGGAAATCAGCCGGTGGCCTCCTTCGATCAGCCCTAACGCAGCTTCGCTCTTGCCGACAGAAGATTCCCCTTGAATGAGTACGCCGACACCGAATACTTCGACCAAGGTTCCATGAAGCGTGACGCTTGGGCAAAATTCCTCAAGAAGAAAAAAAGTGATCCGGCTTAAAAGATTCGTCGCAGTTGCGTTGGCTCGAAATAAGGGGATGCGGCCCTTCTCGCAAAGCGCGATCATTTCTTTCGGGGGCTTGAATCCCCGGGCCGTAATCACGGCGGGAGTCATAGGCATCAAAACACCCCGAAGGCGCGACTCCCGGGTCGGAGCATCGAGCTCTTTCAAGAACTCGATCTCCTGCTTGCCGAACACCAAGATCCTCGAAGAAACAAACCCCTTTAAATAGCCGGTGAGGCTCAAGCCGGGGCGATGCACTTCGGCTCGATTGATCCGTCGGCCAAGACCTGAAAAGCCTGCGAGAAGCTCAAGTCTAAGCTGCTTACCGTGCTGCTCATAAAAGTGCTGTACTAAATACATGAACTCTCTCTAATCATGGAGCGATCTCCATCCCCTCCAAATAGGAAGCCAACCATTCTAAAAAGCTGGAAAAGCCGCCGCCCTCAGCTGAAGGCCTCTCTCGGTTCGCGTCAGATACTGTATAATCAATTCCTGAAAAATATACATTACCCATTTCATTTTCAGGGTACCAATCGGCATAAAAACATTGAAATGAACTCAACCCCGAAGCTTCGAAAAAAGGAACGAGGGAACCGGGATCGATGGCCCTTTCTCCCGACCTTACGATTCTGGGCGCTTTTAAAAGCAGCTCCACAACTTTGCGGCGCGCAGCCGGAATGTCTTCGATTTTCAAAAGATTGAGCTCGGAGAGTTTGCCAAACCCATTGTGGATCTTGGTAAAAGCGACCCAATCGCTTGGGAATGCAAAATCAAGCTCGCTCTTCAATTCCTCCACTTGGGCCTCTGTCGCTGGAGGGAGGCCTCGAAAAAAGCAGCTATTGTCCATGAAGCTGTAGACTAATTGAGGAATCCACGATTCCTTGTTTTTGACCAGGAGGACGCCTACGTCGTCAAGAGCGCTAAAAAACTCGGAAATAGCCACATAGGCTTTTGGATTGAACGGAAGCCTCTTCAGCCAATAGGAACAGGAAAATTCGACTCTATCTTCGGACGGAATGCGGCTCAGCTCGAACCATCCACGAGGCAAATTTGGAGCAAGCTGCTCGATGTCGCTCCAATTTTTCTTCGGCCCTTCGCTCAACGCCAAGACCTCTTCAAAGTTTGCATCATCATAAAAATATCGTCGCACCAGAGCATTCATTCAATTTAAATGAAAATATCCACAAAGTCTCAAAAACGAGAATAGTTAAATATTCCTTTCCTCCCAAGAGATTTCTGCTATATACACCAATAACTTCAAAAGTTGGTTTCTGCCTTCGTCGGACAGCCACAATCTTTGAGCCCGCCTGCTTCCCTAGCAAAAGAGCGAACCCCCGCTCTTTTGCAAGTGTCCGCAGCACTCAACTTTTTCAAGTTGAGCTGCTTCGGCGCCGAAAACCTGGCTCAAATTCTGGGCACCTCCTTAGCATATTCCCAACTTTTAAAGTCATTTGTGTATAATGAAAAGAAAATGGCGAATGCTAAGGTTTTGATTCTCGGCGGAGGATTTGCAGGGCTGAATGCTGCTAAAGCATTGGGCAATTCGAAATTCGACGTTTGGCTGCTCGATAAGACAAACCACCACCTTTTCCAACCACTGCTTTATCAAGTCGCCAGCGCCGCCCTTTCCCCGGGCGACATTGCAGTTCCGATCCGACAGATTCTCAGCCCCTACGAGAACGTGACCGTTCTGATGGGGGAAATTGACACCATTGACAAAGAACGAAAGGTTGTCGTCTTGAAAAACGGCGACCTGATCGCCTATGAATATTTGGTCGTCGCGTTAGGCGCCCGCCACTCCTACTTTGGAAATGACAAATGGGAAGAGTTCGCGCCTGGCCTGAAAACCCTGAACGACGCTCTCGCGATTCGGGAAAGGATCCTGGTCTCATTTGAAAAAGCGGAAAGGTGCGACAGCATTTCGGAAGCGAAGAGGTATCTGAATTTCGTCATCATCGGCGGCGGGCCGACCGGAGTCGAAATGGCGGGAGCCATTGCTGAGATAGCTTATGAGACTGTGTTAAAAGATTTCCGCAGGATCGATACCACCAAGACACGGATCTACCTCGTCGAGGGCTCTCCCCAAATCCTTCCTGCCTACCCTGAAAGACTCTCGGGCAAAGCCAGGGGCTATTTGGAACATTTCGGGGTCACAGTCATCACCGGACAGCGGGTGACCGAGGTGACTCACGAAGGAGTCCACGTCGACGGCACCGTGATCCCGGCTGAAAACATCCTTTGGGCGGCCGGCAACCAAGCATCGCCGGTTCTCAAAACGCTGGCAAGCCCGCTTGACAGGCAAGGACGGGTCAATGTCGAGGCTGATCTTTCGCTTCCAGGCCATCCCGAGATCTTCGTCGTCGGCGACGCAGCTTGCGCTCTCGATAAGACTGGAAAACCGTTGCCCGCCCTTGCGTCGGTCGCAGTGCAGCAAGGGCGCTATGTGGCGAAAATCCTTCGCAAACAGTTTCCAAAAAATCAGCGCCCACCCTTTTCCTACCTCGATAAGGGGACTATGGCAACCATTGGCAAAACAAAAGCCATCGGGATGTTCGGCCAAGTCCAGTTCAGCGGATTTTTTGCTTGGCTTGCATGGTGCTTTGTCCATATTATGTACCTGATCGGCTTCCGCAACCGGATCGTCGTTCTGGTACAATGGCTCTTTGCCTATTTTTCCCCAAAAAGAGGCGCAAGGCTGATCTACCGCATTTCCGAATCGTACGAAGAATTTCCGCATATACACAAGTGATCCCCGCATATTCACAAGAACATCGATTTTTTTGGCGGCAGCACCCTGCGCTTCTTTTTTCTCTGACTCTCCTTATCGCCGCAGCCGCAAGCCTTTTTTGGGTAAACCCCTGCAATTGGATCTTCCCGCTTCTCTGGAGCAGCTACCTGATTTTCCTCAAAAAATGGCCCATTCTCCTCGTTTTGGCCGCTTGCCTAGCCTATTGCCATTTTCTTCATATAAAATCGCCGCCGTCAGGAAAGTCGGAAGCGTATTTCTCGATCAAGACTCTACAGCCTCATCAATCCCCTTTTTCAAAAGGCTTTGTTTACAAAGGGACTCTCACAACGAAAGAAGGCTCGGTCCCTTGCGATATTTACACTCATGGGCAAAACCCTCCTAAGAGTGCAGCTTGCGATTATTTCGTAGAGGGTAAACTGGATGTTAGGGGCCCTTTTAGCTACGCATTCAAACCTAAAGAATGGACTGCTGTTGAAAAGAGTTGGAGTCTTGCAGAGTGGCGTTATTCTGCAAAAAAGGCCTATCGAGACTTTTTGGCTGAAAAGTGTAGAGGCTACCCGAGAGCCGCTCAGTTCCTAGCGGCACTGACCACCGGAGATGTCGACGACAGAGTTCTCAAATACGAATTCGGGCGATTAGGGCTGCAGCATCTTCTGGCCATCTCCGGATTTCATTTCGGGATCCTGATCGCTTTCGCATCTTTTGTCCTATCGCTGCTGCTTCCCCGTTTTTGGAAACTCCTCTTGCTCCTTTTTAGCCTGACTGCCTATTATTTCCTCGTGGGGCCATTTCCTGCCGTGCAAAGAAGCTGGCTGACCGCGATGGCTTACCTTGCCGGGAAACTCATCAACCGGCAAACGAGCGGCCTGAATCTCCTCGGCCTTGCCTTAGGTGTAGAGATCTGCCTGAACCCCCTTATCGCCTCCAATCTCGGTTTTCAATTCAGTTTTGCAAGCTGCGGCGGCATCCTCCTCTTCCATCCTTTCTTCGAAAGGAAGCTCCGCACCATCTTGCCGAAACGGTCAAAAATTGAGATTGAGGCCTTGCCATTTTTCGCAAAACACCTTTATCTGCTCTCAGGGCTGCTTCGCCAAACGATTGCTCTCGACCTTGCCGTGAATGCGATCCTCCTCCCTCTTCTTCTATATCATTTTCACGTCTTTCCCCTGCTCAGCCTGCTCTACAATCTCTTTTTTCCCTTCCTCCTCGGGGCCGCCCTCTGCATTCTTCTCCTTGCGCTCACTTTCCATCTCTTGATTCCCACTCTCGCCGCTCTTCTCTTTACTGCGGCCTCTTGGTTCACGGAGCAGCTTCTCGATATTGCCGCCTACCCGCCAGCAGCCCTCGATTATCCGATCCTCGTCGCCAATCTCCCGGCATGGGCGATTCCCTTTTTTCTTTTTGGTCTTTTGGCAATATCTATGAGATTGACAACGCGAATTTCGGATAACAAAGGCTGAGATGCAAAGGGATCGCTCTCTCAGATTTTAAGCGGCTGCGCGAAGCCCATAGCGGAACGCCCCTACGGGCGAGCGCGGCCTTTGGCGCGTTTTGCGCCGCTCCAAATCTGCCAGCGAGGATTTGCAGATCAGCTCTACTTTGTTATCCGAAACTCGCGTTACTAACGGAGAAAACGCTGCTGGATATTGAGTCCCAAGCCGAGAACTTGTAATACACCGCCGAACAAAATAGGTGTGTACCTCGTAATCCTCCATCCACGGTCGTTTGCGATAAGATGGGACAAAACGGGGATTCTGCTGGCGAGCAGTTTAACGCTTGGCACTCGCCGGATGAGATCTGCCAGACCTACCAAGACCCAACTATCCATGCTCGTCATCCCCTCTAACATTTTACCGGTGGATGCCGGCATTTTCTCTTCAAGCCAACTGTAAGACCGCGCTGTCGTTTCCATCGCCTCCGCTAAGAGTGGCATTTGCGTTTTCAGCGGTTCGGTCAAATTGCATAACCTAACGATGTTGTACACATGGCTAGAAAGCGCCAAATAGAGAAGAGGCGCAGCTTCATTTAAAGCGTGTCCCGATAAATAGATGTAGCTCAAATAGCCTACGTCCTGAAGATATCCGCTCAAGGTCTTGTCATCTCCTGGAGCAATCACCGAAGTTCCATTGCTGAAAGTGAGATTGGATCGATTCCCATTTCCTTCCCAGGCGCCGATGAAGAAGGGGGTAAACTGAAGAACTCTCCACCCCATCGGATGTGCGCGAAAGACCCCTTGGATGACGGGGACCTTGCGAATCAGCTCCATCAGACCTACCACGGCCCACCGGTCGATGCTCGTCATGCTCTCTAACATGCGGGTTGTGGAAATCGGCATCATGAATTCCATCCTGCCGTATTCCCGAACTGCACTCTCAAGATAGTCGACGGCTTCTGGCGTATGATTTTTCAAAGCGTCAGAGTGGCCAGAGAGCCTCACGATATGATATCCGCGATGGAGCCCCGCCAAAAACAGAAGCGGCATGGCTGAATTGATCCCATAGCGCGCGAGGAGCAGTCCGCCCAAAAGGACCGAGTCGAGAACATGGCCGGAAATTTGGTGGACAGTCTTATCTGCCTCCGTCATGATTCTCTTGTCTAGAACCCCTTTCGACTCCGCTTGAGAATGGGATGCTTTCGGCCTGATGAGCGCGGTCGCAGGGTGATCTGCAATCAGGAGTAGAGGCGGGGCCTCGCAAAAACCCGAATATTCGTTGCGAAAAGGAGAAATTTCCTCGAAAAGATGGGGGATTCCTCTGTTTTTTGGAGTCTCTTTTTGTGAGACATCGGGTGCAGGGACATTTCTGTTATTTTGTGGAGGGGGATTGGGATGAGATTGTTGTAGACTCGTGAAGGTAGCAGGCCAGAGTTGTGCAAAGCAAAATGCTGTGGCACCTGCAAGGGCAGCCCCCCCGGCGATTTGCATCCAAGTCACACTTCGGCGCGCCTTCTTAGCATCTTGAGGCAAAGAAGAGCCGACCGACATTTTGCGCGTTACGGCTTCGACTCGCTTTGATAAATCTTGAAGCGTAGCATCAAGAACGCGGTGGATTCCCTGCAACTGCAAAGGGATGCCTCCACAGCTTGTTCGCTTTTTGACAGCCTGCTGAAGAGCCGAAAGAGTTTTCAATTGCTGTGGAAAATCGGGTTCCGCCTTCCCCTCCTCTGCCAAGGAGACGTTCTTTTCGAGCGCGCGGGCCTGAGCCATTAGAGACAAGCAACCTTCTTTCGAATTTAAATTTATCATCATCATCTCCGGAGTCGACTACGATTATAGCATTTTTACACAAGTAATTCAATTATGAATAAAAGAATAAAATAATAAAAAATAATTTCAAATAAAACTAGAAAATGTGTAAAATTTTGATTCGTGTTCTGACTCACCAAAAATCGACAGAACCTCACTTTGCAGACACCCTCTCAACGAAAGTTTGACGAATAGGGCTGTTTTGTCTTAGAATCTCAATCCTTTATCTATGGCGATCGTAGCTCAGTTGGTTAGAGCGTTGGATTGTGGATCCAAATGTCGCGGGTTCAAATCCCGTCGATCGCCCATCCTTCCTATAAGGCTTGAGATAGCGATGCGACGGCTTCTTGGAATTCTTTGGACTCCAGATTTGCGATAGTCGCAATTGCGGCGATGGCTTTCATCGGTTCTACAATGACTCCCCCTCAAACCCCAACGCCGAACCCAAACCCGAACCAGGGGCCGATCCCCTCGCCACTTGACCCTTCGACCCGTCAGATCACAGTGGACCCAAAATCAACCCCGGATCTAAACATTTCAAATTGGACATCTTTATGAACCTAGGAGATATACCGCGCCCGCTCATCTTGAGTGAATTTTGTTGAGCATCTTTTTTGCTCCAGCGCATTGCTCGATCTCGTTAACATTGTGCAAGTTGGACTCGATCTCCGCAATGCTACTGGAGCCAAAAATCTGCTGTCAAAATTCACACAACCTAAGCGGGCGCGGTATAACTTGCAAAATCTAGATGAAATTCCTGACGATGATCGCAAATGCTATGCAGCCTACGAGTCCTGCAGTTCAGGTGGTCTCTGTGGGGGAGGGGGGATATGGGTGTATAGAAAGAAAATTAAACAATATGTACAAAGTCGAGAAAACACGAAAGCCAACCTTTCCAAATTCGGAGGAAGGCGCGAGGAGAAAATCGACTGTGATGACGCGGTCACGCACCATACTCGCATAAAAAAAGGCCACGGGCCGGAACTCATGGCGTTCGCATAGGGTCACTATGCGGGATTAACGAAACTCATTCTACAATGCTATAAGAATTATTGACAAGAGCCTTATTTTTGCCGGCGACCGGACTAAGGAATTCCCGCCGGCTCGGAACAGGTTCCTGGGTTCGAGTCCTAAAATAGATGAAAATCTTCACCAAAACCCCTATTACCCATTACCCGCTCTTCAAAAACTTGGAGCCCCCCTTCCACAAACTCCCTCTATACACAAACAACTGGAAAAGTGGTATATTCCTGACTTTCCTATTTTTTAGGTGCGCTGCCTACAAAATTGCGAAATGCCACAACACCAACTCGGGAATCCCTATGCAAACAGGCTTTATGCTAAGACCTTATTTACCTGACATTGACTTTGAACGATATTAATCCGCATGACCCTCTTCCAATCCATCATCCTAGGGATCGTTCAAGGGCTCACCGAATTTTTTCCGGTCAGCTCTTCCGCCCATTTGGGGCTGGCCAAATGGCTTTTGGGGCTGCAGGATGGCGGGCATCTCCTCTACTTCGATCTTGTTTGCCATAGTGGAACGCTCCTCGCGCTGATCCTCTTTTTGCGCAGAGACATCGCCGCAACGTTTAAGAACCCTAAAGAGCTTTTCCTTATGGCTCTTGCCCTATGCCCTCTTGTCCCTGCTTATTTTCTCATGGAGCCTCTTCGGATCGCGGCCTCCGATCCCGCCTATCTGGGGTTTTTCTTGATGTTCACTGCACTCCTTCTTTTTTTCGCCTCCATAAAAAAAAGCGAAAATCGACACAAAGTTCGCACCAGTTCATTGCCTAAAGTGGCCTCTTTCACAATTTTCACACAGGATTCGGGCGAGCGAGGCAAAGCCGGATTGAAGCGCAGCGTTCCACATGACGAAGCCATAGCCGAAGGCGCTATGGCTGAGGAAGAGGATCGATCTGGCTGCGGAATCGAGAAAAAGGTTCGAGGAACCTTTTTCTCGCGGAGCAGATTCGCGAAGCGAATCGGCCCGAAGGGAGCCGCAGCCGGCCGAAACCCTGTGAAAATTGTGAAAGAGGCCACTAAAGTCAAAGATGTGCTATGTATAGGGTTTATGCAAACGCTGGCCCTTCTTCCCGGAATCTCGCGCAGCGGGTCGACGATCGCGACGGGGCGCCTTTTAGGCTGGGATTGGATCGCCGCAGCGCGCTTTTCCTTTCTCCTTGCTACGCCTGCGATCCTAGGGGGGCTGGCTCTAGAGACCCTGAAACTCCTCCGCGAGCCATCTGCTCACGTCACAGAAGTCTCGGCCTCTTGCTATGCAGCCGGCTTCATCGCATCTTTTGCCATGGGGGTGACCTGTGTCCGTTTTATGTTCAAAATCTATGAACTTGGGATCGTGCGCCCGTTTGCGTGGTATTGCCTTGCCGCCGGCCTCTTAGCCTTATGGACGTTCCATGCTTAAACTAAAGAAAAAGGGTAAAAAAGTTCCCCTAAATTCCGATGCCCAGGGACTCATCTATCTCGCAGCCGGCTTCTTGAGTCTTCTCTCCCTTTATAGTTTCACCTATCTGGATCCGGGGAAAAATTGGCTGGGGCATGTCGGCTACATCGCTGCTTTGGGTGCCGTTACCCTTTTCGGGCTCGGCTCCTATTTGATCCCCTGCTACCTCACCTGGCTTGGGATCTGCTATTTGAGCAGGCAAAAATTGAGCCATCTCTTGTACGACCATCTCTACTTCTTCATCCTCTTGGGTTCGGCTTGCTCGCTTTTAACCGCCGCAGCCGATCGCTTTCCTGAATCGGCGGCTTCCTGGGAAGAAAAAGTCGTCTCTGAAACTGTGACGATTGCCGCTCCTTATCCCCACACGCTCATCCGTCGCAATCTCGGCGGCGTCCCGTTTTATTTTCTGTATGCCGATCTGCCGGGCGTAAATTTACAGCGGATCTTAAGTCCCATGGGGTGCTTCCTGATTTTTTCTTGCCTTGGGATCGTCTCCTTCTTTCTTCTGACTCGGTTAAGTTTTGGAAAGGGCGCTTTACGGACCTGGAAAGCAGGATGCAATGCCGCTCTTCTCTTAAAAGAGCTCATCCGGGTTTTTTGGAATCTCGCAGCAAAAAAAGAGCCCGTAACTTCCCCCCTCTCCAAAAAAACAGGGTATTCGGGGCTGCCCATGAGCGGCTTGAAAATCAATTTGTCAGAGGAAAAAAAGGCCCAAAAATCAGAAGACCCGAAAAAAATGATTGCCAAGATCTTGAAACCGGCGCCTATTCCATCTCCCGAAGTGAAAGAGGCTCAAGGCACACTTCCTCAGCTGCCGAAAAAAGACCCCATACCGGTGCCGTCAAAGAGTTTGATCGTCCACGCCGACAGCTCTTTCAAACTCCCCACTCCAAACCTCCTTTCCAATCCGGTGAGCAAGATCGATCCGCCCACTTTGAAAAAAGACCTCACGCGTCAAGCCGCGGTCCTCGAAGAGACGCTAAAGAGTTTTGGGATCGAGACAAAAGTGGGAGAAATCAACAGCGGCCCGACGATCACCTCGTTCGAAGTGCACCCTTCTATCGGAGTGAAGGTTCAAAAGATCAAAACGCTCGAAAATGATATCGCGCTCAACATGCAGGCCAAATCGATCCGGATCGTCGCCCCGATTCCGGGCAAAGCCGCTGTCGGCATCGAAGTGCCGGCCATCCATCCCCAAGAGGTGAATTTCAAGGAGATGCTCATCCACTATCAGCAAAAGTCGAAGCGGCTGCACATCCCCATCCTCCTTGGCAAAGCGGTCAACGGCGATTGGGTCTTCTCCGACCTCACCCGTATGCCCCACCTGCTCATCGCCGGGGCGACAGGTTCAGGAAAATCGGTCTGCATCAATACGATCGTCATCTCGATCCTGATGAACGCGCGTCCAGAAGAAGTAAAGCTTCTCATGGTCGACCCGAAGAAAGTGGAGCTGACCCAGTATTCGGAGCTCCCCCACATGATCGCCCCTGTCATCACCGAACCGCATGGCGCTTACGCGGCCTTGCAGTGGCTCGTCAAGGAAATGCAGGTCCGGTATGAAATTTTAAAACAGCTCGGCCTTCGCAACATCGGGGCTTTCAACAGCCGAAAAGTCGATAAAGATCTTGAAGCTTCTTTGAACATCCCGATCCCGCCCCAGATGCCTTTCATCATCGCGATCGTTGATGAGTTTGCCGATTTGATGATGGTCTCTAGTGCCGATATCGAAACGCCGATCGCACGGATCGCCCAGATGGCCCGCGCTGTCGGCATCCACCTCATCCTTGCCACCCAAAGGCCGTCCCGCGAAGTGATTACCGGCATCATTAAGGCGAACATCCCAACGCGCATTTCCTTCAAGGTCGCAAGCCGCGTCAACTCGCAGATCATCCTCGACGACATCGGGGCCGAGAGCCTCCTCGGCAATGGAGACCTCTTGTTCCTTCCGCCCGGCTCTTCGCAGCTCATGCGCGCTCAAGGAGCTTATTTGAGCGATGAAGATATCAGCCAGGTCATCAAATTCCTCTCTTCGCAAGGCCCCCCTCAATATCTCCTCCCCTCGTTCGACTCATTCCGCTCGTTTGACGTCGGTGCGGATGACGACGACGACAAGCCAAAAGGGAAGGACCCTCTTTATGACCAAGCATTGACTATTGTCTTAGGCTCGAAGAGCGCATCGACGACCTTCCTGCAGAGAAAATTGAAGATCGGTTATGCCCGGGCTGCCTCGCTGATGGACGAGCTCGAAGAGAATGGGATTATCGGGCCTCAAGAGGGGGCGCGCCCAAGACGGGTGATCGCCTCCTCGCAGGCTTCTTTTGCAGAGGAAGAAGAAGATGTCGAAATTCCTTAAATTCTGGGGAACGCGGGGATCCTGCCCGGTCAGCGGTCCTGAGTACGCGAAATTCGGAGGGAACACCTCTTGCGTTGAAATCCGCTATGGCGAGGCGCATCTCATCATCGATGCCGGCACCGGCATCCGCCCTTTGGGGGTGGAGATGCTAAATACGCTTAAGCCTTTTCACCTGATTTTAAGCCATACCCACTGGGATCATGTAATCGGGTTTCCGTTTTTCGAGCCCCTATATTCGCCCGACTCGGAAATCACGATCTGGTCACCCTCGAAAAGCGAGAAAGGCTGCAGTCAGATCTTTGACGACCTCATGAGCGAGAAATTTTTCCCGATCCAGCTCTCTGAACTCCGAGCGAAACTCCATTTTTATTGCATCGATGAGAAAACACCGATCCGCATTGGGCCTTTGACGATCCATAGCCACCGCGCCCATCACCCTTCCACGACATACTGCCTTAAGATTACAACTCCCCATCAGACGATCGGATATGCATCCGATAACGAGATGTTCAAGGACTATCATGGGGATCTCATGCATGCGCCGGCAGATGACGGCTTAGTTCCCTTTTTCACCGGGTGCGACCTCCTCATCCACGAGGCGCAATATTTCCTCGAAGAGTATCTGCAAAAAGTGGGCTGGGGCCATTCTTCGGTCTCGAATGCGGCAGCGCTTGTCCAAAAGGCGCGCATCAAACGGTGGCTCGTCACCCACCATGATCCCAAGCACACTGACGATGAACTCCAAACGCTTGCCGCCTTGTCGCAGCGTCTCCTGACGGAAAATAAACTCCCCTGCCGCTCAGAATGGATCGGCGACGGGCATATCGTTTTTCTTGATTGAGAAATTAAAAAACGATCGGCTTCGAATTTTGCTCTTGATAGGCAATCGATAGGTCGACGGATTTATTTTGAGATGCGAGAAATTCCTGTACGATTTTCAGAGCCAATTCAGGATGGTTGCATTCGCTGGAAAGGTGGGCTAAATGGACGTGCTTCAAATCCGGATGAAACACCGACGCTAAAAGAGAGGCGCAAGTTTCATTTGAAAGATGGCCTTGTCTCCCAAGAACCCTTTGCTTATAGATCGCAGGGCGGTGGCTCGCATGGACCATTGATGGTTGATGGTTCGCTTCCAAGTAGAGATAATCGCAACACTCGAGCTGCTTCTTGACAAGAGAGGTCGCGCAGCCCAAGTCGGTGCAAAACCCCAGCTTTAAGGAATTCGTCCGGATCGTAAACGCGACGGGATCGAGCGTATCATGAGGAATGGTGAATGGATGGATTTCGAGATCCTCGAATTCAAAAGGCTCTCCAGTCGTAAAAATTTTAAAACGGGGCCGAATTTTCAATGCAGCGCAAATCCCTTTTGCAGTTTCAGCATTCGAAAAAACGGGGATCTTGAGTTTTTCAGCGAGCGCGCCGAGTCCTTGGATGTGATCCGTATGTTCGTGTGTGATCAAAATGGCGGCGATTGTGTTGAGATCGATGTCGATGGCAGAGAGCCGTTTCTTTAGGCTAGCGCCGCTGATCCCCGCATCGATCAAGATCCGCGTCCGTTCCGTACCGAGAAAAATCGCATTTCCTTTTGATCCCGATGCAAGAGGACAAAATCCTTTCATGCCGCGTTAGTCTATACTAATTTACTTTTATATTGTCTCCTGAGTTTGTGGACACCCTCTTAGGGAACCAAGGTGTGCGGCCGCCCTCTTATTGCACCGCCTATTTTTAACGAGGTAGCCCTGATTGCCTGTAAACTTAGGTAACCGGCCAACAACAGCGTTCGGCAGAGCATATAACCGACAATCAGGCCTAGCGGGACCGGCGATATTAACCTGAGTTTTGGGTTCATTTGTCTATGAGATTCAAGGATATTTCGAGCATATTTTTGCGCTTTGGAGAACCGAGAGCAATATCGGGACGAGCATCTTGCCGAGGCGAAAAGTCAAAAAGATGCCGAAAGAAATTGAAGCTCAGGCAAATGAACCCAAAACTCAGGTTATTAGTGTACTGATAGCACCGATGTTATCAGCAAGCGAATCGTTCAAATATGCGGCGCCAAGTGTTGCGATTCCGTAGCTTCGAACTAGAGAGTATTGAGTTGCCATTGCATGGCTTTTATCCATAGGATGGATCCGTCGAGCTATACTGCGCCTGCTTAGGTTGTGTGAATTTTGACAGCAGATTTTTGGCTCCAGTAGCATTGCGGAGATCGAGTCCAACTTGCACAATGTTAACGAGATCGAGCAATGCGCTGGAGCAAAAAAGATGCTCAACAAAATTCACTCAAGATGAGCGGGCGCAGTATAGTTGCCTTGGAGTAAAAGCACGGCCAACTGGCCATGAATACCCCATGGCGTTTAAGGCGCCATCAACAAAACTAACGCAGTTAAAAAAAACCGGAGAATACTGCATTTTTTCATCCAAACACTGTGACATAATTTTGAAGATATAATTTTTGACAGATTCCATTTGTTGCTTATTCGCCAAGAAATCGACAGTCAATTCATTAGTAAATTTCGATTGATGGGCATTTATTGAATCATCGATCACATTGCAGCTAACTCGACTTTGTACAATTTTTGGCAAGCAGATCCAGAGGAAGCGCTCTGCAATTTTTTTCTTTTTTTGCGAAATTCATAGCCGAAGGCGCTATTTATGAGCAAAAAAAGGAAAAAAGGGCCAGCGATTCTCTCGGAGATGCCGTCACAAAATTGTACAAAGTCGAGGTGTCAACAAAACATTTTTTACGAGCATTTTACACTCGAAAAATTTGTTTAACAAAAATTTTCACTTTGAAAAATTAACCTGTTCATTTAAAGAATGGAATTAGAGGGTGTCTACAAAGTGAGGGAACGCCCGAGTTTTTGGATTATTTTGGCCGCTTTTCGACTTCAAAGCTTGGGGAGCCATATACTGTTGTCGATATTGCCCCCCAAGTCTTGAATCGAAAATCGGCTCAAAAGAACCGAAAAATCGACAGAACCTCACATTGTAGACACCCTCTTAAGAGCGCACTTAAGGAAAAACGGTTATGGCATCCGAAGAAATTTTGATGGAGATCGATGAGACGTTGGATCGTTTGATCCAGAATGCTGAAGCGATCGCCGGCGTCGAAATTGCAGAACTCTCCGTCATCGAGCTCGAGGCGTTTCAGAAGACGCAAGAGAGCCTCATCCAGCATTTGCTCTACACAGATGAGCGGCTGGAATCGCAGAGACAAGGTCTTTCCAAGGTAGACAAACGATCGGCGAGTTATAAACTCATAGAAAAACGGGCCAAGTTTGAAAAACTAAAATCAACCTATCATAAAAATATCTCAGATACGATAGAAAAAAAGCTGCCGATCCTGTCAAAACGTCGGCGCAAGCGCTTCTTGGTAAACTTCAGAACTTAGCAAGCGACCGGAGAGCCTCTTCCAAGTCTTTGACTTTCGGCAGGACTTCTTCTTCCAGATCTTTGCAATAGGGAACGGGACAATCTTTTCCGGCGATGCGGCGCACGGGAGCGTCGAGGAAGAAAAACGCCTCTTCCGCCACGCGGGCGGCAAGC
This sequence comes from uncultured Chlamydiae bacterium, assembly GCA_963730605.1. Lineage (GTDB taxonomy): Bacteria > Chlamydiota > Chlamydiia > Chlamydiales > SM23-39 > CAIPFQ01. The sequence goes on from CAVSSM010000002.1 coordinate 109,948, forward strand.
TCAGCGCCGAATCCGCAGTTGCGGGGCGCTTCATGGACAACGAGGAACTTGCCCGTTTTCTTGATGGAAGTTAAGACGGAACCAAAATCGAGCGGCACGAGGGTGCGAAGGTCGATCACTTCCACCGAGATCCCCTCTTTGGAAAGAGTGTCTGCCGCCTCGATCGCCATCAGGATCCCCATGCCCCAGGCGGCGACCGTGACATCGGCGCCGCTTTTCAGAATGGCAGCCTGGCCGAAAGGAAGAAGATCATCGGGTCCAGGCTCGGGACGCGCGCAAAAGAGGCGCTGGCGGTAAAGGGCCTTATGTTCGAGGAAAATCACCGGATTTGGATCGCGGATCGCCGTCTTCAAAAGACGCTTCGCATCAGCCGCGTTGCTGGGGATCGCCACTTTCAGTCCCGGACAATGGGAGAGAAACGCTTCGGTGCTCTGGGAATGGTAAGGTCCGCCCTGGATGTAGCCGCCATAAGGCATCCGGATCACGACCGGGCAATTCCATACCCCATTGGAGCGGTAATACATGCTCGAGAGTTCATTGAAGAGCTGGTTCATCCCTGTCCAGGCATAGTCGGCAAATTGGATCTCCGCAACAGGCTTATGAAAGCCGTCGAATGAAAGCCCGGTCGCAAGAGCGACGATCGTCGATTCGGCAAGCGGAGTGTTGAAACACCTATTTTCAGTAAAACGGTCGGTCAATGTGCGGGTGATGCCGAATACGCCCCCTTTGCCTCTTGCGACATCTTGGCCAAAGACAACGACCCCCGGGTCTCGCTCCATTTCTTCGACGAGAGCGTGATTGAGCGCATCCATCAAGACTATGGCTTCCTTATCGGTAGGCTCGGCGGCTCCCTCGGAAGGTTGTAGAGCCGGCTCGTAAGGCTTGAACACTTTATCCGCAGCTGAGGCGCGGGAGGGAAAGGGAAGCCGATCTGCGGCTTGAGATGCCTCTTCTACGCGAACGAAATGGCGGCGGCGCAAAGCTTCTAGCTCTTCTTCAGTAAGATAGTTTTGGTCGAGAAGCCACTTTTCGAAACGGGGGATGGGATCGCGAAGCTTGTCGGAAGAGCGGAACGTTTCACACTGGTATTTTTTCGGGTCGTCGCTGCTGCTGTGAGGGCTGAGGCGGGGCACTTTTGCAATCACAAGACTCGGTCCCCCGCCTTGGCGGGCCCGAGCTACCGCCTTTTGGAGCGCATCAGCCGTTTCGATATAGTCGCAGCCGTCGATCTCAAAAACAGAGAGCCCATCGTATCCGCGGGCCATTTTGGCGATCGTTCCTCCTGCCGTCTGTTCAGCGACCGGCACCGAAATTGCCCAGCCGTTGTCTTGGATCACAATGACAAGCGGCAACTTGTGAAGGCAGGCGAAATTGAGCGTCTCGTGAAAATCGCCCTGAGAGGTCGCACCATCCCCTGCTGATACGTAAACCACTTCTATACCGCGTTCCGTCAGGTTTTGTGAATTTGGACTGGCTGCGCCTTTGCCTAATCGATTCTGTTTTTCGCCCTTCTCTTCTTGAGCATGTTGCTCAAAATGCGAATCGATTATGCTTTGGCTCGCAGAGTCCAAATTTACAAAACCTTCCTGCTCCCGGTATATTTTTTCACGCAAAACGGCCGATTTGGCAGTGCCCGCAGCTTGGAGGAACTGCGAACCTACGACGCTCGACTGACAAGGGATTCTCAAATCTGCTTGAGAAAAATGCTCCGGCATCATCCGCCCGCCCGAATGATTCTCGATATCGCGGGCTAAAAATGCAGCGAGAATATCGACAGGAGAACATCCAAGGCCGATGGCGAAAGCCCTGTCGCGGTAATAGGGAAATCCCCAGTCTACGCCTGGAGTTAAGGAAAGTGCTGAAACCGCCCCGATCAGCTCATGGCCGGAGACGGAGAGCTGAAAGGTCGCGCCCTTGTTCTGCCGAACAAGCTTTGCCATCTTGTCGTCCATGAACCGGGTCAAATGGAGAACTTCAAGGACGCGGAGAACCCGCTCCCGCGAGGTTAGGCTCCCTTTAATTAAATCTTCCAGCAATATGTCGTTTCGGTATACATTCATGCAGACATAATAAACGAAGAAGGACTAAAACTTTAGGTAAATTATTATTTGTTCTTTTTTGTTTTAATTTGAGAAACCTTCTTAATGGCAAACCGGCGCCTCCGTTGCGGCACAAACTCCTCAGCCTGTTCTTCTTTGCGCGGCCGGCCCCTTTTTTTCGGCAGGACAGCGCCGATCGCAGCTTCCATTTTGGGAGAGGCGGCTTCAGAAATTTCGACCGCTTCTTTGAATTTGGGTTTGAAAAAAGGTGTAAAGGGTTTTTTCACCTTGTCGACGCCAAAAAATTTTTCCGCGCCGGCGAGCCGGTTTGAAAGATGGCGGAGCGATTCGAGGCGCTGGGAGAGCGCCTCGAGCTTCTCGTCGACTTTCAGCCGCGGGCTGCCGCGGAGCGATGCAAGAAGGCGTTCCTCGGTCTCGAACTTCGCAGAGAATGTGACGGAAGAGGCGGATGTAATGTCGGGAATATAGAGGAAAAGTCGGCAGGCGGTAGGCACTTGGGTATAAATGTCGCCCGTCATCTGCGGCTCCAGCTCGATCTTCGCGACCTGCTTAGGGGGACGGCCCCGCTTTGGCCGCGGATTGAGAGCTTCGTTCGAATAATAGGTTCTCGCCTTTGCGGCCAAGGCCTCGCGAGCTGCCGCAATATCCTTGGCGACTTTTGGATCGAAGATCGACCGTTTGACTTTTTCTACCACGTTTTTGGTGAGATCGAGATCTTCTTCAAAGACAAAATTGATATTGTGCTGACGAAGCCATTCGATGATCCGGATGCGGAACCGCTCCTGGTAGTAAATCTGCCATTTCTCCAGCTCCGTGAGATGGTCGTAGATGAATTCAAGAAAATTTTCCCTCGAATCTTTAGCCCCGATCAAATCGAGCAGCTTTTCCTTCGTATCGATATCGTAGACTTTTTCATGGACGAACCCCTCCATGAATTTCTTCGCTTCGTAAAAAGTCATTTTGGGGAGGAGGCAGTACCTCTCGGCATTGACCAGCAATTCCCTTTCCAAGACTTCCAATTCTTCGACCCCCTTATCGAGATCCGCGTAAACAAGAAACCCCTCGACCTTGTCGAGATAAAAGTCCCTCTCGTCGTCCGATTTCGCAAACGCGTCCATGAGGCGATGGTAGCGAAGGATCAAGGGATTTTTTGCGACTGGGTATTTCATGATTATCCTTTCCGAGAAGATCATAACAAAGGGCCTGTCGGAATTCCATCTGTTTTTTTTAGTTCCGATTTATTACACTATAGCGTTTTTGAGGTACAGCCATGCTCGACATCAAAGAACTCCGGAAAGACCCAAAAGGTTTTGAAGCGAGGCTCAAAACCAAGGTTTCCGAGATAGATCTCCGCCCCATCTTAACCCTCGATGAAAAAATCCGGTCCTTGAAGACCGAAGCGGAAGAGCTGAAATCGAAGCGAAACCACTCCTCCAAAGAAATCGGACTGCGCAAGCAAAAGGGAGAAGAGATCGCTCCCTTTCTCGCTGAAATGACGGCCCTCGCAGAAGAGATCGCGGCCCGGGACCAGGAAGCGGCCAAGCTCGAGGAAAAAATTGATCAAATGCTATCCGTCCTGCCTAACTTGCCCATGGACGATATTCCCGTATCTCCTTTCCCAAAAGATAACGTCTGCATCAAAATCGTCGGAGAGAGACCGGAATTTTCCTTCCCCTTTAAAAATCACGTTGAACTGAACGAAAAGCTTCACTTGTTCGATTTCGCCAAAGCCGCGAAAATCTCCGGTTCGGGATGGCCTCTTTACAAAGGGCTCGGCGCACGGCTAGAGTGGGCTTTGATCAACTACATGTTGGACACCCACCGAGCCAACGGGTTTACGCAAGTGATGCCTCCGCTTCTTGTCCGCCCCGAAACGATGTACGGTGTAGGACAGCTTCCGAAATTCGAAACCCAGCTCTTCAAGATCAAAGACGAGGACTACCACCTGTATTTGATCCCGACCGCCGAAGCGTCGCTCAATGGCCTTCATATGGACGAGATCATCGATGAGGCGCATCTGCCTCTCATGTATACGGCCTATACCCCTTGTTTTAGGCGGGAAGCTGGAGCCGCCGGATCAAGCGAGCGAGGCCTCATCCGGACACACCAATTCAACAAGGTCGAGCTTTTTTGTTTGACCATCCCGGAAGATAGCCCCCGCGTTTATGACAAAATGCTCCAATCTGCGGAAGAGGTTTTGCAAGGGCTTGGTCTCCATTACCGCAATATGCTTTTGACTACGGGAGACATGTCGTTTGCCGCAGCCAAGACGATCGACATCGAGGTCTGGCTGCCGGGGCAAAACCGCTATTATGAAGTCTCCTCGGTCTCCAATTGCACCGACTTTCAGGCCCGCCGCGCCCAAATCCGCTTCCGGAGGAAAAATGAGAAAGCCCATTTCGTCCATACCCTCAACGGCTCCGGGCTCGCCACTTCCCGCCTCATGGTCGCCCTTCTTGAAAATAACCAACAGCCCGACGGGTCTATCCTTGTGCCAAAAATCCTGCACAAGTATTTAGAAGAAGAGATCGTAGCTATACAACCGAGATAAACTTTTGGAAAAATTCGTCCGATTTCTCAACCGCTCTCCGACGGTTTTCCATGCCGCAAAAGAAGTTTCGAACGCTCTTGCCGAAGCCGATTTTGCCCCTTTAAGCGAAAAAGAGCGCTGGAAGTTCGAGCCGGGGCTTGGGTATTTTCTCATGCGGGGAGACGCCCTCGTCGCCGCGTTCCGGATGCCGATGCAGCCCCCAACTTCCGCCATCCTCCTCGCCAGCCATCTCGACAGCCCTTCTCTAAAGATCAAGCCGCATCCCGAAGAGGTTCACCGCTCCATCGGCATGTTCTTAACCGAACCCTACGGCTCTCCCATCCTCCATTCGTGGCTTGACCGCGACCTTTACCTAGCCGGGCGGATTTCTGTCCTGGACGTTCAAGGCGCTCTCAAATCCCATCTCGTCAAGCTCGACGATTATCCGGTCATCATTCCCCAGCTTGCTCTCCATCTCGACCGGCAGATGAGCGAAAAGGGGATCCTCGTCAATAAGCAGGACCATCTCAAGCCCATTTTTTCTCTTCAAGCAAAGGAAAAACAACTGGAAACCCGGCTTAAAAAACACCATCCATTCAAAACCCTCCTCACTTTCGATTTATTCCTCGTTCCTAATGAGCCCAGCTCTTTTCTTGGGTTCGATTCGGAATTCATCGCCTCGCACAAACTCGACAACCTCACATCCGCCTTTGCGGCGCTGCACGCCCTAACCCATAGCGGCCCAAGAAGCGATGTCTTGCAGGCCGCATTCTTTTGGGACCATGAAGAGATCGGCTCGAAAACTTCCCTGGGCGCCGATTCTTGCTTCGCGGATGAAATTTTGGAGCGGATCTGCCACTTTTTCAAAATGGACCGGGAAGATTTTTTCCGTCTGAAAAGCCGCTCGATCTGTTTGTCCGGCGACCTGGCGCACGGATTCCATCCGAGCTACGCCGACAAATACGATGTCCAAAACGCCCCCCTCCTTGGCCATGGCCCCGTTTTAAAATTCAACGCCAATCAAAAATATGCGACGAGCTCCCTGACAGGGGCCAGAGTCGCAGAGCTTGCGGAAAAACAAAAAATCCCTCTTCAAAAATTCGCCTCCCGCTCCGACATCCCCTCTGGCAGCACGGTCGGCTCGATCATGGCCTCCCAGCTCGGGATCCCGACGGTAGACATCGGAATCGCCGGATGGGCGATGCATTCGATCCGAGAGACGGTCGCCGCCAAAGATATCGAGTCTCTTTGCTCCCTTTTCCAAGCCGCTCTCGAAGAGCCATTGATAGGTTCAACCTGATGGACACGAAGGAAATGCCTCTCCATTTTAAGGGCAAGGAAGCGATCGAGCACGTCATCGACGCTCGGATCAAGGGTCGTGCCGCCTCTGCGGAAATCCATGGCGCGGAACTTCCCGGCCACTATAGCGCCGCTGCCGACGCAGCCAAAGAGACATCGTTCATTCTTCTTGTCCTTTGGGCGCTTTTCAGCGAGCTTGGTTTTTCGCCGGCGAAACTTCACTGGATGTCTCTTTGCCTCATCATCGGCTGGCTTTTTTGGAAAGTAGGGCGAAGCGCGATTCTCGGATATTCGAGGTTAGAGCGGCTCCACCGGCTGATCGAAGAAGAGAGATGGGAGATCGAACATCACCGCCCCCAAGAAAGGGAGGAATTAAAAGCTCTTTATGCTGTGAAAGGATTTTCCGGAAAACTACTTGATGAATCGGTGGACATCTTGATGGCCGACGACAATCGGCTTTTGCAAGTGATGCTTGAAGAAGAGCTCGGCCTAATCCTTAGAATCCTATGAACATCCCCTGAAGCAAGCCCTTGGGGCGTTTTTCGGGGTGCTCCTCGCGAGCGCTGTCATGTCTTGCGGTTTCTTTTTTCTTCCCTGGTGGGGCGCTGCCTTAACCGCAGGCGTTGTGATCGCATTTTCAGCAGGAATGGTCGCCCACCTGGAACGGAACCAGCCTCTTCCCGCCATCATCTGGAACGTCGCCAATGCCGCTCTAGCATCCGGCGTCGCTTATTTCGCAGCACAATTCCTCATCCGATGAAAACCCCTTACTTATTTGACGAATTTTTCGCTTCCGGCAAGGAGGAAAGCATCAGCCCTTTTCTCACTCCACAATCGCGTATCTTGGGCAAAAACCTCTCAATAAAAAGCGCAAGCTTTGCTGGATTCCTTCTCGCGGCGGCCTTTGGCGTTTCTTTCCATTTTCCACCGCTTTCCCATCTTTTTCTTTCTTTCGTCTATTTTCTTGTCGGCGTCCCGGCCCTGATCGCCGCCATCTCCGATATAAAAAATCTCGAAATCAACATCGATGTCTTGATGACGCTGGCCGCGTTCGTCGCCGTTTTTATCGATAGCGGCCTTGAAGGGGGGCTTCTTCTTGTCCTCTTCGAGCTCTCCCATGGCATGGAAGAGGCCGTGTCAAAAAAAGCGAGAAGCGCTCTTCATAATCTCAACCACCTGGCCCCAAAATTTGCGATTTTAATCGACACCCAAGGCAACCTCTACGAAAAATCGGTCCGGGAAATCGGGATCGGAGACAAGGTGCTCGTCAAAAATGGAGAGGTCGTTCCGCTCGATGGCATCGTCGTCGACGGCCATTCCTCGGTCAATCTCGTTCACTTGACCGGAGAGAGCCTCCCGGTCCCCAAAGAGCCGGGAGATTCCGTCCCTGCAGGCGCGCGCAATCTCGAAGCGGCGCTCACCATCGAAGTCACCCGCACAAGCTCCGATTCTACCCTTTCCAGGATCATCCATCTGATTACGCAGGCGCATGAAGCCAAACCACGACTGCAAAGATGGCTCGACCGGTTCGGCAAGCGGTATGCCACAGCCGTCATCGGGCTAACCTTCCTATTCGCCCTCTTACTCCCTTTTGTGTTCGCCACCCCAATTTTGGGCCATGAAGGATCGATCTATCGCGCTCTTGCCTTCCTCATCGCAGCCTCTCCCTGCGCCCTCATCATCGCCACTCCTACCGCCTATTTGAGCGCGATCAGCGCCTGCGCTAAAAGAGGGATCTTGCTTAAAGGCGGCATCACCCTCGATGCCCTAGCGAGCTGCTCCAGCGTCGCGTTCGACAAGACGGGAACCTTGACTACAGGACAGCTCGTCTTAACAAAAATAGAAGAGGTCGGAAGCGCCCAAATCGATGCCGACACTGCCATCAGCATCGCCTTCGGACTAGAAAGGCAAGTCGTCCATCCGATCGCGGGCGCGATTTGCAACTTGGCCGCCTCGAAGAAAATTCCGCCCGCCGACATCGCCTCCTTCAAAGCGATCCCAGGCTCAGGGTTACAAGGGCGGTTCGGCGAAAAACCGGTCTTCATCGGCCTGCCGGGAAGGATCGCATCGGAGATCCCTCCGGAAAAAGCGGCCATCTTGCGAGAGCTCCTTGAGACATTGGGCGGCGGTGTCCTCGCGGCGCTTTCTGTTGGCGAAGATGTTTTCCTCTTCCAGTTTTCCGATGAAGTAAGAATTAGCGCTGCACCGCTACTCGAACAGATCAAAACGGTCAATGGTCTAAAAACCATCATGCTGACCGGCGACAATCGGCAAAGCGCCGAAAACGTTGGGAAATTCCTTCAAGTGGACGAGATCCACGCCGACCTTCGCCCAGAGGACAAGCTCGCAGCAGTCGCCGCATTTTCTGCGGCAGGCCTTGCCATGGTCGGCGACGGGATCAACGACGCGCCGGCTCTTGCCCGAGCCACAGTCGGCATTTCGATGGGAAAAATCGGCAGCAGGGCCGCGGTCGACGCCTCAGATGTCGTCCTCCTCAACGACGATCTCCATCTCCTAAGTTGGCTTTTCACCAAGTCAAGGCAAACGCAGCGGATCGTCAAGCAAAACTTAAGCCTTGCGCTCTCTGTCATCGTCCTTGCCACAATACCCGCGCTTCTCGGCCTCGTCCCTCTTTGGGCCGCCGTCATCCTCCACGAAGGGGGAACCGTCCTCGTAGGATTGAACAGCTTGCGTCTGCTTGCCAACCCGTCCAAAAGTTAAGAAACTCTCTCGCTAGAACCGAAAAATCGACAGAACCTCACATTGTAGATACCCTCTCAGGAATAAATCAAAAAACTGACATAAATTAATCACTAACAGGAAAATTAAAAAATAAAATTAAAATGCAATCAAATTAATTTTGTTACTTTAAATTAAATACGAAAACAAACTAAAATAAAAGAGTCATAAATATAAATTAAAGGAGTTTTTTCATGAACGCAATAAATTTACAACAATCGACTAAAATAGGCCAAACTACTAATTGTCCAGTTTGCCCAATTAAACCTGTACAACCTGCTGCTCAGAAAGATGCTTGGGAACATATTCCAAATCACGCTCAGTACAAAGGTTCAGACTTCAGCACAGCAGTGAGAGTCGAGAGAGGGATCACGGTCAAAAAAGCGAAAGAAATCGCCGACAACGATCCAGAAATCGATTATTTCTTCTATGTGAAGGGGGTTACAATGGTGTTGGAAGTTCCCAAAGAAGGGTCTTTCGATAAAGAAGGCGTTCCGCTCGTTCAGCATGGAAGCTTCATCTACGATAGCGGCAAACCTGGCCATGGCGCGATGCGCGTATTTCATCACGGAGACGTGGTCTTTTTCAAGAAAGGCGGAGAGTGGCTCGGAACCGCGCCAGGACTCGCAGATGTCTATCGCAAGAGATAATCTTCTCTCTACAAAGGCCCTTTATCTTGGAGGGCCTTTTTTAAGCGGGTGGCTATGAGGGTGTCTACAAAGTGAGGGAACGCCCGAGTTTTTGGATTATTTTGGCCGCTTTTCGACTTCTGCAAGTCCGAGTAGACAAAGAAAAAAGAGAAGGGTACGTGGTCTATGGCGGCACCGAAGATCAAAAACGGCAGACAAGCCATGTGATCAGCTGGAAAAGCCTCTCAAAAATTGAAAATTAACGCCAGTACTTACTTCATACACATAACTTCATCCCCTTGACAAGTTGATGCCGGAAATGCAAAACGTGCATATATGGAGCAGCCCAAATATCCTCCGCTCTCCTCCGAGGATTTGAAGAAGGCGATCGCTGCGGAATCGGGCGAATTCGAGCGCGCTTATCGTTGGCTCGAAGAGCACATGCCGATAAGCTTTATGGATGAGGTCGACCCGAAGATGCGGATTCTCATCGCCCGCAATCTTTTGAGTTTTCACCTCCAAGACCGCTTTACCCACATCCACCTAAAACAGATGGCCATCTCCTGCTGTATGGACGGTCCTGCCGCCGACTTAAAAATCCTAAAGAGTTATTCCCAGTTTGCTATCCGGTACTACCGGGCATTCGTTTCGAAGGAGCCGCCGCCCGGAGAGAAAAAAGGGAATCTCCGTATCGCCTTGGTCTATTTCCGCGACCCCGACCGCAATGAGAAATTATCGCCGGCAGCGAAGGCGAAGTTATTGGAATTTACGAAAGAAAAAAAAAGCGATCTCAAAACGGATGAGTTCGAGACGCTTCTCCATGGTTTGACGCCCCGCTTCCTCCGCTCCATGACCGAAGAGCGCTTGAAGATGGTCCTCGAGATGTTCTTCCGGGCCAAGGAGCGCGACCAATGCCAATACGAAGTGCGCCGCAATATCGATTGGGAAAGCAAAGAGGCGCCCTCGCTCCAGATGGTGCTCGCTTGGCGGAGCGTCCCGAAGGCGGGATTTCTCTATCGGCTCGCGAAAATCATCCACGCCCACCAGCTTGCCCTCCAAAAAGTCGTTGCGACCTATGTCGACCCGTATAGCACCGAAAATGTTTTGATTTTGTCGCTCGGGCTGCACGGTTTGCATGGGAAAGCGGCCTGGGAAGAGGCCGATATCGATGATTTCCTGAGGGAACTCGCCCTGACGAAATTCTTCGAGATCGACGATCCGGTCGGCACCGCGTTCGTTCAGACGAAGCTTTTGACCGGCAACGAGGGCCATCTTGTCCGCAATTTCATCAGCTTTGTCCATCAAGTCCTCGTCTATGCGGATCCAAATCTCTATTCCCTCGAACATATCATCGACGGTTTTTGCCGCCATCCCGAGCTGACCGTCAGGCTTTGCAAGGCGTTCGAATCCAAGTTCGACCCAGAAAAGAAAAATGAGGCCCGCTTCCAAAATGAAAGAAAGGAGGTAGCGGATCTCATCGAAAAGCTCGACACCGGACAGGCAGTCAACGACCTCAGGCGCAAGAACATCTTGCGGCAAGGGGTCGAATTCATCAACTGCATCCTCAAAACGAACTTCTACAGGCACAACAAGACGAGTTTCAGTTTCCGCCTCGATCCCATCTATCTCGACCGCGTCCCTTTTGATCGGAAAGAAAAATTTCCAGAGCTTCCCTTCGGGATCTTTTTTATCCGAGGCATGCATTTCATCGGTTTCAATATCCGCTTCAAAGACCTGGCGAGAGGTGGCGTAAGAACGATCCTTCCAGAGAGGCGCGAGCAATTCGTCCAAGACAGAAACAACGTCTTTTCCGAAGCTTATAGTCTCTCCTATACCCAGCAAAAGAAAAACAAAGACATTCCGGAAGGCGGGGCGAAAACGGCGATTCTTTTGAAACCTATGGACGTCTTTTCAATCGAAGAGAAGGTTTTTCGCAAGGAGATGGAAGACGACGGGATCGACCCAAAAATCATCGAAGAAAAAATCCTCGCCCACAGGCAGGGCCAAAGGCAAGCCTATATCAATAGCTCGCAGCGCTGCTTCATCGACAGCTTCATGACTCTCATCAACTGCGAAGAAGATGGAACGCTTCGCTCCAAATCGGTCGTCGATTATTGGAAGAGGCCCGAATACATTTATCTTGGCCCCGACGAAAATATTTCCAACGAGATGATCGTCTGGATCGCCGACTTCGCGGTCCATTGCAACTACAAGCCGGGGCGCTCTTTTATGAGCAGCAAGCCAGGAGCCGGCATCAACCATAAGCAATATGGCGTCACCTCGTACGGGGTCAACGTCTTTCTGGAAGAGACCCTCAAATTTCTAGGGATCGACCCAAAAAAAAATGCTTTTACCATCAAGATTTCTGGAGGCCCAGATGGAGATGTCGCGGGAAACGAAATTCTCAACCTCTATAAGTTCTATCCTGATACGGCCACGCTGATCGCTTTGACCGATGTCTCCGGGACAATCTATGATCCGATCGGCCTCGATTTGAAAGAGATGGCGGAGCTTTGCCATAAATCGCTCCCGATCCGCCACTTCCCCCCTGAAAAGCTCTCCGAGGGGGGATTTCTCCTCGACCTTAGGACAAAACGGGAAGAGAGCGCCTATGCCCAAGCCACTCTCCTTTGGCGAAAAAAGGGAGGGACGCTCGTCGAAGAATGGCTCTCCGGCAGCGAAATGAACTTCCTCTATCGCAACAATATCCACGCGATCGTCGCCGATATTTTTGTGCCAGGCGGTGGGAGGCCGAGGACCTTAAACGAGGCGAATTTCCGCACCTATTTGGATCCACAAGGCAACCCTACATCGAAAGCGATCGTGGAAGGGGCGAACCTCTACCTCACTCCAGGAGCGCGCCACGCTCTCGAGAAATTAGGATGCGTCGTCCTCAAAGACAGCTCTTGCAATAAAGGAGGCGTCATCACCTCTTCTTTCGAGGTGCTGGCAGGCCTTTGCATGTCGGAGGCCGACTTTTTGAAGGAGAAAAACGAATACGTGAAAGAGATCCTGGAAGTGATCCGGAAAGCCGCTTTGAATGAAGCAAGGATCCTCCTTACCACCTATAAAAACACGAATGGGTCTCTCAGCGATATCTCAGATAAAATCTCGGAGCGGATCAACTACTATAAGTATCAACTCCTCGAATACCTCGAGCCTCTGGAATTATCCCAAGACAAAAATGATTTTTTGATCCGGTGCCTCATCCACTACTGCACCCCCCTTTTACGGGAACGCCACCTCGAAGGGATCCTCTCCCTGCCAGATATCCATAAAAAGGCGATCATCGCCTGCTACATCGCCTCCCGGCTCGTCTATAGCCGCGGCCTCGACTGGAGCCCTGCCATCGCAGACATCCTGCCCACCCTGGGGGATGATCCGAGCTTGTTTCTTGAATAGCATAAGTCATTAAAATAAAATAACTTACATAAAAAAACCAGCAATCGACGAATGCGATTGCTAAAAAAGAAAGCGATCTGGTATAATACAAAAATAACCGTGACAAAGCCAATGTACAAAGCCATCCTCTCAAAAAAGCTCCCAAAAAACGACCGGGAGCAAGCCGTCCTGCTCGGCCTGATCGAGCTCTATCTGAAAATGGGCAAGCCCATCGGATCGAGCACGCTGCAAGATAGCGGGTTCGAATCGCTTAGTTCCGCGACCATCCGCAACTACTTCAGCAAGATGGAAGAATCGGGATATCTCAAGCAGCAACATACCTCCGGCGGGCGCATCCCCACTGAGAAGGCGTTCAGGCTTTATGCGGATATCTATAAAGCTCAAGGCCATGTAGAAGAAGGCCAAGAAGAGATGCTATCCGTTGCCCTCAAAAGGGAAGACCGCGAAGTGGCCACCCTGATCAACCGGGCGGCCGATCTTTTGAGCGAGATGACGAAATGCGCGGTGTTCGTATCGACCCCTCGGTTCGACCAGGACTTTGTCCAAGATATCCGGCTCATCAAACTCGACGACTCGAAACTCTTGGCTGTCGTCATCACCGATTTCGGCCTGATCCGCACGGAGTCCATCTATCTAGACTATCCTATTGGCGCCTCTTTCTTGGAGTCTGCCGAAGAATACTTCCTTTGGCGGATGAGCAAGAGAGAAAAACCCCTTTTTCGCGATGAAGCCGAGGCGAAACTCGCCCAGAGGATTTACAACGAAGTCATGGTCCGCCATGTCGTCGGCACTGCGAACTTCTCCCACGAAGAAATCTTGCGAACCGGCCTCTCGAAACTCCTTAGCTATCCTGAATTCAATGATGCGGCGGCCCTGGCAAGCAGCCTCTCCCTCTTAGAGGACGAGCCCCAGATGCGGAGCCTTCTTCGGGAATGTTGTAAGAAAAACGAACTTGTATATTGGATCGGCGATGATCTTTGCCCATCCATCCCTCCCGGATCCGAATGCGCGGTCCTTGCAATCCCCTACCGGATCAACCAGACCATCGCCGGAGCGATCGCGCTTCTTGGCCCAACGAGAATCCCCTATCGGAACCTGATCGGGCTAAGCCGGCTTTTTAGCGATATATTAAGCCGCGCGCTAACGGAGAGCATCTACAAATATAAAATTACCTTCCGCCAGCCTAAAGCTGCGGGCGAAATAGAGAAAACTTCAATCTTACTGGAAAAAAAATGACAGAAGAACAAAAAACTGAAACCTACATCGCCGAAGAAGAGACGGCGGACTGGAAAGACAAGTATTTTCGCGCGCTTGCTGAGATGGAAAACATGCGCAAGCGGATGCAAAAAGAGCGCCATGAGATGGCCCGCTTCAGCATTGAAAATGCGATCGGCGAGTTTCTCCCTGCGATCGACAATCTCGAGAACGCCCTACGATTCGTAGAAACGGCAGGCGGCGAAGTGAAAAATTGGGCGATTGGCTTCGAGATGATCCTTTCCCAATTTAAAGAAGTTCTCCATAACCATGGCATCGTCTCTTCCCATTCCGAAGGAAACATGTTCAACGCAGAACTCCATGAGGCCGTCGAAATCGTAGAGACGGAAGATTTTCCGGATGGAACGATCCTCCATGAGTTTACAAAAGGATATAAAAGCGCATCCCGCACCGTGCGACCAGCGCGCGTCAAAGTGGTGAAAGCCCCGCAAAAAAATACAAATCATCCCGCGCCTGAACTGGCTGCGGAAGAAGAATTAACATAAGGAAGAAAACATGGCACCCTCAAAGAAAAAAATCATCGGTATCGACCTCGGCACGACCAACTCCTGCGTCGCGATCATGGAAGGCGGCTCGACCGTGGTGATCACAAACGCAGAAGGGGCGCGCACGACGCCTTCCGTCATCTCTTACAAAGGCAACGAGCGGCTCGTCGGCGTTCCTGCGAAACGGCAAGCCGTCACGAACCCCGACAAGACGCTTTATTCCACCAAGCGCTTCATCGGCCGCAAATACTCGCGAAGTGCAGTCTGAGATCAGCACCGTCCCTTACAAAGTAACCAAAAACGCCAATGGCGACGCCGTCTTCGAAGTCGAAGGAAAAATCGTATCCCCTGAAGAAGCTGCGGCCCACATCTTGATGAAAATGAAGGAGACGGCAGAAGCGTATCTCGGCGAAAAAGTGACCGAAGCGGTCATCACCGTTCCCGCCTACTTCAACGACTCGCAGCGCCAATCGACGAAAGACGCCGGCAAGATCGCAGGTCTCGACGTTAAGACGAATCATCCCCGAGCCGACAGCTGCGGCGCTTGCCTACGGCCTGGACAAACTCCATACAGATAAAAAAATCGCCGTCTACGACCTCGGCGGCGGAACGTTCGATATTTCCATCCTAGAAATCGGCGATGGCGTTTTCGAAGTGCTTGCAACGAACGGCGACACCCACCTCGGCGGCGATGACTTCGACAACGTCATCATCCACTGGATGCTCGACGAATTCAAAAAGGAGCACGGCATCGACCTCTCGAAAGACAAGATGGCTCTGCAGCGCCTCCGCGATGCGGCTGAAAAAGCGAAAATCGAGCTCTCGGGCACTCTTCGACCGAGATCAACCAGCCGTTCATCACGATGGATGCATCGGGCCCAAAACACCTTGCCCTCACGCTCACCCGCGCCAAACTCGAAAGCCTCTGCCATGACCTCATCGAGCGGACGCGTCGAGCCTTGCCGCAAAGCCATGAAAGACGCCGGCGTCTCAGCAATAGCGACATCGGCGAAGTGATCCTCGTCGGCGGTATGACCCGTATGCCTGCCGTCCAGCAGAAAGTGAAAGAGCTCTTCGGCCGCGAGCCGCATAAAGGGGTCAATCCCGATGAAGCGGTCGCCATCGGCGCCGCGATCCAAGGCGGAATCATCGTCGGAGACGTCAAAGACGTCCTCCTCCTCGACGTCGTTCCTCTGACACTCGGGCATCGAGACCCTTGGCGGCGTGATGACTCCGCTTCATCGAGCGCAACACGACGATCCCGACGCAGAAGAAACAAGTCTTCTCAACAGCGAGCGACAACCAGCCTGCCGTGACCATCGTCGTTCTCCAAGGAGAGCGCCCGATGGCCCGCGACAACAAAGAGATCGGCCGGTTCGACCTGACTGACATTCCACCCTCCCCGCGCGGCATGCCGCAAATCGAAGTGGCCTTCGACATCGACGCCGACGGAATCCTGCACGTCTCTGCGAAAGACAAGCAATCGCGGCAAAGAGCAAAAAATCCGGATCGAAGCGAAATCAGGACTGACCGACGCCGAAATCCAGAAAAAAATCAAAGAAGCCGAACTCCACGCAGCGGAAGACAAAGAGCGTAGAGAGGCGAGTCGAAATACGCAATGAGGCCGACGCCCTTGCCTTCCGAGCCCAAAAGGCTCTTCAGGAATACAAGGATAAGCTCCCCGGCAATCTAACCTCTGATATCCAAAGCCGTATCGACGCCCTTAAAAAGGCCCTGGAGGGCCAAGACAACGCCCTCATCAAGGCAAAAGACGCGCGGAGCTCCAGAACCACATGCAGAAGATCGGCGAAGAGCTTGCAAAAGCAGGCGCCGGAGCCCCGCCGCCGCAGGGAGGTCCTGCCCCTAAAGCCAAAGGCGCTAAAGGCAACGGCGATGTGGAAGAAGCCGAAGTCGAGATCGTCGACGATCAAGACAAGAAGTAACCCAAACGGCTTTTTAGGCTAGAAGATGCGAACCCACGGTGGAAACACCGGGGTTTTTTCATGTTCAATAAATCGTAAGTATCTAATAATCAATAATAATTGCAAAATGGCATCGCTTATGCCAAATGGACGAAGAAACGGCAACTAAGGGTGCATTTTGCTTTACCATCGATTCTTCGAGGCGCCGGCCGCCACTTTTTATTTGGCCCATGAGGCACGGGAAAACCGACTTGGCTTAAGGGGAAATATAACAAGGCTCTTTGGCTGGATCTTTTAAATCCGCGCGAGGAGAGGCTCTACTCCATGAATCCCGAGCTTCTTCGGGAGCGCCTTGAAGCCGTTCCCAATCAGGAAACGGTCGTCATCGATGAGGTGCAGAAAGTCCCAAAAATCTTGGATGTCGTCCACGGACTTATCGAAGAGAAAAAGAAAGTGCAGTTCATTTTAACAACCTGAGTTTTGGGTTCATTTGTCTATGAGATTCAAGGATATTTCGAGCATATTTTTGCGCTTTGGAGCCGAGAGCAATATCGGGACGAGCATGCGAGCTGGATGGCCTTTGGTTTGGGATTCCTCTTTTCAAAAGACCCAAGTGGAACTCCACTTCTGGAGGACAAGGGCCGGGGTTGAGGTTGATTTCATCCTCTATGGATCCAACACTTTTTATGCGATCGAAGTAAAAAACGGCAAAGCGATCACACCTCATGACCTTAGCGGCCTCAAGGAATTCCAGAAAGACTATCCCGAGGCCACCCTCATCTTGATCTATCGAGGCAAAGAGAAAATCAAACGCGATGGAATTCTTTGTCTTCCAGCCGAAGAATTCTTCTTGCAGATGAATCTCCTGTCTACTAACCCGCTACGCAAATAGGAGACAATTTATGCAGGTAAACGGAGATTGTTCAGATCAAGGCGCCCGATGCAGGCAACCCCGAAGTGGGTTGTCGAAGCAGGGCAACAACGCAGAGATGGACAATCTACGTCCTGAAGAAATGTCTCATATTTGCACAGCGGGTTAATAACTCCTTGCCTTCATAAGAATCTCCAGCACGGCCTCTTGAGCATCGGGGTCGTTTTCGAAACCGATCAACAGAGGGCCTTTATGAGAAAAAAGCGAGGCCGAGTAGGGCGTGCCGAAAAGGCAAAGAATGCTGCCGGACATCGATCGGATAAGGTCGATGCAATCAGGGGAAAATCCATAGTTTTCATCCCTTGGCCCGAACTTATGAATCCCGATCACGATGGCGTCGAATCCTTCCAAGTCTTTCAGGACTTTGCGCCGCTCGGCCGCATCGAGGCCGGGAGATACGGAAAATGTCCGGTTAAATCTTTGAAAGGAACCATCGGGGTCGCCGCCGATGGCCAAATAGGCCGTATTTTCAGGTAGATGCGGCAGCTCGCCCTGCAAAGAAATAGCTTCTCGATAGAGTTCCTTTTTGAGACGGATCGCCTCTTCCGAATGGAGGGCTTCAAAAAGCCCCTCCTCACTTAAGATAGAGGGCAGATGGAGGCCGAGCCGCTCTTTTGCCCTTAGGACCCTAGCTACACTCGCATCGAGTTGTTCGATCGACAGCGCGCCTTCCTCGAATCCTCTCTTTAGGGCATTCCAAGCTCTCGGGATATCCTCCCTTAAGATCTTGTCGATCCGGGGGGGGAAATCGGCGCCATAAAGGAGAAGATCGCATCCTGCTTGAAAGGCTCGGGTGGCGATCTCTTCCGGCGTCTCTGCCAGAGTCTCTGTAAGCGCCTTCATATTTAGCGCGTCGCTGATAATCAGTCCCTCGAAACCAAGCTCGCGGCGTAAAATGCCAGTAAGGCAGGGGGACGACAAGGTGGCTGGCCGATCGGGATCGATGGCAGGGACGAGAAGATGTGCGGTCATGATTGCGAGAACCCCGTCCCGAATCGCCCTTCGAAAGGGGACAAATTCTACCTCCTGGAGCCGCTCTAAGGAATGAGGGATGAGAGGAAGCGTCCGATGGGAATCGTCGACCGTATCTCCATGTCCCGGGAAGTGTTTGGCGCAAGCTCCGATACCGGCCGATTGCATCCCTCTAACGAGCGCCGAAACGCACTTTGCGACCTGCTCTGGATCTTCGCCAAACGACCTCATGCCGATGATCGGATTTTCCGGGTTGGTATTGACGTCTGCGACCGGAGCCAAGTTCAGATGAATCCCGACCCGCTTGGCTTGGCGCCCCAATTCAGCCCCGAGCTGAAAAAGGAGGTTGAGATCTTTCACGCCCCCAAGCGTGCGGCTCATGGGAAAAGCCATCGTATCTTTCATCCGCATGGCAAGGCCCCATTCGGCATCTGCGGCAATCATCATCGGGATTTCAGAAGCGCTTTGGAGATCATTCAAAAAATTTACTTGCGTCAAGGGATCGGAATGCTTGACGATGGCGTTGCCGATCTGGAAGCGATCGAAAAGGAGCGCCCAATCGCTCCAATGGTCTTCCCCTCTTAACGGACAGGCGGGAAGCATAAAAAGCTGGCCGATCTTTTGGTCTAGAGTCAGATCATGAAGCGTTTTTTCCGCCCAGCTTTGAGCGAAAAGAACCATGGGAAAAAACACGAGCCAGAACAGAAGCGCTCCTTTGAGAAGATCAAAGGCTACCAGATTTTTCTAAATTTTACGAGCGTTCACGAGATAGCCATCCCTTTCGATGATGGCCAAACCAGCTTCATAGGAAAGCGACCGTTCTTTCATATCATTGAGCTCTTTCCAGCCGTCCGCAGTTCGGATGAGTGTAAAATAATGCCCCCCATTCGTGCTGCCGCTCTGACAGATAGCGGCATCGATCTTGTAGGCTGCCGTGCTTGTCACGACTCCTCGGTCATCGCAAAAGGGAACGCGGATCGGTTGATCGAATCCCTTGACAGGAGTTGGGATTTTTTGATTTCTGGCTGTATATCTCTTTAAACTGAATTGGACCCCTTCTGGAGCTTTGCCCTGAAAAAACAACCGTTTGCCTGTGCAATTGGGATAGTCTTTTAATGGCTCTACTGTTTCGGTTTGCAAAAACTGGTCTACACAACCCTGAAGGGTTGGCGATCTGCCGGAGATAGGAAGAGAAATATTTTCTCTTTCATTGCCGATGACATGCGCCTCGCCGGTTTCTGGATCGGCGACCATACTCGAGGTCGATAATTTAAAATTAGGATGCTCTACACCGAGGATCTCATAGACTAAAACGAGAAACTCGCTGGCATCTCCTTGACGCCATTTCATTTCTAACTGGCTCAATAAGGGAGAGTCCCGAAGAGCATGAAGAAGAGGCTCGACCCTTTTGCTATCTGGCCGTTCTTTTAGGTACTCGGATCTCAGCGCTTTGATATTTTGATGGAATGCCGCTCGGTCTGGATCGGATGCATTCAATTTCTGATCTAAAATATCGTCGATTCCAGGAATATGAAAAAGGAATTGAAGAGCGGAGTTTGCAAAGCAGGTATTGCCAAAGTTCTTAAATCCATGGGGAGATATTCGATAGTCCTGGGAAGAGGAGACGCGAGGAGCGGCCATTTGCCTTGTCGGAATATTTCTTACATTTTTTTCCATGACTTCTTGATAGGCGGCGTTGACACCTTCATTCGTGCCATCCACTTCCTTTCCGACGAACTGAATGAGTTTTTGCCAATACTCTGGAGTAACCTCCCCATCGTAGTTCTGCCCTTCTTGCAAAAGTTCGCGGAACTTGCTCACTGACGCAGTTTCCACTTTGTTAGACACCTGCCTCAACCCCTCTGAAACTACGGGGAGAGAGGACGTCGGGTCGGAGGAGGGCCCTATCCCTCTATTCATCACGCTTTTTGTTGTCATAATAACACCTTTTATTGTTTGTTATTATTATAAAACATTTTAATATTAATTTAAATAATTATTTTTTTAAGCAAGACTGAATCTTAAAACTCTTAATTACAACAACTTAAGATCGTCTTTTAGCCGATTTTCGGGATTGCAATCAATTGTTCGATCATTTAAAATCTATCCCGAAAACAAACTACTTGGAAGGCTTGTTATGAAAACAGAAATGATCAATTATTCTACGCCCAAATCGATCGACAAATTTGTGAGCATAACGGGCATTCCCGATTTACTGGTAGATGCTGCAAAAGCGAAATTAATCCAACTTCTAAAAGTTGAGTTCCCCGATCGCGAAATCGATCCGAAACAAGTCATTTTAGAAAAGTTCCGACATGTCACCTGGCCTGACACTTCTATAGGCTGCCCTTTGGATGGCCACGTCTATTCGCAAATTCTCACTCCCGGATACACGATTGGATTTCAAATCGGCGACAACCATTACACAATGCACATGGACGCAACTGGCACTTTGATCGTCAGCCCAGATTTTCCAGGCTAATAACAGTCTCTAAGACTTTAAGTAAGCCTTCACGATTTTAACCGTCTCGACCGGGCGATCTGCAGGCCCGGTTTTCACCGCTTCCATTTTTTTGACAATGTCATATCCTGCCGTCACTTCCCCGAAAATGGTATGGCGCATGTTGAGCCAAGGGGTAGCCGCGGTCGTGATGAAGAATTGGCTCCCATTCGTAGAAGGCCCCCGGTTTGCCATCGCAAGGAGGCCTGGTTTGTCGAACTTTACGACAGCGACGCATTCGTCGGCAAAAGGCTTCTTCCAAATCGACTCTCCGCCAGCTCCAGTCCCTGTCGGATCGCCCCCTTGAATCATGAAATTTTTAATGATCCGGTGGAAAATAATGCCATCGTAGTAATGATTCTGAACCAAGCCGATAAAATTCTCGCATGTCTTAGGAGCGACGTCAGGCTTCAGCGTCAGCTCGATATTGCCTAAATTTGTTTCGAATACAACGACGGGTTGATTTTTCACGGGTGAACTTTCCTGTGGGTTGATGGTTGCAAATGGGTTGAAGAGAGCAAAGACAAGGGTCAATGTCTGAAAAAATTTGGCCATAAAAACTCTCCTTTTCAAAAAGCGAAAGGACATCATACCTAAAATGTCAATAAATGATACTCAAATTCTTCATGTGTATATTCCTCAGGTCAGATATAACCCAAGGAATGGAACTCATCATCGCCATAGTTATTTTAGGGTTGATTTTCGATTATACGAATGGATTCCATGACGCGGCCAATGTCGTCTCCACCGTCATCGCCACCCGCGTCCTCGCTCCCCTTTCCGCCATTGTCATGGCGGGCGTCCTCAACTTCATTGGAGCGACTCAAATCAGCGGGGTCGCCCAAACCATCTCGACCGGTCTTGTCAACGCACAAGAGACGACTCAAATTGTCGTTCTTTCCGCTGTATCGGCTGCGATCTTCTGGAACTTGCTGACTTGGTATTACGGCATCCCCAGCAGCTCCTCTTACGCCCTCATCGGAGGGCTGGTCGGCTCTGCCTGGGCGCATCTTGGCGTAAGCTCGATCCTTTGGAAGGGGGTTTTGGGCAAAGTCATCATCCCCATGGTCATCTCTCCTATCGTGGGATTTCTCGTGGGCCTTTTGATCATGAAAATCATTTTTCACTTCTCCTCCAAAAATCCAACGCTCCATGAAATGAGAATCTTCAGACATCTGCAGATCGGGTCAGCCTGTTTCGTCGCTCTTTCCCATGGGTTAAACGACGCTCAGAAAAGCATGGGGATCATCACCCTGGGCCTTTTTGCAAGCGGCTATTTGCACAAACCAGAAATCCCCCTTTGGGTCATCTTAGCCTGCGCCCTTGTAATGGGCCTCGGCACCGCTTCCGGCGGTTTTCGCATCATCAAAACGATGGGCTATTCGATTACGAAGATCACCCCGATCCAAGGATTCGCAGCGGAAGCTTCCGCATCGGCTGTCATTTTGACTGCGAGCTTTCTGGGGATGCCGGTCAGCTCGACCCATGTGATCGCCGGGGGAATCACTGGGGTGGGCACCGCCAAAGGACGGACTGCGGTTCACTGGAAGGTCCCGCAACGGCTTGTTCTCGCCTGGATCTTGACCTTGCCAGGCGCCGGAGCGGCCGGATCCCTGATTTACTTCCTAGCAAAAGCACTTGGATTCCACTGAGATTTTGAACTGTTCGACGGGCTCCCCGCCGATTAGATGCTCCTGAATGATCCGCTCCAATACCTCCGGCGTGCAGGAATGATACCAAACCCCATCTGGATAGACAACTGCGATCGGCCCGTTTGCGCATATGCGAAGGCAATTGGCTTTCGTCCGCCAAAAATGAGCCTGCCCGCTCAAGTTGACCTCCTCGATACGCCTCTTCAAATAGTCCCATGAGGCAAGCCCCGCTTCTTTCGAACAGCATTTTGCCGCCGTCTGATCTGCGCAAAGGAAAATATGGCGCCCCTTTTGCCCGATCTTCAACTTGAGCGCCGCCGAAAGAACCATTTCCGCGATATTCATCGTTACACCTCATAATTAGAGTCAGTCTATAGAAAAAAAATTACTTTACTGAATTTCAAGAAAATTTTTCACGAATTGACATAAATTTCACAATAAATAAGATATGTTATTCATTGAATTAAATTAGTATATCATGTTAAAATAGTCCAATGAACGAAATTTCAGCTTTCGCAAATAGTACATTTTCTTGTCTTAAAAATCTTCCCCGGTTTGAACTGGAAGACTCTTGCCCAGCCTCTCGGTTGACCGATTCGAAAACCGCAAACGTAGCAATCATATGGATCGGCCTGGCGGGTCTTGCATTTGTATCTTTCCAGCTGGCCAAACGATTGGTCGTTAAAAAAGATCCCCAAATGATCCAAGTCTTCGCGTCCAATTGGCAAATGATGCATCCGGATAAACGCTACGTCCCGATGAATGGACTTTTGACCGAAAAGGATTGCGCGCACCTCCAGACAATCTTTCAATCCTGGCGCCTTACCTCGAAGTTTTGCTTTTTCGATCTTTTGGGTGCCCAAATGCACAGAAATTGGAAACAAGCCGAAGTAGAGGAGGACGATTTGAAGGCTTTTGGAGAAATCTGTAAAGATCTTTCAATCTTGCTGATGGCTAACGAGCTACACCCTCAAGCAAATTTTGGATCCGATGTCAAAAAAATCAGCAAGCAGATCGAAGCTCTTGGAAATCGGTTGCCTAACTTCAACGCCCCAGAGCTGAAAATTTTCCTCGCGGCTCTCTCGGATCCACGGAAAACGCAAGTCTTAGGCGTATCCGCCGTCGAGCTTTTCGAGGGAAGCGAAATGCTGGACAAGGGAAAATCATCCCGAGGCGACATCGATGCTTTCCTACAGTTTGCAGCCGATATGCAGCCGAGCTTTTCAACTCTGCTTGTCCCTCAGGATAAAAAACGCCTGTACAATTTGAATCGGCTCATGACCAACATAGGGCCCGACGCGGCG
The DNA here is from genome assembly GCA_963730605.1 of uncultured Chlamydiae bacterium. Lineage (GTDB taxonomy): Bacteria > Chlamydiota > Chlamydiia > Chlamydiales > SM23-39 > CAIPFQ01. The sequence goes on from CAVSSM010000002.1 coordinate 133,648, forward strand.
GAACATCCTGAAGCACTGGACCGTTGGAATTTTCTTTCGCAGATTAAAGATTTGTTCGAGGCGAGAATATTCGAAGTGAAAGTGCCTGTTTTCAGGCTCTTTGAAAACAACGTTGCCCTAGAGGACCTCGAAGAATTGCGCCAAGACGATGCCCGTTGGATCGAACGGCAATATGGGAGGTTTCTAGGGAACCAATATTTAGACAGGCTCGCAAATGTGCTGACCCCTTCTGAAGGTGGGCTGGTCCAACCAGATTTCTCGGTGAGGTCCGAAGCCAGCATTCGTATGGCATTTCGCCTACTCGCAGAGAATTGCCGCATGCAAGGCTCTCTAACGAATTTGGAAGGCGCGATCGTTAAGCGACTTCGTATCGCGAGAAAAAACATAAGCGACGAAGGGGCTTACGGGAATTTATTCATCCAGATGGTCCGCCTCTATCAAATCGTACATGATTTGAGATTCATCATAGATCCTTCGAAAAATCCTCTTGGAGCAAATCTCTTCCCCTCTTCTCTCTCCTCGCTTGCCTTTCTATCTTCTGCTCCTGAAAATCTTGCTGAATCCGCTCCCCTTCCGCATCCTCTTTCTGAAGAGCCGGCTCGAACGTCCCAAAATCCCGAGCACGCCTCAATTAAGGTTTCATCTAGAGAGAAGCCTCCCTCATTTGAAGAGGAAGAAGAGACTCCGACCCGCCGCCTTCCGAAAATCAAAACCCGTCGAGAGAATCGGTCAGCCATCGAAAGCCCCCCACCTGACGCCCCATTGCCTATGATTGATGAGCCTGAAAGGGAGAGGCCCTATTTTCCACCACGACCAAGTCCTGAACAAGCCTTGCACCATTTACTAGAGAACGGCTTTATCATCGAACGGGTTCGGGGGAGCCACTATCAGATGAAACATGTACTTACCCACACGCCCACTACTATTCCTCTCCATGGAGACCGGCTCAAGCCTGGCACTTCGAATTCAATCCGGCGCGCTTTTTATCAAAGCCAAGGATTTGATACAAGTTCTAGCGCATCACTTTAATTGAAATAAAACAATAAGAACTTATAAATAATTACACTATTTATCAAATATAAATTTAGTTTAATCATAAGAACCAACAGGGGCAAGGGCTTCGCCCCTTCCCCCTTCCGGTTCGTCCTAAAGGACCCACCTGCTCCGCACGAAAAAGGTCAAACCCTTGACCTTTTTCGTGATTCCGCAGCCCTCTTCCCTGCAGGCGTGTACTTTCGTCACGCCTGGGATGCCCTCGCGCACGAGCTAAAGCTCGTTGCTGCCGGGCCGGCGATTTGCAGCGAAGCTGCAAATTCGAATCCTACCCGGAACGCACTCAAGTGCGTCCCTTCTTCCGAATTTTTTCGGAAAAAAAATCGGACCCGGTCATCACCAATTCGAACCGAGATTCCCTTCTCCCCTGCCAGATCAAAATTCCATTCAGCGAGGATGCCCCACTCTATCAAAAACTTTCACAAAAAATCAAGGAATTGAAAGCACTTGGGATGACAAACGAGGAAATCGGAAAGAGCCTGGGAGTCACGAGAAAAACCGTTGGGAAAGGATTGCGACACTCACTCGATGGATAACATGGAACTTCATCGACAACTTTCTCTGACATACAATCATCATTCCTCACCCAGGCTGTTAACGACAGAATTAAAATAATTTCTTTGCTTGCCCTAATTGGTTTGTATTTATAAAATATTAAGATGTATTAAATATCTAGCTTTGATGACTTACAATGACCACCAACAAACCAAATAGCTTCTCTAAAGGTCAAGCGAATCCCAAGAATCCTTTGACACCCAAAAAAAATGCCGTTTTCCGCATTTTACATACAGCTGATTGGCATTTAGGAAAAATGCTATATGAACGTGATCGCACTGAGGAACATCAGCGATTTTTGGATTTTTTGCTCGCTTCAATAAAAAAAGAGAAGATCGACGCATTACTTATTGCTGGAGATATTTTTGATTCACCACATCCTCCAAAATCAGCAGAAAGCCTATATTTTGATTTTCTCGCTTCAATCCACCGTGAAACTGACTGTACAGTAGTCGTAACAGGTGGCAATCACGATTCTCCAGCTCATCTTGAAGCCCCCAAACAAATACTTAAGGCCCTTGATGTTCATGTAGTTGGAATGATGCCGAATATTTTATCCGATGCTCTTATACCGCTCCCGACATCCGATGATCCAACTGTAGTCATTGCGGCTCTTCCTTATTTAAGAGATCGGGATCTCCGGACAGCTGTATTTGGCCAAAGCGAAGAAGAGATCCGCCGAAGTCTTCAAAAAGGGATTCGCAAACACTACGATGCAGCAGGCAAAGAAATGCAGGAACGTTATAAAGACATCGCGTTTATCGCAATGGGACACCTAACAATAACTGGGGCAATAAAATCGGATAGCGAACGGGAGATTCAAATCGGCGGTCTCGGTGCGGTCCCTGTAAGCACTTTTTCTGATATTTTCTCTTATGTAGCGCTTGGCCATCTTCACCATCCACAAAAAATTAAAAATGAACATATTCGTTATTCAGGCTCGCCGATTCCTCTCAGCTTTAGCGAAGCAAACGATAAGAAGGAGATTCGTATCCTCGACTTTAAGGATGGGCAGCTCATCTCGAATACACTTAAGGAAATACCGATAGCCCGCTCATTGTTTCAACTGCGAGTGGATCGCGAGGATCTAGAATCCACCCTGTATAAACTTGAACTTCCCTCTTCTGCCCTTCCACCCTGGATCGAATTGATTGTAGATGGCCATGATGGGACTGGGAATCTCTTTGAGGAGATTCAGAATCATACGAAGAACTGTTCCTTTGAAGTAGTGCGTGTGATGACCCCAAATTCATCAAAAACAAACGGATTAAGTGAAGAAGCTCTCAATGAAAGTGATTTTCCAGATTTGCTCAACGACCCGATTCAAGTTTTTACTTACAGATTAGAAAATGAAGAAGAATTGAACGAAGAAGATCGGAAGCACTTATGTACCGCATTTAAGGAGTTATACGATTCTGTCTTGGAATCGGAGAAAGAATCTTAAGGAAAAATCGATGAAAATTCTGCGAATCCTTTTTAAAAATCTGAATTCGCTCAAGGGTCAACATACAATAGATCTTGAGCAGGAACCTCTTGCCAGCTCCGGAATTTTTGCAATTACTGGAATGACAGGTTCCGGTAAATCCACGATTCTCGATGCAATCACCCTTGCTTTATATGGACGGGCTGCTCGTTATGGAAATGTCCCGAGTCCAGGAGACATAATGAGCCGCCATACGGGAGAGTGTTCTGCTGAAGTGGAATTTGAAGTCAAAAAGGGGCGTTTTCGCGCAGTATGGCAACTGAGGCGCGCGCAGAATAAACCTCACGGAGATTTCCAACAGCCTAAAAGATACGTCTATGATTCACAAGGAAATGCATTAACCCAAAAAATCAGAGATACCGACCAGCTGATCGAGGAATTGACTGGTCTTGATGCGGACCGCTTCTTTCGTTCTGTACTTCTTGCGCAAGGCGACTTTGCCAAATTCCTGAAAGCCAAAAGTGACGATCGGGCTGGGTTGCTGGAAAGTTTGACCGGAACTACCATCTACTCTGAACTCGGATGCGCCGCCTATCGAATGGCATCGGATAAAGAGAGCGAGTTGGCGAATCAGGAGAAAGCCCTCAACGAAATCGAATTACTGACTGAAGAATTGAGAACTGGCACGCAAAAAGAGATTGAAAAACTCGCTAATGAGATCAAAATCCGTGAGAAAGAGGAAGAGAGACTCACTAATTTAATCAAATTAGGGGACCAGTTTTTACAATTCCATGAAGATTTAAAACAAGTTCAAATAAATCGTCAAACACTTGATCGGGAAGTCAAAGCAGCAGATCCAATGATAAAAAGGCTTATTTCACATTCCAAGGCTCAAGTTTTTCTTCCCGATATATTAGAATACGATCAGACCTCCGGAAACGTCGAGTCAGCAAAAGAGAAAACCCTTTCGGAAGAAACTAGACTGACGGCAGCCAAGCGTACTTTGCGGGCTGGGTATAATGCAGCAACAGATTTGGCAGTCAGTCTGATTGGAAAAGGGGAATCCGATCTCGAAGATCTTAAAACTCAAAGGGCTTCCAAAATTTCAGATCTATCTGACCTTGAATCATGGATTAAAGATCACCTTCACGATCTATCCCTAGATCGTGATTTAACCTCGATCATCTCCCTGCTAACGTCCTTATCGTCTGAAAGGAAGCAAAAGCGAGAAGCAGCGGAATCTCAAAGTGAGGTCTTAGAGAAAAAAGAAACTGCTCTGAAAAATCTCGTCCCTAGCGAAGACGAATTAAAAAATCGCCTGGAAGCGCTGAAACAGAAGGAGATCCACGCTGGAAAGGCAAAACAAGCTGTTGAAGACCTTCTGAAGGGGCGGACGACAGCAATAATTCAAGATGAATTGAACGGAAAGAAACTATATTTAGAGATTCTTAACAAATGCGATGAGTCGTCGTCCGATTGCATCCGGATTAAAAGAGAACTCGGGGAATTGAGCGCTCAAAAAGAAGTCGCTCTTAAAAAGCGCAATGCAATGAATGATGCATTGAACAGCCAGTCAGACGATATAGGTGTTCTAGAAAGCGAAATCCATAGGAAGCATTTGATTGTCAATTTGGAAGAGCATCGCTCAAAGCTGAAAACTGGCGAAACCTGCCCCCTTTGCGGTGCGATTGAACATCCCTATGTTCAATCGGGAATGCAATTCCTGTCAGATACGGCTGAACAAGAGAAAAACCTAGAAAATGCTAAAAAGGCCCTGAACGAAATTCGTCGTAAATTCGACCTTGCATCTTCCGAATGTGATAAGACGGAAGGTTTATTAGAGGCAAAAGAGAAAGAAGAATCTAAGGCAGTTCAAAGATTGCAATCTATCTCATGGGAACTTGAAGCTTTTCTCTCTGAAAGGAAAATTATAAAGAAATCAGGTGTTTTAGCTTCTGAAATCCTCCTGACCAAAGATGCTATTTCCCAGAGGGAAAAGTGTCTTGACGATGTTAGAGAAGCGGAAAGAGCCCTACACGAAGCTGAAAAAGGAGTTTTGAAGCAGCAACGTCTTGCCGATGAATCAAAAAATCTGCTTTCAGAAGTACAAAAGGCAGCTAGTGACGCTGACGATCAAATTGCACGATCTCAAGAGCACATCCTGAAATTGAATGAGGCGATCTCTCTTGTTGAATTGCAATTGTCAAATCTATTGCATCCTTATAGTGTTTCTCTGCCTCCTCCTGATGAGGAAAAAAAACTGCAAGATTCTCTAGTAGAGCGGAAAGATCTTTTTAGAGACAAAACTGAAAGCCAAAAAAAGACAAGAAGTGAACTGGATGTTTTGGATGGCAAAATCAAAAACGCATCGTCCATTTGCAAAGCATTAAGAGAGCAATCGGATAACTTAAAAGTGACAGAGGACATTCTGAACACCCCATCCGATTTTGTGCATGAGAAAGCTTTTAAGAAACAGTGGTTGAGCCTTTCCGATTCAAGAGAAAAGCTGGTCCAATTACAAAGTGCCGTCACATCGGCCGCGGATAGCGTATCAGATGCTAGGGAGTCTCAAGGAAAGCTTGAGAAGAAACTAGCTCAAGTGAATGAAAACATCTCAAAACGTTTGGTAGACACTGAATTCAAAGATATTAAGGAACTTAAGGCTGCGAGACTCCCTGACGACGAAGCAAACCGTATTGAACAAATGAAAAAAGACCAACAGGCGGATATAGATAAACTGATCGGCACTGAAACTCACATTCTTTCACAGTTAAAGAATCTCAAGGACAATCAAGCTCCTGATAAGGAGTCATTAAAAGAACTAAAGGGAAAGAAACTTTCAATTTCAAAGGAAATTCTAGATGATAGGTCGAAGGTAGTTTTACTAAAGGATAAGATCGATAGAGACGATCAGGCTCGCAAAAATTATGCTGCAAAACAGAAGGATCTCCTATTAAGTAGGGATAGATTGAAAATTTGGAGCCGTCTTTCTCATTTGATCGGTTCTAATGATGGCAAGAAGTTTCGTATATTTGCTCAAGGATTGTCTTTGGATCTTCTTATCCGCCGGGCTAACATCCATCTGGGAAAGCTGAACGGCCGTTATCGTCTTTGCCGTATCGATGCCGAGCTATTGGGTCTTGAGATTCAAGACCTGCACCAAGCGAACAGCGTGCGCCCAACAGAAAGTCTTTCTGGTGGAGAGAGCTTTCTTGTCAGCCTTGCCTTGGCGCTGGGTCTATCAGATCTTGCTGGAAGAAAGGTAAGGATCGATTCTCTATTCATTGACGAGGGATTTGGTTCTCTCGACCTCGAAACTCTCGATGTGGCCATCTCTGCATTGGAAACGTTGCAGAGGAGCAATAAAACGATTGGCATCATTTCTCACATACCGTTGCTTCAGGAAAGAATCAAGACCCAGATCCATGTCGAAAAGGGATTGGGTGGTGTCAGCACATTGAAATTCGGATAAACATATTTAAAATATTAATTTATTTCATAAGGTAAAATACATTCTAATAAAACAGAAAAAATGCAAAAACCAAACGAAGAGATAAGATCTATTCACAAAAAACTTTGGGAACTGAAAGTTCAACATGAAATTATTTCCAATGAGATCGAAACCTTAGAAAGTCAGCTTAAAAATTTTATCGGCGAATCTGAAGGAATAGATGGTATTGCTACTTGGAAAACTCAAATTCGGAAATCTTTCGATCAAGCAAGCTTTAAGCAGCAGCACCCAGATGTATATTCACATTTCTCCACAGAAAAAACATGTAGAGTTTTTCGTCTAACAAAGAAAAAATCGGTCTAATAGCTGTCAGTGCTTCATGGAGAAACTAGTCATTCTCTATTCTTCGAATAGGTTTGTCTTTCTAAACTATAGACATAAATTCTTCGAATTTCATCAGCCATCCCTTCTGTTCATGACTGTAAGTTTCGTGTAGGGACTGCGGCAGCCCCCTCAGACTTCTTTTTTCTTGCCCTTTCCTTTTTAACTTCCAACTGTCTGAGCATCTCTTGCTATCGAGCTTTATTAACAAATTCATCATCTATCAGTTCTTTCACAGCATTAAGAATAAAACTAGCTTCTTCATCCTGGACTTCAAGAGTCTCTCCGCAAACAGCATCTTCTTTAAGGTGAGCTCCAAAATTGCCGTATCCACGAACACTATCAAGTAGTTCAAAGATTCTAGGGTGTACCTTATCTTTAGAAGCTTTAATAAGCTCTTCTAAATCTTTCCCATTTAAACTCAAGTACTTTTTTAAAATTCTTTCCAATGCACGCCTTACCAACCCTGCTGCTGCATCAGGTGATATATCCACTATTGAATATGCATTGTTCATGTCGTTCCGAATTTCCATCGGAATTTTCTGGTCACTGCAAATTAATCGTTGTCTCGGCCATACGACAGCCCATTTTTCTGGGTTCTCTTTGGATTCATACCCACCTAATGGCTTTGGAGTCAGGGTCGGATTCAGGTTGCGGAGCTGTACAACCGCTCCGCCGCAACATGGGCAAACTGCTTCGCGAATATCCGTTCGCGCAATTCTCCTCGGTTCATTAAAAGTAAAAAGCGAGTATACAGAACAGTATGGACAGGCAAGCAGGTCCTTATTTTTAGCATCCGCTATCATTTCTGCAATATTCATAGATAAAAAAACCTCCAAAACAAAAACGATATCGTACGCAACATTAGGAATAAAATAAAAGATTAATAAGGACCGAGAAAGCGAGTCCCGTTGAAATGGATTAAATGGGAGGGAGCATCTGCTACCCACACTTCAGTTTCCCAGGCAATGTCTGCAATATAGCGGCTCATGACTGCTCGGGTAAGAAATGCCGTGACAAAAACCAGACCGACTGTCGCCCCATTAAACAGTTTGGCTAACTCTGCATGACGCTTCGCATCGACGGGACCGTGAGTCGTGACAGACTCAATAAGAATGAGCCATTTTTTATCGGAGTAGTAAAGAATCACGTCAGGCATCTTGCCATGAGAGTCTACTTGAACCCCAAGCTGTTTTAATTTGGCTGTTTCACAGACGCTCCATTTATTACCGGTATCCCCCAGGTAAAGCACCTCACCACCTGGAACAAATCTGGGACCGAAATTCTCTATAATTGCTTTGAGCAGCTCGCTGTGCGGACCGGGACTGATACTTAGATTTTTGCCTTTGCCAATTTCTAGAGGAATCTGTTTATGCACCCTTTCCTTTGCATACCTCTTTTTTAATGAAGGATATTTAGAAAGATACGAAGCTAACTTATCATTCCACTCTTTACTACCATATGATCTCAATAGATCTGCCGCTTCTGGTTCAATTTGATAAACTGCCTTTGGACTATTCACGGGTCTCTTTGGGTCGTCAGGATTATAAAGTGCTATCCCTGCATCAACAAATTGATGCATAGACTGACGACGAAATGTTTCTCGAGTATTAGGAGCATATCGCTTGTTATAATGCGTTTCACAAAACTCCATAATCGGGGTAATCCCGATCAAACGCAACCTTACTTCATTCCATTTTTTCTGAGGGGTAAGGTCTATCAATGCCAGCAAACATAGGGCTGACCTTTCATTTATTTGAGCGCGAGGCATCCCCATACTTTTCAATACCTCTAAAGCGTCCTTTACATTTTGGTGCATTTTTAGTAAATTTCCTTGATTTTTTGATCGATGCTTTCATCTGTCAACATTAGATTCTCTTTTGCCCATCGTCCAAGACTGATCAATACTTCCCGACTTGGATATTTTAAGGCTCGCAAATCAGTGGCATTCACTTGAGTATGTCCATTGAACGAACGAAATAAATCGTCAACGAATGACGAATTTAAAAAGCAGGCCAAGCCGCGTGCCAAATCCTCATCTAACCCACCCTTAGTACGATGAAAAACATTTAAATGATTTTCAAACCCGACCTTCTGGTAATTTAAACGAGATGGGTCTACCAAACTTGCTACAATCCGATGTTTTTCTTCTTTAGAAGACAATCTTCTTACAACAACATAAAATCCGTTAGGCCATAACCATTTGTCAGTTTCAAGAGTCATCTTTATTGCGTTAGGTTTCTTGCTATCCTCAGCAGGCCATACGATACTATTATTCACAAAATGAGACGGATAAAGAAGAGGGACGCTCCCCAGCTCAGGCTGATCACATAAGAATTCTCTTAGCCTAAAATCCACAATGGGACCAGTTGATACTTCTATTTCTATCTCTGGCAATGAAAACCTGATGGAAGAGCTGCATTCAAGTCTTTTACCTACACTAGATTGGGCAGGAATTCTAATAAAGCGCTCTTGATCACCTTTATTCAAAATTTCATCAAAACTACATTCGTACGAACTGAGATCAGAAAAACTATCATCATGTGAAAATGAGAGGATCACAGGACCTTGCACTTCCTTTTTCATAAGATGTATGATGACATTTTCCTGAAGCACATCATCTTCTTTGAAGGCGCTGTTGCGAGACTCAAATAGATGGATGCGCTTTATCGAGGTGTTTCTTAACAGGAATTCTCTAAAAGGCTTGTAATAGCTTCCATTACAAAAGCTCCTCGGAATGATAGCCACCAGCTCCCCATCATCCGCTAATAGCATAATCGAGAGCATCACGAAAGCAGAATAGAGATTCACAGTCTCAATTCCAACGCTGCGCAGACCTGCTCTATGCTCTGATTGGCTATTTATCTTTTTATAAGGAGGATTCAATATTGCATGGGTAAAGTATGACATTTTTTTTGCAGACATCAAATCAACAGCGTTGTGTATGAAATCCCCATCAATAATTTCATAAGAAAAAAGAACTCCCCTGCAAAACAAAGCTCTCTCGATATATTTGAAAAGTTCTTTGCAAATGGGTGCAAAAAACCGGATCTATTTCAAATGCACATAATTGTAAGTGGAATTTCCGATCAAGACCTGCGCAGTGGTCCAGAAAAGAAGAGCTTAAAGAGCCACAGCCTGCACCCGGATCTAATAAACGTATGTCATGCAATCTTAAAGGATCAAAAAGAGACGCCATATACCTGGCAATTCCCTTTGGTGTCATATATTGGCCAAGCTCAGATTTCCGTTGAAAAGTTGGCATCTCCTGAAGAGAGAGTATGTGTTGCTCAACAATTTCAACATTCTGAACAAGGGGTAAAGCCATAAATATCCTATTTACTGAACACCAAGGCTAACCGATCTAGTTGACTTAGGCTTCGCTTCTCAGCTGCTATACTCATATATGGATTTTTACAATGCACGCAATAAAAAAACTCTTCTTCTTTAGCATCAGAATATTTTTTTGAGCAATAACTTTTTGGTTTCTGCTTGATTAAATCCCGGGCCCACAGCTTGGCCAAAGGCCATGTGGAAAGATCCAGTAATATATAAAGCATCCGTAATTTCTTGAAATTGCTTTGCCGCTTCATCTAACTCTTCCCACAAGACGACAGGCTTCTGCTTTCCATCGTGGGCAGCAATATTATCGCGATACTTTTTGACAATCTCTCGAATAGAGTTCACCCTACCCTTAAGCTTAGAAAAAGCTTGTTCAGAAGGAAAACCCTTTGCAGTAAATGCAGAAAATACAACCTCTCTTTTCTGATCAATTTCTACTTTTCTAATTTTATATTCCTGTTCCCGTTTAGGCTCACCACGAATTAGCGTTTCAATAAGTGGATATTGAGCTTCCTTCTTAAAAAGAATAGGGAATTTATTTTTACAATAATCGAGAAATCCTAGAAATCCAAACATAATTGTATCCAAATCGCTCATGCTTTGCTTAAAAGCATCTTCAATTATGCTTAACAGAGTAGTATTCTTAGGCTTAATTCTTTTTTGCAAAATAGCTTTAAGAACAGGATATTTATGCAAAAACATCGAAAATTGATTTAACAATCTATCTTCATATTCCTTTTTGAACATTTCTCTTTTGTCGTAATCCGGATCATAAAAAAGCACAGAGGCGCGTTCTTCGTCTACAAGGGGATTGCATGTTCGGCCATTGTGCAATATAGAAACCTGAAACGGGAACCGTGCTGGTAACTCCATAACTACTCATCCAGAAAATATGAAAACGGTTTTTGCAAAGTTCTTGTCATTCTTTCAAGCGTCTCTAGTGAAGGCAGGGCTATCCCCGTCTCATACCTAGAAATACTCTTCTGTTTGGCTTTGATCAGTTCGGCGAGCTGGTCTTGGCTCAGGTCCTTCTCGATCCGGGCGAGCTTGATCTTTTTGCCTAACTTTTTTTTATCCATAGTCTAATTTTTCTTTGTCTAAAATATACCTTTCAAGGTATATTTTAGTCTTTATAAGCAGAATCCCATAGTGTTTGAGGACTAAGTTTAGGCCTCAGGCTTAAATAAGACAAGACAATGGCCGTAGCAGCACCAAAGATTGGAAGGAGAGAGAGCGAAGAGGAGTTAGACATCAGCTTCTCGGTCAATCCTAGGTCAAAAAGGCTGCTCGATGTCATCGTTTCCATCCTAGCGGATGAGTATATCCAAGCCGCTAAAGAAAATCCTGAAATTTTTTCGGATCCCAAGGTGAGTCAAGAGTAGAAGGGTCGTTCTCGGTGTTGGGGAAAAAGGGATGCTGAGACCGGGGGAGTTTGAGGGGGTTTCCCCCTCATAAGAAAATACTTAAAATGCCTTGCGGAAGTCCAAAATCAGATGGCGTCAGCCATCTGATGCGGAAGCGGGGGCGCAGGGGGCAGAGCCCCCGACAAGAGTTAGAAAAGGAAGGTTTTATGAGAGTTGCGATTTATGCAAGATATTCCTCTGAGAATCAGAGTGAAAAGAGCATTGATGACCAGATCCGGGTCTGCCAAAAATACATAGAAAACCATGGGCTCATTTTTGATGAACGGCACATCTATATCGATGAGGCGATTTCCGGATCCGTTTTTAATCGACCCGGGTTGCAGGCATTGGAAAGGGCGATCGAGAATAAAGAGATCAACGCGGTTGCTGTGGACGACCTTTCGAGGCTCTCAAGAAGCAATCGCCAAATGTTGACCTTGATCGACAAATTCAATTTCTACCAAGTCAGGATCATCTCCGTATCCGATGGAATCGTCACAGATGATGACAATTCGAAACTGGGAATCCATATCCGCGGGCTGATCAATGAACTCTATTTGGACGATTTGAAGAAAAAGACGATGCGGGGACTCGAGGGACAAAAACTTCGGGGATATAGTACGGGTGAGAGCGTTTATGGCTACAAGTCCCATCCGGTTGGGGAGCTGAGGCTGAATAAAAAGGGCCAGCCAAAGTATGAAGGCATGGTTCACAAGATTTATGAGGAAGAAGCCGGGATTGTCAGAAGGGTCTATCGGGAGTTTATCGGCGGTAAAAGTATCAGTGCGATTGCCCAGGAATTTAATGAAGAAAAGGTCTCGACAAGGCGATCCGGTGGTTGGAACACTTCGACTTTGAGCCGGATTTTAAAGAATGAGAAATACACAGGCAAATGGATTTGGAGAAAGTACAAAAATGTAAGAGATCCAATGACCGGCAAGCTGAAAAAGCTCAACAGGTCGGAAAAAGAGCAGATTGAGAGTTTTAAGGAAGCGCTTGTGATTATCGATCAAGAGACTTGGGATAAAGCCAGGGCGAGATGGAAAGAGCTGGATGGGGCATGGCCGATGGCAAAAGGTTCAACGGGTGAGCAAAAAAGCTATATCCACTCCAACCCCACTCACCTGCTGGCCGGCCTTATGGCTTGCAAATGCTGTGGGGGAGCAATCGTCCAAATCAGCGGCAAAGGCGGGGGTTATTATGGATGCTATAATGCCAAGCGAAAGACCTGCACCAATAAGTTGATTATCCAAAGGAAGCGAGTCGAGTCGATTATTTTGAAGAACTTAAAGGAGAAGTTTCTTACGGCCGAAAATATCAGGTATGTTTACGAGAATGTGGAAAAGACCGTTGCAAAAAGCTTGAATGAAGTGCCGGAAGAGTTCAAGCAAAAAAAGGGCCAGTTTGAAAAAGTACAATCGGAACTGCAAAACCTCCTGAACTTCATTAAGGCCGGGAATTTCTCAAAAGTTGTGGCCGATGCTATTACCGATGCTGAAGGGCGGAGCGATCGGCTGAAAGGAGAAATGCAGGGATTGGAGTTCCAAAGAAAGAACGCCTTTAAGGCCCCGCCGAAAGAATGGATCGAGCATAGGTTGGAAAAGCTCCAGGAGACTTTGGATAAAAATACCAAGGCTTCGGCTTTGGCGTTAAAGGATCTTTTAGGGTCGATTGAATTGGAGCCTGTGCCGGGCGACTGTGTTGTTGAGAACGGCCAGTTGATCCAGACTAAGCCTTATTACATGGCTCATACCAATGTTCAAACCCTGGCTCTATTGGATGAGACCAAGGGTTCGAATTGGTTGCAATGGCGGAAGAGGTAGGATTCGAACCCACGAACCCTTGCGGGTTTCCTGTTTTCAAGACAGGCGCAATCGGCCACTCTGCCACTCTTCCACAGGTCAAAATAGTTTTGAAGTTAAAGTTTAAATGGGTCCTGAAAAAATTTCAAGGAAATTGCGAAAGAAACCGAAGATCGTTCTCGGTGAAAAGCCGAATATCGGGAATATCATAAATGGAGAATCGCAGGCCGCTCGATCCCCATCCCCCACGCAAATCCTGAATACTCTTCCGGATCGATATTCCCATTTTTCAAAACATTGGGATGGATCATCCCCGCTCCGAGAATCTCCAGCCAGCCGGTATGCTTGCAGAGACGGCATCCCTTCCCTTAGCAAGCCGTGCAGCGCACGTCTACTTCCATCCCCGGCTCCACAAAGGGAAAATAGCTGGGACGGAAGCGCGTTTTCACTTTTTCGCCAAGAAGTTTCTTCAAAAATTCATCCATCGTCGACAAAAGATCGGCAAAGGTGACCCCTTTGTCGATATAGAACCCTCAATCTGATGAAAAAATACATGGGAGCTGGCAGAAATGTCCTCGTTGCGAAAGGCTCGTCCCGGAGCGACGATCCGGAGCGGCGGAGAAAATTTCTCCATCGTATGGACTTGGACATTGCTCGTATGCGTGCGAAGAGAAAAGCATTGCTCTAGATAGAATGTATCTTGCATGTCGCGGGCCGGATGGTCGGGCGCGAAATTGAGCCCTTCGAAATTGTAATAGTCGGTGTCGACGTCGGGGCCGAATTGCACGGAAAACCCCATCCCTGCAAGAATATCGATGATCCGCTGCATCATTTGGTTGATCGGGTGGGCGCGGCCTAAAGCGTGACGGCGGCCAGGAAGGGTCGCATCGATCCACTCCTTCTGAAATGCAGCAGCCATTTCTTGATTTTTCAAGCGCGCTAGGCTCCCCTCGCAATGCGAAACAAGCTCGTCTTTGAGATCATTGATGAGCTTGCCCATGTGGGGCCTCTCATCGGCGCTGCAATCTTTCAACTCCATCATAAGAGCCTGCACAGGCCCTTTCTTTCCCAGATATTTGACCTTGATCTCCTCTAGATCTTTGGCAGAGGCGGCCTCCTGCAGCTCACGGATAAAATGGGTGCGAAGCCGCCCAATCTGGTCGGGAAGAGAAACCATAGATTTTTCAGCTTGTCAGTCCATGCTTAGCAGACGATGCGATCGCGGTGAAGGCCGTCGGATCGCTGATCGCGAGCTCAGAGAGCCACTTGCGATTGATCTCGCATCCTTGACGCTTCAGCCCGTTGATCAGCCTGCTGTAAGACATGCCGTTGATCTTCGCCGCAACCCCGATCCGGGTAATCCAAAGGCTCCTGAAATCGCGCTTGCGCAACTTACGGTGCTTGTAGTTGTTAGAAAGCGCCGACATGAGAGCATCTTTGCTGAGCTTCAGGTGATTTTTCCGGTCGCCGTAAAACCCTTTGCAACGCTTGAGCAGTTTTTTACTTCTTGCGCGGGCTGCCACCGCATTCGTAATCCGTACCATGGTTTCTTAGACTCCCATCATGATCTTGTACATTTTCACTTGGCCTTCATCGACCAAGCGGGCTTTGGCCAAATGGCGCTTCCGATTGGCGCTTTTCTTCGTCAAAATATGGCGGCGCCCCGGACGGGTTCTCTTTAATTTACCCGTGCCAGTCACCTTGAACCGGGCTTTTACAGCCTTCCTGGTTTTCATTTTAGGCATGACTTTTCTCCTTTTGAGATTGTTCAGAGGCAGCGGCTTTCGGCCGTTTGCCGCTCGGCGCCAGCACAGTCGTTATCGTCCGCCCCATCATCTTCGGAGGGGATTCCACAGTGGAAATATCGCTTAAATCCTGACAAAATTGCTTCACGACTTTTTCTCCCAGATCGATGTGGAGCATCTCCCTTCCGCGGAACATGATGGAAATGCGCACCTTGTTCCCTTTGATGAAGAAACTCGCGGGCATGCTTCAATTTCGTCTGGAAATCATGCGTGTCGATGTTGGGCTTTAACTTGATTTCCTTGACCTTGATCTGTACTTGCGCTTTTTTACTATCCTTTTCTTTCTTCTGCTGATGATAACGGAACTTGCCGTAATCGATAATCTTAGCGACAGGAGGCTTTGCCGTCGGGGCGATCTCTACCAAGTCTAACCCTGCGCTCTCCGCTATCGCGAGAGCTTCGCGTAGAGTCAAAACCCCTAGTTGTTCGCCGCTTTCAGAGATCACTCTCAGTCGATCCGCTCGGATTTCTCTATTTATTCTCAATGTCGTTCACCGTTTCATTTGTGCGAGTTCATTTCTAACAAAAGAGCGACTAATCTTTCAACCGAAGCCGTTATAAAAAGATTGCTCGCTGCCAGTTCTATCGAAAAGGCTGCCCACTCACGCCCTAAAAAATCTCTTACTAAATAATCCAACCGAGGGCCACCAGGCTCCTCCTCGAGCCTTTCGACTTCCTTCCCTTGAGACTCAAGAGCCAGGGCAAGCGCTTGGAAGCTCTTGCCGGACCGCTTGCGCCCAGAGAGGCGAAGACGATGCTGAAAGCCTAAAAGATTAAGTGTTTTCTCAGTCAATTGCAAGGACGATGTTGCTTTTGCCTGCCAATCTCCTGAAGAGATGCCCAATGAGAGGCAGATACGGGTCCCTCCAACCCCGGCAAAAAGACCGGTTTCCAGATCCCAAGCTGAGCTGGGCTCGACGTAGATTTCCCCGATCGCCTCCCCTCTCGTTTCTTTGGTCATTTCTTTGGCAAGCAACCTGTAAAGGTTCGGCCGGTCGGCGCCGACGGGCAAATCCATACTGACTTCAAGAGCGCCGAGAAAAAGGTTCGCCCTGACCGCCTCGATCACCTCTTTTCGCAAAGCTTGGCCATCCGGCAGCCACACGACTTGGGCCCCAAAAAGGCGCCATAAGGATTTTTTGAGTCCGGCCCGCTCGTGGCTCTTTTCCGGGTAGTCACGCCAATTTCTTAAAAATTGTTTCAACTCTTCTTTGGAAGGAAAAGCGCACCCTGACAGCCTGTACACTTGGGTCTCGATTTTTTTCATCGGCCACAACTTGAAAGCGGACAAGGCAGAAGTGCAAGATAAATGAGGGCCGGGACTCAAATTGTGGAAGCTGCTGATTTGAACAATCTCTACAAGGCCATCGTCTCCCACCTCTTCGGCCCGGGCAGCGTGCCCTTCTTTCAAAAGGAGCGCCCGGGCAGAGAGCGGAACCATCTCAAGAACCCTAACCGGCCGCCTTTCACGGACGATCTGGCGCATCTCTTCTTCGATCAGGATCTCGATTTCGGAAGGAAGGGGGGCGGCTAGCCGGAAGTCAAAGGAAAACCCCAAAGAGGTCCTTCTGCCCCCTAGGAGCTCGACGCCGGGAAACTTTTCGATGAAAGCGGCAGCGGCCACCTCAGCCGCAGTGCGGTTTAAAATCGATAAATTCAAAATTTCTCTTATCTTGTGGATGGGATGTAGCTGACTCGAACAGCTGACCTCCTCGATGTCAACGAGGCGCTCTAACCAACTGAGCTAACACCCCATGCAAAAAGGGGGTAAAATAGGAGCATGATACCCGATTGCCGAATAGGGGGCAAGAGGCCATAATAGGGGTCATGCATCGTTCCCCTCACCTTGAACTGGCCAAATTGCTCTGGGAGCGGCAGCTCGCTTTGGGCGATACGGCAATCGACGCGACTTGCGGCAATGGGCAAGACACCCTTTTTCTTGCAAAATTGCCCCTATCCGCCCTATTCGCTTTGGACATCCAGCTCGCAGGCCTAGAAAAGACCCGCAAGCTGCTAGAGGGGCAATTGACGGGTGAGGAGCTGAGACGGGTTCATTTATGCCATATGCCGCACGATGATTTGCGCAAAGTGCCCCAAATGCCTATGGCCAGCGCCCTCCGGCTCATTGTCTACAACTTGGGCTATCTGCCGGGCGGAGACAAATCGATTACGACAAAGACAGAATCGACCCTGGCGAGCATCGATTCAGCCCTTTCGATCCTAGGAGACGCGGGGGCGGTTTCCATCACCTGCTATCCAGGGCATGACGAGGGGAAAAAAGAGGAAGAAGCGGTCCTTGAGATGGCCTTATCTCTTCCATCGGACCGGTGGGAAGTGCGGCATCACCGGTGGCTCAATAGGCACCGCTCGCCGAGCCTGCTCTGGATCCGTTCAAAAGGTTTAAAAGCCGCCGGGCCTCATCCATAAGATAAAAGCTGCCGCAAATCACTTCGCGCGCGTCAACCGATCGGATCGCCTCTTGCAAAGATCCACCGCCAAGAGGGACAAAACGGGGATGGGTATTGATAAAACTGATCTTGGCGGCAAGAGGCCGGATCAGATCCAAACAGGCTTGCCACTGCTTATCTTTCGAAAAGGCGACGAGGAAATGAAATTTCTCTTTCGGAAAATGGATTCGAAGCGCCTCGGCCAGCCGTGCGAAGCCTTGCGCATTATGGGCTGCATCGAGAACGGTATCGCCGATGATTTCAAAGCGGCACGCCGGCCGGGCCCGAATCCCCGCTTCGATCGATTTTTCAGAGAGGCCAAGGCGCCTCATTGCTGCGGCGGCGACCATGCAATTTTCCGCATCGTAAAATCCCGAAACCGGAGGCACGGCCTCCGCATGGGGGAAAAAGGGCGCTGCGCTCGGGCCCGCGATGAATGGGATTCCTGTTTTGACAATTCCTGCTTTCTCGCGCGCGATTTTTTCTAGCGTATCGCCTAAAATCTCCATGTGGTCGTATCCTATCGAAGTGATGACGGAGATTTCAGGTTGGATCACATTCGTCGCGTCAAGCCGCCCTCCCAATCCCACTTCGACGACCGCCCAATCGACCTGCTCTTTTCGGAAATGGAGGAATGCGAGGGCGGTCATGAGATCGAAAAACGAATAGGTTTCAGATTGCAATCGAAATAGGGCAGATAGATGGCAGATGATCTCCTTTTCGGCAATCACCTCCCCATCAATCCGGATCCTCTCGCTCATGCTAGAGATGTGAGGCGAAGTGTAAAGCCCGACGCGAAAACCCTCCGCTCTCAACCCTTCGGCGATCTTGGTCGCGACGGACCCTTTGCCGTTCGTGCCGCCGACATGGACTGAGCGGAAGGACCGGTGAGGAGATCCCAAAGTCTGGTCGAGCCTTTGGAACGCGTCGAACGTTTTGACCCCTCGTCCCGGCATAGCGAGCAGCTTCTCAATGAGAGTTATACCGCGCTCCGTCAGGTTGTGTGAATTTGGACTGGCTGCGACTTTGCCAAATCGATCCTTCTCGTCGCCCTTCCCCATTGAGGAATGGTCCCTACGGGCCGGTTCGCCTGCGCTCACCTGCTCCTCACTGCGAAGGTCCACCGGACCTTCTCGTGTTTCCGCAGCCTCCTGCGGATCAATTCTGCTTTGTCTCGCAAAGTCCAAATTCACAAAACCATCCTGCGCGCGGTATGTCATCGGGCAAGAAGCCGGTTGAACGTTTCTTCTCCCACCCAAGAAGATCCAAGAGGAATATTTTTGGCGTCGCTGTGGTAATCGGAGCCCCCCGTGACGATCCATCCCCGCTCTTTTGCGAGTTTTACCCAGGGAAGCTCAAACTCTTTCGGCAGATTGCCGTAATAACATTCAATGCCATCGAAAGAGCAGGTTAAGATCTTTTTCAAAAACGACTTCTTTTTGTAGAAATGAGGATGGGCCAGGACCGCTTTGCCTCCTCCCAAACGAATCTGGTCGATGACTTCCTTTGGCGAGTTCTTGAAGCCCGGAGCATAGCAAGGAGCGCCTTCTTTCAAGTAACGCTCAAAGGCGTCTTGAATCGAGCCTACATATCCTTTCTTTACCATCAGGGCGGCGATATGGGGCCGGCCGAGCGCCTTCGTTTTCAACGCGGCAAATTCTTCCTCTTGAAGAGTCAGATTCATTTTCTTCAGTTTCCTTAAGATTTCTCTATTCCTAACCCTCCGCCTCTCCTGGATTTCCTGAAGAAACTTGGCAAAGGAGAGGGAGGTAAGATCGTAGCCATAAGCAAGAATGTGGACGGGAATCCCTTCAAGCTCGGATGAAATTTCGATTCCCGATAAAATCCGGAGGCTCAGCTCAACGGCCAGAGTGAAAAGTTCAGGCGTATAGGCGGCCGTGGTATCGTGGTCGGTAATGGAAAGCCCTTGAAGAGCTAGCTTCTTCGCTTTCCTTAAGAGCTCAAGGGGCTCCTCGGATCCGTCGGAACAAGTGGAATGGCAATGGAGATCGGCGCGGAATTCACTCATGAGAGGGCTACGATTCTGATTTCAGGCTCAAGATGGACTCCCGTTTTCTCTAGCACTTGCTTTTGAATGGCTCCAATCAATGAGAGGACTTCTTTAGCGGTAGCATCATTCCTATTGATCAAAAAATTAGCGTGGACCTTCGAAACTTCGGCCCCGCCGATCGAAAATCCCTTGAGTCCACAACGCTCGATCAAAGCTCCCGCGCTTAGATTGCCAGCGGGGTTGCGGAAAACGCATCCCGCGCTTTTCTCCTTGCTCGGCTGCGTCTTCATCCTGTAATTTACGATCTCCCGCTGCCTTTGCCTTGCGTCAGATGCGATCTCGAGCTCAAAAGAGGCAGAGAGGATCGCGCCCTTCATCTTTTGAAAAGACGAACTCCTATAGCCAAATTCCAGCGCCTCTTTGGAGAATTCTCTTCGATTGCCTTGCGCTTCCAAATAGAGCACTTTGGAAAGAGACTCGCATGTCTCTTTGCCATTTGCTCCCGCATTCATAAAGACGGCTCCCCCGACGCTTGCCGGTATTCCCGATGCGAATTCAAGGCCTCTCAACCCATGGCTCGCCGTTTTAAACCCGAGGAGAGAAAAACTTGCGCCGGCGCCGGCCTTCACACATGCCTTTCCTTCCCAACTGATGAAATCGATCCGGTTCTGAAGGACAATCCCATCGAATCCTGCATCGTCGAAAAGGCAATTGGATCCCTTGCCCAAAACGAAAAAAGGAAGGCTATGCTTGTTTGCGAAGGAAAAGGCCTCTTCCATTTCTTCTGCCGACAGAATGGCGGCAAAAAGAAAAATGGGGCCGCCGATTCCAAAGGTGGAAAATTCGCTAAGGCGCCGGTTGCGTTGCCAGTTCAAGCTCATGTTTTTGGACGACATCCAGGATCGCGTTCACGAAATCGGCGCTTTCGGGGGTCCCGAACTTGCGCGTCAAGCGGATCGCTTCGGCGATCGCGATTTTATTGGGAAGAGTTGCATCGAACAGGATCTCAAATAAACCGAGGCGGAGGGCGCATTTTTCAGCCGATGAGATCCTCTCGAATTGATACTCCTTAGACGCAGCGCGGATCTTTTCATCGATAACATCCTGGCGGGACAACATCTCTTTCGCGCGGCTGCAAGCGTCTCTTACGGCCCTCTTCGTGACCTTCAACTCCCCCATGAGCATGAGAGCCGTGCGCTCCAATGCCTCAACGTCGAACGCGGCGCTGAACAGGAGCTGGTAGACGATCTCTCTAAATTTTTGCGGCGGCAAAGCCATAGCTATCTCTCAAAAGGTGGCACTATAACATAACTTCGTAAATTTCGAAAGCCGCCAAACTAGGGCTCAAGAAAAAAATTTATTTAGGGGGTGTTTAGCCATTTTTTAATCACACTAAATATCTAATTAAATTGAAATAAAACGCGCAAAAATGCATTCTATATATTTGATAAACAGCAAACCAAGGAATTTCTTTTATGTCAGATCAAAAAATTTCTGCTTTATTAGCGCTGTCATTGCTCTCCTTGCCTATTTCTATCCCAGCAGGCACGCCTTCTTATAATCACGTCAAAGAAACTTCCTCTTCTGCTGCTATTTCATCAACTTCTTCCCAGCGCGCTTCCCTCCGCAGAATGAAGCATCAACTGGCTGTCCAACCGATGTTACAGCCTATGGGAACTTACGTCGGAGAACTGCAGGAAAAATGGCAGTTTCCTTCAGATCACTTACCCATTGGCATGACTTTTGAAGATCTCCACTTTGCCTCATGGAATGTGCTTGATGCTGAATACATGAGCTGGGTAACTGAAAAAAAATTCTCAAGGACTTAGCCGCTCTTTAATCGCTGATGAGCACGTTTATATTGGAAATTCTAAGCTTACTGTCCGAGATCGACATGTGGTAGATCTAGTTCTCGAAACACTCTCACATCCTACCCATCCACGCAGCATCCTCTCTCTACAAGAATGCGGCAAATCTTTCTTAGAGGAACTTCGTTCTAGACTTCCCGCTCACTTTGAAGTGATCTCAAATCACGGAGATGCTGTAGTAGTAGATAAACGTCGCTTTGAAATCATAAAAGCTAAGGAAATATCTGGGATCTTCGCAGATGCTCCCCATAGAACGCTTCAAGACATCAAAATCCGTCGCTTAAGTAACGGACAAATGATGAGACTTGTCAATGCGCACTTGCCAGGAGATCCAACGAAACCTGGCCGTTGCGAATTTGCTGAGTATTTAAATCGTACGTTTGATCCAAGCATCACTACACTTGCCATGGGAGACATGAATTTTGATGAATTGGAAATGTCCGAAGCAATGGCAAAGGCTTTTCAAAATAATTCCCCCTTTTCACTAAATTCTCCCTATCCAACAGATATTTCTCCCTATGTCTTCAATTCAAAGGCAATCGATCATTTTCTCGTCTACTCTCCCAATGGCTCTCCCGTTACATTGAATGCTCCCGAGCAGATCATGTCTGAATTGGTTCCTATGGTAGCTCTCTTGAACTGATCGTAGAACCTAGCGCTGAACTTCCCGATTTCAGGAACCAATATGCCGTAGGAGACATGCCGCATGGCCATGAGAGACTGTTAACGATAACATTTGTTGCTTGGGTATAGTTCAAAATGGGGGAAATTGTTACATTCATCAATTACTCTAGGAAGCACGTGCTTGGCATATTCCTCGATACTGAAGCAAACGGCCTTAATTCCCAGATCCACAAAATTCTCGAGCTTGCCTATAAGATCGTGGATCTGCAGACAGGCATTTTAAAGGACGAATACCAATCGGTCATCGCTCAGCCGATCGAGGCGTGGGAAAAAAGCGATCAAGCAAGCCTCAAGATCAACGGCTTCACCTGGCATGAAATCTGCCAAGGAAGGGTGGCAAGGCAGGTTTCCCAGCACGTCATCGATAGTTTCTCCTCTCTCGGAATCCGGCGGAAACAGGCGGTCTTTATCTGTCAGAACCCCTCATTCGACCGGGTCTTTTTTTCTCAGTTGATCGATCCCGATACGCAAGAGCTTTTGAGTTGGCCCTACCACTGGCTCGACCTCGCCTCCATGTATTGGGCTGTCTCGATGGACAAAGCCAAACGCAACGAGGGCCCCTTTCCCTGGGACACGGGACTATCCAAAGACCTGATCGCCTCCCGCTATCAACTACCCAAAGAATCGAAGCCCCACCGCGCGATGAACGGCGTCGCCCATCTTCTTCTCTGCTACCAAGCTGTTGTCGGCTTCCCGGCGTCTCGGGCGATTTAAATAGTCAATTCAGACAAACTGGAGCCAGAGATGAGCCCGTCAATCGCTTTAAAATGCTTGTCATGAGAACACAGAACGCATCCATTTTCTAGGGTTTGCGCGGCAATCCACATGTCATTGGATGGAATGGGTTTTCCTCTGTTTCTTAAGGAAGAATAAATTTGGCTATAAAAATTAGCCGTATCTGAAGTAATTGAAAATAACCTGATTCTTGAGGATTGGAGAAATTGTTGCAACTCATCACGGTTTTTTTTAATTTTGTTTCCACACTCAAAACCGCTTAATAATTCACCTATTACAACTGGGCTGATAGCAAGAGCTTCCGCATACTGGATGATTTCGAGAATTGAAGCATCTCCTCGTTTAAACGCAACGTAGGCATTAGTATCAATTAAAATGGGCCTCATTTCCATAGCTCCTTGTCAATCTGCTCGAAAGGTTGGGTGTTTTCTCTAAACGCCTTCTCTTCCGCATGAGACCAGGAATTCGCAAGGTGATCTAGATCGTGGTGCGCGATCTTTTCGCAGGTAAATCCGAGACCTCGCTCAATCATTTTTAATACCAATGCATTGACGCTGGTGTGCAATCTTTTGGCCTCCCGTTTCAATAAATTCATCACTTCAGCGGGAATGCCCCTTAAATTAAAATTTGATGCCGACATACGAGATACCCTTCTTTTATACCATAATGATACCGATAAATGGTATTATATTTCAAGCTGAATATATGCTCTTTAAGATACGGCCGTTATGAAAATTCGAAGACTAATAACTATTCGGCTCGAGCTGCACCTTGCCGCGGAAGATATGATAAACATATGCCCCGTAAGCGATGACAAGCGGGATCCCAATTACGACGATGGTTAAAAGAATTTTCAAAGTCAAAGGAGATGACGCCGAGTTCATCACGGTAAGGCTATAGGCATTGGGCTCGAGGCTCGATCGCAAGATGATCGGATAGGTGCCGAGCGGAAAAAGAAGGAACAGGAGAGCGATCGAGAGGCTGGAAAAAATAAAGGCCCAGCCGTCCGACCGCTTATGGACAAGCCTTGGAACATTTAGGATCGCGAGTAGGGCTAAGAAAGGCGCGACCAAAAGCCACGGGTGTTCCATCATCCTATGAGTCATGTGGGGCGCCGCCGCGAAAGTGAAAAGGGAGAGGAGCGCATAACATCCGATAAAGGCGAAGATGCATCGGGAGATCCAGGGGCGGATCGCTTCGTGGAACTTCCCGCTGATTTTCATCGTGAGGAAGATCGAGCCGTGCATCATGAAAAGGGCGACCGTCGTGATGCCGAAGAGGATCGGATAAGGGCGAATGAAGGTCAGCGCGTCGCCTTCGAAGTCCCCGTGCTCATTGATCGGGATCCCCTGAATCAGGTTTCCCAAGACAAGCCCTACGCCAAATGCGATGACAAAACTTGAAATTGCGAAAACAGCATCCCAAGTTTTTCTCCAGGAGGGCGACTTTCTTTTGCTTCTAAATTCAATCGAGACGGCTCGAAAAATAAGGCCTGCAAGGAGCAGCATGACAAAATCGTAAGAGGCCGAAAAAACGGTTGCGAACACATTGGGGAATCCCGCGAAAAGCGCGCCGCCTACGATCACGAGCCACACTTCGTTGCCGTCCCAAATCGGGCCGATCGAATTTAAAAAAAGGCGCCTCTCCTCGTCTTTTTTTGCGAAAAGGAGAAGGCATCCGACGCCAAGATCAAATCCGTCGAGGACGGCATACATGATGACTGCAAGCACCACAACGAGATACCAAAGAACCTCTAAAACCATGAATTATTTATCCCCTTGACTCCGCCGTCCGATAAAGATCGACGTCTTCCAGATTTTCCTTTTCAGGCCCATCTTTGATTTTCCGGTCGAGCAAAAAGATAAAGAGGATAAAAAGGACTGTGTAGATGACAAGAAACATCCCTATGGACCTGCCCACCTGGGAGGCGACGATCGATTTGGAGACTCCATCCGCAGTTCGGAGCAGTTTATACACCACCCACGGCTGCCTTCCTATCTCGGCTGTCATCCACCCCACCTGATTTGCGATATGGGGAAGAAAGACAGAAAAAACAAGCCCCCGCTGGAGCCATCTCGCCTTGTCGAACTTTCTTCTCTTCCAATAAATGAGGCCAAGAAGGGTGAAGAGGAACATCAGGGCCCAACACATCACCATCGCATGAAAACTTTGAAAAACGATTTGGATCGGAGGCCGCTCGTCCAAAGGAATTTGATCGAATCCCTTGACTGGATGGGATGCGTCTTTATAAATCAGAAAACTTAAAAAAGAAGGGATTTGGAGACCCCGGACCTTTTGATTTTCAGCATCGACCCACCCGAATACGGTAATCGGCGTATGGGGTTTTGTTTCGAAGATCCCCTCCATCGCCGCCAATTTTTCAGGTTGGTTGAAGGCCACTCCACGAGATGTCGAGTCGGCGGAGATGAGCTGAAGGATCAAGACGGCCATTCCTAAAACAAGGCCGATCCTCATGCAGACTCTGGCAAAAGGGAGATAGATTTGCTTGAGATAATAGTAAGCGCTGATGCTGACCACGAGAAAAATCCCTGAGAGCCAACATCCCAGGATCACATGGATGAGGCGGTCGACCGACGAGGGGTTGAACAGCATCTGCCAAAAATCGGTGACGACGGCGCGGGCGTCAGCGCCATCGCCTACGATCTTGTACCCAGCCGGAGTCTGCATCCAAGAATTGGCCGCCACGATCCAGATGGCGCTAAAATGAGCGCCGAGCGTAACCATGCAGGTGGCAAAATAGTGCATTTTTTTGGAGACCCTATTCCAGCCGAAAAGGACCACTCCGAGAAATCCCGATTCCAAAAAGAAGGCGAAAATCCCTTCCCCCCCGAGGGCGCTTCCAAATACATCTCCGACATAACGGGAGTAGGAGGCCCAGTTCGTTCCGAACCCAAACACCTGCACAAGGCCTGTGGCCACCCCTAAAGCGAACGTCAAAGCGAACACATTCACCCAAAAGCGGGTGATTTTCTTATACATAGGGCGGCCCGTTCGGATGTACATCCCTTCGACGATCACAAGGAAGAGCCCAAGCCCTACGCTCATGGGAGGATAAATATAATGAAACATGCTCGTGAGGGAGAATTGAATCCTAGAAAGAAAAAGAGCATCCATGCCGGTTCCTGTAGTTATTAACCCGCTGTACAAATATGAGACATTTCTTCAGGACGTAGATTGTCCATCTCTGCATTGCCCTGCTTCGACAACCCACTTCGGGGTTGCCTGCATCGGGCGCCTTGATCTGAACAACCTCCGTTTACCTGCATAAATTGTCTCCTAGCGGGTTAGTGGCCACCGAAACATCCGGAAAACTCATTGATTGATACCATTCCGGTCCAGCAGAAATGCCAATTTAGGGACTTTCAAAATTAATCAAAAGAAGATTTCACACTTGCCACTTAAACCAGGGAACATGATAACGCCGCAAGGCGGCTAAGATATGCAGGATCCAGGGCTCCGCCCTTCAACCCGGCAAAGGGCTTTCGCCCTTTGCAAACCCAAAAAAAAATAGGATAAGATCCCGCTGCCCTTCAGCAGAGAGTTGATGCCGCATCGACTGCAGCGCAAAGGCCATAGCAAGTTTTATTCCTTGTAGAACATCCCGAGAAGCCCTAAAATACCTACGGCCAAGCTGAAGTCCAACTTGTCCGCTTGCAAAGATTTTCCTCAGCCTTGTAAAACTTATTTGATATATGAGCTTTTTCCATTCGATTGTTCCCTTCCTCGAGGTGCTGATCATCGCGGTCATGCTCAACTATATCCTCTCCCTTTTTTGGAATACCAAATCGATGGACCTCGTCCTTGGGTTCTTCGCCTTTCTCTTGATCTTGGCCGCCTCGAATTGGCTCAACCTCCCCGTCCTCCACAAGATCATGGTCTTGATCGGCAACGTCCTGATCATCGGCGTCATCATCATCTTCCAACCGGAGCTCAGGGTCGCCTTGTCCAAATTGAGCCTGAAAGGGAGCAGGTACCGGGAGATCACCGAATTTGACAAATTCCTTGACCATCTCGCCAATTCCGTCTACCGGATGTCCGAGAAGCGGATCGGAGCCCTCATCGCTCTGGAAAACGACGACTCCCTCGATGAGTACGCCCAAAAGGCCGTCATGCTGAACGGCGAATTTTCCCCAGAGCTTCTCGAGACGATCTTTGCGACGAACACCCCGCTTCATGACGGGGCGGTGATCTTGAGGGATAAAAATATTTTAGCTGCGGCCGTCATTCTCCCTTTGGCCGAAGACTCGTCGCAACTTGCAAAATCGATGGGAACCCGCCATAGGGCGGGTCTGGGCTTAAGCCACATGACTGATGCCCTTGTGATCGTCGTCTCGGAAGAAACGGGAAAGGTTTCGATCGCGCGCGAAGGGATCATGACTCGCGGCGTAAAAATCGATCGCTTCAAAGGCATCATCCGGAGTATCTTCAACCCTCCCCCGAAAACGACCTTGCAGCGAAAGTTCAATTTGTTGGAGTGGCTGAAAACGTGATTACCCTGCTAGAGCGCCTATTTTTGGACAATTGGCTGCGCAAGCTCCTTTCGCTCATCTTGGCGATGATCATTTGGATGGTCGTCAACCATTCGATCACTTCGACAAAGGTCGTGCAGAACGTCCCTGTCCGGGTCATCCATCTTCCTCCCGGGAAAACGATCGCCGGAATGCAGGCAAGCGGCATCCTCCATGAACGGGTCATGCTTTCTTTGCATGGAAAAAAGGCGGCGCTCGACGCAATCTCTGAGAAGGACCTGGAGGTCGTTCTCGACGCCGAAGGAAAGCCGAACGAATGGATCGCTGTGATCGGAAAAAAAGAGATCGTCAGCCTCAACCCTGATTTCAACCCTTCCAAAGCCATCTCAAAAGTCGAAGCCTTGGAAAAAACGATCAAGCAAAGCAGGCTGGTGACTGAAAGGATCCCCATCATGGTCACGCAGCCGATCGGCGAGTCCCCGAAAGGCTACCAAGTGCTCGACATATTCCCCCCGCAACTGGCCATAACCGTAACAGGGCCGGAAGAAGCCGTGAAACGGCTCAAAGCCCGAGGCGGGTTCAAACTGACTTTCAACCTGGCCGACATCTCCAAAACGGAGCTCGACACTTTGCAAGCAAGCGTCAAGCAGGGGGTTGGAGACGAGATCAGCTATTTCGTCCCCAACTCCTGGAAGAAGATCTCGATCCCCTCTCTTTCTGAAACGCCCATCGAGATCGACGATCCTCAAGCCAGAGGGCTGAGGATCGTTTTTTCCCGCCAGGACCTTCTGCCGATCGGAACCCCCATCCCAGTCACCGTCTTTTTCCCTCATAAGTATTCCAACATCCTGAACCCCGAAGTCTGTACGCTTGGCGCGAACGATTTTATCGTCGACCGCAGGGGTGTCAAAATGATCACCGCCCCGCTATGCGCCCAAGGGGTCAGCCGCCGCTTTCTCGACCTAGTGAAAGACAGGATTCAGGTAGTGATCGTCGCTGCGCCTAAAACGGAGAGGGAACACCTTCTTTGGAGCGTTCAACTCATCTACCCCAGCGAACTGGAAGACCGGTTCGTCGCCAAAATGATCTCCGAATCGGGCGATGAGGTGAGCGACATTCAGCCCCATCTCAGGGAGGATTTCTTGCGCAATCGCTTCCGGAGCTATATGGACCGGTTCCGCCTTTACACTCCGAACAATAAAAAACTTCATCTCGACATCATCCTCCAGGGAGACACGATTTCAGCCACCCCGGAAAACTATCCATACCGCGCGCAGGAAGGTTTTATGAATTTGGACTCTGCGAGCCAAAGCATAATTGATTCGCATTTTGAGCAACATTCTCAAGAAGAGAAGGGCGAAAAACAGAATCGATTAGGCAAAGGCGCAGCCAGTCCAAATTCACAAAACCTGACGGAGCGCGGTATATGAAGGTCGCATTGTTAAAGATGCAGGCAAAAAGCCAGGGCGGCTTAGAGAAGTATGCAGGCCGCATCGCAGCCGCATTCATGAAAAAAGGGGCCGATGTGACCCTACTCACTACACACCGGAGCGAAAAACTCGGAGTCGACGTCGAAGTATTTCCCGTTTGCAAGTGGCCGGGATTTTTAAAGCTAGAGCAATTCGATCGGTGCGTTGCAAGGTGGCTGAAAGCCAACCCCGCCGACATCGTCTTCGGCATGGAACGAAACCGGATCCAAACCCACATCCGCGCCGGAAATGGTGTTCATGCAGCCTACTTGAAAAGCCGGCTTGCCTCCGAGGGGAGGTTCAAATATGGACTCTGCCTCATAAACCCGCTCCATAGAAAACTCCTCGAGCTGGAAGCTAGCGCGTTTGAACACGTAAAGCTGAAGAAGATTTTTGTAAATTCCCGAATGGTTCGATCGGACATTTTGGAACATTACACAGTCGACCCCGCCAAAATCGAGGTCATCCACAACGGCGTCGAATGGGAAGAGCACCTCTCCCCTTTCTCTCTTTGGCAGGAGGGGAAAAAAGCGGCGCTGGAGAAGTTCGGCTTGGACGCGTTGGACCTCCAACTTCTTTTCATCGGCCATGGATACAGGCGAAAAGGGCTGGGCCAACTTCTAAAAGCGCTCTCCATTTGGACAGAGAAGGATTTTCATCTATCCGTCATCGGCAAAGAGAAAAATCTCCTTCAATACGAAACCCTTGCCCTGCAGCTTGGGTTGAGGGGCAAAGTCCGTTTTTTCGGCCCTCAAAAAGAGGTGACTCCCTTCTATCAAATGGCAGATGCCCTGGCGATCCCCTCTTTTTACGACCCTTTTGCCAACGTTACGCTAGAGGCTTTGAGCTTCGGCCTTTTCGTCGTATCCTCGAAAATGAATGGCGGACATGAGGTCCTCTCCGACCTAAATGGGGCCGTCATAGAAAATATCGCCTCGCCGGAATCGATCGCCTTGAGTCTAGATCGGTGCCAGCGCAAAACTGCCGAGAGCGCGAAACAGATCCGCGCCTCGATCCGGCATTTTGACTTCTCCAACCAACTCTCGAAGTTGATCGATGCCTGCCTCTAGTGTGAAACTCGACTTTGTACAATTTTTGCGAGCAGATCCAGAGGAAGCGCTCTGTAAATTTTTCATTTTTTTCCGCGAAATTCATAGCCGAAGGTGCTATTTATGAGCGGAAAAATGATAAATTTGCCAGCGATTCTCTCGGAGATGACGCAAAAAATTGTACAAAGTCGAGTTAAAGAAAATGCCGTTTATTGGCTGATCCGCATCGCCTCCATCCCTTTCCAATGGATGCCCTACTCCTGGATTCATGCCATTGGACGCATCATCGGAAGCCTGATGTTCCATACGATGCCCAAATACCGGAAACGGACGCTCAGCAACCTGGCGCTGGCTCGCGATCTTGCCCTCACGAAAGAAGATCTCATCCGCGTCAGCATCGAATCGTTCCAGAATCTTGCCATCGTTTGTCTTGAATACCCCCGTTTGAGCTGGGAGAAACGGCTATCGCCAAAGATCCAATGTGCGAACCCCGAGACGGCCGAGCGCTTAACCCGGGAAGGAAAAGGGATCGTCTTTTTCTCTGCCCACCTTTCCAACTGGGAAATCCTATTTCTTGAGGCGACGCGGCGGATGAAGGGGATCGCGGTAGCCAAACCGATTCACAACAAGCGCCTTTACCGCTGGATCCTATCGATCCGGGAAAAATATGGCGGAAAAATCATCGCCCAGAGCCAGTGCATCAAAGAGGGCTTGCGGGCATTGAAGCAAGGGACCTTCTTAGGCATCGTCGGCGACCAGGGGATGCCAAGCAGCGGCTATTCTTGCCCCTTCTTGGGCAGGTTGGCCTGGACCACGACCGCTCCCGCCCTCTTAGCGTATCGGACCTCTTCTCCCCTCATATTCGCCGAAAGCTACCGCGTTCCCGGCGGCTATAGGATCCATTATTCGGATCCGATCTGGCCCGACGCTTCCGCTCCTGCAGAAGAAGAGATCCCGAGATTGATGGATAAGGCTCTCGAGCTTCTTCAAAAAAGCATCAAAAGCCGACCAGGCGAGTGGCTCTGGCAGCATAACCGGTGGAAACAGCAGACGCCTCAAAATGTCTATAAACGGTTCCGCTACGACGCCCTTTGCCTCATCCTTCCTCAAGAAAAAGAAGATCTCGATCCTCTTCTTCCCCACTTAGAGACTTTCCGGAAAATCTATCCTCTCGACTTTCTCTTCCTGGCCGCGCCTCTTTGGAGCCAAGGCGTACCTCTCGTTCAGGCAGACGAGACGTTTTTTTACCGCTCGATCGAAGAGACGCTGCTCGATGATTACCGCTTTAAAATCGTTTTCAACTTCTCCGGCTACAAACCGATCCGCCGCCATTACTTCAAAAGGTGTGCCTTTGAAGTCCTCACGATGCACGATCTCAGAAAATACGCTCAGCCGCATCTAACGCTCACACAGAACGATCTTTCGGAAGTTTTCAAACGGGCCCTTTGCAGGCCAGGTTCTTTATGGAAAAAGGAAGGAGCCCATGCCAGCTGACCGCTTTTACATGAAAGACGAGCTTAGAGTTGGAACATCCGTCCTCCTCGCGGGTCCGGAATACCACCACCTCGCCCATGTGATGCGCTTGAACCTAAACGAAGATGTAGAGCTCGTCAACGGCTTCGGCACTCTCGCTGAGGGAAGGATTACCGAGCTAAGCAACAAGGGAGCCAGGATCGACCTGCTCAGCGTAAAAAAGAGAGCGGAGCTCATGCCCCGCATCCTTCTCGCCGTCCCTTTCATGCGGGCCTCCAAACTCGAATGGGTTGTCGAAAAAGGGACTGAACTCGGGGCCGCAGGCTTTCTTTTCTACCCTGCAAAATTTTCGGAAAAAGGGGACTTTTCCGAGCGCCAGCTCGAGCGCTTGCATCTTTTGGCCATCGCGGCCCTCAAACAATCAGGCCGCCTCTATCTCCCCTGGATCGAAGTTCTTCCTGACATGGCCAGCCTGTTTGTCAAAGAGGCCCTTTTTCTTTTCGGCGATATGAATGCGAGCGCCCAGATCGACCCAATAGGTCTCAAAACCGCTCAAGTCGTTTTTATCAGTGGATCCGAGAAGGGGTTTTCCGAGGAAGAACGGATGCTGCTCGAAAGCAAAGCAAAAGCCGTCCGGTTAAGCCCCTATATCTTGCGCGCCGAAACGGCGCCAATCGCCGCAGCGAGTATTTTAGGAATCCATTTGGAGGAAAAATGAAAATCCTTTACGGCTGCCTAGCAATCGCCGTCATCTTTTGTTCAGGTTTCGTCTGCAAATTCTACGGGACAAAGGCAAACCGGTTCAATTTCTTTGTCGATAGGGCAACCGCTCGCCTCGTCCTAAGAGATCCGGAACTCATCTCCAACCTTGGAATCGTCGATAATACGCTATTCGATTTCAACAGCTACAAACTCACCGATATTTCCTACAAGAAAAACATCGAGGATGAGCGGCTCGTCAGAAAAGTTCTCGCCGATTTACATCGATACGACCATGCCGCATTGCCGAATCAAGAACGGCTTACCTTCGATATCTTGGACCACTATTTGAAAAGCGTCTTGGATAGCGCAGCCTTTGGCTACGGCTCTTTAGAAAATATTTCCAATTCCTTCAATCCCTATCCTGTCAACCAACTGTTCGGCGTCCAGAACAGTCTGCCTGATTTTATGGTGAATATCCATCGAGTCATAAATCAGAGGAGCGCCCAGAACTACATCGCGAGACTCAGAGAGTGGGATAGGAAATTCAAGGAGCTGATCGAAGAGCTGAAGCTGAGGGAGAAAAACGGCGTCGTCCTCCCCAACTTCCTTGTCGAAAAAGTGTTGGAGGAGTCGGAAGGGTTCATTGGGGTGGATCCAACGGAGAACATCCTATTCACCTCCTTCCAAGAGAAGCTGGGGAACATCGATCTACCAAAGATGCAACAAGAGAGGATCGAAAAAAAGGCGCTCGATGCCATTCGTACAAAAGTCTATCCGGCCTACCGCGCCTTGATCGTATTTCTAGAGGGTCAAAAGGGACGCACGACCAATGATGCGGGCGTCTGGAAGTTTCCAAATGGGAAGGCCTATTACGAGCAAGCGCTCCGCTATCACACGACGACCTCCCACACTCCCGATGAGGTGCACGCTCTTGGCCTTTCGGAAGTGGAGCGACTCCAAAACGAGATGCGGCAAATTTTGGACCGGATCGGGTATAGGAGCCTTGGATTTAGGGAAGCCATGAGAGCGATCGGGAAAGATCCCCGCTTTCTTTATCCCGACACGGACTTGGGTCGCAAACAAATCATCAGAGATTTCCAAACGATCTTCGATCAAAGTAAAGACAAACTTCCCGAGCTTTTTACCCGTCTTCCTAAAGCAGAATTAAAGATCGAGTCGGTTCCAGAGTTTAAAGCCAAAACCGCGCCGGTCGCCTATTATGAACCGGGGGATTTAAAAGGAGTGCGCCCCGGGGTCTTCTATGCCAATACGCATGATGTGAGCAACCAGACAAAATTTACCATGCCAACGCTTGCCTATCATGAAGGGCTCCCTGGGCATCATTTGCAAATTGCCTTGGCCCAGGAAATCCCCAATCTGCCTACCTTTCGAAAAGTCGTCAATTTTACAGCGTATGTCGAGGGTTGGGCGCTCTACTGCGAGCAGCTTGCATCCGAATTCGGGTTTACGACCTCTCTCGAGCATGATCTTGGCAGGCTCCAATTCGAGTTGATGCGCGCGGTCCGCCTCGTCGTCGACACGGGAATCCACCACAAGCGCTGGAGCCGTGAGCAAGCGATCGAATATATGATGGGCCAGGCAGGCCTAAATGAGAGCGAGGTCGCTGTCGAGATCGACCGCTACATCGTGATCCCCGGCCAAGCTTGCAGCTACAAGATCGGCATGGCCAAGCTATTGGAATTGAGAGAGAAGATGAAAAATCGTTTGGGCCCTGCCTTCGATATCAGGAAGTTCCATGAAGCTGTTTTGGAAAACGGAGCCATGCCGCTTTCCATTTTAGAAGAACATGTGAGGGCTGTGTTGAATAATTGAACCACAGAGCTAGACCACCACAGAGGCGGGGAAGCCCCGCACCCCCCAAAAAAAATCATATTTTCATTCTATGTACACCATCCTTCAACATTTTCACGTTGACGGTGACGTCGAATAGCCCAAGCGACGATGGGCTGCAATGATCGGCATGCTGGGTGCACTGGAAGGCATCCCTCTCGGTGATGTTCTGGATCATCGACGATCGCGAGGGAGACATTGATGTATGTTTCGTTACAAAATGATCTTGGGAGACAGATTACGTACGAGAAAAGAAGGCACCCAGACTATGGAAATACTGGTCAAACTTGATATATTGAATCGAGTGCTTGAACTCAAAATGCCGCAATATTAAAAAATAATGGCTTAATTTTGGGGTGCGGGGCTTCCCCGCCTCTGTGATGGCCTAGCTCTGTGGTTCAATTATTCAATATAGCAGAGTTCAACTCCTAAATAAAGTCCTTATTGGATCCCGATATAGATATCTAGAATGATCTTTTGATGATCGCTCGCTCGTTCGTCGTAAACTTCGAAGTCGGCAAGATACCGGCGCTCTCCTCCAAAGTCTTTTGGGGACATCTGCCAAATCTCTTGCCAAGGCTTCCGAACGACATCGGGCATAGCGCCTGGTCCATTGGTAAATCTCACATACTTTTGGGAGGGGATGATTAACATTTCCAGCCCTGGCGCCGCGGGCGCCGAGGAAAAAGAGCTGACTTCTTCCCCAACATAGTAGGTGTAATCGCCGTGATGGTCGCTTTCGTACTCGGTATAGAGAGCCAATTGCAAAACTCTTCACCGCGCAAAACCGCCCTTTTGGCGCCCCTCGTCGCAGCAGCGACTCGCCTACTTTCTCAAGTATGGTCTCGTCGCTGCTGTCAGAACCGGCATGCCGGTTCTGACGAGAGGTCGCCAAAATCATCGATTTTTCGCAGGTGTGGAGTTTTGCAACTGCCTCTAGATGCAGTACGTTGTCCCTGGATTTAAGCGGTTTGGAATTTGCGCAGCAATGTTTTCGTGAAAATATTTTTTAATGCACGGAAATATTTTTCCTTCTAGATGGCTCGCTTCGGTTTTGTTGTTGGTGCGAAGCTTCAGTCCGACGATCTTTTTTTCATTTTGCAACAATTGTGTTTTTTTCAAGCGTCCTCCCAACGATCGTGATCGTTCTCGGCAGGATTCGAACCTGCGGCCTGAAGCTCCGGAGGCTTCCACTCTATCCACTGAGCTACGAGAACAAATGAGGAGTATTATAAAGCCCTAACCTCTCATCTGTCAAAAGGTTTTAGACCTGCACTATCAAGCAGATTTTTTACGAGATTTCCTTTTGGGCTGCGGGATGTTTGCGCCTGATTTCCGAGCCACCGATAGCGCGATCGCCACAGCCTGCTTCTGCGACATTTCAGGATGTTCGCGGAGTTCTGTTTTAATATTTTCTGATATGACTTTCCTAGATGTACCCTTTTTTAAAGGCATTGTATGTCTCCTTTTGCTTAAATTTTCCAAAATTCCTAACACTTTTTTTAAATCAATCCCCTTACCCAAAACCCCTTGGAAGGGGTCCCCTTTCCGCGAGAGCCTCCGGGGTAGGGTTTCGATGGTAAATGCGGTGGGATCCAAGCGGTCATTGACCTCCGACCAAAAGAGCGGCGTAGAGACGGTCGCCTCAGGACTCCCTCTTGCCGAGTAGGGGCAGATGACCGAGGCTAATTTTTGATTTTGCATCGTATCGATGTAAACTTTGCCCCGCCGCCGGTGGGGCATCCGCTCGAGCGTCGTCAGCTCGGGCATCCTTTGATTGGCGCACCTTGCAAGCAAATAAGCGAAGTCCTTGACTTCCGAGTAGTCGTATTTCCCATTCAGGGGAATGTAGATATGAAGCCCTTTGAGCCCAGAAGTTTTGCAAAAGGAGGAGATTTGGCAGTCCTCGAGAAGTTCGTGGATGCCCCGCGCAGCAGCCGCTGCGGCAAGAAAATCCCCTTCCGGCGGGTCGAGATCTAAACCTAAGTAATCGGGGCGCTCTAAATGCTGATATGGGGCATTGAGCGGATGGAGTTCGATCGCGACTGATCGCCCCTTTCCAAATGGATCTCACACTAGAGCCTCTTTTTCTTCTTGAAACCAGATTGGGAAAAAAACTACAAGTATAGCTGTCATGAAAGAACTGAGAGTGCTTTTCCGAAATAACGAGCTGTGGGTCGAAGGGCGCACGTCTCAAGATCCGAGGTATTTCAAGAAACTTGCCCGCGACCAAGACCCAACCTATTTATGGATCGGGTGTTCCGACAGCCGCGTGCCGGCCAACGAAATCGTAGGGCTTGAGCCAGGAGAGCTCTTCGTCCACCGGAATGTCGCGAACATTTTCCCCCATACCGACTTCAACTGCCTCTCCGTCCTCGAATTTGCCGTGAGCATTCTGAAAATCAAGCACATCATCGTCTGCGGCCATTACGGCTGCGGCGGCGTTCGCGCCGCTATGGAAGACCACCGGCTCGGCGTTGTGGATAATTGGCTCAGGCACATTCGGGACGTCTATGCCCACTCCAAAAATGAGCTTGACTCGATCGAGAACCCACATTTGCGCTTCCAACGGCTGGTCGAATCGAATGTACTCCAACAAGTTCTCAATGTTTGCCATACAACGATCGTCCAAGAAGCGTGGTATCGAAAACAGCCGCTCTATGTCCACGGCTGGGTCTACGACATGGAATCAGGCAAGCTCAAAGACCTGAATTGCTGCTATTCCACCATCGACCAGGTCGAATCGATCTACAGAATCAACATTATACCGAAATGAAGTCAAAAATTGAGAATATGACAGGAGCCGCCCGCCATTTGAGCCAGGCTTGCTGGCGCCGAAGCAGCTAAACTTAAAAAGTTTAGCGATGCAGGCGGGCTCAAATGCCGTGGCAAGGCAACGCAGGCAAAAACCAATTTTTGAGTTGATTTCGGTATAAATCCTGATGGGAACTGGCTTCAAGCAACGATTTGCTTTTCTTTCACTGGCATCGTAGCGCCGTCTCTTAAAACAACTTTTCCTAGAGCGCCATCTTCAAACGAAATCGAGCCAATTCGACAATTTTTTCCCGAGAGTTCGATGACTTGTTCGGTGTGGCTGATGGTTTTCCATGTCCAGCCAAAGAATCCGAATTCAGAACTTATTTTGATCGGCTTTACAACGATTTTCCCAATGGCGGAGTTGCTAATTTTGACGATTTTGGCTGCGCATTCTAATTTTCCTCCAATCGCACTGTCGGAAATTTTCGGGCCATCGCCGGAGAGGATAACGTCGCCCTTTACTTTTGAGAACTCCAATGAAAACTTACCGGAGGCGGCGATCTCCGCTATGTCCTTGCAATGAGTGATTGCGACTTTTCCGGTGGCTGCAATAGCCCCGAGCTTTGGGCAATCTGCAGCTTTGAGGACCCCTGAGCAGTGGAGCTTTTGGGCAGTAGATGAGCGAAAGTCCGTTGAGCCGGATGCGTAGAGGGTGTTTATGTTTGAAGAATAGATGGAGGTGCTTCCAGAGCAGTAGAGAGGGTCGGAGTATTCTTGGCCCACTAATTTTGAATGCCCGCTAAAAGTGACAGCGCTCATGATTTTCTCCTTTAATTAAGGATTCATTTTAACAATTTCTTCAACAAAAGGCAAGTCTATCTTGGCAAGGAAATCATTTTCTATTGAGTTTTTGTGGGTGTTAGGCGTATAATGCCCACCTTTACATTCGCTCTAAGAAAAATGCTGAAGAATCCATTTCAAAAAATTCTTTTTAGCTTCTTGTTCCTTACTTCCTTATCGTCTTTTACATTTAACGACGTGGAAAGCAATGCGCCCTGCGTGCTGGTCGTGGGGGGAGCGGGGTACATAGGCTCCCACGTCAACGAGATGCTGGATCGCCGCGGCTACCGAACCATTGTGCTCGACGATTTGAGCATCGGCGACAGGAAAAACGTAATCCATGGCGTTTTTATCGAAGGGTCGCTCGAAGACAAATCCCTTTTGGATCGTCTTTTTAAAGACTATTCCATCGATGCAGTCATGCACTTTGCCGGGTCTAGCGATATCGGGGAATCGGTGCTTGATCCGCTGAAATACTACACAAATAACGTCTCCAACACGTTGAATTTACTGGAAGCCATGAAAATGCACGGGGTGAAGGCGTTCATTTTTTCTTCTTCATGCTCCGTGTTCGGAAACGCTAAGGCGCCGATATCGGAGTCCACTTTCGCGGGTCCGATCAATCCTTATGGCCGCTCCAAACTGATGATCGAATGGATCCTGGAAGATCTTGACCGGACTTGCGGACTCCGGTATTGCGCCCTTCGGTATTTCAATGCCGCCGGAGGAGATCCTCGGAAAGCGATCAAGCAGCGCAATGCGAAAGACCCTCATCTCATCCCAACGATCTTGCGCAGCCTGCTCAATTCCAATGAATCAGTGACCATCTACGGCACTTCCTATTCCACGCCCGACGGCACTTGCATCCGAGATTACGTCCATGTGGAAGATCTCGGAGAGGCCCACATCGCCGGCTTAGAATCGCTTCTGAAAGGAGGCCCTTCCTGCTGTTACAATTTAGGCAGCGGAAAAGGGACCAGCGTGAGGGAAGTCATCGCAGCGGTAGAACGGGTAACTGGAAAATCGATTAAAATCATCGAGGGGCCTCCTCGACCGGGAGATGCGGAAATTCTCATCGCCGACATTCGGAACGCAGGGGCCGGATTGCATTGGGAACCGAAATACTCGATCGAGTCTATGATCGAACACGCTTGGGAAGCGCTCCAACCGACCTCGCCCTGAAGGAGTTATAGTGTTTGCTATAGCATGAAAAACGGTGTTTCTGCTAATTCATATTTGCATGACAGGACAAAACCCATGAAATGCAGTGAGCAACGCGAACGGAATGCGATCCTAACTCAGGATCGCCAAAGAACTACAGTTTCCAAAGGAATCAAATGAAAAGAGAGCCGCATAAAGCGATCAAAAAAGAGCCCGACTCCATCCAACCGGCGCCGAGGCCAGGTCCCGGTTACGATCCCATGGACCTGATCGTGCAGGATTTGCAAAATGTCCAGAGTTTCATAGCCCATTTGGAGGAGCATCCCGGCGACCTCGGCTATTTGGACACCCATCTTTCCCGAATTCTAGGAATGCGAAGAACCATCGCCCATCAGCTCGAAATGCTAGCCGATGAGCCCTACGCCTATGCGGCATCCCGATTGGAGCTTCTCAAAAAAGAAAACGAACGGATTTTTTCTTACCTCGAAGGCGCTGCCCACGCTATGACCCGCCCAAATCTTAAAGAATTGCGAAGATTTGTCGCCGCTTGCGGAAAAAGCCTCTCGAAATTCGACGGCGATTTGACTCCGTAAGTTATACCGCTCATAATTGAAAAATCGGTTTTGGTACGGCATCGGCTTTGACTCAGATTTTTCATCTTCGCTTCGGTCCTTGCCTTTGACAATGTCCCTCACTCCAGCTGAAAAATCTGAGGAGCCTCCTTGCCCAATTCCCGTTTTTCAATCACTCCCGGTATAAGGCCGGGGTAGGTCCCCGGCCGTTTTTTTGTTCAGAGGAGTTCGGCTGCGATCGACGCGAGTTCGGAGCGCTCTGTCCTTTCGAGGAACATGTGCCCGAAGATCCTTTGATTTTTGAACTTGCCGACCGTATAGGTCAGCCCATTCGAATCTTTGTCGAGGTAAGGATTATCGATCTGGGTCGGATCGCCCGTGAGGACGACCTTGGTCCCCTTCCCCGCGCGGGAAATGATCGTCTTCACCTCGTGGGGCGTCAAGTTTTGCGCCTCGTCGATAATCATGTACATCTTAGGGAGCGAGCGGCCGCGGATGTAGGTCACCGCTTCCATCTCGATCTTCTTGCTCTCCATGATGAACTCGAGAGTGGCCGCCCCATTGCCCTCGCCGCTTGTCGTCCCGCAAAGGAATTCGAGGTTGTCGTAGATCGGCTGCATCCAATGGTAGAGCTTTTCTTCCTTCGTCCCAGGCAGGTAGCCGATATCTTTGCCGAGCGGCACGATCGGCCGGGAGATCAGGATGCGGGAATAGATATGGTCGTCGAAGACCTTGCGCATGCCGCATGCCAAGGCCAAAAGCGTTTTTCCCGTGCCCGCCGGCCCGATCAACGTGACGAGCTGTATGTCATCGCGTAGCAATAGATCGATCGCGCACCGCTGTTCGATATTCAGCGGCTGGATTCCCCAAATATCCCTGGAAATTTGAAGCAGTGGTTCGAGCTTTTTGAGTTTCTCGCTGTACTTGCAGACTGCGGATGAATTTTCTGGAGAGGTCAAGAGCGTGTATTCATTGGGCCTGAACCCATTTTCCATCGCAGGAACAGAGCCGTCTTTATAAAATAGGTCGATCTCATTTTTCGAAGTTTTGATCTTCCTGATGCCCCGGTACATCTCCTCATAAGAGGTCTTGAGGCTCTCATAATCCTCCGCCTCTAGATCCATCGCCTCCGCTTTGACGCGGGTAACGAAATCCTTGGAGACGATGACGACCGATTCTCCATGTTCCCTTAAAACATAGGCAATCTGGAGGAATTTATTGCTGCTTCGATCGAGAGGAAGAGGAAACCCGCTGGCCCTCTCCGACTTCGCATCGAGATGGATCCGGACCTTAGGGCCTTCCGGAAGCAAAACCCCAGTATGAAAATCTCCCTGCTTTTCCTCTTTCAAGGAATCAATGTAACGCATCACTTCCCGTGCGTTCTTTCCTACTTCGTCCACATTGCGCTTGAGGCTATCAAGCTCTTCCAAAACGGAAAGAGGGATCACCACATCATTGTCTTTGAACTTCTTGATGGCTCCTGGATCATAGACTAAGACGTTGGTATCGATCACGAAAGTTTTACGTGTCACTTTTCTATCCTCGGGGATATTGAGTTGTTTGCTTGTTGCGGGGCGCTTTTCGGCCACTATCATGAACACCTCTATTTAGATTTATTAGCGAGGGAGGCGCTCCTCTCTCTTTTCTTTCCCTCCCCTATTTTCGGGAGCCTAGCCTCCAAAAATCCCCTTATAAGGATTCCCCAAAACCTTTGCAAGCGCCCAGTTTTTCTATACCGCGCCCGCTTAGGTTGTGTAAATTTTGACAGCGGATTTTGCGTTCCAGTAGCATTGCGGAGATCGCCGTAAACTTTAGTATGTTAACAAGATCGAGCAATGCGCGAGGGCGCAAAAGGCGCTCAACAAAGTTCACTCAAAATGATTTGCAAAAAGAACTCGTTGAAGAGCGATCGCATTTCATTGACTGTGAACATTATCGGACTATTTTACGGAGATCGCGTCAAGCAATTCCGGACACTGCAACGTTGATGCCTGCCGTTTGTCGGATAATTTCTCGAAGAGATGGATGGCTCTATCGCGAGTCGTTGGATCCGTGCTTTTGCAAGCCTCGGATGCGGCGTTGATGGCGGCTTCAAAAGCTTGGCCTTTCTCGACTAATTTTTCAAAGAGGTCGATGGCCCTAGCACGGATCCAAGGATCCGTGCCTTTGAAAGAATCGGATGCAACGCTGATGGCGGCTTCAAAAGCTTGGCCTTTCTCGAATAATTTTTCAAAGAGGTCGATGGCCCTAGCACGGATCCAAGGATCCGTGCCTTTGAAAGAATCGGATGCAACGCTGATGGCGGCTTCAAAAGCTTGGTCTTTCTCGACTAATTTTTCAAAGAGGTTGGTGGCCCTAGCACGGATCTGAGGATCCGTGCTTTTGAAAACCTCGGATGCGGCGTTGATGGCAGTTTCAAAACCTTGGCCTTTCTCGACTAATTTTTCAAAGAGATTGATGGCCCCGCT
Organism: uncultured Chlamydiae bacterium; assembly: GCA_963730605.1. Lineage (GTDB taxonomy): Bacteria > Chlamydiota > Chlamydiia > Chlamydiales > SM23-39 > CAIPFQ01. The sequence goes on from CAVSSM010000002.1 coordinate 175,440, forward strand.
CGAAAAATCTGTGTTTTTGAAAGCCTCAGATGCAACGCTGATGGCGGCTTCAAAAGCTTGGCCTTTCTCGACTAATTTTTCAAAGAGGTTGATGGCCCTAGCACGGATCCGAGGATCCGTGCTTTTGGAAGCCTCGGATGCGGCGTTGATGGCAGCTTCAAAACCTTGGCCTTTCTCGACTAATTTTCTGAAGCAGCAGATGGCCCGAAGGCGGGTAGATCTGTCCGTGCTTTTGGAAGCCTCGGATGCGGCGTTGATGGCAGCTTCAAAACCTTGGCCTTTCTCGAATAATTTTTCAAAGAGATTGATGGCCCTATCGTGGTTCGAAAGATCCGTGCTTTTGAAAGCCTCGGATGCGACGTTGATGGCAGCTTCGAAACCTTGGCCTTTCTCGACTAATTTTTCCAAGAGATGGATGGCTCTATCGCGAGTCGTTGGATCCGTGCTTTTGCAAGCCTCGGATGCGACGTTGATGGCAGCTTCGAAACCTTGGCCTTTCTCGACTAATTTTTTAAAGAGGTCGATGGCCCCATCGCGGCTCGGAAGATCCGTGCTTTTGAAAGCCTCGGATGCGGCGTTGATGGCAGCTTCGAAACCTTGGCCTTTCTCGACTAATTTTTCCAAGAGATGGATGGCTCTATCGCGAGTCGTTGGATCCGTGCTTTTGCAAGCCTCGGATGCGACGTTGATGGCAGCTTCGAAACCTTGGCCTTTCTCGACTAATTTTTTAAAGAGGTCGATGGCCCCATCGCGGCTCGGAAGATCCGTGCTTTTGAAAGCCTCGGATGCGGCGTTGATGGCAGCTTCGAAACCTTGGCCTTTCTCGACTAACAAACTCAGACTGGACAGTTTCTCTATTTGCACCTCGATAGAATCGAGTGGATTATTGCAATAACCATCTGCTCCCGATCGATAAGTGATATCCACCTTATCGAGAAACATTCTGACCTTAGGTGGAGTTCCACTTTGAATCTCAATCCGGTCAGCCTCTCGGGTAGCCGCATATACCGTTGTCAGAGGAGGGGCTATGGAGCGAATAAAACCTGCAAAATCATCTATTCCACAAGTTGCAGCATTAAGACAAGAATCAAGAATAATTGTTGCATCTAAAGTTAATCTCGACCTGAAAGCGGCAAAAACTTGCGAAGGACTGTAGGACGATATCCACTCTTTTGCATACTTTTGATAAAGAGGAGAACCGTGCGCTCGCATGACGAGTACGTCGATTTTTTTCTCACGACCTAATTGTTCAATATGGTCGTTAAATTCTGAAGAATCTTGGATATAGCGGTGACAAACCGTATGGGTTTTTGCAAGGGTTGCAAAGAAGTCATGATTATTTTGTCTTGTTAAAGAAAACGCTCTATTCCAATCGATCGTGCTTGAAAGGATAAGAGCGAGAGGTTTGGAAATATCGTCCGTCAGGCAGCCGCCCTGAAAAATGCTTTGTATGTGAGGGCTCTGCGTTTGAGTTGGTCCAATTCTGGCATAGTCCTGTTGTTTTTATAATCGGCAATTGTATTCCTATATTATATTTGTGATTTTTTTATCCATAGGCTGGCTGTTTACTAAAATAGTATAAACGTAAACATCAATATAATTCAATACGAAATTTCATCAATATTTACTTGTACGACTCGTTTAAAATAAAATTTTATTAGATAGCATTTTAAAATGTTTTTCCTTTGTCAGAAATGGAGCATTATTTCACAGTGAAAGAAGTCTAAATATTCGTTTGATATGAAGTACACGCGCGTGCGGACAATAATATAGGGATTTTATTGCAAAAAAACTATTTAAAAAAATATTAACTTAAATTAAAATAGACCCTATATAAACAAAAGATTATAAATAAACGGACAAAATAACGGGATTCTGTTATGCAACTAGTATTAGTCATTAAAAACAGCGGCTACTTAACGCCCTTTTCCATCCATAAAGGCAGCTCGGTGGCCTGCACGTTCACCGACGCCCTAGAAAACCACCCCTTTTTCCCTAAACAAACCCTGAAAAAAAAGCGCAATAAACAGCAACTATCTATCCCTAAATAACTTAATGAATTGGCAGTCATTTGGAAAGACTGCCAATTTTATTGACTTTTTCCTACTTTCTCTGTTAGAATGAAATAAAAGAAGGACGGCATTATGAAGATCACTTCCAAGGTTTTAAGCATACCTCCTTATATATCAACGATTTGGGGAAATATCTCCTCCCTCCACGTAAAAGAAGAATTGGGAACTTACCGCCTGATCGTCCTTTTGAAAGACGGGCCGCAAGTAGAAATCCCAAACCTCGACCGAGGGGCAATCGATGCCATTTTCAATGCACATGCCCAATTTACTGAAGAGCGTGCGCTCGAAACTCAAGTACGGAAAGTTGTGGAAGGCGAAGGCTCGCCTATCAGTTTCTCCCTCCCCCTGAAAGGCGATGGCGATGGAAACGTGATCGAGGCATTCGGGCCCACGACGCAGCATAACCCAGACCAGGCCGATCTGCCCCCCCTACCGCCTAACGTCCTCAAAAAAATCGGCGCGATTGCCTCGGCTTTCGGAGTCGAGTCTCTTCCAAGTCTTCCAAAAGCTGAGCCTGGATGCAACTGCATCTACTGCCAAGTCATGAATGCGGTCGTCCAGGGAACGGGTGTTGAGGAAGAGGAAATCTCAGAAGAAGACCTCAAATTCCGCGATTGGGAAGTACGGAAGACGGCTGATAAGCTGTATATCGTGACAAACCCGATCGATCTGAATGAGCACTACAGTGTTTTTCTCGGCGAGCCAATCGGATGCACCTGCGGCAGCAAGAATTGCGAGCACGTCCGCGCCGTCTTGAATACTTAATTTCTTTCAGGACAAGGCCGCCAAAGACGTGCGGGGTTTTCGGGAGAGCGCTTTACCATGAGGCGTCTTTGGGGACCCCGGTGGTGTCATCTCGCCGAACCCCAGCCCCCCCTTGAGCCTCCCCCCACTTTTGCCGAATCGACCCTCCTCCTCGCGCGTGCAGAGCGCCGCCGCTTCGCCTCATAAGAAAAAATTTCTCAAGTTACGGGACTACCCAGAAAATGGGAATGCGCCGACCGGCACTGTGGAGATTGCTTCAGAAAATCGCCGCCAGACTTTCGGGATTGGCAGCGGCAAAGAGATCGCCTTCAGACCATACCATCATCGACGGCGCCATAAGCTTCAGAATCAGAATTTGCATTATCATCGGCAACACTAGCGCTGTCAGCATCACCGGCACTGTCAATAGCGGAAAGGAGATCGCTTTCAGACCATCGTCGCTTGATCTTGCGACCGGCGAGGAAGGGATTAGCACCATCATCGACGGCGCCAGCTTCAGAATTTGCATTCTCATCTGAGGCAACGAGATTGTCTTCAGAAAGTCGCTCCCGGACAAGGAGATCGCCTTCAGACCATCGTTGCTGAATCTCGCGATACCATGGTTGCTGCATCACGCGATCGAAGAAGGAATTAGCATCGACGCCGCCATCAGCTTCAGAATCAGAATTTGCATTATCATCGGCAACACTAGCGCTGTCAGCATCACCGGCACTGTCAATAGCGGAAAGGAGATCGCTTTCAGACCATCGTCGCTTGACCTTGCGACCGGCGAGGAAGGGATTAGCACCATCATCGACGGCGCCAGCTTCAGAATTTGCATTCTCATCTGAGGCAACGAGATTGTCTTCAGAAAGTCGCTCCCGGACAAGGAGATCGCCTTCAGACCATCGTTGCTGCATCACGCGATCGAAGAAGGAATTAGCATCGACGCCGCCATCAGCTTCAAGATTTGCATTCTCATCGCCAGAGGCAACGCGATTGCCTTCAGAATCGACGGAGACTTCATCTTCATGAACGGAGACTTCACTTTCATCGGCAGCGGCAGCGGGATTGCCTTCAGAAAGTCGCCGCTGGACAAGGAGATTGTCTTCAGAAGGTCGCCGCCGGATTTCGGGATTGGGAGCGAGAAGGTGAAGGGGCAGAGCTCCACAGCTAGCACCAAGATTAGCATTAGGCAGAGGCAGGGCGTTATCACCGGCGCCAACGCCAGCACCGCGATTAAGCAGGGCGTTATCACCGGCGCCAACGCCAGCACCGCGATTAAGCAGGGCGTTATCACCAAACCCGAATATTTGTGGTCTATAGACGTAGACGGCGATACCCAACGCCGCAACAGCGATAACGGTAATCAAAGCAATTGTGCCGTAATGATTGATTACGACATCTTTCGTTCTTTCTACTATACTGCTCTCCGTACAATTTACGTCGTCAAGTGATACCGACGCCTGGTTTGGAGGTAGTGCAAGTGCCGCATTTGGCGTAGCAGGCATCACTGTTTGCGTCGGTGCAGGTGTTGGCTTCGGCGTAGCAGGCGTCACTGTTTGCGTCGGTGCAGGTGCTGGCTTCGGCGTAGCAGGCGTCACTGTTTGCGTCGGTGCAGGTGTTGGCTTCGGCGTAGCAGGCATCACTGTTTGCGTCGGTGCAGGCATCGGCATTTGAAATGAAAATAGTCCCGGGCGAATCCATACTACTACTGCGCTGATCCCGGCTACAGCAAGAGCCATACAAGCAGGCTTTACCCATGCCGGTGCATTGTTCGTTTTTGTTATAAGACTTTGGACAAAAGCCTGGGCTCCAGCATTCATACCAGTGAAAGTTTTCTTGGAATGCTGGTATGCTTTGGGAATTTCCATTCCGAGTTTTACTCCCTCCCTATCGAGTGCTTTTGCGCTCTTATCCCGACTTACCTGGGATCTACCAATATAATTTTCTGTTATAGCAGATTCTACTGCAGCCATGGAGACCCCCGTAGTAGCAAATTGTAATCCTCCGTAACAAAAAAATCAGAGATTTTCACATTGTAACGCCAAAATTAGGTAGAAAAACTCGCCCTGCCGACGGCCTCAGATCGCAAAGCAAAGTCGAAGCGAACAGACGGGAGACCCAAAGAATGCATCATTTGAAAAGTTAACCTCAACCCCATTTCTCATATTCGTGTTTGTGGAAAAATGAGAGGAGTGAGTAGTATTCTCTTTGGATCGATCCAAGGAGTTAGGTCTATGTCTCGGGTTTGCTTCGTTCTTCTCTTATTCGCATCGGCGCTTGCAGCAGCGCCTCAAAAAGATCAGCCGACTCCACCAGTCAAAAAAAACGAAACCTTCAAACCTTTTACGGGAAAAGTCGCCGCCCATAAAGTCCGCCTCCGAGTCAAGCCCGATCTCGAAAGCCACATCTTGCGGCAGATCAATAAGAACGATCTGCTGCTGATCGTGGGCGAAGATAGCGATTTCTACGCCGTCGAAGCGCCGAAAGATACGAAAGCGTATGTCTTCCGCAGCTATATCCTCGATGGGCGCGTCGAGGCCAACCGGGTTAATGTGCGTCTCGAGCCCCATGCCGACGCTCCCATCATCGGCCAGTTGCAAGCGGGCGAGGCCGTCAAAGGGGAGATCTGTCCCATGAACCATAAATGGATCGAGATCCCCGCCCCTAAATCGACAAGGTTTTACGTTTCGAAAGAATATGTGGTCCATGCAGGCGGGCCTGAATTCCTGGCCGCGATGGAGAAAAGAAAAGGCCAAGTCGAGGAGCTTCTCAATGCAGCGTTTCTCCTGGCCGAAACGGAATGCAAGAAGAGCTTCGAAGAGATGTCCCCGCAGCCTGTCATCGAAAAGTTTCACACAATCCTTCATAGCTTCTCCGACTTTCCCGAATCGGTCGCTATAGCCAAAGAGGCGCTCGCTCTATTGAAAGAAACGTACCTCAATAAAAAGATCGCTTATCTCGAATCTAAAGCGGAGCTCTCGCCGACTGCAAAAGCGGAGCTTCTTGCGAAACATAAGGCCGATAGCGCCGAATTCTTTACCGACGCTCCGGTAAATATCGATCAAAACCTCTGGACGAAACGTCAGAAAAAACAAGGCGGCAAGCTCCGGGTTTGGGATGCCCTCGAAGAGTCGCTATACTTGAGCTGGACCGCTTTCCATACCGGAAAAAAAATCGACGATTTTTATTCGGAACAAACGGCGAACGGATCGGTCTTGAATGGGAGAGTTGAACCTTACGTAGATCCTGTCAAAGATCGTCCAGGAGACTATCTCCTCTATGACAAGGATGGCCAAGTGGCCTACTTGTATAGCACCCATGTCGACTTAAACCAACATATCGGAAAAGACGTTACGATCCTGGGAAGCCCAAGACCTAACAACCACTTTGCTTTCCCAGCCTATTTTGTCCTAAGCGTCGAGTAGGTTTTTTGGAACTGCGCGAATGGGCCATCGGGATTTTATCCGGGGCCACCCTGGAAGAGAAGCTTTTCTTCCCTCCCGAATTGAGCGATGACGCTCCAGGACAGCCTCTATTTTTCAATGAGCCGACCCGCCCTGCCCATATGGGATTCAATAGGCGCAAAAAAGAGGAAAAACTCCCTGCCTTCCAAACGCATGGAAAGGAAGAAAACCGCGCGGTTTGCCTTCACCGGTTCGCTGGCCATGAGCTTCTTGCCGTCGAGATCATGGCCCATGCCCTGACCGCTTTCCCCGATGCGCCTCGAGGCTTTAGAAGAGGCGTTGCCAATACCCTGAAAGAAGAGCAAGGGCATGTCAGGCTCTACTGTCAAAGGATGGAAGAGATGGGCTTAAAATTCGGCGACCTTCCGCTCTATCGCCATTTTTGGAACCATGCGCCCCATCTGACCTCTCCCATCCGCTACGTCAGCGTCATGAGCCTTACTTTTGAAATGGCTAACCTCGATTTCGCTCCCCTTTATGGCAAGTCATTCGCCCACTACGGCGATGTTAAAAGCGCATCTCTCATGGCGCAAATCCTTCAGGACGAAATCCGCCACGTTTCGTTTGGATGGCGGATGCTGAAGCAATTCTGCCCCGCCGCCGATCCATGGGACACATGGACCTCCAGCCTCCCTCCCCAATTGGCGCCGAGGCGAGCCAAAGGCTTTGTGTTAATGGAAGAGAATCGGCTAAAAGCCGGCATTCCTGCAGGCTGGATAGAAAAACTGAAGCGTTATTGAACTGGACTTTGGCCATTTAATGCGCGAGGGATTTTCGAGTGCGTCCCGCGAGCGAAGCTCGGTAGATTCATTTCTGACAGGTCCGCGTCATTATAGGATATATAAGAAAAGGACCTGAAGAAATGAAGATACCCGGGACCCACCGAAAAGCACTCGCAGGAAATGACCAAAGTCCAGTTGAACTGAAATGCTGATCCCTGACTCTTCTCAAAGCCACCAAAGCCAAAAGGGCGACGGCGTCATCGTAGGCGCTGACATGACGCAAGAATGGCTCCTTCCCTGGTGGTGGGAATGCTATAGGAACCACAATTCTGAGAAAATCGCCATCTTAGACTTTGGAATGTCATTGGAAATGAAAGAGTGGTGCCGGGAGCGAGGCGAGCTCATCCGTCTGCAGATCGATGATGAAATGGTTAAAGGCGAGTCAGAGATCGACGAGGGCGTAAGCGACAGATGGAACCGTTCCTTAGGAAAAGACTTTTGGGCTTCCCGAATCGCTTGGTTTAAAAAGCCGTTCGCTTGTCTCAAAACCCCCTTTTCTCGAACCCTTTGGATCGATCTCGATTGCGAAATCCGGGGACCGATTCAAAGTCTATTCTCTTACGCGGACAAGCCCCCTGGCATCGCCATGGCCAAGGAACAATGCGAACCGAAGGCCATTCTTTATAATTCAGGGGTCATTGCATTTCAGGCAGGGCTGCAAATCATCGCCGACTGGGCGCTCTTTGGTTTAAAAAATACGGGGAACTTCCGCGCTGACGATGAAGCGTTTTCCAACATGATCGAGAAAAGAAGACTCACGATTTCAGAGATTCCCCCGCCCTACAATTGGAGCCGTACTCACGAAGATCATAGCAAAGCCGTCATATTGCATTGGCATGGCACCCGGGGGAAAGTTGTTCTCCGCAGCCGCATCCACCTCGCCAAGCTCTCGTTTTTTTCAACTGACTTGTGAACTGCGAGCAGTCTCAATCTTTTAGAGAACGGGCGATCTTGTCGATCTGCGCTGTTTCGGGGACCTCTTTTTCGATCCGGCCGATCTCTTTGAGCTTGCGCGCGCTGACGAGAATGCGGGTTTCAAGCGAAGAGCCGCTCTGGTTGAAGGCCTCGACCGCCTGATTTAGGTTTTTCCCGACTTTATTCCAATGTTCGCAAAAGACGGCGATCCGGTCGTAAAGCTCCTGCCCCAATTGGGAGATCTCACGGGCGTTCTTTGAAAGGCTCTCCTGCTTCCAGGTCAAAGCAACGGCGCGGAGGATCGCGATCAAAGTCGTCGGCGTGGCGATGAGTACATTCTGACATGCTCCGGTTTCGATAAGGGTTGGGTCGGCCTGAAGAGCTCCGCTGTAAAATGCCTCGGCAGGAAGGTAGAGGATCACATATTCAGGGGCGCTATCGAATTGCTTCCAGTATTCTTTCGCCGAGAGGTCTTTCATATGCCGCTTCAGCGAGGCCGCATGTTCCTGCAGCTTCTTTTTTCGCACTTCTTCGTCTCCAGCGTCGCTCGCGTCCAGGTAAGCGAGCAATGGCGTCTTTGCGTCGATGACGATTTGCCTTTCCCCTGGAAGGCGGATGAGCAGGTCGGGCCTTAAAATCCGCCCTTCGCTCTCCACAGATTGCTGCTCGAAAAAATCACAATGGTTCATCATCCCGGCAAGCTCAATGGCGCGCCGCAAATGGACCTGTCCCCAACTCCCTCGCATTTGGGGAGACCGGAGAGATTGGACGAGCCGAGACATCTCCTGCCGAAGCTCTTTTTCTGCGAGGGCCATCCCTTCGAGCTGCGTTGAGAGGGCCGCGTAGGCCCCGATCCGTTTCTTTTCCAATTCTCTTTGATGTTCGTCGATCTGCTTGAGGGATTCCTTGAATGGGGCAAGCGATGCCTCGATCGCCTTTTGGCGGCCCTCCAATTCAAGCCTTGCCCCTTCTTGATACTTATCTAAAGAGGTCCTCGCCAAGTCGAGGAAGACCTTGGAATTGCGCTCCATGGCGTCAAAGCTGAGCGATTTGAAAGATTCGTAGAGCTGTGCTTCGGTCATCCGGAGCCGCTTTTGGACCGCAAGCCAAAGACCGAAAAGTCCAAGGGCTAACCCGACGATTCCAAAAATAAGGGTCATTCTCCGTTTACCTGCATAAATTGTCTCCTCGACTTTGTACAATTTTGTGACGGCATCTCCGAGAGAATCGCTGGCCCTTTTTTCCTTTTTTTGCTCATAAATAGCGCCTTCGGCTATGAATTTCGCAAAAAAAGAAAAAAATTGCAGAGCGCTTCCTCTGGATCTGCTCGCCAAAAATTGTACAAAATCGAGGTCTCCTATTTGCGTAGCGGGTCATTTAATTATTCTCGTCATCGGGTTCCGGTTCGAAATCTTCAAGGGTCTTCGACTTTTTGCCAGCAATCAAACGGATGAACGATAGAATGAGAGCAAGGGCCACATAGCTCCATATGCCCAGGGCTAAGATCACCGCGAAGAAATAGAGGATTCCATAGAGGATAAATACGGCAATGACGACGGTAAGAAAGGCGAGCTGAAAGGACGGGATCCTGAAGTGGAGCATCTTCAAGCTCGGGAATTTCAGCCGGCAGACCATCAGATAGCCCAAAGCGACCATGATGCAAGTGAGGAAAATCGCCAAATTGGGCTTAGAAAATTCGATGATATGCTGCCTAACCCAAGGGGAAAGGAATAGTAAATTCGCGGAAACGGCGGCCATCGCGGCGGCCGGGATCGGCAAGCCGGTAAAATTTTTTTTCTGCGCCGCCGCGAGCTCGGCATTCCCCTTCGCTTCCGTCGCTTTTACGCTGAATCGGACCAAGCGCAAGACGCCGCAAAGCGAATAAATCATCGCCCCCGTAGCGCTCAGGAAAGAAAGGAGGCTTCCCTGCTCCAAGGAGAGGGTTTTCAACATCAAAACGGATGGGGCGACGCCAAAAGAGATGGCGTCCGCGAGAGAATCGAAAACGAACCCAAACTCGCTCTCGGCGTGGATGGCCCTGGCAAGGGCGCCGTCGATAAAGTCCGCAAAGGCCGCGAGCAGCAAAAGAAAAGTCGAAGTCTGCACCACCTCATAGTCCCCGCTTCCCGGCTCAAGCATAGTGATCTTGAAAATCACGAAAAGCCCGCAAGCCAAGGAAAAAGCGGTAACGATATTCGGGACAAGATAGACTCTTTTCATACCATCTTTAAGATACCATACTTGAGCCGTCTAGGAAAGAGAAAAACCGTGGCGCCGCCCCTTCCTTTTTAATTCCATATTTGCTAACTTTTAGCTCCATCCGACTCTTGGCCTAGGATGGGAAAAACTCCCTGAATATTTTCCTGGACACGAAAACACCAACTACAATATATAGTGTGTGTGAGACGCGGTAAGATACAAGATCTAGTAGGCGCGGGCAAAAAATACAAAAAAACCTTAGCGGGGCGGACATGAAAAAAACTCACGATACTACGACCTCCTTTTTAGAAGAGGCGAAGGCGTTGCCGGCAAGCAGAAAAGGCGGCGGCGGCGCGAAAGAAACGGCTCATACCGTCGTCAAACGGAATGGTACCCTTGTCCCTTTCAGGCGAGAGCGGATTTACCGCGCGATCGAAGCTGCGTTCCGCGATATGAAAAACGTCCCAGCGCCGGCTCTCTTCGATTCGGAAGTTCAGCAAAAGATCGAACAAGTCACCGACATCGTAGTCAAACAAGTCCTCCACCTCGCATCCAAAGGGGCTTCCTTGACAGTCGAAGGGATCCAAGATGTGGTGGAAGTGACCTTGATGAAAAACGGCTGCCACGATGTCGCGCGCGACTACATCATTTACCGAGACAACCGGAAAGCGAGCCGAGAAGGGTCGGCTCTGCAAACTGAAAATCTACCGCAGAGACAAGACCGACCCCCGCCCGTTTCAATCCGATGAAGATCGCCTCTTCGATCGAGCGGGCTTTCCGCAGGGCCAGGCAAATCGAAGAGCAAACGCCCGACGAAGTAGTCGGAGCCGTCAATATTTTGACCAAGAAGATCGTCGGCCGAAATGTGCGGATCTCGCAGCGAAAGGCGATGTCCTTTACATCGATATGATCGAAGACCGGATCGAGCGGGAACTGATGATCGGAAAAATACTTCGACGTTGCGAAGAATTATATCCTGTATCGGGCTGAAAAAGAGAAACGGCAAGCAACGCTCACGGCTCTTTCTCACCGTCGATGAAAACGCCCCCGTCCGCCGGTTCGAGATCGCGACTGACAGCGGCAAAATCACCATCAATGAGAAGATGCTCCGCAGCAAACTCGCCTTCGCTTGCAGAGGGCTAGACAAAACTAGTCTCGATCGAAGAGCTTCTCGAAACGAGCGTCACCCAATTTTACAGCGGCATGAAAGAGACACGAAGTCGACTTGGCCAATATTTTCGCTGCTAAATCAAAAATCGAGAAAGAGCCTGCCTATTCGCAGTCGCCGCAAGGCTCCTTCTCGATGTTCTTTACCGGGAAACCATGGGCCTTCCCGCTTCCGATGCAACGCTCCAGAAAGCGCACCGCCAGTATTTCAAGAAATATATAAAAGCAGGCATTTCGTTAGAGCGCATCTCCCCCAAGCTGCTCGATTTCGATCTTGACGAACTGGGGATGGCGATGGATCTTTCCCGGGACGATCTTTTCAGTTATCTCGGCCTGCAGACGCTCTACGACCGTTATTTCATCCACAGCGAGTCACCGAAGGCTCGAAACCCCGCAAATTTTCTGGATGCGGGTGGCCATGGGCCTTGCCCTCAACGAAGGGGAGCAGAAAAACAAACGGGCGATCGAGTTCTACAATGTCCTTTCCGAATTCTATTTCACCTCGAGCACCCCGACGCTCTTCAATTCGGGCACGCCCCATTCGCAGCTCAGCTCCTGCTATCTTTCGACCGTCATGGACGACCTCCATCATATCTTCAAAGTCATTGCCGACGATGCGCAGCTCTCCAAATGGGCGGGCGGCATCGGCAACGATTGGACGAACGTCAGGGCCACAGGCGCCCGGATCAAAGGGACAAACGGCACGTCGCAAGGCGTCATCCCATTCCTCAAAGTCGCAAACGACACGGCCGTAGCAGTGAATCAATGTTTTGATCCGGATACGAGGATTTTTACCGCACAAGGGGTTCTGCCGATCTCGAATGTGGACATTGGCGATCTCGTTCTCGGCGTCAGCGGCACGTACCGAGAAGTTACAGACCGGTTTATCTATAATCAAAAAGATCCGATGATCGCCATCGAAATCAAACACTCTTTAGACCCAGTTCGTGTCACCACAGCCCACCCCTTCTATGCGATCCAGGGCGTGCCGATGGAACAGGCCAACTCGAGGACGATGGAATGGCTGGCCAAAGGCAAAATCCGGACGGGTTGGATCGAAGCAAGCCAACTTCAACCGGGCGATTATGTCGCGCAGGTTATTCCCAAAGAAGTGACCGTAGTCCCTGAATTGATAGAAGATGATGCTCGGCTTTATGGAATCCTGCTCGGCGATGGACACCTCTCGAAAGAAGGGATGCCGTGGGGCGTATCCGGCAATCCGCAAAATGACGGACATCTAGAATTCGTCAGAAAATATCTGAGAGACCGGGGCATCCATTTTTGGGAAACGGGACGAGGCGAAACCTATCTCCAAATTCATTGGGCATCGGGGCGAGGGGCCGTCCAAGACGGGGCGACAGGCCGCTTTATTTCGGCCGGAGCGCCTACGCTTCCCTTTGAACACGACGATTTGTATGACGAAACCAAATGCAAGCGGATCGCGCCACGGTTCGCCCATCTGCCCAAGCCGCAAGCTCTTGCCATGCTCCAGGGGTTATTGGAAACAGATGGAAATGTTTCCCGCGGCAAGGAACTGACCTTTAGCAATACCTCGCTACAGCTTATTGAAGGGATCCGCTACCAGGCTCTTCGCTTCGGCATTCCTACAGTCGGAAACCGCCGCGTAAGAAAAAACGACCATATAGCCCATAGGTCCGACGGGTCGGTTGCTGAGTTTAAAGGAGAGACGACTTCTTATGATCTCCGCATCCCCGCTTTTGCGGAACTTGCCGAAAAAGTCGGCTGCAAACCCATCCATAAACACAACTGGCTCACGACCGAGGGTTTCGTCTGGAGCCGCGTAACCTCGATCAAAAACGTCCCCGAGACTGCTTTTGTCTCTGATCTTGTGGTCGATGGCGACAAGTCTTACATGACGACCGCGGGACTTGCCCATAACGGCGGTAAGCGTAAAGGCGCAATGTGCGCATACTTAGAGACTTGGCACCTCGACATCGAGGAATTTCTCGAACTGCGCAAGAATACGGGCGACGAGAGGCGCCGCACGCACGATATGAACACGGCCAATTGGATCCCCGACCTCTTCATGAAACGGGTCCGGGACGGCGGGATGTGGACCCTTTTCAGCCCAAGCGATGTGCCCGATCTGCACGACCTCTACGGCAGCGCGTTCGAAAAGCGATACGAAGCCTATGAAAAACTGGTAGAAGCCGGGAAGCTCAAACTCCATAAAAAAGTCGAGGCGCTTCAACTTTGGCGCAAAATGTTGAGCATGCTCTTCGAAACAGGCCATCCTTGGATCACGTTCAAAGATCCATCGAATATCCGGTCGCCGCAAGACCACGTCGGGGTTGTCCACTCCTCAAACCTCTGTACGGAAATCCTTCTCAACTCATCCAAGGAAGAGACTGCCGTCTGCAACCTGGGCTCTATCAACTTGGCCAAGCACATAGGCGAAAAGGGCCTCGACGAAAAGCGGCTTGCGGCGACGGTGCGCACGGCGATCCGGATGCTCGACAATGTCATCGACATCAACTTCTATCCGACGATAGAAGCGCAAAACTCCAATCTGCGCCACCGGCCCGATTGGAATGGGTTTCATGGGATTCCAAGACGCCCTCTATCTCCAAAATATCAGCTACGCCAGCCATGAGGCCGTCGCATTCGCCGACAAGAGCATGGAAATGATCTCCTACTATGCCATTCTCGCCTCAACCGAGCTTGCCCAGGAACGGGGTCCATACCCGACCTATAAAGGCTCGAAATGGGACCGCGGCCTTTTGCCGATCGATACAGTCGATCTTCTGGAAAAAGAGCGGGGCGTCCCTGTCGATATCGACCGCTCGACATCGATGAACTGGGCCGTTGTGCGGGCAGCCGTCAAAAAACATGGAATGCGCAATTCCAACACGATGGCGATCGCTCCGACTGCCACCATCGGCAACATTACAGGAGCAACTCCTGCCAACGAGCCGATCTATAAGCATCTTTTTGTTAAATCGAACCTCTCCGGTGAATTTACCATCGTCAATCCCTTCCTCGTGGAGAAACTGAAAAGCTTAAATCTTTGGGACGAAGAGATGATCGACGACCTGAAGTATTTCGACGGCTCAATCCGGGAAATCGAGCGGATCCCCGCCGAGGTGAAGAACCTTTTCCTCACGGCTTTCGAAATCGAACCGGAGTGGATCCTCGAATGCGCCGCGCGAAGACAAAAATGGATCGATATGGGGCAATCGCTCAACCTTTATCTCGCCGAGCCTAGCGGCAAGAAGCTTCATCAAATGTACATGATGGGCTGGGAAAAGGGATTGAAGACACACTATTACCTCCGCACGCTCGGCGCAACGCAGATCGAAAAATCGACCGTGGACATCAATAAGCGCGGCCTCCAACCTCGCTGGATGAAGAATAAATCGGCCTCCAGCAACATCGAAGTGGTCCGAGAAGTCGAAACGCCTAAGGCTTGCAACCTGGGCGAAGCATGTGAAAGCTGCCAATAGGAGACTGTCTATGAAGAAAGAGAGGGAAACCATGTCAAAGGCAAAACCGAAGTCCCCGTATATTGGGGAGGAGCAGATCGCACTGCTCGGCGAGCGCAAACGGGTCAATGTCGCTGAAAAACGGCTGATCAACTGCCATGCCGTCGACGTCAATCAACTCATGCCGCTCAAATATAAATGGGCATGGGAACATTACCTCAATGGATGCGCCAATCACTGGATGCCGAACGAGGTGCCGATGGGCAAAGACATCGAGCTTTGGAAGTCGGACAAGCTCAATGAAGACGAGCGCCGAGTGATCATGCGCAACCTCGGCTTTTTTTCCACCGCGGAGAGTTTGGTTGGAAATAACATCGTTTTGGCGATCTTCCGGCACGTCACCAATCCTGAGGCGCGCCAGTATTTGCTTAGGCAAGGGTTCGAAGAGGCGATCCACACGCACGCCTTTTTGTACATCGTTGAATCGCTCACGCTCAACCATGGCGAAGTCTTCAATATGTACAATGAGATCAACTCGATCCATGACAAAGACCGGTTCGAGATGAAACTCACGGAAGACGTGCTGAACCCAAACTTTACAACAGCCACCTTCGAAGGAGCCCAAAAATTCCTCGAAAACCTGATCGGATTTTACATCATCATGGAAGGGATTTTCTTCTACAGCGGTTTTGCCATGATCCTCTCCTTTTTGAGGCAAAACAAAATGGTTGGGATCGGAGAACAGTTCCAATACATCCTTCGCGATGAGACGGTCCACCTGAATTTCGGCATCGATCTTGTCAATGGGATCAAGGAAGAAAAGCCCGATCTATGGACCCCCGAATTCCAAAAGCATGTTGTGGAAAAGATCAAACAAGCGGTAGAACTCGAAATCCTCTATGCGGAAGATTGCCTGCCGCGCGGAATCCTCGGGCTGACTGCCCCGATGTTCCGGGATTACGTCCAATATATCGCCGACCGGCGATTCGAGAGAATCGGCTTGAAAGCAATCTATAAATCAAAAAATCCATTCCCTTGGATGAGTGAAACGATCGATCTTGGAAAAGAGAAAAACTTCTTCGAGACTCGCGTTACCGAATATCAGTCCTCATCAAATCTCGTCTGGTCTTGATGAGACGATAGAAGCCCCCCTCGGGCAGAGGGGGGAAGATTCGACAGATCCGGTTACTTTTTGCCTTTTTTGGGCTTACTGCATCCGCAATCTTTTTCATCCACTTTTTTAGCGGAATCCGAAGTTTGGTCGTCGATCGGAAGGATAGCAACCTCACCGTTCGTTGAAGTTGGCTCTGGTAGATCCGAATTTCTCGGCGCGGCAAATGCTGCGGCTCCTGCAAATACTGTCAGAGAAGCGATCATGAGTGCTTTACGCATAATAAACTCCGTTTTATACACAAACAACTTCAAAAGTTGGTTTCTGCCTTAGCCTCGGCATATTCCCAACTTTTGAAGTCAATTTGTGTATAGATTATTGTTTGTTTTTTTTCGGCTTGTCGCATCCGCAGCCCGTGCCCGCATGATTGAGCTTGTGAGAGCGTACTTCTTGGGCGGAATCGGGAGTCTGGTCGTCAATCGGAAGGATAACGACTTCATCGCTCGTAGGAGAAGTTTCAGGAACGTCTGAATTTCTAGGGGCGGCAAATGCTGCGGCTGCGACAAAAGCTGTCAGAGAAACGATCATGAGTGCTTTACGCATAATAAACTCCATGTTGGGTTTTGGGTATTAGGTCTGGAGCTATTCTACTGCATCGATACATTATATAGAAGCCCCCTCGATCGGATCGGGGGGAAGCGAAACAGATGATCTTATCTCTTAGCTTTCTTGCTGTGTCCGAAACCCTGGGATTTTTCATCCACCGGCTTGGTGAAATCTGAAACTGTCCCTTGGTCGTCGTTTGAATTGACAACGACTTCCTTTTCAGTGGAAGAAATGGCAGGGACTTCCGAATTTCTCGAGACAGCAAATGCTCCGGCTGTGGCCAAAGCTGTCAAAGATACGACCATGAGTGTTTTACGCATAATAACCTCCATTTTGGGGTTTTGGTTGTTAGAGAGTGTCCCAGAATGTGAGATGCTATCTCATTCGAAATATTTCTTTCCATAAAAAATATTTTTCCACCCAACTTACTGAGCCACAGAATATTGTGAATTAATATTATTAATTATATTAATTTATATTATAATTAAATTATTGGCGACCTACGTCTAAATTCAAAGGACTTATGGACAATAACCTATTTAAAAAACCAGAGACTCCCGATTATTCCAACCCGGCTGTCCAACGATCCTTTATCGAAGAAGCTCATTCAGGGGCGGATTTAATCAGGAAGGAATTGGAAGTTAATGGAGTGGAGCAAGTCCTTTTGGATAAACGGATCCAGATGATGCAATCGTTTGTAAACGATCTGCCCTCCAGCGATCCCCAATACAGCATGCTTTTGGCTCAAATTCAGATGGATTGGGTTGAATTGGACGAGTTAAAATTGCGAGGCCAGAACTTGGCGAAAGAATTAAACGATTTGAACCTATCCCACTAAGAGGGTGTTTACAATGTGAGGTTCTGTCGATTTTTCGGTAAATATTAGTGGGATAGGTTCTAACTAAGAAGAACTTATAACTTTTAGAAGAAAAATAAATAAAATTTCCCTATATAATAGAAGTAACGATCTCAGGAGGATTTAAATGGTCACGCGCAAGAGCCGAAAACGTAAAACTCGAAAGGCAGCCCGCAGGCCAGCACCTAAACGAAAATCCACCCACAGGAAGCGGACGCGTAAAATGAAAGGGATGGATTCTCCAATCCTAGCCTTCGCTAAAAACAGGAAGGCTCACTGGGAGGTCTTTCGGGATCTCCAGAGGAAAGCGGACAGGGCATGGGCGAAGCTTCGCTCCGACGTGAACCGGAAGGCCGACCCCGAAGTTCTCGTGGCAGACAGAAACAACCTGCTCCTACTCCTCGGAGAATGCAACTACCTCGCTGGGGAATGCATGCGGATGAAACTGATCCGCACCCGGTAAGCACCTATCCTTGATGAAAACTATACTGCGACCGTTCAAAAAGAGTGAAAAATGCCACTGCGAAATCATAAAAAAGGTCCTTGAATGGACCTTTTTTATGCGAAGCAGCGCCCTGCATTTGAGTCAGGCGAAGCCGATGTCGAAGCAGCTAAACTTGAAAAGGTTAGCGCCGGGGTCCCCGAAGATGTATCATCTTTGGGGTAGGGCGCCGGCAGATGCACGCTTTTTGAGCGGGAGCAGTATATTAGTGGGATAGGTTCAAGCAACTTTCTACTAGCCTCCATAGCCCTGTTCCATTAGACTTTACGGATATGTTACAAGAAGCCTTAGGCACCGTCGGCCAAACCTACCGCGACTTTTTCCTTACAAAGTATTTGCCTCTTAGCGAGTTGCAGAGTACATTGGTGGAGCTTACGCACGAACCTTCAGGCGCGCGGGTCATCCATATCGCAAATAATGACCCCGACAATCTTTTTTGCCTATCGCTTAAGACTCTCCCGGACAGCTCGAATGGAGTCGCCCACATCCTTGAACATACTGTCCTCTGCGGATCGAGAAAATACCCGGTGAAAGACCCGTTTTTCGCGATGACCCGCAGAAGTTTGAATACGTTCATGAACGCCCTTACGGGGCAGGACTTCACCTGCTATCCGGCAAGTTCGCAAGTTGAGAAAGACTTCTACAATCTCCTGGAGGTCTATCTCGACGCTGTCTTCCATCCCGAACTAAAGGAATTAAGCTTTCTGCAAGAAGGGCATCGGCTGGAATTTGCCGAACCGAAAAATCCGAAGAGCCCCCTCCAATTCCAAGGGGTGGTCTATAATGAGATGAAGGGTGGCATGTCTTCGAGCGACAGCCGCCTTTGGAGGGCCGTTTTCAAACACCTTTTTTCAGATCTTCCCTATGCTCACAATACCGGTGGCGACCCAAAAGAAATCCCCAGCCTGACCTATGAAGAATTGATCGATTTCCACCGCAATTTCTATCATCCCTCTCGCTGTTTGTTCTTTTTTTATGGTAATATCCCCCTCTCGAAGCACCTCGACTTCATCGAGAAAAAAGCGTTGTCCGGCGTCTCGAAGCTTGCCGCTTTGCCGCCGATGCCGCGCCAAAAGCGGTTTACCGCTCCGATCTCCCGAATCGAAAAATACCCGGTCAGCAGCTCGGACTCTTTGGAAAAAAAGGCGATCCTCGCCTATGCCTGGCTCACGGCGCCGGTGACAGATCCTGGCGAGGTCTTGGCTATATCCCTTCTAGAATGCATCCTCATGGACAATGACGCCTCGCCGCTGAGGCAATCTCTCCTCAAATCGAAATTATGCACGCAAGCCTCCTCATCCATCGATCTGGAAATGAGCGAAATTCCCTGGCTGATCGTCTGTAAGGGATGCGAACCGGAGAATGCAGGCGCGCTCAAAGAACTCCTTTTTCACGAACTTGGCAAGATTGCGGCAAACCCCATCCCTAAAGAGCAAATCGAAGCCGCTTTGCACCAACTCGAATTCGAAAGGACCGAAATCAACACCGATGAAGGTCCCTTTGGACTTACGCTCTTCATGCGCGCCGCCCTCATCGCCCAGCATGGAAGCGCTCCGGAAAGCGGCCTTTTGATCCATACCCACTTCAAGAGCTTAAGAGAAAAACTCGAAAACCCAGACACTCTGCCCAACTTGATCCGCTTTTATCTTTTAGACAATCCCCATTTTCTCCAACTCACCCTGGCTGCCGACCCGAATCTTGAAAAAGAGGAAGCCAAAGACGAGAGGAAAACATTGGACGCCATCCGCGCCCACCTCTCTCCCGAGATGGAAGCGAAGATTGTCGCCCAATCCGAGGCGCTGGCCCTCTATCAAGAAGCAACCGAAAATCAATCTCTCGAGTGCCTGCCCAAAGTGACGCTGCAAGACGTCTCTCCCCACGCCCGCAACATCCCCCTCGAGGAAACCGTAGCGGGGCAGATGACGGTTTTTCACCATTCCTGCTTTACCAACCAAATTCTTTACGCCGATCTCCTCTTCGATCTTCCCCATCTCTCGTTTTCCGACCTTCCTCTCGTTTCTCTTTTCGTCCGCTTTTTAAGCGAAGTGGGATGCGGAGGCATTGGCTATGAAAAGACGCTCGAATTTGCCCAACGCTATACCGGAGGCGTCAACGCGTCTCTCTCTCTGCATGTCTCTCAAGCCGACCCTGATCGGTGCAGACCGACCCTATCTCTCAAAGGAAAAGCCCTTGCCCGGAATGGCTCTAAACTTTTCGAGCTTTTCTCTAAGATCATCTCCAGCCCTGATTTCACCGATGAAAGACGTATCCGGGAACTTTTATCCCAGCACGCCACAGCTCTCCAAAATCGACTGACGAAAAATGCCCTGAGCTATGCGATCCAAACGTCTTTGAGCGGCTTTTCTTCAGCCTCTTCTGTGTACGATCAATGGCAGGGGCTTCCCTACTATGCTGCGGTCATGAGATGGGCGAAAAATCCGGGCGTGTTGGCCGAAGACCTCCTCCGGATGCAAAAATCGATCTTAGGCAAGGGCGCTCCGCATCTCGTCCTCTCCTGCGACAGCCCCTTTTTCCAAGACCTAAGAGTTGCTAGCTTCTTTGGCCTTAGCGAGAACCTGGGAGGAAAACCTTTTGAACCCTGGACCGGAAACTACCCTATCCCTGAGATTGTCCCCCAAGCGCGGATTTTGAGCGTGCCGGTCGCCAACACTGCTCTCGGGACGAGAACCGTCTCCTACCGCGATCCCGCATCCCCTCTACTCCTTCTTTCGACCGAGCTGCTCCAAAACGTCATCCTCCATAAGGAGATCCGGGAAAAAGGGGGCGCATATGGCTCGGAAGCCTCCTACTCCCCGGCTACAGGAAACTTTTATTTCACTTCTTACCGAGATCCCCATCTGGCCAAAACGATCTTGGCTTTTGAAAAAGCGATGGAAAAAATCGCCGCCGGGGGTTTTAATGAACGGCACCTCGAAGAAGCGAAGCTAGGGATCCTTCAGCAACTGGACGCCCCTATCGCTCCCGGATCCAGAGCTATGATGGCTTACGCCTGGAAGCGAGCCGAGCGCACGCAAGAAATGCGGGAAGCCTTCCGCAATCAAATCCTCTCAGCGACCCGGGCTGAAGTTTCCTCTGCGGTTGCGGAACACCTTTTGCCCCAAAAGAAAATCCTCGTCTCTTTTTTGGGCGAGGCCCTCTATGAAAAAGAAAAGAAAAAAATCAAACAGCCCCTTACCGTCCTGCCGATCGAGACGACTTGAACTTATAAGCAAAATTCGCTATATTCTTAGTGAGAAAAGGAGCGGGTTTTATGAAGAAGTTGATTCTCGTCGCTATTCTAGGCGTTTTCACGCTGACCACATGCTATGGGGGGGCGAATACGGCAGAGGAGCCATCCCAAGCGGCTGCTCGCGGAGCTACTCTTTTGGAGCAAACCTCGCAGGCATTTACCCAAATCGCAGACAAAGCGATGCCGGCCACCGTTTTCATCAGAACGGAAATTGCGCAGCCGATGGGCGGCCAAGAGATGCAAAACCCTTTTGAGATGTTCGGAGACGATTTCTTCCGCCGGTTTTTTGGCGGCCAGCAATTTTTCAACAACTTCCAATCCCAGCAGCCGCAGCCGCAAATCGCCGGCGGGTCTGGCTTTCTGGTCACTCAAGATGGTTATGTCGTAACGAACAACCATGTCATCAAAGACGCGTCCAAGATCACCGTCACCCTGAACGACGGCCGCGAATATCCCGCGACTGTGAAAGGCGCCGATCCCCGTACGGACTTGGCCCTGCTCAAGATCGACGAGAAGAACCTTCCCTTCCTGAGTTTCGGCGATTCCGACAACTTGAAAATCGGCGAATGGGTCGTTGCGATTGGCAACCCATTCGGAATTGGCGCTACCTTGACCGCTGGGATCGTCAGCGCCAAGGGGCGGCAAGATTTAGGGATCGCCTCCTATGAGGATTTTATCCAGACCGATGCGGCGATCAATCCGGGCAATTCGGGCGGCCCTCTTTTCAATCTTCAAGGCGAAGTGATCGGGGTCAATACCGCCATCTTCACCCGGAGCGGCGGCTACATGGGAATCGGCCTCTCCATCCCGAGCCGGATGGCCCAAAACATCATCGATCAAATCCTTGAGACCGGAATCGTGAACAGGGCCTATCTCGGCATTATCCTTCAGCCGGTCGACAAAGACCTTGCCTCAGCCCTAGAGCTCGAGAATCAAGAAGGGGTCCTCATTTCCGATGTCGTGAAAGGATCGCCTGCCGCAAAAGCGGGCTTGCAGCAAGGAGATATCATTCTCCAAACCAACGATAAGCCGGTCAAGACGGTGACAAAACTGCGCAATGATATCGCCCTGATGAATCCCGGCTCTGAAATCAAGCTGCAAATCCTCAGGAACAACAAGAAAATGATCTTGACCGCCTCCCTCGGCTCTATGGATGGGGAAGTGCTTTCAGCCGAGCTGATCCAAAAACTCGGAATCGACATCGAAAATCTCACTGCCGAGACAGCGTCGCGGCTTGGATTTAATGGCATTCCCGATGGCATCGCGATCACCCGCGTCAAACCGGGCTCGCCTGCAGCCCAAGCGGGCCTTCGTCCCGGGTTTCTGATTACGGGAGTCGCAGTCGCCATGAACAACCAAAAGCCGGTCAAGAATACGGCGGAATTCGAAGAAGCGCTGAAGGATCTGGGCGATAAGAAGCATCTGATCCTGATCGTCCGCCAGCAGAATTTCCAGCGGTACTACACGATCAAAATCAATTGACCCTTGTTCATTGGAAATTGCTGTCAATCCACTCCCATGGACGAAAAGGAATCGAGCTGCGCCATGAGCTGCAGGATCCGGTCTAAGACGATCTGGGCTTCATAGACCGACTCGCTGCTGTGGATCATTTTGTGGAGCCTTTCCCTCTCCTCTAAAAAGAGATCGGCCGGCTCAAAATCGGCCATCTTGCTCGGTTGCTTGCGGATCAGCTCTTCGTAATTGTCCACCTGCTTGCGGATATAGGCGAGCTCGGCTTCCCTCATCTCGTCGCTTAGCCTCTCGACCTGGGCATTCATTTTCCCTTGCTCTTTTTCCGCAAACTGCAGCTTTTTTTGCAAAAGGGCGATTTTTTGCCTCTGTTTGGTGGGCGCCAGCTCCGCGACATTCGGAGTCGTCCTAAGGCCGCAGGCAGCGAGGAGAAGTAAAAACACGAGTTTCGGATAACAAAGTAGAGCTGATCTGCAAATCTTCGCTGGCAGATTTGGAGGAGGCGTGCCGCTATGGGCTTCGCCCGGCCGCTTAAACTCTGCAGAGAGATCCCTTTGCATCTCAGCCTTTATTATTCGAAATTCGCGTTAAGAGAATGATCTCATCCACTGATGATCCTAGGAGCCCGCAATTCTATCGGATCATTCTAATGGATTCCGCGATTATTACCCGAGCTATAAAATAGTATCATCACTTTAAAGGATCAACAAATGCGCGAAATTCAGGATCGCTCTTCAATGAGGCAAATTCCTCTTCGTTGAGGAGGCTCGCGAGGTCGAAGCTTCCGTGCTGCCAGGCAGTCTGGAGCCAGCCGCCCGCAGGCTTAGCCTGGTGGAGAAAAGCGAAGGCGCGCGCGTTCTGCAGCGCGACATCCATTGAGGAAGAAATCTGATAGCACTCGCTCGAGAGCTCGGCGACAAGAGGATAATCTTTTTGGGTCGCCGCGAGTTTGTGGAGTAGGCAAAGGGCGTCTTCGTCCAGCTGCTTTTTAAAGGGGATGAGGATTTCGTAGGCCTCTTTTTGCCTCCCCTCTTGATTTTCGAGAAATGCGAGATATTGGGAGGCTATTCTCGATAAAATCCCCCCTTCTCCCTTTTGGCGCACTTCTTCGAAAAGCTGCTTCGCCTCATCCTTTTTACCATTTTTCAGCATCGTCTCGGCGCGGCTGACCAGCTCCTTGTTCTCCTCTTCCCGGTCGCCAGCGCTCGCAAACCGGCTCTTTCTCCAGGAGTCGAAACTTTGAAAGGCGAAGAGGAAAAAAATCGCGCCAATAAGATAGGCCTGGATGATGAAAAAATAAAATGAGATGAGGGCGGCGATGACGGCGCCGGCAAGAAGCGCCGCCTTGAATCCTTTGAGCCCCCACAAAGCTTCTAAAACGATCCGGAGAAGCTGTCCCCCATCCAGCGGGAGGACGGGAAGCAGATTGACGAATGTCCAAAAAAGGTTGGCGATCTGCGCCGACTTCAAGATCTTGAAGATGGTAGGCGAACTAGATAAGTCTATTTGAAGAAGGAGAGTAGCGATTAGAAAAAGGAAAAAACCGAACAAGGGGCCATTGAAAGCGATCAGAAACTGTTGCCAAAAGCGGAGCTTCGGCCCTTCGTAGGAGGTAAGCCCGCCAAGAGCGACGAGTTGGATTTGGGTTTTTTGCTTGAAGGCAGCCGCGGTCAAGGCATGTCCGAACTCATGGATCAAAACGGAAAAGAAAATAATCCCGACCCAAATGAGCATGCCGATAAAAGTTTGGGTATAAAACCATCCGATGAACGCGGCAAAAATCCAAAAAAGCGGATGGATCGCAATCGGGATGCGCCCTGGAATAACGATCATTTTTTCATTGCCTTCTTGACAGCCTCTCCCATTTCCGCGGGGCTCTCGGTAATGACGGCACCCGCGTTCCGGAACGCTTCGTATTTTTGCGCGGCCGTTCCGAGGCCTCCCGAAATGATCGCCCCCGCATGACCCATTCTTTTGCCGGGAGGGGCGGTAGCTCCGGCGATGAAGACCGCGATCGGCTTTTTGCAGTGCTTGGCCGCCCATTCGGCCGCCTGCTCTTCGGCATCCCCGCCAATTTCTCCTATGAGGAGAATCGGCTTGTGTCTCCGGATCGCGCTCGAACTCTTTCATACAATCGATGAAATTCGTGCCGTTCAACGGATCTCCGCCGATCCCGACGCAGGTCGATTGCCCGAGCCCGAGCTTTGTCGTTTGCCAAACAGCCTCGTAGGTCAAAGTCCCTGACCTTGAAACGATTCCGATCGATCCTTTTTTATGGATATAGCCGGGCATGATCCCGATCTTGCATTCGCCGGGTGTAATGATCCCGGGGCAATTGGGGCCGATCAGCCGGGAGATCTTCGAGGCGTTCATCACCCGCTTCACTTCGAGCATGTCGCGGATCGGGATCCCTTCCGTGATGCAGACGATAAGAGGTATCCCGGCCTCTTCCGCCTCCAGGATCGCGTCGGCGCAGTAAGGAGCGGGCACGAAAATCAGCGTCGCATCGGGATGCACCGCCTCTTTTGCCTCCGCGACCGTATCGAATACGGGAACGCCGAAGATCTCTCTGCCCCCTTTTCCCGGAGTCACTCCGCCGACAAGCCGGGTCCCATATTCCTTGCACTGCTCCGCATGGAACATGCCCGCTTGGCCCGTAATCCCTTGCACGATCAGTTTCGTCTTTTTATTTACCAGTATGGCCATCTGTTCACCGTGAACCCTCATTTTGTAGACACCCTCTTAGACGCCTGGACTGCAAGCTCTGCGCCTTTGAGGATATTTTCCGCTGTCCCAATCTTCAAATGGCTTTCTTTAAAAAGCCGCCTTCCTTCTTCCACGTTGGTCCCTTCGAGCCGGACGATGATCGGGATTTTTATGTGCTGCTCTTTGGCCGCATGGATGACTCCCTCGGCAATGGTCGCGCAGTTCATGATCCCGCCGAAGATATTGACCAAGATCGCTTTGACTTTTGGGTCCGATAGGATGATCCGGAACCCTTCCGCCACTTTTTCTTTGCTCGCTCCGCCTCCCACATCGAGAAAATTCGCAGGCGACCCGCCGCAAAGCTGGATGATATCCATCGTCGCCATGGCCAAGCCCGCCCCGTTGACCATGCACCCGATATTCCCCTGCATCGCGATATAGGCCAGATCGAACCGCTTCGCCATCGCCTCCTGAGGAGAAACCTGGGTGGCATCGTAAAAGGAGGCAATCTCAGGCTGGCGGAAGAGCGCATTGTCGTCGACGCTCAGTTTCGCGTCCAAAGCCAAAATCTCTCCCTCAGGCGTTTTCACAAGCGGGTTGATCTCCAAAAGCGAGGCGTCCGTTTCGATAAAACACTTGGCCAAGGCGGACGCAATCTGCGCCCCCTTTTTTGCCTCGTCGCCCTTCCATCCCATGAATTTAGTCAGACGCAAAAGTTGATAAGTTCTGAGCTTGCCGTCGAAACCGAAGGGCATTTTCAAAATTTTCTCAGGCATTTTGTGGGCGATCTCTTCGATCTCCATCCCCCCCTCGGGAGACGCAATCAAGGTGGGCACGGCTCTATCTCGGTCAATGACCGCCCCGATGTAGTATTCCTTTGCGATGTCCGCCGGTTTCGTGATGATCACCCAATTCGCGACCACCCCGTCAGGACCGGTCTGCTGGTTCACCATCTTCATGCCGATAAGCGCCTTTGCGATTTGAGCGATTTCCTGGCGGGATTTGGCAAATTTCACGCCCCCCGCCTTGCCGCGGCCGCCTGCGTGGACTTGGATCTTCACGACAGCCCGGTCCAATTTCAGCTCAATGGCTACCTGCTCCGCTTCCTCCACCGAGGCGGCGGTGCCGAAGTCGGGAATGGGGATCCCATAGCGCTTTAAAATTTTTTTTGCCTGAAATTCGTGCAGGTTCATCCCCGTAACTCCGGAATTGGGTTATTTGGTACAATATATGGTATGCTTAAATTTTTCAAAAAACTCATCACCCCTTTTTCAAAAATAAAATCGGCGCTCGGCCAGAAGCTCCGTGCCCTCTTCTCCCGCAAGCTCGACGATGCGATGTTCCAAGAGCTTGAAAAGCTCTTTTATGAGGCCGATCTAGGGGCCACGATGTCAGCCGAACTCGTCGAAAAGCTCCGCTCTCACGCAAAGCGCAATCCGGATCCAGGTTCCTTTTTAGGGGCCGTGAAAGAGGAATTGATGAAGGTGTTCCCTGAAAGCGTCGAAGAGACGGCCGCATCGCCATCCCCTCGCGTGATCCTGATCGTCGGGGTCAATGGGTCGGGAAAGACGACCACCCTGGCCAAGCTCGCCCACTATTACCGATCGCTTGGCAAGAGCGTCCTGATCGCGGCCGGGGACACATTTCGGGCCGCCGCAATCGAGCAGCTTGAAATTTGGGGCCAGCGCGTCGGAGTTCCCGTTGTTAAAACGAAGCCAAATGGCGACCCGTCGGCGGTCGCCTTTGACGCGATCGCCTCGGCGAGGGCAAAATCGATCGACATCGTCCTGATCGATACGGCGGGCCGGCTGCAAACGAAGACCGACCTAATGGGAGAGCTTGCCAAGGTGCAGCGCGTCTGTCAGAAGCAGATCGAAGCGGCCCCTCACGAAACGCTTCTAGTCCTCGACGCCACGCTTGGGCAAAATGGGCTCGACGCAGCGCGCGTCTTCCATCAATTTACGCCGATTACCGGGATTGTCCTGACGAAGCTCGACGGCTCGGCGAAGGGGGGCATCGCGGCCTTGATCCAGAAAGAATTGAAGATCCCCATCCGCTGGGTCGGCCTTGGCGAAAAGGAGAGCGATCTAGCCCCCTTCGACGCAGAAAGCTACGTCGACGCCCTTCTTTCTATGAGTTAAGTTCTAGGACGCGTGCTCAAGGGTTGTGGCTGCTGGTTGATAATGAATCATATAAATCTCTAAAAGTTAACCGCCAATAGCGCCCTTTATAGGTATACTCAAGGATCCTGAACCACCTCCACCCCCTCCCTTCTGCCTAGCGATGTCTTAATAATTCTTTTCAGCTTAAGCGGGTTGTGATAACCTCTTCGTCTACGGTTTTTTCATGCGCAGTCTCTACACTTGGCCTACTTTTCCCCGCGATTTAGAACCACCTGCCGCCAGGTCTCTGTCTTTCCTCTTTGTCCTCCAGGAATTTCTAGCTGCCTGTAGGCTGGTCGAGAGGCTCGAGAATGCGGCTCCGGAAGGAGACCTCGGCGGCATCTCTTCCCGCTTGGATCTCTTCCTCCTCTCCTCTTTGGATAACCCATTTGCCCAAAAGGGAGGCGCGCTCGACAAGCTTTGCTTTTATTGCGAAATTTTGCTACAAGGCTCGAAAGTCAGCGATGAGACTATCCTCGTGCTTCTGGAAGAGATGCAAAACGCCGTCATGAAAATCAGATCGAAACTGATCTTTTGGAAAAAGAAGGCGCCTCTTCGCGAGGAAATCGAAGCGGAATTTATGGAGCTCTACAAGCAGCTCCACCGGAACCTCGCCTCATTTTTTTCCTCCCTCCATGCTTTCCTCAAAGAATCCCGAACCGACGAGAACGTCCTCCTCTATCTCGTCGAACACCGCAAAGAGTTCAATCTTTACCTTGGCGAAAATGCGATCGAAAATCTCTTGAGCGTCTTTTTCCCCTCGGGGCCTCATGAACTTCGCGCAATGATCTGCGAAGGCTACACGCGCCGCGGCTTCGGCGCTTTTTACGCAGAGCAAGAACCGATGCTAGATGCCCTTGAATGGGAGACTCACGGATGTCCTTCCCCATCTCCGACGCGCTAACTTTCATTCGGAGCGCGCTTCTTCTCCTTAAAGAAGAGCCGTTCATCCTCGCCTCGCCCGAAGATGCCGCCTATTTCCGCTTGCGGCATACGCATATGAAGGCGGCTCTTCACCCCAAAAACGATGCGTTTCTGGGGACCCCGGCGTTGCCTCTAGCGCCCATTGTGAACTCGCCGCCTCCGTCCAAGACGAGCGCGCAAATCAAGACCGAGAAGCCGGTTCAAGAAGTTGCAAAGCCTAAAATGGAAGAGCCGCTGCCGGGGTCCCCAGAAACGCATCGTTTTTGGGGTGAAGAGCCGCTGCAAAAGCAAAGGGAGGGTGGCAAGCGCGAGGGATCCCATTTTTCTGCCATTTTAGAAAAAATCGCCCCAGAGCTTCCGCTCCTCGATGCGATTCCCGATGACAAGACCGCAAAACAAATCGCAAACCGCTGGAAGACGAAAAACCAATCGGCGCCCATCTCGATCCTCTCGAGCGGAGAATTGCCCCAGCATAAGGCTCTTCTTGAGGAGATCGCAGTAGCCCTCGATGTGTACTTTGGAGAAGCGCGCCTGATCGTAGGAGATCCGATCGAAAAAGAAAAAGAGTGGAAAACGTTTCTCTCCGTCGGTAGCCTCAAGCTGATCGTCATTTGCGATTCGACTCTTTGGCAACTCCACAACCTACGGCAGTTCTACAAAGAGACCCCAGCCACCGGAGTCCGGACGCTGGGAGACGTGCCGGTCTTCCTTCTCCCAGACCTTTCCCTCTATCTGAAAGATCCTCTCCTCAAGCGCTCTCTTTGGAAAGCTCTATGCTCCAGACTTTCGTAGAGGTCCTCCTAGATCAAAATCTTGCGAAGCGGCTCGACTACGCGGTGCCAGAAGAGTGGGCATCCGAGATCGAGATCGGGATGCGGGTCGAGGTCCCCCTTAAAACTAAGGCGTTAAAAGCAACGGTGGTGAGGATTAAACAAGAATCTCTAGTACCAAACGTACGCCCGATCCTCCGCCTCCTCTCAAGCCAGTCTGAATTGACAGATGCCCAGTGGAAGCTCGCTCATTGGATGTCCCACTACTACGCCGCCCCTTTGCAGCGGGTGTTGAAATGCTTCATCCCCCCAAATGTCCGAAAAAACGTCAAAGCGAAGACCCAGATCTTCGTCTCCTTGAATGTGGCGAGGGGCAATGCTTTGAAGATTTGCGAGGTCCTCCGAAGAGAAAATCCGGAAGAAGCGGCTGTATTGGAAGCGGTCTTACAAAGGAAAAGCTGTTTTGCGGCGGATCTCTCAAGGGAGCTGGGAGTTCCGATGAGCGCTATTGCCCGTCTCATGAAGAAAAAGATCCTTTCTTCAAAAAAGGCTCACCGAGAGGATGACATCCTCTTGGAAGAGGAATTTTTCAAAACGAAATCGAAATCACTCAATGTGGAACAAAAATCATGCTTTGATGCAGTCTCTGATTCTTTGTCAGGAAACCGTTTTGCCGCGCATCTCATCCACGGCGTGACCGGAAGCGGGAAAACCGAAATCTACCTCCAGGCGATCACTCACGCGCTCGGGCAAAATAAAAGCGCCATCCTCTTAGTCCCCGAAATTTCTCTCACCTCTCAGACGCTTGCCCATTTCCGCGCCCGTTTTTCTGAAAAAATCGCCATCCTCCACCACAAAAGAAGCCTAGGAGAACGGAGCTTAGCTTGGGAAAAGCTGAAATCCGGGGAGATCCGGATCGTCGTCGGCGCGAGATCGGCCATCTTCGCTCCCGCTCAAAATTTAGGCCTCATCATCGTAGATGAAGAACACGACAGCTCCTATAAACAGGGCGAAGAGGCCCCTTTCTACCATGCCCGCAACGTCGCCGTCATGCGCGCCCATTTGGAAAATGCCGTCGTTCTCCTCGGAAGCGCTACTCCATCTGTCGAATCGCGCTACAACGCCGAAATTGGCAAATACCGCCTCCATAAGATCGCCGCTCGCGCCACCTCCGCCCCTCTTCCCAAAGTCACTATCGTCGACATGAAAAAAGAACTCGAAAAAAGCGGCGGGTTCACCCATTTTTCCGAAGAGCTTTTGCAAGGGATCAAAGAGCGGTGCGATGCGGGAGAGCAAAGCCTCCTTTTTCTCAACCGCCGCGGCTATCACCGGCTTCAAATCTGCAGCTCCTGCCGATCCGCCGTCAAATGCCCCCATTGCGACCTGGGGCTGACTTTCCATCGAGGCGAGACCTCCGGGATCCCCAAAAAAGCATCGTTTTTGGGGGAGGGCCGCTTGCGGTGCCACCTTTGCGATTACCAGAGAGCGGCCCCGCGGGAGTGTCCCGCATGCGGGTCCTCGAACAGGCTCCAATTCAAAGGATTTGGGACGGAGCATGTGGAATGGTCGCTCCATGCCCTATTTCCCGATATCCGCACCCTCCGGATGGACCGGGACACAACGCAAAAAAAAGAGAGCCATGAAGAGATCTTCAAACAATTCCGCGCCCATAAAGCCGACGTGCTCATCGGCACTCAAATGATCGCGAAAGGCTTCCACTTCCCCTCGGTCACTCTCGTCGGCGTTCTTAATGCCGACGCCCCGCTCAGCATCCCCGATTTCCGCTCCGCCGAATCAGTCTTCCAACTCCTCATCCAGGTGTCCGGGCGCTCCGGACGCTTGAACTTGCCGGGAGCTGTGATCCTCCAAACCTTCCTCCCCGACCACCCCGTCTTGAAGCTCGCCGCCGCCCAGGACTACGACGCCTTCTACAAAGCGGAAATCGAAGAGCGGCGCCTTTTCGGCTTTCCCCCCTTCGCCCACCTCGTAAAATGCCTTTTTTCCTCTCCCGATCCCAAAGCCGCTGAGATGGCCGCAACCGAAGCTCATGCCGCCCTTGCCCAATCGCTTCCCCCGTTTGCCCAAGTCTTCCCTCCCGGCCCCTCCGGCCATCCGAAAATCAAAGACCAATACAGGTTTCAGTTCCTCATCAAATCTCCCAAAATAGATCCATTAATCCCCATCTTGCAATCTATGCCAAAACTGAACGCTCAAATAAAAATTGATATAGATCCATTGTCAACATTTTTTTAATAATAAAATTTAAAACATAACAACTCGACTTTGTACAATTTTTGGCGAGCAGATCCAGAGGAAGCGCTCTGCAATTTTTTTCTTTTTTTGCGAAATTCATAGCCGAAGGCACTATTTATGAGCAAAAAAAAAAGGGCCAGCGATTCTCTCGGAGATGCCGTCACAAAATTGTACAAAGTCGAGAACAACAGAATACAGGAATGCCGTGAACGTTTTCCAATCTGTTCGTTAACTTGCACCATTCAGATCGGAAAACGGAAACGGAAACGGAAACGGAAACGGAAACGGAAACGGAAACGGAAACGTTCATGGCATTCCTCTTGTGGGTAACGATCAGCTTCTTGGCCCATTTGGAAATCTCGATATATACCGCTCGTGATTCAAAAATCGGTTCTGGCGACGGCCCACCCCAAAGACGATGCGTCTTCGTAGACCCCGGACCCGGCGCCGGCAAGGCCTGGCTCAAATTCAGGTCTGCTTCCCTTAGAAAAAGCTCGAACCCCCGAGCTTTTTCAAGTGTCCGCAGCCTTGCCATATTCCGATTTTTGAATCCCTCTCGGTATAATTGCAACTCAATGCGTGGTTGATTCTTGACAATGCACATTCAAATAAAAGTTGATATATATCCATCATCAACATTTTTATGAAATTAAATTTGTTTACATAAATAACCCTAATCTCGCATAATATCACGACAAAAACAAAGGTATTTATGTCAATTCCACCTCTTCGCCACGAGCCCAAAATCCCGCCTTCCGATCCTCTTCGCACTCCCCCGCGCACTTTGCCCCTTGATTCGATCCAACGAACGCAGAGCGCCGCCGCAGGAGCCTTGCCTCTAAAGGAAATGGATAAATCTGCGGATAAAAAAAAACCGATCCATCCGGAACCGCCGCAAAAGCCAAGAAAAGGATCTCCGCAAGGTCGGAGTTTATGGATCCAAAATGCTGAACAAATCTCATCCAAACTTAGCACAGACAAACCCTTTTGGCTCTCAATAGGGCCCCACGCAGTGACGATCCGACTCCTCAGGCTTATTGGAAGCGGCCGCTATAACGATTCATTTCTAGTAGAGACCGATGAAGGCGAGCAAATGATCCTGAAACTCCCGAACCGGCGGATGCGAAATATGCCGAAGAGCGAGATTGCCGAGATTTTGAAAAACGAGCTTCTCGTCTATAAGAAATTCAAAGCGATCTTAGATAATGAAATCAACGCCGGGCGGGTTGCGACGTTTCACGATCTAGAGCGGTATATCAATGTTAACGACTATGAGATTACAGGTGAATGGGCAAATGATCATTTAACACATGGATTTCATCTTATAGAGTACATTCCTCACGAATATCCTCTCGACCCAAAGGATGGGGAAATCCCAATAAAGGGCGACGGCTTTTTAGCCATCCATCCATCCGACGATGAACTCTCCGCTATGTTTAGGGCCGCATCTTTTGCCAATCTGGAAGATCCTGCAGGAAAAACTCTTTCCGTTAACCTACAACGGGATAACATCCGAATGGACAACGATGGAATCCTAGTTCTGCTCGATCCTGCCCAGCCAGCCTCGGATAAGATCTTCGAAACGTTAGTGGAGAAATTCCTCGCCACCTTCGCGCCGCCAAGCTCCGACCGCTACCGCTTTCTCGACCCAAGGGATTAATTTATTTTTCTTTCCAGCGGACCCGGATCGATTTCATGTAGATGGCATGATAGATGGCCGCAGCGCCGATGGAGACATAGACGACTCGGTCCCAAAACTCGTTGGCCAAGAAAAAGTCGATGAGGTTGATGTTAAAGATGCCGATAATTCCCCAGTTGACGGCGCCAATGAAAAGGAGCAGGGCAGAAACGATATCTAAATTTCTCATGGGTTACTCTTATTCAAGTTTACACCTATTCTTATTCACTAACACAAAAAGGCATTTCGCTCCAAACAAGATTAGTCTTCTTCTTCGAAATACGTCTTCCACCTGCCTGTCCAAAAATAGATAATTTTGAATAAGCCTGCGGATCCGATAAGGAGATAGACAAATCGATCCCAAAACGAATTTTGAAGAAACACATCGAAGATATCGATGGTAAAAAGGCCTACAAAACCCCAGGCAATCGCGCCCAATATAATCAGGATCGTTACACCAGCATCTAATTTTCTCATAAAAGCACACTCGCAGTTAAGGGATAAATGGTACTCATTTTTTTCCTTATCACATCCTTTTTTTTATTGTTAGTGTCTTATAATATGTATTCATGAAAAGCACGATCCTATGCCTTTTGCTCCTCCTTTTCAGCTCATGTTCGGTCATCATGGCCTCGGACCGGGGCGGAGTGGGGATCGAAGCGGTGCAATCGGTCCGTAACCGGATGCAGCTCCTAGCATTAGGTGTAGAACCGGTCTCTTCATCCAAGAACGATCATGGCGAAACAGTCGAAGTCTTCAAGGCCATGACGCAGCGGGGTTCAGTCGCGCGGGCGTTCATGCATGGACTGCTCGACTTAAGCACAGCCTTTATTTGGGAATTGGCGGGAACTCCCATCGAAAGCGCCCTCGACGAAAAGAAGTATTTTTCATTGAAGGTGACCTTCGACGCCGAAGAACAAATCAAAAAAATTGAACTCTTTTGATTTTTTTACAAGCCCTTTAACGCGTGGTAGATGGCTCGGATCTCCTTCATGAGTTGGGCGAACGCCTCGGGTCCAATCGTCTGCTGGGCGTCGGTCAGAGCTTGGTCTGGCTGAGGATGGATCTCGACGATGATCCCGTCCGCGCCCGAAGCAATGCTGGCTTTGGCCATCGGCAAGACGAGAGAGCGGCGACCTGTCCCATGGCTTGGGTCTGCGATGACGGGCAAGTGGGTCAACTCTTTCAGCGCCGGGACGGCGTTCAAGTCGAGCGTGTTGCGGGTGTAGGTTTCAAACGTCCGGATGCCCCGCTCGCACAGGATCACATTGGGATTGCCTCCGCTGATGATGTACTCAGCGGCATGAAGCAGGTCTTGATATGTGGCGGCAAACCCCCGTTTTAAAAGGACGGGATTCTTCACTTTCCCAAGCTCTTTGAGCAGTTCGAAATTGTGCATATTGCGGGCCCCGACCTGCAGGATATCGATGTAGGGAGCGGCCTCTTTGATGCTGGCGGCATCAAGCACTTCGGATACTGTGATGAGTCCGTATTTCTTGGCGGCTTTTGCCAGCAGCTTGATCCCCTCGAGACCCATTCCTTGGAACTCGTAGGGAGAGGTGCGGGGCTTGAAAGCGCCTCCCCTCAATCCTTGAGCGCCGTTTTCGGCTGCGATCCGGGCGCATTCGAAAATTTGAGCCTCCGATTCGATTGAACAGGGACCCGCGATGACGAACGGCTCCTGATCGCCGCCGATTTTTATCCCCCGGATATCGATCACCGTCCGGGTGGAGCGAGAATGGATGCTAGCCAGTTTTTGCTTCTCTTTGACGAAAGAGACCTGTTTGACTCCAGGCAGCTTCGAGAAAAGTTCAGGCCGTACGAGGGAATCGATCCCCCTCACGACTGCAAGGTGGTGAGGGCCGTGCAGGGCCGGCTCCAATCCCATGGCCCTAAGGCGGGCGGATAGTTTCTCGATATCCGCGCCCGTTTCAAGTTCTAAAATCATATACCCTCTCCGGTTTTTCGACAAAATAGGAGCCGACGACAAAAGCGTCGGCGACCTCTAGGATTTTTTTCGCTGGTTTCGGATCTGCGATCCCAAATCCGACAGCGATCGGCAAACGGGTCGCTTTTCGGATCTCGGCGATCTTCTCTTCTAAATCTTCCGGTAGTCCCGCACGTGCGCCCGTCGTCCCTTTCCGGCAAGCATAATAAATAAATCCCCGGCCAAGCGATGCGATGCGCGCGATCCTCTCTTTCGGAGTATTTGGCGCTACGACAAAGATCGGGTCGAGGCCCAATTGCAAGCATTGAGCCTGGTAGCCCGCCGCCTCTTCCGGCGGCAGGTCGACGACGAGAATCCCGTCAACGCCCGCCGTCTTGGCCTCTTTTAAAAAATTGGACAAGTCCTTTTGGATGGGATTGAAATAGGTAAAAAGGACGATCGGCGCCTCCGATTCCTTCCTTAACAGAGCTACGAGCTCCAATGCGGTTTTAGCGTTCGTTCCCGCCGCGAGCGAGCGGACCATAGCTCTTTGGATGACGGGGCCATCGGCCACCGGATCGGAAAAGGGGATCCCGATTTCGAGGAGATCGACTCCACCATTCAGCAGCGTCCGGAATTTCTGAAGCGAATCCCCATCTCCCGCCGTCAAATATCCGATGAACAATTTCTTTTTTTTGAAACTCTCAGAGATGCGCGACATAATTCAAATCCTTTTCGCCTCTTCCTGACAAATTCAGGAGAACGACTGTTTCTTTAGGGAGTGTTTTTGCGATGCGCGCCAAATACCCGAGGGCGTGTGAAGATTCGAGCGCCGGGATGATCCCTTCGGTGCGGGCCAGCAGCTTGAACGCATGAAGCGCTTCTGTATCGGTGCAAGTTTCGTAGCGGGCGCGCCCTTTTTCATGAAGCGCTGCATGCTCTGGGCCGACCGCCGGATAATCGAGGCCTGCCGATATGGAATGAGTGGGTGAGATTTGCCCGCCCTCGTCTTGCAAAACATACGTGTAGGCGCCGTGAAGGACTCCGGGGCTGCCGCCATGGAAGCGGGCCGCATGTTCGCCGATCTTAGCTCCCTTGCCTCCCGCTTCCACGCCGATGAGCTCCACATTCGGCTCATCCATATAGGCCGAAAAGAGGCCGATCGCATTCGATCCGCCTCCGACGCAAGCGATGCAAAGGTCGGGATCCCGTCCGATCCGCTCTTGAAGCTGCCGCTTCGCTTCGCGGCCAATGCACTCTTGGAAGTGGGCGACAAGGGCCGGGAAAGGATGGGGGCCGAGGGCGGAACCGAGGCAGTAGTGGGTAGAATCAAAGCTCGACGCCCAGTCTCGAAGCGCCTCGTTGACCGCGTCTTTCAACGTGGCAGAGCCTCCATCGACAGGGACGACTTGAGCTCCGAGGAGCTCCATTTTCATCACATTCGGCGCTTGGCGCTCCATGTCTTTGCTCCCCATGTAAATCACGCACTCCAATCCGAGAAGGGCGCAAGCGGTCGCTGTCGCAACCCCGTGCTGGCCTGCGCCCGTTTCGGCGATGACCCGTTTTTTTTTCATCATTTTTGCAAGGAGGCACTGCCCGATCGCGTTGTTGATCTTATGCGCTCCCGTGTGGAGGAGATCTTCCCGCTTCAAGAAAATGCGGGGACCGCCGATCGCCTGAGAAAAACGAGGGATCTCCGTTAGGGCCGTCGGGCGTCCGGCATAGGTGTGGAGAAGATAGGAAAACCGCTCTTGAAACGGCGCCGATTTAACAATCCGTGCGATGGCGTAAGATAGCTCCTGAAGAGGGAGGACCAAAAGCTCAGGGACGTACATGCCGCCGAACGGTCCGAACCTGCCCGGGCGCGCGTTTGCGATAAACGCTTCGATTTTTTCCCGGCTTTTTACGGCAAGCCGCTCTTCGACCCCTCTCGACACATCCACGCCGAAAGGCCTATATTTTTCGATGGCAGCGCCTACATTTTCAGCGTTTAAGCCGCCGGCAACAAAAAAGCGAAAACCTTGAGGGTCTCGGGTCTCTTTCTCAAACAGGAGATAATCGCGCGCCCGGTCTAAATGGGCAGGGATTGGCCCATCGCCTACAAAATAAATTTTAGCCATCGGAAGATGGGGGCAGGCTTCTTTAGGAATCTCCCCATGGAGCTGGACCACCGACAACTCGAGAGCTGAGGAAATGGCCAAGATCTCATCGAGGGTCTCATCGGCAAAGACGCCGACTGGCTCGCCGCCCTCTTCTCGAACGGCTCTCACGATCGCAAGGGCGGTCTTCAGATCGATTTTTCTCGGGGAGATGTCGGAAAAAAGCAGTCCGATAAAATGGGCCCCCTGTTTCACTGCGAACCTGGCCGTTTCGGGATCGGTGATACCGCAAATTTTTATGAGCATGGCAGCCTCCTTAGCTCTCTGAGAAACGCGATTGGGTCTTTAGAGCGGGTAAGCGCCTCGCCGATCAAAAGAGCTCGGTAGCCGAGCTGAAAGAGCCGGGCTGCATCAACAGGCGATGCGACCCCGGATGCTGCGACGGGCAATGCCGCTGCCGGGATTTTTCCGATCGCGATTTCATGGATTTCAGGGTGCATCGAAAAGTCATGCAAATTGCGTTGATTCACAGCGATGATTTCGGCTTCCCGGAAATAGTCCAATTCTTTGGGGTCATGCACTTCCACGAGCGCTTCCAACCCGATTTTTTTCGCCGCCTCCATCATCTCTGGCAATCGCTCTTTTAAGAACGTCGCGATCAGCAAGACGGCGTCGGCCCCGTGCGCTGCGGCCTGGGCGATCTGAATGGGCTCAAGGATGAAATCTTTGCGCAAAATCGGCACGTGCGTGAGTCTTAGGCTTTTCACAACGGCTCCGAGATCTTCGAGCGTACCGTCGAATCTCGCCGACGTGAGGACGGAAATTGCCGCAGCTCCTCCCTGGACATATTGAGAGGCTTGGACCGCCGGGTCGGGAATGGCCCCGATTTTGCCAAGAGAGGGCGAAGCCCGTTTGATTTCAGCAAGGATGGCATGGGGGGTAGTGGCTAGGGCTTTTTTCAAGCTTTTTCTCTTCAAAGCCGCTTTGGCGACACTCACTCCTTCTTTCATACTCGCGGCTTTGCCAAAGAGGAAAATTCCGACGCCGGCATTGAGGACAAGCGTATCGGAAAGAGGCGAAGAGCCGGTAAGGGCGGCTCCAATGAGCATCGCATTCGTTTTCGCATCGCCGCCTTGGAGATCAACTCTCTTGCAAAGTTTCAGTCCAAGCGTTACCGGATCGATTTTGAGAGGCTCGATCCCCTTTTCAGTTACGAGCAAGGCGTCGGTCGTTCCAAGGCAGGTCAATTCATCAAGCCCGAATCCGTGAAAGACGAGCGAGCGCTTCGTGCCCAATCGAAAAAGGGTTTCTGCGATCACGGGAACTAATTCGGGCTTGTAGACCCCGATCATCACATGAGAACTTCCCGCTGGATTGAGAAGAGGACATACCAAGTTAAAGAGGGTGGGGATTTTCAATCCTTGGCGAACCGGCCGTATCTTTTGCATCATGGGATAGAAGTTGCTGGCAAAACAAAATGCGAATCCCGTTTTTTCCAAACTGAGTTTGGGGTTTTCGAAGGAAAAGCCAAGCGCTTCTAACACGTCCGCCGAACCTGAGCTCGAAGAGACGGAGCGGCCGCCATGCTTTACGACTGGTATGCCGCAGCGCGCGGCTAAGAGCGACGATCCGGTCGAGATATTGACCGTCCCCGCCCCGTCTCCCCCTGTGCCGACGATGTCGAGGACCGGATAATCGATGTCGAAGGGCGCCGCTTGCTTGCGGAGAGCGCGGATAAATCCTAGAAGCTCTTCGACGCTCTCGCCTTTCATCCGAAGAAGCGAAAGGAGGGCTCCGGTTTGCGCATTGTTTTCCATTTTCTCTAACGCATCTCCACACTCACCCGGGGTGAGGTTTTCAAGTCTTACCAACTTTTCTAAATAGGCTTTCATTTGCAGATCTCCACAAAATTGTTGATGAGGATCTCCCCTTCGGGAGTGAGGATGGATTCGGGATGAAACTGGACGCCGTAAATAGGATAGACTGGATGTTTGACAGCCATGACGATCCCATCTGCCGTTTCGGCATGAATCTCCAAATCGCCGGGAGCGACTGCCAGCGAATGGTAGCGGCCGGCTTTAAAGGGAAGCGGCATATCCTTAAAAAGTGCTTTTCGGTTATGGAATATCAGGCTCTCTTTTCCGTGCAAAATCGTGGGGCTTTGCACCACCTTGCCTCCATAGGCAAGCCCGATCGCTTGATGGCCTAAACAAACGCCGAGGATCGGTACCTTAGCGCCAAAATGGCGGATGACTTCAACAGAGATCCCCGCGTCCTCTGGCCGCCCTGGGCCAGGAGAGATGATGATCCCTTTTGGATTTAGCCTCTCGATCTCCTCTATTGAAATTTCGCCGCTCCGCGCCACCATCACGTTGGGATAGCTCACCCTAACCGCTTGGTAGAGGTTGTAGGTAAAACTATCGTAGTTATCGATGATGAGAATCATTTTGCGCCTCCGGCCAGTTTCAAAGCATCCAAGACTGTGGACGCTTTCAGCCTTGTTTCATCGGCTTCTTTTTGAGGGTCGGAATCGAGGACGATCCCTGCTCCTGCCCGAATGTAGGCGATCCCGTCCTTGATGAACGCCATCCGGATCGCAATGCAGCTCTTCAGATTGCCTTTGCCGTCGAGGCAGACAATGCTTCCCCCATAAAGCCCTCTGCGCGAAACCTCCAGCTCGTCGATCAGCTCCATCGCCCGAACCTTCGGCGCGCCCGTCAAAGTGCCCGCGGGAAAGGATGCCTTGAACGCGTCCAGGGATGAAAAACGGGGGTCGAGCTTTCCGACGACGCGCGAAACGATGTGGGTGAGATGGGAGAATTGGATGGGTTGTTTGTAAGACGCGACCTTAACCGTTCCAGGCAAAGAGATCGAACCGAGGTCGTTTCTTGCTAAATCGACCAGCATCACATGTTCAGCGCTCTCTTTCGGGTCGGCAAGGAGCTTTTCAATCGATCCCTTAGGCCCGCAAGTTCCGGCGATCGGCATAGATTCGACTTCCCCCTTTTCGACCGAAATGATTTTTTCGGGAGAGGCCCCAGCGATGGCAAAATCATCGAACTCGAAAAAGAAGAGGTAGGGAGCTGGGCTCGTTTGCCGCAACGCCCGATAGATTTGGAGCGGCTCTGCATTCGTGTTCACCTTGAAGGTGCGAGACGCTACGATTTGGAATATATCGCCGGCCACGAGATGTTTTTTTGCCTTCTCGACGATCCTTCGATATTCGGCGTCGGTGAGATCGCAAGCGACCTCGATTTCGGATTTTTCCCCGAAAATAGGGAGCTTTTTTCCCGCCAGCATCTTTTCGATTGCAAGGTCGATCTCAACGTTCGTTTCTGCTGTTACCTTGAAACTGCCCCGCTCATGGTCGAAAAGAACCGATGTCCGGTAAAATTGGAAAAAGAAGTCAGGCAGATAGAAAAGATCCGGATGGCGCGCCGGGATGTTTTCTTTGCATCGAACGGCGTCATACGTGACGAACCCGACCGCAGGGAGGCTGAATCTTTTTTCCAAAAGAGCGAGGATTTCA
The DNA here is from genome assembly GCA_963730605.1 of uncultured Chlamydiae bacterium. GTDB lineage: Bacteria > Chlamydiota > Chlamydiia > Chlamydiales > SM23-39 > CAIPFQ01. Next base: position 216,075 of record CAVSSM010000002.1, read on the forward strand.
TACGGATCGCCATCGAAAGTCTCTTGGCAGCCGCCAGTCTGAAGCTCTGACTTTTGCCCTCTTGCAGTAAATGTCGCGACCGGTTCGATTCCGATAAAGGAATGGCGGCCGCCGTCTATTCCGGTGACTGTCGATTCGAGCAGGCAAGCCCCTTTTTGCGCGAGGCTTGCGTAGGCCGTCACCGGCGTCAGTTGATCTGCGGGATGCTCCCGTGTGATTGTCATGCTTTTCTCCTATCCCTCCTAGGAGACGAGCTGCCTCCTCAGTTCGGGATCTAATGTTTTTAATACGTTCGAGCCGCGGCTCACATTGGCGAGGCTGATCGGCAGGTCCGAGGCAATCTCCCGCTGTGTTCTCTCCCCCCGGATGAGCTCCCGGAAAACCAGCATCCGGAACGCGATCTCATGCCTCTCTGTGTGGGTTAAAACCGCCTTGAGAAGCTCGCTGAGCTCTTCGCGAGACGCCCTCTTACAGAGGTCTAAAAACGCCCGCCAACCATCTTCCTCGTTACTCATAAGATTTCCTGCAAAACTATAATGTAATAGTACATCATAACATTATTTTTTGTCAACTCTAGACAAAAACCACCTAGTCAGAGTAACTTAAAGCTCATTGAAATTGGGCCTTTTATGATCCCCGACTATCATCAAAATGAAGAATTCCAGAACCGGTCCCGCAAGTTAGCGGAGATTAGGGAGTTAGGGGTAGAGCCTTATCCCCATAAATATCCGGCCACGGAAAAGGCGGCGCAGCTTGCCCTGGAGACTGAAGGGAAGGACGCGGGGCACCACGACGACGCTGCGACAGGCAATACGCGGAGAGTCTTTGTGCAAGGGCGCCTTGTCCTTTTCCGCCCGATGGGGAAAAATGCCTTTGCGCATCTTCAGGACGAGACGGGCCGGATCCAGATCATGTGCAACCGCGACCTGACTCAAGTCGACGGGTTTACGCCGCAAGGCGAGCTCACCCACCTCAAATTCATCGAGAAGAAGCTCGACCTCGGGGACATCATTGGAGTTGAAGGGAATCTTTTCAAAACGCAGCGCGGCGAGCTGACTGTTTTCGCAAAAAAAATGACTCTTCTCTGCAAATCGCTCCTTCCCCTTCCCGACAAGCATAGCGGCCTTGCGGACAAAGGGGTTCGTTACCGCAAAAGGTGGCTTGATCTCATCACCCATCCCGAATCGCTCGCTAAATTCCGTCTTCGCTCGCGGATCCTCCTCAGCATCCGGCGCTATTTCGAAGAGGCGGGTTTTGAAGAAGTGGAAACTCCCGTCCTCCAAAACATCTACGGCGGAGCGGCGGCGCGCCCCTTTACGACCCACCTTCACGCCCTCCATCAGGACATGTTCCTTCGGATCGCCCTAGAGATTTCCCTGAAAAAGCTGATCGTCGGCGGCATGCAAAAGATCTTCGAGATCGGGAAAATCTTCCGCAACGAAGGGATCGATAGGACCCATAATCCCGAATTCACCATGCTCGAGGCTTATGCTGCGGGCTGGGATTACAACGACATGATGGAATTTACGGAAAACCTCTTCGAGTCGATTGCCATCGAGCTATTCAATGAACCGAAAATCCGCATCGTTTCCGAAACCGAGGCGACCGCACAAGTGATCGACCTCAAAGCCCCCTGGAAGCGGATGACGATGATAGAGGCGGTCAAAACTTACGGCGGGTTCGATGTGGACCGATTACCTGAGCAAGAGATGCGTGCCCGCCTTCAAAACGAGCCGCACATTGATCCGAAAAAGATCCAAAACGCCTCTTCGAAAGGGGCTCTCATTGCCCTCTTCTTCGAGGAGTTTGTCGAAAAGCACCTCATCCAGCCCCATCATATCATCGACCATCCGATCGAGACGACGCCGCTTTGCAAGCTCCATCGAGAGCCTGATCTTCGGAAAATGGGTTTAGTGGAGCGCTTTGAGAGTTTTATCCTCGGCAGGGAGATGTGCAATTCCTACAGCGAGCTGAACGATCCGGAACTGCAGCGGAAACTCCTCGAGGAACAAGCGGAAAAGCGGGCCGGAGGGGATCTCGAAGCATGCCCTTTGGATGAAGAATTCATGGAAGCGATCTGCCAGGGCATGCCCCCGACGGCGGGAGTGGGCATCGGCATCGACCGTCTCGTCATGCTCTTTACAAGCGCCGATTCGATCCGCGACGTCCTCTTCTTCCCGCTCATGAAGCCGGAGGATCATCTCTAAGAGACTCTAAGGACCTCGATGGACGATCCGGTTAAAAGTCCAAAGCAAAACGCTGGTTAAAATCAACCTCGCCTTCTCGGAAATTGTATTTACGATTCCTTCGACAAAATGCATCTTAGAATAGATTTTCCTGCAAAAATCGGTTTGTGGAATTGGCTTGCAAGCAGCCGAAATCAAGCATTCTTCAAAGGTCCTATTCTTCAAATCAAGAGGCGGGTTAGCCAGATCGACAAGGGCTCGTTCTTCCTTGGAATCGATTTCCCAGCGGAAAGATGGATGGGCTCGATCGACAAGAGCCGCCTGCAACTCCTTTTCACGGCATACTCTAAGAGCTTCGGTAGTGTTGAAACTGCAGATACGAACCTCCGAGCAGACTTGGCTGGTTATCCCCCATTTGACCAACCAAATTCCTAGCTGAGTCCCAGAAGCTACCAATGCAACTTTCAGAACGGTCGATTCAACTTCTCGCAAAAGATTGTCAGCGATCCTTAGAGCGTCTCGGTACAGCGCATAAATTATCATAAAATCTTTTAAAGTAAATACTAACAATCTATAGATTGAAACATAAAAACAAAAATGATTATGCTACTACAGCACGAATAAAATCAACCCTGCGCGAGCACTGATTCGATCCGAGGGCGTCCTCTTCTTCCTGCCCATGGAGCCCAGAGGATCATCTTTAAGAGAGGCTCCTAAGAGGGTGTCAAGGGCCTCGGTGGGCGATCCGCTTGAAAACCAAAGCTAACTGTGCAAAACCGTTGACCATGTATTGGAGGAAACTCACGTTGCCTAAAACCGTATAGGCTGTCTTGGAGGTTGTGCTTACGATTCCTTCGGCATAATTCATTCCCGCATGGAATGCCTTACAAAAGTTGGATTGAGGCACGGGATTGCAAAGCTGAGTGGGGCTCTCCCAACCCATAGGAGGATTTGCAAGATCGACAAGAGCTGTTTCTCTTTTGAGATCGGCTGCCCACCCAAAAGGTGGTTTGGCGAGATCGACAAAGGCGGTTTCTCTTTTAGAGGGATCGGCTTCCCAGCCAAAGGGTGGACTCTCAGGATCGATAAGAGAGGTCTCACGCCTCGAAACGGCCGGTTCTTGGCAAGCACCCTCAGGGCAGACTTGGCTAATTCCCATTTTGGTTAGCCAGAGTCCTAACTGAGCAGCCGCAGCTGCGATCGCAACTCTCATAGCGATCGACGACATTCTCTCCATCATATTGTTGGGCAGGTTCTGCAGAGCCCCCGCGAAATTCCATTGGTTTTGTAATCCAGGTATTGCCATAAAAACATCCTCTTTTTTTAATAAATTATAATATAAACAATTAAAATTATATCAAACAAACAATTAAAAATCAATAGTAAAAAATTTTATAAAAATCATAACTTGAACTATAAACCGCCTGGAGATATACTACTACATATGATCAGAATCAACAACTCTTATCCCGATCGACTCTATTATCCGATGGCCAACGAGTCAAAAAGGGAATTCCCCTTTCCTTTGGCAAAGATCATCCTCACGGCTGGACTGCTCTATCTCCATGAACACGGCCACGCTCATGCAGCGAACCTCCTCTATAAAAATGCGAATCCCCAAATTACCTTTTCTGCGACCGGAGGCAACTGCACCTATAACAGCGCTCGGTTGAGCGAGCTTGGGGGGAAGTTCGGCCCATCTCATGCCAAGGCCCTCGTCGCCTCTGCGGGCTCGATCGTAGAGATGATTGCAATGCTCGCCATAACGGTGCTGACGCGCTCAGACAAACGGACGGCGCAGCTCATGCTCTCCAAAGCCGCGCACCTATCTATTTATGCTCTCAGCGGGCTTTTCTCTCGGGCTTGCTTCCCAGGCCATGATTTTTGCATCATTCGGAATAGCTCCGGCGATTTCGCCTATGGCTTGCTTACTGCCGCATGCCTGGCCACGACCGCTCTCATCACGAAGAACGCCCTGCAAAGAGAACAGCCGGTCATGCAAAGAGCGAAACATACGTACTATCCTAGAGAGCATCAAACAAGACGAGTCGCCCCGATCTCCTACTCCCCTCATCTTCAAGTGATGTAAGATTACATCGTTTCTAACGCAGCTTCAGAGAGTGTCTACAAAGCAGGGTGGCCCTCCCCCTCCTGCCAAAACTATTAACCTGAGTTTTGGGTTCATTTGCCTGAGCTTCAATTTCTTTCGGCATCTTTTTGACTTTTCGCCTCGGCAAGATGCTTGTCCCGATATTGCTCTCGGCTCCAAAGCGCAAAAATATGCTCGAAATATCCTTGAATCTCATAGACAAATGAACCCAAAACTCAGGTTATTATTTTGAAACATGCATAGTTTTTATTTTGTTTAGTAAAAAAAATTTCACTTTACTTTCATTAAATTGCCAAAAAAACAGAACATAGGCTAAAATACATAAATGTTTTCTAAAATAATCTTTAACAAATAGGAGCATAAAGATGACCGCAGGAATCAATAACTTTTCCACCCCCAATCCCCCTTCACTTAAAAAGGAACGGGAAGATGCTAAAAATAAGCACCAGATAGAAAAGACTGAGCAGCTGAGATCTGAGCGGCTAAATCGAATAAATTCAGGGGAGAGGCCATCAGCAGCAAAAAGACAGCTTTTTAAAGATCGGCAAGTGGCCTGGGGATCCGGGTCTTGCAATCCAGATAGCAATCCCCAAGATAAGCGTCCGCCAGATGGGGGATCATCATCTGCTAGCTACAGTCTCGTTGACAATTCTTAACAAGTTTTTGCTTTGGCAAGAGTGATTCGCTCTTGCCTTTATTTAACGCCAGTTTAACGTTAGGATTCAAGTGATGTAAGGCAACACCACTCTCATCATTCTGATTACAAATCAGTTTGTTGCACGTTTTTTAAAGCGATCGGGGGTTGGTGAAAAATCCAGATTTATAGGCTTGAATATAAAATACTTGCTTAACGCGCCAAGTCACCCCTCCAACTCATCCACGACGAAATCGGAGCCGTGCGAGGTGAGAAGGATCATCGTGTCATCGACCTTCGTGATGAAATTAGCCTTGGCGAGTAGCTTGATGATATTTTTTACGGCCGATTCCTTTTGCCCAAGCCTTGCAGCAATTCCGCGGTAATCAATGGCTTTGTAGGGATCGCCGTTTTGATGGGCGAGCTTATAGAGTTGGATCAAAAACTTCTCGTCGGGAGTGCGTCCTTTTTGGCTCATCGCTTTTTCAACCTCGCTCCCGTCGGCGTGTCTTCAATGAGATAGCCGCGGGCATGGATGGCGTCCCGCATCTCGTCGCTCAAGGCGAAATCTTTTTGTTTCCGGGCCTCTTCCCTCCGGGCGAGCATGTCGCGAAGATCCTGCGGCTCCTCCTCTTTTTCGCTAAGAGGCAGAACTGCGAGAACCTCATTCCACTTTTCGAACTGGGCCAATGTTTCCTCAGCCTCTTCTCGTCCGATCTTTTGGTCATCCGCAAGGACGTTCAACTCCCGGACGAGATCGAAAAGGGCGGCAAGGGCGGCGGAAATATTGAGGTCGTCAGCTATTGCTGACTTGAATCTTGCAGCGGCCCTTTCAAGAGGGGCTGCGCCAGCGCCGCTTTTTTTCTCTTCCTTGATAGAGCGGAGACGCAAAAACAGATCCTCGAACCGCTGCAAGCTTGCGCGGGCGGCGTCGAGGCCGGCAAAGGTAAAGTTGAGCTGAGTCCGATAATGGGTGGAAAGGAGAAGGTAGCGCACTTCGGGCCCGCTATACTCCTTCTTGAGAAGATCGCGCAAGGTGTAGAAATTGCCGAGGCTTTTCGACATCTTCTTATGGTCGACAAGAAGATGTTCGGCATGGACCCAATGGCGGACGAAATGGTGGCCCGTGCATCCTTCCGACTGGGCAATCTCATTTTCATGGTGTGGAAACATGTTGTCGACGCCCCCGCAGTGGATATCGATGGTCTCGCCCAAAAGTTTCATGGACATGGCGGAGCATTCGATGTGCCACCCAGGACGCCCCCGTCCGAAGGGGCTTTCCCAAAAGATCTGCCCGTCGCGCGCCGGATCGTAGGCTTTCCAAAGGACAAAATCGGCGATATGTTCTTTGTCGTACTCATCCGATTCGTTCTCGCCGCTGGCATTGACCTTGAGATCGTCAAGGGACAGGTGCGAGAGGCGGCCGTATGTTGAAAACTGCCCAATCTTATAATACACGCTGCCGCTCTCGCTTTTATAGGCGTATCCTTTTTTGATGAGGATTTCAATGAGGCGGATCATCTCGGGAATATAATCGGTCGCGGCCGGATAATGTTCGACCCTTTCGATGCCCAGTTTCTTTAGGTCTTCGAAAAAGGCGATGCGGAACGGCTCAGTAAAGGTTTTCAGAGGAATGTTTTTCTGTATGGCCCCGCGGATCGTCTTGTCGTCGATGTCGGTAATGTTCATCGCCTGATCGACCTGAAATCCAAAAAATTTGAGCGAGCGGCGCAATAAATCCTCAAAGACATAGGTCCTGAAATTCCCGATATGGGCAAAATCATAGATCGTCGGTCCGCAGGTGTACATCCGGATCTTGCCGTCTTGCGAAGCGATGGATTCCTTTTGCCGGGTCTCGGTATTAAATAGATTAAGCCGCATTGCCATTTGCTTTATTATTGTTCAGTTGCTTTTGCAAACTCCGGTAATCGGTCTTCCCCGTTCCCATGAGCGGAATCTCATTGATTTTTTTCACGGACGATATTTTCACAAGACGGCTGAACCCTTGGGAGATTAAAATTTGATTCGCCTCTTCTCTGGAAATGGAAGCGGTGGTGAAAAGAACAAGCTGGGGCTGCCCCTCTCTCCTTTCATCGGCAATGACGGCAAGGGACGTAATATCTGCTGAAATTCTGCCTTGTTCGATGAAGGCCTTGACAAGGACCTCCTCGACCCCTCCCAAGCTGATCATCTCCCCTCCGACTTTGGTAAAGCGCTTGATCCGCCCAGATATGAGGAGATTTCCCTCACCGTCTAGCTTCCCGATGTCGCCGGTCCGATACCAACGGCGGCCGCCGATTTCGATAAAAGGGTCTCTGGGGTGTCCCAAATAGCCCTGGAAGACGTTGGGGCCCCGGACGCAGATCTCCCCTTCTTCTCCTTTCGGCAATAATTCTTGGGTTTCCAGATGGATCGTGCAAACTTCCACATCAGGCAGCGGCTGTCCGACTCCAACAGCCGGAAGATTCGGGCGGGTGAGCGTCAAGACGGGAGCGCATTCGGTGATCCCATATCCTTCAATGAGACGCGCTCTCGTCCCTAGTTTTTCGACCCGTTCGTAGAGTTCGGACGGAGCTTTTTCTGCGCCGGAAATAAACCAGCGGACTGTTTTGAGCTGCTCTACCTTTGCCGAATTGAGGAGCCCTTTGAGGAAGCTCGGCGGACTGCAAAAGAGCGTGATTTTCCATCTCTCCACCCCTTCAGCAAGGGCAAATCCGTCGGTCGGATCTGGGTAGAAGGCGACTTTCATACCGATAAAGAGGGGAAATAAACCGACGACCGAAAACCCGAAAGAATGGAACGGAGGAAGGATCCCATAGAGGATATCCTGTTCGGTCACCTTGAGGCATTGGAGAGCAGAGCGCTGGTTCGAAATGATATTCTTATGCGTTAGGGGAACCCCTTTCGGTTTGGCCTCGGTGCCGCTCGTGTAAAGGATCACGGCCGCCTGATTCTCGTCGATTTTATCGAGATGGAGCGATCTTAAAATACCCTGAACCGAACGTATCGAGATAAAGCTTCCTTGAAGTTTAGCTTTCCAGGTAAGCTGTTCCTTGATCTCTTCGAGAAGCTCGATCTTGTCGATCAAGGCGCCGAAATCGACATGGGAAAGCCGGTCTAGGAATCGCCAGGAGCTGATCACGGTTTTCGCGCCTGTCTCATTCACCATCTCTTCAAGATAGCGGGGGCCAAGCGTCCAGTTCAATATGACCGGGACTTTACCCGCAAACTGCAAAGCGAGAATTACGAGATAGACGCCGGCAGACGCCGGCAGAAGCACTGCGACATGCTGGCCTGGCAGCTTTTGAAAATGCAAACTCAAAACGATTGCAGCCCGCTTCATCTTTTTATAGCTTAAGACGCCGATTAAATCATCTCCGCAGGCGGCGAAATTCTTCATCCGTTCGCAAGATTTCAAAAAGACTTCCGGAAAAATCTTGCCCACGGGCGCTTCGGGGTCGGGCCGCCCTGTCTCTTTGGGCCAATGAAAAACCCCCGCTTCCCGAAATCTTCCGGTAGACCGGGAACCCTCGGCGATCTCCAAAACGCTCTGCACGGTTTCGATATCTTCAGGGTGGAGTTCTTGGACGTCGTAATTATTTGAGATGAAGACGATGAGCTCGGCGATGTTCAAAGAATCTAGTCCTAAATCGGTCGCGAGGTTCATTTCGGGTTTGATCTCGATGCCGGGGTTGTTCACGATGCGGCGGATCTCCGCATAGACTTTCGCGCTCAGTTCATCCGAAATTTCGATTTCCTGATCCTGCCTTTTCTTTTTTGGCTGATATACTTTGGGGATCTCTTTTTTCCACCTTCTATAAGAAACGAGGTATAATGGCTCGGTGTCGACGATTTTGCCTTTCCCATCGGGATAGCGGTTGTACCAATTCTCAAGATAGTGATTAAAGTCGAGCCTTGCGGCCTCTTTGGGAATGTCGGTTAAGCCCGCCGCGATCTCGATCTCCACCTGGCGCCGCGGGGCGAAAAAAATGGCGTTCTTTAAAATCGTCTTGATCCCATGCCAAATGACTTCAGGCAGATGCGGGGACTTTCCCAAAAGGGCGCGAGAAAAGCTGCTCCCCCAAAGTCCTGTTGTGCGCACGAGGACGATATGCGCCTCAGGACATCCCAAGACAAGGCCATGAGCTCCAGATGCCGCTCCAATGACCTCCCTTCCCGAATTCTTGAGCTTTCCGGCCGGGTAGACGACAAAGTTTTCCCCTTTTTTCAATCCTTCTCCGATCTTCTGGAGGGCGTCATTCGCTTTTTTCACTTTGAGCTGATTGATCGAGGTATCAAAATTCGGGATAGAGACCGCTCCGACCAGCTTCATAAAGGGCTTCAGGAGGGGAAGGCGGTAAATATATTCAATGACGACAGGCCGCATCCTATACTTGGGCCAAAGGAGGAGAAAGAGAAAAAGCGGGTCCATATGGGCCGGATGGTTCGGCAGGAACAGGATCCCCTTTTGGTTGCGTACGGCGTCAAGCTGCTCCAACCCCTTGACTCGGATTTTGTACCTAAGGGCGAGGAGAAACCGGCAACATTTCGCGACGCAATTCCAAAAAAAAGTGGGCATAAGCTCATTTTTACACTTAATATGGATTTTCCTCCACCTTTTTCTTTTGTGGATAGATATACTTAAGTATCTTAAAATAAACACGTTATCAATAAATTGGTAAAGATTTATCTTGAATTAGTAATTAAAAAATGATATTATTAATACAAAGGATAATTATGGATGCAGTTTCAGGAATTAGAAATTTTGTAGTGAATGAATATAACAGGAAACTCCGTTTAGGAGACCTGGGGGACGGCCTGTAGAAAACCTCCCTGCATCTCAACCGGAATCCGAGCCGATCCGCGAAGTTGCCTCTAGCCAATTAAATGCCCAGCCTATAGTTTAAAAATAGTCCTTAACCTAGGAGAGAATGATGGAAAACAGAATCCCCGGCGACATAATCCGCGTCGTCGACCCATCGAGGGCGTGTCTTGAAGGCGCCGATTTGATCAAATGGAACACGCCCGATACCTTTGGCGCCCCTTTAACAGTGCTCACGGGAAGGACGCTGAGAGGCGAGCGTTGGGAAACTGGCGAGAAGTTCTCCTTTTCGACGACCCCTACTGATGAAAACGCCAGAGGGAAAACCCAGCTTCTCGGGAACCGCACCCTGCTCAAACCGCAAGGGCCCCAAGCGCCAAATCTAGGCAACCACAGTAAATGAGAAAAACCCGAATCTTTCGATTCGGGTTTTTTATCCCAAAAACTTTTTGACTTTTCGAGACTAGCGGTTGTAGAACCCGCCGCTCCGATCGCGATCTCCGCCGCCGCGATATTCGCGACGCTCGCCACGATCTCCACCACCCCATCCTCCACCACCTTCGCGGCGCGGACGGAATTCACCTGCCGGACGCTCGCGGCGCTCGCCCATTGGACGATCGCGCTGCTCAGTGCGCGCCCAGTCGATGACTAAAGCTTTTCCTTGAAAAGGTTGGCCGTTGAGAGCTTCTTTCGCTTTGCCTGCGGAATCTGAAGAGTCCATGCGGACAAAGGCAAATCCACGAGATCTGCCAGAGAAGCGATCCATGACAATTTTCACATCTTCGACTGTGCCGAAGCTGCTGAACAGCTCGCGGACTTGATCTTCGTTCGCGTCGAAGTTAAGATTGCCTACATAAAGTTTTTGAGTCTGTGCTTGTTGATTCATTTAATCTCCAAAAAATAAAATAATCCCTAACTGTATCTTACGGCCAAAACCTTTCATTGGAAATGCTCAGAGAAAGACGTAGACAAGATCAGGACAGGTTCCTAGTTTAGTAAGAAGGCAGGCGTTCCTACCCTCTTATAACACCCATTGTACCGCGTTGCCCCAATGTTGTAAAGTAGATTTGTATGAGTTATCCCGATGAAAAACGAAAGCTTGAGGAGCGGATGGAGCGTCTGGGGATCCGAGAGGAAGATCTCGTCGAAAAGTTCATTCTCGGCTCGGGTAGCGGAGGTCAAAAGATCAATAAGACCTCTTCCTGCGTCTATCTGAAACACCTGCCCACCGGCATAGAGGTGAAATGCCAAAGAGACCGTTCGCGCGAACTCAACCGCATCAAAGCCCGGCGCGAGCTGTGCGATAAGCTCGAAGAGATCCTCTTTCAAGAAAAGAGTAAAAAGCGGCAGGCGATCGAAAAAATCCGGCGGCAGAAAAGGCGCCGCTCCCGCCGGGCGCAAGAAAAAATTTTAGCTTCCAAGAAACACCGCTCTGAAATCAAGAATTTAAGGAAACGGAATCAGGAATAGGATATACTCGCCGGCCTATGCAATATACGCTGCCGAAACCAATGACCGTCCGAGAGACGCTTGCGTGCCTTTATCCTGACAGCTCGCGGCGGACTCTCCAAAACTGGCTGAAACGCGGCCGGTTTTCCGTAAACGGAATCCGTCTGAGCCGAGAAGATACCCCTTTAGAAACAGGGCAGGTCTTTTCTTCGCAAGTAACTTGTAAAGCTCCGAAGGTTCCCGGTTTGAAAATCCTTTTCGAAGACCGGCATCTGATTGTCATCGAAAAGCCATCTGGCCTTTTGAGCGTTCCCCTCGATGAGGGCGATGGGCAAAAGGACGCTCTTGGATTACTGAGGGTTGGGCTGCAAACCCCCTCGATTTTCGCCGTCCACCGGATCGACCGCGATGTCTCCGGGGTCTTGGTGTTTGCCCGAGGCAAGGAGTCGGAAGAACGGCTGAAAATTCTTTTCGAAAAGCATGATTTAAAGAGGCAATATTTTGCGATCGTCGAAGGGCGGATGAGAGATGACGTTGGGACTTGGCAAAGCCATCTTTCCGAACTTTCTTCTTACGACGTCGTCCCCTCTTCGGACGGGAAAGAGGCGATCACCCATTTCAAAGTGCTGCGCCGATCCATGAAATTCACCTATCTTCGAGTCATTCTTGAAACAGGGCGCAAACACCAGATCCGCGTCCATTGCCAAATGGCTGGCCATCCAGTTCTTGGCGACGAACGCTATGGCGCCCGCGAAAATCCGATCCGCCGCATCTGCCTCCATGCCGTCCGTCTCGAACTCGTCCATCCCTTTACGGGACGGCCGCTTGTTTTCAACTCCCCGCTCCCAAGCAGCTTCAAAGCTCTCGGCGCTTACTAAGATCTTAGAGCGGGAGGGAGCGGCGCGATTTGGCTCTATCCCAATCCTGGGAAAACCGATTGACGCTCTCTACAGTCAATGGGTTGTTCTCGATCAGGCTATTAAAAATGTCTTCCTTCAACGTGACTGCGTGGGCGCCCATCTCGGTAAGCTCTTTGATTTGTTCAGGAGAGCGAAGGGACGCTGCGAGAAGCTGCGAAAGAAAAGAATACCTCCGCAAGAGGCCCAGCATCTCGCGGATCGCATTGATCCCATCGATCTCGGCTTCGCAAATCCGTGAATAATAGGGAGCGATATAGGAAGCTCCGGCCTTGGCAGAGAGGAGCGCTTGATTGACGTCGAAGACCGCAGTAGCCATCGTGGGGATTTTACCTGATAAGGCGTGGATGGCCATGAGGCCGTCTTCCGTCACAGGGATTTTCACGATGATTCGTCCGGAAAATAGATGAAGCGCTTCCGCTTGCCGGATCATTGTCTTGGCGTCATTTGCAGTCACTTGCACTGCGAGCGGCCCTTTTTGGATCTTGAGGAGAGCTTCGATTAGGTCTTCCAGGGGCAGATTGCATTGGGCCACGATCGAGGGATTCGTAGTCACTCCGTAAAGGATTCCCATTTTTACCGCTTTCTCAATGATCGGAAATTCAGCGGTATCGAGCCAGATTTGCATATTTCCCCGACTTATTTTAGAATAGTTGAACGCTTTCAGTTTGGCCTAAGTTTGAATTTTGAACAATTCTTCAACATCTTCATCGCGCTTCTCGTTATCTCCAATCCCCTTTCAGCACTTCCGGCTGTTTTGAAAATCACTCGCAATCAAACCCTTGGAGACAAAAAAAAAACGGGACTTGTCGCCGCTTTTGCCGTTCTCGTCATCCTTCTTATTTCGACATGGGTAGGGACCCCGCTCCTTATAGTCTTAGGAATCAAGATTCCCTCTTTCCAAGTGGCGGGAGGCGCCATTATTTTCATGATGGCGATGTCGATGCTGAACGCGGAAGAAAGCCCCATCAAACAAACCGCCGAGGAGCAGAAAGAAAAAGTCAGAGGAGAGGAAGGGGCGATCGTGCCGCTTGCGATTCCCATCATCGCTGGGCCCGGATCCATTAGCACGATCATCGTCACCGTCAATGAATTTCCGGGCATTTACAACCTACTTATTTTAAGCGTCGCAGTGATTCTAGTCTCTCTTTTAATGGGAATGCTGCTCTATTTCGCGAGCAACTTGGAAAAGCTGCTCGGGCAGTCAAGGATCAATATCATCAATAGACTGGGAGGTTTGATCCTCGCCGCGATCGCGATCCAAACCCTTGCAAACGGACTACTCGGGCTTTTTCCCAGACTTGCAGTTCCTTAGCATGCTATTAACCTGAGTTTTGGGTTCATTTGCCTGAGCTTCAATTTCTTTCGGCATCTTTTTGACTTTTCGCCTCGGCAAGATGCTCGTCCCGATATTGCTCTCGGCTCCAAAGCGCAAAAATATGCTCGAAATATCCTTGAATCTCATAGACTCGACTTTGTACAATTTTTGGCGAGCAGATCCAGAGGAAGCGCTCTGCAATTTTTTTCTTTTTTTGCGAAATTCATAGCCGAAGGCACTATTTATGAGCAAAAAAAGGAAAAAAGGGCCAGCGATTCTCTCGGAGATGCCGTCACAAAATTGTACAAAGTCGAGATAGACAAATGAACCCAAAACTCAGGTTATTATTCATTCTTCTGAAAAAAAACTTGAATTTGCTATCGAATTTTCTTACTCTGCGGATACCCACCATAGGTATCCACAATGAAATGGTTGTGCTATTCGGCCCTTGCGGCGGTCGCGCTTGCTTTGCCCCTCTTTGGAGATAAACAGAAATTGCCCCCCGAGAAAGTTTCCAAAGTAGAGCCGCCGCCGTTCGATGCGGATCTCTATCGCCGCGATACCCAAGTGTTCTCAGTCGATGCCGCATTCCTCTATTGGGGAGTGCAAGAAGGAGCGCTCGATTATGCGATTCAGATGAAAGAAAGCGGATGGGGCCCCTCGGAATGTTTCGCTCAAGGTAACTTCAAAAATGCGACCTTCAGTGGAAATCCTGGATTCCGGGCAGTTCTCCGATTTTTCCGGGCTCCGAGGTATTGGGAATTTTGGACCGTGTACACGCGTCTGACCGCAACCGGTACGCAAATGGCGGAAAAACCATCTCCTCCCGGGAATTTCTTAACGGGAACGTGGCCTCAGATCTTTTCGAACCCGATGGCTTCGGCCAAGAGCACCATCCATATGAACTACAATGTGGCGGATCTTTTGATCACCCGGGTGTTTTTTCCAAACCCACATCTACGGCTCCGGATAACGGGAGGCGGCTCAGTTCCATGGATCAATCAATTCTGGAAAATCCTCTATGCAGATTGGATGGGCTTCCAAACGAAGATTGCCAACCGCTGGAGTTTCATAGGGGGAGGTCTCAAGATGGGTACGACTTTCGACTGGTATTGGTTTACCGATATCTACATGACAGGCGGAACCACCTTGGGAGCGTTTTTGGGCTCCTACAAAAATTCAGCGGTCCAGAGAACGAACTTCCAGCCGCCGAGTCCAGGCTTCAATCCAAATCTACCTGTCCGCGATGCCCATTTTAGCGATGTGCGGCCTGCTTTCCTAGCCCAATTTTATTTAGGGCCCGCTTACGAAAAGAACTACACGAACCAACGTTTTGAACTCTTTGTCGGATATGAGCTAGCTACCTGGCTGAACCTCCAAGAAATCTACCGTTCTACCAGCGGAGCGCCGTCCGATGCGAAAGAAACGCGGATTAACACGGGCGCTCTCGCCCTGCAGGGATTGACAATGCGCGCAACCCTCGACTTTTAAAAAAAAATATACACAGAGATCACAGAGCGCTAGCGAGAAAAAATGCCTCGCGCGCACCCCCGTTTCTTTAAGTCCTGAACAAAAATTGCAGCCGGACACCCTCTTAGAGGCTCTTAATATATTAATTAAAAATTTAATTTAATAGTTTTTTGCACCGACCAATAAACTATTGACATAAATTGATATTTTTTGTAAAATTGTGAAAATATTTAAAACATTTTAATTACAAGGATTGTTTATATGACATATAATCCCGTTATAGGAATTGGAACCGGTGCACCAGGAATGGGAGCCGCTGCCCCCCAAGATTTTTTTTCACCATTGCCCGAGTTGCCAATGGAGCTCATCCAGTCATTCTTAGGTCCAAAAAGCAACGATGCCCTCTCGCGGACAAATACAAGACTACGCGCGGTTTCATGCCCTTTTAGAGCCGCCGTTCTTCGCTTTGAATACAAAATTGCAGAGAACAAACCCATTACCCTACAAGAGCTAATAGAACTAAAAAATCTCAATCCGGATTTTTCAAGTAGAATACCATTCAAACTTGATTTATCAAACAGCAATATTTCTGATGTCGGGCTGCAAGAGCTTATTGTATGCTTTCCTAATATTATTGAAATTAATGCACAACACTGTCAGGGTTTAACCGATGCCGGGCTGCAGCACCTGGCACATTTGAAAAATCTCACAAGCCTCGACTTGACAGAATGCACCCAGGTCACCGACAACGGACTGCAGTTCCTGGCAAGTTTGATAAATCTCACAAGCCTCAGCCTGGAGGGATGCTCCCGGATCACCGACGTCGGACTGCGGTGCCTGGCAAGTTTGAAAAATCTCACCACCCTCAACCTGGCATGGTGCCGCCGGATCCCCGACATCGGGCTGCAGTGCCTGGCAAATTTGCCAAATCTCACTAACCTCAGCCTAGCACAGTGCACCCAAGTCACCGACATCGTGCTGCAGAGCCTGGCAGGTTTGATACATCTTACAAGCCTCGACCTAGAAGGGTGCCACCAGATCACTGACGGGGGGCTGCGGCACTTGGCAGGTTTGATAAATCTCATAAGCCTCAACCTGACATGGTGCCCCAAGATCACCGATACCGGGCTGCAGTACTCGGCAAGTTTGAAAAATCTCACAAACCTCAGTCTGAAGGGGTGCAACCGGATCACCGACAACGGACTGCAGTTCCTGGCAAGTTTGATAAATCTCACAAGCCTCAGCCTGGAGGGATGCTACCAGATCACCGACGGGGGGCTGCGGTACCTGGCGGCAGGTTTGGCAAAGCTCACACGTCTCAGCCTGAAGGGGTGCTTCCAGGTCACCAACATCGGACTGCAGCACCTGGCAGGTTTGGCCAAGCTCACAAGCCTTGACCTGTCAGAATGCCAACAGATTACTGACGCCGGGCTGCAGTGCCTGGCAGGTTGTCGTATTATCCGATTTTTCGGTGTGTTCAGATAACTCTTTGAAACGGTAGCAGCGATCGCTTGAGAGGGTGTCTACAAAGTGAGGGTTCGTCGAGTTTTTGGAACCTCACTTTGTAGACACCCTCTAACCGCCGCGCGGTATAATTCTATCTCTTCGGTTTTGCAGAAAAAGCGCCATAGGGCTGCACTAGCAAAACCTCCTCTACTTTTTGAACCTGGTCCATCAAGAACCGAACCGTGTATCCCGCCAGCGATTTGACCGAAAATTCGTTTTTCGATTCGGGGACGAGTTCATAGCAGGGCTGCCCGGGAACAAGGGCGCAAAGGACCCCTTTGTTCAAAACGATCTCTACGATATAACCGTAAATTTCATAAACTCCCGTAAATTGCTTCAGATAGGCTTGCCCCGACAGGGATTCGGATGCTAACTTCCTGAACACCACATCGCCCGACTTTGGCTCGAAAGGAATGATGAGCTTCTCAATTTCGCCGCTCACGCCGTTTTGAAAAGAGATCTTCGCTCCTTCGCGTGTGCGGAACATGTCTTGAGCTTCCTCGGAAATGACAAACACGTCGTAATGCCAATGGTCGAGTAGGCATTCGAGGCCGTTCATAAAAATGGAGAGCTTTCCGTCCTTCTCCGTGATCGTGAGAGTTCCGTACCCCTCATGGGAATACTCGCCGGCGTAGTCCTCGATCGGATGTGAGGGGTGCGTCCCCATTTTTTGCGCAAGGCCATCTTTTTTCATCGACTCGGCTTTAGCGTTCTTTGTTTTTTCAAGGGCGTCGACCCCTTCTTGCAGCCAATCGATGTATGGCAAACCGAGGAGGCTGTCGATGATTTGAAGGGATAAATAGCGAGGCAGAGTCGAAAGATTCTTGTTCGAAAGCACAATCATCCCAAGATCGCTTTTTGGCAAAAACCCGATGACCGAAGTGAAGCCGTCGACCCCTCCGTCATGGCTGATGTAGTAGTGTCCCCGGTAAGTTACAATGTTCCATCCCAAGCCAGTCGTAAAGATGGGCGATTCGTTCGTTTCGGGAGTTCCAGGGACGATCATTTGAGGGGTGTGCATCTCTTGCAAAGTAGCCGGGCTGATCAAAGATTTCCCTCCAAATAGGCCGCCGCTGAGATGGAGTTCTACCCATTTCGCAAGATCGATGACGCTCGAATTGATCCCTCCTGCAGGAGCGATCAGGCTAATGTCGCGAAACGTCATCCTTTTCAATGCGCCATCCTTTTTTTCCAAATAGGGCACTGCGAAATCGACTTGCCTTTGCATGTCAGCGATCCTGAAACTGGTATGGGTCATTCCCAGAGGGCCTAGAATCCGCTCGGCGATGAGGTCTTCCCAGGACCTTGCCATCAAATGTTCCATGGCAAATCCGGCGACGAGATACATGAGGTTGTTATATTGATAGCGCTCCCTAATATCGCAAGAGGGTTGCAAATGCCGGAGGCGGCGCATAACCTCCATCCGGGTCAAGGTGGAAGAATTATACCACATCAAATCATGCTGGGGCATGCCTGATCTGTGGCTCATGAGATCCCTCATCGTCAAATTCAAGGTGGCATGGCCGTCCCAAAGGCGAAATTCCGGATAGATATCGATGATCCGCTGATCCCAACGGATGCGCCCTTCGTCGACGAGAGTCCCGGCAAGAAACGAGGTAAAGGCCTTAGAGCAGGAGCCGATCGAATAAACAGTTTCGGCGCTCGCCGGAAGTAGGTTCTCCGCATCCCGCCAGCCGAACCCTTTAGCGTAGACGAGCCGCCCTTCCGAGACGATCCCCAGAGATACTGCGGGCACTTGGAAATCTTTGAGCGCCGTGACGATCGCCGGCTCGAGTTCCTGCATGAGTTGGCCGATCCTTTTTGCTTTAGGCGAAGAGGCATCGAGCCAGTCGAACTCTCCGGCATAGCAATGCGCAAGCGTCGCAACGAATAAAAAAAGGATTTTCATGAAAGCCCCCCGATATTTCCTTTTTAAGGTGGGCTATCTTAGTTTAGCGTAAAGATAAAAACAAAGAACTTTTTACATAGAATTGAGATAGCTCAGAATGCCTGTCAAGATCAGCCAGATCGCGATGACATAGTTCAAAATCGCGGGCCAAACCAAGATGATAACGCCGGCGACGATCGAAAGCAGAGGATGAAGAACGGTATGTGTAGACCACTCCATAATGAAGGCTCCTTTCTTCTCGGATACTAAATGGGTCCATTGCCGTCATTAAAAAAAATTATATTGCAAAATTATCTGAGATGATGTTAAAAGTCCCTCTATTTTCAACCTGGTGGGTCTATGCGAATCAAATCGGTTTTCCTTTTTGCCCTATTCTTCTTATTGTCGGTTTATGGGGAGGTTGTTGTGAAGGAATTGAGCGGCAAGCCGAGGATCTACCTGTTGCCGAATTTCCTGACGGATGCAGAATGCGATCACTTGATTGAACTTTCCAGAAGGTTCCTGACCCAGTCGACCGTGGTCGACGAGGAGAGTCCCGGCGTTGGGAAATTGGACTCGAGGCGATCGAGCAAGGGATATTTTTTGACGGCGGAAGATAGAGACCGGAAGGTGAGAAAGATCGAGCAGCGGATCGCTGATGTGACGGAGCTGCCGGTGGAAAATGGAGAAGCGCTCCACGTCCTCCATTATCCGAAAGGGGCCGAATACCAGCCACATTTTGACTGGTTTAACCCGGACACCCCAGGCGGGGCCGCTGCCATGAACAACCGGGGCGGGCAACGGGCAGCGAGCGTGATCATGTATCTCAATACACCGCTCGCGGGGGGAGAGACGGTCTTTCCATCGGCGATGGCCTCGGTCACGCCGAAAAAAGGGGACGCAGTCCTTTTCTATAATATCTTACCGAGCGGGGATGTCGACCCTTTGACCCTTCACGGCGGAGCTCCTGTCCTCGAAGGGGAAAAGTGGATCGCGACCAAGTGGATCCGCATCGGCGTGTTCCGTTAGATAGAACTGACGCATTAAAAAAATCAAAGAAGAATAGACGGTCGGGTTGCTTCCGTGCGCAGATCGCCGCCTGCTACGCGGCGGCCTTGTTCCGATTGTAGTATTTATTAAAATTTTAATAAACATACGCTCTATAATCAAAAAATCAGAGCCTTTATTTCATCATAAAATAAACTGAATGTTCTTATTCCACAGCATTTCGTAATCGATATTTAAAAAACGCTGCTGCGTAGCAGGCGGCGATCTGCGCACGGAAGGGGCCCGCGAAGCGGGAACACGTGTGCAGCCGATGGCGGGTTCGGACAAAGAGCAATCCGCGCCGCAAAAGCGAGGAGGCGCACTCTGTGCGACGCACGAGCAAGGCGCGCCCCTAGGGGTCCCCGACGATGCATCATCGTTGGGGAATGGGGGTAGGGAGCGCTTCTGCCGCCGCGAGCAAGGGGTCCCAAAAAACGCATCGTTTTTGGGGTTCGCGTGGCAGGCGGCTATGCTATACCCGCGCGATCGGTGCTCGAAGTCCCAATCCCGCCACCTGGGCGTGCGGGGGCGGAGCGGAAAGGGGCCCCAAATCGTTTCGTTTGGGGAAAGTCCGCGAAGCAACTCGACCGTCTCTGGTTCTTTACCATTTTAATGCGTCAGATCTGTTCCGTTAGATAGAACATCTTCTTGGGAATCGGCGAGATCTGATATGATAGCTCGCTCAAAGGAGCTTCCTTGAAACATAAGTCGATCGTCTTATCAACCGGCATGGCCATGTTCTCCATGTTCTTCGGCTCGGGGAACCTCGTATTCCCCCTAGTCATAGGACAGTTAAGCCAAGGACACTATCTGGTTGCGGCCGCCGGCATTATTTTGACGGGCGTCCTCGTCCCCTTCCTCGGCATCCTAGCTATGCTTCTTTTCGACGGGAATCAAAAAGAATTCTTTTTGCGTCTTGGAAAACCAGCCACATTCTGGTTTCCCCTCCTCGCCATCTCGATCATGGGCCCCTTCGGAGTCTTGGCCCGCTGCCTCACGGTCGCGCACGGCGCCTTCCGCCTGATTCTCCCCGAGATCCCTCTTGCGGCTTTCAGCCTCGTGGCTTGCGGGGTGATTTTCCTCTTAAGCATTAGAAAAAGCAGGATCGTGCAGATTCTCGGCTCTATCCTCACCCCGCTTTTGATCCTAAGTCTTGCCGCGGTGGTCTGTTTTGCGATGGCTCGAGTAGACTTTCCCGTTGTTGCAGGGAGGGCGGGATCGGCCTGGACGAGCTTCAAAGAGGGAATCTTCCAGGGATACCAGACGATGGATCTCCTGGCCGCCTTTTTCTTCTCGGCTTTCATCATCAAGCATCTTAAAAGCCAGAATGCGATGCAGGAAACTCCCGCAAGGCCCCTTTCCGTCTTTTTGAAATCTTCCCTGATCGGCGCAAGCCTCCTTGCAGCCGTCTACTGCTTCCTCGTTTTGATCGGGGCCATGTACGCTCATGAACTAGGTTCGGTCCCTCCCCAAGAGATACTCGGTTTCATCGCTC
Organism: uncultured Chlamydiae bacterium; assembly: GCA_963730605.1. GTDB lineage: Bacteria > Chlamydiota > Chlamydiia > Chlamydiales > SM23-39 > CAIPFQ01. The sequence continues at coordinate 236,917 of CAVSSM010000002.1, forward strand.
AAAAATCCCTGGGGCCCTTAGGGGCTCCCATCGTCTGCGCCACCATTATCCTCGCTTGCATAACGACGGCTGTCGTTCTGACCGTTCTTTTCGCTGACTTCCTTCGCATCGAAATCTCCAAGGAGCGGATTTCTCCCGCCCTTGCCCTTGGAGCGACTCTCGCAATCGCCTTTTTGATCTCAACTCTCGAATTTTCAGGCATTGCCAAGATCATTGGGCCGATCCTCGAAATCTGCTATCCTGCATTGATTGTCATGGTTGTGTTGAGCATTTTTCAAAAGCTCTGGGGATGGAAATCGGTCCGTGGGCCGACCGCTGTCGCCTTCCTCATTAAACTCATTTCGCTCGGAATTTAAAAGGCGGGTTAGTAAATGCTTTGCCCTTGCTCTACCGGTCTCGATTATGACAAGTGTTGCGAGCCTTATCACATGGAATGGACTATGCCTCCCACGGCGCTCGCCTTGATGCGCTCCCGCTACTCAGCCTACGCTCTCGGCCTCGTCGATTATATTATCCAGACGACGCATCCGGAAAATACACGAAAAAAACCGGTGGACGAGATCCGCCGGTTCTCCCAGGAGACCCAATTCGTCAAGCTCGAGATCGAGGGCTATGGTGAGGATTGGGTGGCCTTCACCGCTCATCTGGTGCAAGGAGGGCATCCCGTCCTCCTGAAGGAGAAGAGCCGATTCGCCAAACTCAATGGCAAATGGCTCTACCTATCAGGCGTCGCCTTAACGGAAGCAAAATCCCGCGACGCCAAGGACTAAAGCGACAAAGACGGGCGCTCTGAGGGGCTTTACCTGGTAGAATGCGTAGGCGATATTCAAAAGGCAGAGGACGATCAGCCCGGGATAGAGGATTTCGAGGATAGGTCCCATGATGCGGAGGATCCCCGAAAAGCCGAGGTTCGTGACCGCTGCCGTAACACCTAACGTCATGGCAAGTGAAGCTGTTGGAGAAATTCGGCCTCTGAAGAGATCTTGCCTCAAATAGTTCGAGAACACGGCCGCAAGAGAGATCGCCGTCGTCAAGCAGGCAAGAAACACCGTGGCCGCTGCGATGATGCCTCCCCATGGACCTAAGATCTTGATCGAGATGGCTTGCAAAAGATCTTCGGGTTGGACGTGCGGTAACTTCGCGCTGTGATGCGCTGAGAGCCAAGTGAGGCCAATGTAAGAGATCGCCAAAAGTCCTGCGGCAACCAAGCTCGCCCCTGTCATTTTGCGCCGAACGAGCTGTTCTGTCGATGCATCAGCGCCCATCCCCGCAGCCAGGTGAGGCACCACCATGGTGGCAAAAAGAAGCGCGGAAATTAGGTCCATCGTCATATATCCTCCCCGCAGGCCTTGCATGAAATGGAAAGCGGCCCCGTCTGGAACTTGCGGGGCAGGGGGTGCGACGACGATGCCAACGACCACTAAAACCCCAAGCGAGAGGAGAAATATCGGCGTCAGAACAACGCCCAAGAGGGCGACGAGCCTCTGGGGACGATAGACAAGGATGAACGAGAGCGCCGCGATGAAGACGCTCGCTACCGGAAGGGTAGCCCAAGAAAAATATCCTTTGATACTCGCGTGCATCAGGGTAAAAAGCCGGGACATGCAAAGAGGGCCTTGGGCGATCTGGAGCACGAGCAAAAGACAAAAGGCGGGGCCTTTGCCGAGACGCTCCAAAAACCGATGGAGGCTTCCTTGGTAAAACATCATTGAAATCAAACCGAGAAGAGGAAATGCGACTGCGGAAATAGTGAATCCGAAGAGGGCGGCTGGGGTTTGAGATCCGGCCGATTTGCCGACTAGGAGAGGGAAAATCAGATTTCCTGCGCCAAAGAACATGCAGTAAAGAGCCATGCCTGTAAAAAAGATGCCGGCGCGCTCCTTGAGTTTCTTTCGGGGTTTCTCATGAATTGTTGCGGTTGTTGCCATAAAGTCTCCTTAAGCAGTTCTCCCGCCGGAGCTTCTTTGGTCTTACTTGGGTTTTTGGGATCTTGAGAAGGTCAGGCGAGAAGGGGGTTAGGTTGAGCCAGCGGTGCAACCCGTGGACACGCCCATCCCCGTTGTGGAGTTACCCACGCCGGCTCTGAAACTGGAGGTGGAATTGGCGTTCCCGTTATGCATCATCAACTCAAGGCCATTGCCTGATGGTAGCCATTCTAACACACACACCCCATATCGTCAAACCCCCCGTTAGCCTTTTCGTTTTTTGAGGGTGTCCTGAAAAAATTCGATGGCAAATGCAGCAACTTCGCGATGGAGCTCTTCGCGGTCGCAGCAAGGGGGATCGCTTTGCAGCGGTTTATTGAGGATGACTTTTCCGGTGTCGGTAACCCGGTTTAGAAGAGCATAATGGGAAATTTCTGCCCTGAGCATTTTTAGTTTTTTTGGGACCAAGTAGTGGATGATCTGAAAGGCGTGATCTTTAAAGGGAAGCACCTCGTCGCCAATGGCAGCGACAAGCCCGATCGGGGTTGTGATTTGTTTCAGCGAATCGGGAGTGTAAACGAAAACCGCGGGGCAAAGAAGAAGCATCGCCTTGATGCGGGGATCTTTGTACGACCTTGCGGCAGGAGACAAATCAAAGCGGTCGATCAGCTTCTCAGGCAGGGCGCTCCGGGTTAATTTCAGGGCAGCTTGCTTCACTCTGGCATTCTGGGCTTGTCCGCCGGCTAAAGCAAGGCCTGTCATCCCTCCCATCGAATATCCGATAAATCCGATCCGGTTGAAGTCGATGTCGGCTTGAAAGAGGTTGTCTTTTTTCAACTGGTTGAGAAGAAATGTAAAATCAAGAGGCCGGTTCCAAAAACGGAGGCTCTCCAAGATATCGGAATGAAATCGCATGTCCCCGTAATGATCGACCGCCGCGACCAGGTAGCCCGCCTGGACCAAACTTGCCGCAAGCCAGCTCGTTTCGCGCCGTCCTCCACAATGGCCATGGGATACGAGGATGAGAGGATATTTTGCCTTCGCTTTCAAGAGAGGCGCGTTGCGTACTTCCTTGGGATGCACCCAAATATGATCAGCCGATTCATCGATGGGCTTCAGGGCCGCGGTAGGATACCAAAGCTCGACGACGACAGGACGGTTGCGGGACGTGTCTAAATAGTCGATCGTCCGGACGCCGAGCGATTTCTCTGGATGCGAACGGTGCATCGCAAGAAGAGGCTGGCAAAATGCGAGGACAAGGAAAAGAAAAATCCTGACCATAAATGGAGTTTAATTTATCGGGAGATTGGCAACAAGGCTACGACGCGTGAAAAGGCTTCCGTGGCGTCCCTCAGCTTGGGAGGCAGACAAAGGGCATAGGCGCCAGATTCTGGGATGAGGTCGAGGTGGGCAAGGTTTTCGAGGATGTATTTCCCCGCTCCCAAAATGCATTGGTGAACTGGGAATGCATCGGTGTTCGAACCATCGGGCGATAAGGTGTCGATCCCAATGCCGGCGACTTTTTTGCGAAGGAGGAGTTTGGCTGCGTCTTCGGAAAATCCCGGAAAATGCATTTTGCCTGCAACGTCAGGATTGCGGAAGCGTTGCGGCTCGGTCCAAAACTGCTCCCATCCAGTGCGAGCGATCACGAGAGCGTTTTGCGGGATGGAACCGCACCGCTTTTCATACTCTTCGATATCTTGAGGAAGAACAAAGAGATCGGGATCCATTCTGCTCCTCAGGTCGAGAACGCAGGCCGGAGTGAACAAGTTCTCGATCTCCAGATCTCCAATGTTTTTGCCGCCAGGGACAAAATGGCTCGGCGCGTCCATGTGGGTCCCCACGCCAGCATGGCTCTTGATATTTTGGACGCGAAGACCCTTTTCATAGTCCAATTTAACTTCGAGGCGAAATCCGCATCCTCCCGACCACGTAGGCGCCCCTTCATGCAAGGAATGAGTCAAGTCGACAAGGCGAAAATTTTTTAAAACATCCATGAGCTGAAAAAGCGGACCGTTTTTTCCCAGGCGTCGGTTTTTGCCCGCTCATTATCGCGCGGATTGCCGCCGAAGGCAAACCAAATTTTCGCGATCGGGTGCAACTCGGCGACGCCCTCCGTTGACGAGATGCCGTGGCCTGCCCTTGGATAGCTCAAATGAACGCAGGAGATCGATGAACCCTTGGCTTGCAGCCTCTCTTGAATCAGCTCTGCGAAGAGAGTCGATGGCCACATTTGGTCATCTTCGGCCGAGATGAGGAGCAGCGGGCAATCGATTTTTTCCACAGGGATCTGCGATGCGGCGAAAGCGGCTTTGTCTTTCATCCCTTCGAGAAAAAAAGGAGTCAAGGCTAAAGCCGACTCGGGAGTTTGGCCGAGGAGAGCACCGCTCGGAACCCCCGGAAAAGGAGCGCTAGGTCCAAGCGGCCGGCCCCGGTAGACCCAAGCCGGAGCGGGGCTTTGGATCGATCCGTAGATCGCGCTCGTCGGAACGGTCGCAGCGATCGCGGAGAACTTGGCAGGAAAAGTCGATCCAAGGAGAAGGGAAAGCTCTGCGCCGCGGGATACTCCCCATAAAGCGATCCGCCTCGGATCGATAGAGGGATGACGCATCGCCCAGTCGATCGCCTTGTCGAAATATTCGAGAGGGATTTCTTGCAGTGATGGAGGAAGTCCAGGGGTTCCGAAATAAGCGAGGCTGAGCGCCGCAAAGCCAGAGGAAGAGAGCTTTTCGGCTCTCGACTCATTGATCCCTCCCCGAAACCCTCCCAAAGTGATGATGAATGGATGGGGACCTTGTTTTTCGGGGAGATACAACGCGCCGACAAGGCCGAAATCTTGTACAGGTATCCGGTGCATTTATAAGATTATCGAAAAAATTACGACACTCGTCAAGAATCAGTCTTTGGTTTATGGGAAGGGGTATGGCCAGTCGAGAATACGAAACTTTTTACGGGGATGCCTTTTCCAAAAGGACAACCTCCCTCACTCCTTTGGAAGAAACGAGGGAAAACTTTGCAGCGTACTTGTTGGAATTCCCACCTGAGCCCGAGGTGCGCTTCGAGCCTTTTTCCATCGGCGAGCTTCCTGGAGCTTGGGCTTTTGCCCCCGAGGTGAACCGCCGCAGGATTCTTCTATTTTTTATGGCAGGTGGTTTTACCGCGGGATCGATCGAGTCGCATAAAAACCTAATCGGAAGGCTCTCCGCCGTAGCTGGCGCCGCCGTCTGCGCTATCCAGTATAGGCTGGCTCCCGAACATCCCTACCCCGCAGCTCTCGACGACGCCTTGACCGCATACCGGTGGCTTCTGCATCATCCGTATGCCCGCTCGAAAATCCTCTTCAGCGGCATTTCGGCAGGCGGCGGGCTGTCCCTATCGCTCCTCCTCCGACTCAAACTCGAAAAGATCGCGATGCCGGCGGGCGCCCTTGTCTTTTGCCCTTGGTTCGATCTCAAATTAAGCGGCGAAAGTTATAGGTCAAATAAAGAAAGAGACCTTCTTTCAACAGAAAGACTTTCTTGGTGCGCTGAAAAATACGCTGCTGGCAAAGATCTTGCAGACCCGCTTCTTTCTCCCATTTATGGAGATCTTAGCGGACTGCCTCCCCTCTTCATCCAGGCGGGAACTAGAGATCTTCTTTACAGCGACGCTACAGAGCTCGTAAAAAAGGCTGAAAAGCAGGGAGTCTCGGTCACTCTCGACGTATGGCCGGATATGATCCACGCCTGGCAGATTTGCGCTCCACGATTTCCAGAGGCGCAAGAGGCGCTCGAGCGGGCCGGAGAGTTCGTGGACAAACTGTTCAAACTTCTTTAAAGGTAAATCCGCGGAAGCCGCTCGTTGAGCGATGCGAGCATTTCGTGGGGGATTGAATCGGCGTAGCGCGAGAGCTCAGAGAGAGTGATCTCATCTCCCCCCTGTTTGCCGATGAGCACCACAACATCTCCCACATAAGCTTCCCCTTTGCCGATATCGACCATGAATTGGTCCATGCAGATCGTTCCCGCGATGGGAAAACGCTCGCCCCGAATGAGCGCCGCGGCCTTTCTAAAAAGGCACCTTCGGTACCCATCCCCATACCCCACGGGCACTGTCGCGATCCGCGTCTCTTCTTGCGTCCGATACGCATGGCCATAGCCGATTCCCGCCCCTTTTTGAACGACTTTGAAATAGGAGACTTTTGCTTTCAGGCTCAAGGCTGGGGCGATCTCGCCTGCCGGATCAGTGTTGCCGTCGGGATAATAGCCATAGGCAAGAAGGCCGGGCCTTACCATATCGAAATAGGAATCCGGATAGTAGGCCACTCCTCCCGAGTTGGCCAGATGGCAAAGAGGGACGCGCCCTTTGACCTCGGCTGCAATGGAACGAAACACCTCGATTTGATAGAAGGCAAAAGGATCGTTCGGGACGTCGGATGTGGCCAAATGGGAATAGATCCCTAGGATATCGAAACATCCCAGCCGTTCGACAAAAGAGAGAAGCGAGAGGGCATTTTCCGCCCGCACCCCGGTGCGCCGCATCCCTGTGTCGATTTCGATATGGACCTTGCATTTTCGGCAATCCTTTCCCCTTTTTTTCGCTACCAGTTCCGCCTTGTACTTGGAGCTGATCGAAAACTCGAGATCGAATTCGATCAAATCCCCGATCTGGTCCTCATGAATGGCGCCGAAAATCACGATCGGAATGGAAATTCCGGCTAGCCTGAGCTCTACGGCTTCTTTCAAACAAGAGACCCCGAGCGAATCGACTCCGGACTCCTCGGCGATTTTTCCCATCCGGCAAAGCCCATGTCCATAGGCGTTGGCCTTCACCGGAAGGCAAAAACGGCTCTTTCCAACGATCTTACGAACGCGCGCGAGGTTTTTCCTAAATTGCCCCGTATCGATCTCGATCCAGGCCGGATGGGCGCATACAGGCCGTAAATGTGTGACGACCCGGTTGCCCTCGATCATTTTCTGCAACGTCATGATCTCAGCATAGACTATACCTCGCGCAGGAAGGTTTTGTGAATTTTGACTCTGCGAGCTAAAGCATAATCGATTCGCATTTTGAGCATACTGCTATTTTTGAAAAAATTGAACAGTCTGATATCATGCCCCAATCCATATGGAAGAGCTAATTGGCATCCTCGAAGAAACCCCATGGTGGGTTTTTGTGGTCTTCTTCTATTTGGTTGTGATTGGCGTAAAGGCGCTGCAACCAAGTACAGTATCTATCTATAGACTCATTATCCTACCCGTTATCCTAACGGTCTGGGGGCTCGTAGGCATCAAATGGAGCCTCTCTCCCCTCCTCGCATGGGGTGTTTCTGTTGCCCTGGGAATCGGCCTCGGCTGGCTTTTTGTCCGCAAATGGAAAATCCGTTACGACCGGAGGCGCGCCACTCTCCATCTTCCGGGCACCTGGTCAACCCTTGTCTTTGCGCTGACGTTCTTCGGCATCAAATACTTCTTCGGGTTCTACAACGCGACCCATACTGAGATCCCCTTCGAGTTAATGGTCGCAGAAAGCGCTGCCGCTGGCGTCATCGCGGGAATGTTCCTCGGGCGTCTTGCCTTCTTCTGGAAAAGGTACGAGGAAGTGTGAAACTAAATCATCAAGTAGAGAATAAATCTTCGTAGAGTCTTTTCGCGAAAAGCTGCACCTTTTGACTCAATACGGCTGCATTTTGGTTCTGGTCGAAAAGACGGAGATCCTTTTCTTTGAGCCGCACGCGATTCATGGCATTTGCGGCGATCCATTTATGGATTTTGTCGATCGTGTCGGCCAAAGCGGATTCCGTGATCAGCAGATCTTGGTCTTCCCATTGCTTTCTTAGCTTTTCTCTCGCGCGCTTCGTCTTGATGCTCTCCGGAGCGATGCGGCTCCGCTTCTCCTGTTTGCTTTGCATGCGACCTCCAGTCACCGATCTCATCCTAGTAAAAAATCCTTTAAAGATCCAGTGGAAAGAAGGTTCATTTAAATCTGGAATTTAATACCCGCACTCTTTAGAATTATCGGCTAACTCTCTCCGAGACTGTCCACAAACTCAGGCGGCAACAAGTGGCTGAGCGAGACGCACGGGGTCCCCCCCACCGACGCATCGTCGGAAGGGGTGTGAAAGCCAGATCGAAAGAGCGAAGCTCCGGTTCGAGAGAGGAAGACATTCTTGAATACGAAGGATTCCGAGCGAGAATCGATATGGCTGCGGAAACGCGAGAAGATCCAGTGGACCTTCGCAGCGCAGAGCAGATGAGCGAATGCGAATCGGCCCGGAGGGAGTCGCAGCCAGCCAATTGTCGCCTGAGTTTGTGGACAGTCTCTGAGGTGCGCTACGGAAAAAGCAGCCAAACACACAAATTATTTAATTACAAAAATTATAATTTTTTTTAAATTGAAAGATTATGATTTTTCTGTTACAATGATTGCATTCTTAATAAGGGAAAAACATGGCATCCATAACACCAACTAAAACTTACGAATACAAATTTCAGTCGCCGGCCCAAAGTTACATTGGTCAAAACAGCAGACAGGATCTTCCTAAGCAAAATTTGAACGGTAGAGTCAACGCTCTTCCTCCAAAAACGAATCGAATTCCGTCGTGTGGGTCACACCGGTTTGTTATGCAACTCTGATCCTAGCCGCCGGAATGGGAATGATGGCTTTGTTGGGCAATCCAGGTGCCAATCCAACTCCTAATCCTAAACCATCGCCAACTCCAACTCCCATGCCTAATCCAACTCCAACTCCAAAGTCATCGCCATCTCCAACTCCCATGCCTAATCCAACTCCAACTCCAAAGTCATCGCCATCTCCAACTCCCATGCCTAATCCAACTCCAACTCCCAAGTCATCGCCATCTCCAACTCCATCGCCAACGCCGTCTCTAACTCCCCTCTCTCCAGATGCTAACGCCAACATCGGCGTCTCCGTTACAACTTTCAATTCCAAGCTCGATGCCACTTCTGAGAACGACATCAATGCAAGAATATATAAGTTGGGCGGGGACAATGTAGGTTCTATGAATTCCTTCGGATTCCCTTCGTATAATCAGTCGCATTTTTGCTTAGTTGAGGGAAATGCCTCTACATTTCCAACTCTAGAATCAAGCGCATCTCCAACACCGGTTCCTTCTTCGAACTCACTACTAGTACTGTCGCCGATAGCATCGACTACCGAGTTCCCGATTTCGAGTGAGCCAAACCCGACACCGATACAAACACAACAAACGCAGTGGACCAAGAATGTCTTGGGGGTAATCCTTCCTGAATCCCTCGGGCATGATGTGACACTTGCGCCTTGTGCAGCAAATGTAGCTGCAGTAGCCATAATTCCAACTCCAACTCCCAAGTCATCGCCATCTCCAACTCCAACTCCAACTCCCATGCCTAATCCAACTCCAACTCCCAAGTCATCGCCATCTCCAACTCTCATGCCTAATCCAACTCCAACTCCCAAGTCATCGCCATCTCCAACTCCCATGCCTAATCCAACTCCAACTCCCAAGTCATCGCCATCTCCAACTCCCATGCCTAATCCAACTCCAACTCCCAAGTCATCGCCATCTCCAACTCCCATGCCTAATCCAACTCCAACTCCCAAGTCATCGCCATCTCCAACTCCCATGCCTAATCCAACTCCAACTCCCAAGTCATCGCCATCTCCAACTCCCATGCCTAATCCAACTCCACCGTCGCTATCGCCAATGGCTCTAACACCCGTGCCAACGCCGGAGGCGAAGCCATCGTCAACTCCGGTAGAGCCAACAAAACAAAAAGAAGAATCTTCCTTCACAGATCCTCGGCACGTTTTTATAAAGGAGACGGCCATGAATGGCGATCCCTTTTACATGGACCTCATTGTAAGCTACTGGAAAGAAGGGACCATTTCTTCTTCAGACGAAGAGAAATCTGTCATTATAAATGCTTTTCACTCAAATCTCTTAAAGCAAGCCAGGCAAGGCTACCCTATCGCTATGAATAGATTACAATCCCTTTGGAAGGATGGGACGCTTTCCGCTTCAGAAGAAGAAAAATTGTCCATCAGGACTGATTGTAATGCAGTCACACAGCAGAACTTTGAAAAACACCTCAAAGTAAATGCCATGAATGGCGATCCCTTTTACATGGACCTCATTGTAAGCTACTGGAAAGAAGGGACCATTTCTTCTTCAGACGAAGAGAAATCTGTCATTATAAATGCTTTTCACTCAAATCTCTCAAAGCAAGCCAGGCAAGGCTACCCTATCGCTATGAATAGATTACAATCCCTTTGGAAGGATGGGACGCTTTCCGCTTCAGAAGAAGAAAAATTGTCCATCAGGACTGATTGTAATGCAGTCACACAGCAGAACTTTGAAAAACACCTCAAAGTAAATGCCATGAATGGCGATCCCTTTTACATGAACCTCATTGTAAGCTACTGGAAAGAAGGGTTCATTTCCTCTACAGACCAAGAGATAGCCGCCATCAGAGACGCTTGCGACCGGGCAAGAGGGAAAAAGTATTCCAAACCTTGTATTTCTTCTTCAGATGAAAGGGAATCTACCATCAGAGATGCTCACCTGGCAACCTCAATGTAAAACGATTTTTTAAATTTTTGTTTAAAACCTAGATCCCTCGTGAGTGAAAAAACGGCTTGATAGAAATTTCGCTCGACGTGCGATCAAGCCAAGATTTGAAAACAAGTAGTTGCAAAATTGAAGATATATTAAAGAAAATATTTAACTTTATGATTTATTTAAAATAAAAATTAATTATTTAAATTATTTATTTTAATATATTCTGGATAATTTTACTTGGCATAATTAGCAAAAACATGCTATAATCCATGCGAATTTAAGGGGAAAATCCACGTATGTCAACTTCAACCATCTCTCGCCGCACGGCGCCGGCTCCCGCTATAGCAAAAGGGCGGTCGTTGCAAAGCATCTCCCTCTCCGATCTCCAAAAAAGGACGGCTGCAGCTGCGAAATTGGAAAGCATCTTTAATGGGATTAAACCGGGACAAAAGCTCGGCAATGCTGGAGTTTATTTGGATAAACTCAAAAGCCTCGAAGTTCAAGCCATCCAAGATTATCGCAAACTCTTTGATCCCAAAATAACCGTGACCGAACCGGTCAAAAAAGCGCGCGCCGCTCTCGAACAGCAAGTCGCTGTCTTGCGGAAAGCGATCGCCGCCGCAAGGTCGGCCAACGTCATCCCTGCGGCTCCGCAGGAGCTTCCTTGGTCGGGACAATTACGGGATGCGAAAGATACCCCTCTTCATTGGGCGGTGAGAAAACGGGACTATCAGACAGCCCTCCTCATCAGAGAGCAAATGCGCCTCCGAAGCTTGGCAAGGATCTGCCAACACTATGCGGGAACCGTCAAGAATGGGCAGATCTCCGCTATCCTGAAAAAACAAGGGTTTGCGCCAAAACTGATCCTGGCGCTCGAAAAACTCCATATTCTCAACTATAAGACGCTCGATGCCAAAACGCTCCAGAAAATCTGCGCAGATGCGGAAGTCGTCAAAGTTGTCCAAGACCCCGATTTCCGGAAAATCTTCGCCGATCCAACCGCGATCGACGTGTTCAACGGCCTTGATATTCTCATGTATGAAGACTCTCGCGGGCTGAATCCTCTCGATGAGGCAGAGCTGCAGCAAGACACGAATATGAAGAATCTTCTCCGCTTTCCCCATCTCGTCATGAACAAGGAACTGAACAATTTATTCTGGGGCCGCATCAATGAAATCAGGGGCCGCATCGCCGAGGCGCGCCAAATCGATCCGGACACCCTCTCGGACATTTGCAGAGCCGCCTATCTCGGCGATATGGATCAGCTCATAACGGAGACCGACTTCAACGTGAAAGATGAAAAAGGATTGACGCCGCTCCATTACGCCCTTTTAGGAAGCCAGGAAGAAGCGGTCGTCTTTTTATTGAACCGCTGCGACAATTATACCCTCACTCCGCAAGGTCTCTCCTACTTCGATTATGCCCTCTTTTCAGGACATCCCGGCATGGTCAACCTCTTCGAGAAGCTCAACATTCCATTCCGGCTAGGCGGGGACCGAGAAAAGTTCAGTTATCTCCTCGCAAGCGGCACCGCCGACCGAGGATTGGCTATGATGGCCCGCTCCAAAGATCCCATCGGCATGGGAGGGAAGGACCAAGACTTTTTGGGAGGCAATCTCAATGCCCTTTGGGCCGGAACCGCTCTTTTCAACCGGGCTGTTTTTGGGGTCAATCCTTCCACTCTTAACCTCAGCTGGCCGCCCTATATAAGCACATCTTTCGAATCTATATTCTATTCATTCAATCACCACATTGTGGGAGTAGGTCAGGTTTTCAAGCTTCTTCCCAGTTGGGCAATCACGCCCGCTGCCGCAACCGTTGATCTCGTCAGGACCGTGTCGCTGTGGGCCGCTCCCCTTTATTTGCTGGGCAGCCAAGCAGCAGCCCTAGCGCAGGTGGATCTGCCAAAACTCTTGAACGACCGCGGCCTCGGTACTGCTCTAAAAGCTTGGGGCGTGGCGGGACAAGTTTTCTCCGTGATCAGATTATGGGCAGCGATCAAACCCGTGATCGATCGAGTGCCCGCCTATTACGAGGCCTATGCAACCCGTCCGAAACAAGTGAGGAAAGCCCTTGCATGGGATGTTTTCAACATCGGAACTCAAGGCTTGATGACGCTCAGCGCTTTCGCCTAATCAACGCGTGTTAATAAATTTATTTTCCGAAAAATTTGCCGCATGTATTCTTGCCGTTCACGAAAATTCGAGCGGCGTGGAATGATGCTTTTGATTTTCTTTATCTTCGTTGGCTCCCTATTCGGCGTCGATTACGACTGTGCCATCGTAGGGACCAGCCCAGCGCCGCTCTTCGAAGCGCTCTATAGGCACTACTCAGGGGAGCGGGTGCTCCTCCTTGAAGCGGCCCATGAATGCGGCGGGGCTTGGAAATCGATCGATATCTGTGGGATCGCTCACGTCGATATGGGGTGCCATGAGCTTAATAGCCCTCCGGAACTTACCCAATTTTTAGAACAATACGCCGGCTGCCGCATGATCTCATGCCACAAGAGTGTTTACTTCTCGAAGGGATGTTTTGAACTCATCGGCAACTTACTCAAACGAATCAAGGACGCCGGCATCCCCCTGTTGACCGTTTGCCGAGTCGAATCGGTGTATTTGGACCAGGATAAAAAGGTAGCCTTCCTCAAAACGCAAATGGGAACATTCACTGCCCGCAAAATTGTGGTTACTCAGGGAAGCTCCTTTGAAATCGACGGGATCGGCAGGGAAAAAGCCTCTCAAAAATTCTATCATCTTTACCTCTTGCTCCAAGATCCAACTCCAAGCCGCTTTTCCTATCAAGAGGGGACGGTGCCAGGAGTTATGAGGATGATGAACTTGACTCCGTTTCTTGGGCTAGCAGAAACCGGCCGGCAGCTCATCGTCTTGCAAACTCGCTCGGATACAGAGGTCCATAAAGTGAATTCTTTCGTCTCGGGTCTAAAGCTTGCCAGTCTGATCGACCCTGGAGCCTATTTGCTAAAGGCCGAACCGTATGTTTACGAACAAGGGCCTCCTTTTCCAATGAACCAGCTGAGCCAGAACCTGAAGATGTTCTTCGAGATGCTGAACGCATCCCATTTCAATGCGATTGCCAGTTATATGCCGAAATGGAAAATGATATTACCTCCTTACGTGGAAGGACACCTATCCAAATAATTCCCGTTTTGCGATCCTAAACTCATGGATCTTCTCTTTTTCTTCAAGGGGGCCGCTCTTGGTTTTGCCATAGCGGCTCCCGTCGGGCCGATCGGCATTCTCTGCATCCGTAAAACGGTCCAGTTCGGAAGATTCTCGGGGTTTTGCTCAGGGCTTGGAGCCGCGGTCGCAGACGCGATCTATGCGATCATCGCCGCCTTTGGGCTGACATTTGTCTCTGACTTTCTCATCCAGGGGCAATTTTGGCTTCGGCTCGTCGGAGGAGCCTTTCTGATCTATCTTGGACTCAGGACCTTTTTCGCCCACCCCCATGAACCCCACGTAACGGCCACCACCCGCAGGACGCTCTTTTCCGATTTCCTTTCGACCTTTTTGCTGACCCTCACCAATCCCTTGACGGTGCTCTCCTTCCTCGCCGTGTTCGCGGGGCTTGGGCTGACCACATTTTCAGGAAGCTACGCGAGCGCATCCTTACTCGTGCTTGGAGTCCTTCTCGGCTCGACGTTATGGTGGCTGATCCTGAGCGAGGGCGTCACCCTTTTCCGTAAAAAAGTCAGTGAAAGAGTGATGGGCTGGATCAATCGGATCGCAGGCATCTTGATCATGATCTTCGGGCTTCTCGCCTGGAGCAGCGTCAGCTGGTGATCCTTCAGATCTAAATGGTCAATCGTCCATGTAAGGAATGACCAAGGGAGCGCAGTAGTGGCATCCCATGTCTAGCGTTCGGATTTTTTGCATCTCTTCTTTGGATAAGCGAAAATCGAAAACGTCCAGATTGGCCTTGAGATGTTTTAGGCTCGATGCCTTCGGGATGGCGGCGATGTCTTGCTGGACAAGCCACCTGAGCGCTACCTGGGACGCGGTTTTGCCGTGGGCTCTTCCGATCTCTCGCAACACCGGATCTTTTTCTAAAGCGCCTTTTGCAAGAGGCCGGTAGGCCACGATTCCGATGCCCTGTTTCTTGCAGTAAGCGGCGAGGGCTTTTCGTTGCAGATAAGGGTGCATTTCGATTTGATTGGCAAGGATCGGAAACTCTAGAAAATTCCTGAGATGATTCCGGACGAAATTGCTGACGCCGATGGCGCGGACAACCCCAGTTTCTAACAATCGGCACATCGCTTTGAGAGTCTTTCCCATGTCCACATCTGGATTTGGCCAGTGGATGAGAAGAAGATCCAGGTAGTCCGCCTTTAGCTCCTTCAAAAACCGGGCTACCGCTTTTCGTACTTGGCTTGGCGCAAGGTCTTCTTGACGGATCTTCGTCGTAAGGAAAAGCTGTTCTCTTGAGAAGCGCCGGATGGAGCGGCCAATAGCCTCATGGTTTTCATAGTAATCGGCGGTGTCGATGTGGCGATAGCCAAGATCCAAGCTCTTCGACAGAACCGACTCGCATTCTTTGCCGCGGAGCCTCCAAGTGCCAAGTCCGATCAATGGGATCCCTGTCTTTTTCTGGATGGGGGCGGGTTTCATGCTTGTTACAATATTCCTTTAGATAGAGCTTCTAGCTCTTCGTAGAGACGATCGATCTCTTTTTGACGATGGCCTAAAGAGCGGAGCAGTTCTGGAGAATGGTCGCCCTCTTCGAGTGCTTTTTGGGCCGCTGTTTGCTCCGCTTCGAGCGCAATGATCCTCTCCTCGCACTCCTTGATTTTTTTCTCGCTGCCCTTTTTAGGAGGCATCGTTTGCCTGCGGGCGGCAGGCTTGGCAGCTTTGGGAGGAAGAGCATTGGTCGGCGGCGCCTTTTTTTTCTCCTCTTCCCAGCCGATCTTCTCCAAGAAAAGATCGTAATCGCCCAAAAAGGAGATTTGCCTTCCCTCTTGACAGAGGATGATCCGGTCGAGTTTGAGACGCCTTAAGATGAGCTCGCTATGGGTGACGATGACCACGGTGCCGGCAAAATCTTCGAGGGCGTCGATGAGCGCTTCCACCGATTCAATGTCAAGATGGTGGGTCGGCTCGTCGAGCAATAGGAGGTTGCAGGGTTTCGCGAGGATTTTGCCCAAGAGGACCCGGCTTTTTTCCCCGCCGGAGAGTACCGAGATCTTTTTCATCGCCCTGTCTCCGCCAAACAGCATCTTTCCGGCAATCCCTTTGACTTCGGTCAAATTGAGCTTCGGGTTGGCAAGGGCAATCTCCTCTTCGACTCTGTGATCCGGATTGAGCCTGCCGATATGAGTCTGGCCAAAATAGCCTACTATGGTGTTTTCTGAGAACTCCAGGCTCCCTTTTTGCGGGACTAAATCGCCGGCGAGCAGTCTAAGGAGAGTCGACTTCCCCCGGCCGTTCTTTCCGATGATGGCGATCCGCTGCTTCTTTTCCACTTCGAGAAAAACCCCATCGATCAAGGGAGCCTCGGTGTAAGAAAAATGGATATCCGACATGTCGAGCATCTTTCTTCCGGGAAAAGGGGCTTCATGGAAATGAAACGTAAGATGAGCTAAAGCGTTCAATTTTTCGAGAACCGGCTCCCTTTCCAACATCTTTAGGCGGGATTGGGCTTGGACCGCCTTGGTCGCCTTTGCCCCGAACCTCTCGACGAAGCTCATCATATGCGCCTTTTTTTTCTCCGTCTTGACGCGGGTTCTTTCGTGGACCTCTTCCTCGAGGAATACTTTAGCGAAAAAATCGATCGAGGATCCTTGGATCTTGCGCACCTTGTTTCGGTGGATTCCCATCGTATGGGTGGAAACTGCGTCCATGAATTCGCGGTCGTGAGTAATGAGGATGAACTCCCCTTTCCACTGCCTCAAAAACCTCTCGAGAAAGCGGATCGAAAGGATATCGAGGTAGTTTGTCGGTTCATCCAAAAGAAGACAATCGGGCTCAGAAACCAGGACCTTTGCCAGGTGAAGCCTGAGGTGATACCCTCCCGAAAAATCGGCCGGATTCTTCTCGAGGTCAGGTTCTGTGAACCCAAGTCCGAAGAGGATCTTTTCCGCCTTGTAAAGATGCTCGGCTTCCCTCTCGGTCAAGCCGAGCGCCGCTTCTTCCAACAAAGTGGGCTGGGTAAAGCGGATGTGCTGCTGCAGGTAGCCGATCCGGTAGTCGTTCGGGATCGAAATCGCCCCCCGGTCAGGTTCCATTTCCCCGACGATCAAACGGAAAAGGGTCGATTTTCCAGAGCCGTTGCGGCCGACAAAGCCGCACCGCTCCGCCCGCTGCAATGAGAAGGAGACGTTCTCAAAAAGAGGCTCCCCGGAAAAAGAAAGGCTGACATCATCCAATTGAATCATAGATTGAATCATGGTATAGAAAAAACAGGAGAAAAACCAAGGGGAAAATCATGAATCTCAAACGAATCATCGGTATTGTAATCTGCATCGGAGGGATCGTTCTGATCTTCGTTTCCAACTACATCAAAAACCAAGTCGAGTCGGGAAAAATGCAAATCTCGAGCGCGGAGAGCCAAGTCAGCCAAGGCAAGACTCTTTTCGGCTTGAATCCCGTCTCGAAACAAGTAGGAAACCAAGTCTTTTTCAATTCGGCTGAAGAGCAAATCAACGCCGGCAAGAAGGATGTCGCCTACTATGAATCGCTCGCAAGCCAGCTTCAGATCGCAGGGATCATCGCAATCGTAGTAGGGCTCGGGATCGTCTTCATCCCCTTTCCCAGCCAAAAGAGGAAGTAGGTTCAAGAGATGGTGATCAGAAAACTCTCGACTGGGCAATACCGGCTCTATTCGCGCAAAAAAAATCCTAAGACGGGAAAGCGGAGGAATTTAGGCACCTTTTCAACGCTCTCCGCTGCGAAACAGCATGAAAGGGAAGTCCAATTCTTCAAAAGACGCGGCTAATAGAGTTCATTCAAATTTAAAAGAAAGGCCTTCATTTTTTCCTTCACCAATTTGGAGTCGGCGCATTGGCTGACCAAGACGGCAAAGGTAATTTGATCCGTATATCCCGCATAGGTCAAGAGGAGGGACATGGAGCCCGATTTTGCCCTCATGCCGCTTTTCTGTTGAGGGAGCGATTCAAAAAAAATGGAGAAGTGGTCCGAGCTTTTCATTTTGAGGAGCATCTGGACCAGTTGTTTGGCGGTGATCAGGTTTTTTCTGGAAAGACCCGATCCATCGGCTATTTTGAAGCCGCCGAGTTCAATGAACTCTCTCCAAAAATCAGTTACGGCTCTGATCCCCGCGGCCGTTGAGCCTTCGCCCTGCACGGCCAGGCCCATTTGCTTTAAGAGATGCTCGGCATAGAGATTGACGCTCTTTTGATTTGTCCAGTGGACGATCTCCCCGATGGTCGGAGAGGATGTGACATGGAATGCCATCCGTTTTTCTTGGCAGCTCAGCTCTTTGCGTTCTAGACGCACGCCTGCCTTTTGCAGCGCTGCCTCGAGAAAATCAGCGGCAGCCTGAGCGGGGTCAGGAATGGCTCCTTTGATCGAAAACTCAGGCAAGGCTGCAGGGATTGTCCCGCGGATAAACTGGCGAGGAGAGAATTCCGATCCATAAATACAAGCCTGGTCGCCTGAACCCGCCGGGCCGGTCTTTACCTCGTTTTGAAAAACGACCCCTGTCAGGGGAGGCTCGGTGCGTAAGATCAATGCAGGATCGCCCACCTTGACGCCCGGCTTGAAGACGAGAGAATAACTATTCTCATGGAAGGAAAGGGCAGAAGATCCTGCGCCGTAGTAATTCCCCAAATCTTCCCAGGACCAGCTAGGGACTGCGAGGGCTTTTTCCCATCTGCTTGCATCTCCTATGACCTTCCCTTCGATTCTCCGTATCCCCAGTTTTAGGACCGCATCTTTCCATGCCGCAATTTGTTTTTCCCAGGGAAGCGAACCGGAGATCCGATCCGAACCGAGGCTTGGGTCCCCTCCTCCTTTGATGTAGAGATTGCCGTGAAGGATCCCGCCCTCGATCGAGCCGTCGTATTCCAGAAGAGTTGAGAAGCGGCTCTCGGCTCCGAGGATATGAAGAGCCGCGCCGGTCGTCGCGATTTTCATGCAAGAGCCGGGGGTCAGGCTCAAATCGCTGTTCTGATCGATCAAAACTTCTTGGGTATCGGTTCGCACGGCATAGACGCTGACGAGGGCGTGGTCAATCGTTATTGCTGCGGCGAGGAGCATGGGGAGCAACATACCGAAAGGTTACGCGATTCTTTGAAAACCCTTCAAGGAGAGCCTAAAAATTTTTTGCCTAGATTTGACCGATGATTGAATCCTAGAACTTAAAAATAAGCGTTCAGGGAAAAAAGGCCGTTGATAAACTGGGGCGTGTTCCTTCCCGCCGCTGTAAACCAGATCCCTCCGATCAATCCAAGGTTCTTTTTAAAATTATACTCGAGCGCTGGAGCCAGGCTGAATTGCTCAGTGGAAGGAAGCCCGGCAGGGGCAGTCGTGCGGCCGGAAAATCGGCTTCGGTCTCGGTGTTGGTAATGAATGTCGCAGGCCAGAGCCCAATTTAATGAGAGGTTGTATTGGACGGCAATATCGACAAAGAAGATGTTGCCTGGATAGGCTGTTCCCCGAGTTGTATGGTCCCCGCCATAAAAGCTAAGTCCTTTCACGGAGGTAGGCGTCCCGACTCGATATCCTGAATAGAGACGGGCTTCGAAGTAATGATTTTCGCTCACTTGCCATAGTTTCGAGGAGACGAAGGCTAGCTCGGGATACCAGCAGCCATTGCCGAAGGCATCGGTTCCGAGTTTGCTTAGGCTCAACTGCTGATACTTGCCGCAAGGGATCGAGGCCCCGACGATCAACTTGATGGCAACCCAAGGATCGTCGATGTCAGCAGTGAGAAGCTGGAAGTTCAGATTGCAGACGAGATCCTCAAAGCCGGTGGAGCTTTTCCCTTGGGTGGTCTTATAGCTGACTATGGGGAGAGTTTGCACATCCAGCCAAGACGTTACTCCTGCCCTGAAACGGGTGCGGAGATGGACGTTGTAGAACTTGGGAGCCGATTTCTTTTTCCATTCCGAATCGTAGAAACCGACATCCACAAAGGTATTGAAGAAAGACTGCAAGAGAAAGTGACCCGGTTTAACTGTATATCCCGAAGGGGAAATGAGGGGACCGGTGAACCAGGGCGGATTCAGCCCTTCGAAATCAATGTTTTCGGTCTCTTCTTCGTCAGCAAGAAGCGGCAAAGAAAATAGGACAAAAAGAAGGGAGATTTTTTTCAGTCTCAGAGCAGCTCAACCTCTCCTGTCTGGAGATTGTAATAGGCGGCTTCGATATCGATTTCTTTCTTTTTGGCCAGCTTGCCCAACTTCCCAGAACGGAAGAGAAGATCCTTCATATGAAGGGCATTGGCTTTGATCGCTGCTTTGAGAACCCCTGCGGGATCATGGTCTTTCGCCCCTTTAACCGCGGGGCCAATGATCAGAGCAAGGGCAGGGATCTCTTCCGTTTTTCCTTGAATGACGGCTTTGATCGCCCCGCAGTTTTCATGTCCGAGAACCAAGATCAAGACCGATTTCAAGGCAAAAGTGGCGAACTCGATGCTTTCCAACTCGAGGGGGCCGATGACGTTTCCCGCCACTCGGACAATGAAGAGATCGCCGATCCCCTGATCGAAGATGATTTCCGGAGAGACCCTCGAGTCGGAGCATCCGACGATCACGGCAAAAGGAGTTTGCTGTGCAAGGGTCGCCTCCCTTCTCTCCGAGGTCCGGTTCGGATGCTCTAACTCATCGTTCACATACCGCTGGTTCCCTTCCAGGAGACGGCTCAAGGCCTCTTGAGGAGAGAGGTACGCCCCAAGAGCTGTGCTGGCAAATAGGATAAGACCTAGCGTTACTACCCCGCTATTCAAACAGGTGACAAATGGCGGGCTGCGGCTCCCTTCGGGCCGATTCGCTTCGCTCATCTGCTCTGCGCTGCGAAGGTCCACTGGACCTTCTCGCGTTTCCGCAGCCATATCGATTCTCGCTCGGAAGCCTTCGTATTCAAGAATGTTCCCTCCGGACCGGTTCACTTCGTTCGCCTGCTCCGCACTCCGAAGATCCACTGGACCTTCTCCGTGTTTCCGCAGCCTCGCTCGAAGCGCTTCGCTTCGATCTGGCTTTCACACCCCTTCCGACGATGCGTCGGCGGGGACCCCGTGCGCCTCGCAGCGCCATTTGTTGCCACCTATTTGCATAGCGGGGTAGCAGGATTCTCAAGCTGCTCTCTTTGCTACACAGCTCCATATGTCGATTACTTATAGTAAGTAAAAATTTTTTTAAAGACATTTTACGAATTTCCGGAGCAAAAGATGGCCTTGAATTAAATCGATTCACCATCTAATATGACTCCGATTTAAGGGAAAAAAAGGATTGTCTATGGCAGTTTTGATCGATGCAGTCAACAGTCAAATTGAATATTCAGTTTATGAAAATCAGTCCAAAGAGGCCAAATACAAATTGGCATCTCAGTGTGAAGCTATAAAAAAAATTGCAATTGTCGCCGCGATCGTATCTCCCGTTTTTGCGTTTTTTCTTCCGACTGCGTTCCGCTTAGTGGCATGTCTTGCGATCGGACTCGTAGGCTACGATATTTTCAATATGGCTGACAACCTGGGCGATGCGGCTAAATTGTCTGCGGAAGGGGGAACTCCTGTAGATGGGTCTAATATGGAAATGCTTGTGGAGTCGACCCTAATAGCGAAGCCGCTCTACAAGAAAATCGCAAGCCAAGCGGACTCGCAAATGGATTTGCCGCAGGAATCATCAAATTTAGCTCCTGTCGATGCTCAGGAAGAACAAGCTGAAGTAGAAACGAACCTAGAACCTGAATTCTAAGACGGTTTTATCCCTGGACACGAGAAAAACCCAGTCCTTGATGACTAGGATGAATCGTGCCTTTAAGCCTGAGGCGATTCTTGCTGTTCGACATACCGCCGACTCACAGCGAGTGGCGTGTTTCCGTAGTCTTGCCTTTGGCAATGTCCCCCTCCCCAGGGGGCTTCGCTCGCGGGACGCACTCGAAAATCCCTCGCGCATTAAATGGCCAAAGTCCAGTTGAAGAAAACCTCATCCCCAACGAGAAACTGATCCCTATCAGGAATATCCAATACGGGACAATCGGCAAAATATTAGTCCCATTTGCAGAGCCGCCTCCAAAAAGAATCTCTTTTCTCCATGATCGCATCGCCGCTTTTTTTGATACCGAATGCACCATTTTAACTCTTTATTACAAGGGCGAATCAGGGAGATTTTCCAAGGACTCAATTTTGGACGCTTACCTCCAAGAACGCTCTATGCTCGAAGCGGGATTTGGAGAGCTATGCCCTCCCCTATCGCCCCCGTCGTACGCTCAAGACGGATCTCTCATTTCGTACGTTGGGCCTGTCGGCTATAGTTGGCCGAACGACCCCTTTGCGAAAGGCTCCTATTCTTACGTGGCCGCCGGCCAAGAAGCCCTGCTGACAGCCGCTCAAGAAGAGGAGGGAGAAACCGTAAAATCTCTTTTTGCTCCCATTGACCAAACGCTCTTTTTTGCAGGAGAACATGCCTCTATTTTAATGGACGTAGGTGGGACGATGGAGGCCGCTTGCGAATCGGGAGAGAGAACCGCTCGCATGATTGAGAAAGTTCTACGTTCGTTTGCATCCATGTCATTCTTCCCATCAGCCATCTCCAGAACCCGATTCTAACCTTTTGGAAGTGGGTTTCAAGATCAAAATCAAGCAAAGGAGGACAAAAAGTCCCGCTAATATCCATCCCATGAGATAAAAAACATCATCGAGTGCAAGCGATGCAGAGCGCCGATCGAGAAAATGATTTAGCTCGGCCAAAGGATCTCCCGGGACGTGGAGCGTTTCGACCTTTTTAAAAAAAACCTGCGTCGGGATCGATGTCCAGTTGAGCTTCTCACCGAGCCTTTCATGATAAAAGACCGATCTTCTTTGCCACGCGATCGTAAAACCTGCGGCCCCAAGGGAAGAAGCGACACTCCGAAGGCACTGGAAAATATTGAAGCCGTCAATCCAACGTTGAAGCTCGCAGCGCTCCGAGAGCATTTTAAAAATCGGAGGCAAAAATAGAGCAATGCCAAACCCTGCGAGGATCCTTGAAAAGGCGATGCGGCCAAAATTAATTTCGGCGTCGAACAGGGTCGTGTAAAAGCATGAGATCCCTAATAGAAAAGTTGCCAGAGCAATGAAAATCAAAGGATCGATCTTGCCCAGCCTCTCTTGAATGATGAAGCGGGGAAAAAGCCCTGCAATTCCCATCGTCCCAAGCAAGACCCCGATCCAAATGGGAGTGAACTCGACATCGAAGGTCAGCCAAATCGAGAGCAAAACAATGATCCCAAAATAGACGGCAAAAAGAAGAGTGAGGCAAACCATCGCAATGGCAAATACCGGGTCCCCAAAAAGACGGAGATCGACCGAGGGCGCCTCATGGTAGAAACTTCTAACCAGAAAATAGCCAAAGCAAGGAAGGCCTATCAAGACGGAGGCCACGAGAATGGGAGAGCGGACCCAATCAAGCTGCTGGGCCGTGGTCAGAGCAAAAGCTAGGAATGAGATCCCAACCGCATAAAAACTCCAACCCACCCAATCAAACCCAAGGGAGAGTGGCGGGATTTCGACCTCTTTGAAATAGACGAATAGGGCCAGCGCCAAAAGGGATGCAATTAGGGCATTGCCCAAAAACGGGGCGCGCCAATGAGAGAGATAGGCGACCGTTCCGCCATAGGCGGCTCCAATGACAGGAACGACAACGAAGATCGTAATGAAGATCCAAGAGAAAACGACTTTTTTATCTTCAGGAACCAAGCAAGAAAAAGTATGGGACAAAAGGGCATAAAAGGGGCCAGATGCTAGCCCCATCAAAAACCGGCCTGATATAAAGAGGAAATAGGTGGGAGCAAGGCCAGTGAAAAGAGCGGTTAATGAAAACGCCATCATACAATAGACAAACAAATTGGGGATGTTGAAACGGGCGCCAAGAGGTTTGGCCAAAGGGATCGTAACGGCAGCTCCAAAGCCGTAGAAGGCAAGGCCGTACACGGTGACGTACCGGTCGCCGCCAAGATCTCCCACAATGTACGGCGAGGCCAATGCTGTGATGGTAAAACTTTGGACAATCATAAAGAGAGAGGCATAAAGGGAGACGATGAGGGAGCGAGTCAATCGGAGTCCTTTGGCATTGGAGGCGCTAAGAGATTTGCGCTGTTTTGCGAAAGAGCTTCTTGAATCAGCGATGGGATGGTCATGTGGATTTGGGGAAGGGAGAGCGCCTCCACACTATATTTGAGTAAGTTCGGATCGAGGTTTGCTGAGATGATCTCCTCGATGCACGCCTTGTCCCCTTCCTCTTCATCTCGATAAATCCTCGTGCTATAGGTCGGCGAGCCTTTTCCGGTGGTCGGCAGGTAGGAGCCCCCAGTCGTTAGATCGACGGTCACTTCGGAAGAAAGGCCGAGGCGCAAGGGATGGCTTTTGAGCTCTTCGGAATCGAGTTCGATCCTGACAGGAAGGCGCTGTACGATCTTAATCCAGTTTCCGGAGAGGTTTTGGGGCGGCAATAAACTTGTGACGTTGCCTGCGACAGCTGGAAGGCCGACGATTTTTCCATGGAAAACGACCCCTTTCCCATAAAGGTCTACAGTGATTTTCGCCCTTTGGCCGATCCGCATCCGTTTCATTTGCGTTTCTTTAAAATTGGCGTTGATCCAGATCTGGTCCATGGGTACGACGCTCATGAGAGGAGTCCCTTCCTTGATCCACATCCCTACTTGGATCGCCCTTTGGGCAGCGATTCCCTCTGTGGGCGCAAAGAGGCTGCAGCGTCGTAAGTAGACCCATGCGTCGCGGAATCGATCTGCAGCCCCTTTGACGAGCGGATGGCTCCGGATCGAGGTGTTTTGGACAAGAGACAGGGCTTTTTCGTAGAGGGAGCGGAACTTTTGCAGCTCATGAAAGCTCTTCCGCAAAGCCGCAACGGCGTGCTCATACTCCTCGAGAGATACGGCTTGGGCCGTAAGAACGCGGAGCCGATGCTCGAAATCCTGGGCATCGCGGATGAACTTCGCTTTTATAGCTTCGATCTGGGACCTATAGGCAAACACCTCGTGGAACATCTCGCAGGCCCTTCTTACCGTTTGAGCCAAGTCTTCTTTTGCTCGATCGAAGGCAATGAGGGCATCGGTCCGGTCCAGTTCGACAAGGACCTGGTTTTCCTTGACAAGGTAGGTATCGTCGGTATGGATTGCCGTAACGAATCCGGAATGCAAAGGAGTGAGATATACCTGGTTTCCCTCCACATAAGCGTCATCGGTCCAAGCGACCCCTTTCCAAAAAATCAGCCAATATAAAAATCCCAAAAGACCCACTGCGAGGCAAATGGTCCAAAAATAGAGGGAAGCTTTCCTCCTTTTTTCCATCATTGCCGTCCTATTAAGCCGAGAGGGAAATAGGTGCCAACAAATGGGTTAGCGAGGCAAAGAAAAATTGAAGCGGGCTTACCCGCGTTCTTCGCGAGGCTGCGGAAACACGGAGAAGGTCCAGTGGACCTTCGGAGTGCGGAGCAGGTGAACGAAGTGAACGGGCCCGGAGGGAACATTCTTGAATAAGAAGGACTCCGAGCGAAGATCGATTTTTCAAAGCCGCAGCAAGCCATTTGTCACCTGTTGAACTCGTGGGTTAATAAATACCCTCCGCCCACCGCTTTGACTAAGGCGATCGCCGCTGCATATCGGCTATAGGCAAGGTCGAGGTCCTCGAGCTCTTTTTGCAAAAGTTCTTCTTTTTGCTCTAGGGTATTCAATGCATTATCGAGCCCGTATTTCAAGCGAAGCTCGGAAAGAAAGAGACGCTCGGACGCCTGTTTTACGATCGATTCTTGGGCGTCCTTATTGGCAAAAACGGCCCGGGCATTGGCGAGGGTGTCCACTACTTCGCTCGCGCTTTTCAAAACCAAGTCATTGTAAGCGAAAACAGCGGATTGGAATTCCGCCCGTTTTGCATCAAGGATTGCCTGAATGTCCCCTGCCGTATAAACCGGAAGGGAGAGAGAGGGCGAGAAGAGATTCTCAAAGCTCGATCCATTGAAGAGCAGATTGTAAATCGTGCTGCTTAAGCCCACGATATTGGCCAGGTTGATGCTCGGGAAAAAATTCGCCCGCGCCGCTCCCACTTCATGGGCCAGCGCTTCAACTCTCCAGATTTGGGCCATGAGATCGGGCCTCCTCACAAGGAGATCGATGGAAAGATTTTCCGGAATAGTCAATATCGGGGCGATGAGAGGAAGATCTGCCTCCACAAAAAGGGGCTCGTCGGGGCCTCTTCCGGCTAAAATATTGATGAGATGCCGGTCGATCGCTACCTCTTCGGCGATCGAGTTCATCCATTGACTCGCTTCTTCGGCCCTTTCATTGGCAAGAAGCACAATCCTTGCGTCATCGAGCGCCTCATCGAGAAGAAGCTGCCTGAGCAGCGCGAGTTTCTTTCTCACCTCATAAAGCTCTCGGTAAATTTTCTCCTTAACGAGATTCGTTTTCAGGGCAAAATAGGTCCTGGCCAAAGAAGTGGCGGCGATAAGCTCGGCTTGGGCAAGTTCTGCCCTTTGAGATTGCTCAAGGCTTAAGTAGGCCCTGAAAAGATTGCGGTATTTGTCCCAGAAGTCAAATTCGTAGCTAAAGGACAAGGTCAGATCGATGATTTTGGCAAAATGGGGAAAGGAGGGATTGTAGGCGCGCTGGAGCCCTTGCTTGCTGACGAAATCCCAATCTCCATCCGCATCAAAGTTGACCAAAGGATAGAGTTTCGATGCTGCGCTAGTTGCCCTCTCTTTTGCCTGCTCGATCTTGAAGCGGACATTTTGTATCGATGGGTTTTGGGCAATAGCGAGCGCAATCAGTTCATTTAATTCGCTTAACCCAAACTCCTCCCACCAAGCCACTTTCGGCCAACCTCCTTGAGAAAAAAAAGGCGTTTCCAAACTTTGGCTCACCGACCTCTCCAGGCTCGGCTCTGCAATGAGGTTTTTTCTCTGCTCTTCTTCAGACATCCGAAGGCACGCAGAGAGAACGAATAAGATGAGAATAGAATTTTTTCTCAGCAAAGGGGGAACCTATCCTCTCGAAAGGGATCTTCCCTCTCGATAAGATATTTTTTTTATCCCTTCAAGAGCGGAAGCAAAATAGCGATTCCGAGATTGATCAAAACGATGGATGTGATCGCGACGTAGAGCTTATTTTTTTGGTTGGCGAAGAGAATGATGGAAAGAGCGACCCGAATGACTGGTATGCACAAGAGCACAAAAACCCCAAAAGAAGCCCAGGAGCCCTGGGGAAAAATGAGGCCCATGAGAAAAAGGGCGGCGCTGGCCAGGACACCGATTCTCAAAGTAAGTGCAAGGATCGTATTAAAATGTTTCATAGCCTCTCAAAATCATCTCGATGGCGAGAAGGAAAATAATAAAAATAAAAAATAACCTTAAGGTCAGATGATGGAGATGCGAGAGGAGCCTGGTTCCGAGAAAGGAACCGAGGAGGATGCCGACCACGGTGGGGGCGACGATCGCCGGTTTTATATACCCTGCGGCAAAATAGGTGCCAGAGCCAGCTGCGGCTGTGACGCCGATCATGAAGTTACTCGTAGCGGTGCTGACTTTGAAGGGAAGACGCATCGCCCAATCCATTCCAATCACTTTTAGGGCTCCCGAGCCGATTCCAAGGAGTCCGGAAATGATGCCAGCCGCCAGCATAATGAGCTCGCCCATCCACCACCGGACGCCTGCGTAATGAATGTGTTTTTTGAGGGCCGGATCAAAATAGCTTCCTTCCAATTGGAAGATGCGGGTGGTTTTATCTGGATCTAGTTTCGCGAGGTTTTTTCTAAAAATGGCCGCTAGGCCCGGGATGATGGAAAAGAAAAGGATGACGCCAAAGAAGATAAACATGAGACCGCGAAGATTTTGCGAATAGAGGATTGTCGCAAGGATCGCGCCTAAGATAGCGCCGATCGTCGTTGCAATTTCCAGCGATATACCGATTTTCACATTGGTTAAGCGATCCTTGATGTAAGCGCTCGCGGCTCCGCTAGATGTTGCGATGGTGGCGACAAGGCTCGCTCCCGCGGCGTATTCAATGGGAATTTCAAAAAGGAGGGTAAGCGTTGGAATGACAATAATCCCACCCCCCAGCCCGCTTAGACTCCCAATGAAACCAGCCGCGACACCCATGAGAATGAGATAGACGTCGGTCATATCCTCATTGTAGGCAGAGATCCATTAATCACTACTTCTATTTCCTCCAAGAAAGCGGAAGAAACCCATGATTCTCGAGAAATGCGGTGACCGCCTGAAAACGATTCTCTACAGTGGCATCGTCAATGGATCCAAACCAAATACCCCACTTGTCATCGGTGGAGGAAATGGCTTGATAGCTTCTTAAAGATAGGACGTAGGAAGAGGAATCGTTCAATGTAATCAGATAGGTAGCTCCAACCAGCTCTTGTGGGATTGCGTCGCAATTTAGCTCAACTGCATGTAAATGATCAGGATGGCTTTGCACTAAGCCATCTAAAATTGCGAGCTGCTCACTCGAGCGGAGACCGCGCCCCTTTTTTGGGTATACTGTATAGAGAAAGCCTCCCTCTTGAAGGTAGTCTCGAATGATCTCGGGCCGTTTTTTGACTGTAAGCAATCGTTCTGGATCGTTCTGGATGGCAGAGTCTATAAGGCCTAGGGATATCTCTTCATTCATACAAAGAGGCGTGGCTGGGGCAGGAGTATGAATGATGCATGTGCATCCAGCAATTTGTTTCGTTTTAAGCCAATAGACAATCGCTCGCTCAAAATCGGCTTGCGCGTTCACAAAGATGGGCCGCTCATCCGCGTCAGTTCCTTCGCGAATCATCACTGAAGTGACGCTTAAGGTACTGAGCATCTCGCAAATAGATTCTTGAAAGGGGCTGTTTGCTGCCCGGGTAAATGTCTTGACGCCTTCTATGAACAACGGTGAAGCGATCTGGGTTGGAATCGGGTGTGATGCGGCCATCCGAGGCATAGCCGATAAAATGACGAAAATCCCCCATTTTATGAGCCCCAAAAAGGGTTTATAGCCCGCCAAAGAGCCGCTGCTCGGCTGCCCTCCCCTGCTGTCCGCCTTGGGGCTTTTGTCCGGTCCTATAGATACATGCATATGATCTCTCCTCTTGGAGGGGCGGTTATAACAGCTGCGAGAGTAAATGTGAAGCAATTTTTTAGACCCTTTTGGGTTGTAACAATCAGGTAGTTAGGGTTATGCTGTCTCTCAACGTCAGAGTCGAACAAGATTTCTTCCCCCGTATTATTGGAAATGTTATGAATACTAACCTGAGTTTTGGGTTCATTTTTCTATGAGATTCAAGGATATTTCGAGCATATTTTTGCGCTTTGGAGCCGAGAGCAATATCGGGACGAGCATCTTGCCGAGGCGAAAAGTCAAAAAGATGCCGAAAGAAATTGAAGCTCAGGCAAATGAACCCAAAACTCAGGTTACTAGTGGGATGAAGTACCTCCTTCTCATCATTGTGATCTTTATTGCCGCCTGCATTGAGACTGATATTTACCTACCGGCTTTTCCCGATATGATGGCCTACTTTAAAACGACCGAAGCAGAAATCCAACGCCTCCTCACCTGGAACTTTGTCGGCATCTGCCTCTCTGGCCCCTTGTACGGCCCCATTTCCGATTCCTTTGGCCGAAAAAAACCTCTCTTGGCCGCGTTAGGACTCTTTTTGATCGGAAGCCTTCTGACTGTATTCGCGCAAAGTTTTAGCCAAATGCTGCTCGGGCGCTTGCTCCAGGGATTGGGCAGCGGCGGCTGTTTTACCCTGGGCACGGCGATCCTCTTTGACGCTTTCCGCGCCGAAAAAGCGATCAAGGCCCTCAATCAGCTCAATTTAATCATCCCCTTCATTATGGCCCTTGCTCCGATGCTCGGCGGCGCTCTCAACCATCTCTTCGGCTTCCGCTCGAACTTTTTAGCCATCGCCCTCTTTGTCCTATTGAGTTTGGCGATTTGTTTACTCTATTTCGACGAGAGTTTGCCTCGGGAAAAAAGATCCCCCTTTCAAGTAAGGAAGGTCTTGAGAGATTTTAAAGAGGCTTTTACGTGCCTGCCTTTTTGGCAGTTGACCGTGATCATGAGCTTTATGTTCGCAGGCTATCTGGCATTTCTCTCAGGCACTTCAGTTCTATTCGTTGTCGAATTTGGGTTAGCCAAGACCTTATTCCCCTTTTTCCAAGCTGCCATTCTCTTTGCTTGGCTGATTGCAAGTCTCACATGCATGCGGGCCATTGCCCGTTTTGGCATCCAAAGGCTCAAACAAGTTGGGACAGCCTTCATCGTAATAGGAGGGCTTGGATTGGCCTTAAGCGCTATTTTAGCGCCTATCAACCCCTATTTTTCTACTGCTGCCATGCTCTTCTACACCTTCGGCTGCAATTGGACGATCTCGTTTTATTTTCCGGAAGGAATGGAACTGCTTCCCCATATCAAGGGGGTTACCGCAAGCCTTATGACGAGCGCGCGCCTTCTTTTTGCCGCCTTGATCGTGGGATTGGCCAGCCACCTCTACGATGGAACGATTTTCCCCATCGTCTGGGTCATCCTGGGAATCTTGGGCGTGATTCTTCCCACCATTCTCTTCTATGAGCGGTGGCGCAAGACCCAACCAATGGCGAGCCAAGCTGAAATTCCCTCACATGCGCCAAATCACCCGTGATGATTTTACTCGTGGGCGATCTTTAAAATGATGATGCAAGCAATAATTAACAGAATGCAACCAACCCGGATTGGACCGTGCGATTCCCCTAAAAAGAACATGCCAAATAACAGAGTCCCACATGCCCCGATCCCAGTCCAAACCGCATACCCGGTGCCCACTGGAATCGTGCGCAAAGCATAACTCAGTAAAACAAAGCTAACAGCCATGGCAGCTCCTGTAAAAATGCTCGGCACTAACTTGGTGAACCCTTCAGTAAATTTAAGTCCAACAGCCCAACCGATTTCGAAAAAACCTGCTATGATAAGAGCGAACCAATGCATTTATTCTTCCTTTGCATAACGACCAATCATAGTAACATATTGGTTGAAAAAATTTATACTCAAAGAATATGAAGAATCGGGAATATAGCAAGGCTGCGGACACTTGAAAAAGCTCGGGGGTTCGAGCTTTTTCTAAGGAAAGCAGCCCAGAATTTGAGCCAGGCTTTGCCGGCGCCGGGTCCGGGGTCCCCAAAAACGCATCGTTTTTGGGGTGGGGCGCCGCCAGAAACCGATTCTTCATGTTATTTGAGTATAAGTGGTAAATTAGGCAAGCTGAATAGAGAGGGAACTTTTTGAAGAAATTCACATGCAACAGGGAAACTCTTTCTTTTCGAGAGGAGCCAGAAGATCTCCTGTACCACGAAAGAGGTTGTGTTCCATTTCAGATCTTTGATCCTTTCTAACGTCTCAATGGCATCCGCATGATGCTCATCGTCAGCGTTAAACACCGCGACCATGAACCCAGTATCGATGAGAATCTTTTTTGAGAATGCGAACACGGAACAGCACTACTCTTTGTGCAAGAGATCTTTGTAATTCGTGCTGGTAACTCCCGTTCCCGTCAGACATCCTATTAAGCCGGATTTCTCCAAAATAGAGATTTTGGACATCGCAGTCCTTTTAGGTCTGCGACGCATTACCGCCTTCTTTTTTATCCTTCGAGCAGCTCTTTTCTTCGATCGAACCGCTCTCTTCTTATTACGCACAGTCATATCATGCTCACTTACAATGATTATTCGAGAAAAGCTCTCAGCCCTCAACGGGCATTATTTCCATGAGACTGCCTATCATAGCAGGCAGCAACAACAAATGGCACTCTAAAATGGGAGCGTCTGCCATTTGGAATCAAAAAACCTCCAAATCAAGAACATCCAACTTCCCATCACCGTTTAGATCAGTAGCAGACAAAGTGCCCTTGTTTTCATGAATTTCATAGAGCAATTTAAGATATTTACCAGCCACTAAACGCGGCAGCTCATCTTTGCGCTCTATCCCGTACCATTCATAGATCCCTTTGCTACCTTTTGAAGAGTTGCATCGACGACATGCCCAAACATGATTTTCAGCCGTATCCGTGCCATTTTTCACACGAGGAACAAGATGATCCCATGAGAGATTCTCTGTCGATCTACAATATTCGCAGCAAATTCCATCACATGACATCTGCATTTTTAGTTCTCTCAGAGCTGCGCTCATTTTTATCTCTCCAGACGCGAGCATTGTCATCTTGCTCATGATGAATCCATGACCATGAATCCCGGAGGATGCAGCAATGATCTTTGCGTACTGGTAAAAGATCAGATCTTTGATATACCGCGCCCGCTTAGGTTGTGTGAATTTTGACAGCAGATTTTTGGCTCCAGTAGCATTGCGGAGATCGAGTCCAACTTGCACAATGTTAACGAGATCGAGCAATGCGCTGGAGCAAAAAAGATGCTCAACAAAATTCACTCAAGATAAGCGGGCGCGGTATAGTTTTAACGGCTGAAGGAGGCATTATCCCCTGACAGTTACGTTCAATTTTTTCGGCTGGTTCGTCTCTTGGTCAACTAGCGTAATGGTAAAAGTAGGTTGATATTCATTCACAGGGACGAAAAGCAGCTTATTGAAATGAGAATGGCGAAAAATAATCTGATCGCGCGCTACTTTCGCACTGAAATCATTATCTAAAGCTTCATTTGCTTTAGCAGATTTTACACCATCAACAATGGCTGGAATAGCTAAAGGCCATAGAAAAAGAGCCCCGACACCGTAACCAGTTGCCCTTCCAACAGTCGATGTGTGAACTTTATCCGCTACCTCTTCTGGTGTAGCAAAGGACACACTAACTCGATTTAAAGCAAAGAGGTAATCTTTTTCAGAGCTATTTTGAATGTATAACTGAACGGGCTGATATCCTTCTGCAATTACATCTCTATCCAAATACTTTTTACAGTCAGCCTTGTTGAAGGCCTTAGCTCCGATAAAAACGCTGCCTGCGCCAATGATGATTTCAGAAGCAAGGCTGTTTAATGGTGATGCACTGTAGCTTGCGCATCCTGACAGAAGGAGAAGCATTGCTAAAACTGCAATAAAAGGCAGAGAAATTTTACTCATAAGACTCCATAAAATAATGAAAGACTGAATGATTCTAAACAAAAACAAAAAAGATGATCAACTCAAATAAATTATTTCCATTTGAACTATTTCCATTTTTGAAACAGTTGCTTCCAGGATGAGTTTCTGGCTTATTTTTTAAATGCCTTGAGAGCAGAAGGACCTGGGACGCCCTCTCGCAGCGCTCCGCGCTTGCTGCCGGGCCGGCGATCTAGCGCCCTGCAGGGCGCTTCGATTCGAGTCCTCCACGGAAGCCGCGCAGGGGGCGGGCGGACTAGAACCGCCGAAGACCGAAGTCGGGGGATTTACAGACGGATGGAATACAATCTCAACCAATGATTATTCACGCTTATCAACTTGAAAATCAGAATATTGATCACAATAAAGAGTTGACGACTATTGTTAAAAATTGGGTAAAATAATCTATTGCTGTCCCATTTTTGTCCCACCAGCCCCTGACCTCTCCCTCTTGCTAGGCCCAAGATTCCAAAGGAAATTTTGCGCATAGCATTTACACAAAAACTCTAAATGAACTAGACTAATGACTAGTCAGACCAGACCAGGTGAATATGAAAACTAAACCTTGCTCAAGAAGAAGGCTTAGCCATCGCAAGAGACATAAAAAATGGCAAGTCCAGGAAGCAAAATCAAAGTTTTCTCAATTGATCAAGGAAACAGCTTCTTCTGGATACCAAACAATTACAAAAAATGGCGAAACTGTTGCCTATGTTGTTTCTAAAGAAGACTTTGAGATGTATTTGAAGCCTCAGAAATCGCTTCTTGAAGTTTTAGACCAATGCCCGTACCCAGAAGTCGATTTCGATACCAAGCGAAGAACGGATACGATTAGGGAAATCGATTTATGACCTATCTACTCGATACATGTACGATTTCTACCCTGAGAAAGAAAGGAACTTCTGAAGGAAAGAAATTAAGAGAGTGGGTATCAAGGATGGAAGATCGTTTTTTTTTCATAAGCGTTTTGACAATTGGCGAACTCCTATTCGGAATTTCCAAATTGAGTGAAAAAGAAGAGAAAATAAAAAACGCTTTGCAAAATTGGCTCGTGGGCGACCTCATCCCTAGTTTCGGAAATAGAATTTTGTCTATCGATCAACAAATTTGCTCTATTTGGGGTGATATGACCGCTCAGGCGGCTAAAAAGGGAGTTATTCTCCCAATGGGCGATGCCCTAATTGCTGCAACTGCGATCAAATATGATCTGATTGTCATCACCCAAAACACCAAACACTTCAAATCTTCTGGAGCTCGTCTTTTCGATCCTCTCATCCACCATCCATAGAAGTTCATGCGGAATTTGATACGCTTGAAGAGGACTTTCTGGCCGCGCTTGTCCACGATTTAGTAGAGGATGTTCAGCCTTCACCAGCGATCGGACAGGTTCTTTTGAGCGATCTCAAGATCGGTCTTATTCATCAACCCTTTCGTTCAGAGGATCAGTGCCCTCGGCGATCGACAGCATCTCATAAACCTTCTCGCTGATGGCCTCTATTCCGTAGGCCCATGAGCGGAGAATATCTTCTTTTTCATCATCGGTCTTCGTCTGGAACCAATCCCACGTATCTTTTGGACGAAGAGGGCGAAAACGTCCTTCACCAGCAAATAGCTCCTGTTCTAGAAGATTTTGTAGCAGCACGGCAAGCCTGCCGAGATCCTCAATTCGTTGTCGCATCGTCGTCGACTCCTAGGGTGATAACGTTAATGCGTGGATTCACGAGTTCCCTCGTTTTAGCGTCTTTATGGGACCTTTCCAAGCGGGTTTCAATTTTCTTGTGGCCTCATTCTTCGCAATGGGCATAAGACCGTCCCAATGGTCTTTATATTTGTTCAGGGGGTATAGCAGGGCTGGCTAAAAATGGTGGGGGCCGACGAACCTGTTTTCCAGGCGCCTAGGGCTTCCACAAGATAATCTAAACATTTCTTCCCCTGATGCTTCAGGGTAGTTACAACAGTATTGGTCCTCTCGATGAACCGATCGCCACGTTCGCTTTTGGAACCGTAGCTAACTCTACGGGTAATCACGATCCCTCTTAGATCCCTTTCAGCCTGATTGTTCGTTGGCTCTACGCCATCTCGAGTGGCAAAAATCCACAGATTTTGCGCCCTCCGCAAGAGAGCTCGGGCGAACCGTTTGAGGGAGGCGCTATGCTTGCCTTTCGTAGATGCAACCAGTAGCCCATATGCAAAATCATCTCGGTACTGCCTGCTTTTGCGTCTAAATGAACGCCGGCTTCTCCGTTTTTCCCGGTAGTCTCGCCAGAGTTCGAAGATCGTTTTGAGATATTCTAGCATCACTTGGCCCCACTCGCCATCGAGACCTGCTCGCTCGGCAAAACGCTTTATGTCCCGTTTGAGATGAGCAAGACAGAACTGATGTGGCCACTGGAAGCGATAAATTGCTAACCTGTCAGTAACGAAGGCTACACGTTTTGTTGCAGTAGTGCCTAATAGGGCATCTCTGCATTCGGCTCCTCTCCCTTCCTGGATCTTGTACACGGCCCCGGATGCAGTGGACATAATCCATACAAATGCTCGTTTTCCCCAGCATTTCCAACCTGTTTCTTCAACATGTTTTGTTTCGTTACTACCATGCACCTGCTTTTCGATCTCTTCGTACGATGGCTTAAGAGCGGCTGACATACGATTTTCTATATTGCTCTGGGTTCCAACTGCTGCTCGAAGATCGAGCCCTTCTTGCAGGATGCTTAATGCAATCCGACGGCTTAGTCGGCATGTACCAGTCAGGAACCCCATGAAGGCAGACAGTCGTGTTCCAAATGCCGATGGGCCGACATGGCTGGGAAGTGGGGCTACCCCATCTTTTTTCTTGGGGGCATCATTCTTGCCTTTTTGGTCCGTTGAGGGTGGCTTGGAACTGTTTTTGGAATTGAGGTTGATCTGTTCTTTCAAACGGGCATTTTCTTCACGTAGTCTGGAGTTTTCGACCTTGAGCGAGGCCACCTCACTACGGAGCAATCGAATTTCTGTGAGCAGCTCTTCGTAACTGGCGTTCATGCTGTTCTAGCTTAGCATGTTGGCGAATATTCACCTAAAAAATTTGCTATACCCCCTGAACAAATACAGACGACCAGTTAAAACTCTAGGCTTGGTAGAGGGGTACATATCGAGGATGTGTTGGATATTACTGTCCCATGAGAGATCCCTTGGGAGCTTAAAATATACCGAATTTTATCGCGAATTTCGGCCCGTTTTTTCATAGGGAATTTGGGGGCGGCCAGACGCCCTCGCGCTGAGCTGCTTCGCAGCTCATGCTGCCGGGCCGGCGATCCCCCGCGGTTTTTGCAGAGCAAAAAACATCGACGGGGGATTCGAGTCCGCCACGCGACACGCGCAGGCGTGTCGCTCGCCCCCAAAAAGCAAAAAGCCCCGCGTGAAGCGGGGCTGCTTTTTGGGGGCGGCCAGACGCCCTCGCGCTGAGCTGCTTCGCAGCTCATGCTGCCGGGCCGGCGATCCCCCGCGGTTTTTGCAGAGCAAAAAACATCGACGGGGGATTCGAGTCCGCCACGCGACACGCGCAGGCGTGTCGCTCGCCCCCAAAAAGCAAAAAGCCCCGCGTGAAGCGGGGCTGCTTTTTGGGGGCGGCCAGACGCCCTCGCGCTGAGCTGCTTCGCAGCTCATGCTGCCGGGCCGGCGATCCCCCGCGGTTTTTGCAGAGCAAAAAACATCGACGGGGGATTCGAGTCCGCCACGCGACACGCGCAGGCGTGTCGCTCGCCCCCAAAAAGCAAAAAGCCCCGCGTGAAGCGGGGCTGCTTTTTGGGGGCGGCCAGACTCGAACTGGCGGAGACCGAAGTCGGGGGATTTACAGTCCGCCTAAATCCAATTTAACCCCATCCCTACCAATACATATCAACATAACAATCAGAATCTTGCAGCATTTCTTGGGCTGTTAAAAATTGTTTTGAATTGGTAGCTATTGAACCCTGCTGTCCCACCAATGCCCCGTGACGCTATTAAAGAAGACTTGAATAACAAGCCCTTTTACGTTACCCTTATTGAAGAAAACTTGAATAACGCTCGATTTTCCAAGCCGTTATTCTCGGATGCTTGAATAAGGAGCTCTGCATGAGAAGCGGCAGATACATTACACAGCCCAACCAGTATAAAGCATTCATTCCAACAGACCTTCCTCCCGAGCCCCCCATCCGGATAGAAGGAGAAATGCACGGCCTCCTCACCGACGCCAACATTGCCATTGGAAAACTAGACACCATGGGCTATTTGGCACCGAATCTAAGCCACATCATCGCCATGTACGTCCGCAAAGAAGCACTCCTCAGCTCTCAAATCGAAGGAACGCAAGCCTCCTTCGAGGATATTTTTGAATACGAAAGCCAAATCCCCGTGAAAAACGTGAATGACGTCGAAGAGGTCGTCAATTACATCAAAGCTCTGAACCACGGTATGCAAAGACTCAACGACTTCCCTATGAGCATACGTCTCATTAAAGAAATTCACGCCATCCTCTTGGAAGGAGTGCGCGGAAAAGACAAAACACCGGGCGAATTCAAAAAAAGCCAAAATTGGATTGGTCCAGCCGGGTCCACTCCAAGCACAGCTTCTTTCATTCCGCCACCACCAAAAGAGGCGATGGATGCCATGGGACAACTTGAGCTTTTTCTACACAAAAATTCCAGTATTCCACTACTGATCAGCTGTGCGCTTATCCATTACCAGTTTGAGACAATCCATCCCTTTCTCGATGGCAACGGCAGGTTGGGCAGGCTCCTAATCACCTTCTATCTCTATTGGAAAAAGGCTCTTCAACATCCTACGCTCTACCTCAGTTACTATTTCAAAATACATCGCCAAGAGTACTACGACCGCCTCAACCTCGTCCGCGCCAAAGGCGATTATGAGCAATGGGTCACCTTCTTTCTCCAAGGCGTCATTTGGACTTCCAACTCCGCCCTACAAACCATCAAAACCGCCCTCCAGCTCCAAGAAACCCACAAAAAGCGACTCATCACAGCCAAACTCTCTACCCCCTACGCTATTGCCCTCCTTGATTATCTCTTTGAAAAACCCCACCTTTCCATAAAAGACGCAGCCACCCACCTCAAAACCTCTTATCAAAGCGCAAAAACGCTCATGCAGCAACTTGTCTCTCTCGAAATCCTCAAAGAAATCACTGGTAAACGCCGCGACAAACGCTATAGCTATTGGGAATATTTAGACCTGCTGTCAGAAGGGACATGAACAGGTTTCTTTTGCTGTCCAATGAATCACAAACTCCGTTTTCCTAGCTTAGCAGCGCGAAGGCAGCCGATCCGGTTGCTAGTCCGGCATAGCTAAGAGCGCGCGCAGGCGTGTCGCTCGCCCCAAAAAGCAAAAAGCCCCGCGTGAAGCGGGGCTGCTTTTTGGGGGCGGCCAGACTCGAACTGGCGGAGACCGAAGTCGGGGGATTTACAGGCGCGTTACATTCTGAGTTTGCCAACACGAGGAAAATGATAGCAATAAGAGAATTAAAAGTTTAGGTTTCTCTGATGTTTGCTGATTTTTGCTATCCATTCTGATTTGAGCGTATCCCTTGCACTAAAATTGCACCGCGGCTCTCGATAGGTCTGCTGATTCCTTCAATGGGAGCCAAGGAGAATGAGACAATCAGAAGACATAAATCTGAAATTGAAGCAGATCACGAGGATTTTCAGTCCTCCTAAGCCGCTTCCGGCCGTTGCCTTCAAATTCCTTCAATCAACCAAAACAGCCAAATTCTATAGGAGAAGTCGGATGGAAAGCGAGAAATTCCGATAATCGAAGCTGATCCCGAACTAGTAAAGGGAATTGGCAATTCCGGCATTTTTCCGGGAAGAACAGCCTTTTCCTTAATCCTAGGGATATAAGAGGTCACTTTTCATTGATGCACCATTTGAAAAAAAAGTTTATCAGTATACATAAATTACCAATATTGGTAATGATGTATTGCATGCATGATACCTGCCTAATGAGACCGTTGCTCTGGATAGGTTCCTCTAAGAAGGATCTCAAGGAAATGCCTGTAGGCGTGCGAAAGGAAATTGGCCACTCGTTGAGAGAACTTCAGAAGGGAAGAGATCCGGGGAACACCAAGCCTCTTAAGCATCTTCATGAACCAATATCAGAAGTGGTCGTAGACGAACGAGAAGGGACTTTTAGGGCGGCCTACACTGTGGAGTTCAAGAACGTCGTAGCTGTATTGCACGTGTTCCATAAAAAAAGCAAATCGGGCATTGCTACGCCGAAGAAGGAGATCGATTTGATTCTCCAAAGGCTGAAGCAGGCGAGAGTCGATTATCATGAATGGAAGAGGGAAAAATGAAAGAAAAAGATTTTGTCACCACCGATAATGTTTTTGACGATCTCGGCTTAGATGATTCTGTCGAAATGATTACTCGATCAGACCTGATGTCGGAAGTTGTTAATCTTATCCGAAAAAGCGGTCTTAGCCAGAAGGAAATCGCTGGAATTTTAGGGATTAGCGCTCCTAAAGTATCATCTCTTATGACTGGTAAAATCAATGATTTCAGCAACGACACCCTTTTGAACTACCTCACGTTGCTTGGCTGCAACATAGAGATCAAAGTTGTGCCTCAACGGAGAATATCCAAGTCGGTCAAAAGAGGAACAATGACGCTGCGAAAACAAAGAGTAAGACGACGAAGTAGGGCTAGTACCTGACCACAAAAGTTTTCATGGGTAGAGCCTCTTCATTTTCACTCGCGCATCTGGGATAGCAAATCCCCAAAGGATCTTTGCCCGTCTAGCATTTCTATCTGATACATAAGCGGCCACCTCTCTACCGAGAACTTCTTTTGAGCCTATTCGCCTTTTGAGGCACTGACCGCCAAGAACAGAAATTTCAATCTCTGCCATGTTCAACCAACTTGCATGTTTTGGCGTATGGCGCACCTCTAATTTCTTAATGATCCTCCTGGCTTCTTCGGGCTCAAACGTCTCGTAGAGATTAGCCAGTCGATGCGTATTCAAATTGTCCATGACAACCCTAATTTTTTCTGCCTCGGGAAAATGTTTGTCCACCAGATCCTTCATGCACTCGGCAAAATCTTTTTTTGTTCTCTGGTCTGTGACTTTTATTTCCCGCCAGCCTCCCAAGGGCTGTACAAAAACAAAGAGGTTGCTTGTTCCATTCCTTTCGTACTCATAATCTCGGCGTTTGACTCTCCCTGGCACTGCGGCAATTGGCGCCAACACATCATCTACCAATTGGACTGGTGTTTCATCAAAACACACAACGGGTTTCTTTTCGTTCAGCGGCTCCTCATATAAATCTAAAACATCTTCCATCCGACAAATATACTCGTAATCCACTTCTGGAACACACCAACTCTTTACTTGCCATGGCTTTATTTCGTTTTTTTTAATGTTCTGCGAACCGTTTCGTCCGATATGGAATCTGTCAACTCTAGCGTAATGCAACGATCCGCAAGTAGCTGCATTGTCCAGCAGGCGCGTCCTTCGGGCGCCTCGCTGCAAGCAAGCGCGATTAAATGGGCTTTAGCCTTTCCAACCATCTTCTCCGGTCTTCCGGATCGCGCTTTTTCATTGAGTGATTGTTGTAGCCCGTGTTCACAGTAGGCTTTTCTTGTATTGTAAACGCTCACCTCGCTGCACCGTAGCAAAGAGGCAATCTCTTTATCTGGTTTCTTCTCATCAGCGAATAACAGAGTTTGCGCTCTTCTGATAATCCGCGCGGATGACTTCCCTTTTCTAACAATGTCCTCGAGTTCGCTGCGCACCTCAACTGTGAGATGAACGGACCATTTTTTGTTCATAGCTGCCTCCAAATGAAAGGCATATATGGAACACTATTCAAACATTTTTTTAAAAACTTTAAAATCCTATGGTTTAGTTAAAGAGCCTCGCTTTGCGGCCTTGCATCCCAAGGCATTTCGCAGTAGCACAACTTGCTCTCTTTAACTCACACTATTTCAGACTGATAGGATTTAAATAAGACGACCGAATTTAATAGGTCAAAAGACAACCCTTTTCATTGAGAAGAACATCTCAAAAAAAAGAGTCGACGATTTTAAATGGGAGACTGTTTTTTGCCCCGCTTCGGCCTCCATCCGTGCCGCTTGTCAAATTGTGAGCATTCTTTTTTAATCAGTTTTTTAGTGCATGCTTTCTGTATTTCGGGGGCAGCTTCTTTCCATACGAGCACCCGAATGGAATCGTAAGTGCGCTGTTTTCTTTGTTCACGAGACAGTTTCAGCAGCTCCCGTTCAATTATGGATTGGACAAATTCCCTTGCCTCATTTTTTAGCTGCTGCGGCTTTTTAAGAACGGGCTCATTTAACATCTCCTCTTCAAGCAAGAGAACAAATCGCTGCACCAACCGCCATAGTTTATCTCGTGGCACTGGCGCCTTGCCCCAGTCCGCTCCAAAGGCGCTCAGAAACGACTGCAACTGCCATTGACAGCTAAGCTCATCGCAACGAATAAGATCATTTGGGAGCGGTCCCACAGGCGTGGGCTTTATTTTGCTAAAATGGGCTATCCGGTCGAGCCAACTGAATGTAGATAACAATGAGCTATCTGTGGCTGCCTCCCAGTCCTTTTCCGTAGTCGTCCTAAGCAATACCGCGTACTCATCTTCTGGATATTGGATCTTTTGAATCACGCCAAACTTTATGTCGTGGTCAATCCTGTCTGCCCAATCATTCTTCCGGATCACTGCACTAATAAAGCTGTGTCCTAATTTATCATACAACAGACTCCCTTCCGGAGAATCAGGAAAAACTTCTGTCGGTTTTTCGACTCGGATAGGCGGCTCATCAAACGATAGACACTCTGCTACCACCCGAACCGTGGCAAAACCATCAAAAATCCTCTCATCACCGTATCTGGCAACCGAATCGCATACCTGCATAAAATCGTTACACACTCCGTGCCAAAACGAGCCCATAAAAATCAATTCGGGACGTTCACCCTTGAGATACGCTTTATACTCCTGTACGGCCTTGGCGCAAGGCCACCATCTGTTTACAGCAGCCTCTTCTAAAATGTTCACCTTTGACAGCAGCCAATCCATCATGCGCTGTTTACAAGCCTTCTGTTCCTGAGCCTCTTTCTCTACCGCCTTTGTTAAATCGGCACAGATTTTTGCACTGGGAGGACTCCTCTTAACCTTGTCCATCAATTTCGATAGAAGGATTAAAAAGCCCGCTGGACTATCTGCCAATTCTAAAAGGTTAAGTGTGGGAAGAATTTGCTCTCGGAATCGATCAATTTGCACTTGTTTTACCGTTTTGCTCATCTGAAACCTCATCTAATAGATTGGCTTGGGTGCGTTCCATCACGTTAGCGATGTGTTTTTTGCTATAGTGACGGTAGCGGACGGTCATGCGCGGACTGCGGTGGCCGAGAATTTCCATTAGCTCGCCTTGGGAGGCACCGTTCATCGCCATGTGAGAGCAGGCTGTGTGGCGAAGGTCATGGAAGCGGAAGTCATCGATGTTGGCCTCTTTGGCGGCCTTGATGAAGGCGTGGCGGATGTCCGCGACGGGTTTGTGAGCGCCGAGGCGGCGGGCGGGGAAGACGTAGCCCTTGCGTTCCTCGCTGTAGGTTTGGCACTCGCGGAAAGTGCGTTCGATTTCATTGATGATGGGGACGATGCGGCTGTCGCCGTTCTTGGTTTCGTGAAGGATGACTTGGCGTTGTTCGAAATCGATGTCGACCCATTTGAGGTTGGCGATCTCGCCAAAGCGCATGCCGCTGAGGAGTGCGAGCTTGACGATGGAGTAGAGGTAGGGATGGGGTGAACGCTTGCACGCGTCGAGGAGGGCGGCGATCTCTTCTTTGTCGAGGAAGCGGCTGCGTCCTTTCGATTCGCTCGGCTTGGAGACTTTGGTGACGGGATTCTCTTCGATCCACTGCCATTCTTTGACGGCGATGGTGAAGGCTTTGGAAATGGCGGCCAAGTAACGGTTGATGGTGCTGCCGCTTCGCTTGGTCTCTCGATGGGTTGTGCCCGCGAGGAGTTTGTCTCGCCCTGCAACGATATGGGAGGGCAGGATGTCGGCAAGGAGGAAATGGCCGATTTCATTGCGCCACCACATGAGGAGCCGCTTTTGCTTGGCGGCGTACTTTTCGTAACGAGGGCACCACTCGGTGATAAAGCGGTCGATCAGCTCGGCGACGTTGTGGCGCTTGGCCTCGGCCGTGCGGAAATGGCGGCCGTCGCGGATGGCCGACTCGACGTCTTGAATCCATTTCTTGGCGAGCGTCTTGGTGCGGAAGGAGGCGCGCTGCGGTTTGCTGCCTTTGATGCGCACTTCGGCATGGAAGCTCACTTCCCCGTCACTTTTCACCACTTCTCTAATCGAACCCATATGACTCCAACCTTAAAGGAATGAATATAGCTCCAACTGTATTAAAGAGCAACAGGGGGATGGGCAATCCCCAATCAACCAAGCTAAACAAGACTAATAACCAACGAGATACGAAGTGCGTAAAATGCACAATACGCAATCCTTACGCAAATGAAGAAAAAAATGCGGAGAGATTGCGATCTGAAAAAGACATAAATGAGGTTGCGGGCGATGCGATGCAGTTTTATGCGGTTTCGTTTGGCCGAGTGCGTAAAATTTGCGTAACGGAAGTGCCGGTGGAGGCACTTTTTAGGTCGGATTTTTTGGGTAATTTTGTCTATGAGAATGGGGGCGGCCAGACTCGAACTGGCGGAGACCGAAGTCGGGGGATTTACAGTCCCCTGCAATTGCCGCTATGCGACACCCCCCGGAAAAACAAAGAGCTTAAATGTTCAAGATCTCTGCTCTCAACAAGTATTAATGCTGGCGAAAGGAATTGAACCCTCAACCATCCGATTACAAGTCGGGCGCTCTACCATTGAGCTACACCAGCAAAATAGGGTTCTTAGCCTATCAAATTTTCT
The DNA here is from genome assembly GCA_963730605.1 of uncultured Chlamydiae bacterium. Lineage (GTDB taxonomy): Bacteria > Chlamydiota > Chlamydiia > Chlamydiales > SM23-39 > CAIPFQ01. Next base: position 280,549 of record CAVSSM010000002.1, read on the forward strand.
GCTTTCTTCTCAAGCTCAAGCGTTGGTTTCGGCTCAGTATAATGAGACTCGGACGGCATGGGTTTCTTAGGCGTCGCCGCTAGATGGGAATGGAAAAGAGAGGTCAATCCCAATGTCTTTTGGATCTGAGGAGGCGCGCTCCCGGCATCGACTACTCTCCCGGCCTTATAGCGGCCGCCAATCATCGTGCTTTCGCAACATTTTTTGAACTTTTTTCCAGATCCACAGTAACAAAGATCGTTCCTACCTATTTTTTTCATATACAGCTCAAATTCAAGATGCTATTTTAACATAGATTCACTCAAAAGTCTATAGGTAATTAATATTTTAAATTTGTAGAAACAAAGGGTTGTTTGGGATAGAATGCTTTCCGCTTATGGAAATCAAACCTCCCATCGCGCGCCCTCCTTGGACAGGATTGGGAAAAGAACTCGAAAGCCTGGTACGCAAGGCGCTATTCGATTTTTCTCTCTTGGAAAAAGATGTAAAAAAGGTCGCTGTGGCCTTGAGTGGAGGCAAGGACAGCTTAAGCCTCCTCTATCTCTTGCACGGGATCCGAGGGCGAGGATTTCCCCTCTTCGACCTTTATGCGATCCATGTCGATGGGGAATTTACCTGCGGCGCCGGGATCGGCGCGGGGTACCTAGGCGCGATCTGTTCCGAGCTCTCCGTTCCACTGATACGGCGCGAATCGACGCAGAAGCTTGAAACTTTGGAGTGTTACAGATGTTCCAGGGAAAGAAGAAAGCTCATTTTCGATGCTGCCAAAGATGTGGGCGCTAGGGTCGTAGCCTTCGGCCACCACCGCGACGATAGCGCGCAAACGCTTCTTCTCAACTTGTTCCATAAGGGAGAATTCGCTGCGAATCTTCCCAAAGTGTTCATGCGCGAATACGGAGTGACGATCATCCGGCCCCTTATCTATATCGCAGAGGAATCGATCCGCAGTTTCGCAAAAGAGTACGGTTTTGCCAGGATCACGTGCCAATGTCCCGTTGGGCAAAATTCGAAAAGGAAAACCGTCGATGGTCTGCTACGCCAGATCGAAGAGCATTTTCCTCATGCAAGAGGCAATCTGGCGCGCGCCGGCCTTCTCTACGGCTCAGATAAGGCCGCGACTCCTTGAACTCTTTCCGCATTTTCGATACATTTGAGTTTGTATGGAATTTCCGGTTGCCAAGCAGTATGTTTTCGTCGAGATCGCAACGTTTTTCGGCTATTTCGCAGTCATTCTCCTGATCGCTTTGGCCTCTTACCGGAAACAACAATCGGATTCCGATTTTATCATAGGGGGCCGCTCGCTGAATTTTTGGCTGACCGCCCTTTCGGCGCATGCAAGCGATATGAGCAGCTGGCTCTTTTTGGCATACCCGGCCGAAATCTTTACCCAGGGTGTTTTCTATGCCTGGGCTGCCATCGGCCTGACAGGATTTATGTTTCTGAACTGGCAGTTCATTGCGCCCCGGATCCGAACGGTCACGGAACAGCTCGGCAGCTTGACGCTAAATTCCTACTTCGAAACGCGCTTCGGAGATAGAAGCGGCGCTATCCGCGTCGTTTCCGCCCTCATGGCGGTTCTCTTCTACACATTCTACATCACCTCAGGTTTATATGCGCTCGGAATCCTGGTGGAATCGCTGTTCGGCCTGAGCTATGTTTTCGGGATCTCCTTCGGCCTTCTTGTCGTCGTGATCTATGTCTTCATGGGCGGATACAAAACGGTCGCATGGATCGATCTATTCCAAGGGTTTTTCCTCTTGGGAGTCATCGTCTTCATCCCCGCCTCCTTGCTCCTAAAATTCGGCGGGACTGGGCCTGTCCTCCATGCCGTTTCATTAAAAGGGATCTCGACCCATTTGTTTCCCAATTTCGGTCCAAAAACACTTTGGCAAATCTTGATGATCACGGCGGGATGGGGGCTCGGTTATTTCGGACAGCCTCACATCATCACGAAATTCATGGGGATTAGCCGCGTGAGCGAAATGCACAAAGCAAAATGGCTCGGCATCAGTTGGCAATTGATCGCACTCCTTTCCGCAACCTGGATCGGACTTGTGGGGATATACATGTTCCCCCAAGGGTTGAAGGAATCCCAAGAACTCATCCTGGATATCGTGAAAACGACTTTCACTCCCTTCTTTGCCGGGCTGGTTCTTTGCGCAATTCTTGCCGCAACGACAAACGTCATGGCCGCGCAAATTCTCGTCGTCGCTTCCAATTTAGCCGAAGACATCTATAAACGGCTTTTCAGGGCGACGGCAACATCTGTCGAACTTCTCTGGATCACTCGGGGCGGCGTCGTATTCATCTCGCTTGTCGGATTTATCATCGCCTACTTCAAGATTACGACCATTTTTCAACTCGTCCTCTATGCGTGGTCGGGCCTCGGCGCTTCCTTCGGCCCCCTCTTGCTCCTCTCTTTATACATGAAAAATCTCAACCGGTACGGAGCTTTCGCCGGCATCCTCGTCGGCGGAGTGACGGCGGCTATTTGGCCCATTTTTAAAGACCCCCTCGGCGTTGGAGCCATGGTGGCCGGGTTCGCCTTCAGCATCGCCGCGATCATAGGAATCTCCTATGCAACCCGCCCAAAAGAAGCTGTGATCGAGCCTTGAAACTATAACAAGTTTTCGAGGATAATTACGTCTATGACTCGCCCCTTTTTGCTTATCACCAATGACGACGGGATCCACGCGCCTGGACTAAGGCACCTCTGGCAAGCTGTCGAGAGCCATGCGGAGTCGGCCATTGTCGCCCCTTTGATCGAAAAATCGGGGGCCGGCCTTTCGATCACGTGGGGTAAACCACTGATGCTCAATTCGGTCCATTGGGAGGGCGCCGAAGCCTGGAGCCTGAACGGCACCCCTGCGGACTGTGTGAAGATGGCTCTCTCTGTTCTTTTGAAAAAAGCGCCCTCAGCTGATCGTATCGGGCATCAACCGAGGGTCGAACTCGGGAAGGACAGCCCTTTACAGCGGAACGGTCGGCGGCGTGATCGAAGGGGCCATGAAAGGAATCCCCGGAATTGCTTTTTCCTATTCCGACTACGACTCAATTCCTTCGCTTGAGCTGACGAAAAAGTATATTTTTCCTTTGATCCAACATTTCCTAAGCCACCCTCTTCCGCCCGGAACCATATTGAACGTGAATTTTCCCTATACCTCCAAAGAGATCAAAGGAGTGCGGCTCGCCATTCAAGGAAAAGGTCATTGGATCGAACAGCCGGACAAACGGATCCATCCCGACGGCCTTCCTTATTACTGGCTCGGGGGCGTCTGGCACACCTGCGAAGAAGAGCCCGAAAGCGATGTAGCTCTCCTCGAACAAGGGTACATCACCGCGGTTCCTCTCCGAGTTGGCGAATTGACCCATCTGGAAGCCTTTTCGACCCACAAAGAGGCGCTTCAAAAAAAATTCTATACTGCGACCGCTCAAAAAGTGTGAAAACCGCCGAGGAAGCGGCGCAGATTTTTGTGTCCAGAACGAGGAGCGTGTTCATAGACACGGCCCGAAGTGAAGACCAAAAATATGCTGCCAAGCTGACGCCGGCAGATTCACATTTTTTGGATGGGAGCAGTATATCACGGGTCTATTTCGATACCCTCTTAGCACGGTCGAGCCGATGCACCGCTTCGCTTTGGGCCGCCTCGATCAAAGAGCGCGCTCCTGGAATCTCATAGACCCGGGCCAGCTCTGCAAACAGGGCCTCCCCTGCCGCTGTCCTTTCTGCAGGCTCGGCCGGAGGGGGAAAATGCCTGGTTTCGATGAGCAGCTCCCCGATCCGATTGAAATGTTTTTTGAGCTTTTTCGATCCCTTTTGCACATCCTCGATCGTCTCCATCTTCTTCAGATCGCCGGTAAGCTTTTTCATCTGCTCCTCTCCTTCGCAACGGAGCTCTTTCAAGTTTGCCGGGGCGCATCCGGCAAGAAGGAGAAAAATCGGGAGGAAGTGGATATACTGCGACCGCCAAAAAAGTGTGAAAATGCCAAGGAGGCGCCCCGATTTTGAGCCAGGCGTAGCCGGCGCTGAAGCAGCTAAACTTGAAAAGTTTAGCGCCGGGGCCCCCGAAGACTCATCGTCTTTGGGGTGGGGTGGAGGCGGGCTCAAAAGCGGTGGCTGTCCGACGCCGCCACCGGGGCCCCCAAAAACGCATCGTTTTTGGGGTGGGGCGCCGGCAGATTCACACTTTTTGGGCGGGAGCAGTATAAGTCGCATTGTATTTTATTCTCGCTCCACTATACTATAGTAGTTCGTTTTTGGGCGTATAGCTCAGTTGGTAGAGCGCCTGTCTTACACACAGGTGGTCATAGGTTCGAGTCCTGTTGCGCCCAAAGACTGCCTATCGCGGGAGTAGTTCAATTGGTTAGAGCACCGCCCTGTCACGGCGGAAGTTGCGGGTTCGAGCCCCGTCTCCCGCGATTTTTTGACAAACATCATGAAGTCATTATCGTTAATATTTTAACTCTAGAAGCTGGATATGCCGCAACCCTAAACTACGAACACGAAATACTTGATCCATATCGCCATCAGCTTCTTCGGAATGACGGTCGGCGCATTTTTTGCCGCATTGGCCATCCGGATTTTCTTGATTCCCAATGAGTTGATCGACGGCGGCGTCATCGGTATTTCCTGATCCTTGGCCGACTCTATGGCAAGCTCCTATATTTCCTATTTTCCTCGTCGTCCTCAACCTTCCGTTTATTTATCTCGCGTGGCGGTATATCCGCCGCTCCTTCGTCATCCACATGCTCGCTGCGATCGTGTTCTTCGCTATTTTTCTTATCGCTCTTAGAACAATCTTCCCTCATTTTCAGCTGATCCTCTCGAGGCGATCGTCATCGGCGGCGCCATGCTGGGCGCCGGCGCCGGGACTCATCATCCGCAATGGCGGATGCACCGATGGCACGGAAATCCTGGCGATCATCATCAACCGCAAAAAAGGGTTTACCGTCGGACAGGTCATTTTCTTCATCAAATCTTCATATTTGCCGCCTATGGTTGGATTTTCAACGACTGGCATATCGCGCTCCGCTCCCTCATGACTCTATATCGTCGCGTTCAAGATGATGGATATCGTCATCGCAGGTCTCGAAGAGCTCAAATCGGTCCTGATCATGTGCTCCAAACCGGAAAAATTGAGCAAAATCATCACCCATGAATTGGGCCTCGGCCTCACCTTCATCAAAGGGAAAGGAGGATATTCCGGAGAAGACCGCGACATCCTCTTCATCATCGTCGAACGCCTCGATCTCTCTGAACTCAAAGAAATCGTCCTGCGCGAGGATCCAAGCGCCTTCATGGCAATCGAAAATCTCCATGAAGTGGCCTACGGCCGCACGGCAAGAGTCGCCTTGCGCCGGAAGGCAAGGAGACCTTTTGCAAAAGGTCTCCTATGAGCCTTTTTCCACAGCCGTCACCCCCTCCTCTTAATCCTGGGCAAGTCCCCGATGCCTGGCGGATTTTCCGCATCATGGCCGAATTCGTCGACGGCTTCGAGATGATGGCCTCCCTTGGGCCGGCGGTGGCGATCTTCGGGTCGACAAATCCGAACCCCAAAGATGTAAAATACTACCGGCTCGCCGAGGAAATCGCGAAGAAAATCGCTGCCAAGGGCTTTGGGATCATCACAGGCGGCGGTCCCGGAATCATGGCATGCGCGAACAAGGGCGCGCAAGAAAGCGGGGGAAAGTCGTGCGGCCTCTGCATCAGTCTTCCTGTCGCAGAAAAAGCCAACGCCTATATCGACACCCGCTACGAAATCAACTTTCGGTATTTCTTTGTGAGAAAGGTGATGTTCGTCCGGTATGCGAAGGCTCTTGTCATCCTGCCGGGAGGTTACGGGACCCTGGACGAATTTTTCGAGGCTTTGACGCTGATCCAAACCCAAAAAATCAAGCCCTTTCCCATCTATCTCGTTGGGCAAGACTATTATAAAGGATTATTGGACTGGCTCCGCTCTACCGTCCTCGCGCAAGGCAATATCGCGAAGGGAGATTTCGATCTGATCCGCCTGACCGACGACCCAGATGAGATTGCAAACGGAATCGAAGAGCATCTCCGGCATGTCCGCCACCTCGAGAACTTCTAAGGTGCCTAGCGCGCTCGCAGGGCATTTAAAATCACGATGACGTCAATCACCTCTTGCAGAAGGGCCCCGACCGCAGGGACAATCCGTCCCGCCGCGGCGATGACCATCAAGAGAACGCTTAGGCCCATTCCAAGGATAATGCACTGTTTGGCGATATAGAGCATCCTACGGCTGACCCGGATCGCATCTTCGACTTTGGTCGGATCGTCCTCTAAGAGTACGATATCTGCGGCTTCCGCGGAGATGCCGCTGCCATGGGCTCCCATGGCCATCCCGACCGTCGCGGCGGCCAATGCGGGAGCGTCGTTGATCCCATCGCCGACCATGAGAGTTGGATGGGTTTCTTCGATTTTTTTGATCATCTCGAGTTTTTGCTCTGGCAAAAGCTGCGATGCGACTATTTTGATGCCCGCCTCCTTTGCGATCGTTTGGGCGTTGCTTTCGATATCGCCGGTGAGCATGACCACTTGATCGATGCCAAGTCCGTATAAATGCTCGACCATCTCGGAAATGCCCGGCCGGATCCGGTCGTTTACGACAAAAAAACCAAGAGGGCGGCCTCGGTCCGCGATGAATACCAGCTGTTTCCCTTCAAGCGTAGTGCGGTCGATGATCCCTTTCCATTTTGCAAGGCAGCCCGCTCCGAGCTCTTCTTCGATAAAGAGAAAAGAGCCGACCAGGTACTCCTTACCCTCTACCTTTCCTTTAACGCCCCTTCCTGGGATTTCCTTGGGATCTGAGGGCACTGGAAGAGGCTTTGGGAATTCGAGCGCCTTATCGACAAACGTCTTAGCCAAAAAATGAAGAGAGCTGTTCGACCGCGGCGGCCTTTTGGAGGAGATCCTCTTCCAACACGTCCTGGAAGGGGACAGTTTTTTCGATCACCGGGGTTCCGTAAGTGATCGTTCCGGTCTTATCAAAAACGACTGCGCGCGCCTGCCCGACCTGCTCCATTGGAGTGCCCCCTTTGATGATGATACCCAGCTCAGCAGCCTTATTCATTCCGCTGATGACGGCGAGCGGAGTCGCAAGAATCAGGGGACAAGGAGTCGCGACGACAAAGACGGATAAGATCGCGGTCGGATCGCCCGTATAAAAATATCCTATGGCCGCAAATGCCAATGTCATAGGGGTAAAGACGACCGCATAGCGGTCAGCCAAGCGCTGGATCGGGGCTTTTTCCATGTGCGCTTTCTTGACAAGGTCGATGATTTTCGCGTACTGGCTCTCTTTGCTGAGTTTATCGGCTCTCATCTCGAAAGAGCCGTTGACATCGATGCTGCCGCTATAGACTCCATCTCCTGGCCCTTTTCCGCGAGCCAGCGGCTCTCCGGTCAGGGCCGATTCGTCGATTTCACAAGTTCCCTTGAGGATCGTCCCATCGACCGGAACGAGATCTCCGGAGCGGACGATCAAAATGTCCCCTACCCGGATTTGCCCAATCTCGATCTTCTCGATATGGCCATCCGTTTTACGGAATGCCTCTCGTGGGGCCCTAGCGATGAGAGCCTCTAAGGAAGAGGTCGCTCTTCTTAAGCCGAAATCTTCGATCGCCTCTCCCCCAGATTGCATCAATACCACAACGGCTCCGGCAAACGCCTGGTCCATCAAGATCGCCGTGACAATCGCGAGCATGGCGACGATGTCGGTGGCGAAATGGCCCTTCAGCATCCCCAGAGATGTCTTGTAGACGATCGGAACTGCGCCGAGGATCAAAGTCGCAAACCAAATCCAATGGCTAATCGCTGGGTCGGCCACACTGAATTTGCAGACGATTCCTAGGATAAGTCCAAAGACTGCGAAAAGAGGAATCGGATAATGACGAGAGAACGTCCAAATTTTATGCAGTGCCGAAGAAGCCGTCGCCATTCCCTAGAATTAGCAAATCGAAAGATTACTTGAAAATTAAACCAACTTCAGTACAATGCATGCAGCTAGGTATGTAATGGCCAGTTTTAGAGTCCATGCTGTAACGGCCCTAGTGGCCAGTGTCGGCGCAGCAGCCTACACGGTAGCCTTGAACCACTTTCCTCTCTACTTGGGAGGGCTGCTATGCGCTCTAGGCTTCATTGGGGGGTTGGCGCCAGATATCGATTCCGGGGAAACGAAAATGGCTCGCTACAGCGGCCTTGGATTGGGAGCTTCCCTCGCTCTTTTCGCGTACTTGCTATCACATAGTTATCTCATTGCCATTATCGGGTTCATTCCTTTGGTCAAGTTGATTCAAGTAGGGATCAAGAAATGGATGACCCATCGTGGTGTTTTCCATTCCCTTCCCATGGGACTGCTTCTTTCCATTGTTGTTTTCTACCTTTTCGATTTCCTTGGATTTTCCCCTTTCTTTTCCCTTTTTTGCGGGGGATTTCTCGGGGGAGGATATTTGCTCCATCTCGTGTTGGATGAAATATGGAGCTTGAGGAAAGGAATCAGCAAACAATGTTCTTTTGGCACAGCCCTCCAGCTTTATCGACCCATCTTTTGGAAATCGTTTCTCGCCACCTATGCCTTACTTGGATTTGCCATTTACAAATTGCCGTTTTCCTGGTTCTAAAAATTTAGGTCTCTACTTCTTCCCTCTCGGAACCCGAATCCAGTCCTTCAGGACAATCTGATTCGTCATCCAATCCCACCATGTGCCGAACCAGCTATCGGGCGTCGCGACGATTTTGCCGGATTGCGGTTCAAGTAGGCTGCCCACCATGAAAATGTGGAATTGGCCGTAATGATGTGCTTGCACTTCGTAAGTAAATAGAAATCGTGGTAGTGTTTGGTGTTTTCGATGAAGATGAGGTTCGGCGCGATGTGGGCAAGGTTCTCCTTGCACCAATCGATCCTGTCGGAGCAGACGACAAATAGCGCTTCCTTGGGAAATAGCTTGACGGCGTTTTCGTAGTATTCGACCCCTGTAAAACAATGGACTTCGTCAATTGTCGGAAGGTGTCTGTAATCTTTCAAATACGTTCGGACGTGAAGGCCGACCGAGCAGGGATGGGATAGAATTTCTGGGTAGGTCGCGGCGAGATAGTCGAGAATCTCCTGCGTGGGTGAGAAGGCATCAATAACGGCATCCTTATGGTGGGCGAAAAACTTCTCCGATTGGAAATAACCCTGGATTTTCACGTTTTTGAATTCGGGAATGGGGATCGTGCCATTGTCTGCGAAAAAAACCTCGACCGGCTCGGGGGGATTGTTGGGGTTCAGCCTGGAAAAGAAATGGATCCGGTTGAGGGGCATGTTCCACCAACCACACTCGCTTAAGGAGGGAAAGTAGGCGTCTAAATCATGATCGAGCGCGTAAGCGATCGTGGCGGCGGCCTGGAACATTTGATTCCCAAGCTCGTATTGCAGATGTCCTACGACGAAAGGCTTCGCTCCAAGGGCGCTGCAAAAGAGGGAGAGTCCAAAGAAGATCCGACGACAATGCCTCATTTGAAAATCCTAAAAAACCGAGCAAGGATAAAATAGAATCACATATTTTTAAAGTGGCGGGCGTAGGCGCTCAGCACACGATAAAGATAAGCGAGCGCCTGTTCATCGGTTAGGGTCGAAACTCCAAACCGATAGCTCCTTTCGGCGATCGCTTTCGCTTCCCTGTCATTTGCCTTGGCCCAAAGGATCTTTTCCACAAGATCGGCGCTATCGGGGCGGATCTGGATGAAATGCTCATCGGGCTTTAACGCATCGTAGAACCATTCGATCCGATTCGATTGCGTCTTGAAAATCAGGCTGTGCGTCGTCAGCTCCCATTCAAAACTGGAAGGGGATGCGGCGCCGTCGAGCGTTAGGAGATACTTATATGCGGTTTGCTCGCTCGGCAAAGACGCCGCGGCAAGAAGGCGTAACGAGGAGAGCCAATGAGTGTAATATTCATTGAGATCGGGGCTCGGGACGAGGTAGGCGTCGATCAGGTCGGGATGGCGGCTCGCGCGGAGGGCGAGTTGGGCGCGGGGACGGAAATCCCAGTCGAAAAATCCATAGGGGCCATCGGTCGCCCTGCCGCGATAAAAGGCCTTCCCGATTTTTGTTTCCCAAGGGGAGAAGAGCCGCTGAAGCGTCTCTTCGCGGTCTGGATTCCAAAGTCGCGGAATGAGAATCGCTTTGGAATTATGCCGCTCTTTACTCACGGCAAAGACGGGGATAGTCGTTTGATTGAGGAGAAGGGGTCGGTTGAATGATGGCGCAACCGTGAGAAGAAATAGGAGTTGGGGAAGTCTTGCCGCCCTATCGAGCGCCTCGAGAGCGGAGATAAAACCGCCGAGAGAGGCTGTTTCTTTCGGCGTGAGGGGAAAAAGCGGCTCTATCTCCGCTCGGCCGTTTTCGAAGAGAATCCGAACGAGGCCCGCTTTCTCGATGCCCTGCATCCCTTTGAGTTTTTCCAGACAGGCGGCGATGTCGGAAGAGGAAAACCCGTTTTTGAAGAATAGGAAATCGGCCTCGATCCTCTTTTCCATCCAAACAGGCAAAGCTTTTTCGAGATTCCTTGCCAAATATCCAGGGGTTAGGTTCCAGGAAAACATTGTGGACTGAAAGAGAAAAACAAACAAAATAGTCCTTTTTGTAAAATGGCGAGCTTGCACCATGGTATGCCTATGATTTTTTTCTGGTTTGCGTTGTTGAGTGCGATCAGATTAATCGCTTTTGAATTTTCTTGGGAAAAAATTCATGAGAAGCTCAACCGGCCGCTTCCCGATTGGATGCGCCGGCAGATCGAGGAAGATTTGGAGCCGTTTGCCTCGCAAAAGATCGCAAGCGAGGCGATCGAGGAGACGATCCGCGACGTTTGTAAGATCCCATCCGGAAGCCAAGCGGGTTTTGTCCGCTACCAGATTCGAAATAACAAGATCTCGGTAACAAGCCCCACCGAGCGGCAAAGCGATGCGCGTATCGCCCATGTGGTCGAAGTGTTGGAAGACCTGGCCAAAGGACTTACGCTGCCCGACGTCGATTTTCTTGCGGCCCTTTGGGATTCCTATGACAATCCTATCTATCTCGAAAAAACCCGCTGTCCCGTGTTCACGATTTGCAAGCTGAAAAGAAACCGGCATGGCGTGCTGATCCCTGAGTTTCGGAATTTTTCCTACCGGCAGCGGCTAGCCGCGGACATCCATTGGCATAGCGAGCGCTCGCCTTGGAATGAAAAGATCCCCAAGGCGTTTTGGCGCGGCATGACGTCGGGTTGGAACTACACCTTCTACGAATGGGACATGAGGCCCCGTTCCCGCCTCGTTCTGCTCTCGCAGGCGCGCCCCGATCTTCTTGATGCGGCCTTCACTTCTCCCTTTTCTCTCGATGAATCGGTGAAAAACATTATGGAGCGCTACCGGATGTTCCAGCCTTGGAAGTATCCGGTCGAATTCGTGAACTATAAATATTTGGTCTCGATCGACGGCAATACCTTCGCGTCGAACCTCTGGTGGCAGCTTCTCTCGAATTCGGCCGTCATGAAAAACGACTCGGAGTATCTGGAGTGGTTTTACAAAGGGATCGAACCCTTTGTGCATTATTTGCCCTACGCCTTAGACCTCTCCGATTTTGTAGAGAAAGTCGGTTGGCTCCTCACCCATGACAGGGAAGGAAGGCAAATCGCGGACCGCGGGCGCGAGTTTGCCTTGGAGCATTTGAGCAATGAGTCACTCGTCGTCTATTTCTACCGGTTGCTGGAGGCGTATGCGGCCCTGCAGAAAGGCGGAAAGCCGCATTTTTAGAGGATGCGCCAAAAAATATTAGTGGGATAGGTTCAAGCTTTCTTCAGGTGCTTGCCGATCGCTCCGGCCATCTTTAGCATATCGATCGGCCTTTTGCCGAGCACTTCGGAGAGCTTCGCGTCTGGATTGATCATTCTTCTATTTTTCGTATCTTGTAATTTTCTCGCCTTGATATACACCCAGATTTTTTTCACGACCTGGGGGCGGGTCGCTTTTTTAGTGCCTACGACCTCCGCAAGCTCGGGAGAGAGATGATACTGGAGTTGAGTCAGTCCCGATGATTTTCTTTTTGTTCTTTTTGTTTTCGCTTTCGCTCTTCTTTTTTTGATGGCCATATGAATTCTTCCTTTTTTCTTGCGCTCTCGAGCTTTCTCGGCACGCATCCATTCAACACTTTTATGTATAAATTTTTTGAAATGAATGCAAGAAGATATACTGCGACCGTTCAAAAAGAGTGAAAAATGCCACTGCGGAATCACAAAAAATGTCTGGGAGACATTTTTTGTGCGAAGCAGCGCCCTGAATTTGAGCCAGGCGAAGCTGGCGTCGAAGCAGCTAAACTTGAAAAGTTTAGCGCCGGGGTCCCCGAAGACGCACCTGACTTTGACACTTTGATCACCTAAAAACACATAAGAATTTGATTCTCAATATCTATCGAAAAAATATGTTGTGCCTAAATAATTTTATTTTCATAAATATAATTTTGTAGTACATTGTTGTGCCATGTATGTAAGACTCAAGTCGTCAAAGAGCTCAAGGCACTCTACTCTCCAGATTGTTGAAGGCATTCGGGAGGGGAAAAAAGTTAGGCAGCGAGTAGTTGCATCTCTCGGCATTGTCAACGATCAAAAAAACCTGAAGAACCTTTTGAAGTTGGCTGAGAGTTTAATTCGGAAAATCGAAAAGCAGGGGCTCTCTGTCGCTCCTAAAGTTGAGATCAGCAAGCTCTTTCATACCATGACGGTTTACGATGGGTTCGGGACTGTCGTTAGCAGACTGATGCAGCTGACAGGGTTTTCCAAGATCCTTCGAGAAGCTCAGGGGAAAAACGAGTTCGATCTCGAAGAGACAATCAAACTGATGATCACCCAACGTCTCGATTTACCCAGCAGTAAACTACGAACATACGAGCGTCAAGTGGACCATGGTTTCGAGGGGATCGATTTGCATCATCTCTATCGGGCAATGGACACGATCGAGCCATTGAATGGTCAGATTCAAGAACAGGCATTTAAATCTGCTTGTTCCATAAATAGTTGCCAAGTTGATTGCTTTTTCTTCGATGTAACAACACTGTATTTCGAGAGTATAACGCAAGATGAACTCAAGGATTTTGGCTTTAGCAAAGATCAAAAACATCACAACGTACAGATCGTTTTGGCTCTCGTTGTTGATCAAGAGGGACTGCCACTTGCTTACGATACCTTCAAGGGCAATCTAGCAGAGACAAAAACACTCATCCCCGTACTCGAGTCGCTGAGGAGTCGTTTCTCTGTTCAGAACGTGACTGTGGTTTGCGATAGAGGGCTGGCAAGTAGTGCAAACGTCCAAGCTCTCCGAGCTGCTCAGTTTCATTACGTCATTGCTACAAAACTCCGTTCCATCTCGAAAAAACTCAAAATCAATGACCTATCAGCTTATGTCCCTCTGCCCAACCAAGACGGCATCCCGGAGGCTGAGCGAGTTTTAGTTCGCACTATGGAGCATCCCCAGTATGAGGATGCCCTACTGATTGCAACGTACAGTCCAAGCAGAGCAACAAAGGACAAACAGGACCGAGAACGGCTATTGCAAAAACTGCACAATAAAATAACCGATTCTCCAAACGAAGCCTCCCTTAAAAAAGTGATCAGTAATGCAGGTTATAAAAAATATACTACCGTTAAAACTGGTTCGTCGATCTCTCTCAATCAAGCAGCGATAGATGCCGATGCTGCCTGGGATGGTTTTCATGGGATTGCAGTTTCGAATAGTGCAAAGTTGAATACGACAGAAGCGCTGGGGCGCTACCGAGACCTCTGGCATGTTGAAGAGACATTTCGCGTGGCTAAATCCACTCTTAAAACCAGACCTATTTTTCATTGGGCACCACACAGAATCCAAGCCCACATCCTCCTCTGTTTTATTACCCTATTTTTCGAGAGATTTTTGGAGGTTCTCCTACGACAGAAAAGCACGCCGCTTACGCCGGATAGAATCAGGTACTCTCTCTCAAAAGTTCATACGATGTATTTCAAAGACTCAACCACAGACAAACAAGGAAAAATGGAATCCAGTCTCCCTGAGGATGCTGAGAATATTTTCGTAGCATTGGGAATTTCAGCAGAACGCACAACCGGAATGAACAACGGATGTTGTGCCTAAATTTTCGTTCTTATCTATTTGTAATCTAATGACTTATCCTAACAAGTGTCAAAGTCAGGTTTATGTATAAATTTTTTGAAATGAATGCAAGAAGATATACTGCGACCGTTCAAAAAGAGTGAAAAATGCCACTGCGGAATCACAAAAAATGTCTGGGAGACATTTTTTGTGCGAAGCAGCGCCCTGAATTTGAGCCAGGCGAAGCTGGCGTCGAAGCAGCTAAACTTGAAAAGTTTAGCGCCGGGGTCCCCGAAGACGCATCGTCTTTGGGGTGGGGTGCAGACGGGTCTCAAATTCAGTGGCTGTCCGAGGGTCCCCAAAGATGCATCATCTTTGGGGTAGGGCGCCGGCAGATTCACACTTTTTGAGCGGGAGTAGTATATTTAGGAAAAATCTTCGGCGGCGATTTGGCAAAGGTATTTGCCGTACTCGCTGTTGGAGTATCGGCTAGCCATTGCGAGAAGCTCCCCTTTGCCGATGTAGCCTTTCCGATAGGCGATCTCCTCTATGCAGGAGATCTTGATTCCTTGCCTGTCTTGGATGGCTTGGACAAAGAGGGAGGCATGTTGGAAAGAATCGAAAGTGCCTGTGTCGAGCCAGGCATAGCCTCTGCCGAGCAGCCGCACGGTTAGCTGCTTTTTTTGGAGATAGATCCTATTGACGTCGGTAATCTCCACTTCTCCGCGTGGGCTTGGCTTCAAAGAGCGGGCGATCTCTACGACCTCCGGGCCATAGAAATAAAGGCCCGGCACGGCGTAGGGAGATTTGGGGGCCGCTGGCTTTTCTTCAATGTCGATCGCCCGCATTTCCTTGTCGAATTGGACGACCCCATACCGATTTGGGTCTTTGACCCGGTATCCGAAAATCAGCCCTCCGGATGTCAGGTGAGCGCATTCTCGAAGGAATTTCTCGAAATCGTGCCCGTAAAACAAGTTATCGCCAAGAATGAGGCAGACAGGACTTGTTTGGATAAATGACGCTCCGACGATAAAGGCCTGGGCCAAACCGCCCGGATGCTGCTGGACGGCATAAGAAAAACGGAGGCCGAGGTCCGATCCGTCTCCAAAAAGCTTTTCGAAACAGGGCGTATCGACAGGTGTGGAAATGATCAAAATCTCCCGGATTCCGGCCATCATGAGAACGGAGAGCGGGTAATAGATCATCGGCTTGTCGTAAATGGGAAGAAGCTGCTTGCAGACCGCCAGAGTGACAGGATAGAGCCGGGTGCCGCTGCCGCCCGCCAAGATGATCCCCTTCATCCCTGTGCTATTTTGGGATAGTGAATGTACACCCTTCTGCGATGAGTTGATCGATGTAGTTGATGGTGTATTCATGAGTCAAAAACCGCTTGTCTTCAAGCATGTATTGATGAAATGGAATCGTGGAATGGACCCCTGCAATATGGAACTCCCGAAGAGCCCGTTTCGCATGGGCGATGGCTTCATAGCGGGTCTTCCCCTTTACGATCAGTTTAGCGATCATCGAATCGTAATTGGGAGGAATCCGGTAGCCGCTATAGCATGCGCTATCGATGCGGACGTGCGGTCCTCCCGGAGGGATATAATGTTCAAGCTGTCCAGGAGAAGGGGCGAAATTGCGGGCCGGATTTTCGGCGTTGATCCGAAATTCGAAGACATGGCCGTTGAACTCGATCTCTTTTTGCTTGAACGGGAGTTTTTCTCCCCGGGCGATCCGGATTTGCTGCTGGACGAGGTCGATGCCTGTGAGTTCTTCGGTGATCGTATGCTCGACTTGAATCCGGGTATTGACTTCCATGAAATAGAAATTACCCTTTTCATCGAGAAGAAATTCGACGGTCCCTGCAGAATGGTATTTAGCGGCGCGGACGATGTCGATCGCGCATGTCTCCGATTTTTTTGCGCATCGAATCGTCGACTTTGGGGCTCGGGGCCTCTTCGATGAGTTTTTGGCGACGGCGCTGGATTGTGCAATCCCTCTCCCCCAGATAGACATAATTGCCCATGTTTATCGCCAAGAACTTGCACCTCGACATGGCGAGGGTTGACGATCATCTTTTCAAGATAGACGTCGGGATTGTGGAAACTCGCCTCGGCTTCCGTGCGGGCCGCGATAAATTTTTTTACAAAGTCTTCTTCGCTATAGGCAATCCGGATCCCTTTTCCCCCGCCGCCGGCCACAGCCTTGATGAAGATCGGGAAGCCGAATTTGCGCGCCTCCTTGAGGCCTGTCTCGACATCGGAGACAATGCCCTCGGATCCCGGAATGATCGGGACATTTCACGCTTCTTGCCGTCGCTTTCGCCTCCGCTTTATCGCCGAGGAGCGCGATGGCTTTAGAGGGAGGGCCGATGAAATTCAGGCCGCAGCTTTCGCAGATCGAGGCGAAGTTGGCGTTTTCGCTCAAAAAGCCATAGCCGGGGTGGACGGCATCGGCGCCGGTGATCTCGCAAGCTGCGATGAGATTGCGATACTTTCAGGTACGATTTTGCAGAAGGGGCTTCCCCGATGCAGATCGCCTCATCCGCATGATGGACATGCAGCGCTTCGGCATCGGCTTCAGAATAGACAGCCACGGTCTGCAAGGCCGAGATCGTGGCATGCGCGGATGATCCGGACGGCGATCTCTCCTCGATTGGCGATGAGTACTTTTTGCATGAGAGTGTTACTGTTTGATCCGCAAAAGGCGGGTTCCGAATTCGACAGGCTGGGCGTTGTCGGCCAGCATTTCGGCCACAGTGCCGCTCAGCCGGCTTTGACTTCGTTCATGACTTTCATCGCCTCGATGATGCAGACGACCGTCTTTTCATCGACCTTATCGCCCACTTTGACAAAAGCGGGCTGGTCAGGCGCTGCGGAGTGTATAAAAAGTGCCGACCATGGGAGAGGTGACAAAAGTGCCGCTTCAACCTGCGGCTCTTGGCGAGAAAGACCTCCCCTCTCTCCATGCAAAGCGACATCGGATTGAAACGCCCCTTCGGAAGCGATTTCACCCTGCAGCGCCCTCGAAACGGGAACTCTTCTTACCTCCGACTCCTTTTCGAGTTGAATCTCCAAATCCCCTTTCTTAAAAATGAGCTTGGTGAGTTTGCTTTCTTCCAGATAGCCATCAATTCCTTAATCTGCTCGATTTCCATGTTATACCCTCTGGATGTATTCGTTGATATGCGTATCGACTTTGATCACATCGCCGCTTTCGATAAAGAGCGGAACATCGATTTTGCCCCCGTTTCCAGAACGCCTTTTTTCGTCGTTGCCAGCAGCAGCAGCCGCCTTCCGTCTTGACGACCATGATTTCGAGAAATTGAGGCAGTTCGATGCCGAAGATCGTATCGCCATAGAACATCGCCTTGACTTGGATCCCTTCTTTCAAGATAGTGAACCTTATCCGCTAGAATCGAGGCGGGGACAAGGACCTGTTCCAAATTGCCGATATCGAGAAACAGATATTCTTTCCCTTCCGGATAGAGAAATTCCAGAGTCCTCTCGAAGAGAGACACTTCTTGGACCATCTGGTCGAGCTTGAAGTTCTTCTCGATCATCTCTTCGGTGACCAGATTGCGGAGTTTCGTTTTGACGAAGGGGGTTCCCTTAGCCACGGTGACTTTCACGCTCGATTCGACGCGGAAAATCTTTCCGTCGATATTGAGGGTCATGCCTGGAGTGATCTGATTCGCTGTCGTCATTGTATGAGTCCTTTCAATTCCGAAAGGGTCGAGATCGCATGGTCGATCCAATCGGCTCTGTTTTCCATCTTGCCGCGGCCCCATCGCATGTGGATAGTTTTAAACCCGAGCTCATGGGCAGGCTCAAGATCCATCGCGATCCGATCCCCGCAAACCCAGATCTTTTCCGGTTTGATAGAAAATTCTTTAGGCAAACCCTCGTAAAGAGGCCTTTTATTTGAATCTTCCGGGATGGCTATCTTACTAAAAATTGTGGGTTCAAGACCAGCTTTTTCCATCTTCTCCCGCTGAAAGGGGGGGTATCCGCCCGTCACGATGACAAGGGGGTATTTGGAGAAGAAATAGCCTAAAATATCTTTTGCGCCCGGAGTCGTAGGGATCGCAAAATCCTCAGGGAGAGGCGCCGTCAGCTCCGCCAAAGCGCGAGTCGGCAGGCAGCCGAGCCTCTCTGCGAAGAGGGCGACAGCCTCTTTCGATCGGGAAGAAACGTTCATTGAGGGCCATGAGATCGGAGTAGGCTTGTTCAAAGTCGTTGACTCTTGCCCCGTCTTCGATCAGCCGCTTGAGACACTCTCTCATTTTGAATGGGGTGACGGCGCCCGAGGTATCGATGAAAGTATCGTCGAGATCAAAGATGATCAACAATTTTCATCAACTCCTGCGCAAGTTTTTTCGAATCGTGGCGGATCAGGCTCCTTTTCATGAGATCCTTTTTCGGCTCTTCATACAGCCCTCCCAACAATTCGGCGCAAATCATCCGCCCATCCTTGAGATCGTTTTCCACTAAATCCCCTTCCGCTGCGTAGACTTCGATGAGGTCATTGGGAGGTTTTTGGATATTGATCAAAATATGGTCGAAGATATCTTTCCCGATAAAGCGGATGAGTTCGTTCAAATAATGGCTCGTCTTGAAATCCGGTCGTTTGCCCTTTCCGGTTCATCAAATTGACGACGAACACTTTTTTCGCTCCGCTCTTGCAGATCGCCTCGCACACCCCTTCGACAAGAAGATTGGGGATCAGGGAAGTGTGCAGTCCTCCCGGGCCGATCACGATGAGGTCGGCGTTGCCGATCTCCTCGATGACGCGCGGATTGACTTTGGGAAACGGCTCGAGATAAATCGTCTTGATAGCCCTGATCGATTTCTTGGGAGAGATAGATCTCTTTTTCCCCTTCCAGGATATTCGAATTATTCAGAACCATCTTCAGGCGCACTTGGTGCGTCGTGACGGGGATCACTTTCCCCTTGATATAAAGGATCTTACCCGCTTCTTCGACCGCTTTCTCAAAACTTCCCGTCACTTTTTCTAAAGCGGAAAGGAGGAGATTGCCGAACCAATGGCCGCCGAGGCCGCCATTTTCAAAGCGGTAATTCATCAGGGAGCGCATGAGGCGGCTCGAATTGGAAAGAGCGACGAGGCATTGCCGAACATCGCCTGGCGGCAAGACCCCGAGCTCATCGCGCAAAATCCCCGTGCTGCCGCCGTCATCTGCCATCGAGACGATCGCCGTCAGATCGAGCGGATATTTTTTCAGCCCGCTTAAGACCACGAAATTTCCAGTCCCTCCGCCGATGACGACAACTTTTTTCAAAGCGGAGCGGATCATTTCGAAGCACTCCTTAGTTTCTTGATCGCCTCGGCAAGAGCGGGCTCATGAAATAAATAATTGCCGCTGACCAGGATATTGGCGCCGGCCTGGACGCATGGCTTTCGCCGTTTCGACATTGATGCCGCCATCGACTTCAATGTCGAACGGCGCCAGCGAATAAGGCTTTAGCCCCTCTTTGGCAACGATGCCTCCTTCCCGAATCGCATTCCGGTCGCAATATTCTCGGGTAAGACGGATCTTTTCGATCACTTCCGGCATGAAATGTTGACCCCCGAACCCCGGGCTTACCGTCATGAGGAGAACCATATCGCACTGATACAGATATTTCGGGATCATCGAAAAGGAAGTTTCTGGCCGGAAAGCAAGCCCCGCCTTTTTGCCGCATTTGCGGATGAAAGAGAGCGTATCTTCGACATCCTCCGTCGCCTCAAAATGGAATGTGAGCCGATCGGCCCCTTCCTGGATGAACATTTCGACGTAATCGAAAGGGTTGTAGATCATCAGGTGGAGGTCAAGAAAGAGCGATGTTGAACGGTTGATAGCGCCGACGGCCCGTGGTCCTAAGGTGAGATTCGGGACGAAGTGGCCATCCATGATATCGATATGGATGGCATCGGCCCCCGCCTGCTCCATCCGCTTGGCCTCTTCGGCGAGACGACCGAAATCCCCAGACAGAATGGACGGATTGACCTTGACCTTAAAATTTTCCATTGGACATATCCTATCCAGAAACCCATCTTAAGGGCAAGATTCAATGTGAGTGCCGTACTCGCTTTCTCACCCCAATGATGATGCATCGTTAGGGACCCCGGGTACTCGCACAATACTTCTGTTCAAAGTGGCTCGGTTGTCCTGTCCATTGCGCATAAATAAAAAATTTAATTTTACAATATTTAACCTGCAATAAATTCAGATCTCGATTAAGATTGCTTTTCTAAAACCACACAAAAAGTGATCAATGGATATCGGAATAGTGCCGAATGGCGTTGTTGCATAAATCCCAATGAACTTAAATCTTTAAAGGTGAATGAATACCACCGAGGACAGGGAGGCGTGAAACGCGCACTTTTATTCCTTTCTCGGTGCTCTCAGTGTGCTCGGTGGTTGTTTGACCGGCTTATATTCAAGTACTTGAGGCAACATCGAATTATGCAACAAGGCCATTCGACGTCCGAGAGGGTTTCTGTGACGGATTCAGTCCTTTGGATGTAGGGGCGATTCTGATGGGGCATTCGGTTGACTCGATCAAGCGAGCAATCGGGACTGCGATTCAAACGGATGAAATCAACAATGTCTTATCATCCATCGTTGTTGTGCCAAAAAAAATAGCAACCGCATCCCAAGACAGTTGTAGCGCCAACTGATTAAGGCAGCTGCCTGAGAGACTGAGATTCCATGGTTCTCTGTTGGTTCGGACCAAGGGGTCTGCCTCATCTTGAGCATCTTGCGAGCATCGGTCAACTGCATGTGCAACGGTATGCATTGTCAAAGAATTCTTGTCACCGTTTACAGCCCAGGTTAGTACTCCTCGCCCTTGCATCAAGAGGCGTGGAGGCCCATTCGCTCCTCGAGGGAGAAGAGGATCGCGTCGGCGATCAGTTCGGCGGACTCCTCGTCGGTTGGATCGATCGCCTGCCCCCCTGCGGCATCCCAAATCAGCTGATCGATCTTCAGCCGGATATCCTCGGGAAGATTGAGGAGCCCTTCGACCCCCTCTCCGATCCTTCCGTAATAAAAGGCCTCTGCAATCTCAGCTTGGAGAGAGAGCGCCTTTGCATATTCCTCAATCCCGTAAGCGGCTCCTTCTGGGCTCATGCGCACCCCCGAACGGCTGCCTGCTTGACCTGATGAATTTGATATTCGCTCAGTTCACCGAGCATAGGGTCTAAAGAATTTCGATTCAGCACCGCCTCCCCGATCCCTTTAAGTCGAGCGACGAAGGCATTGAGATCATGCACTAGAGGTTTTGCCTGGGCGAACTGCAAGTGTTCGAGCTGCTTCGTGACCGCTTTTTGAACCTTGGGATCGCTGGTCAAGGAAGCTTCGAATTGAATTTTGTCTAACTTTTGGTCGACCTCTTGCGGCTCCAGATAGGGAATGAGCGGGGTCAAAAGCCCAATTTTCAGAACCGGATCCGCTGTTTGGTCGAGCTGTGTGATTTGCCGATCGATGAGAGGTTGCTTCTTATCCTCGCATCTCTCGAGGATACTAACCGCAAACTGTCGGGTTTTATCCGTTGTCTGGACCATGACTTGCTGCTCGATCTCTTCGATGTCTTGCAGCGAGAGGTTTTGTCCCCCAAGACGGACTTCATATTTGGACAATTCAGAAGGATAGGGTTCTATGCCCATAATGACACTCCTTACTTTTTACGTTATTAAATTATGAGAGAGGTTATTATTAATATATCTCTCCTTTTTCTATACTACACGAAACAATATTAATTATCAATTGCAAAAAATTATTTTAATCAAATAATCATATAAATAGCAGATAATATGTATTATTGGTATAATTAATCCCAAAAAGATACTAAAAAAGCGATGTTTATTTAAAACTTATATGCAAATTTTTATTCGAGATGCTTAATGACTGCTGTAATTCAGCCCTCTAATCCCTATAACCCCAAATATGCACACGACCGGCGGATGCGGATCGATGGGACCAACACGACCGCAAGAAGCATCGATAGCGGCGTTGAGAATGGAACACGCATTGAGGAAACGCCGGAAATAGTGGACGCCAATTTTTTAGTGAGCGTCTTTCCAGAGCTTGAAACCATCGGAGGCCTCTTCATGCTTGGGTCGGCGCTTTATAGCACCATTCCTAAGGCTCATAGAGAATACAATCTGTCCTGCGCAGAGAAGACGCGGGCCATTGCTAAAAAAAGGCTGGACCCAACCCCGGAGAGCGAAATCAGAATCAAGCTTGCAGAAGAGCGGCTCGATCTTTCCAAATTCGGATTAGCCATTCAATATCTCAATGGCGCGGGAGGGGCTGGGTTGACCTCGGCAGGGACAGTCGCTTTCTTGAGCCCTCATTCCGCCGAATCATTGGGATTCCATGCCCTGGTCAGCCAACCGGCCGCTTTATACGCGGGTGCGGCGCTAGGAGGCGTCTACGTTTTGAAGGGGTCTCTCATCATAGGAAGGTCGGTCTATCATCTCCGATATCTGGATCGATTCGAAAAGGATTTCGAAAGCAGTTTGCAAGGCAGCGAGAAGACAAGACAAGGGTTAGAGCAGGCAGTAGACCGAACCATGAAGCTGATCGAGCGGATCGGCATCGGAAGCTCTGCCTTGGCAAGGCGCGCTAGCACCAACTTGCCAGTGCCAGATAGCTCTTTAAAAGGGAGGGTCAAATTCCTTGCAGCGGTCGACAAGGGCATCCATGCGAAAAAACTCCATCATAAAATCAATATCTGCTACGGCAGCTTGATGATTTTAGGGGGGCTCGCAAGCATTGCAGCCGCTATTTTTACTTTTGGAGCGGCGCCCTTTGCCATCCTGATCGCCGCCGCTATATTCTTTGCGTTGATGGAACTTTCCCATGCAATTTGCGAGGTAAAGCCGATCTTCAATCGATTGCAATCGGCCCTCTATACGCCCTCCCAAGCCATCCAAAACCTCGGCTGGCTCTTAAAAAAGCCCAATCTCTTATCTCAATGAAAAGTTTGAGGGAACAAAAATAGGGCGAGAAAAATTTTGTTAGACGGCATGATAGCCGCATGCTTTTTCTGACTGAACACAAACGAATACAACTCAGAGACCAACACAAGCGATTGGTGACCCATTTGGAATCGCATTTCTATCTCTACGTTAAATTCGACTTTGTACAATTTTGTGACGGCATCTCCGAGAGAATCGCTGGCCCTTTTTTCCTTTTTTTGCTCATAAATAGTGCCTTCGGCTATGAATTTCGCAAAAAAAGAAAAAAATTGCAGAGCGCTTCCTCTGGATCTGCTCGCCAAAAATTGTACAAAGTCGAGTTAAAGACATCGTTGCCTATGTGGATACATGCCACATCATCGGACATAAAAACTTTTTTAATTGGATTAATATAAATTGAAAGTTAATCATTTTATATGTATGATAAATTCGTTTTTACTTAAAATGGTGTTTTGAATGACTACTTCGATTCCTGTGAATTCTTATCCCGTTAGCCAGGCTTATAGGGAGCCTTTCACTACCGGCGAAGCCATTATCCAGGAGCTGAGCTTATTTCCTAAAAGTAAGGCTCTTATAGATGAAGCTGAAAAAGAACTTCAAGAAAGCGGCTGTCCCAATTTAGAGATACGCTTAGAAAAAACAATATCCGGATTTGAGGCTGAAAAACAGGGGAATATAATTAGGATCAGCCCTGATTTGTCAGCTCGTCGGCAACTAAGCCACGCAGTATTTGAGCTCCATAATATAACTTCCGATAGGAAGCATACAGCGCTAGAGAACGCCGCAAAAAACGGGAGATATAAATCTGCTGAGGAGTATGCAAAAGCTGCAGAGCACCTTGAATTTGAGGGCAAGATTTCTCGTATTAATCAAATAGTAAGGGAAATTAATCTGCTAAAAGCATGCGAATCTAACACACCCTATATTGAACGTATACCGCTCGTGATTCAAAATTTTGATGCGTGAAAATTTCCCTTGACTGCACAATGGCTGCGTGAATTTTTTAACCGACTCAGAACGACAGGAACTCAAACTCCGGCACCGGGGGGACCGCGATGGGCGGGTGCGTGATCGAATAAAGGCTGTTCTCCTCTATGATGAGGGGTGGGCTCCCAAAGACATTGCCAGGGTTCTGTTGATTTCTGACGAAGCAGTTCGTCACCATGTTGACGCATACAAAACGTCGAAAAAATTGCGCCCCGAAAGCGGCGGCTCCGAGGAGAAACTATCCCAAACGCAGTCCGAGCAACTTGAGGCTCATCTTCAAGAACACACGTACCTTTACGTCAAGGATATCGTCGCATATGTAGAAGTGACTTTCGGTATTGTCTATACCGTCCACGGATTGAGGGATTGGCTGCGAAGACACGGATTTTCCTACAAAAAACCCGCCGTTGTACCCGGGAAAGCCAACAAAGAGCAGCAACAAAAGTGGCTCGCCGGATACGAGAAACTCAAGGCAGAACTCCTCGAGGATGAGACTATCTGCTTTATTGACGGCGTTCATCCAACGCACAATGTGCAGCCTGCTTATGGGTGGATCAAAAAAGGCGTGCGTAAAGAGATCCCAGCAAACACAGGACGTGCCAGGCTCAATCTTTCAGGGAGCATCGATGTCATCACCCACAGTGTGGTAATCCAAGAAGACGAGACTTTAAACGCAGAATCGATAATCCGGTTTTTCCAAAAGATCGAAGAATTTTACCCGAGTAAACGAAAGATCCATGTATTTTGCGATAATGCACCGTACTATCGGAATAGGGCTGTGAGGCAGTACCTAGAAACGGCAAAAGTTTGTTTGCACTTTTTACCGCCCTATAGCCCCAATCTAAACCCGATAGAACGACTGTGGAAATGGATGAAGGAGCGGGTAGTTTACAATACTTATTACGAGTACTTTGAAGACTTTAGAGGAGCGATTCTTGGTTTTTTCGCTGTATTGGCGACTATGACCGCGGAGTCAACTTTAGGCCGGGATTTAAGAAGCCGGGTTAGGGATAAATTTAGTCCCTTTCAGGCACCTGCTGCCAAGTTTTGAATTTCCTTGGGTATACTTATGAATACTTCCCTGATAATGCGGAATTCGATCATTTTTACAACCATTACATTCCTGACAATCATAAAGAACACTACCGGAAGGAATGGAGAAACCTCAATCCTGGTTGGAGGCATTGCTACCCTTCGAAGATGACTGTTATAGCTGTCACCTGTGCAGCTATTGCTATAGCAGCTCTCGGTTTATGGAAAAATGATCTGAGTTCGTTTTCATTCTTATCCCAATAAAATGTTTCATATACCATTATAATATACCATTTGAAAATTAATTCAAATTATATTATATTATAATTATGGATTAAATAAGAGAGTCCCTTATGAGTATAGAACCAGAAACTCAGTAACGTAGCAAATGCTGATTGGTTACGCACTGCAGCAGAAGAAGTGGTGTATGGCACGATCGACGGGTCTGGCACTTTTCGAAATATTTGTGCAGCCGTAGCTATTACGGTCGCAAAAGTAGCAAGCTTTGTCGCGGGTGGAATTATCCCTATAACATTCATGTTTGGAGGGACTCTCGTCTTGGGATCGGCCGCCGTCCATACCATTCCGAAAGCCCTTCAAGAATGTAGGGGCGCCGAGAACGATCGTGAAATTGCGATGCGGTCACTGGATCCCGAAGAGAGGAAACAGCAGTTGGAACTGGCTGACGAAGGAATCATCGCCGCGGCGCTCGGCTTGACCAACCAATCCCTTTATGGTGTGATGGGCGCCGGAATGATTCAGGGCGGAGTTATCACGCTGATGAGTCCGGTCGGAGCCCATTTATTTGGATTTGCTCCTGTTGTTACCGGCGGAACCGCTGCTGCCTCCGGAGGGGCGCTCGGAGGGGTTTATGCAGTGCGCGGCGCAGTAGTGTTAGGAAAATCCGTTTATAACCTCCTTTATTTGAACAAATTTCAAAAGGACTTTAAAGAGTCGCTGAAATTGAGAGGCGATGCAAGGCTTGACCAAACGGTAGATACCGCTATCGAGAAGATCAAAAAGATCGGAACCTTGCCGAACGCCTTGGGACGGCGAGTTGGAAACAACGCTCCGACACTTCCCGATCCAAGCGCAACTCTCGAGGACAAAATCCGTTATTTAGAAGCTGTGGACAAGGGAATCCAGGAGAGAAAACTCCAGGAAGTACTGGGCGTGATCATCGGAGTCGCGATGATCCTCGGCGGCATTGCCGCCATTGCGGCGGTCTTCGTCTGCGCACCTGCCACCATCGCCATCATCGCATTGGTTTCCGCGGTCTTCTTCGTCGCGATGGAAAGCGTCTACGGAACCTATGATTCAAGCTTCCTTTTCGGCAAATTGAGAGACAAACTCTACACGCCGTCGGATGAAATCGTAGCACTCAAAAACGCCTACGGGCGCAACACACGCCTTCTCTACACGCCGTCGGATGAAATCGTAGCACTCAAAAACGCCTACGGGCGCAACACACGCCTTCTCTACACGCCGTCGGATGAAATCGTAGCACTCAAAAACGCCTACGGGCGCAACACACGCCTTAAAGGCCTCGATTTGGCAATTCCCAAAAGACTTGAAGTGTCGGCTCTAAATCAACGCGAACGCGCTCAAGGAGCGAGAATCTCCAAGGGCGGCGCTCACCTGATTTCAACGAGTGTCCAACCCGGACAAAACGGTCTCAAAAAGACTGCTTAGCCAGCGAGATGCAAGCATCGACCGACGCCCCTCGGATGTAATTCCCAAGAAGAATTAAAGACGGAAATTTTTCCTTCGCTTCCCTTTCAAATTTAGCCAGCCGTTTCCCATAGCCTACATGGAATTGCGGGATCGCCCCTTTGGTCAAATGGATGGAGGAAAAAATGGGCCGCGCCGCAACGCCAAGATGCCGCTTCATCACATCGAGCGCCTCTTCCACATCGCAGCCGCGCCGCATCATTAAAGTCACCCGCGTCTCCCCTGAAGAACTTTGCTGAGGAAAGACGGCGGAGTCCCAGACCATCCCGAGCAGGTTTTCCTGAAGCCTAGTCGGCACGAGATAGCCGAACCCTTTTTTTGTCAGCACCTCCCCTTCAAACGCAAAGTGAACGAGGCTAAGGTCGGTCTCTTGGAAATCGGTCCAAAGCCCGGTCAAGCGGCCGATGCTAGAGCCGCTCAAGGCGGAGACGATAAGATCGGCGGGATGAAACGTCTCATTGGCAACAACTCCGTCAGAGAGGATCTCAAGGGCTGCCGTTTCGAGATGGATCTTTGCCTGGGACCTTTGGGCAAGCTCCTCGATGAGCGTCCCCATGCCGCTCTGGAGGGTGAATAAACCGGCAGGACCTCTTTTCTTTCTGAATCGAGAAAGAAGAGCCCCGAGCACGATCGACCCGCGCTCCTTTTCCCATTGGGTTAAAAAAGGGAAACAAGACTGGATCGAGAGCTTGTGGATGTCGCCTGCGAAAATGCCAAGGGCGATTGGATCGATCAGCTCGTTTGCAATCCTGGACCCAAGCCGGCGCGCGGCAAAATCATAGATCGACTCATCATCGCCTGTTCCTTTTGAGATAAACGGCTCGCGAAGAAGCGAAAAGGTCATCATGGGCAAAAATGAGGAAAGTGTCCGGAGTTTGCCGCGGCTATAGAGGAACCGGCGGCGCGCGGCGGGGTCGGAAAAGATGAGCTTTGCCTCAAGGCCGAGATCATGAATCAATGCGAGAAGATGAGGAGAGCGGTTTGCCATGAAAGTGCGGGGGCCTTGTTCGAACAAAAAGCCGCCCTCAAAGCTCGTTTGTAACTTGCCGCCCAAGCGGTCCGTTTTTTCCAGGAGGGTAATGGCGGCGGCTGGATATTTTTTCCGGGCATACCAAGCTGCGCTCAAGCCCGAAATCCCTCCGCCTAGTATCGCAATCCTCATACCGCCCTCGAAAACTTGCCGCGGCCAAGGTAAGCGTCGAAGGCGGAGGCGACGAGGCGGATGAAAAGTTGACCAAGCGGGGTCGGGAGGATTTTTTCCGCCGTCTCTTCGATCAACCCCTCCTTTTTCAACTCCTCGAGTTTTTCTCTTGCCGCCGCAAAATGGGTATCGAACTCGAGCCCAAAGCGGGAAGCGAACTCGGACTTATCCAAATCGAACTGGCACATCAGCGTTTGTATGACCCAGCGGCGCCGGATATCTTCTTCTTGTAAAGAGAAGCCCCTCAGTACCGGAAGTTTGCCGCTTGCGACTTTTGCCTCATAGTCTTCGAACGCTGTGGCGTTTTGGAAATAAGCGCCCTCGAAAAACCCGATCGATGTCATCCCGAACCCTAGCATGTCTTCGGACCTTTTCACGGCATACCCCTGGAAATTGCGGGTGAGCCTTTTTTCCCGAAGAGCGGCTGCAATCGAGTCGCCGGGAAGGGAGAAATGGTCCATCCCGATCGGTAGGTACCCCCTTTCCATGAACTTTTCCCTGGTCTCGATATAAATCTGGAACTTCTCTTCGGTCGAGGGAAGAGCGGAGTCGGGAATCGCTTTTTGGTGGGGTTTGAGCCAAGGGACTTTTGCGTAGGAATAGAATGCGATCCGGTCGGGTTTAAGTAGGACGAGTTTTTCAGCGGTTTTTGCAAACGATGATGGCGTCTGCAAAGGCAGCCCATAGATCAGATCGACATTGATCCCATTGAATCCTAGATCTCTTGCAAGGTGAACCGTTTGAATGGTCATCTCCTCACTCTGGCGCCGCTTGACCGCTTCTTGAACGGCCGGGTCGAGATCTTGCACGCCAAAGCTGACCCGGTTGAAGCCGAGGCGTCTTAAAAGGGCAAGTTTAGAACCTCCGTCTGCAAAAACTGTGCGCGGATCGATTTCGATCGAAATCTCAGCTTCTTGAGCCAAATCGAAATGCTCATGAAGTCGGGCCATCAAGGACTCGAGCTCTTCCTCGGTCAAAGACGTTGGAGTCCCCCCGCCCAGATGGATCTCGGAGATGGCCCTTTTCTTCAGAAAATAGCCCGCTGTCCGTTCGATTTCTTGAATGAGATGGACAAGATACCGCGCTTGGCGCATCGGCTGGCGGTTCAGCACCACAGAACAGCCGCAAAAAAGGCACATCGACTTGCAAAAGGGAATATGGAGATAGAGGGAAAGCGGTTTTTCAGTCCGGTCGAAAGCTTGGAGCTTCTGGACGAGCTCAACGTGCGCCATAGAGTGAAATTGGGGCGTTGTGGGGTAGCTTGTGTAGCGAGGAACGGGGCGGTCGAATTTCGCAAGAAGCATTGGATCTAACCGGATGATTTCCCGACTCATGTTTCCTTTAGCGCCTCCACAAGCGTTCTTACGGCCTCCACCGAGACATCGGGCTTGACCCCATGGCCGAGCCCCGCGATAAAGCCCGGGTCTCCTTGCATACTCATCTTCAACTCGAGCGCCTTTTGCCGGATTACATCATGAGGCGCATAGAGAAGATCGGGATCGAGATTTCCTTGCAGGGGCTGTTTCGTTTTCTTTCGAACTTGGGGAAGAGGCGTTTGCCAATCGAGGCTCAAAGAGCAAGGCAGCTCGGAGAGATCGTCTAAATGAATCCCCGCTCCCCTCATGAAAAGGATCGTTGGCGCATCAACTGCTGCAATCATTTTCCGGTAGTAGGGAAGGCAAAACCGCCTGAAATGCTCCTTCGACAAGACGTTAGCCCAGGAATCGAAAATCTGTAAAGCCGCCGCGCCGGCTTCCCTCTGGCGCGCCATATAGGCGATCGACACCTCCGAGATCCGATCGAGCAGCTTCTCAAAAGTTTCCGGCGAGCGGTAGGCCCACTGTTTGGCGCCAACGATTCCTCCTTCGACAAGATAGGTCGCGACAGTGAATGGGGCTCCGCAAAAACCGATCAGAGGAACCTTAAGCCGCGGGACTGTCAGTTGGATCGCCTCGATGACGGACCCTAGCTTTTCAAGATCGGAGGAGAGGAAGGGGGTGAGCTTCGCCGTCACTAAGGGATCGACCCGAGGCCCTTCCGAAAAATCGAGCTTGAGCCCGAGGGCGAGGGCGAGGACGGTGATATCGGAGAAAATGATGGCCGCATCGACCCCCAATTGTTCCACCGGCATGAGGGTGATCTCCGAGGCAAGTTCCGGATTGAGGAAGAGTGTTTTGAGCGGATATTTTTTTCGAATGCGCTGATAGGAGGGCATATATCGCCCTGCTTGGCGAAACAGCCAGACAGGGGGGCGGCTTGAGTTAGCGTTCTTTAAAGCATCCTCCAGGAGGCTCACAAAACTCTCTTTTCTGTATTCAAAAAAACCAAGGCTGCGGAATCACAAAAAAGATCAGGGATTTGATCTTTTTTGTGCGGAGTAGGTCCTTTGGCGGGTTCAAGGGCGGAGCCCTGAATCTTGCTCATCTTGTTTTTGCCATTCAACCCCAAAAGCCCTCATAGGGCTTTTGGAGACCCCCTAAGAGGCTTGGTCATGAGCCTTTCGATGATGGCGTCGACGGTGAAGCCAAACTCTTGGGCAAGATCGGCTGCTGGGGCCGAATGGCCAAACCCTTCCATGCAGATCGCGACTCCATCCATGCCGATATATTTATGCCAGCCAAATTCAACGCCCGCTTCGATGGCAACCCGCGTCCCTAAATCGCCGCCGGCGATCGAGTGTTTATACGCATCGTCTTGTTTTTCGAAAATGGCCCATGCCGGCATCGAGACGACTCGGACGCTCTTCCCCATCTGCTCGAGCTGATTGCCTACATCGAGAGCTAAAGAGAGCTCGGAGCCCGTCGAAAAGAGGGTAAAATCGGGTTTTCTCTTTTCTTTTTTCACGATATAGGCCCCTTTTGCCATCCCATGATCGTAGGGGACGTTCGTCTCCGAAAGTTCTGGCAGCGCCTGCCGAGACACGACGATCGCAGTGGGGCCCGTATAGCGGAGGGCCGAGATCCACGCGTGGCGCACCTCATGGGCATCGGCCGGCCGGATCACATGCAGATGAGGCATGGCGCGCAAACTGGCTAATTGTTCGATCGATTGGTGCGTGGGGCCGTCTTCGCCGAGGAAAATCGAGTCATGGGTAAATTGATAAATGACGTGATAGTGCGAAAGGGCGGCAAGCCGGATCGCATTGCGCATGTAGTCGGAAAACGTGAAGAATGTACCGCAAAAGGGCTGGAACATCCCTAAGACCGAGAGGCCGCTTGTCATGGTGGACATGGCAAATTCCCTGACGCCGTATTTGATGTTCCTTCCCGTAAAATTTTCGCTCGTCACGATGGGGAACTCCTTCATCAGCGTGAGATCGGAACAGGAAAGGTCGGCTGAGCCGCCGACGAGCTGAGGCAATAGTTTGCCAAGCGTTTGCAAGAGGGTCTGAGAGGCTGCCCTCCCCGCGATCGGCGACTTGATCTCTACAAGTTTCAGCGTCTCTTCTAAATCCGTTGGGAGATGCCGCGACTGCATCTTCTGAAATTCGGCGGCCTTGTCAGGGTAGCTGACGGCCCAGCGCCGGAAAAGATCGTTCCACTCGGCCTCCAAAGCGGCCTCCTTCGGAAGCTTCTTTTCGAAAAAGGAGAGGACCGATTGGGGGATGTAAAATTCTTCTTTGGGCAATCCAAGAGCTTCTTTTGTAGCGAGAACTTCTTCCGGCCCAAGAGGGTTGCCGTGAACCTTCGAGGTTCCTGCTTTATGGGGAGAGCCTTTCCCGATCACCGTTCTCAAGACGATCAAGACCGGCTTGTCCTGTTTCCTGCGGATCTCGTTGAAAGTCGTTTCCATTCCGTCGAAGTCATAGCCATCGATGTCATAGACGTCCCACCCATAGGCTTTATAGCGTCCTTTCGTATCTTCCGATAAACATTCGGAGGTCGGCCCATCGAGGCATACATGGTTGGAGTCGTAGATCAAAACAATATTATCGAGTTTGAGATGCCCAGCGAAGGAAGAGGCCTCGGCAGAGATCCCCTCCATCATGCATCCGTCGCCGGCGATACAAAACACCTTGCCGGTGAAAAGGGGGTAGTCCTCCTCGTTGAACCTTGCGGCGAGCAGTTTCATCCCGAGCGCCATCCCGATGGCGTTGCCGACCCCTTGGCCCAACGGGCCGGTCGTAGCTTCGACCCCGTCCGTATGCCCATATTCCGGATGCCCCGGCGTTTTGGAGTGAAGCTGGCGGAAATTTTTGATCTCGTCCAAAGAGAGCTTGAAACCGGACAAATGAAGGCAAGAGTAGAGCCACATCGAACCGTGGCCGGCAGAAAGGACAACGCGGTCGCGGTTCAGCCATTTCGAATTTTTTGGGTTGTGGCGTAAATGGACGCCGTAGAGGAAAGCGCCGAGCTCCGCGCATCCCATGGGCATCCCGGGGTGGCCGGAATTGGCTTTTTGCACCGCGTCCATGCTCAAGCCCCGGATCGTGCCCGCGACTTTGGATAATTGTTTTTTTAGATCGTCGTCCATACGAAAAATTTCCTGTTTTTGAACCATTCTCAGCCAGATGCCCTTATCCCCGCAAGAAGTTCTTGCGGTAGAGCTTGCCGAAGAGCTTGCAAAGGGCGAGCTCCTTGGGTAGACTTGGTAAACTTAAGACCCAAGTACTGTAGAGTTTTTATGTTGTCCCAAGAAATCCGCCGCTCGTTCCTCAACTATTTCAAAAGCCAGGGGCATACGGTCGTCCCATCGTCGCCCGTCATTCCCCATGACGATCCGACCCTTCTTTTCATCAATGCGGGAATGAACCAATTCAAGGACATTTTTTTGGGCAAATCCAAGCGGGAATATACCCGGGCGGTGACCACGCAAAAGTGCATCCGCGTCGGAGGCAAGCACAACGATCTCGATAATGTGGGGCACACTTCCCGCCACCTGACGTTTTTCGAGATGCTGGGGAATTTCTCTTTCGGCGATTATTTCAAGAAGGAAGCGATCGGGTACGCCTGGGATGTAGTTCTGCACGTTTATGGCTTCGACCCGGAGAAGGTGTGGGTCTCCGTCTACAAAGACGATGACGAGGCGTTTGCTCTTTGGGAAAAGCATGTGCCGGAGAAGCGGATCGTCCGCTTCGGCGAAAAGGAAAATTTTTGGACCATGGGCGAGACGGGGCCTTGCGGGCCTTGCTCCGAACTGCTTTACGACCGGGGCCCGAAATACGGCGCCGCAACGAGTCCCGTAGAAGACTTGACGGGCGAGCGCTATCTCGAATTTTGGAACTTGGTCTTCATGCAATACGATCGCGGCGCCGGCGGCAAAATGGAGCCGCTGCCAAAAAAATCGATCGATACCGGATCGGGCCTCGAGCGTGTAGCCTCGCTCAAACTCGGCGTCGATTCCGTCTTCCAGACCGACGTCTTGAGAGGGCTTATCGCCGCTACGGAAAACTTGAGCGGGAAAAAGTACGACCCTGAAAACGGCCTGCTCGCCCCAGCGTTTCATGTGATCGCAGACCACATTCGGAGCCTTTCGTTTGCGATCGCAGACGGCGTCCAGCCGAGCAACACGGCCCAAGGCTACGTCCTCCGAAAAATTTTACGGCGCGCCGTCCGCTACGGGCGGATGCTCGGCGTGCAGCGCCCGTTCCTTGCCGATATCCTGCCGCGCCTCGTCCAGTCGATGGGAGATGACTTCCCGGAGTTGAAAGCAAGCCAGCTGCGGATTGCCGAGATCCTCACTTTGGAAGAGGAGTCCTTCATCCGCACCCTGGTGCGGGGTGGGGAGCTCTTGAACTCCGTCATCGGTGCCTCCAAGAAAGCCTCTCAGAAGATTTCGGGCGAAGACGCATTCAAACTGAAAGATACGTATGGCTTCCCTCTCGAAGAAATCCTCCTGATCGCCAAAGACGAAAACTTAGGAGTGGACCTTCCCCGCTTCGAAGCTCTTGAAGAAGAGGCCAAAGAAAAGTCGCGAAAAGCCCACAAGAGTGCCGCCCAAACCTTCGAATCCAATTTCTTCGACGATTTTACGAAGGTACATGAACGGTGTCAGTTCCAGGGCTATCAAAAGATGGCGGGCGACGCTCGCCTGATCGGCATCGTAGTCGACGGCAAGTTCACCGATGCGATCAAAGAGGGCGAAGAAGGGCTACTTCTTCTCGACGCTACTCCGTTTTATGCCGAGATGGGAGGACAGGTCGGAGATACGGGACGGATCGGCAAAGGAGAAAGCTCCTTCCACGTCTACGACACCATCGCCCCCTATCCCGGAGTCATCGCTCATCTCGGGAAAATGACGGGAACACTCCGAAAAAATGACTCGGTCCATGCCACCGTCGACGCCTCCCGCCGCGCCGATATCCAAAACAACCACACCGCGACTCACCTCCTCCATTGGGCCCTGCAGACCGTCCTTGGGCCCCACATCAAACAAGCCGGATCTCTCGTGGATGCGAAGCGGCTCCGCTTCGATTTCAGCCACCATAAGCCGGTAAGTTCAAGCGAACTTCGCCAAATCGAAGATCTCGTCAACGAAAAAATCCGCGCTGACGTCCCAGTCCAAGCCTATGAGCTCTCCTACGACGAGGCCCAAAAACGGTCCGACATCAAGCAATTCTTCGGCGAAAAGTACGGATCGAAGGTCCGCGTCATCGACGCCGATTTCTCGAAAGAGCTTTGTGGCGGCACCCATACCGCCCGCACCGGCACGATCGGCTATTTCAGGATCGCGAAAGAAAGCAGCATCGCCGCCGGAGTGCGCCGGATCGAAGCGGTGTCGGGGCGCGCTGCCGAACAATTCGTCCGAGGCGAAGAGGACCTCCTCCAATCCCTCGCCACCTCCCTTAAAATCCCCGCCTCAGCCCTTCCCGAAAAAATCGATGCGCTTCTCGAAGAGAATCGCAACTTAAGCTCCGAACTCAAAGGACACAGGAAAGGGCTCCTCAAGCAACTCTCCGACGCGTGCCTTTCCCAAAAAGAAAAGGCGGGCCACATCTCTCTCATTGCGCAGGAAGTGGCCATCGACGCGGATGAGATGACCGCCTTTGCCGAAGAGCTGCTAAGGCACCTGAAATCGGGCGTCGTTGCCCTTGGAGCGAAAGTGGGAGAAAGATGCCAGCTACTCATTGCGGTCAGCCCCGACCTCGTGCAAAAAAACATCCATGCCGCGGCACTGATCAAAGAAGCGGCGCCGTTCATCTCAGGCGGTGGCGGCGGCAAGCAAAACCTCGCGCAAGCAGGAGGAAAGGATCCCAAAGGACTCTCCAAAGCGCTCGACAAAATCCGGGAGCTTTTGAAAACCGCGGGTTAATCAAGGGCTTCGCCCTCGAACACCCAGCAAAGGCTGCGGAATCATAAAAAAGGCCAGGGGTTTGGCCTTTTTTATGCGGAGCAGGTCCTTTGCAAACCTAATTATGGGTTTCAAAAGGGCAAAGTCCTTTTGCGGAGATCGAGGCGGAGCCTCGAATGTTAACACATTTCTGTATTTCTGTGTATGTGGTATAGTTTTCTACCTTGGAGGGCATATGAGCACAAGAACAGCTAGGCTGACCATAGACATGGACAAATCTGATCACAAACGCCTGAAAATGGCTGCGTCTATGATGGGCGTTACTATTAAAAATCTGGTTTTGATGAGCGTGGACGAGTTCATGCATCGAAAACCAAACAAAGTGACTGTGAAAGCCATGAAACAGTCAGAAATTGGGAAGGGGATCAAAAAGTTCAATAACCTCGACGAGTTGTTTGACGATCTTGGATTATAATGCTAATTCCTGTCAGAACAACCCAATTCAAACGAGATGTCAAGCTGGCCGAGAAACGAGACAGGGACATGTCCAAACTAAAGAAAGTGATGGAGAAGCTCGCCAATGAAGAAGATCTGGATCCGAAGTATCGCGATCACAAGCTAACTGGCAACTATAAGTTCCATCGGGAGTGCCATATTGAACCCGATTGGCTTCTTATCTACCGCCTTACCGCAACGGAAATCCACTTCGTCAGAACCGGAACGCATACGGACCTTTTCAAAGAATAAGATGAAATTAGAGACTAGCCCATCGCTTTCGGCATTTCTCGAGGCGCTCAAAAAGGGCGGATCGTTTCTCGTTGAGGGGCTATGGGACACTCCGAAGGCTTGTCTTGCCTCCTCCATCGCCAAAGCGACTGGCAGGCCGCTCCTTCTCATTACTGGCGGGATGCGGGAAGATAGGCTCTTTGGCGACCTTGGGTTTTTCGCTCCGGGAGACTGCATTGAGTTTCCGGCTTGGGAAACGTTGCCGGGAGAAGAGATTGCTCCGAGTCCGGATATTTTGGGCAAGAGGTTCGAAGCGATCCATTCGCTCATCCATCGAAAAGCTCCTCCGATTCTTTTGTGCCCGTTGCCGTCGCTGCTTCAAAAAGTTCTGCCTCAAGCCAGCGTACTGCCTCTCCTTACGGTTTGGAAAAAGGGAACGGAGACTCCATTCGAGAGCCTCCCGGAATTTTTGACATTGCTTGGGTTTGAAAGGGCGCCTGTCGTCTCGGATAAAGGGGAATTTGCCATCCGGGGCGGGATCTTGGATCTTTTTCCTGTCGCCTCCCCCGACCCATACCGGATCGAATTTTTTGGCAATACGATCGAAGAGATCCGCACCTTCGATCCCGTTGGCCAAAAAACGGTTGGGAAAGCGGAGCAGATTTTCTTATCGCCGGCTGTTGAGCTCCCTTTTTTGCGGGGAGCGAGCCGCCTTTGTCCGATCTTCGATTATCTCGGGGAGGATTTGATTGTCCTTTGGGACGACCTTCTTGCCATCGAGGACACCTATGTCGCCTTGAAAGAGATGCCCGCGGCCCGCTCTACCTTTCTTTATTCCCTCGAAGAGATCTTGAAAAAACTAGGGAGCAAGACGCAACATATTTTCTGCTCGGCCCACAACATCGAAGATCTTTCCCAGGTGGGAAGGGTTGATAAACGGAGCAAATATTTGGCCCCGATTTCTTTCGAAGCCTTCCAGCAGCCGTTCGTTGCGACGAGGTTCTTCCATCCTTTTTGCAAAATAGAGCCTGTGGAAGAAACTTTGGAAAGCAAGGAGCTCTCGGTCCTCTTCCTCAATGCGAACGATACGGAAGAAGAAGAGGTGAAAAAGCGGCTGAAATCCTGGCCTGAAAAAAGCCGCTTTGAAAAAGGGGTTCTTACCTCAGGGTTTCTCGTCTCCGATATTCCTTACGCCGTCATCCCGAATGCGGAGATCACACACCGCTCCCATGTCCGCCGGCAAAAGTGGCGCAGCACCCACCACACCCCCGCTGCCGAATTCCATGACATTGACCCCTGGCGATTTCGTCGTCCATTTCCACAGCGGCATCGGGCGCTATCTCGGCACCGAAAAACACACCAACCATCTGGGCGAAGAGACCGAATTTTTATCCTCGAATACGCAGATGAGAGCAAGCTCTTCGTCCCCCTTTCCCAAGCTTATCTCGTCTCCCGCTACATCGGCGCCCAAGAAGAACCTCCTCATTTGAGCCAGCTCGGCGGCAAACGATGGCAGGCGACTGCGCTAAGCGCCCAGGCCCAAATCGTCGGCTATGCGAATGACCTTCTCCAGCTCTAAGCAGAGACGGGCGGTCAAAGGGGGCTTCCGCTATCCGCCGGATGGCGCCTATGATGCGGCGGTTCGAAAGGGATTTTCCCTACACGGAAACGGAAGATCAGCTGCTGGCGATCGGTGCCATCAAAGAAGATATGATGTCCGATAAAGCGATGGACCGACTCATTTGCGGCGATGTGGGCTACGGAAAAACCGAAGTGGCGATGCGCGCCGCTTTTAAAGCCGTCGTCGACGGGGGCAAACAGGTCGCCGTCCTGGTTCCGACCACGGTGCTTGCCATGCAGCATTTCGAGACATTTTCAGAGAGGATGCAGGCTTTCCGATCCAGGTGGACGTCGTCTCTCGATTTCCGACTCTCCGAAAGAGATGCGAGAGACGCTTGCAGAAAACGGCCAAGGGGAAGTCGACATCCTCGATCGGCACGCACCGGCTCCTTTCTGCAAGATGTGAAATTCAAAGACCTCGGCCTGATCATCATCGATGAAGAGCAACGCTTTGGCGTGCGCGCCAAAGAACACCTCAAAAAATTCAAAGCGGGCGTCGATTGCCTGACCCTCTCGGCAACTCCGATTCCCCGCACGCTTTACATGTCTCTCGTCCATGCGCGCGATATGTCGGTCATCAATACGCCGCCGCAAGACCGACTTCCCATCAAGACGATCATCGCCGAAACCGAGCCTGAAGTTGATGCAAAACGCGCTCCTCCGAGAACTTCGCGCGGACGGCCAAGCCTTTTTTATCCATAACCGCGTCGAGACGATCTACGGCAAAGCCGAACGAATTCCAAAAACTCGTCCCTGCCGCAAGCAGTTGGGATCGTCCACGGCCAGATGGATGCCGACGAGATCGACTCCGTCTTCCACCGCTTCAAAAAAGGCGAGATCGACCTTCTCTTCGCCACGACCATCGTCGAAAACGGCATCGATATCCCCAATGCCAACACGATCCTCATCGACCGCGCTGACACCTATGGACTCGCTGACCTCTATCAGCTCCGCGGGCAGAGTCGGCCGCTGGAACCGGTCCGCCTACGCCTATTTCCTCATCCCGAAACAGTCGCGCCTCCCGAAATTTCCCGCAAGCGCTTGAACGCTCTCGTCGAATCGGGCGGCTACGGCGGCGGCATGAAAATCGCCATGCGCGATCTAGAAATCCGCGGCGCGGGCGACATCCTCGGCGTCCAACAATCGGGCCAAGTCTCGGCGATCGGCTTTCATCTCTATTGCAAGCTGCTCAAACGGGCCATCGACGCCCTCAAGAAAAAGACGCCCGATTTCCTTCAATGAAACCAAGATGGAATTTCCCTACGACGCCCGTCTTCCCGAAGACTACATCAACGAGGTCTCGCTCCGCATGGAGCTCTACCACCGCCTCGGCGAAGCCGCAACCTGCTGCGAGAATCGACGAACTGCTCGCCGAAATGAAAGACCGCTTCGGCCCGCCCCCGCCGCCCGTCCTCTGGCTCTACCACCTCGGCTCGCGTCCGCGCCTTTGCCGCAGCCAACCACTTCACGCTCCTCAAGTTCAACACCGTCTCTTTCCAAGCCGACCAGCAAAAAGGAAAACTCATCGACAAAAAGACCCTGCTCCTGGCTAAAAAAGTTCAAACGCCCGAAGCGCTCGAAGCTCACGTCATCGAGGAGTTGAAAAAACATTTCGTATGCGAAAACGAGGTGAAGTGAGAGCTAGGGACGTTAAAACGCCTGCACTGAACCTATCTCAATAAATCTATATTAAAAATCTTTATTGAGAGAGGTTCTTAGACTTTCAATCGTAAGGATCCAATTCTTTCATCGGAGTCAACGATGTTTAATTTTTCATTTTGCAAAAACGAGCGTAAATCTTTATAAAAGTCTGGGGGCAGTGAAACATGATTCAGATCCAATGGTCCTAAATTACATTCATAGTAATGTCCCCCAGAAGACATAGACCCACTGTGCCAAGCCCCTTCATCTACCACCAGTACCTCCGATCCTTCAGACTTGGAGTTCCATGGAAAAAGGGCGCCGAACCAACCCCGTTCAGGATCCGCCCCGTTTGAGAACTGTTTTTGAGTCTTAGCGTAGCGTTGAAAAAGGGTAACGACACCACTTCCCATTTCTTTACCCGGAGGCTCATTAGTGCACGAGTATTTCAAGGTAATATGAGGACGGTTCGCCCTCGCGATCCCCCACATAGCAGACTTAGACAGGTGGTTTAGTTCAATTCTATCAATATAGCCAGTTCCACCTTCGAAGGCATCGTCCCATGGAAGGTAATTATCGCAACGGATCCCTTGTGTTTCTTTGAAAACCTCGAAAACTTTGAAAACCGTGGATTCGGGATCCACAGCCGATAGCAGCTCCCACAACTGATCGGTGGGGCATGTGACAACTGTCCTCTCTATTGGATTAACACCACTTGGCGCTAAATTTGCGTTGATTTGAGACATCGGCCTTTCTCCCTAAAATTGCGTGAGCAGTTTACACCGAAATCAAAAAGCAACCAACAAAAAAACGTTCGGCTGGCTTAAGGTGAAGAGTTGAAGAAGAACTCGTTTGCGAAAATGAAGTGAAATAAGAGCGGGTAGCGATTCAAGAAGAGGCGGAATCCCACCCCTGCTCTTTACTTCTTTTTATTTTTAGCAGCTCTATTACCTTTTCGGATTGCTTCTTGTTCTTCAGTCGAAGAGGCAATTTTTCCGTAGTTCGCCCAATAGAATTGGATGTTGATCAGTGCAGAATCATCGCCCGCCTTGGCTTTCTCTGCAACGGCAGTCCAATGGCTATTCAAAATGGATTCTTGTTCTTCATCGGAAACGATAATGGTCCATTGGCTCCACCTGGAGGTATCCATAGATTTCTTATCCCTCCAATTATTTTGAAGAGTCGTCAGGGCAGTTGTATCGCCTTGTACAGCCTTCTGCTTAATTTCTTTAAATTTAGGAAGGGCTGCACAATTATACGAATCTATGAGGGAGGCTTTATCTGCGTCTGAGATAGAGACGGTTTTAGCATCCCAAATGTCTTGAAGTTTTTCGATCGCGTCCCGATTTCCTTTTTTTCCAGCCTGTACCGTGTAATATTTATACAAAATGGATTCTTGTTCTTCATCGGAAACGATAATGGTCCATTGGCTCCACCTGGAGGTATACATAGATTTCTTATCCCTCCAATTATTTTGAAGAGTCGTCAGGGCAGTTGTATCGCCTTGTACAGCCTTCTGCTTAATTTCTTTAAATTTAGGAAGGGCTGCACAATTATACGAATCTATGAGGGAGGCTTTATCTGCGTCTGAGATAGAGACGGTTTTATACCGCTCGTGATTCAAAATTTTGATGCGTGAAAATTTCCCTTGACTGCACAATGGCTGCGTGAATTTTTTAACCGACTCAGAACGACAGGAACTCAAACTCCGGCACCGGGGGGACCGCGATGGGCGGGTGCGTGATCGAATAAAGGCTGTTCTCCTCTATGATGAGGGGTGGGCTCCCAAAGACATTGCCAGGGTTCTGTTGATTTCTGACGAAGCAGTTCGTCACCATGTTGACGCATACAAAACGTCGAAAAAATTGCGCCCCGAAAGCGGCGGCTCCGAGGAGAAACTATCCCAAACGCAGTCCGAGCAACTTGAGGCTCATCTTCAAGAACACACGTACCTTTACGTCAAGGATATCGTCGCATATGTAGAAGTGACTTTCGGTATTGTCTATACCGTCCACGGATTGAGGGATTGGCTGCGAAGACACGGATTTTCCTACAAAAAACCCGCCGTTGTACCCGGGAAAGCCAACAAAGAGCAGCAACAAAAGTGGCTCGCCGGATACGAGAAACTCAAGGCAGAACTCCTCGAGGATGAGACTATCTGCTTTATTGACGGCGTTCATCCAACGCACAATGTGCAGCCTGCTTATGGGTGGATCAAAAAAGGCGTGCGTAAAGAGATCCCAGCAAACACAGGACGTGCCAGGCTCAATCTTTCAGGGAGCATCGATGTCATCACCCACAGTGTGGTAATCCAAGAAGACGAGACTTTAAACGCAGAATCGATAATCCGGTTTTTCCAAAAGATCGAAGAATTTTACCCGAGTAAACGAAAGATCCATGTATTTTGCGATAATGCACCGTACTATCGGAATAGGGCTGTGAGGCAGTACCTAGAAACGGCAAAAGTTTGTTTGCACTTTTTACCGCCCTATAGCCCCAATCTAAACCCGATAGAACGACTGTGGAAATGGATGAAGGAGCGGGTAGTTTACAATACTTATTACGAGTACTTTGAAGACTTTAGAGGAGCGATTCTTGGTTTTTTCGCTGTATTGGCGACTGTGACCGCGGAGTCAACTTTAGGCCGGGATTTAAGAAGCCGGGTTAGGGATAAATTTAGTCCCTTTCAGGCACCTGCTGCCAAGTTTTGAATTTCCTTGGGT
This sequence comes from uncultured Chlamydiae bacterium, assembly GCA_963730605.1. GTDB lineage: Bacteria > Chlamydiota > Chlamydiia > Chlamydiales > SM23-39 > CAIPFQ01. Next base: position 322,541 of record CAVSSM010000002.1, read on the forward strand.
ATAGCATCCCAAATGTCTTGAAGTTTTTCGATCGCGTCCCGATTTCCTTTTTTTCCAGCCTGTACCGTGTAATATTTATACAAAATGGATTCTTGTTCTTCATCGGAAACGATAATGGTCCATTGGCCCCACCTGGAGGTATACATAGATTTCTTATCCCTCCAATTATTTTGAAGAGTCGTCAGGGCAGTTGTATCGCCTTGTGCGGCCTTCTGCTTGAGTTCGTTAAATCTAGGAAGGGCTGCAGAGTTATACGAGTCTATGATAAGGGCTTTATCTGCGTCTGAGATAGAGACGGTTTTAGCATCCCAAATGGATTGAAGTTTTTCGATCGCGTCCCGATTTCCTTTTCCAGCCTTTACCTTGTAAAATTTATACAATAGGGAGTGCTGTTCTTCTGCGGAAAGAAGAATGGTCCACTCATCGGAACCTAAATAGGTGTCTGGATCTTTCCATTTCTCTTTAAGAGTTGTCAGAGCCCCCTCATCGTCGCTTTCCGCTTTCTGCTTGAGTTCTTTATAATTCGGAAGGACGGCAGAATTATAAGAATCTCGGATGGAGGTTTGATCTTCTGGTGAGACAGAAACGGCTTTCTGCACCCAACAGTCTTCAAGTGCTATGATCGCCTCCCGAATTCCTTTTCCAGCCTGTTCCTTCAGTTCTTGATACTTCCTAGAAAGCGCTGCGTTATATTCGTTTTCGATGGAGGTTTTTTCTTGCTCCGAGCAAGGATATTTCCCAGCCTTCCAATCGTCCCGTACGCTCCTCATTGCGCTCCAATCTCCTTCCTCTCGAGCCTCCTTTTTCCAACTTTCGTGAGCTTTGGCACGATCGAAAGCACGTTGAATCGAGTCTTTTTCTTTTTCTGAAGATTCAATGGTCCCATCCTTCCATTTCTCTTCAAGCAAATCCTTGGCCTTATCATCCCCGCCTGAGGCTTTTTGCACGAGCTCATTAAAATCGAGTCCAAGCAATTTCTGAACGCTGGCTGAGTTATAAGCTTTTCTGACAGATGCTTGGTCTTCATTTGAGATTGAAATGCAGGGGGCCTCCCTAGTCATCCCTCCCATGTTTTTGCAAAACCACCAAATGCGTTTAAGAGAATCTAGAGCGGTCGTTTCTCCATTCATGGTTTTTTGCTTCAGATCTGCATAAAGGTTAGCGAATGCTTTATCAGATTTATCTAGGATGTCGGCTTGTTCCTGCTCAGAAGGAATTGGAGTGATGTATTTTCGCAACCAAATATCGTCAAGAGCAAGTCGAGCTTTGAAATCTCCACTAAGGGCCTTTTGTTTGCATTCTTCATAATGGTGCTTGTAATACATCGCTAAGAGCATCATTGGTGCGCCACTCCCAACTCTGGTCTTGCTCTCATACCAAGCAGAATCTAAAAGAATCATAGCTTCCGAATCGCCCTTTTCGACTTTTTTCTGGAGGGCATTGTAATAAGCATCTCTAATGATCCACCGCTGATTGTTGTTCTCTGGATCATTCGACCCATCGTTTTTCCATTTGATTTCAAGCCAATCCTTAGTCTTGGAATCGCCCTTCTTGGTTCTTTCAATAGCTGCCGACAAAAATGCAGTTCTAATTGGATCTTTCTCTTTGAATAAATCAGAAATTCCTTGCTCATTCCATTTAGATTCAAGGGTGTCCTTGGCTACCGGATCACCATCTATGGCGCTCTGCTTTAATTCTCTATATTCTGGAATGTGTACAGAGTAATAGGCTTCTCTTATAGCGGCTTGGTTATTTTCTGAAGCAGTGCCTCGATACCAACAGACCTCAAGAGCATCCATTATTTTTGAATTGCCTCCAGAAGCCAGCCACTTCATATCATCATATTCGTCAGGGAACACCCAGTTGTAAGCCTTTTCAATGGATGCTTTTTCGTCTGCTGAAGCAGAGACCATATTTTCGTCCCAATTGACTTGAACCATCGCCTTGGCATAGCAATCGCCTTTCATCGCATCCTGTACCAGTCCCTTGTATTCCGAGAGGATTGAAGACTCTGGCGCTGGCGACGGAGTTGGCACTGGGGCTGGCGATGTTGATGTTGGTGTAGGTATTGGGGCCGGAGAGTTTGGCGTTGGGGTCGGTGTTGGAATTGGTGTTGGGGTCTGAGCCTTTGGCGTTGGCGTTGGCGTCGGTGTTGGGGTTGGGGTTGGCGTCTGAGCCTTTGGCGTCGGGGTTGGCGTCGGTGTTGGGGTTGGGGTTGGGGTTGGCGTCGAGCCTTGGCGTCGGGGTTGGAGTTGGTTCAGGAGACTTGGGCGTTGGTTTTGGCGTCGGACCTGGATTTGGAACTGGAGTCGAAGAAGAGAAAATGGCGGGGCCCGCGAAGTAGATCGCCGCTAACCCAGCAATCGTAAGGGCTGTGTAGGCAACCGGTTTGACCCAGGTGGGAAGACGTTTCGCTTTGGGAGAAAGAGCATCGACCTTTTCTTGCCGCTGTGCATTGTAGTTACTTGAACCTAGATTAAAAGGGGTGTTTGTTACAGGCATCGATGTTCTCCTTAAATCGTGTTATTATATTTTGCTATTAACTCTTGATATTTTTCATTAGCTCTATTGATCGATTTCTCTAGCTTGTTATAGACCTGCTCCACAAAGCAGTCTTTTTCAGTATTTGTAGAATGGTGTGATCCATCACGGAAGTAGCCGCGCATCTCGATCTCACCTGGTTCAGCCAGAGTGTCTAAAGGATCAAGGGAGCCATCCGCCCACTTTTCAAAAAGGGTCGTTTTAGCCGCTTCATCCCCCTTCAACGCTTTCTCTTGTATTTCAAAATAATTTGGATCGCGGGCTACGTTATAAGCCATTTTGAGAGCGTTTTGCTCGGCTTGATAAAACGAAGGCTCGAGTTGGCGCGAAATCGAAATGGAGGAACATAAGTTACCGTCCCAACATAGATTCTGACACGCCCACCATATACGTTTAATTGCATCTAAAGCGTTTGAATCTCCTAGGATCACTTTTTGTTTGAGATTTTCATATAGTTTTGAGAAAGCTGTTTCAAAAGCGGTTCTAATCGAGGTTTGTTCTTCTTTTGGAGTTGCTTTTCTCCCATCGCCTCGCCAATACGAGTGAATCCCAATCATCGCCAGCAAATCGCCGTCATTCATGGCTAACTTCTTACTTTCTTCGAGATCGAACTTGTAGTAGCCAGCTAATAGTTGGTCTGCAGTACTCAGATAGTAATCAGTCTTCCCCTCAAACCATCCGGAGACTAGGATATTCTTCGCTTCCTCATCTCCTTGCTCCATCTTCCATGCCATCTCTTTATAATATTCTTCAGTCCGTACCGGTTTAGGCGTTGGCTTCGGTGTCGGGGTTGCTTTAGGTGTTAGGGTTGGTTGAGGCGCTGGCGTTAGGGTCGGAGTAGGAGTTGGTGTTGGTGTTGGTGCTGGAGACTTTGGCGTTGGCGTCGGAGTAGGTGTTGGTGCTGGAGACTTTGGCGTTGGGGTTGGTGTAGGAGTTGGGGTTGGTGCTGGAGACTTTGGTGTTGGTGTCGGTGTTGGCGATGGTTTGGTTGCTTGATTGGCTGTCCCGGTCGGTTGAGAGGTTGCAGAGCCGCTTGCCTGACTGCCAGTTGCGCTGGATTGAGAAGTGCTGGTCTGGCTTTGCTTTTCTGGCTCTGCCTGCATCTGCTTATTGATTTCTTCGATAGTCGGCTGGAGACATTCTGTCAGATTTTGATATATCTCTCTAGTGGTGGGAGAAAATAAGCTCATTCCTTCTTCTGAAAATGGGGAGTGTGAGTAGGGGATTCCTACTGGGAAGTAGCCGTTTCCTACTGGGTCTGGGTCATTAGCGTATTGTTTGATGTGAATGACCGTACCAACCCAGCTCCAGCCAACAATCCTTTTTTCTTTGAGCAGTTTGTCCACTGCAGAATATATCAATATTTGGGTGTCAGCCTCGTTTAAGGTGATAGGGGCGTTCCTTATTGTGAAGAAGCCTTTATAGCTAAAAGCGACTTCATTTAAATATTTCCCTTTGAGTAAGAACTCTGCCATAGACTCTACGGCTTCGTCAGACGTGATTTCGGCAAAGGGCTGGGTGGTTGCAGGCGTCGGGGTAGGAGTTGGTGTTGGCGTCGGGGTAGGGGTCTCTGGGCTGCCGTTTCCCCCCGTTTCTTGATTGCCTGTCCCTGGAGGTGTCCCCGGTGGCGAGCCTGGAGGCCCACCTGGCGTCCGACCTGGGTTTGGAACTGGATTCGGAGAAGAGGAAATGGCTGAGCCTACGAAGTAGATTGCCGCTAATGCAGCAACCGTTAGGGCGGCATAGGCAGCCGGTTTGACCCACGTCGGAAGAGGTTTTGATTTTGCTTTGGGAGAAAGAGCGTCGACTTTTTTTCCCTGATTTACATTGTAGTTACTTGATGCTAAATTAACAGGGATATTTGTTATAGGCTTAGTCATCGGATTTCCCCTTAAATTCTGCAAGTATTTTATCTCAAAGACTTAAAAAAGTCAATAATAAACACCGCCCACTAAGGACGCCCTTAACATAAAATTTTTAGTTTACGGCTGGTTGGGGAAGGCGGGGGGGTGGGCTCGATATTGCGGTGATAAGCCCCTTTGCTGTGGCGGGCCTGCATATCGTCCTTCAGGATTTTGATCCCCTTTTCAAAGGTCGGTCGGGTACTTTTTGCAGTACTTCTTCACGTATTGAACGCTTTCAAGAATAATTGGCGTCCATTCCATGACTTGTTCGTAAATTTTGCCCAGTTTCGTTGGAAGATATTCGTGAGCGATTTCGTTTCGTAGATCGCGAATCTCCACAAAAATCTTGGCCGATGAGACGAGTCCTTTTTTTTCAGCGCGGTTAATCCGGTCTCGCACCGTGCCGGGAAGATCGAGATCAAATGTTTCAATGAGGCGAAAGATTTTCTGAATCAAGACATCGCTTAAGCGGGCAAAGCGGCTTGTCAAACCTTCAAAGTGATCCAATTCTTCTAGGGTATATTTTTCTTTGCTCCCAATTTTTTGACAGAGTTGATAGGAACGGGCCAATGTTTTTGCCGCTTCATCCAAAAGCGCTAGTTCTTTTTTTAAGAGATCGCGTTCAGTCTGTTTCATGAGCATATCCCACTATTAGGGTTTTAAATGTTTTTAGAGATTTTTGAGCAGATTTTGAACGCCCGCAAGGGTTTCTACTTTGAGGCCAGTGTGAAAACACACAGCCGAAAAGAGGCGTTCGAAATATGCCAAAAAGATCAAAAACAGGAAAATTCGAATAGTGGGATAGGCTCATAATGGAATGCCCTTCACTAAAGCGATTTTTACAAATGGATCCATATCGTTTTTGGCGATTACGAGATCGATTTTTTGCTCCTCAATTTTTTCAAAAAGCGCCGTTCTGATCGAGCGGGCATCTTCCTGAACCAGCCGCTTGGATAGGATGAGGAGGTCAATATCCCCTCCTTTCGCATCGTCATTAATCCGAGAGCCAAAAAGATAAATCTTGGCATCTGGATCGCGAGCCAAAATAACCGATTTAATGATATGAACTTCTTCTGAAGTGAGCCGCATCCATCGTACATTCTAAGACCACACCGCGATTCTTAGCAATCGCAGATCGGGCTTATGGCTGGCTGGGGAAGGCGGGGGCGGGGGGCTCGATATTGCGGTGATAGGCCCCTTTGACGTGGTGGGCCTGCATATCGCGGGCGACCTTCAGGATTTTGATCCCCTTCTCGATATGGTCGGACATGTAGTTGTCATAAACGAACTGGGAGCTTTGCTTTGTCTTCAAACCCCCATTGGCCAAGGGAAGATCGGAGACGAGAAGGAGCGCCCCGAGTGTAAATTTTCTTTTATAGCTCGCGGCAAAGAGGGTCGCGCACTCCATTTCGATCCCTTGCGCTTTGGTGATCTTCAACCGGTTCTTGAACTCTTCGTTGAATTCCCAAAACCTCATGTTGGTCGTGTAGGTGATGCCGACATGATAGACCGACTTTTCCAGATCCATGACCCGAGTCACGGCCCGCTGCATCAAAAAATTGGCCAAAGCCGGCACCTCGATCGGAAAGTAGAAATCGGAGGTTCCTTCGCCCCGGATCGCAGCTACGGGAACGAAGTAATCGCCCACTTGATAGCGGCGCCTTAAGCCGCCGCACATCCCTAAAAGAAGGCTTGCCCGGATGGGAAGAAACGAGCAGACATCGACAACCAGGGCCGCCGCAGGGGAGCCGATCTTGAAATCGAGGATGCTCACCTCGTCTTTCGGGCTATGGGCGACTTTGAACATCGACCCTTCGCAGATGGGGACGTTCCTCGTCTTGGCGAAGTGCTCCACGTACCGGGGAAAGTTCGTTAAAATCAAATTCGGGAAAAATTGGGCCGCCTCGCAGCCCGAGTACCGCTCGAGGGTCTGGCGGGCGATCTCCGCCTCTTGGGGATTCGTCTCCATAGTCCCGATTATAGACGAAGCCCTTTTATTGAGATAGCCGTAGATTCTTGCTTTGAAAGCTCTCGTACCCCATAATGAGATCTTTATTAAAGGATCTCCATGTCAACACTTAGCACCAACGAAATCCGCGTCGGCATGAAAGTCGAGGTGGATAAGGAACCTTGGCTCATCATTTCCAACGAATTCGTAAAACCCGGCAAAGGCAACGCGTTCAACCGGATCAAAATGAAAAATATGGTCACCGGCCGCGTCGTCGAACGGACCTATAAGTCGGGCGATAAGCTCGATGTCGCCGACATCGAAGAGGCCCAGATGCGCTTCCTCTACAAAGAAGCCGACGGGGCCGTTTTCATGGACGACAAGACCTTCGACCAGATCACTATCCCTAATGAAATCATCGGCAATAACGCCCATTGGCTAATGGAAGAATTGATCTACCAGGTCGTCTTCTACAAGGGCACCGTCATCGAGCTGCTCCCGCCGACCTTCATGGAGATGAAGATCGTCGAAACGTCGCCGGGAGTGCGAGGAGATACCTCTGGCCGGGTCCTCAAACCCGCAACGACCGAAACGGGCGCCAAGATCCAAGTGCCGATCTTTGTCGAAGAGGGGGAAAAAGTGAAAGTCGACACCCGCACCGGCGAGTATGTTTCCAGAGCAAACGATTGAGGCCCTAACTCGATATTGTACAATGTCGAGTTTAATCGACCGGGCGCTCATGCTGAAAGCAGCCCGGGCCTTCTTTGAGGAGCGGGGGGTTCTCGAAGTAGACTGCTGCGCTCTCGGGCCCCGCGCTGCGATCAACTCCAACATCGACGTCATCTCTGCAACCGTATCCGAAACTGAGACCGGATTTCTTCATACCTCACCCGAGTACGCCATGAAACGGCTCCTTGCCGGCGGATCGGGAGATATTTATTACCTCGGGCATGTCTTTCGAAAAGGGGATATTGGCCGTCTTCACAACCCTGAATTTGCGATGGCCGAATGGTACCGCCTCGGGATCCCTTTTTCCGAAATGATCGAAGAGACTTGCGATTTTCTCTCCCTTTTTTTTGGCCCCCTTCCCGTCCGTCACGTCAGCTACCGGGAAGCGTTCGAGCGATATGCCGGCATCGACTATACGGCAGCCCCCCTCTCTCTGATAAGAGTTGCGGCCGGCAAAGCGGGCGCCACTGGTTCGGACCATTGGAGCCGGGACGTTTGCCTCCACTTTCTCCTTACGCACGCGATCGAGCCTCACCTAGGACTTGGAGAGCTGACCGTTTTCACCGACTATCCTCCCCATGAGGCGGCGCTTGCCCAAGTTGTCGTAAAAAAGGGGGAAAAAGTCGCAGAGCGGTTCGAGATCTACCATGAAAGCGTGGAGCTGGCCAACGGCTACCATGAACTTGCCGACTCTTCTGAGCTCAGGCGCCGCTTCGAAGAAGAAAACGGGATCCGCAGATCGCAAAACAAGGAGACCTATCTTCTCGACGAGCCGTTCCTCAAAGCGATGGGCAGGGGATTTCCCGAGTGCTGCGGCGTCTCGGTCGGATTCGACCGGACCCTCATGCTTCGCCGCAAGGCAAAATCGCTCTCCGATGTGCTCCCCTTTGCTTGGAGGCAATAATCCTTTGAAAACATTTATGGTCCGGTACTAGCATGCAATTAAAGCATGTATACCCTGGACCGCAAGGAACGTCAGGAACTCGACCGATTATATCGTCGTTTCGAGCAAGCGTCAAAGGAGATGGTCGGCTATCCCATCTCTCTATTTTTCGATTATTCCAAACTTTTCCGCTTCTTAAAATTCCACATTAACAATTTAGGAGACCCGTTCCTGCGCAGTTGGCACTACAGGACAAACACCTTGGAGATAGAAAAAAAGGTGATCACCCGCTTTGCCGAGCTCTTCCATGCGCCCAAGAATCACTTCTGGGGCTATGTGACCAATGGCGGGACCGAAGGGAACATGTACGGCCTTTACGTCGCCAGGGAAATGTACCCAAATGGCGTGGTCTACTATTCGGACCAGACTCACTACAGCGTCCCTAAGGTTCTGAAACTTTTGAAGATGCCGGGAGTCAAAATCAAGAGCGACGAGAAGGGCGAATTGGATTATGTGGCCCTCCAGAATGCTTTGGATGAAAATACCCCGATCATTTTAGCCAATATCGGGACCACCATGAAAGGGGCGGTGGACGATATCGTCAAGATCAAGGAGATTCTCTCCGATTTGAAGATCAAGAAATACTACATTCACTGCGACGCGGCTTTTTTTGGCATGATCCTTCCTTTTTTGCCCAAATTGGAAGCGCAGCCGTTCGACTTCCGGACAGGCATCGATAGCATCGCGATCAGCGGCCACAAAATGATCGGCACTCCGATTCCTTGCGGCGTTTGCCTTTGCAAAAAATCGAACATGAAAAATATCGGCTCCTACATCGAGTATACGGGAGCCAAGGACAATACCATTACGGGATCGCGAAATGGGCTCAGTCCCTTATTCCTCTGGCATGAATTGAACTCTCTAAAGGACGGAAAGTTCGAGAAATTAATCCGGCATTGCATCGAGTTGGCCGGCTATGCCATCCAGAAGTTCCATGAAGTTGGCGTTCGGGCTTGGCGCAATAAAAATTCGATCATCGTCATCTTTCCTAAGCCCTCCGAGAAACTCATCCGAAAATGGCAGCTTGCCTTCGAAGGAGACCTCTCACACCTCGTCGCTTTGCCCCACCTGACTCATAAGCTCATCGATGGACTCGTCGCTCAAATTGCAGCCGATTTGAAAAAGAAACGCGTCAGGCGATGAATATAACACTCACCCAAAAATCGGAAAAATCGATCATTTTTGCCGTCACCATCGGCAATTTCCTCGAGTGGTATGAACTCTATCTCTACGTTTATTGGGCCCCCATCTTTTCGAAGCTCTTCTTTAAGTCCGATGAAGTGATAAGCCTCTTTTTCGTCTTTATGATTTTCGGCGTCGGGTTTTTGGCCCGCCCACTTGGCGGCCTTTTCTTCGGCAGGCTCGGAGACCGGATCGGACGAAGGAAGGCCCTCATCCTCTCGGTCCTTTCCATGATCATTCCGACCTTCTGCACAGGGCTAATGCCAACGCGAACCGAGATTGGGATTGCCGCTCCGATCCTCCTGACAGTGATGCGGATTCTCCAATCCTTCCCCGCTGGAGGCGAACTGCCCGGCGCCTTTTGCTACCTCTATGAAATCGCCCCTCCTGCCAAAAGAAGGTTCATGTGCAGTTGGTCTGGCGTGGGCTATCAATTGGGCATCCTCGTCGCAATCATCGAATGTTTCCTCATCGAATACTTCCTAACGCCTAAACATCTCTACACGTGGGGATGGCGCGCCTCATTCATAGTCGGAGGGCTCCTCGGCTTTCTTGGCCTTATGTTGCGAAGAAGACTTCATGAAACTCCCCTTTTCCGCGAAATGGCCACGCATGAAAAAATCGTTCGCGCTCCGCTCCAACATGTAATCGGCCACTATAAATATCCGATTCTCCTCGGCATCCTATTTTGCGCATTCAATTCCAGCGCCTTCTATTTCCTCTCCATCAACTTCCCCGTAAGTTTTAAGGAAAGCTCAACTCTTGGCCTTCTCGGCACGATCGGGATCCTACTGTTTATTACGATCCCCCTCCCTTTTCTTGGGGCTCTCGGAGACCGCTACGACAATAAAAAAATGCTGATCGGCTCGTGCAGCGCGATGCTTTTTCTCCTTGTCCCTTATTATTATCTTTCCTCGCCCCTTTGGATCCTTGCGGTCGCCCTCCTTTTCTGCTTCTTTTTTACGGTCCTCACCGCCCTGATTCCCTATATCCTCGCCGATCTCTTTCCCACCTCCGCCCGTTTCACCTGCGTCGCCTTGAGCTTCAACCTCTCCGATGCGATCATCGGTGGATTCACCCCGGCTGCCGCGCTCTACCTCATCCACGCAACTGGAAATCCTTCGGCCTTTTGCTGGATTCTCGCTATCGTAGCGCTTTTATCGCTTAGCTCCTACTTCGCGATCCGAAGAAAGTGAAATTCTGGAAGGCCTATGGAAAACGCCTCACGATTTGCGTTGAACTTCATCAAATAATGATTTGTCTGTTGTTCGTATTGTTTTTAATCAGAAAACCTGATATCATGATCTCATGATTCTGTAGGAGAATTTATGGAAAAAACAAAGAGAAAGAGAAGATTCGGGCGATCGCAAAAGAAGCCGGTTTTGCGGGCCAAGAGAAAGAAAACGCGGGTTACGGTCGACTTTCTTCCGGATGAACACAAACGCCTTAAGGCAATGGCTGCCCTACAAGGAGTTACTCTTCAAGACTTGATCATCAACTGCGTCGACGAGAAGATGCACAAGCCGAACGCCAAGACGGTAGAGATCATCCGCAAAGCAGAAAGAGGCGAAGACTTAGTAGAATGCAAAGACATCGAAGACTTCATTAAAAAGATGGGTTTAAATTGAAGACAATTGTATTTACTAATGAATTTAAAAAATAATTTAAATTAACCAAGAAGAGGGATAAGAAGGAAGAGAAGCTTCTAGCTATTGTCCGTCTCTTGCAGAATGAGGAAAAGATTCCTGAAAGACACCGACTACATGTTCTTGTCGGCGACTTCAAAGGCTGCCACGAGCTTCATATTGAGCCAGACTGGTTGTTAATCTTCAAAGAGACTGGCAATTCGATCATTTTACTAAGAACCGGAACGCATTCTGACCTGTTCTAGATATCTAAATCCTTAAATTTCATACGTAGGATAATTATGAGTTAGCCAAGTCTACTCAACCTGTCATGAACTCGAGGAGGCGCTCCCCTTCGATATATCCTGCAAACACCTGAGCCGTCAGGAAATACTGTCCGGTTGCCAAGTTCATAGAGATCCCCGTCCCCGTTTTCGCATACACCTTGCCCACAGCCGTTGTCCCCTTCCCAAAGTCTTGCAAGAAGCCATCAACGCCAAGGACAGGCAGCCCTTTGAAAAATTTTTGGAACTTTGCTTTTGGCCATTTTCTCACGTATTCGAGCAATCTGACCTCCGCCTGGCTGCGCGCGGCTTGAAAGTTGGAATTATGCATGGACGCCTCGAACGCGGCGTTTCTCTATGAGAGGGCTATGTCAAGAGATTTGTCATGCAAATTCCCTGGCAACTTATGTTAGGTTCGTGGACAATTTCTTAGGATTTTAAAAAGATTAATGAGATGCGTACAATTTATTTTTCAAAAAATTATTTCATTTTTTATTTTATACAAATGCTATATAACGTGTTTGCTGATTAAGAATTATATTTATTGCTAGGGAATCGATGACAACCTCAATTTTAAACGCTGCTGCAGCTCTGGCTGCCTCAACATCCTTCGGAGATCACTTTTCCGCTTCATTTACTGCACGTTCGCCAATCCAGAATCTTGCCGTCTCGGTCATGAAAATCTTCGTTTCGACACTTTTAGTCGCTCCCAAAGTCGCAGCAATTCCCTATCCAGATTTTTACTCAGAATGTATGATGATTGATGATACCGAGCCAGGCTATCGAAGCTATCCCAGCTATCCAGCATGCCTATCGTCCAACTATCTAAATTGTAGGTCATTCGACTGCTTTGATTTGGATGAAAAATTCTTAAGATACGAGGAAAAAAGAGTAATCGAAGCGCTCGATACAGCCAATTCTCCACTCCAAATCTCTGAAGCTCAAGAATATTTCCGATTACGAAGCGATGATACCCGAGAAAAAGCCATCGTTCTTTCAACTAGTCCTTCGATGGGAATTGATCCTTGGGACCTGAGCAATATACTCCTACAACTTAATAAAAAATTGGATCTACAGTATGCTCTATTTTCATCTGTCAAAGAGATGTGCGAGATAATAGAGGAAGGCGCAAAAACCGGAAAATTAGTAAATATTTATGTCGCTGCATTCAATGAAGACAGCCTTTCGACGGTACTAGATCCGGGTATACCTTACCTCAAGAGCTGCTTTAAAGGTCTGCAAGATTCGGGAAAAATTGTATTATTGGGATTTGATTGTGGATCTCCAAAGAACGGGGATCCATATGACAATATCGCTCAGACCATTGCTGTCGTTGGACAGAAGGCCGTGGTTGCTTTTGACAGTAATAATGATCAGGCACTGATTGATCTCATCGAAACAATAAATCCATTTGCAATATCTGGGTCGTCCCCAAACAATCCTCAAAAAGGTATCTTTAAAATTTTCTACCCTGATTGCGATGCAACAACAAAATCTACTTCTTCAAATCCAAATTGCATCTGCCCACCATGCCTTGACCTCGATGAACAAAAGCTGCATCCAAGAGAGCGCATGGCGATGCAAATCCTATCCGTTGGCCAACAGCCTTTTAAAGAAACGCAGGAAGCGCTGCGATTGCAACGAGACGACAAAAGAGATAAACTACTTTTTCTCGTTGCACCTCCTAGCACTGATAAAGATAAATATGGGAACGATAAAAACGTTTTAATTCCTCCGCATATTATCCCTTTACTAAAAGGAATAAATCAAAGATACGACATGAAGTATAAGATTATTTTTTCATACGATGAAGTATGCAAAGAGATAAAGGATGCTGCTAAAGTTGGAAGATTACCCAATGTGGTGATTGAAGGTCACGGCATCCCTAGAGGAACCTGTTTGGCAAACGAATGTAAATCATGGAATGATTGGTTGAGCGATTTCAATTCTGACCTTTCCTCTTGCTTTGATGGTTTGCAGCCATCTGGAAGAATCGCTTTAATTAGCTGTAATGTGGGGGCTCCTGAAGGGGACGACGTTTATAATAATTTTGCCCACCGCCTTGCCGAAAAAACAAAAGGAACTGTTCTCGCAGCCAGATCTTTTGTTTCTCCTGGTTTTGTGCATTTGCTATCGGAAGATCCCCTGATGCTATATCACTCATCGGAACCCCATCCGTCTCGAGATATCCCAGATTCCAATATTTTTAGAATCTTTCAATCTCACTATCCTACTTGCTCCAACATGGAATGGAATAAATTACACGACCGGGAACTTGTCGCAATTGAAGCAATCAATGAGTATTACAAATCTCGATCGCTTATGCCATTCTCTCCTGATTGGGCAAAATCCCAAGAGCATGTCCGGCTTTGCAAAGAAGATCCCAAAGATAAATTGCTTTTTCTCTCCACCGCTTATGATCCTAATAAACAGATGGATCCTCGTTTAAATCCAGAGTTTTTTGGTCGAATCGCTGATAAATTCGATTGGAAATATAAAGTTGTTAAAAAAGCCAATGACATCTGCGATGAAATCACCAAGGCTTCCAAACTTGGGAAATTAAGAGCGGTAATCCTTCAAGGATATTACGATCCAACGCCAGAAAATCGCTTGGTTTTATGGAGAGAAACAGACCCAGGGGATCCGTCTAAGAAAGAAGAGCTTGTTTTAAACAAGATAGAGCATTCCTGCGTTTCTGCATTGGATCCATCAAGCGCTATTTTTCTTCTTTCTGCAAATCAAAAGTTTGATTTCAACACAATCCAGGAAGTTGCGAATGAAATACGAAGGACTATAGTTGCTTCAGATACTTATATCCCATTCAATCAACAAAAAATTCGATCCTTCGAACCATTTGCATTAACCTCAAGCGCATCCCAATCTAAGCATGATTTTCGAGAATTTTATCCATACTAAAATAAAGGCGACTTATGACAGCGATTCATCGCTCAAAAGGAACTACAGCATTTCCTCTTCAAAACAAGGTCAATGCGTCTCAGACGAATCGATTGAAGCCAATTGCAACCAGGCCGGCTTGGATGAAAGCGGCTCTTGGGATCATGAGCCTTGTGGGGGGTGCAATCATCTCATATGCCGTCATAAGCTCTACTTCCAATATACCAAAAAAACATGCACCGCCTCCACATGTGCCGCCTCCAGTTATTATCCCAGATATTACCACCTGTAAAGCATGCCTTCCTTTAATGAGCGATTTTTCGAAAAATCTTTTAACTAAATTGGCTTCATCAGATCATAGTTCCTGGATTTCACCGCTTACTGTGATGGCCGTTACCGGCATGTTATTTGCAGGAGCTTCGGATAACACAAAAAATCTTATAGCCCAGAAATTAAAACCAAATGAAATAAACGAACAAGATTTTATTTCTTGTTTAGGAAAAATCTCACGTCAATTAGATGGAACGAATGACATTATTAAACCGGAAGGTCTTGTCATCAATCAATCTTTTTTGGGTCTCATTCAAAATGATTATAACTTAAAACAAACAGATAATGCTGATCAAGAAATCCACGAATTAATTGCAAAAATATCAGATGATCAGTTTGATCCTCTTGCAAATAACCTCTCTTTCATTTTACAGTCAAAAAACGAATTTAAAGCATCATGGGCGGCGCCTTTTAAACCTGAGCATACGATCCAAAAGTCTTTTGATTTTGGGAGCGGAAAATCAGAAACTGTTTGGATGATGCGCCAAATCAATCATTTTGACTATTACGAAGAGAAAGACGATTTTAAATTAGTCCGAATTCCCTATCAGTCAAAAAATGGAAGAAATTTTTATAAATTGATCTTTTTACCCAACAACGCCGAAAGATTGAGCGATCTTGAAAGCCGTTTGAGTATGGAGTTTATTAAAGATTGTTTGAAAAAACTTCAATCTCAGCGGGTCGAACTCATGATTCCTAAACTTCACATTGAAAAAACCTACAAGCTCAAAAAAGCTTTTCATGAAATGCAGTTGCTGGCGGATGTTGGCTTTTCAAAAATTGTGCCAGGTGCATTCTTAAAAGAAATTTTCCATAAAACCATCTTGAAAGAGGATGAGAGTGGGTCCTCTGCCGCCTCTCGAACAATTGCTCTCATGTACGTCATATCCAGCGAACACAATCCTTTTGAACCAGCTCCTTTACCTTTTCATGCCGATCACAGCTTCCATCAAGTGATTATAGAAGGGGAAGATTTGATTCTTTTCCGTGGAAGTGTTGCGGATTCTTCTGCTTTTCCCAAGGGTAACTATTCACATCCCCCTCCTTCGTCGGGGGATGGAAAATAAGAACTATAGTATTTGTTCAGGGGGTATAGCAAATTTTTTAGGTGAATATTCGCCAACATGCTAAGCTAGAACAGCATGAACGCCAGTTACGAAGAGCTGCTCACAGAAATTCGATTGCTCCGTAGTGAGGTGGCCTCGCTCAAGGTCGAAAACTTCAGACTACGTGAAGAAAATGCCCGTTTGAAAGAACAGATCGACCTCAATTCCAAAAACAGTTCCAAGCCACCCTCAACGGACCAAAAAGGCAAGAATGATGCCCCCAAGAAAAAAGATGGGGCAAAGCTTGGTCACCCCGGCCATTTTCGTCCCCTGTTCTCAGCAGCTCAAGTTGATGCCTTTGTCAACCTACGAGCAGAAAATTGCCCATCCTGTGGAGAAGCAGTGCAGCCATCAGGTGAACCACCCTCGGTTCACCAACAAGTGGAAATAGCCCCTAAGCCATACATCGTCACTCAATATAACCGAGAAAGCTTCTACTGCCCCTGCTGCAGAAAATATGGGGTAGCCCCACTTCCCAGCCATGTCGGCCCATCGGCATTTGGAACACGACTGTCTGCCTTCATGGGGTTCCTGACTGGTACATGCCGACTAAGCCGTCGGATTGCATTAAGCATCCTGCAAGAAGGGCTCGATCTTCGAGCAGCAGTTGGAACCCAGAGCAATATAGAAAATCGTATGTCAGCCGCTCTTAAGCCATCGTACGAAGAGATCGAAAAGCAGGTGCATGGTAGTAACGAAACAAAACATGTTGAAGAAACAGGTTGGAAATGCTGGGGAAAACGAGCATTTGTATGGATTATGTCCACTGCATCCGGGGCCGTGTACAAGATCCAGGAAGGGAGAGGAGCCGAATGCAGAGATGCCCTATTAGGCACTACTGCAACAAAACGTGTAGCCTTCGTTACTGACAGGTTAGCAATTTATCGCTTCCAGTGGCCACATCAGTTCTGTCTTGCTCATCTCAAACGGGACATAAAGCGTTTTGCCGAGCGAGCAGGTCTCGATGGCGAGTGGGGCCAAGTGATGCTAGAATATCTCAAAACGATCTTCGAACTCTGGCGAGACTACCGGGAAAAACGGAGAAGCCGGCGTTCATTTAGACGCAAAAGCAGGCAGTACCGAGATGATTTTGCATATGGGCTACTGGTTGCATCTACGAAAGGCAAGCATAGCGCCTCCCTCAAACGGTTCGCCCGAGCTCTCTTGCGGAGGGCGCAAAATCTGTGGATTTTTGCCACTCGAGATGGCGTAGAGCCAACGAACAATCAGGCTGAAAGGGATCTAAGAGGGATCGTGATTACCCGTAGAAATTAGCTAAGGACGATTCTACTCATGTCGAAGGTAAAAAAATGTCAAAAATTGGACTTAATCTGACACCCGTGCTATGAGCACGTAAAAAGAACCTAAATGAAAAGAGACCGAACCAGTACCGCTGGCCGGCCCCTTTTTGATTAACTATGGTGTCAATCATGAATGTAACACAAAATGAAAAAGTGATCAAAAACAAATTAGGCCTACTCAACCTGGCTAGAACCCTCGGGAATGTCACCCAGGCCTGTCGTACACTGGGTTACTCCAGGGACAGCTTCTATCGATTTAAAGAACTCTACGAGAACGGTGGAGAGATCGCGCTGCAGGAGATTAGCCGCAGAAAACCATGCATGAAAAATCGTGTTGAAGAGAATATGTATACCCAAGGAAATTCAAAACTTGGCAGCAGGTGCCTGAAAGGGACTAAATTTATCCCTAACCCGGCTTCTTAAATCCCGGCCTAAAGTTGACTCCGCGGTCACAGTCGCCAATACAGCGAAAAAACCAAGAATCGCTCCTCTAAAGTCTTCAAAGTACTCGTAATAAGTATTGTAAACTACCCGCTCCTTCATCCATTTCCACAGTCGTTCTATCGGGTTTAGATTGGGGCTATAGGGCGGTAAAAAGTGCAAACAAACTTTTGCCGTTTCTAGGTACTGCCTCACAGCCCTATTCCGATAGTACGGTGCATTATCGCAAAATACATGGATCTTTCGTTTACTCGGGTAAAATTCTTCGATCTTTTGGAAAAACCGGATTATCGATTCTGCGTTTAAAGTCTCGTCTTCTTGGATTACCACACTGTGGGTGATGACATCGATGCTCCCTGAAAGATTGAGCCTGGCACGTCCTGTGTTTGCTGGGATCTCTTTACGCACGCCTTTTTTGATCCACCCATAAGCAGGCTGCACATTGTGCGTTGGATGAACGCCGTCAATAAAGCAGATAGTCTCATCCTCGAGGAGTTCTGCCTTGAGTTTCTCGTATCCGGCGAGCCACTTTTGTTGCTGCTCTTTGTTGGCTTTCCCGGGTACAACGGCGGGTTTTTTGTAGGAAAATCCGTGTCTTCGCAGCCAATCCCTCAATCCGTGGACGGTATAGACAATACCGAAAGTCACTTCTACATATGCGACGATATCCTTGACGTAAAGGTACGTGTGTTCTTGAAGATGAGCCTCAAGTTGCTCGGACTGCGTTTGGGATAGTTTCTCCTCGGAGCCGCCGCTTTCGGGGCGCAATTTTTTCGACGTTTTGTATGCGTCAACATGGTGACGAACTGCTTCGTCAGAAATCAACAGAACCCTGGCAATGTCTTTGGGAGCCCACCCCTCATCATAGAGGAGAACAGCCTTTATTCGATCACGCACCCGCCCATCGCGGTCCCCCCGGTGCCGGAGTTTGAGTTCCTGTCGTTCTGAGTCGGTTAAAAAATTCACGCAGCCATTGTGCAGTCAAGGGAAATTTTCACGCATCAAAATTTTGAATCACGAGCGGTATAGGAGGCAAGGCAGGCGTCTTGCCGCGTCCATGTATTCAGTATGTTGACTATGTAAATTGGCAAAATAGCTCTTTTGAAAAAACTCCGACGGAAAACCAGACGACTTGGTGGGTTGAAAAACTACAGGATGCGCCATTTTTTCTAAATTTATCTACCGACAAACAGAGACCACCAATCCAAACCCATAATGGAGCTTTACTTGAGTTCTTAATATTAGATCATTCCGATTTATCAGATTTAAAAAAATTGGCTCAGAAACATGAATTAACAGTTTTCATGGTTTTATTAGCTGTATTTCATGTGTTTTTATATCGCTATACTGGTCAAAACGACCTAATTATTGGTATTCCTGTTTCTGGCAGAAGTCACAATGATTTGAATTCTCTTATCGGATGCTTCATTAATACATTGGCACTGCGAACTACCTCGAATAGTAAAGGTGCTTTTAGTGAATTTTTAAATTGGATAAGAAAAGAAACTTTCGAAGCATTTAAGAATCAAGATGTTCCTTTTGAAAAAGTCATAGAAAAACTTAAAATTGAAAGATCCTTGAGCCATTCTCTCTTATTTCAAGTCATGTTCAATATGCTCCCTCAAATGGAAATCAATAAGATTCAAGATCTGCAAGTAAGATTAAAAAATGTCGATCGGAAGATGGCTCATCTTGATCTAAGTTTATCTGTTCAAGAAAACGAAGAACGACTTATTGGGATGTTCGAATACAATACAGACCTTTTTTTTAAAAGCACTATTAAGAGAATGGCTAAACATTTCCAGCGGATTCTAAAGGCCATTATTAGAAATCCAGACGAGAAGATTTGCAAATTACCATTATTATCTCAATCTGAAATTCACAGACAGACTATTCAATGGAATGAGCAGCCTATTATTTATCATAAAAATGAAAATATTATTCAACTAATTGAAAAATGGGTGGAATGTCTACCTGATGCAGTAGCCATTGTATGCAAGGATAAAAGCTACTCGTATCGTGAGATCAATACCCAGGCTAACAAAATAGCTCATACCCTCATAAACTCCGGCATACAATCAGAAGATAGAATTGCTGTTTGCTTTGAGAGGTCGGCAGACTTCATTTCAACAATTCTTGGGATCCTTAAGGCTGGAGGAGTTTATGTTCCTTTAGGGATTGTCTGAGGATAACTCGTACACTTTCATAGGGAAATACCGATTCTTACCATTGGAGAAATGGTATAATTCCAGTCACCCCGAAATTCATTGAAGGTGATCGCAATCTCTCGAAAATCTTCATCGCTAATCTCTCTGCCTTTTTCATACTCTCTGAAGTCGATTTGGGCTTGAATTTCTAGCCCTTTGGTCGTTTTTGTGCTACCGATTAACTGCACGATCGCCTCACGGGTGATCAGCGGCACCCCTCTCCAGTTCTGAGAAATATAGCTGAACATCTTGTGTTCGATTTTATTCCATTTACTTGTCGCTGGCGGGAAATGACATACATGAATTTCTAACCCCAATTCAGCAGTTCCCACTTCCAAAGCCTCACCCTATTGCCATTGCTGCCACCACAATCGGCAGTTATCATCAACTTGGAGGCATTTCGATAGTCTTTTTTTCCTATTTTTTGCCACCAACTACGAATCGTATTTACAGCAAATTCAGCAGTGTCGCTCGTAATTCCAACACTGACCCAGCCCTTATTTTTGCCAATATCATATACCCCATACGGGGCCACTTTCCCCGCTTCTTTGTCGGAAAAATCATGAACATCGACCTTAACTGGCTCTCCTCGCTTGTGGTATTCTCTCCCGCCATTTTTGAAATTCCCAACCAATTCTTTTTTCTTGGTGTCAACGGAAATCACAGGCTGTTTCTCTTGCAAGAATGCATTCGCCTGCTCATTGATGTGTTCAAATTGAGCGTTTCTGTCCGGCACGGATTTGCCTTCTTTGTCTTTCTTATTCAACTGCAAACTGTACCCGGCCTCCTCTAATAAATTGCCCACCGTAGAGCGACCTACTTCGTATCCCCGATTTTTGAGCTCTGCGGATAGTTTGCGTAAACTCTTACTGGTCCACCTCAAGGAAACCTCGGGATCTCCTTTGGTGAAAGCCTCAATCAATGTTTCCAGCACCGATAATATCCCAGGCATTTTGCTCGAAATGGGTTTTGCTCCACCACCTGAGGTGGACCCAATCGACTGGACAACTTTTTAGGCTAAACTAGTTTGCCTCTACCGTTTCGTTTTCCTTCTTTGAGAAGGAACAACGGCTGCTGTCGGTTGAGCAGCCTATCAAAACAACAGATTTACTCACAACTGTTTTTTAATACACACTCCTTTGCTCTTTGTTCAGAGCTACACATATCTTCAGATCCGCAGGTAAACAGAAGCACGGGGGAACCCCCGTGCGCGCGCGCGGGCGCGACCCGGTGTTCATTGTGCATAGTGCACCTCGTGAGGTGTTTTGTAGCCGAGCGCCTGGTGTGGTCTCTTGGTGTTGTAGTACTGAAAATAGCTGGCAAGGCCGATCCTTGCTTCAGGCACGCTTTGGTAGTCTTGCAAATACACGTTCTCATACTTCACCGATCTCCATAGCCGTTCCACGAACACGTTGTCCAAGGCGCGGCCTCGGCCGTCCATGCTGAAGCGAATATCGCGGCCAATCACCGCCTGAACGAACTCTTTCGAGGTAAATTACACGCCTTGGTCGGTATTGAAGATTTTGGGCCTCCCGTGCTGTTCTATCGCTTCTTCGAGGGCATCCAGGCAAAAGCTCGTCTCCAAGCTGTTGGAGAGGCGATAGGATAGCACCAGGCGGCTGAACCAGTCGATTACAGCGACGAGGTACACAAACCCGTTTGGCAGCCGAATATACGTGATATCCGTGCTCCAGGCAATCAACGGCGCCATCAACACCAAGCCGCACCCGGAGCACATCAAATTTCCCTACCTGCTGGGGCGTCTTTAACGAGGATGCCCCAATTCGCATGCTGGTATTTCTTTTGCCGCATGATGTTTTCGACCTTAGGAGGAAGCGGGAGCGAATAGATAGCTGTAAAGCAAGAGAGGATAAGAAGAAGGGATATAGGGTTAGACATCGATAGACCTTTTAGAAATTTTCGTGGGTGTAGGAGCCGCGGGCGTAAATGAGCCGCTCCCATCCCCGGTTTTTCATCGCGGAAAACGCCCGCTTTTCCCAAACATCGCCCCGGGGAAAATGGCTGCTGTCAGGGCGGATCTCCCCGTAGATCGGCTGCCTGAAATCGCTCGTCTTGACGAGGAACATCTGATCGGAAAAGCCCTCTTTGGCGAGATAAAAATTCCATTCCCTCTTATAAGACTCTTTGCGCGCCTCATGAACCCGACCATTCCAAACGAGGTTTGCCACTTTAAGGAAAGCCGATTTCTCCATGCGCCGTATCGATTGACCGATCCAATCGACCTTTTTATCGAGTTTAACGTCGCCTGTCAAGTAAAGCAAGTACTCGGACCTTGCGGCATAGAGAGCGGAGAGCGGCCCCAAAGCGTTGTAATAGATCCAGTCGGGGTTGACGCCAATATAGTTGGGAGCGTCAGGCCCGACCCGGAAATCGGCCCGCTCAAGCTGGAAGAAAGAGAGAGCTGTGGGCGCGATTTCATCGGAGAGGCAATACCCTGTCAGGGTGCCATCTGCCACTTTAGCCTCCGCCGCCGCCCGGACGGCGGACGGATCCGATACGTTATTGATCACGAGGAGCCTTTCTGAAAACGGGAAGGAGTGGTTGCCGATCTGCCGCACTCGCAGGTAATCGGGATCAAGGAGAACATGACGCCAGTCCTTATCCCAGACAGAGGTTGCGAAGGTAACCGATGGAAGTACCGATCTTCTAAACATACTATGAATGTACCACCACACGCAGAACTGACGTATTAAAATAGTAGGACCAGAGAGACGGTCCAAAAAATCGTTGGATCTAAGCTGCTCTGCATTCCCTCCAATAATCTCGCCAATATCCATTCGCTCGTGCTGTTCGCAGATGAGACTCCTTCCCAATCCCAACAAAGCGAGGATGCAGGGAAAAAAGAAATGATCGATACCCATATGGCCCAATAAATTAATTACATCTTTCAAAACAAAATAAATGAATAAAATGTTTAATTTGATCATATTCACAATTAGTTGATTATTTGTCTCACAAATCATATAATGACTCTATTTAAAGGATGCTGCAATGGTTTATATACGAGCTCAAGAAGGTCCAGCAAACATTGGCGAAAGCAAACCAACCGTCCAATATTTTGATGAACAAGGAAATATGATCATCAGGAGCGGCGGAACTTGGGCTTGGAGAAATAATAAACCCAGGCAATATGGTTGCCAATCATTACACCATGGGAGCGGAACGTTCATCAAAAGCTATCGGAAAAGCAGGAGGTTTTGCAATATATTCTGATTACAAAACTGGTCATCAAGCTTTGGTTGAGCCTATCCCTCCTTGTTAAATAAATTCTTTATGTGATACCGTATTTGCCCTGATTTTAAAGGAGTTGTATCGATGGGCAAGTTCGTAGGACTTAACGATCATGAATGGGCTGTTATAGAACCGTTGATTCCTTATCCGTGGGGAATAGCAGTAAGCGGAACGCAACCAATGCATCCAAGAAAAGTTCTCAATACCTTGATTTGGGTGCTGACAACCGGAGCGCGTTGGTGCGACGTGCCGACCGGTGAACAATGGGCGTCGAAATCTTGTGCACATCGATATCTGGGATTGTGGAAAGAGAATGGAATTCTAGAGCGCGTACTCGCTGCATTGCAGGAAGTTTGTCTGGAGTGGAAAATGATCGATTTAACCCGATTGGCAATTGATGGTTTTTTTTCTGCTGGGAAGGGAGGCGGAGAAAAAGTAGACCATGGTTACAAAGGAAAAGGCGTTACCACTCACCTGCTTGTCGACGGTTTAGGTCAACCTCTTAGGACCACAAGTACGGGGGCTGCCGGTGATGAACGAAAGGAGGTGATTCCCCTGATAAAAAAAAATCAGCGGGTGGCTAAAGCCTCTCGTAGCACGCGGAATAACACCGATCGTGGAAGCAGATAAGGGGTATGATGCGGAAGAATTGCGGTTGCAAATTTTGGCGATGAAGTTATTTCCGTATATCCCTCACCGAAGAATGGGACGGGACAACGCGGAACAACAAACGAAAGTCCTAGAAAACCACCGATGGAAAGTGGAGCGAGGAATCTCGTGGTTACAACGAAAATACCGACGATTGGTTGTGCGATGGGAAAGAAGAATGAGATATTGGGAAGGTTTTTTGATGCTCGGCGTATTACTTTACTGGGTGAGAGAATGTGTTTTGTTTGGATTAGGTTAATGAGTAGGGGATAGGCTCTTGAAGCTCTGGTCAGCAATAGTGCTTTCATAATTTTTTAGTTCTATAGGCCTGTTGAGGGTGTGCTGGATTATCAGGAAATACTAATTCTAACTCTCCCAATTCAACCATAGGAGTTAAGTAATAATCGCGCACATAGCGATGATTTCTTTTTAAAAGAAGAGCTATTTCACTAGGTTTGAAAGGACGTGATAAACAGAGGTTTTTAATTACCTCTTTGACTTTATCGGGAGGCGTTCTTATGCCGATTTTTCGAACCATTTCTGTTAAGTCATAACTTAGCTCGGACAAGGGTCTTATATGGGGAGTTAACCCCTCAGATAACGGGCTTGTATGAGGGGTTAACCCCTCAGATAACGGGCTTGTATGAGGGGTTTCGAGTATTGTCCCCGGGGCTAATAACCGATTAGTGGGAACATAGAAGGTGGTATTTCCCCGCCCTTTTTGGTCCAGTAATCCAAGATCTCTCAGTCGTCTTAAATGACTGCTTGCGGCTAAAGTATCGACACCGTTGATAGTCCTACATTCGGCGTTGGAGATAGAGCCTTTTTCTCTAACAACAATTAGAGTCCTCGCCTCTTCATCGTTTAGGTTGTGTTCTTTGAATGATCGGAGCCATTCAATATCTCGCTTGTCAAAAAGATGGTGGGGAAGCAGAGTTAATACAAACAAATTGCTGGAACGATCCGACTGAATCAAGGGAACTGACAGATTTGCCTTTTTCATCTCATCGCGCATTGTTCCAATACCCGTTCCTTTTCCTTCAGCATAATGAATATCGCGAAATACTTGGGCGAGAATGGGATTTCTCGTCATTGACCCAGGAAGCCCTAACTCTTCTTGCGGTTTTAGAGAATAGCCAACATTGCGAAATTCCGTGCGATTCGCATATTTAATGATTTGTGTAGGGCTGATCACTCGATAGTCTTTGTGCATCAAAGCATTGACTACACATTCTCGAATGACTTTTCGGGGAATGATGGGGTTGTCTTTTCTTCTGATTTCGTCATCTTCTAGAGCAAAAACCTGAGGAATATCCATCATAATCTGACTGATGAGGCGAGGAATACCAGTAACCAGGGCTTCGGCCATTTCAAAAGCTGTATAACGCTTCTCCGAATCGGTAATCCATTCTCTCCCCTCGACAAGCATATAGTCTACTTGGGTCATCAAAGGAAATAGCCGTCTGAGCGACATTTGTTTCCCAAAGAGAAGAATCCCTCCTATTGTGGGTAGGGAAGCGCCCTTTTCTGTTTCAATCGCACGCACAGCTTTCAATAAATCTTCATCACTATAACGAAGCTCTGTTGCATCTGCTTTGACTTTGGTTCTTTCATAACGGTACCATTTAATAGCTTCAGGCTCAAAATCTTCAAAGGAGGCGTTTCCGACGAGAGTCTCATCGTATTTCCTCTTTGAACGAAGTTGGAAAAGCAGATCTAAGTCTTCTCGGGTGCATAACTGATCCGAAGAACCAATCCGTCGATAGGTGCCCGCATCCAATCCTTGTTTTTTGATATAGACTGGTTTGTCATGACTCATGGCTTCTTCAACGTAGACTAATAGGATAGCACCCTGAGCATGAGGAATTGTTTTAATGATCGGCCGAATGGGAATGCTGAATAATTCACGACATTGGGAAGCGATATCTAATTGAAGCTGATCTGGATCAGGGACGCCAGTCATATTGTATTTCGGTTCATCATTGTCTTCATTCCTTGAGATCCCGAGTAAGATATAGCCTCCACCGAGGCCGGGTTCATTGCTGAAAGAAGAAACCGTTTGACGAAAGCTTTTATCGACTCCATTCGCCGCCGATTTCGCCTCAATGCGATCGGTCTCATCAGCATCTTGCAGCAAGCTGAAGAGTTCGTTAAAACTCATTACATCCACTTTAGGCTCCCTGGGGAGATGCGATATTGTCGCCGCGCTAACTACTTGCGTTTATGGCGCAAATTCCCTATGAGTCACAAACATCACAAGTGTCGCAGCATCTTATCATATGAAGCTGAAAAAAACCAAAAATATGTTTACGCCAGTTTCATTTGGTTTAGTTCGTAAAATTTGCGTAAATGAACATGGAATTTTGAGTTCATTTGTCTATAGAAAATTGAGAAAGAATCGCCCGTGTTCAATTCTCTCCTGCGATGCGACGCGAAAGCGAAGCTGAAGCGCTCATCGAAGCCGGTGCCCGCTGAGACACAGCAGAATCGCGGCACAGGCGTGAAGACTGCGGAATCACAAAAAAAAGCGGGTTCGCTCTTTTTTGTTGCGGAGCAGTGCTTTGCACGGCGAACGGCGAGCACGCGATAGGGTAAGCATTGAGCGAACCCGGTCTGTAAAGTCTCAATAGGGCCACTGGGCGTGCGGGAGCGTAGCGGAAAGGGGCCCCCGAACGTCTCGTTTGGGGAAAGTCCGCTTTGCCCCCCGACCGTCTATTCTTCTTTATGTTTTTAAACGGAGTCGAATTTGCCATTTTTTTGGTTAAGAGATTAGAATAGCTTCCTCCATGAACCAGAACACGCCTCCGACTCCCATGATGGCGCAATGGCAGGCATGCAAAGCCGAGGCCAAAGACGCGCTCCTTTTTTTCCGCCTCGGCGATTTCTATGAGGCCTTCTATGAAGATGCCCAGGTGATTGCGAAGGAGATCAACCTCACCCTGACATCCCGTCAAGAGATTCCTATGTGCGGCGTCCCGTTCCACACCTCCGAAGCTTATATCGACAAATTGATCGCTAAGGGATACAAAATCGCAATCGCAGAACAGATGGAAGATCCTAAGCAAGCAAAAGGGATCATCAAGAGAAAAATCACCCGGATCATAACACCCGGCACCATCGTCTCTTCCCAACTTTTATCCGATAAGCGGAACAACTTCTTCGCAAGCCTTACGATAGTGGAGGAAACCTTAGGTTTGAGTTATCTCGACCTTTCGACCGGAGAGTTCACTGCGATCGAGTTTATCGAAGAGACTCTTCTTCTCGATGAACTCCACCGCCTCCGGCCTTCTGAATTTTTGGCCTCGAAGAACTTCGTCGCCGCTCATCCTCGCTTCTTCGAAGAGCTGTCCCATGCCTTCCCCTTCCTACTGAATCAAAAAGAAGACCCGCGCTTGCCTTTAGAGACCCTCTCTTTGCATTTCGATGTGCCCAATCTGGAAGGTTTTGGGTTGAAAGCAAGATCTGCGGCGGTATCGGCTGCAGGAATGCTGATTCTCCATCTCAAAGAAGACCTCAACCTCAGCCTCGAGCAGGTCAGGACGATCCAAACAGAGAGGCATTCGGAGTTCATGGCGATCGACCGGATGACGCTCCGCCATCTCGAATTGACCGAATCGGCAGGAGGCGGGAAAAATACGCTGCTCGATTTCTTGGACGAAACTTCCACTCCGATGGGGGGCCGGTTGCTCTCTTCCTGGCTCAAACGGCCGCTTCTTTCTTGCTCTGAAATCGTTCGGCGTCAAAACGGAGTCGCCGCGTTTCTCCTTTCATCCGAAAAAGCAGAAGAGATCCGTCTAACACTATCGCAAGTGCGGGACGTCGAGAGGCTCATGATGAAGATCGTGGCCAGGATGGCAAATCCCCGCGATCTCTATGCGCTTGGGCTCTCCCTTTCCCATCTGCCTCGTTTGAAAGAAACCCTTCTTGGATTTGAGTCTTCCGAGATCAAAGTGGAGGCCCAGGCCATTTTCGATGCCAACTCGCTTGCCCAAAAAATCCTTTCCGCCATGAAGGATTCTCCTCCGCTTCGCATCGGCGAAGGGGAGATTTTCCAAGATGGGTTTCATCCTGAGCTCGACCGGTTGAGAGGGCTTTCGAAAGAATCGTTCAGTTGGATGGCCCGCTATCAAACCACCTTGCGGGAAGAGACCGGGATCAAAACCCTCAAAGTGGGATTTACAAGAGCTTTTGGCTACTATATCGAAGTGAGCCGCGCCTCCAGCGAAAAAGTCCCACCCTCCTTCCAACGCCGTCAGACGCTTGTGAACGGAGAGAGATTCGTCACAGAAGAATTGAAAAGGTTCGAACATCAGGTGCTGACCGCTGAAGAGCGCGCTGTAGCTTTGGAGGCGGAAGAGTTCGAGCGCCTCCGCTCCGATGTGGCCAAAGAGTCTGCCTCCATCTCAGCTGCTTCAAAGGCCATCGCCCGGATCGATGTCCTTCTCTCGCTTGCCCGAGTGGCAATTACGCATCGTTTCGTCCGCCCCGCGGTCGACACGTCCGACCTTCTCGAGATCAAAGAAGGGCGCCACCCCATTGTCGAGCGGGCTATCGGCGCCTCTTCCTACATCCCGAACGATACTTGGCTTAAGCGTGAAAAGCAGATGATGCTCATCACCGGGCCGAATATGGCCGGTAAGTCGACCTACATCCGCCAAGTTGCGATCATTGCAATTCTCGCTCAAATGGGTTCCTACGTTCCCGCAGCAGGCGCTCATATCGGTCTTATCGACAAAGTCTTTTCCCGGATCGGGGCGAGCGACGACCTTTCGCGGGGCCAGTCGACCTTTATGGTCGAGATGAGCGAGACAGCGAACATCCTCAACAACGCCACCTCTCGTTCTCTTGTCCTCCTTGATGAGATCGGTCGCGGGACCAGCACCTACGACGGGATTTCGATCGCATGGGCGGTCGCTGAATTTCTCCTCACCACACCAAGAGCTCAAGCAAAAACGCTCTTTGCGACCCATTACTGGGAACTGACGCAATTAGAAGCCGAATTTCCGCATGCGATGAATTTCCAAACCGCTGTGCAAGAGGTCCCTTCGGGCATCGTTTTCTTAAGGAAAATCATTAAAGGGGGCACGGATAAAAGCTACGGCATCCATGTGGCCAAGCTGGCAGGCCTTCCGAAAAAGGCGATCGCCCGCGCCGAGGAGATGCTGCAGAAGCTCGAAGCGAGATCCCCTCGCAAGATAAAAACCGATGAGCAGCTTTTCCTCTTCAAGCCGCCCGAAGATCCAATGATGGCCGAGCTCAAGTCGCTCGATTTGAACCAGGTTTCTCCCTTCCAGGCCCTCCAAAAACTCATGGAGTGGCAAGGGCGTTTGTCTTGACGATCGCAGCTCTGTCAATAGACCAGCGCGGCCGAGCCAGGTTATCCCGATATTTTTGAGCTTCTGTGCGGCACCTGCTTTGACTCTCCAATCTCTTTAAATCCGAACGCTCTTTATTCATTGAAATCTAATAACTTACGATTAAATAAAAAAGAATGCGCAAAAATCAAATAAAATATTTAATTAAATTAAATATTTAGTTATAATATTTTTATAAAAACAAAAAAGAGATACTTATGAGTTACAATGTAATTTTTTCAGCGATGACTAGATGGGCCAACAGTCAGGTCCCTTTAAATACAATTGAAAAGGAGCCTCCAGCGGCCCCTGAAAAGTTGCCTTCATTGATCGCATCTATTGGGAATTGGCTTGCCCGATCATCTTCAGAGGATCAGAAGCCGCTCACCCCGACCCCAATTCAGGTCACCTCAAGTCAGCAAACTCAGAGCATCCGCATAGATCATCAGTCTCTCGAGGAACCTTTGAAGGATCAGGTTTATATAAAAATTGATGTAAAAGCTAAGTTGAATTTTCGGGATTTTTTATCTCCCAATGAACAAAGTCCAAAGA
This sequence comes from uncultured Chlamydiae bacterium, assembly GCA_963730605.1. GTDB lineage: Bacteria > Chlamydiota > Chlamydiia > Chlamydiales > SM23-39 > CAIPFQ01. The sequence goes on from CAVSSM010000002.1 coordinate 351,783, forward strand.
ACGTAAAGCCACACCTTGAGCCAATGTCTCAAGGATTGATGGTGTCAACGGGTACCGAAAGAAGCTTTTATGACCTTTTGCTCAGCAGTGAAGAGAAATGCACAGGGCTCGTAGTAAGAGATATTAACCCAAGAGTTAAGGCCTATGTAGACTTTGTGATCCTTCTTCTTCGAATTTGCGATACAAGAGAAGAATTTCTGAAATTATCAAGTAATCCCAAAAAGAAGGGATTTGATGCAAGAATCGAACTCATCAAAGAAAAACTCATTGGAAGCGATGTGCCTACACAGATCAAAGAGTATTATTTAACGCACCTTTCCGATTTCGCGACGATCTATTTTCCGGAAAAGCATCTACCGGAACATGGAGATAATACTCAGACAGATTATCGTTCGGATGATCGACTTTTTGCGAAACTACAGAGATATGCAAAAGCTGGAGCGATTATAGCCACAGTAGGATCAATCAACGATCTCCAATTTTTGGGCGACCAAAAAGTGGCGGTTGTCGACACATCGAATGTCTGCGACTACGAAGAGATCAACTTAAAAGGAAACGGTGAATTCAATCCAATCACCATCTGGACGAAGGTACCATTGGGCGATGCCCAATATTTCTCTCATCCGTTCGATTCCTGGTACAAAACAATCACCTGGCAATCTTGAATGACAAAGCTAGCAACCTTTCCCCTTTACATTTTCCTCGTCCTTTCTTAAAATCTTCCTCCTAAATAGGTGAGCGATGTCCGGCATAGGGAGTTTTTTGGAGAGATACGAATTTCTGAACCTGACGAAATCGGTGACCGAATCGCAGATGTCCCTCTACAAAAAGCCGAACGAAACCTGGTCGCAAATCGGAAGCAAACTCTATCACATCTCCTTGTACAACGGCTTGAGCATAGGTGCGGTGGGCGCCGATGTCGCGGTCTATTTGGCTCTCTCGACGCTCCGCAGCATGGGGCTCTTTTGCTCGCCGCCGCCTCAGCCGCCTGTGTTTCCATTTCCTCAGGACAACGTGCAATTCATCGACTGCGCCATCAAGCGAGCCCTCTGGGATTGGGACCTTTGGGCCCGTAAAGAAATCGAAGAAGGGATCGAATCGAGCTTCTCTGAAAAATGGAATGTCTTTGCAGTCGTCGGCGAATGGTCGCTTGGCTTTTCGCTCGAGAATATGGCAAGAGGCAGCTACTTCAAACCCACATTCCTAACGATTTCCGAACAGCTTGAAAACGGAGCCTCCTTTCGCTCCGTTTGCACCGACTTTGCGAAATTGTGGCAAAGCGAAAAGCAAGCGATTCTCAAAGCATTGTACACTCAAAACGCTCCTCCGGCGCTTGGGTTTAGAGCAAAAAAAGTGTATCAAGATATTCGGGCCCTTGCATCGAAACTGCATCATGGGAACCAGAATTATCTCACTGCCTATGCCGAGTATTTAAAACGGAAAAGTTCTCCCGCCTTATCCCCAACCCAGGCGCCCAGAATGAATTCAGGAGTGAATTCAGAAGTGAATTTCCAACCTCCGGCCCATGCCTCTGTTATCCCCTTTCCCGTTATCGCCAAAGTCGATGCGGCTTTGGGACCTCCCCCTCCCGTAGTTCCCAGCGCACCTCCTCTTCTGACCGAACGGGATCTCGAAGAGGAGATGGCTTTGGGCGTCGCTTTTTTAAGACGCGCCGTGAGCGGCTTGCCGAATAGCCGCCGGCTTCGCTCTGACATCCTCAGCGATGAGACCCATCCCTCCAGCCTAGCATCTCCCAAAACCTTAAGCGCCAGGCTTGCTTTGCTTCAGGCTTTCTCTGCCGAAAATCGCCCCTCATTCTTCCCCTGGAACCAAAGCCTTGAAAACGGTAAGACATTTCGCCAGGCCTTGCAAGACGCAGCGGCTTTAACAAAATCCGACTCCCTAAAATTGCAAGACGCGCTTATCGATCCTTGGCGAAGCAGGAATCTCAGCGCATCACTAAAAGAAAGGCTCAAAGACCTGAACGAATTTGGGAAGATTCTTGCCGAAAGCAAAGACTTTTTAAAAGTCTACGAAGCCCTCCGCATCGATTTACTGGCTTCGTAAGAACCTAGAGGCAGTTGCAAAACTCCACACCTGCGAAAAATCGATGATTTTGGCGACCTCTCGTCAGAACCGGCATGCCGGTTCTGACAGCAGCGACGAGACCATACTTGAGAAAGTAGGCGAGTCGCTGCTGCGACGAGGGGCGCCAAAAGGGCGGTTTTGCGCGGTGAAGAGTTTTGCAATTGGCTCCCTATCCAAATAAAAAGTTTCAGTCAATTTTTCGGTAAGCGGCCAAAATAATCCAAAAACTCGACGAAAAATTTTACTTGGATAGGTTCCAAGGTTGACCGGCCTCCCTACTCCAGATATTCTAAGTCGGTATGTTTGATCCGCGCACTTTGGCTCTTTACCCAGACCAGCCGGGCGTCTACTTGATGAAAGATGGCGTGGGACGAGTCCTTTACATCGGCAAGGCAAAAAGCCTTCGCTCTCGCTTGAAGCAATATTATGCGGTCTCCGGCGACCAGAGGGAGATGGTCCCCTATCTTCGGGCCCAGGTGGAGGCGATCGATACGATCGTCGCGCTCACGGAAAAAGACGCCCTCATCCTGGAAAACAACCTGATCAAGCGGCACCTTCCCAAATACAACGTTCTCCTCAAAGATGATAAGGCCTATATCAGCTTGGTTGTCACGCGCCACAAGTGGCCAATGATCCGCCTCATCCGGTTCAAAGAAAAACCTCCGAAAAACATCGGCACCATCTTCGGCCCCTACACGAACGCTCTTGCCGCAAGGCAAACCTTCGATCTCATCTCCCGCCTCTTTCCTTTACGCCAATGTTCCGACGCTGAACTCGCCTCCCGCGCAAGGCCGTGTCTCCTCTATGATATCAAGCGGTGCATCGCCCCTTGCGTCGAAAAATGCTCCGAGGACGAATACCAAAGGCATGTGGATGGCGCGATGCGCCTTCTCAAAGGGCAGGACAAAGAAGTGGTTCGGGATTTGCGAAGAAGGATGGAGGCCGCATCGGACGCCCTCGAATTCGAGAAGGCAGACGAGTACCTCAGAATGATCGAGCAGATCGAACATGTCACACAAGTGCAGCATGTCGATAACCCTGCCGCTAAAGATTGCGACGTCCTCGGCCTCTACCGCGAAGCCGATGCGGTCCTCATCGCGCTTCTCTATTTTCGGGATGGCAAGATCGTCGGCTCCAAGCATTTCAGCTTTCATCTCATCGCGGGAGACGATGCGGAAGTGCTAGAATCGTTCCTCCTCCAACATTACAAATACTTAGGAGCCTGGCCTCAGGAGATCCTAATCCCCACCGAACTGCCGCAGCAAACTGCGCTCGAAGAAATCCTTTCCGAGTCGGCAGGAAGACGGGTCGCCGTTCTCGCACCCCAAAAGGGAAAAAAACGGGATCTCATCGAAATGGGCTTGCGCAACGCAACCGCGCTGTTTGTGCGCGAGCAAGACGCCCGCTCTCTCAAAGAAAAGATGCTCCTCGACCTGCAAGAAACGCTCCAACTGACCCGTTTCCCGCGCAGGATCGAATGTTTCGATACCTCTAATATCTCTGGAACTGACCCGGTGGCAAGCCTTGCCTCCTTTGTCCATGGGGAAAAGGACGCCCCGCGCACCCGGCTCTTTAAGATCAAAGATGTGGACAGGGCGGATGACTATACCGCAATGAAGCAAGTGCTGAGACGCCACTTCACCAAAGAAAAAGAAAAAGGGGATTTTTGCGATCTCCTCATCGTCGACGGGGGGAAGGGCCATCTCAATTTGAGCTTGGCTGTTTTTGAGGAGCTCGGCATCGCTTCCATCGATGTGATCGCGGTATCGAAAGAAGAAGCGCGCCACGATAAAGGGCTGACCCAAGAAAAGATATTTCTGCCCCATCGTAAAGACCCGGTCCTCATCGACCCACGCTCGCCGCTCCTTTTCCTTCTGCAGCGAATCCGCGATGAGGCTCACAGGATGGCTATCGGTTTCCACCGCAAAAGGCGCTCGAAAAGGATGCTCTCAAGCGCGCTCGACGAGATCCCGGGCATCGGCCCGATCAAAAAAAAGAGACTGCTCCAGCGTTTCGGCAGCGTGAAAGGGATCAAGGCTGCAAGCGTTGAAGAATGGGGAGCAGTCAAGGGGATCACGAAGCGCGATATCGAGACTCTCCTTAAGTTAAAGGAGAGTTGAGCGGCTATCGAATCTTCACTTCTGGCCCTTTCAATTGCTTCACTATAGGCTTCGTAGAATTGGCCTGCATCGCTTGCTTCCGGATCAAGGAGGGTTCAGACGCTTCATAGCTCTCAAGTCCCCCTTTTCGGCCTTTTCCAGAGCTTTACTATATGCTTTCGGGAAGGTAATTGTATCTTCAAAAATCCCCCCTTCTTTCCTGATATCCTCAAGAATGGCGTGCAATTCAGGGCTTTCATAAGCAAAGAAGGCATTACGCCTTGGTTTGCCAGACTTGCAAAGCTTTTTCAGAGTATCTGCATCACAAAGAGTCTTTCTCGCTTCCACTCCTTTACAAAAGCGTCGGTGGCCATTTCATTGTTCCGGCATTTGTCAGGGTGTACCTTGAAAGCGATCTCATGGAAGAGTTTCCGGATGGCTTTGCATCCATCTTGGCAGTACGAAGCCTGATTGAACGGTTTGAAGAAGGAAAGAATCTTCGCTGCATCGCCATCATATTGCGGATCTAAATGAGTAGTAGCCAATGCTTGAACGATCGGATGGCATGCCGAATTAGAATTAATAATTGTCATTTTATCTCATTAATTTATTTTTTAAACAAATGGATTATGTCAAAATTTGGCACAAAATTCAAGGATTATGAATCCCAGAATAAGGAGTTTTAACGACGAGGCCGAAGGGCTTGGAGTAGCCGAATTTCTCTTCGAGAAGGGGGACGAGTTGCTTTTGCACGGCGGCAAAAAGCTCTTCGCGGACGAGTTCAACGGAGGGGGCCAAAGAGATTTCGATTTCGAGTTTGCCGCCGCGAGCCACATAGAGGTCGGATAACGCGATTTGCGGGCCGAACTGGCCCTTGAGACACTCTTCGACTGTTTTGTAAACGGCCGCCGCATCGATAGAAATGGGATTTCCTCCCATCGAGATCCGTAAGTAACGCCCCCGGCTTAAAAAATAGAATCCTCCGATGAGGACAATCGCAGCGGCCATCAAGAAGGCCCCGACTAGGTGGCATAGACTCGGACTGGCAAGGAGAACATCGGAAATCTTGAGTCGAAGCAACGGCCGGAAGGGGAGGCTAAAGAAAAAGATAGCGCCCGCAAAAAAGGAAAACCCGGCGAAGAGTTGGAGAAGAGAGAGCATCGCGTTTTGCGAGTTCATAAAATACTTTAAAACGCTTCTTCGAATGCCCCTGCTTCTTGAGCAGTCCCTTCAGGGGGAATCCCCACTTCGGCTTCTGTCTGGATAAGGTCCTTGAAAATCACATGAACCGATGCCACATGGAGACCTGTCCAGCGGCTGATTTCTTCCACTAAGCGGGTTTGGATCTCTTCAGCCTTTTCCGGGATCGCAACGCCAAAAGCGATATTGATTTCCACGCGGATATCAACCGAATGTTTTTTTTGATCTTGTTCGACGTGGATCCCCTTGACACTCTCAATTTCACGTCCCAGCAGGCTATCGAAAAGACTACCCTCCAGCAGCCCTATGCCGGAAATTTTCGCAAGGGTCTGTACAACGATCCCTTGAAAAACGCGTGTTTCTATGTCGCGGACGAACACCGTATCGGGAAGTTCGATCTCCCTGGCATCCATATTCTTGAACGAGTCGTACATAGGCGGCCCCCCCTATCAATCGAGCCCCAGTATAGCAGAATGTATGGCTCAATGGAAAGTATTTCCCTCATTCTGCTATAGTCTGGATTAAAAAATTATGCATATTCCCATTACCCCGCTAACTATCGTAGCCGCCCTTCTGACCGGCGCTTTGGGTGCCTATCTTGCCCATAGGCGCGGCCACAATCCCTATATTTGGTTCTGCATCGGCTCCTTTTTCGGCATCCTAGGAGCTTTTGCGATCTTCTTCGCCCCGTCTAGAAAAAACACCTTGGCAAAACTCGAACCGGAGCCCCCCGTACAGCAATTGCTTCCCGGGATTCAAGGCCCATCGGACAAATTCTGGTATTATTTGAATCAGGAACACCAGCAGATCGGCCCCATGAGTCTTGAGGGACTGACCAATGCTTGGCGGCAAGGAAAAATTTCTCTTACGACTTATGTATGGAACGAGGAGCTTCCAGATTGGAAGCCCCTTCGAGAATTACAAGTGTCTAATTGCAAAAATCCTTAAATCTGAACTCTAGCTACCAGCTCGCCTTAACGATACCGGGGATGAGGCCCTGGTTGGCCATCTCTCTGAAGCAGAGGCGGGAGAGCTTAAATTTTCTTAAAAAACCTCTAGCGCGTCCTGTCAATTGACAGCGGTTGCGCAGGCGCACGGGCGAGGAGTTCTTGGGCATTTTATTCAGCGCATCGACTGCATTGAGCCTCTCTTCGATAGGCTTCGTCATATCGAGAATGACCTGTTTCAGCGCTTGGCGTTTATTCCACCTGGTTTTCACCATCCGTTCTCTTTTCTTTTGCTTGGCGATCGAAGATTTTTTTGCCATGTTTATTTCCTTCTGGCAGGCCCTTTCTGGCGCTGCTTGCGGTTTGGGTCTTTCTTGTTAATCACGTAGATGCGGCCTTTCCGGCGGACGATGATGTCCCCCTTGGAAGGATCCGCTTTAATGGAAGCTCCGACTTTCATGAAATTTCCTCTTTCGATGACTGGGATGATACCCTATCCCCTCATTTGCCTTCAAGACCTTCACTGCAACGTTGAGAATTTAATCGCAGATGAGATATCCTTGCCCTCAGCAACCCATTTTTAGGATGAAAACTAATGAAACGGACCTTCCAACCCACGAAACTCCGCCGCAAACGGAAATTCGGCTTCCGCGCCCGTATGAAAACCACCAATGGGCGGAAAGTGATCAACCGTCGCCGCAGAGCCGGCCGCAAAACCCTCTCGAAATAGGCCTCTCGGTGCCTGCCCCCCGCCGCACCTTCTCTAAAAAGGATCGCCTTTTGAAGCGGCGCGAGTACAAGCGGCTCTCGCGCGAAGGAAAGCGGCTGGTCGGCGCCCGCCTCTGCATCGATTGCGCAAAAAGCTCGAAGGGCACCCGCCTTGGGATCACTGCGTCCACCCGTTATGGCGATGCTCCCGAGAGGAACCGCTTCAAACGGCTTGTGCGGGAAGCGTTCCGCCTGGGCCGAGCCCAGATCCCTTCCGGCGTCGACCTTAATGTCATCCCCCGCCAACTGGCCAAAACGGCAACCCTCGCCGAGATCCAAGCTGAAATTTTTCGTTTGCTATGTTAAATCAAGCGCAGCAAAAAGCGGTTTGCAGCACGGAAGGGCGGCTCCTCGTATTAGCCGGGGCCGGAAGCGGCAAAACCCGAGTCATCGTCCACCGGATTGCCCACCTCATCCGCGAGAAGGGCGTTGCTCCCCAGGCGATCTTGGGGCTTACCTTCACGAATAAAGCCGCCGCGGAAATGCGGGAGAGAGTCCAATCGCTCATCGGGGCGGAAAATGCCCGTCTCGCGACCCTTTCGACCTTCCATAGCTTTTGCATGCAAGTGCTCCGAAAAGAGATCGGCAGGCTCGGCTACACCCGCGATTTCAGCCTCTACAATGAAAGCGACATGGACCGCGTCGTCAAGCAGCTTGCTCGGGAAATGCTGGGACATGTTGGGGAGATGCCATCGCTTGCGTCCACGAAAGCGGCGTTAACTCAAAACAGACAATCTGCCGAAAGTTCTACATGGCATGACCAATTTTCCAAAGATCTCCATGAGCGGCTCCAATCGACTTTGCGCGCCTACAACGCGGTCAGTTTCGATCATTTGATCACTTTAACCATTCGGCTCTTCGAAAAGCATCCCGAAGTGCTGGACCGCTATCAAGACCGATTCCGCTATCTGATGATCGACGAGTACCAAGATACGAATCCGCCACAGTTCCGTCTGGCCGAGCTGCTCTCGGCCAAATTCGGAAACCTTTGCGTGGTCGGCGACGACGACCAATCGATTTACGGATGGCGCGGGGCCGAAGTGAGCCATATCCTCCATTTCAAAGCCGGCCAAACCATCAAATTGGAGCAAAATTACCGCTCGACTCCCTCGATCCTCGACGCGGCAAACGCGGTGATCGCCCATAACAAAAACCGCCACGATAAAAAACTTTGGAGCTCCGAGAGGCCGGGAGAGCCGATCGAAGTTTTCAATGCGCCAACGGACGCCGAAGAGGCTGCGGGGGTCATTGCCCGCCTTCTTCGATTGAGGGAAAAAGAAGGGTTGAAATGGCGCGACATGGCGATCCTTTACCGCTCGAACGCCCTCTCGCGCCAGTTCGAGATCGCCCTCATGCAAGCCTCTTGGCAAAAAGGGGGCCATTGGATCCGTGGTATTCCGTACGAGGTATTCGGAGGGCTCGAATTTTCTGAAAGAAGCGAAATCAAAGACCTCCTCGCCTATCTTCGGGTCATTGCAAATGAACGGGACGAAGAGGCGATGCTTCGGATCATCAACGTCCCGAGAAGAGGCGTCTCGGACGCTCTTCTCGATGAGTTGACGCAAATCAACCGCGCTGAAAAAGTCCCGCTTTGGAATATCCTCCTCGACGTCGCATCAAACCAAAGAGAATTTCGCTCTCACCCTCGAGGCGTGAGCGGCATCCGCTCATTCGTGTCGTTGATTGACAAGGCCCGCAGCCGTTTTGGCAATATGCCGCTCTCCGAGACGCTCGTTTGGTTCTTGGAAGAGATCCAGTATAAAAAAGCGATCGAAGAGGAAGTGAAAAGCGAAAAAATGCGCCTATTTAAATGGGAAAACATAGAGGAGTGCGTGAATGCGCTCTCCCAATATGAACAAGAAGCAGAGGACCCAACCCTTTCCGACTTCATTGCGACGACCGCCCTTGGAAAACCGACGTTTTCCGCTGAAATGAAAGAGTCTCAGGAAGACAAGGTGCAGCTCATGACCCTCCATAGCGCCAAGGGGCTCGAATTTCCCGCCTGTTTCATCGTCGGGCTTGAAGACCACATTCTTCCTCATGAAAAAAGCATGGCCGCCACAGGGATCGAAGAGGAGCGGCGGCTCTTTTATGTCGGGATCACCCGCGCGCGGAAGTTTTTGACCTTGAGCATGGCCCGCTCGCGGGTGCGGATGGGCAAGGCCCAGCCGACCAACCCTTCGCGCTTCTTATTCGAAATCCCCAAACATTTGTTGCAAGCAACTTCCCATAAATTATGACAACCGCGATCCTTCGCCACCGGCGCGAAAACTTAAAAAAATGCTCGCTTAAGGGACTTGTTGGAAAAGAGGGCCTCAAGTTCTACACTTACCCCATCGATCCGCTGCCCAATTTTGCGGGATTTCTCCTCCTAAAAGTCGGAGCGCTCCCATTAACGCGAGCGGATTTGGGAAGAGATCTCCTTCTGATCGACGGAACCTGGCGGCTTGCCCAAGCGATCGAAAAAGCGCTGCCGCGCTTAGAGGCAAGAAGCCTCCCCTCTCATTACCGAACCGCCTACCCGCGCAAGCAAACCCATTGCCCCGATCCTGAGGCGGGGCTATCTTCCGTTGAAGCGCTCTACTTATCGCATCGGATCTTAGGACGCCCCTATGCCGATCTCCTTGATTTTTATCACTGGAAAGAACGGTTTCTAGAGTTGAACCTAGGTTCTTGAATCTATACACAAATGACTTCAAAAGTTGGGAATATGCCGAGGCTGCGGACACTTGAAAAAGCTCGGGGGTTCGAGCTTTTTCAAGGGAAGCAGCCCTGAATTTGAGCCAGGCCTTGCCGGCGCCGGGTCCGAGGTCCCCAAAAACGCATCGTTTTTGGGGTGGGCCGTTGCAGCTCAACTTGAAGTTGAGCGCCGGGGTCCCCGAAGACGCATCGTCTTTGGGGTGGGGTGCAGGCGGGCTCAAAGGCAGTGGCTGTCCGACGAAGGCAGAAACCAACTTTTGAAGTTGTTTGTGTATATTGTCCTGATTCCGCAAGATCCGGTCATGGACAGCGCTTTTCAATTTTTTACGTGGATCAATAATCTCATCTGGGCTTATCTCGCTTTTCTTATGATCGTGGGGATGGGTTTTTATTTTTCAGTCCGCTCCCGCCTATTTCAAATCAGGCGATTCGGAGGCATCCTCCGGTCGTTTGCCGCCTTCATTACAGAAGCGTCCAGCCACCGACGGGGCATCCATCCTTTGAAAGCCTTTTTTGCAAGCGTCGGAGGATGTATCGGCATTGGGAATGTGGTCGGGATCTGCACGGCGATCGAAATCGGAGGCCCCGGCGCAATCTTCTGGGCGTGGATCGGAGGGCTTTGCGGAATGCTGCTCCAATATTCGGAAGTCTATTTGGGATTGAAGTACCGCGTGAAGAGCGAATCCAATAATTACGACGGAGGGCCGATGTACTACCTGCCTGTCGCATATAAGAAGAGATGGATCGGGCCAGTCGCGAGCCTCATTTTGGCCATTTATGGCATCGAAATTTTCATGTTCAATGTCATGGCCGATAGCATGTCGGTCAATTGGCATATCGACCTTTGGATCATCGTCGTCCTTTTGTGCTTTGCGACGTTTGCCGTTGCGATCGGAGGAATCAAGAGGGTCGGGGAAGTCTGCAGCGCCATCATTCCCTTCTTCATCCTCGTCTATTTCGGGATGTGCGTATGGGTGCTGGCTATCCATTATTCCGAATTGCCGCGCGTGATGCTCGAGATCTTTTCTGGCGCCTTTACCGCACAAGCTGCCCAGGGCGGATTTGCAGGAAGCACCGTGATGTTGGCCGTCTCGATGGGCTTATCAAGAGGGGCCTATTCAGGAGACATCGGCGTGGGGTACACATCAATCATCTATGCCGAAAGCCGGACAAAGCAGTTCCAGCGCCTCTCCTCTCTTGCCATCTTCGGCCTTTTTCTCGACACGTTCGTCGTTTGCACCTTGAGCGTCCTCGTCGTCTTAACGACCGGCCTTTGGAAATCGGGCATCGACGTCACCCTGATGGTTCAAGAATCGCTTGCTCTCCACTTTCCCTACATGAACTATTTTATGCCCTTTTTCCTTTTTCTCCTTGGGCTTACGACGATTCTGGCCTACTTCGTCGTAGGGGTCAAATGCGCAAAGTTCCTCTCGCCCAAATGGGGGCCGGTTGTCTACTATTGCTATGCCGCCATTTCGCTTCCGCTTTTTGCTTTCACGAAGCCGAACCATGCGTTCACGATCATGTCGCTCTCTGGCGCTTTGCTTCTTCTTCTCAACCTTTACGGAATCTTTCGGCTGCGTAAAGAAGTTGTGTTCGGGCTCGACGGGTGATAAGAAAGAATATTATTTCTTCTTTTGAGATGACACGAAAAACAAAATCGAGCCGACGAGGGCAAATCCTGCCGCGCTTAAATCGGGAAAAGTAATCCAGCCGAAAAGGGAAAAAATGGGTTTGGCACATTCTCTGCCGCAGATCTGTAAAGAAGGGAAGTGGATGCCGATGGCTTGGAGAAGCGCCACGATCATCCCAAACGCGCAAAGGGGAATGGCGTAGCCGATCACAGTTCGGTCGTTCCGGTAGGTGCCGACCCCCAGGAGAAGGGCAAGCGGGAAAAGAGCCATCCGCTGATACCAACACATGCGGCAAGGCTCGATCATCAGAATCTCTCCGTAGTATAAACTCACCGCGCATCCAAGCAAGACGATGAGCCAGCAAAAATAGAGGAGATTTTTTTTCATGGACGATCCGCTTTAAGATCCTTCTCGATCTGCAAGGAGATGCTTTCAAAAGAGATATCGGGCATTGGATGGCCATTGATGAAAACAGCCGGGGTGCGAAGGCTTTTCTTCATCGCTTTTTTCGCCATTTGGTAATTGTGGGCAAGCTCGGTATCATACCGCCTCGTTTTTACGCTGCTCTCAAATTCCTCCAAGTCGATGGCTTCGAACTTCGCTGCCGCATCGACTAAATCTTTGAATTCCAGGGTTCCATTTGCAAACAAGAGAAAGAGTTCGTGGACGTAAGGAAAGTACACTGCAGGCGCTTGATGGTAAACCGCGAGGGCGGCATTGGCAATTTCTTTAGAATGAGACGAAGTGGCAAGAGGCACCATCACATATTTTACGATCCCCCGATCGACGTAGGTGGTCTGGATGGCAGGAAATACTTCCATGCTAAAATACCGGCAGGTATGGCAGAGGAAATCCTCGAACACGACCAGTTCGATTTTGGCATTTTCAAATCCGATCGAAGGATACCCGTCCCCAATGATGACGAAAGGCCTCCGGTCGAAGACGGCCCTATAAATACTTAAAGCTCCTAAACAGGCGCCGAAAGCGGCCAATGTGGAGAGGACGAGAAACTTTCTTCTCTTCATGAAAGCATACATATACTTTCACGGGATTTCTAAGCCACTATACCGAGAGGGATTCAAAAATCGGAATATGGCAAGGCTGCAGACACTTGAAAAAGCTCGGGGGGTTCGAGCTTTTTCAAGGGAAACAGCCCTGAATTTGAGCCAGGCATTGCCGGCGCCGGGTCCGGGGTCCCCGAAGACGCAACGTCTTTGGGGTGGGGTGCAGGCGGGACACAAATTCAGTGGCTGCCCGACGCCGCCACCGGGGTCCCCCAAAAACGCATCGTTTTGGGGGTGGGGCGCCGCCAGAACCGATTTTTGAATCACGAGTGGTATAATCCCGCCCACTCGACGCCGAGTTCCAAAATAACGAGAAGGAAAAGGATAAAAAGAACCCCCCTCCCTCCTCCGAGCTGCAACTTCCCGGAGAGCGGCCGTATTTGGGTATAACGGGCGGAGTAAGACATCAAGATGGGAAGCAGCACGAGCAAAAGCGAACATCCGATGCCGCCCGCCATCGAAAGGGCCGTAAGAAAGAGGGAAGGATAGATCAAAGCGATGACGGCGGGCGGAGCAAAAGTCAAAACGGCCAGCAGCAAGCGAGCCCCCCCTTTTTTGGGCCTTTTGAGGCCGTCGGCCAAAAAGTCGAAGAGGCCCAATGTGATGCCTAAAAACGAGGTTGCGATCGCAAAAAAGGCAAATACTTGCCCGATGGAAGAAATGGCATCTTGGCCGATGCGGGCGCTTAAAGGCGCAACTGCGGTGAAGCCGAATCTCTTTGCCATTCCGAGCCCCTGCTCCCCTTCAAGGGGAATTGTCCCGAGGATGAGAAATTCCCAGAGCAAATAGATGAGAAAAGCGGCGCTCGTCCCCCCGATGATGGAGATTCGGACAAGCTTCGCGTCCCGCTTCAGATAGGCAGTCAAAGTGGGGATAATGCCCTGATAGCTGAAAGAGGTGAAAATCACCGGGATCGCAAGCCACGATTTCCCCCAGTCGGCTCTTTGCAAAGGGGCCAAGCGGACATGAGGCAGGCAAAAAACGACAAAAGCCACATAGGACAAAATGAGGCCGGCCATTAAAACCGAATTGACTTTGTCGACCGCTTTTGCGCCAAAGTAGACGATGGGGGAGAGCAAAGCGAGAAAAAGAAGGACGCCTCCCCAAGGCGGCAAGGCGCCGCTCGCCCCACGGATGATGCCGCCGCCTCCGGCGAGGTAGGCGACGCTCAGGCAATAAAAAAGGAAAAGATAAAGAACCCAAGCGAAAATTTTCCCGCCTCGTCCCAAATAAGCGCCGGCCATGGTGATGAGATTGGCTTCTGGGGGCATCTCAAGGCAGATCTCGAGCATGAGGAGGCCTGTGCACGTCATGACTCCCCAGCAAAGAAGGTAAGTGAAAAAGGAAGGGAGAAAACCCGCTTCGGCGGTCACTACGGGCAACGCCAGCATGCCGGCCCCGATAGCGGTGCCCGTTACTAGGAGGATGCCGCTCATGAGCTGTTTCATAGGTGAAAAGTGTAAAGGAGGCTCGATTTAAAGGGAATTGAGAATTGACTTTTACGAGAGGGTGGACTACTCTCTAGAATCAGCTTTATCGAAGAATTCGTGGATCCGAAAGTCTATACTGCCGAGCAGCATAAAATTCCTTCCGAAAAAGTCGACCAGCAGGCTTCTTACGTCATTGAAAAATTGCGGCAGGCGGGCCATAAGGCATATCTTGTCGGAGGTGGGGTGCGCGATCTTCTTTTGAACGTCCGCCCGAAAGATTTCGACGTCTCGACCTCCGCTAGCCCCGAGGAGATCCGCAGCCTTTTTCGCAGCGCCATCCTCATTGGCCGCCGTTTTCGCCTCGCCCATGTCCGGTTCGGGAAAAAAGTGATTGAAGTCTCCACCTTCCGCGCGGGCGATATCGAATCTGCCGAACTCATTGTCCGGGACAATCAATGGGGATCTGAGGAAGAAGACGTGCTGAGGCGCGATTTCACGATCAATGGCCTTTTCTACGATCCCCATAAAGAAATCGTGATCGATTATGTGGACGGCTATCCGGACATTGAAAAAAGAGTTTTGAGGACGATCGGGCAGCCGGAAGCCCGTTTCAGCCAAGATCCTGTCAGGATGATCCGGCTCGTCAAATTCTCAGCCCGTTTCAATTTCGAGATCGACCGGCCCACTTTCGAAGCGCTTTTGTCTTGCAGAAGGGAGATTATCAAAAGTTCATCGGCCCGCGTCTTTGAAGAGCTGCTTCGCATGCTGGAATCGGGGGCTTCCAAACCGTTTTTCCATCTCCTCCAAGAATACGGCCTTCTCGCGCCGCTTCTCCCCGAACTTGCCTACTTTTTGGGAAATAAAGAAGATAACGATTTAACTCTCAAATTCCTAAGCGAAATCGATGCGGAGATCCAAAAAGGCGAAGGGCTGTCTCCCGATCGAGCGATTCTCGCTGCCGCCCTCGTCTTCCCGCTCTTTGACCGGTATTTACGCGAAAGAGCCAAGACGGAAGAGCTCCCTCTTCATTTGGGTCAAATCGGCACGGCGGCCTTTCATGTTATCGACTGTATTTTTTCCCCATTTTTCAAAATCCCTCGAAGGCTCAGGGCCGTGATGGCGTTCATCTTGACCTCCCAATACCGTTTCATCCCTCTCGATGGGAAAGAGGTCCGACTCCCTCGCCTTCCCAACGATTCGCTCACCCCGCTGGCTCTCCAACTTTTGAAAATCCGGTCCGCCGTCCAGCCAGAAATTCTTCCTCAATACACTCTTTGGACGGAAGCGGCCTTCCGCGCTTCCGCGGAAGGTCCGCCAAGAGACGCTGCGGAAGAGGGCGTTAGGCCGCCTCTCCGCCGGCGGCGCCGAAGATCCAGAAGAAGAGGGCCGTGATCAACAAAATCGTGAGCCTAGCAGTGACTCCCGACCTCCCCTTGTTTCATTTCGGGCCTCCGCTCGACCATGGACCGCTCCCCTCCTTTTTTTACTTTGCCCTTTCCGGCCCCGATTCCTTATGTCTCGACCCCTTTAACCAACCTGTCCAATTTCTCCAGGGAAAAATGATCCGGGTTTTTTCTATGACCCTCCCGGGCCATGAAGCGAACCTTCCAGCGGAAAACGCCATCCTGCTTTGGGCTGAGGATATAGCTCGGGGGATGGACCCGATCGGTTCTTTTCTTGACAATACCGCCGCTGCCGTCGACTTCGCCATCCGCGAACGGTTCGCCGATCCAAAGAGGCTAGCCGTCGGAGGCCTTTCGCGGGGAGGATTTATCGCGGCGCATGTGGCCGCCCGCGATGTTAGGTTCCAGTTCCTTCTCGGTTTTGCTCCCTTAACGCGCCTCTCCACCCTCAAAGAATTTGCCTCGATGCGGGATCATCCTCTAATCAAAGACCTCGATCTTGAAAATTTGAGCCCTTCTTTGGCGAAGCTTCATAGCCGGTTCTACATCGGCAACCGCGACACTCGGGTAGGGACCCGAGCCTGTTTTGACTTCGCGATGTCGCTTGTTGAGGCGGCTCATGCCCATAAAATCCGCACCCCGCAAGTCGAATGTTTCATCACCCCGTCGATGGGCCGAGACGGCCATGGGACCTCACCGGAAGTATTCCAAGACGGAGCCGCTTGGGTGGCCAAATGCCTACAGCGGTGACAGGCGCTGGGGTAGACCTCTTTATTTTAGCGGCGGAGCCGAGCGGTGATTTGCATGGGGCAAAACTCATCGAAGAGCTCTTGAAGCTTCGTCCAGATCTCCAAATCGCCGCCGTCGCAGGGCCAAGAATGCGCCGTCTTCCCATCCAAACCCTTTTTCCCATGGAAAGCCTCCAAGTCATGGGCTTCATCGACGTAGCCGTAGCCCTGCCTAGGATTGTGAAACAGTTCTTCGCCATCCGCCGCAAGATCTTACTGCTAAAACCCAAGGCGGTTCTCTTCATCGATTATCCTGGTTTCAACCTAAGGCTCTCACGGTCGCTGAAGAAAAAAAATAACATGTGCCGTCTGATTCATTATATCTGCCCGACCGTCTGGGCGTGGGGGAAGAAGAGGATCCCTCGCATGGCCGAGACGCTCGATCTTCTCCTCGTCCTTTTTCCCTTCGAAAAAAAGTGTTTCTCATCGACCCCTCTTCGCGTCGAATATGTGGGACACCCTCTTGCCGTGCAAATCCCGCCATTCCCAAGGACACCTCAGCCGATGCTGGCCCTATTTCCGGGCAGCCGCGAGATCGAGATCGTCCGCAATTTTCCCCTGCAGCTTGCCGCTGCAAAGAAACTTTTAGGAAAAGATCCTGGACTCCAGATCGCCGTATCGGTGGCCGAAAGCGCCTTTCTTCCTCTCATCCGTTCGATTGCAAGAGCAACTCCTCTCCAATATTTCCCCGGCGAGAAGAACTACGAATGGATGAGATCGGCCAAGCTCGCCATCGCAACCTCCGGGACTGTGACCCTCGAATTAGCCCTCCATGAGGTCCCTACCGTCGTCAATTACGCCATCCGTCCCCTGGATCTGTTTCTCGCTCAAAAAATTTTTCGAATTAACCTCCCCTTCTACTGCATAGTAAATATTATTTTATCTAAAGCCGCGTTCCCTGAACTCTTTGGCCCGAACCTCAATGAGAAAAATCTCGAGTTTTGGACGACAGAGCTTTGGTTCAATGATGCGGCGAGGGCCAAAGCGGCGGCAGGATGCCAAGAGCTTCGCCAGGCGCTTGGGAACCAAGATGCCAGCCGGGAGGCGGCCCGCGCACTGATCTCTCTCGATTTTTAACCGCTTCTTCTTGTATACTCCCTAGCTTATGCAGGAGATGTTTAAAATTTGGGTCGACCGCCTCAAGGGTGGTCAAGTTCAAAAGATCGAGAGATCTTTTGATCCTTCCTTTCTTGAGATTGATGAGAAGGAGCTCAAATTCCGTGTCCCGGTCCAGGTGGACGGAGAGGCCTATCTTGCCGATCAGCATTTGGTCATCCGCCTCAAGGCTCGGACAAACGCGACCCTTCCTTGCGTGATCTGCAATAAAATGATGGATACGGAATTGAAAGTAGAAAATTTTTATCACGCGGTAGGCATCGAAGAGATCGCAAACGCCGTGTTCGATTTCGCTGCGCCGCTCCGAGAGGCTCTCCTCATCGAGCTGCCCAACTATTTTGAATGCCGCGAAGGCAATTGTCCTGAGCGCGAGAGCTTGGCGCCTTATTTGCGTTTGAGCCCAAAGACGGATGGGAAGAAAAACCTTCCCTTCGCTGACTTAGAAAAAAATTAGGAGAATGATCATACTATGGCAGTCCCACGCAACCGGGTATCGAATGCGAAAAAGAATTCGCGCCGAGCCCACCATGCAAAAACACCTAAAAACCTCTCGGCTTGTTCCAATTGCGGCAAGCAGCGCCTTCCTCACCGGATGTGTCCGTCTTGCGGCCATTATGGCACCCGAGGATCCGTGATGAGTGAAGCGTAAACAATTTGTCGGCTCGTAAACAATTTGTCGGCGTTGATTTGATGGGGAGCGACAATGTCCCGGCGGCACTCCTCTCTGCTGCGGCATCGCTTTCTCCATTTTTGCCGTCCCATATCGAACTCATCGCTATCGGCACTCCCGATTGCGAAAAAGAGGCAAGATCTCACGGTTTGCATTTTCAGGCGGCGCTCGAAGCGATTGGGATGGAAGAAAGTCCCCTCTTGGCACTCCGCAGGAAGAAGCAATCTTCCCTTTGCGTCGGTTTACGGCTCGTGAAAGAAGGGAAGCTCGATGCCTTCGTCTCCGCCGGCAATACGGGCGCTCTCGTCAGCGCATCAAAAATGATCCTCGGCACCTTCCGAGATATTTCGAGGCCGGCGCTCCTGGCCCTCATGCCGACCAAGAAGCGGCCCGTCGCAGTCCTTGACGTAGGAGCCAACCTCCAGGCGAAAGCATCCCAACTCGTTCAATTCGCGCATCTTGGCGCCGCCTATCAGAAAGCCCGGGGCATATCGGAGCCCAGAATTGGCATCTTGAACATTGGCTCGGAAGCCTCGAAAGGGACCTCGGAGATCCGCCTCGCATATAAAGAGCTGTCAAAGCTGCCGGCGTTTGCAGGCAATATCGAAGGGAAATCGGTCTTTGACGGAGATGTCGACGTATTAGTGACCGACGGCTTCACCGGCAACATATTTTTGAAAACCGCCGAAGGGATCGCGAATCTGGTCCTTGACCGGCTCCATGCCCGTATCCCGCCCTCCCCTCTCCCACCCCAAAGACGATGCGTCTTCGGGGACCCCGGTTCGGAAATCCAGGTCCATCTCGATGATCTGCAGCGGCATCTCCATTATGCCGAATACCCGGGCGCGCTCCTCTGCGGCGTCAAAGGGGCGGTCGTCAAATGCCATGGCTACTCGACACCGGAAGCCTTCGCGAACGGGATAAGAGGGGCTATCGAATTTGCCTCCGCCCATTTCATCACCATCCTCCAGAATCAACTGTATACCGAAAAAACCTGAAGAGTAAACGCAGATCCCGCTCTAAAGATTATTTTTTAACAACGCCTATTTTTCTTGCGAGTATTGCTGGAATCGTAGTAAAATCATTGCCAACCAAGGTTGCGAGGGTGGAAATGCAAATAGATTTAAGCAATTCTAAATTAATAATGGATTTTCATCAAAAATATTGTGACAAAGATATTCTGAATAAAAGTCTTACGCCTAGGGTGCACGAATTTTTTTCGAAAGCATTTGATGTTATTATAGCTGGCAATTTTTCGAAATCCTGCACTCTTCCTAAGCCATTCATAGAACATCAGGACTGTACTGCTGAGTGTGTCAATCAAAACGTTGATGATTTTAAGCTAAAATTACATCAAACTGCTAATGCGCCATGCGATTTAACATTTCAGATAACAAGAAAGAAAGACATGTTCAGCATAAGGTGCAACCTTTATGAAGATCCTTATGTCTTTTCCTATAGTTCCAAACCCATTATAGGCAAAGGCTTTCGTACTGATGTTACTCTTCATGAAAACGAGCCGTTTTCTTGGAGTTCCTTATCATATTTATCAAAAAAAGATGAAGATGGAGTCGTAGGGGCAAGAAGCGGGAACTCTTCATTAGGATCATGCCTCAAAGACAATCTGACTCAATGTCAAGAGTCTCTATTGGACGCATTCAAGTCTTCACTAGCGGAGTTCAAACAAGATGCAATGGCTAATAATGAAGCTACCCAGGATGAGCGCATCAAAATGCAAACTCCACCATCCCCTGGACCCCTTGATATAGATTCACAATCCAAACCTTCCTCCCCAAGTGTTCAAACAACTGGAACTGTCGGTCGACCATTTGCTCTCGTCCTTACAGGCATTGCTGGGAGTCTCGTCTTTGCAGGCCTTGCTGGGATTGGGGTGGGATTGGGCCTTCTATATGCGAAACATAAATCGCACCGACAATCACAGAAAGATGCTTCTGTGGAGGCAAAGAAAAAGCCAAATCCCTCAAAAATTTTGCCCAGTTCTGCATAATCCATCGAATCGTTTTAGGGGAATGGGGGTAGTGAGCGCCTAAAAGGCCGAGAGATCTCCGCAGCCGTAGTCAGCCCCGGCGGTCTAAATGGCTAAAATTTTTAATGAGGCAGTCCCGCATTCCTCTATGGGGTTGCAAAAGAAGGAGGGTTAGTCTATCCTTAATGCAGTCGTGTGAAGGCGGATGCGGATTTATGCATGAAATTTTACTCAACGTCGAATCGAAAGAGGTTCGCTACGCATACCTGAAACATGGCCTCCTGTATGACTTAGTCCTCGACCGGAAAAAATCGCGCCAGATCACCGGAAATATCTATCGGGGACGGGTCACCAATATCCTCCACAATATCCAATCTGCCTTCATCGATATCAACGAAGGGGAAAACGGATTCATCCACATCAGCGACATCCTCGAGAATACGAAAAAATTCGAAGAGATGTTCGAGATGGACTTCGATCTGGATTATGACATCTCGAAGATGAGCCCAAGCCCAAAAGCGAAGGATATCGCGCAGCTTTTGAAGATCGACCAACCCGTCTTGGTCCAGGTCGTCAAGGAGCCGATCGGGACTAAGGGAGCGCGCCTCACCTCGAATATTTCGATCGCAGGCCGCTATCTCGTCATGCTTCCGAATAACCCGCATAGAGGCGTGTCGCGGAAAATCGAAGATAAAGAGGCAAGAGAGAGGCTAAAAAAACTCATCCGTTCCTTTGAAATGCCCCAGGATATGGGCCTCATCTGCCGCACTGCAAGCGCAGGCGCCACGACCGAAATGCTCGTCGAAGAGGCCACCGACCTCCTCCATTCTTGGCAAACGATCGTCGATAAATTTCACAAGTCAAGCGGTCCCACCCTCCTTTACGAAGAATCGGACCTAATCAAGCGGGCGGTCATCCAATGCGTCGACAAAAAATTTGAAAGGCTTCTCATCGACGATTACTCCACGTATCAACGATGCAAACAAATCTATCAGAAATATGCATCCGAACATCCGCTCAAGATCGAATTCTACCGCGACAAGCCCCCCATGTTCGAGAGATTCAACGTCGAAAAAGAAATCGATAGGGCCGTGCGCCGCAAGATTTGGCTGGGGTCGGGCGGTTACCTCTTTTTCGATCGCACCGAAGCGATGCATACGATCGACGTCAACTCGGGCCGCAGTTCGATGAACCTACAGGGAAGCGACGTCGAAGAAACTCTCGTGCGGATCAACCTGGAAGCCGCCGATGAAATCGCAAGGCAATTGAGGATCCGCAACATCGGAGGGCTCATCATCTGCGATTTCATCGACATGCGCTCTCGCAAAAACCAAAAGCGGGTGTTGGAGCGGCTGAAAGAATGCATGAAAGACGATTCGGCCAAGTGCACCATTTTGGGAATGAGCGAATTCGGCCTCATCGAAATGACTAGGCAAAGAAGCCGCGAATCCCTCTCTCAAACCATCTATACGGGCTGCCCTTACTGCTTAGGCAGCGGCTTAGTGAAAAGCCACGAGAGCGTTTCGGTCGATATCGAACGGTCTTTGAAAAAGCTGATCCTTTGCCAAAACCAGTACGCCCTAAAGCTGGTGACCCACCCTGAATTGAACCGCTATCTCGATAACGGCGACAAAGATTATTATGTCAAGGTCGCCGGCATTTCGAACGCGCATCTGGAATTCGGGGTCAATGACAACCTTCATCTCAACGAATATCTATTTTACTCGACGCTGAATGGACAAAAAATCGACGCATGAAATCCTTTTAGCTGATGCGCTCGAAGACCTGAAGGGAAAAATACCCGGCAAATACTACACGATCGTCGTAGAGTTCATCGCATGCTATCGCGAAGCGGTCCGAGCCCTTTTCGATGAGGCGATCCCCAATCTTCTTCTTTTCCTCCAGCTTGCCCGGAGGCAGTTCGAGGCCCCCTTTTCTTTCGAACCTTACCATAAGAAAATCCGGCACCCGGTCGACTACTATCGCTTTTCTCTCGATTTCATTCGGCCCCTTGTCGATCTCGACCGCTCTTCCATCTTGGGTCTGGAATATCTCGAAGAGGCGGCAATTGGCCTCTGCAAAGGGGAAAATGCCATCCTCTTGGCGAACCATCAAACTGAGCCGGACCCGCAGGCGATTTCGATCCTCTTGGAAAAAACGCACCCTGAAATTGCCGAAAAGATCATTTACGTTGCCGGAGAACGGGTAATCACAGATCCCTTGGCAGTCCCCTTCAGCATGGGCTGCGATTTGATCTGCATCTATTCGAAACGGTACATAGACAATCCGCCCGAATTAAAAGCAAAAAAGCAGCTGCATAATAAAAACACCATGAAACAAATGAGCGATCTACTCGAACTGGGAGGGCGGATGATCTACGTCGCGCCGAGCGGTGGGCGAGACCGGAGAAACGCCAAAGGCATCGTTGAAGTCGCCCCTTTCGACGCCGCAAGCATCGAAATGTTCTATCTCATGGTAAAAAAAGCGAAACGGCCAACTCGCTTCATCCCATTTGCCCTCTCTACCTACGACCTTCTTCCCCCTCCAGAAGCGATCCAAAGGGAACTCGGCGAAGTCAGGAAAGCGAAACGGACGCCGATCTCGATTTCTTTCGCCCCGCCGTTCGACATGGAGCATTTTCCAGGATCGGATGTTGAAGACCGAATTGAAAGGCGAGAAAACCGCGCTCGTAAAATATGGGCCATTGTAAATACAATGTATACACGGATGGTAAAGCGATGAAATGCAGTGGGCGAGAGCGAACGAAATGCGATCCTGCCTCAGGATCGAACTACAGTTTCCGAAGGAATCCTATAAAATATCTCCTTTTTGTAATCGCCTTGAGCGGCAGCTTGGGCTTTTCTCATGAGAAGCAGAGCTTCCAGGGCGAAATTCCCGATGCCTCAGGGTTGCCGCTCTTGGGCCGCGATTTTTCGGAGAGGAAAACGCTGAAAATGCGCCTTGACAATGGATTAGAACTCCTCTTGATTTCCGATCCGCGCGCTGAAAATTCCGCTGCGGCAGTTTCTGTGGGAGCCGGGTCTTGGAACGATCCCGCTGAATTTCCCGGAATGGCTCATTTCTGCGAGCATATGCTATTCATGGGAACCCAAAAATATCCGGATGAAAATGAATTCATGGCAAAAGTCTCAGATCAGGGTGGCAAGACCAATGCTATGACCGCGTCGGATCGGACGATCTACATGTTCTCCTCCCATCCCGAAGGCTTTCCCTCCCTTCTCGACCGGTTCGCCCATTTTTTCATCGACCCTCTTTTCAAACCTTCCAATATCTCCCGAGAGCTGCACGCGGTCGACCAGGAATTTGCGAAAAATGTGGAGAACGACGGATGGAGGCTGTCGATGATTCTCAAAGAAACGGGCAACCCCGTCCATCCGAACAGGATGTTCAATTGCGGCAATTCCGAAACGCTTTCCCACATCCCTCAAAGCGCTCTCCAAAAATGGCATAAACAGCACTACAGCGCAAACCGGATGCACGCCATCCTTTTTTCCTCGTTAAAGATAGAAACCCTCCGGGATATAGCTCTCGCTTGCTTTGGCAAAGTCCCCCAATCTCCCGCTCCTGCCTCCATCGATCCTTCCCTTCCCCTCACCTCCCCCGAGCAGCGCGGCCATATCACCTACGTCAAGCCTGTGCAAAATAAAAATAGCTTGCTTTTGCTCTGGGAGCTTCCCCTTTCCCTCTCTGAGGACCCCACCCAATCGGCAGCCCTCATCGCCTATGCCTTGAACCGGGGACAGAAACAAAACCTTTATGAAAAGTTGAAAGAGGAGGAGCTCATCGACAGCCTTTTGGTGGAAGTCGAAGAGATGGGAGGCCGCCAACATAAGTTCTTTGAAATTTCCCTGGAACTGACTGAGAAAGGGATGAAAATGGTAGACCAAGTCCTGCTTCGGGTTTTCCAATCGATCGCTCTCATTCAGTCGACAGGCATTCCGAACTATCTCTTTCACGAAAAAAACACTCTTGCCCAAATCAAGTACCAATACCAAAGCCGTCAAGAAGCTTTTGAGTTTGTGATGCAGCTCGCGTTGACCCTGCCAGACGAGCCGCTCGAAACCTATCCGAAACAGCAACTGCTCTCCTCAGCATTCTCGCCGAAAATGATCTCGGAGGCAGCCTCTTTTTTGACTCCCGACCGGTGTGCCTTTCTTCTTCTTAGCTCGCCCTCTTTGACCGGGGTTGTCCCCGACCGGATGGAAAAATGGCTAGGCGCCGAATATGCGATCCGCCCCATTCCGGCCGATTGGATGAATGCTTTGACCAAAGCTACGCCTCATCCTCAAATTCGCCTCCCTGAGCCGAACCCCTTCGCTCCGGCCCAGATGAACCTTGTCTCCGAACCGCCCCCTAGGGTAAGTCCCCTTCTCATTTCAAAAAATGAAAACGGGATCGCCTATTTCTCCCGCTGCCCCGAGTTCAAGAATCCCGAAGCCGCCATCCGGATCCATATCCTAGCGCCAGAACTTAAGCCCTCGCCTCGCTCGCAAGTCCTCGTCTCTCTTTTCTCTGCTCATTTCACCGATATCCTCCATCCGGTTTTGGCCGCCGCCGCTGAAGCGAACCTCACCGCCTCTATTACAGCGGAAAGATGCCGCATCCACATCAAAATCGACGGATTCAGCGAAAAATCGACTGTTCTCCTTCAAGAAATCCTCCAACGCCTCCCCCTCCCGCCACCAACCCCTGAACAATTCGAAAACCTCGTAGCGGCAGCGGAAAAAGAATACTCTAATGCGCAAAAAGATCTCGCCTTCCGTCAGGCAAAAGATCTCTTGGATTCTTTGATCAACCAAGATAAGGCGACGAAAAAAGAGAAATTAGCGGCCCTCAAAGGGATCCAATACGACGATTTTCTCGCCTTTCAAAAAAACGTCTTTGAGAAGACCTATATCGAAGCGCTTTTCTCCGGCAATCTCACTCTGAAAGAGGCCGAATCGGCTTGGCTCGACGTGATCCATGTCTTGGGAAAAACTCCGTTCCAAAAAAGAGAACATCCCCAGACCTTCGTCGCCCAGCTTCCCGACCGCCCTCATTCGATCGCCGAAACCACCGAGGCGCAAGGCAATTCGACGCTCCTATTGATTGACGAGGGGCCATTTACTCTTCAAAAGCGCGCCGCCCAGGAGATCCTCTCAAGCGCTTTGAAAGAGGCGTTCTTTCAAGAGCTGAGGACGCGGCAAAAAACCGGCTATTTCGCAAGCGCGGAGTGTCAGGAGCTCGAAGAGCGCCTCTATCAAATGTTCATCGTGCAATCGAATTCGCACCAGCCGGAAGACCTTCTCTACCGCTATGAGCTGTTCCTCGAAGAGTTCCTCGAGGATTTCTCCCATAAAATCCCGAAAGAAAGATTCGCTACACTGCAAGAGAGCGCCGCCGCCCAGCTCAAAAACCGGTTCTGCAATCTGAAAGAAAAAAGCGCGCTCTTAGACCTTCTCGCCTTCCAATACCGGGGCGATTTCCAGTTCGTCGACAAGAGGATCTTAGCGATCCGAAACCTCTCCTATGAAGAATTTTGCGAATTCGCATCGGAATTTCTCGCGCGGAGCAACAAAAAGCGACTTGCGATCCTCTTCGAGGGCAAGCTCGCATCCCCTTTCGCCTACGAGTCGACAACCCCGGCCGAGTTAACGGAAATCTCCACCTATGCGCCCAAGCCGGAAAAGCTGGCCGAAGAGAGCTCCTCCGTTTCTGCGGAATGACCGTTCGATGCGTCTTCCCTCACGTGTGCCGGCTTAAGTGAGCGAGAATCTCAGCCGTTTTTTCTTTGGAAAACTCGTCTCCGTAAAATCGCAAGAAAAGCTGCTGCTTCAGTTCCACTTTAGAAATCCCAGGGTTTTCCCTCAAAATCGCTTGCGTCACGAGATACCTTGAAGCATCATACATCTCACATCCCATCCTAAGACGCTCCTCTGGCGTTTTCTTTCTAAAAATTTCGTGCACTTTCTCTTCAATTTCTGGAGATGTATCATTCATCGCGGATTAACCTTTGCATAAACTTCGTTCAAATTCAATTGCAGAACCCATTGATTAATGTATTTTAGGTCGAGGTTTTGAATGGCTCCCATGAGATTTCTGACATCTTTTATTTGTAAATCAGAAAAACTGTCTTTGGCCCAATAAAGTTTAGAAATAATCAGGTCTTCGGGAGAAACAATCCATATTTTTACCCCATCGAATTCAATTTGGCGCCGCCTTTGAAATTCAATGCTCCGATAAGGCATATCTTTCCTAATAATAAAATCGACTTTAAATCCAGAATCGTTGTGAATAATATTAAACATCGTCTCAAATTTAATCGCTTCAAAAATGGAATCTTTGGCGATATAAAAATCGTCTTGAAAAACTCGAAAAACCTTATTCACCTCGAGATTCATAATTTCAATGACTATATCAATATCCCGTGTCATGCGTGGGACTGCATAAAAGTGAGCCGCAAGAGAGCCTGTTAGCATGTAGGGCATTCCAGCATGGTCCAACTTACGACAAACAGACTTTAAAAGTTCGATTTCTTGAGTCATGATCTTTCGAATTTACCTCTAATGGAAAATGAAGTCAAAAAACAAGCGACAGAAACATCAGGCACCCAAATTGGTCATGGCGGCCTCGCTGGGCTGGGAGCGCGCTGTTACACAGTCCATCCGCTTTTGAAGCCGCCTCACTGCGACACAGCCCAATACGGCAGTGAATGCTGAGAGGACCCAAAAACTGTGCCAGAAGGGAATGTATCCCTCTTGGCCTAAAGCCGCGGCCCTCATTCCTTCCATGACGTAGAGAAACGGGTTGATGAGATGGGCGATCCCGACCGCAGGAGAAAGATCATAGACTGTCTGCCACGAATACAACCATGCGCCAAAGATATTCATTGGGTTGATGACCCGGGTGAGAAGATGACCCAGGCTGCTTATATTTTTCATCATGCTGCAGAGCCAAAGGGCAAAAAACCCTAAGAACAAATGACTCGCGATGAAGATGAGCGGGAGCTTAAACCAACTGATCTTCCCTAAATCGAATTGCGTGAACAAGATCAACTTCCCCAAAGGAAACATAAGAAGAGCGATGATCGACCAAATGATCGCCCATGAGACCGCTATGTAGACGAAGACGAGCCAGGATGGGATCGGCAAAGACAAGGTATAGAGAATCGTCCGGTCTCCTTCCATATCTGCAATCATCATGCTGACCTTCCCGATCACTTCAAAAAATCCATATCTGCCGATGGCCCCGATCAAAACAAAAGAGCCGTAATCGGCAGGGAGCCCATAGGAAGGAAGAATGTAGGCGAAAACCGAGACGGTCGCGAAAAGCAAAATCCCCGCATCGATGGATTTTCCCCAAAATTCTCCTTTGAACACGGCGAGATCGCGCCGGATCAACTGCGCGGCGGTGGATAAGAAGTCGGCATATCGGGAAATCTTCTTACTCTGCAGCATATTCGGGCACCTTGATCAGTTTGAGAAACACATCTTCAAGACGATGCATTTGATGGCGATATTTCAAGTTGGCCGGCGTGTCGAGGGCAATGACAGCTCCGGCGTCAATAATGCAAACCCGGTCTGAAAGGGCTTCAGCTTCATCAAGATAATGAGTCGTGAGCAGGATCGAGGCCCCCTCTTTTTTCATCGCTCTGATCCCTTCCCATAACTGATGTCGGACATGCGGATCGAGGCCGACCGTGGGCTCGTCGAGGATGATGAATTCCGGCGAATGAATCAATGTCCGGGCGATCAAGAACCTTTGCTTATATCCCCCTGAGAGAATGGAAGCTTTCGCCTTGGCATATTGATGCAGGTCGAACTGATCCATCAAGACATCGATCCGAGCGCGGATCTTTTTCTCTCTCATCCGGTGATATCTTCCGGCAAACGAGAGATTTTCTTCCAGTGTCAAGGAGAGGTCGAGATTTGGCTTTTGCGGGCAGAAGCCGACATTTTTCCGGTAGGAGACGACATCTTTATAAATTGACTCGCCTCGGTACAGCACATCCCCCCCGCTGCACGGGTGGAGGGCGGCTAAAATGTTAGAGAGGGTCGTCTTGCCGGCGCCGTTGACGCCCAAAAGTCCGAAAACTTCTCCTTCGCACATGTCGAAGGAAATCCCCTTCAGCGCCTCCTTGACAAAGTTTTTGTCTTGGTAGCGCTTCTTCACCGATCGCAACTGGATCAAACTTTGACTCGTAAAGACTCACACATAAAATAGCGCGAAGAAATCCCCCACGGACAAACACCTTTTTCTAAGGCATACCGCTCGTGATTGAAAAATCGGTTCTGGCGGCGCCCCACCCCAAAAACGATGCGTTTTTGGGGACCCCGGTGGCGGCGCCCCACCCCAAAAACGATGCGTTTTTGGGGACCCCGGTGGCGGCGTCGGACAGCCACTGAATTTGTGTCCCGCCTGCTTCCCTTGCAAAAGAGCGAACCCCCGCTCTTTTGAAAGTGTCCGCAGCTTTGCCATATTCCGATTTTTGAATCCCTCTCGGTATAGGTTCACAGGCGAACTACGAACTGGGAAAACCCCGTTCAGAGCAGTACAAAGGTATTCCAACATAAGAAATTAAGTCAATTATTAAATAACAAAAAAACCCCGGGGAGAAATCCCCCCGGGGCGTTCCTTTTGAACTGATCTGGATTTATACTTTACTAAACTTAGAAAGAGGCACACGATTCGACTTGGCGTCGATCGTGTTTTGCTGTTCTTTTTTTTCCTGCATTTTCTGCGCTCCGTAAACCAGTGCGCCGCCAACAGCTGCGCTGCCAGCCAGTGCAAGGCCTGTGCCAATGGACCAACCTTCTTGAGGCGTAGCGCCAGGTTTAACATTAGTTAGGATCGTCTCCAACTGTTTCACGGCGTTTTCCAATCCCTGTTTCTCTGCATTGTTGGTGTCCTCTTTCAAAGTAGATTTGAAAGCTGCGTTACTACCATCATGATAAACCGCGAAAGCATCGTTCTTATTAGATTTAGAAAGTGATGCACTCACGCTTTTGTTGGCAGCAAAAAGGTCGTAGATGTCGATGTTAAGCCATCTGTCTTCGCTCGACGCATCGAGCTTTGATCGGAATGTCACTACGTGAGTGTCGCCAAGTTTTCCACAAACCGCAGCGCAACCTTTCTCATCGTTTCCAGCCTTTTGACATGTAGAGTCTAGAACGCAGGATTCTAAAATACTAGCACCGTTATTGTTAAATTTGATCACAATCGGGTCTAAGAACACATTGGCACTACTTACGAAATAAGGCGTAAAAGTCGTAGTTGTATTAAAAGGAACAGTCCCGTTTA
Source organism: uncultured Chlamydiae bacterium (assembly GCA_963730605.1). Classification (GTDB taxonomy): domain Bacteria; phylum Chlamydiota; class Chlamydiia; order Chlamydiales; family SM23-39; genus CAIPFQ01. The sequence goes on from CAVSSM010000002.1 coordinate 380,977, forward strand.
AAGTAGGTGAATAGTCTTGATAAAAAGACATGATGTTGGCTGTGGTCGATAAATTTATGGATGACATGACTTCCTCATGGTTGATGGTTTAAGAGAGTAAGGCAAGGACTTTGCCACGGTTGTCTATTTAAGGTCTAGAAAAAAATTGAGCATAGAGACCTCAGGTTCGAAAAAAAGGCCCCGGAAAGAATCTCCCCCGGGGCGAAGAAAAAATCTGGCGGCTACCTACTCTCCCATACTCTTGCGTATAGTACCATCGGCGACGAGAGGCTTAACTGCTGAGTTCGGGATGGGATCAGGTGTTTCCCTCTCTCTATGGCCGCCAGAAAAGGCTTGCGGCTGGCTTCGACCTTCGTTCTACTTTAATAGTCTCGCTCAACCTTACATACTGCGCCCACTCAGTTTGAGTGAATTTTGTTGAGCACCTTTTGCGCCCCAGCTCATTACTCGATCTTGCTAACATACTAAAGTTTGCAGCGATCTCCGCAACGCTACTAGAACGCAAAATTCGCTCTCAAAATTCACACAACCTAAGCGGGCACGGTATACTTGAATTACAGGCATTCATTCACTTGAATCGGCTCTTGAAGAAAGCTTGAAAAAATGTGTCAAGTCGTTGGACCGATTAGTATTGGTTAGCTTAATGCATCGCTGCACTTACACACCCAACCTATCTACCATGTGATCTTCATGGGGTCTCATTGGGAATTTTTATCTCGAGGGAGGCTTGGCGTTTAGATGCTTTCAACGCTTATCCTTTCCGAACGTAGCTACCCGGCTATGCATCTGGCGATACAACCGGCACACCATTGGTTCGTTCACTTCGGTCCTCTCGTACTAGAAGCAACTCCTCTCAAAATTCCTGCGCCCGCAACAGATAGGGACCAAACTGTCTCACGACGTTTTGAACCCAACTCGCGTACCACTTTAATTGGCGAACAGCCAAACCCTTGGGACCTTCTCCAGCCCCAGGATGTGATGAGTCGACATCGAGGTGCCAAACCGCAACGTCGATATGAACTCTTGGTTGCGATAAGCCTGTTATCCCCGGAGTACCTTTTATCCGTTGAGCGACGGCGATTCCACTTTCTACCGCCGGATCACTAAACCCTACTTTCGTACCTGCTCGACTTGTTGGTCTCGCAGTCAACCTGCCTTATACTTTTACGCTCGATTCGTGATTACCAACCACGATGAGGCAAGCTTTGGACTCCTCCGTTACTCTTTAGGAGGATACCGCCCCAGTAAAACTGCCCGTCTGACACTGTCCTCCCCCCAGCTTCATGGGGTGGAGTTAGATTCTCGACTTGTTTAGACCAGTATTTCACCGTTGGCTCCACTGAGCCTAACGACCCAGCTTCATTGCCTCCTGGCTATCCTACACAAAACAAGTCAAGAGCCCATATCAGAGTACAGTAAAGGTTCACGGGGTCTTTCCGTCTTATTGCGGGTAAACAGCATCTTCACTGCTACTACAATTTCACCGAGTCTCTCGTTGAGACAGCGCCCAGATCGTTACACCATTCGTGCAGGTCGGAACTTACCCGACAAGGAATTTCGCTACCTTAGGACCGTTATAGTTACGGCCGCCATTCACCGGGGCTTTAATTCAACGCTTTGCCCTTGCGGGCTGACGTCTCCTTTTGACCTTTCGGCATTGGGCAGGTATCACACCCTATACGTCTTCTTAGACGAATTAGCAGAGTGCTGTGTTTTTGTTAAACAGTCGCCTGGGCCATTTCACTGCGGCTAAATGAGGCTCTAATTGTTCACTATCACCTCTTCTAGCGCCACTTCTCCCGAAGTTACGTGGCTAATTTGCAGAGTTCCTTAACGTGAGTTCTCTCGCGCGCCTGAGTATATTCTACCCACCCACCTGTGTCGGTTTTGGTACGGTCGCCATCAGCGACTAGAGGTTATTTCTTGAAAGCTTCGCGCTACGCCATCGGTTCCCTTGCGTTCCCCTTGTCAATACCCCAGCATTATGCCGACGGATTTGCCTATCGGCCTGCCTCGATACTAAACGGACATCCAATTGTCCGCGCGCTTAACTTGCTTTGTCACCCCTTTGTCATTGCTTTAGGCGGCACAGGAATATTTAACCTGTTTCCCATCGCTTACGTGTTTCCACCTCTGCTTAGGGGCCGGCTAACCCAGGGAAGACGAGCTTTACCCTGGAAACCTTAGGTTTTCGGCGAGGAGGATTTTCACCTCCTTTGTCGTTTACTTATGCCATGCATATTCACTAGTATGCGCTCCAGCACTCCTCTCGGTATGCCTTCGCTGCACATACTACGCTCTCCTACCGCTCATAACCTAAGTTATGAACCCGTGATTTCGGCTCTAGTTTTGAGTCCCGGATATTATCGGCGCAGAGTCTCTCGATTGGTGAGCTGTTACGCACTCTTTAAATGATGGCTGCCTCTAAGCCAACATCCCAACTGTTTTAGAAACTCCACTTCCTTTCCCACTTAAACTAGAATTTGGGGCCTTAATCGACGATCTGGGCTGTTCCCCTTTTGACTATGAAGCTTATCCCCCACAGTCTATTTCCTGGCTCCTCCTTAAGTATTCGGAGTTTGATTCCCGTTGGTAGGCCGGTAGGCCCCCGCGGAGATTCAGTGCTCTACCCCCTAAAAAGTATTGCCAAGACTAACCCTAAAGTTATTTCGGAGAGAACAAGATATCTCCAAGTTTGATTGGCCTTTCACCCCTATCCACAGCTCATCCGAAACTTTTTCAACAGTTACCGGTTCGGTCCTCCACAGGATTTTACTCCTCTTTCAACCTGGCCATGGATAGATCACTTGGTTTCGTGTCTAGACCTTATGACTGATTCGCGCTATTCACGCTCGCTTTCGCTACGGCTCCGCAACGGTGTTGCTTAACCTTGCCATAAAACCTAACTCGCTGGCTCATCATGCAAAAGGCACGCCGTCAGCCATTCCCCTAAAAGGGGCATAGGCCTCCGACCGTTTGTAAGCTGCTGGTTTCAGGTTCTATTTCACTCCTCTAACAGAGGTTCTTTTCACCTTTCCTTCGCAGTACTGGTTTACTATCGGTTATCGATGAGTATTTAGCCTTGGAGGGCGGGCCCCCCAGGTTCAGACCGGGTTTCACGTGTCCGGCCCTACTTAGGTACCAATCTGACTGCTTCTTCTTTTCGCGTACGGGGCTATCACCCTCTGTCGCGCCGCTTTCCAGCGGCTTCCGCTAAAAATCCGCAGCCGTTATGACTGGCCCTGCAACCCCCGAAAATAAATTCCCGGGTTTGGGCTATTCCCGTTTCGCTCGCCGCTACTCAGGGAATCTCTATTTGATTTCTCTTCCTCCGCTTACTGAGATGTTTCACTTCAGCGGGTCTCGCTTCCAAAACCTATGAATTCAGTTTTGAATACTGGGTGTTTAATCCAGTGGGTTTCCCCATTCGGATACTTCCGGGTCAAAGCCTTTTTCCGGCTCGCCGAAACTTTTCGCAGGTTAACGCGTCCTTCTTCGCCTATCGATACCAAGGCATCCACCAGCAGCCCTTAATAACTTAACGTACAATATTTTCTTCGCCTTCTTCAAGCGCCGATTCAAATTAATGAATTGGCTTATCTCTACTTTGTACTATTTTGTAACGGCATCTCCGAAAGAATCGCTGGCCCTTTTTTCCTTTTTTTGCTCATAAATAGCGCCTTCGGCTATGAATTTCGCAAAAAAAGAAAAAAATTGCAGAGCGCTTCCTCTGGATCTGCTCGCCAAAAATTGTACAAAATCGAGTTTATATAATAACTATGTGATTTAATGCCTGTAATTCAATCTATCAAGATATTTGCTTTGACAGCAGAAGAAGAGAAGAATATCCGAACCGACTTGCTCAACCAAGACTAGCGAACCCTAAGGTTCGCATTCTGTCTTTAAAGGAGGTGATCCAGCCCCACCTTCCGATAGGGCTACCTTGTTACGACTTCATCCCAGTCATCGGCCTTACCTTAGGCACCTCCCTCCTTACGGTCGGGTCAGTGACTTCGGGTAAAACCAACTCCCATGATGTGACGGGCGGTGTGTACAAGGCCCGGGAACGTATTCACGGCGTTGTTGCTGACACGCCATTACTAGCAATTCCAACTTCATGTAGACGAGTTGCAGTCTACAATCTGAACTGAGATCGGTTTTAGAGGATTTGCTCCGCCTTGCGGTTTCGCCGCCTTCTGTACCGACCATTGTAGCACGTGTGTAGCCCTGGACATAAAGGCCATGCGGACTTGACGTCATCCTCACCTTCCTCCTGGTTAACCCAGGCAGTCTCGTTAGAGTTCCCGCCTTCACGCGTTGGCAACTAACGATAAGGGTTGCGCTCGTTGCTGGACTTAACCAAACACCTCACGGCACGAGCTGACGACAGCCATGCAGCACCTATGTAAAGACCCTTTCGGGAAATACCATCTCTGGTATCGTCCTCTACATTTCGAGCCCAGGTAAGGTTCTTCGCGTTGCATCGAATTAAACCACATGCTCCACTGCTTGTGCGGGCCCCCGTCAATTCTTTTGAGTTTCACCCTTGCGAGCGTACTCCCCAGGCGGCATACTTAACGCGTTAGCTCCGGTACAGAAAGGGTTGAGCCCCCCTACACCTAGTATGCATCGTTTAAGGCAAGGACTACCAGGGTATCTAATCCTGTTTGCTCCCCTTGCTTTCGCGCCTCAGCGTCAGTATCAGCCCAGAAAACCGTCTTCACCACTGGTGTTCTTCCACATATCTACGCATTTCACCGCTACACGTGGAATTCCGTTTTCCCTAACTGAACTCTAGATAGGAAGTTTCAAATGCAGCTCCGGGGTTGAGCCCCGGAATTTCACATCTGACTTTCCTGACCGCCTGCGCGCCCTTTACGCCCAGTAATTCCGATCAATGCTTGCACCCTCCGTATTACCGCAGCTGCTGGCACGGAGTTAGCCGGTGCTTCTTTACCAAGTACCATCAAATCAACGGAGTATTCTTCCGTCTTTCTTGTTCCCTAGCGAAAGAGCTTTACAACCCGAAGGCCTTCTTCGCTCACACGGCGTCGCTTCGTCAGGCTTGCGCCCATTGCGAAAGATTCTCGACTGCAGCCTCCCGTAGGAGTCTGGGCAGTGTCTCAGTCCCAGTGTTGGCGGTCAATCTCTCAATCCGCCTAGACGTCTTAGCCTTGGTGAGCCTTTACCTCACCAACTAGCTGATATCCCATGGGCTCTTCTCTAACCACGAGGTCTTACGATCCCCCGCATTGATGTCTCAGGATGCCCTAAAACACCTCATTCGGTATTAGCGGCCGTTTCCAGCCGTTATTCCCAGGTCAGAGGCAGATTACCCATGTATTACTAACCCTTGCGCCACTATATGGAGTTGCCCCCATATCGTACGACTTGCATGCCTCATCCACGCCGTCAGCATTCGATCTGAACCAAGATCAAATTCTCATTAAAAATTTTTCTATTGACTAAAGTTTGGCAGATGCACTCTCGCGCATCCGCACAAGTCTGTTCTTCTATTCTTCTCTTCTTCCACTGTCAAAACAGGTCTGGGAAATCTTCGCTTCCCTATTTCGCTTTATGTTCAGTTTTTGATTAAAGCGAAGTAAAAAACATACAAAACCTTGGGATTTTTGCCAAGTTTTTTAAAATTTCACCTCGATTTTATCTCATTCAATGCACTGAACTCAAGAGCTTTGCAATATTTTTATTCGGTTAAGAATTCCCCCGCGGGATCTTTGCGTACATGCTTTCAATAAAATTGGTTGCATCATTCAACTGAAATCTTTATTCTGAGCCTGAAATACAACTCTGAGATCTTCAGAGTGTTCAAAAATGTGGAGAAGGTTATGAATTTCAAATGGCAAAACGCATTCAGCAAAGCGCTGCTCCCTTGCGTTGCAGTCCTCGGGTTATCGACAAATCTTGAAGCCGCCCTGGACCAAAAAATGTCTAAAGAAAGGCCGAGTTTCGCATTTGCCTATCCAAAGGACCTCAATCTTGCGAATCCTTACGACTTTTACTTTTATGTAGAGGGCCTTGCATTCGAAGGGATGCAGACCGGCATGGATTTCGCATTGGTGGACACTGCGCCGGTTCCCTCGCCTGTCCATGGAACCGTTGGGGGTTTTGGACAAAACGAAAGCTGGGGCTATAATTTTGGCACCCGGGTCGGTTTCGGAGTCTATGTCGATCATGACGCATGGAATTTCGACGTTGACTGGATGTGGGTGAACGTCACCAATTCGAAGGGATATCAAGCAAGCGGCGGCTCCACCCTCCCAACTATGCTGGCCGACAACGGCAATGGCACGTCGCCATACTCCGCATATAATACAGCCGGCGCAAGTTGGGGATGCGTATTCAACGTCTTAGACGGCACCTTAGGCAAGCCCTATCACATCAGCCGCAAAGTGATCTTCAACCCTCATTTCGGCCTCCGGTTCGCCTGGATCGATCAAGAGCTCGGAGTGAATTATGGGGGAGAGACGGCTGCAAGCCATGTTAAATATAAAATAGAGAACGATTTTTGGGGCGTAGGCGCCCGGATGGGGGTGAATACGGACTGGGTCCTTGGCTACGGATTCAAGCTTTTCAGCAACCTTTCGAGCTCCGTATTGGCAGGATGGTTTGACAACTCCCAAAAATATGGCGTCCCTGGCGGGGCTACCGTCGTAAAACTTACAAACAAGCCCCAAGCGGTTGTTCCAAGTCTGGATCTAAACCTTGGTGTAGATTGGGGCACTACCTTGGCCGATTGCAAGTACTACCTCGATTTGCGCTTTGGATATGAATTCCAAATTTGGTGGAACCAGTGGTACATAAGACAGTTCGTAACAGGCCAAACTGACGGCAATTTCAACAATGTGCCAGGCTATGGCAACCTTTCTCTGAACGGATTTACTTTAAAAGTCCAGCTCGACATCTAGCCTTATCAATCATATGAGCGAGGCCCAGCAGGAAACCGCTGGGCCTTTTTTTCCCTCGAAAAAAGAGGGTTTGACCTTTTTGTGCGGAGCAGGTTCCTCGAAGTCATAGGTTCAAAGCCTCTTGGATCAAGTAGACTCCGATCCCTGAGAAATAACTGATCAAAGCGATCCATCCGGTTTTTCGCAAATACTCCATGAAGCTCACTTTTTCCAGGCTCATGAAGGCGATGCCGGCTGCGGATCCGATGACGAGGATGCTGCCTCCGGTTCCCCCGCAATAGGCGAGAAGCTGCCAGAGGGAGGAGTCGACGGGATGGGTTTGGAGGTCGTACATGCCCATGCTTGCAGCGACAAGGGGCACGTTATCGATGACGGCTGAAATGAGGCCGATGATAGTTGCGATCCCAGTCAAATTATGGACGGTGCGGTCAAGAAAATGGGCGAGCTCTGCCAATAAGCCTGCCGCATTGAGCGCGTTGATGCAAAGCAAGATCCCTAAAAAAAACAAAATTCCGGAAGTATCGATGCGGGTTAAGATGTGCGGGATTCGAAGATGCGCACGGGTTTTTTCTTCCCCGTGGATGAGGTCGGTGATGATCCAGAGCACGCCAAGTCCGATCAGCACCCCCATGAAAGGAGGCAGGCCGGTCAATGCCTTGAAGATCGGGATGAAAACAAGGGCGCCGAGGCCGAGAAAGAAAATCAGCCGCGCCCCAGGCTCCGCCTCCTCTTCGCGGGCGCGCTCTTTGAGCCTTGGGTAATTGCCTTTCAACCCAATTCCAAAAATCAAAAGAGCCACAACCAATGAAATAAAGCTTGGGAGAAAAAGGGTTTTCATCACGGCAAGGGTCGTGATATTTCCCTTGATCCATAACATTGTAGTCGTAACGTCGCCGATCGGAGTCCAGGCTCCGCCCGCGTTCGCTGCGATGACGACCATCCCGCCAAGAGCCATTCTATCTTCGGCCTCCGGCACCAATTTTCTCAGCAAGGAAATGATCACGATGGTGGTCGTGAGGTTGTCGAGGATGGCGGACAGAAAAAATGTGATGAGGCCGAGGATCCATAGGAGTTTCCTTTTCGAGCTCGTGCGGATCAAATCCGTTACGATCTTGAATCCTTTATGAGAATCAATCAACTCGACAAGAGACATGGCGCCTAAAAGGAAAAAAATGATCTGGCTGACGTCGCTGAGGCTTTCGGCCAAATGGTGGATATTCGCCGAAATTTTGCCGGTATTGATCAGAAATAAAAACATCCAGGTCAACACCGCCATCAAGAGCGCCGAGCCGGTTTTATTGATCTTGATGCTCGTTTCAGCAATGATCGCAGAGTAGCCTAAGCCAAATGTGATAAGGATCAGAAGGTTGGCGAGTTGGGTATCTAACATTGTTTAAGACCTCAAACCTGATTGAAGAATATCGTGCATGCGGAGCAATCCTTTGACGCTCCCGTTTTCCATAACGGGAAGAACCGTAATGAGGCGGCTGCAATCTTCTTCCATCTTACGCAAAGCTGCGATTGCAAACTCATCCGGACCGACGGTCCGAGGCGCATTCGTCATGAGAGCTCCCATTTGCATCCTCAGGGCGCGCTCTCCTTTCGAGTGAATGGCCCTTCGTAAATCGCCGTCGGTAAAAATGCCTTCGAGCCGGAAATCCTCATCTCCGATTAAAATGCAGCCGGACCGCTTTCCCGTAAGGATATGCAGGATATCGATGAGCTTGTCTTGCCGTTTGCAAAGGGGAACCGCCTCGCCCTTGATCATGAGATCCGACACTTTGAGCGTAATCTTGCGCCCTAAAAAACCCGCAGGATGGTTCGATGCGAAATCCTGAACGGAAAATTGTTTCGCTTGCATCAGGGCGATCGCTAGGCAGTCTCCGAAAATGAGCTGCGCGGCAGTGGAAGCGGTCGGTGCTAGGTCATGCGGGCAAACTTCTCTCTGAACTGGAAGATGGATCGTGAGATCCGCCGCATCTTCTAGCCGCGAAGACGGTGCCGAAACAACGCCGATCGTAAAGGCCCCTTTTTTCCGGATATAGGGAATCAGGCATATAATCTCTTCCGATTCGCCGCTTTTGCTGAAGGCAAGAAAAACATCTTGGCCTGAGACGATTCCGATATCTCCATGTAAAGCGCCGGCAGGAGAGAGGAAAAAAGCCCGCGTGCCGGTGGAAATGAGAGTCGCGGCGACCTTTTGCGCGATGAAACCGCTTTTCCCGACTCCTGAAAGAAAAAGGGTTCCCTGGCAACCTTGAACCCTTTCGAAGACCTTTTGCACCTCGCCGAGATCAACCGAGTCGAAAAATTGATTCAGCGACCGGCGAAAGGCATCGAAGAGAATCCTCATGGACATATGTTATTGAGCATACTTGAAATCTTCTAAAAAATCGATTAACTTCGATTTATATGATCAAGACACCCATCGCTATCGCCGAAGGCGATGGCATCGGCCCTGAAATCATGCGCGCGACGCTCCACATCATGGACGCTGCCGGCGCGTTCGTGGAAATCCATAAAGTGGAGATCGGGGAGAAATTGTACGCGCAAGGCTTTGCGACGGGGATGGACCCGAAAATGTGGGACGTCATCCGAGGAACGAGAGCCTTTTTGAAAGCTCCCATCACGACTCCGCAGGGCGGCGGGTTCAAAAGCCTAAATGTCACGATCCGGACGACCCTCGGCCTTTACGCGAATGTCCGTCCTTGCGTCTCCTATTTCCCCTTCGTCGCCACGAAACATCCCGAGATGGATGTCGTGATCGTCAGGGAGAACGAGGAGGACCTGTATGCCGGGATCGAATACCGGCAGACGCCCGACGTTTGCTCTTCGCTCAAAATCATTTCCCGCGCAGGATCGGAAAAAATCGTCCGCTATGCATTCGAATACGCTAAAAGGACAGGCCGAAAAAAAGTCACTTGTTTCATGAAAGACAACATCATGAAATTTTCCGATGGGCTATTTCACAAAGTGTTCGACGAGATCGCAGCTCAGTATCCCGACATCCTCAATGAACATTGGATCGTCGATATCGGGGCCGCCAAACTCGCCGACACGCCAGAGGTTTTTGACGTGATCGTCATGCCCAATCTCTATGGAGATATCCTCTCGGATGTCGCGGCTCAGATCGCCGGCTCCGTCGGCCTTGCCGGATCGGCCAATATCGGCGAGAAAGGGGCGATGTTCGAAGCGATCCATGGATCGGCTCCTCGGCGAGCTGGCCAAAATGTGGCAAATCCCTCTGGCCTTATCCTCGCGTCCGTCCAAATGCTCGTCCACATCGGTCAACCGGACGCTGCGGAAAGAATCCACAATGCCTGGCTTGCAACCCTAGAAGAAGGGATCCATACCTACGACATCTTCAAAGAAGGGATCAGCAAGCAAAAAGTAGGGACGAAGGAATTTGGCGCGGCCGTCGATCAAAAATCTCGGCAAAAAACCGAAAGAGCTTAAAGCCGTTTCCTATTCCCAGGCGGCACCGCCCCTCATCCATAAGCACTCTCCCACTTCATCCCGCAAGACAGCTCATCGGCGTCGACGTCTTCATCTATTTTCGAGGGCTCCTGCAACAGTTTTTCGACCGGATTTCCCATATCAACATAGGGGCGCTGCGGCTGAAAATGATCACGAACCGCGGAGTCAGGGTCTGGCCGCAGGGTCAGCCCGAAACATTCTGCATCGAACAATGGCGCTGCCGCTTCATGTCAGACGAAGGAAAAGCAGTATCCCAAAATGATCTGATCCAGATTCTTCACGCCTTCGACCACGTCCAAATGGATGTGATCAAATCGGAGTTCCTCTACACCTTCGACGGAACCGCGGGATATTCCTCCGCGGAAGGGTAAATTTTCAGTCCCGTTATACTAGTATTTCTTTTATTCAACACTAAATTATTTTATAATATATTAAAACAAGGAGTTTTTTATGTCAGTTATTGCAAACACACTTTCTAATCCCAAAATACAAGTGAGCCTCGCAATCGGTGGAGTTATCACTCAAACGGCCTCCTATGCATTCGGTCCCTTTTCCTGGCCGGCCTGGATAGCCACGGCAGCAGCAAGCCAGGTTTTCGTATTCGGCCTAAACGCTTTGGTCGACCGATGCCTCCAATCGGTCGCAAGCCGCAACGCCCCTCAACACCAAATACAGAGAGACGCTCTGCCAAATTACAATGGCAACGTCACTGAAGATGAAGCGATGGCAAGTGCCTTGCAGGCGTCAATGCAAGGAAATGCGATCCTAGGGAGAGATGATTTTCGAGCGATGCGATCATTCGGAAATTGTTCTTTTGCGGAGATGAATGGAGATGAACTGCCGATCCCGGAAGAATTTTTTATCCAAGTCGGTACCACAAATAGACCCTTCCATGCGGGAAATTTAGTCTTGGCGATTCTTTCTCAGCAAGAGCCGAAAGATCCATTTTCGAAAATACCTATTCCAAACGAAACCTTAGAGTATCTCGCCCAAATCATGGGAATCAACGGCGGGGCCTTCCAGAGCATTTGGGTGAATGCCGACACAAATCCTTCCGTAGTAGACATGGATCCTGACGTAACGGCTAGCAACAAGGTGGACAACCGATTTCAACAACTTCATACCTTGCTAACATCGAACGTCGGAACCCGCGAAGAATTGCAGGCCAGAAGGAAGTTTTTAGATTTCTTGTCTGAACAAGACGTTTGGAGACAAAAATTCCGTTAATCAAGGGAAACATCCTCTTCGAGATGCTTCTTGAGCTCGCCTAAGAAGCCGCAGCCGTAGATCCCATCCAAAACGCGGTGGTCGAAGGTCAGGGAAATCCACATCATCGACCGGATGGCGATCGAATCGTCGGGCATGGCCACCACTTTCTTGGTGATGGCGCCAAGCCCCACGATCGCAACTTCCGGGAAGCGGATGATCGGAATGCCGATCATCGTGCCGGTCATTCCGAAATTCGTCATCGTGATCGTTCCTTGCCGCGTCTCATTGGCCTCGAGACGCCCCGCGCGGGCCTTCTCAGCCATTTTAGCGACTGCTCGAGAAATTTCAGGGAGGTTCAGCCGTTGACAGCCTCGGATCACCGGAACCATAACCCCCTGCTCGACGCTCACTGCGATTCCAAGATTCACAAACTTCTGCATGACGATGGTATCCCCGTCAAGGAATGCGTTGAGGAGGGGAAATGCCTTGAGCGCCCTGGCGATCGCGCGGGCGACAAAAGCTGTGACGGAGATTTTGGCTCCGTGCTTTTGGAAAAATTGCGCTTTTTGATCTTGGATCAGTTTGACAATTCGCGTCACATCCACTTCAGTGACTAAGGAGGCATGGGGCGCTTCATAGAAAGAGCGGACCATATTTTCGGCGATCGCTTTGCGAAACGAGCTCATTTTGACCCGTTCGGATTCGTCATCCTGGGGAGGCGGCAATGGCAATGAGTGTATGGCGGGGACGTAGTCTTCAACGTCTTTCTTCGTCAGCCGGCCGCCCTCTCCCGTCCGAAGGATCCGGCCGACCTCTTCCAGTTTCAACCCTTTTTCCTTCAAAAGGCGCAAGACTGACGGCGAGAGAAAACCATCGGGAACCACAGCGCATTTTATACTGCTCTCGCCCAAAAAGTGTGAATCTGCCGGCGTCGGACAGCCACCGCTTTTGAGCCCGCCTCCATCGCTAAACTTTTCAAGTTTAGCTGCTTCTACGCCTGGATCAAAATCGGGGCGCTGCTTCGCACAAAAAATGTCTCCCAGACATTTTTTGTGATTCCGCAGTGGCATTTTCACACTTTTTGGGCGGTCGCAGTATACCTCGTCGGGCGGTGGAGCTGCTCTCTCAGGGCCGGTCCCGAGTCCGGCCAGGAGGGCCAGCGTTTCCCCGACTTGCATCTCTTGGCTGGGCTGAGCGAAAATCTCCTGGAGAATCCCCGCCGCGGGCGACGGGATCTCGCTATTGATTTTATCGGTCGAAACCTCAAGGAGGGGCTCATCCAGTTCCACTTTGTCCCCAACGTTTTTGAACCACTGGACGACCGTAGCGCTGACGATGCTCTCACCGAGCTTTGGCAAATTAATTTTAATCGGATCTGTCATAAGTGGATCTATTATCTATTTCTTGATTGATTTTTGCAATGAGTTTTTCCCACTTTGCTTTTCCTTCCATCCATTCTATTTCTATTTCAATAAATACAATAGGAAGCGAGCAACGGGGACCTTTAATAAAGTCTTTTTCAGTCGTAATTAATGCTTTCGCTCCCAAGGTCTTGCACCGGGAGGCAAACTGTTCGAGGAGAAGGGGATCCGCCGGCTCGTGATCTGCGAGTTGCCATTCAGCCACAACAGAAGGCCCCAAATCATCTACATTTTTTTTAAAGATTGCAGGATTGGCGATCCCAGAGAAGAGCCCCACCTTCCATCCTCGGACTAAGACCTCCTTCTCTTTCTCGTCCAGAACGCGGCTTACGCGATAGCGAAAGTCTAGGCCATTGCAAAAGACGGCATCGGCTCTCTTTAATCTTTTGGGGCTGTCTCGCAAAAAACCCCAAGGCAAATAGTGTCCTTTTCCAAAAGGATCTTCCTTTTTTGTAAGAACGATCTCGAAATCGCGGGCGAGCTTCCGGTGTTGCAAGCCATCGTCGAGGAGGATCAGATCTGCGCCCTCCTTGGCGGCCCGCTTTGCGGTCAATGTCCTCTTTTTGCCGATATAGATTTTCGCTTCGGCCAAACGGCGCTGTAAAAGCATCGCTTCGTCGGGGATTTTTCCATAGCCCCGTGAAAGGATCGCGACGCGCCGTGTTGCAAAGGAGGCCGCCATCATCTGGACAAACGGCGTCTTGCCCGTTCCTCCGGCGACGATATTGCCGACGCTGACGACGGTGCAGGGAACTCTGACGCTGCGGATCCATTTCAGATCGAAGAGTTTGTTTTTGCAAAAGACTAAGCCTGCAAAGATCCAGCTGATCGGCGCGAAAAACCAAGCGCCCCGTTCAATGAGCCGGCGTCCCAGCAAGAGGACTTTGTTTCGCATAGAATAATTGGTGTTCGACTTGTTCGATGAGAATATGGATTGCCGCCATCTGGGCTTCTTGGATCCGGTCAGAAAAAGGAAAGCCGGAGACGATCCACTCGAGATCGCAAAGCCCTCGCATTTTTCCTCCGGTTTTTCCGAGAAATGCAATTGTTTTCAGCCCTTTTTGTCTTGCCGCGTGTGCCGCGGCGATGAGATTTTCAGAATTTCCGCTCGTCGTCATTGCGACAAACACATCTCCCGGCTGGCCGAGAGCCTCGACGCCTCGCGAGAAAACCGATTGGAATCCCATATCGTTTCCAACGCAAGTTAAATGTCCGGGATCTGAGAGAGCAATCGCGGGCAGCGCGGGGCGAAATTTTCGATAGACCCCTGTCAATTCTTCGGCAAAGTGCATGGCGTCGCAAAGACTGCCGCCATTGCCCGCGACCAGCAATTTCCCTTTATTCTGGAAGCAATCTGAAATCCAATACGCGGCCGTCTCGATGAAATGAAGGGCTTGAGGACTTTTAAGCGCATTGGCAGCACGGATCGCCTCTTCGACTGATTTTAGGATCCCGTTTTTCATGGATGGTTTATCCCTAGACACGAGAAAACCCAGTCCTTCTTTTAAGCCTGAGGCGATTCTTGCTGATTCGATATACCGCCGAATCACAGCGAGTGGCGCGCTTCCGCATACTCCCGCGAAATAGCGGGAGACTGAAGACTGTCTCCCCATAAAGCATTCTGAACGCTCGGATGCTTCTCTTTTCGAACCAATTCTTGCAGAGACACCTTTCAGGCTGTTGACATTTGCATAGACCAAAGCATAACATAGCGCCATGTTAGTTCGGAAATCATTTCAATTCAGGCTGCGTCTTACAAAGAAACAAGCCAAGGCATTGCAAGCCCAGCTAGACGAATGTAGATGGCTCTATAACGAACTGCTCGAGCAGCGCAAACTTGGCTTACGAGGAACTGGATATTTCTCTATCCAAATATCAGCAACTCATGTTCTTGCCTCTGTTAAAAGAAGAAAGACCCTGCTCTTGATCAAGTCCATTCGCAGGTATTGCAAAATGTCGTAGATCGTCTGGATAAAGCTTTTCAGGCATTTTTTCGAAGATGCAAGGCAGGAGAAAAGCCTGGATTTCCCCGTTTTCGCGGTATGCATAGATACAATAGCTTTTGCTATCCGCAAAGCGGATTTTCCCTCGTTGGCAAAAAACTCAAACTCTCGAAACTCGGCACCATTCGCGATCAAGATGCATCGCCCCATAGAAGGAGAGGTCAAAACCTGCACATTGCGAAAAAATGCTTCAGGCGAATGGGATGTCTCTTTTTCTTGCGAAGTGAATGTAGAGCCTCTAGCTCCCAAGCAAGAAGCAATAGGAATCGATGTGGCCTTGAACATTTTGCAACTTTGTCCAACGGACAAGAGATTGCAAACCCGCGGTTTTTCAAGCACGGAGAAAAGGCGCTTGCAAAAGCACAAAGAAAACTTCAAAGCTGAAAAAAGGCACGCAGGAGAGGCGAAAACAAGGGAAAGGAGTAGCCAAGATTCATGAGCAAATCAGCAATCAGAGAAAAGATTTTTGCCACAAAGAGTCTAAAAAAATCATCGATCAATACCAATACATTTGCGTAGAAGATCTGGACATCAAAAAAATGGTAGAAGGATCTCGTTTCGCAAAAAGCATTACAGACGCAAGTTGGAATCAGTTTCGTCAGTTCCTCACCTACAAAGCGGCAGAAGCTGGTAGGAAATTGGGATTGGTGAACCCTGCCTATACGACACAAGAATGCAGTCAATGCGGATACCGGGAGAGAAAAAACTCTCCGAAAGGAAGCATTGCTGCTTACGATGTGGGTATAAGACGACAAGGGATCTCAACGCAGCGCAGAATATTTTGGCCCTCGGATTGGATGGCCTGGGAGAAATCCCTAGAAGCCCTCGCCTTTAGGCGAGGGAGCAGTCACAGTACTCTCAATATGCAAAACACTGCAATCGTCGGAGCAACTGGAGCGGTCGGACAAGAGATCCTCCGCCTTTTGGGAGTGCGTGCATTTCCGGTAAACCGCCTCCGGTGTTTTGCCTCATCTCGTTCCGTGGGAAAAAAGATCCGTTTCAAATCCGATGAGATCATTCTTGAAGCTTTGGATGAACATTCTCTAAAAGAGAGGGATCTTGCGTTTTTTGCCGCAGGAGGAACGGTATCCAAGGAATGGATCCCGCGAATAAAATGTATGGTCGTCGATTCAAGCAGCGCATTTCGGGAATCGGCGCCTCTCATCATTCCTGAAATCAATGCCCACGCTCTAAAAACGCATCGAGGAGTCGTCGCATCTCCCAATTGCGCAGCGACGATTTTGTTGATGCCCCTTTTTCCACTACACTGTCAATACAAGGTCAAGCGCATCATCGCTTCCACTTACCAAGCAGCGAGCGGCGGCGGGGCTTTTTTACTCCAAGAGCTGAAACGGGAAACGGCCGCTTTTCTCGAAAACCGCCCCTATTCCAACACTCTCCCCTTTCCCTACGCGTTCAATCTTTATCCTCATAATTCGTCCCTTCATCCGTCCGGCTACGTCGAAGAAGAGCGGAAAATCCTCTTTGAGACGCGCAAAATCCTCGAAGATCCTACGATTCAGGTGAGCGCGACCTGCGTGCGCGTTCCCGTGCTGAGAGCCCATTCGATCTCAGCCAACGTTGAATTTCACCGCCCTTTTTCCCTCGATGCCATTTATGCGGCATGGTCGCGCACTCCCGGATTGAAAATCTTCGAAGACAGATCCAACAACCGTTTTCCGACCCCTTTCGACGCTACGGGAAAAGACGACGTTTTCTGCGGGCGGCTCCGCATTGATCCGAGCCAGCCCAATACGCTCGAATTTTGGGCCGTCGGAGACCAGCTTCTGAAAGGCGCTGCCCTCAACGCCGTGCAAATCGCAGAGCTTCTTGTTCAATCAAAGGGCGCGGGCGTCTCGAACGTCAGCAGCTCTTTTGTCACAGGATGTTGAAAGGCCAGTTTTTGTCCGTGGAGTCGGATGGAGGCGCCGTCTCCACTTTGACTGCCGTAGCGTTTGTCGCCCACAATCGGGTGGCCGATGGCGGAAAATTGCGCCCGGATCTGATGATAGCGCCCCGTTTCTAATTCGATTTCGATGACTGTCGAATGGATCTTGTGTTTGAGCGTCTTGTAATAGAGGCGGGCGTGTTTGGCTCCCTCGTCGTCTTTTTTTGCAAGCAGGGCCTGATGGTCCCCGTGGATCAGGTAATGGTCGAGCCGCCCCTCCTTTTTTGCAAGGACCCCTTCCACTTCCGCGAGATAAATTCTTTGGATCTCCTGCAGCCTCGATTGCTCATTTAATCGGCTTAAAGCTTTGCTCGTGCGGGCGAAAAGGACAAGGCCGCTCACAGCGCGGTCGAGACGGTGGATGGCGTGGAGGAACACATTGCCTTTTTTGTGGTACTCCCGTTTCACCCAAAGCTTCAGATGAGCTTCAAGGCTAGGAGATGTCTCATCCGGCTGGGTCAGCATGCCGCAAGGCTTTGCCGCCACAGCGATATGATTATCGGCGTATAGAACTTCGGCGCTGTCTAACGACTTCATAAAGGAGCAGAGTGGTGGCCGATGCGACGTTGAGCGAATCGGCGGTTCCGAACATGGGAATCCGCACCGAGATATCGGCCTCTTTCATCCACATTTCCGAGAGTCCATATTGCTCCGTTCCCATCGCGATCGCAAGAGGAACTTTAAAATCCGCGCTCGTAAACTCGAGCTCCGCATGGGGAGTTGCCGCGGCAATCGCTATGCCCCGCTCTTTCAGGAAGCGGATCGTCTCCTCGCTTCCCGCCTCACAGACCGCTTGAGTAAAAAGAGTGCCCACGCTGGAGCGGACGACATTCGGGTTATGGATGTCGGTGGTCCGGTCGCAAACGATCACGGCGTCGACGCCGGCCGCATCAGAGGAACGGAGGATGCTGCCGAGATTGCCCGGCTTTTCGATGCTCTCGGCGATGAGAAAAAAGGGACATGCGGAAAGGGACAAATCGGTCAGTTTTCGATGCATCTGCTTCGCAATAGCGAGCAGGCCGTCAGGGCGGTCCCGGTACGATAGTTTGTTGAATACCGCGAGGCTGCACGCAAACGCGCTGCAGTGGGCATCCGCAATGAGGGCCTCTTCGTTTACACTTAAGAAAAATTCCGGACAATAAAAAATGGTCTCGACTTGAACTCCCGCATCCACAGCCCGCTTCAACTCGCGATACCCTTCGATCAGAAACTGGTCCGCTTCATCTCGATCGCGTCGATCGCGAAGCCGCACAGCAACTTTCACTTTCGGATTTTGCAGGCTGGTAATTTCTGTCATGAGCCTATCCGCAAGGTATACCCAAGGAAATTCAAAACTTGGCAGCAGGTGCCTGAAAGGGACTAAATTTATCCCTAACCCGGCTTCTTAAATCCCGGCCTAAAGTTGACTCCGCGGTCATAGTCGCCAATACAGCGAAAAAACCAAGAATCGCTCCTCTAAAGTCTTCAAAGTACTCGTAATAAGTATTGTAAACTACCCGCTCCTTCATCCATTTCCACAGTCGTTCTATCGGGTTTAGATTGGGGCTATAGGGCGGTAAAAAGTGCAAACAAACTTTTGCCGTTTCTAGGTACTGCCTCACAGCCCTATTCCGATAGTACGGTGCATTATCGCAAAATACATGGATCTTTCGTTTACTCGGGTAAAATTCTTCGATCTTTTGGAAAAACCGGATTATCGATTCTGCGTTTAAAGTCTCGTCTTCTTGGATTACCACACTGTGGGTGATGACATCGATGCTCCCTGAAAGATTGAGCCTGGCACGTCCTGTGTTTGCTGGGATCTCTTTACGCACGCCTTTTTTGATCCACCCATAAGCAGGCTGCACATTGTGCGTTGGATGAACGCCGTCAATAAAGCAGATAGTCTCATCCTCGAGGAGTTCTGCCTTGAGTTTCTCGTATCCGGCGAGCCACTTTTGTTGCTGCTCTTTGTTGGCTTTCCCGGGTACAACGGCGGGTTTTTTGTAGGAAAATCCGTGTCTTCGCAGCCAATCCCTCAATCCGTGGACGGTATAGACAATACCGAAAGTCACTTCTACATATGCGACGATATCCTTGACGTAAAGGTACGTGTGTTCTTGAAGATGAGCCTCAAGTTGCTCGGACTGCGTTTGGGATAGTTTCTCCTCGGAGCCGCCGCTTTCGGGGCGCAATTTTTTCGACGTTTTGTATGCGTCAACATGGTGACGAACTGCTTCGTCAGAAATCAACAGAACCCTGGCAATGTCTTTGGGAGCCCACCCCTCATCATAGAGGAGAACAGCCTTTATTCGATCACGCACCCGCCCATCGCGGTCCCCCCGGTGCCGGAGTTTGAGTTCCTGTCGTTCTGAGTCGGTTAAAAAATTCACGCAGCCATTGTGCAGTCAAGGGAAATTTTCACGCATCAAAATTTTGAATCACGAGCGGTATAGAGTGAAAAAGATACGCAGAGATTTTGAGATGATTTTTGCGATTGGAGCCGAAGGCAAGGCTAGAAGCCTTGCCGAGGAGAAAGCGCAAAAAGCGCTCAAAAGATCCCGTAGATTTTTTATTCCACTTTGCGGATAGGCTCATAAAGAGATTCTCGCTACGCATCCGCTCGGAATGGAATAGGTTTCTTCAGATTCGAGCAGCATTTCATAAGCGTCGATTGGCGCATTGAAAAACTGGCCGAAAAGTTGTTTTAAGACGACCGGAGTAAATCCCGGGGTATGACAGGAAAAAATCAAAAACCGAGGGCTTCCCGAAAGCACTTCCCTACAGAGTTCGATGAGAGGCTGAATGTCTCTTTCGATTTTAAAAACTTCCCCCTTGCTTCCCCTTCCGAAAGTGGGAGGGTCGAGAAGAATGCCATCATAGCGGCTTTTTCTTTTGGCCTCTCTTTTCAAGAATTTGATCGCATCGTCGACGATCCAACGGACCGGGGCGGAAGTCAGATCGTTCAGAGCGGCATTCTCGCGGGCCCAATCGACCATTCCCTTGGAAGCGTCGAGATGGCAGACGGATGCCCCTTTTTGGAGAGCGGATAGCGTCGCCCCTCCCGAATAAGCGAAGAGATTGAGCACTTTCATGCCAGGGCTTAAACGCTCTTGCATCCAACCCCAAACGCTAGCGTGTTCTGGAAAAACCCCGATGTGGCCAAAATCCGTTGGCGCGATTTTCATCTTCACCCCTTCGATTCGTATTTCCCAAGAGGCAGGGATCTTGCGATGAAAGGTCCACTTCGATCCTTCTATTCGGTTAAAGGTCGCATGAGCCTCAGCCTTTCCTTGCGGCCTCCACACTGCTTGCGGACAAGGGCGGTCCAAGATAAAATCCCCGAACCTCTCCCACTTGCGGCCATTGCCGCTGTCAAGAAGCTGATAATCCATCATGAAAAAGTCGCTGAGTTGTGAACAATGCGGCGCCATAAGGCCCCCAAAGCTGTCTGGACGGAGAACTCGATGCCGGCTCTTCGGTCCTGAGGGGCGCTCAAACGGCCGACATCGATCTCTTTTCCTCTTTCCGCTACCGCGATATAGACCGTTCCCACGGGTTTATGAACGCTGCCGCCTTTCGGCCCCAATGTTCCAGAAACGCTGATGGCAAAATCGCACTCAGTCTCTTCGAAAAGACCTTGGATCATCTCTTCGACCGTTTCTCTACTCACCGCGCCCTTACGCGATAAGGTGTCGTGGCGCACGCCCAAAAACCGCTCTTTCCATCGATTGGAATAAGCGACGATCGATCCGGCAAAGAAAAACGAGGCGTCGGGAATGGCAGAGAGCCTTGCTGCAAGCGCGCCGCCGGTGCATGATTCGGCGAGGCTTAACGTTTTCTTCCTTGCAATCATTTCACGGTGGACCGCAACTTCGAGCGTCCCTTCCCCTACATAAAAAGTGGGAAACTGCTCTTGCACTCTACGGATCAAGCCGTCTACCGGATGGGGGCTCCGAAATACGACTTGGAGCGATCCGTAGGAGGGATAAATGCCGATTTCTAAACCCGGCGCCTGCAGCTTCCTAAGAAAAGGATCGACTTCCAATTCGCGGAGTAGCGCGAGCGTGCAGCAGCGGAGATAATAACGTTTATCCAAAGGATAGCGCTCTTCCAAAAGAGGGAGCGCCTCTTCTAAAAACATCCGCTCCATTTCTCTCGGGACGCCCGGCAAAAGAACTAGGTTGCCTCCAAAAACGCCCATCGCCGTCCCGAGGAGGTTTTTCAGTTCCAGAGGCTTTTCAGTAAAAAGAGGCAATACGGCTTGCCGCGTCAAATCATCCAGAGTCGGGCCGAGCCCGCCCGTCGCTACGACAAAAGCGGAGCGGCGCATCGCTTCTTGCACGCATGCGCGAATCGCTTCGATCTCATCGGGCAAAATAGTATGGCGGCGGACTGAGTAGCCCCGATCGGTCAATGCGCGGCTTAAAAACGCGGCGTTGCTATTGACCGTTTGGCCTCTCAAGACCTCATCGCCGATGGAAAGAATCTCAACATCCATGAGCCTATCTCACGATTCTAAAATAGCGATTTTTGATGAATTTTTTCGCATGTTTTATACCGAAACAACCTGAAGAATCGGGAATTTGACAAGGAGGCTCCTCAGAATTTGTGTTCGGAGCAAGCGACCATTGCGCGTGCGCAAGGCGCGAGTGAGAACAAAAATTCTGAGGTAAAGCCGACGCAGTCAAAAACCGATTCTTCAGGTTGTTTCGATATAGCCTCACTTCGCAGGCTATACTTGAGAATGTAGGCCAAGAAGCGAGGCTAAAAGATTCGGAAAAAGGCGCGAAAAGCGCTGCTTTAGAATAGTGAGATAGGCTCATAAGATGGATATTCCTTGGCTCATCAGTTGGGGATGGCGGCCAATCCAGGAAAAGCATCCCTTTCCCAGCCGGATTGGACTGTTGATCCGCTCTCCTTCCACGATAAAGGGTGTGGCCCTCGACTCCTGCCTCACCCAAAGCCGCACCTCTTCGAACAGCTTGCCCCGCTCGACCTCTCGCAGTTCCATCGTCTTAGCATCCTGATAGAGGCTTGGAAAGGAAAATTGGATCCCCCAAAATACGCTTTGCAGCCCCATTGACATAGGGCGGAAGACACCATCCATTTTTGAGTAAGAAAAAGAGTGCGCCTGCGCCAGCAAGACCGGCTTTGCCATCTTCATCAGATACCCTTTGTCCGGCACCTCTTGCAGCCACAAAGAGTCAAGATCGTCTGTCATGGCCGCGGCGAGAATTTTCTTCAGCGCAAAATCTTCCGGAACGCGCCCTTCTTTTAACCCCGCGATCCAAGAACCATATTCGGCAAGGAAACTTTCCTCGGAAAGAGGATGCCCATTGACGATGCCAGTCAGAGGGAAAATGTAAAACGGCCTCAAGCGCAAAAAGAGCCGCTCGAGCTCAGCTTGTTCGCAAAGAACTTGGAATTTCAACCATTTGGAGCCTTGGTATTCACCCTCTTTCTCAGGGATGGAGATGCGGAGAAGTCTCATACAGGTTGAGGCGTCTTCTTGAAGGATTCTGCAATGAGGAGAAAAAAGACGCCGATCGTAATATAGGAATCGGCGAAATTGAATACGGGAAAAGAGCGGCCCCAAAAAGTAAAATGGAAGAAATCGATCACATGGCCATAAAGGACGAAGTCAAGGGCATTGCCGATTGCGCCTGTGACGACGAGCCAAAGAGGGAATGCTCCGCGCGCGCTCTTGTTAAAAAGGATCAGATACACCAAAAGACCTAAGATGATCGCCGCCCTGAGAGCAAAAAGTAGGCTGGGATGGCCCGGGAAAAGTCCGTAAGCTGCACCCGTATTCACAACGTAATTGAGAGAAAAACTGATCCCAAGAAAATCGGAAAAAATTCCGAGCCCGCCGAAAGGATAGCCGCCTTTTGTCATCGGAGGAATCCAGGCGATCGCCCCCATCTTCGACGCAATGTCTAAGAGGAAAAGCAAGAAGAGGACCTGATATCTCACAGGAGACCCTTTTCAAATTTTTCTTGGGCTTTTACAGTCATCGTCGCATAAGGGATCGCTTCGAGGCGCTTGACCGGGATCTCTTCTTCAGTGATATCGCAGACGCCATAACTTCCCTCTTCGATCTTTTGGAGGGCGCGGTCGATTTGGCGGAGGAGCCCGAATTCTTTGTTAGCGACTTCGAGATTGATTTGTTTGACAAAGTCGTCCGTCCCCTCGTCGGCTGAATGCTGGGAATAGCCCTTCGCTTCATCGGGAGTCGTCGCCTCTTTTTTCGATCCTTCAATGGTCTGCATGACCTGAGCGCGCAATTCTAAAAGTCTTTTCTTGAAATGATCGATTTCACTTTTTTTCAACGGCATTGGCATCCTCGTTTTGTTGCGGAGCAATCATCCGGATCGCCTCCAGGAGTTCTCGGATGTCCTTGAATCGCTTATAAACGCAAGCGAAACGGATATAGGCGACCACGTCGGTTTCTTTCAGGTGCTGCATCACAATCTCCCCAAGCTCGCGGCTCGCGATCTCCCGTACTCCGCGGGCCATCAGATCGGACTTGATCTTATAGGCCAAGGCGCGAACTTGATCGTGGCTAATGAGCGTGTGCCGGCAAGCGGCATCCATCCCAGAAATCAGCTTCTCCTGTTGGAAATCCTCGTAAGTCCCATCCCTTTTCTTCACTTGGAGGCTCAAATCGACAGTCTCGAAGGTCGTGAACCTCCGCATACACTGGCAACATTCCCTCCGGCGGCGGATTGCATTGATCTCGATAGCATCGCGCGAGTCGGTGACCTTCGACTCCTCATGATTGCAAAAAGGACATCTCATATCTTTCGAAGACCTGTTTGACAGGTCTCCATTTTTTTGAAAAGAATTCGTTACGGAGAGGGTGGGATCCCCTCACGCGGGCCTTCGGCCCGTCTCCCGGGGCGGCGATTCGCGGACGCAGCCGCTCATTCGAATCCTACCCCGCAACACGCGCAGGCGTGTTGCTTCTTCCGCTTTTTGCGGCAAAAATCGGAGAGGGTGGGATCCCCTCACGCGGGCCTTCGGCCCGTCTCCCGGGGCGGCGATTCGCGGACGCAGCCGCTCATTCGAATCCTACCCCGCAACACGCGCAGGCGTGTTGCTTCTTCCGCTTTTTGCGGCAAAAATCGGAGAGGGTGGGATCCCCTCACGCGGGCCTTCGGCCCGTCTCCCGGGGCGGCGATTCGCGGACGCAGCCGCTCATTCGAATCCTACCCCGCAACACGCGCAGGCGTGTTGCTTCTTCCGCTTTTTGCGGCAAAAATCGGAGAGGGTGGGATTCGAACCCACGATACGTTTTCACGTATACACGCTTTCCAAGCGTGCTCCTTAAGCCACTCGGACACCTCTCCACATACTTTCCAACCTAGCGAAAAGGCAAGAGAATATCCAAACCGAGCAAAACCCACAAGATGGAATGGCGATTAAAAAATTTTTAGGATACCCAGACCTTGAAGTCCGAGTCTATTTCAAAAAAATATTATAATTTATTTTTAGTTTTAGTTTTATTTAAACCACAAACATGTTAAAATACTAGAAATCAAAAAAAATGGAGGCATTATGAGTTATGTTATTTCCACATCGGTTCCCGGCGTCTATGCCAGCCTGAAGAAGGAGGAAGTGTTATTATTGGCTGAACGCTTTTTCCAGTGCCCTGCTGCGGCTAAGCTTCTTGGTTCCGAGCGGTTCATCAAACCGCTTCTCATAGACTGCGAAAATATTCCGGGGTCTAAATCGGACGTTGAATATGAAAAGAGTAATGCTAATCCCTTAAGAGCGATGATCTTAATTCCGGAAAAGCTTCTTCAGTCGACAAAGGCTCTGCTGGATCTTGCCTTTGAGATCTTTAACACCCAAAGAAGTTCCTCCGGTTTGGATTTGCAAAAGCAGGCTGAGCTTGGGAATGTGGGGATGGATTCTTATGCTAGGAAAAGAGAAGAGCGAGAGACCGCGGACACTCAGGAACACCATAAATTGATCAAACAATGCGCAAAATCATGGAAGCTATCTCCCAAAACACTGGAAGAATCTTTTCTCAAAGAAAATGAAAACCTAGAGGTTGACTTATTTAAGCAAGAATACGTGTGCCATACAGATCGGTACCGCCAAGAATGGATCGATATGTTTCAAAAAATTTATTGCAACAAACATCCTGACGATTTTGGCCGTTCTTGCAAGACTAAAAAGAAAGATCTTTGCGACCAGGATAAGTTGCTCAGAATGTCCCTGTCAGAGCGATCGGAGTTTGCGTTTAAGCGGGCTTGCAAACTATTTCCTCAAGCCCATGAAAACGTGAAAAACGACCCCGCCACTAGAAAGATGATCCAGAGGGAATGCCCGAGTGCGCTAGGTAAATCCTCGAATCAACCCATTAAGAAGGATCTTTGACCCTTCTTCTTCAGCCTTTTTTTTGGGCGAGGATGTAGTGGCTGGTGGTTACGAGGCCTAGGCGATCCGCTTCGATGAATGCGTCTCCGTCTTTGCAGAGCCGGTCGAACAGCAACTTGAAATGGCCCGGAAGAATCTTGCACTTAACCAGGAAATTGATAGCCCGATTGACCCGCGTAAAGAACTTATCGGCATTCTCGATCAAAGGCGCTTGGTAGCCCCCAACGCTCGCATTTTCATTTTTCAGGATCTCGAACCCGGCCTCTTGCAAGAGACGGGTGCAGTTTCCTACGGAATGGGTGCCGATCGCGCCGATCAGCGGCTTGACCCGGCTCATCAAGGCGGCATGATGCGGATTTTTCGGGTCGTATTTATCGAGGCTCGCCCATTCGAGGCATGCGAACCGCCCTCCGGGTTTGAGGAGCCGGTGAATTTCTTTGAAAGTTTTCCCCAAGTCTTTCGCGTAGGTGAATATGCACTGGATTTCATAGATATGGTCGAAAGATCCGTCCGGAAAAGGATAGGGGATCTGATTTAAATTTCTTTTAATGAACTCAGTTCGGCTGGATAGTCCCTTTTGCAGCGCATATTTTCTCGCGCAGGTTAATTGATCGGGGTCGAGATTCAACCCGGTCACATGGGCTCCGGAACTTGTCGCCATTTGGCTTGCGACACGGCCTCTGCCGCACCCGATATCGAGGGCTTTTTTGCCTGGCGCCAGCCCTAAGTCTTTGCACATATTCTTTTCAAAGAGCTTTTGGTTGGCCATAATGCTAGCCGATAGATCGATGGCCGGAGGGATATACATCTTTTCCACCTGGCCGACAGAGCAAAGATGGTTGAGCACCGAGTAGTAATCGACAATTTTTTTTTGGATCTCCTGCTCGTAGTTCGGCCCAAGCTTTTTGATGAGGTCTTCTTCTTCAGCCCAATCGCAGTCGTAGATGACGTAAGAGTTGAGAAACGCGTCGACTTTCTCGGGAGGCAGAGTATATAGAGTCTTTAAAGACTTTAACACCGTCGATAACCGGTAAGACCAAAATTGGAACTTTGAAGGAAGCGTAGAAAGAGGCATGCAAACCACCTTAAATGAATTTCTTGAAATATTCATATCGAGCTCGATTCTGTCAACTTCTTTCATGTCCTTCCTTGACTTCGGGACCTTCATGCTGAGATACTGTCCTCGTTATGCTTCTTTTTAGATATATACCGAAACAACTCGAAGATTTGGTTTCTGCCTTCGTCGGACAGCCACAAGCTTTGAGCCCGCCTGCACCCCACCCCAAAGACGATGCGTCTTCGGGGACCCCGGCGTTCAACTTATTCAAGTTGAGCTGCTTCGGCGGCGCCTTCGCCTGGCTCAAATCTTGGGCGCTGCTTCGCATAAAAAAGGTCCATTCAAGGACCTTTTTTATGATTTCGCAGTGGCATTTTTCCCAAATCTTCAAATTGTTTCGGTATTTCCCGATCCTCATTTTGCTTCTTGCCGGATGCGGCCGGGCCCCGCAGCCTCTAGAAAACGCAAGGCCCCTCGTTCTCGTCAGCATCGCCCCTTATAAGTTTATCGCGGAGCGGATCGCAGGCAAAGCCTTGGATGTTCAGACGATCATCCCCCCGCGCTCTAATCCCCATGTTTTCGAGCCGACGTCGCGTCAAGTTCTCGAAATCTCTCGGGGCCAGGTATGGTTTCGCATCGGGGAGCCGTTCGAAGCGAAAGTGCTCCTCTTGCTTCAAGAGAGCCATCCCGGCTTGATCGTCTCTGACTTGCGGGATGGGATCGAGTTGCAGCCGTTGGAGGACGTTGACCACTCCCTATGCACTCATTGCTCGTCCGACTCTCTGGACAGACATATCTGGCTGAGCCCGAAGCTGGCCGGCCAGCAAGCAGTCCATATCGCCAAGGTTTTATCGGACCGCTTTCCAGAGCATAGGGAAGAGATCCAAAAAAACCTTCAAGAATGCCTTGCAGAGCTCAAAGACCTTGACTTAGAGATCCGAAAGCTTCTAGCCCCTCAACAAGCGCGCTCGTTCATCGTCTCCCATTCCGCTTTCGGATATTTTTGCCACGAATACGGACTAGAGCAGCTCTCCGTCGAACAGGAAGGGAAAGACGCCCGCCCGCGCCGTTTGGAAGAGATGCTCTCAAAGGCGAGACGCCTCTCTACAGCAGTCGCTTTTGCCCTGCCCCAGCATAATAACAAGGGCGCACAGATGATCGCAGATGAGATACACATTCCGATTCGGATGATCGACCCCTATTCGGCCGACTATTTCAACACCTTGCGAACCCTTGCCCAACTCATCGCCGATCCCCGGAGTGAGATTTCTCCCTCATGAAACCTGCCGTCGCCGCTTCCAAGCTTTGTTTTGCTTATGAAAAAACGAGCGTGCTGCAAAACGCCGCGTTTCAGATCAGGCATGGCGAATTCATCGGGATCATAGGCCCGAATGGCGGCGGAAAAACGACCCTATTGAAGCTGATCATGGGATTCCTTGCGCCCCAACAAGGCGCTCTCCATGTTTTTGGGAAGCCTCCTATAGACGAGCGGCGCCGGATCGGATATGTGCCTCAAGTCAATCAGACGGATCGCGATTTTCCGATCACTGTCTTAGAGTTAGTGATGCTGGGCTCTGCAAAAAGTTATTTTATCTATCCTGCCGCGGTAAAGAAAAAAGCCATTGAGGCGATTGAAGAACTTGGGCTCGGTCCCCATAAATCAAAATCTTTTGCATCCCTTTCCGGCGGTCTTGCGCAAAAGGCCCTTCTCGCTAGAGCAATGCTCTCAGACCCCGATCTCCTTCTCCTGGACGAGCCGACCGCGAACATCGATCACGCCTCTCGGATCGAGATCTCCAAGAAGCTGGAGGCCTTGAAAGGAAAAAAAACGATCCTCCTCGTCACCCACGATCTTCGGACCATCATCGAGAATGTAGATCGGATCCTCTGCGTCCAGACGCAAATCACCTCCTATTTGCCTCGGGAAGTATGCGAACATTTTGCCCTTGGCCTCTATCATGCCCCTCTTCTTCCAACTAAAGCGCCTGAACGGCTGGCGCACAAAGACCCCGAAAGGAGCGCCGGTGGCTTCCGCCTTTCTCGCTAACCCTTTCCTTCAGACGGCCCTAATAGCTAGCCTTCTCGCCTCGATTGCGAGTGGGACGATCGGCTCCTTCGTCGTCGTCAAAAGGATCGCTTTCATCGCAGGCGCGATTTCCCATTCGCTCCTGGGAGGCATGGGCCTTTGCCTTTGGCTCCAAAGGACCTACAGCCTCCTATGGCTTGATCCATTGTTTGGAGCCTTTGCCGGGGCGATCGGATCGGCCATGCTCCTCGGATGGATCCATCTCAACTACCGGCAGAGGGAAGACTCGGTCATCGCAGCCATCTGGTCCTCGGGGATGGCTATCGGCGTCATCTTCATTTCCCTGACTCCGGGGACCAACGTCGAATTGATGAATTTCCTCTTCGGCAACATTCTTTGGATTAGTCAGAGAGACCTTCTCCTTCTCGGCGCCCTCGATGTATTCATCCTTGGCTTTATTTTATTTTATTACCGCCGCTTCCTCGCCCTTTGTTTCGATGAAGAACAGGCCCTGCTCCGAGGCATCCCTGTGCGCCGCCTTTATATGCTTCTCCTGAGCCTCGTTGCTGTGACAGTCGTTTTCCTGATCCAGATCATCGGAACGGTCCTCGTCATCGCCCTTCTCACGATCCCCGCCACTTTAGCCGGGCTGTTTACCCATCGTTTGTCTGTGATGATCGGAAGCGCCATCGTCCTCTCCGCCCTTTTCAGCTTCTTCGGCCTCGAAGCTTCCTATTTACTCGATTGGCCGCCCGGCTCCACGATCGCTCTCCTGGCTGCCCTCGTCTATTTCGCCATTCTGCCCTTGAAAAGGAAAAAATTTGGTTGGCGCTCTGCCGCCTAATATGATTGACATCGCGTTAGTCTATCGGATATGATGTCTGCCAACATTTCTGGAGGATTCTATCATGTACGCGATCGTCAAAATCGCCGGTAAGCAATATCGGGTTCAAGAAGGGGATGTCATTGATGTTGATCTCCTCCATGCTGAAGACAAGGCCTTGAAATTCGACCAGGTTCTCTACTTCAACGACGGGACAAAGTCCCATGTAGGAATCCCTTATGTTCCAAAGTGCATCATCCACGCCGAACTAGTCGGCAATACAAAAGGTCCAAAAGTGATCGCCTTCAAATATAAGCGATGCAAGAACTACCGCCGCACCGTGGGCCACCGCCAGAAATATTCTCGAGTGAAAATCACGAAAATCGCAGCAGCTTAAGAGGATGGATAAATGGCACATAAGAAAGGACAGGGATCTACCCGCAACGGACGCGACTCCAATTCGCAACGCCTTGGTATCAAGGCGACCATGGGGCAATTCGTAACGGCTGGCAGCATTATCGTGCGACAGACGGGAACGAAATGGCACCCATGCAAAAATGTAGGACTCGGCAAAGATTATACGATTTTCGCCCTTGTGGATGGGATCGTCTCTTTTCAGAAAACCGACAAGACCTACGTATCTGTAATCCCCCAGTAATCCTTTGGGCCTGCCGTGTTCGTCGATAGCGTGAATCTCCAGTTATCGGCGGGACGGGGTGGCAACGGGGTCATCGCTTGGCACCGCGCAAAATACATTCCTAAAGGGGGCCCAGCCGGAGGCGATGGGGGCAACGGCGGCTCGATCATTTTAGAAGCCGATCCTGAAGTTTTCTCTCTCGAATATTACCGTAACCGTCGCATCGTCAAAGCCAAAAACGGCATGCAAGGGGGCAGCAATAACTGCAAAGGGAAAAACGGCGCCGATCTCGTTCTCAAAATCCCGATGGGAACTCTTGTCAAAGACTCCGTAACCAAAGCAATTCTTTTCGACTTCACCGAGAAAGGACAGCGTTGGTCTCTTACCGGCGGTAAAGGCGGGAAAGGAAATACCCGTTTCAAGACCTCTACCCACCAAGCTCCCTACATTTGCACGGAAGGAACCCCTGGACAGTCCTGCGAAGTGGAATTGGAGCTCAAGCTGATCGCCGATATCGGGCTTGTCGGCATGCCGAATGCCGGCAAATCGACCCTGCTCTCCCGCCTCGCTCACATCGAGGTGAAGATTGCGCCTTATCCATTCACGACGCTCCGCCCCAATCTCGGCATCGTCCATTTCCCAGAGCGAAAAGTTTTGATCGCGGACATTCCCGGCATCATTGAAAATGCCCATCAGAATGTTGGGCTCGGCTTCGCTTTCTTGCGACATATCGAACGAACATTGGCACTTGTCTTCCTCATTGAACTTGCCCCCTATCAAGATCGAGATCCGTACGTTGAGTTTCTCGTTTTGCGCTACGAGCTCGAAGCCTATAATCCGGCATTGCTCGAAAAACCGTTCCTCGTTGTACTCAACAAGATCGACCAGGAAGGGGCGGCTGACTTGGCCGCCTCTTTTCGTTCTCGCTATACTATTGACAAGAGCAACCTCTTCGAGATCTCTGCTCTCGAAGGTATCGGCCTCGAGCGGTTAAAGCAGCGCTGCGAGAGCTTGTTCAATCAGTCTAAAAGCTAACGATCAGCCCGAAGTTGTAACGGGAGTGGGTGGGATTGTCGAAACCGTTGTGCCAGAGCTGGACGCCGTAATCGAAGCGGATCGTCACATAGCGGTCGATCTGATAACGGACGCCGGGACCGATGGAGCCTAGGCTCACAGTCCGGCTTTCGTGGACGAGGGGATTGGTATTGCCCCCATAGCCGCAATCGAAGAAGGCGAGAAAATAGAGCTCGTCGAAGGAACGGCGCGACCAACCGGCGAGTTTGCCGATGCTGAGTCGGGGCGTTTGGAGAGTGAGGTTGAAAAGAAGGGCGTTGTCGACGTTGACGACCCGCTCTTCGAATCCCCGGACGGCGTTGTAGCCGGAAAGGGTGAATTGTTCGCTGGGAAGCAAGTTTTTTGTCGAAAGCTGACCATTGAGGTCATAGCTGAACCAGAAATGGTCGAAGCGGTAGGCGAAAGAATGGGAAAGCTTGAAATAAACATATGCTGGGCCTGCACCAGGACGGAAGACTTCAAATTTTTCCGTAGTGTTGCCGTGAGACATATTGCTTGGAGCGCCATACAGCTCGGCAACTAGAGCTACCTTATGGCAATGGCTCCTATGACCCAGGTCATAGCCGATCATGAATTGATCGATGCTTACCAGGTTATTGAAAACCAAGACGCCCTTCGTCTTGATACGGGCGATCACCTGCTTATAATCGAATCCGAGAATGAACTCTTGGAGAAACGAAGTGTTCGTGATAATGGGGATCCGGTAGCGGCCATCGACTTGCCAGCTTTGCGATTTTTCAGTGTCTCCGTTCGGTAATTTGGGCTGCACTTGTGTATAGCCGCCATAAGCGATGAGAGTTTGCCTTGCGGGAAAAGGAACGCGGAAAAGGGCTGTCTGCGTATTGAACCGGTTCCAATTGGGAGAACAGGTGAATTGGTAGGAAAGTTCCGACTCTTCGACGATCGTTTTGCCGAAATTGATTCCGAAAAAGAAGCGGTCCCTGTCCGTCGGGTCCGTTCCCGTATTATCTGCGCCCATGTAAAAACGGTAGGGCCACCGGTCGATCGTGGCGAGCTCCAGATCTGCAGTCCCTACTTTCTTGCCTGGACGAAAGATGGCATCGGTTCTCCGGAACGGATTTTGGTTCAGCCGCGCCAAATCTTTCAACAATTGCCTCCCATCGATCGGAGATCCGCTCTTTGCGTTGATGGTTTTCTTGATTTGGCTGGGGGTATAATATTCATTTCCTCGCACTGTGATATTGCCGAGCGTCGCTTCCTCGATGACAACTCGTAAAACACCGTTCGTGACTGGTTGCCGCGGGATGCTGACGATGACGAAGGGCTGCCCTTTTGCACAATAGAAATCGGCGATATCGGCCTTGAGTTTCCAAAGCGCGCCTTGCGTGAGCGTCCTGCCGACAAACTCTTCTTGCAGCCGTTTCAGGAAGTCCGGATTCTCAGAGAGAAGAACCACGCCGCTTGATTGCACGCCATTTAGTTCTTTAGGTTCCTTCTCGACCTTTTCAGAACGGCCAACGATCCAAATGCCCATCAAGGGATCTGCCACCACATCCGATTGAAAAGCCCCCCTAACAGCCAGTGGGGCGCTATCGACTGCCAAGGAGTTGGGAGATCCCCAAAAAGACGAAAGGAGCGCCAAGAAACATGCCACGAATAAGTGTATCATTTAGAGCTGCCGGTAGTGATTGAGTGATGCATATCATAGAGGCGTTGGAGCGCAGTAGGATATGGCCAGTAAGGGCCATACTCAAATTCCTGATAGAAATCGAGAATTCGGACCGGTTCGCCGGAAATCGTCCAATGGGAATAATAAAAACGGGAACAACCGATCGCTTTAGCGGCGGGGATTCCCTTTTCTTTCATCGGATGAGAATAAGACTTGAACTGTTCAGCAAAAGCCTTTCGGTCGACGATGATGGAAAATTCCTCAATGGATAGCCTTTCAGGAATCAACGTGCGGATCTGCTGCATCGCTTGAAGGCCTATGTTGAGATCGCTCCGAATGCTTCCGAAGAAAAGGGCGGGAGTGGCAAAAATCCAAAAAAAGCGCATCGAGTTCACCTGAAAGAAGAGATATTGATACACAAAAAAGTTTAATCGAACAAGTAGTTATACCGAAAATTTGAAAAATTTAAAAACTTTTGCCGATCTCGAGAACGCCCTGATGCGATTGATACTGCAAGCCAAACTCGCCTTGGTATCTTGCATCGATGTAAGGCGCTTTGGAATTAGATGAGATATAGAGCATCGAAAATTCGAAAACGCCCAGGTTTTGAGCTCCCGTGAGCGTGCTTACACTGAACGACCCTGGAGACCCAACTAGAAAAGCTGTGATCTGCCCTGTATGAAATGTCTTTTGATACATGTAAGAGCCCTTCTCGCGAAAGACGAGGGAGCCCCATGAAAATGCAGCGATTTCATGAAACCGCAGCCCTGTTTCACCTCGAAGAAAAGAACAAAACCGGCCCTCTTGGCCCATATTGAAACTGGTGGCGCCTTTTTCTTCAAACCCATTTTCCCAATTTGCCACCCAATCAAGAGACAGGAAGGGTTCGACCCCAAACCATTTGACGCTGCAAAAAGACGAGCGAAAGCCGTCATATCCAAATTCAAAGTGGGGTGCTAACTGCCATCCATGAATATGCGATCTTGCAACGCCGCTGACTCCGAAAAAAGCAATCTGGCGTTCATTGCTGGTGAAGTAATATCCGCCCCAAAGCCCCAAATCGAAATAGAAGTGATCTGCATTGACGGTGCCGTAAAAAGTGAGAAAACCCTGGTTGATTTTTGCATGCCCCATCCCTTGCTCGTCATGGACATATGTGAAGACATAAGCGCTTCCAGCCCCAATGGCATTATTCTCAATCCCATTATAGTCAAAGGCAGCAATCACCCCGCCCACGTTCATGTTAAATTCAGGAGTCTGGTTTTGCGCTTTTTCCCTCGCGTACTCGCCAAACGGGCTGACCCAAACGGCGTAGGGAGATGGCCTGCAGCAAATTCTCTCATCTGTTGTTTTCATATAAATCTTTTGGCCTGATGGTTGACTGCAAGTCTTCTTGATTTTTGGATTTTTCTGAATTTTTGTGGAGTTACTGGCTACAAGATCGCTTTCAAGAACTGCGATCTCAGCTTGCGCTGCAGGCTGATTGTAAAATCGCCTTTGCCGCAGGTGATCGCTCATCGCTTGGCTCGAGGCAAGATATCCATTTTGCGAAGCATAAGTGCTGAAGGCATTGCGCGCAGGGGATACCGACTCCAGGGCCATCTCTTCTCCCGAAGGCAGCAGGGCAAGAGATCGGATGACATTGATCGGCGCATTGGCATTGAGATAGGTGGCAAGGCTCAGATTATTTCCAGTAAGGCCAGCCGTTGGCATCTGGAGAAGAAGAGCAACGCCGCCAATCGAAGCCCCGGGGATCTCTAAGAAGCTCCTCAACAGATGGATTGCATGGACATCGCTAGAATTGCCAACCACATAGGCTATTTTACCACTGAGCCCGTCGCTTTCGAAAGCAGAACTATCAACGCAAGGTGCTGGAGTCGCAGCCGTGATCGCATCCGTCTTCGATTCGACACTGTTGCTATCTCCATTCCCGGCTAGAGCCGCATTGACATCCGGGGGAGGGATCTGGGTGGATCCCGGCTCTATGGGATAAGGTGCTGGAGTCGCAGCCGTGATCGCAGCCGTCTTCGATTCGACACTGTTGCTATCTCCATTCCCGGCTAGAGCCGCATTGACATCCGGGGGAGGGATCTGGGTGGATCCCGGCTCTATGGGATAAGGTGCTGGAGTCGCAGCCGTGATCGCATCCGTCTTCGATTCGACACTGTTGCTATCTCCATTCCCGGCTAGAGCCGCATTGACATCCGGGGGAGGGATCTGGGCGGATCCCGGCTCTATGGGATTCGGGGCTACGGGTGTAAAGAAGCCCTTCTGCAAATCGACAATATACACATCGTCCGACTTTCCCTTCACATAAGCAGTATTAAAGTCGGAAAGGGCGATTCCTTCAAGCTGAACGGATCCGTCTCCAAGGGAATTCGGGGTGACGGGGGCATAGGAGCCTGTCAGCAAGTTGACCGAATAGACGTTGCCATCGTTATAACCAACTACATAAGCAAGCATTTCATTTGCGATCGCGATGTGGCCAGGTCCCGGATTGCCGGAAATGGTAGTCAGGAGAGAGTTTGCGCCTGTAGTCAAATTGACGTTATAGACGCTATTGCTATTGTAGTCGACTACATAGGCTGTCGTATTGTTTGCCAAGGCCAAGCCAATGAGGTGAGATGCGCCAGAAACGGTCGTCACTAGCGAGTACGTGCCATTTTGCAAATTGATTGCGTAGACGCTATCAGAACTTATCGCATAAGCTAGACTGCTGTTTGCCAAGGCAATATCGTAGACCCCTGCTACACCGCTTAAGGTCGCTACTTTAGAGCGCGCTCCCTTATCCAAATTGACCGAGTAAATCGTTGCATTGTCATCTCCCCCGCGCGGCACCTTGGAAAGGCTTGCAGAGACAAGCATGGGACATACAATCAATGAAGCAAAGCAGGAACGCGGTATCATGAAAATCTCTCTTGGAATTCCCACCATAGACCTAGTTATCATTTTTTGTCCCCCACGCCGAATTTTCTCTATAGGGAACGACGAGCTTGCCGACCTTGCGGGGGGCCTTCGGCAATCTGCAACTACGGCTATATTACGGCATTTTAAAAACCGACCAGCTTCGAAATATCACATAATCTAATCCTCCCCATACGAAATTCCTAGAATTCTCGAACCTTACCCTCTCTAGAAATGCCATAGAAATAACATAACTCGCTTATATAGACCATGTTACATAAATTCTTTTGATGCTTTTTATACGTTAAAGATTGGATATTGTCCAAATATCGACACATAAGACACAATAAAGTTATGAAGAATTCAACGCTAGGCATGAGCCTCTTACGCCATCTCGCTAATCAAGGGCTGAGAATTTTTTCGACAGCACAAGCTCAAGCGGCTGGTTCGGAAATAGGAATGAATCCTGATTATGTGTCAGAAGCTTTGCATCATCTGAAGAACGGAGGATGGGTTACTCGCTTAAAACGCGGAGTCTACGCTATCGCTGCATATGGGCCAGCTCCCCATGAATTTGCCATTGCAATGGCTCTTGTTACCCCCTCTGCGATTAGTCATTGGACAGCGATGCATTACCACCATGTCACTCAACAAACTCCTAATAAAGTATTCGCCACTACTCCTCGAGGAACCTCTATTCCGAGATCTCTAGCTAATACTATGTTTCGTTTTATCCAAGTGAAGGAGGAGCATTACTTTGGCATAGAAACGGTATGGGTAGATGACATGAGGGTACAGATAACCAACCTCGAAAAAACCTTGCTTGATGGGCTTATATCGCCTGAATACTGCGGCGATTTTAGTGAAGTATTACGTGCATTTAAAATGGGCAAGGACAAGATTCGTATTCAAGTCATTGTTGAATATGCATTAAAACTCGATAAAGCAGTTGCAAAGCGTCTTGGCCTAATTTTAGATGGATTAGGGATCGAAAAAAAATACTTAGATCCTTTGCTAAAACTTCCAATGAAAAGTTACTGTAAATTTGATCCTAGCGGTTCTGTTAAAGGACCTTATAATACAAAATGGAAAATCCGAGAAAACGCATGAATATCATACCTTTACGTAATCGCTTAGATAGAGAGAGAAAAAAGAGCGGCATAACATTCGAAACAATTCAACAGGACTATCTCCTCTCCTGGCTCTTATCTGGATTATGAGGTGGTCCCAAGTGTCAAGACCAAAAATCGCAAAAGCTAAGCTTATAACCTTGGGTTGTTAATACATCCTTCCTGGGTCTCCGAGAGCCTACCAAGAGGTCAGAGCATAATACCCTCTGACTACCGAAGGAAGGAAACCAGATCCCCCCATGGGGGGATCGCGCGCGGCGGCAATCCAATCTACCTTTCAAAATAGACCTCTGCCGGTGCTCGATACTTAAGCCCTTGATGAGGCCGTTTCTCGTTATAAAAGTCGAAATACTTTTTCAGCCCTTGTCGAACTTCTTTCAGGCATTCATATCCTTTCGGATAGATGTCCTCATATTTCACGCTCCTCCAGAGCCTCTCGACGAATACGTTGTCCAAAGCCCTGCCCTTACCGTCCATACTGATCTTGATCCCATTATTCTCAAGCCTTCCGGTAAATTGATTGCTCGTGAACTGCACCCCTTGATCCGTGTTGAAAATCTCAGGCTTTTTCTTCAAAAGTCCTCTCTCTAAAGCCTCCATACAAAAATCGGTATCGAGCAGATTGGAGAGTTCCCATGCGATCACATATCGGCTGAACCAGTCGATAATCGCAAAAAGATATCCAAATCCTGCGATTAGAGGGACGTAAGTTATATCTCCGGCCCAGGCCTGATTGGGATGATCAATAACAAGGTCTCTCAGTAGGTAGGGAAATTTTTTATGCTCCCTATTCGCTACGCTTAAATTCGGCTTCGGGTAAATGGCTTCCAATCCCATCACCTGCATCGCAGTTCTTACTCTTTTTGGGCCTACAAAAAAACCTTGTGCTCTCATCGCTATTGTCATCCGACGCCTCCCGTAATAGGGATGCTGAAGATATTCTTCATCGATGGCACGCATGAGCAGCAGCGTTTCCTCAGTTGGTTGTCTCGCCTCGTAATACAGCCCTGAACGATCCACTCCAAGGAGTCTACATTGTTCTCTCTGGGAAAAAACTGGATTTGCCGGTTCAATGAGGGCGCGTCGTTCATTCAGATCAAGGTCCCCAATTTTTTTTTAAGCCATTCATTTTCCATTTTCAGACGGCCGATCTGTTCAAACAGCTCAGCTTTTTCTCTTGATTCTTCACTTATCTTAGAAGCCTTTCTGGGTTTTTCAAAAATTTGAACCCCCACCTCTAGAAAATGCTTTTTCCAATCAGAGAGAGCCATAGGGTGTACGCCAAGTTCGCCAGCCAATTGAGTTGCCGTTTTTTCTCCCTTCAAAATCTCCATTACAGCCTTGAGCTTGAACTCAGGCGAATGCTTCCTTCGTATCCGGGTCATTTTGACCTCCATTTTCATGAAGGTTATAAGTTTAGACAGTGGTCGGAATTTTTGGGACCATTATACTCAGTTTTGGATATTTTTTCTCTTTTCTGCATGACGACTTCCTCTTGAATTTTTGCCTTCAATTGTCTATCCTGTAGCTTTATTTTCAAAGGGTTCCCTAATGTCTCAAAAGAAAATTTGCCTTGCTAGCGATAACTGGACACCGGCACACCCTCTTATCATCAAAGCCATCACTGAGGCAAACGAAGGCTACGCCCCTTCTTATGGTTCAGATGCCTGGACTGAAGAAGCAGGGAATCTAATTCAAAGGGCGTTCAAAAGCAAATGCAAAGTCTTTATTGTCCCTACCGGCACGGGCGCGAATATCTTTGCCCTTAGACTTTGCTCCAAAGCTTATGAGTCGATTATCTGTACGGATATTGCTCATATTCAATATCAGGAGTCCGGTGCTGCTGAAGCTTTGGTAGGATGCAAACTTCTAACAGTGTCAAATAAAGAAGGCAAAATTACACCGGCAGAAATAGTAAAAAAGCTAAAAAGAGAAAGGGCCTTTGGAAAACACTCTACATCTCCCCGCGTTTTATCGATTACTCAACCTACCGAGGTAGGCACGGTTTATACTCTTGAAGAACTAAGAACACTCGCGAAGCTATGCAAACAAGAGAATCTTCTGCTTCACGTTGATGGAAGCCGCCTGTATAACGCAGCAGTTAGCTTAAATGCATCGCTACATGAAATTACAGAAGCCGCTCAGGTCGATATCCTATCTCTTGGAGGCACTAAAAATGGGTTGATGGGAGCAGAATCTCTGGTGATTTTTAATCAACATTTGCAAGACGGTAGTGATCACTTACAAAAGCAAATGCTGCAATTACTTTCAAAGATGCGCTATTTGTCTGCCCAATATATTCCATTCTTTAAGAATGATTTATGGTATACACTAGCTACTCAAGCAAATCAAAAAGCGCAAGAGATTGCCTCTATCATCAAGTCTACATCTGGTCTTTCTTTGAGCTATCCAGTCGAAACTAATCAGGTTTTCTTCACTGCACCTGCATCATGGATTCCACTTATCCAAGAGAAGATTTTCTGCTACCCTTGGGACGCTGAGAAAAATGAAGTTCGTTTTATCTCCTCTTGGAACACTTCAGAACGAGACATCAAAGAGATACATTCCATCCTCTCTGAGGTATCTAAACATCCAAAATAAAGGACCCTATGACAGCCCTTCTCTATCTCGAAAATGCTTATCTCAAAGAAATGGAAGCAACTATTATTGAAGTTGGAAAAGAGATCGATGGGCAACAGAGGTGGCTGCTCGTATTGGATAAAACCATTTTTTATCCTAGAGGCGGCGGTCAAGCAACTGATCAAGGATTTCTCTTCACAGATACTTGGAAAGGGAAAATAAGCCAGGTTTTGCTAAAAGAAGGTAAAGTTCTTCATTACGTTGAAGGCGATCAACCTCCGCCTGTTGGAGCATTAGTTAAAGGAACTCTAGATTGGAATAGACGCTATCTCAATATGCGCCTTCACTCAGCGGGGCACATCGTTGATTTTGCGCTGTACCTGTTAGGTTATTCTACATCTCCATTGATGCCTTTTAAAGGCGAACATGAGAAAAAACCAGTGATTTATTATCAAGGGACAATAGAAAAAGACTTTCAAGAAGAACTCGAGAAAAAAGCCAATGAACTCGTTGCTCAAGATCTGCCTTTCTCATTTCGTCTTGTTGATACCCAAGAACTCGAGCGTGAAACCATTTATCTCCAGCCTGGTTTGCCAACAAACAAGCCGTTAAGACTTTTAACTCTGAAAGGAGTAGGCAGCGTTGCCGATGGTGGCACTCAAGTTAAGAGCACAGCTGAGGTTGGATATATTTCTATTCTGCCCATCGAGAAAAAGGATGGCGTCACCTTAGTTCGTTATCGAATCAACTAATTCAGAGAATGAAGCTCGATGAGCAGAGCCTCTTCTGCAAATGCATGCTTTTCACCTATTTCTTCAGTTTTGTAAGAAAAAGATAGCACTATTTCTTACATGAGCTGCCTACAACTCATTGATTGTAAGGCAGTTAAGAATCAATAAAAAACCGCTTGCATTTGTAAGAAAAACATGCCAGTATTTCTTACATGAAGAAGAATCAAAAAAAATCAAATAGCATTGATCATCAAATACTTAATGCAATAACTGCCCTTGGGCATGGCGCTGTATTTGTTCCAACGGACTTTTTGAGTCTTGGCAGTCGGCAGACTGTCGATATTGTTCTTCATCGACTCGTTCGAAAAGGAACCATTCGCCGCCTCGCAAGAGGAATATATGATTTTCCTAAAGAACACCCTAAACTTGGAAAGCTTCAACCGTCTCCAGAAAAAATAGCAGAGGCATTAGTTGGCAGAGATTGCACTCGTATTCAACCAACGGGCGCTTATGCAGCAAATATCCTGGGACTATCCGAACAAGTTCCTGCTAAAGTTGTATTTCTGACAGACGGGCCAAGTCGAACGGTAAAAATCGGTACAACAACCATTCAGCTTCGACGAACAACCCCAAAAATATGGCGATGGCAGGACGACTCAGCGGACTTTTAGTTCAAGCTCTCCGTGAATTAGGTAAAGAAAATGTCACTCCAGAACGACTTGAGCATTTAAAGCGGACTATTCCACTGGATGCACGACAAGAACTACTCAAGGATATTCGATTTGCGCCGGAATGGATGCATTCCATTTTCAAGGAATTAGCCGAGGAGGTTTGAAGTGAAACTTGAATTTTTAAAATTATCTTCTGACGAACGACGCCTGTACATTGAACAAGCTGCCATTCAGAGAAATATATCCCCTGTAATCATGGAAAAAGATTTCTTCGTGTGCTGGTTACTCAGTATTCTATTCGAGTCGGAGTTCGCTGAAAGCCTTGTATTCAAAGGGGGCACTTCCCTATCAAAAATATTTGGCGCAATCAATCGGTTTTCTGAAGATATAGATCTTTCGCTGTCGCCTACTTTTCTTGGACTTCCTGAAACCGCTGCAAATCGCAGTCAAGCTGACAAATGGTGGAAAAAAGCTGAAGAGGCATGTGAAATTGCTGTTCAAACTCAGATTATGCCGATGTTAGAAGCATCGACATTGGGCGTATTAGGAAAAAATGAGCAGGCAAGATTCGAGTTTTTAAAAGACCCTCAAACCAAGTCACCAGTAATTCTTTTTCACTACCCATCATCGCTACCAACAGGGTTTGCCTATATCAAACGTTCTGTAAAACTCGAGTTCGGCTCTCTAACTGATCAGCAACCAACTGGGCGCCATACAATACGACCTT
The DNA here is from genome assembly GCA_963730605.1 of uncultured Chlamydiae bacterium. Classification (GTDB taxonomy): domain Bacteria; phylum Chlamydiota; class Chlamydiia; order Chlamydiales; family SM23-39; genus CAIPFQ01. The sequence goes on from CAVSSM010000002.1 coordinate 422,318, forward strand.
GGATTGCCGAGGTTTTCCCTGCAGCCTTTCCCGATTGGCAATGTGAAGTCATCGCTCTAGAGATCGAGCGAACTTTCTGGGAAAAGGCTACGATTCTACATGCAGAATATCATCGACCGCTCGACAAACCAATGCGAGATAGGTTCTCCCGCCATTACGCTGATACCGCGGCACTAGCCAATCACCCTGAGGCAATCAAAGCTATTGATCAACATGACCTCCGAGATAGGGTCGTTTCATGGAAAAATCTGTTCTTTCGTGACTCATGGGCAAACTACACTCAAGCCAAACCCGGTACTTTTCGCCTTGTTCCTAGAGCTGAAAGACTGCCTGAATTGCGACGTGATTACCAGTTGATGCGCGACATGTATCTTACTGAACCTGTAAATTTTGATGACATACTGAGCACCTTGTCCGAACTAGAACATCGTATCAATCTCACGACACCTCTGCTCTCTTTCAGGGCGAGCGCATCAAAAGTTAGCGGCCAGCAACACCCTGTGTAGGTAGTCATTATCAAGCGCCGCCTTAAACCGTTTGGCTCTAAATTTTTGCCGCTAACAAGTTCACAGCCCTCAGATTTTCTGGAGCGTGCCCTTCTACTATCGGATTGCGATCTTCGGCGAATACCACATCCAATACCCAATGACATCTGCTCTCAATGCTCCAATGCCCTCTAATCACACGAGAGAGGGTTTCCGCTTCGGGTGGTAAACTGCTGATGTAATACTTGATTTCCTGTTGTCTTTTGCCCTCTGCCCATCTCACCGAGTCTAATTTGATGATAGACCGTAGGCCCACCCACTCGTTCTTCTGAGGCAACCAGTCCAAATCATCCGTCGCATAAATCTTTCTGAACTCCATTCGTCCATGACCTCTCTCCTCCGTTTGAAAAATGTTCAACGGTGCATATTCATCTCCGGCCTCTGCTGCCTGGTCGAAATAATTCGCCACTTCATCCTGAAGGGTGGGTTGATTTGCCTTCAGGGCTAATACATAATCCGCTCCCATATCGCGTATCTGACTGGCGATATTTTTCTGTGTGCCTGCTGCGTCTATCGTGACGATGCTACCTTCCGGCAACACCAGTTGCTTGAGCAACTCGGGGATCGCCTTGACCTCATTGGACTTGGAATCATTGCGAAGGTGTCCCAAAACCATATGGTTTTTATCACACCAGGCAGAGACAATATGGAGGGAGTGTTCTCCTCGTTTTGACGCAGATCGGAGAGTCTTCCCATCTATATTTATCAATTCAGGAACGATGTTCTGTACCGCTTTAATCCATTCCAAGAATGCCTCTAGAAATGCGGTCGGATCAATGTGGCAAATAACCCGCCGAAAGGTGTCTGGTGATGGGATACCAGCTCGTAACTCGAGGAAGGATTGGAGCCAATCGATACGGCTTAACCCAAATTCCTCCATATCTTCCCATCCCTCAGCGCCACAAATCTTGGCCAGTAACGCAATCGTCACAATACCAACGAAGTCGTGGTCCAACCGACAGGTTCGTGGATCGGGAATCATCTCGATGTAAATGCTAATGTTGGTTGCTTGAATCATAGTGCCTCCTGAAAAAGGCGTCTATGATCGTAAAATTTTTACTCAACAGTCAATAAAGTAGGGAGGTACGGACTAGAAAAATGCTGTTTTTTTGATGCGCTCGCCCTGGCTCTCTTTAGGAGAAGCACTAATCAAGCAAAGAGGTGATGAATTAGTGCAATCCGTGACGAAAATCTTAAATGCAGGCGCTAACGTTAATGACACGTCCTGGAATGGACACCGTCCCTTGCAATTATTAATTAAAGCCCAGATAGAATCACGTAAAAAACTTGAACTAGTCAAACGCCTAGTTAGTCTGGGAGCTGATATCCACTCTGCGGATAAAAGTGGACTAACACCCTATCAGGTTGCTATTTCACGCGATGTGCGAGTTTCCGAAGCGGAAAATCGCACATGATTAATAGAGGACAAGATGCTCAAATTGCAAAGGCTCATTTTTTGTGCGCAAGCTGAGCGCAATGCTGGCTGTATGTGCCAGTAATTTTCTCCAAAACCTAGAGCATTGATGCCATAGATCTCGAGCCCGCACTTTCTCAATGTGAAATCGCTCAGTCAATTGTCCTATGACTGTTTCAACAAGACGTCGAGTCCCCATCATCCATCGCAAAAAATCTTTCGGTCGCTCATCTTTCATATTTTCTCGTAAAGGGGTCTCCAGATGCAATCCCTGCCCCTTAAGTTGATTCTGCAATTCAGGACGAATATATCCCTTGTCTCCCAGCAGAAGCCCCTTGATTTTCTCGACCAGTTCAGGGCATACATCCCGTTCATCAACATTTGCTTTTGCAAATGCAGCCCCGGTTATCACCCCGGTCGAACTGATCACAACGTGTCCTCGAAAACCGTAGTAACGTTCTTTTTTGGTAGCACAATAACCATACGCGGCTTCCCCCTTAAAAATGTGACTGAAGTGAGCTCTCGCAAATTTACAAATGGGGATTGGCAGGCCGTCTATTATATGCAGGGTGTCTCCAAAAGCGTTCAAGCCAGTTGCTAAGCGCTCCTGTAATAGGCGTTTCACCACATGAAGGTTAGCAGCTTGTCTCGCAAAATTTGATCTGTCTGGAATTTTCGGAAAAAAATGAGACCAATGCCTTTTGAAATATTCCCAAATGGTTTTATCGCAATCCATCCCTAGAAATTCCCCCACGATTTCGATGGCGATTACCTCACTATCTCTCAGTCCTGGCCCAGGACCTCTTTGGCGCAGTTTTTTTCCTCTAAGAATTTTTTCCAGCTCATCGTCTATTAGACAAAAGACAGATATGATAAAGTCGTCGATCGACATGCCTTGCACTCCTGTTTGGTTTAAGCGCGAAAAGTGTGCAGAACGGCATGTCATTTTTCAATTATTTCATGTGCGATTTTCCGCTTCGGAAACTCGCACATCGCGTTAATGCTTTACAGCGACCATTGGGTCAATATTTACCATTATACCGCTCGTGATTCAAAATTTTGATGCGTGAAAATTTCCCTTGACTGCACAATGGCTGCGTGAATTTTTTAACCGACTCAGAACGACAGGAACTCAAACTCCGGCACCGGGGGGACCGCGATGGGCGGGTGCGTGATCGAATAAAGGCTGTTCTCCTCTATGATGAGGGGTGGGCTCCCAAAGACATTGCCAGGGTTCTGTTGATTTCTGACGAAGCAGTTCGTCACCATGTTGACGCATATAAAACGTCGAAAAAATTGCGCCCCGAAAGCGGCGGCTCCGAGGAGAAACTATCCCAAACGCAGTCCGAGCAACTTGAGGCTCATCTTCAAGAACACACGTACCTTTACGTCAAGGATATCGTCGCATATGTAGAAGTGACTTTCGGTATTGTCTATACCGTCCACGGATTGAGGGATTGGCTGCGAAGACACGGATTTTCCTACAAAAAACCCGCCGTTGTACCCGGGAAAGCCAACAAAGAGCAGCAACAAAAGTGGCTCGCCGGATACGAGAAACTCAAGGCAGAACTCCTCGAGGATGAGACTATCTGCTTTATTGACGGCGTTCATCCAACGCACAATGTGCAGCCTGCTTATGGGTGGATCAAAAAAGGCGTGCGTAAAGAGATCCCAGCAAACACAGGACGTGCCAGGCTCAATCTTTCAGGGAGCATCGATGTCATCACCCACAGTGTGGTAATCCAAGAAGACGAGACTTTAAACGCAGAATCGATAATCCGGTTTTTCCAAAAGATCGAAGAATTTTACCCGAGTAAACGAAAGATCCATGTATTTTGCGATAATGCACCGTACTATCGGAATAGGGCTGTGAGGCAGTACCTAGAAACGGCAAAAGTTTGTTTGCACTTTTTACCGCCCTATAGCCCCAATCTAAACCCGATAGAACGACTGTGGAAATGGATGAAGGAGCGGGTAGTTTACAATACTTATTACGAGTACTTTGAAGACTTTAGAGGAGCGATTCTTGGTTTTTTCGCTGTATTGGCGACTGTGACCGCGGAGTCAACTTTAGGCCGGGATTTAAGAAGCCGGGTTAGGGATAAATTTAGTCCCTTTCAGGCACCTGCTGCCAAGTTTTGAATTTCCTTGGGTATATATTTTCCGTTACTGGGACATTTATTTATATGATTTTTATTACTTATAATTTATAATAAATCAAATTAAACTATAAATAAATATGGTAAACATATGTCGATTAAAAATTTAAATTTATTACGTTACGCATCTGCAGCGCTCTTGCCAATCTTGACTCGGACAAATTCCATGGTGCCTTTGACCATGATCACTGGAGCAGCAGTCCTGATGCAGGTGGGGGAGGTGGGGGATGCCCCTATTCTTCTTAATATTTGTCGTATAATTAGAGATCTAACAATAGGCAAGATCTCTCTTGCCTCGCCTATTTTAGGATTAGGGGCGAACTTGTTGACAGACGCTGGAATGTTCGTAGCGACAGCAATAGGAAGTATCCGCTCTCTCAAAGCCGGAATCACTGGTGATGATCAAGCTTTAGCAAGTTCAGCCCAAAGAACCGTTTTAAGCGGCATTGGAATCGCTGGATTGGCCTCAGTAGCGCACGGCCTCCAAAACCTAGTACCTGACCACAAAAGTTTTTAAAAAAATGTTTGAATAGTGTTCCATATATGCCTTTCATTTGGAGGCAGCTATGAACAAAAAATGGTCCGTTCATCTCACAGTTGAGGTGCGCAGCGAACTCGAGGACATTGTTAGAAAAGGGAAGTCATCCGCGCGGATTATCAGAAGAGCGCAAACTCTGTTATTCGCTGATGAGAAGAAACCAGATAAAGAGATTGCCTCTTTGCTACGGTGCAGCGAGGTGAGCGTTTACAATACAAGAAAAGCCTACTGTGAACACGGGCTACAACAATCACTCAATGAAAAAGCGCGATCCGGAAGACCGGAGAAGATGGTTGGAAAGGCTAAAGCCCATTTAATCGCGCTTGCTTGCAGCGAGGCGCCCGAAGGACGCGCCTGCTGGACAATGCAGCTACTTGCGGATCGTTGCATTACGCTAGAGTTGACAGATTCCATATCGGACGAAACGGTTCGCAGAAACATTAAAAAAAACGAAATAAAGCCATGGCAAGTAAAGAGTTGGTGTGTTCCAGAAGTGGATTACGAGTATATTTGTCGGATGGAAGATGTTTTAGATTTATATGAGGAGCCGCTGAACGAAAAGAAACCCGTTGTGTGTTTTGATGAAACACCAGTCCAATTGGTAGATGATGTGTTGGCGCCAATTGCCGCAGTGCCAGGGAGAGTCAAACGCCGAGATTATGAGTACGAAAGGAATGGAACAAGCAACCTCTTTGTTTTTGTACAGCCCTTGGGAGGCTGGCGGGAAATAAAAGTCACAGACCAGAGAACAAAAAAAGATTTTGCCGAGTGCATGAAGGATCTGGTGGACAAACATTTTCCCGAGGCAGAAAAAATTAGGGTTGTCATGGACAATTTGAATACGCATCGACTGGCTAATCTCTACGAGACGTTTGAGCCCGAAGAAGCCAGGAGGATCATTAAGAAATTAGAGGTGCGCCATACGCCAAAACATGCAAGTTGGTTGAACATGGCAGAGATTGAAATTTCTGTTCTTGGCGGTCAGTGCCTCAAAAGGCGAATAGGCTCAAAAGAAGTTCTCGGTAGAGAGGTGGCCGCTTATGTATCAGATAGAAATGCTAGACGGGCAAAGATCCTTTGGGGATTTGCTATCCCAGATGCGCGAGTGAAAATGAAGAGGCTCTACCCATGAAAACTTTTGTGGTCAGGTACTAGCTTTAAGTCTTGTTGCATATAGATCTCTTGATTCAGAACAACAGGACTTCATTTTAAAGCATCATTCTATAGAATCTCTTGCTGGGCAGAAGAAAAACTGCCATGCAGTCATTATCGATGGAAAGTCAAGCGAATGGGGAGCTGATAGATGATCATTCTGATCCTCTGGCAGTAGAACTCTATCGCAATTGCGATGTACGGACATATCGGGCCGACCCTCATTCAATGGTTCCTCTTTGCGATGCTGCCGAGAAGGGAAAAAAAGCGCTTGGGGGGCCTGTGGATATCCTCGCTATTTTTGGCCATGCGACTCAAACCCTTTTAGTACTAAAAAATTATACTTACTTTAAAGGAACAAGTTCCGAAACTGTCTGCTTAAGAGAACACTTACAACCCGAAGCGCAGGTGATCCTCGCTGGCTGCAATACTGCGGCCGGAAACAACTCGTTAGCAGAAAAAGTTTCTCGCCACGTCAGCGGTATAGAAGTGGTTGGTTTCTCTGCTTATTTATATCCATTTTATACTACTTCCTCGTGGATCGGAAAAAAACTTAAGTTATCGGCTTACTCCATTAAAGATTCTCAAGGAAATTGGACCTTCCCGTGGACCAATATCGCTCGCACTTTTAAGAGCGCGTCGAGCTAAATCATGCAGGTTTTTTCCAGTTGAAAGCTGGGAGATTTATTTTGCTGTTTCGTAGCGAACATATCTTCCCATGACTTGACAAGTGTTGTTCCCGCTTCTTTTACAAGATCCTCATTGGAATATTTCATCGCAATGCCTCTCTAGATGACTTAAGCAACCCGCTCAGGTAGCTCCGTTCGGCTATCGCTTTCTCCGAATAGAAGCCGTGCTTAGTGTTCGCTTCGATCATGCGTTGGCGGCCTTCTTTCGTCTTTGCCCCGGTACATTTTCCGCCGTGTAAACGACATCTCCCGTTCTTCATAGCTGGTTGACGACATGGCTTATGGCCGTTTGTTCGTGCCTTAGCTCCACACTTTACGGCGAACATGGCTTATCTCCTCGATTTTCTGGCATACCCCCGCCCCCGTAGTTGTTTACAACAGCCATCTTATCAGCGACATGAACGACAGTTACTTTTTGTTCCCCACCACGTCGATAGCGTCCAAGAGCCTCAATGGTTTCATTGTGCAAGCGCATGTATTTAACGGCGATGTTTCCATAAGCGCTCATAAAATCTACTCGATCTGTTCTGTCAGCTCTTGAAAGACAGTCCATCCCGTTTCTGTAGAGGGCCGCTGCCTGCGAAATTAGCCGAGCTTCCACCGCATCCTTCGGCCTCTGCTCATCCAACGTCTCAAGGGCAAGCTGCACAGATTTTACGTGATTTTGTGGGTCGACAGCGCAGGCGGTTTTAAGTGCTATGTGCTGAGCAAGGCTGCTTCTTTCCTGACCAACAGCGCTTTGTAGCGTTTGATAACAGTGTGCCATCCCCTCATCGATTCCGGCTTTACTGAGCTTGGAATTATTCTCTTCAATCAGAGCCCTATTTTTTTCAATCTCTTCTCTATACACGGCTTCTTCTGTCATTGATACCTCTCACAAAATTCCTTAGAAGCAATCCAATCTTGCCATTCTTCCTGGCTTATTTTTCCGGATCGAAAAGCTTTTTCCATCATCTCGTCCGGGCAGCTGTTTGAATGATAAGCAGCGAACACCACGTCTTCAGGCGCAACTTGGACGCCTTCTTTCCATATATCTTCGCAAAACGCCTTCATTAAGCCATCTTCCTTGCGAGATCTTTTCTTTTTTGACATACATCACCAAACATTATCATAAATCGAGTCTAGGCCATTTAAAAGGCCTTTGATGAGACCCTTCCTCTTCTCTGACAAAACCGCTCCTGTAGAAGATCCGAAGCTGCACCTTTGGTTAATCCAACTGGATGGGCAACACCAAACTTGAGCAAAGCAGCGATCTGTTTTTCTGACGCCGGATCATTTCGCCAGGGTGCATCTTTCCTTGCGAGGACAGCGGCTCGTTGATTACGCACCCAATCCTCTGCGACCCCTAGCGCGTAGCTCAAAGGCAATTCCCTTTCTGCAAGAGGCATAACCCGTTGATCATCATTCAAAATAACACGGTAGCCGGTAGTTGAAACCTTACGCACCCAAATATCACGCCGATCTCCCACAGATAAATGCCAAGCGTCTCCAACTTGAACCCAAGCAAAAGAAGAACGGTTGAAGAAATCGATCTCTTTGATGTCTGATGTCTCAAAAGCCCCAGAGAAAACCTCAACTGGCTGCGCCTCCTCTTCAACTAACTCTTTCGGTTTTTTCTCCCTGATTTCGAAGTTTGGCGAGACGATGCCTTCGAGAGAGTTTTCGAAGTTGCAGAGGCCCAGCCTAGACGCATCAACGAAGTCCATGACAAGGCAATTTGTCTTGCCGGGCGATACTCTAGTCCCGCGACCAACGCATTGAACATAAAGCCCTTGGCTTTTGGTTGGCCGGCACAAGAGAATCGCGTCAATTTCTGGGCAGTCGAAGCCTTCGGTTAAGACGCCGCAGTTAGTCAATATGCGGATCTTCCCATCTGCAAAATCTTGGAGAATGCGGCGCCGATCCTCAATGTCCATCCTGCCGTGAACTGTTGCCGACGGGATCCCAGAAGTCTTGAACGACGCGGCCAGGTCTACGGCATGTTTGACATCGGCACAGAACGCCACAATCTTTTTCCTGTTCGATCCGTGTTGAATAAAAGAGTCGACGATCAGCTTATTTCTTCCTGGGACGTTAATTGTCCTGGCTAGCTGAGAGGCAACAAAATCACCGGCCTGAGTCTGGACACCATTTAATGAAACCCTTGTATAAACTCGACTGCCGACAAGAGGGGATAGATAACCATTTCGAATTCCCCAGGCTATAGAGCGATTGAAGACGATCTCTTCGAAGATTGAGGACAGACCTACACCATCGCCGCGTTTAGGAGTAGCTGTCACTCCTAAGAGGAGTTTATTCGGATCGCCTAGAAGGAACCCAAGCTCTCGGACAAGTCGCTCATAAGTGGGCGCGGCGCTGTGATGCGCCTCATCGATAATGCAAAGATCAAAACTGGCCTCCTTGAGATCGATGAGTCTGTTGTCTCTGGATGCGGATTGAATAGACGCAATGACGATTTGAGCTTCGGGCTCGTGCCTCTCTGCCTTTACAATCCCTATGTTTGCCGATCCATCCCAGATCATCCCAATCTTTTCGGCTGCTTGGGCAATCAGCTCATCGCGATATGATATGTATCACGAAATAGTTGTAACTACCCTGAAGCGTCAGGGGAAGAAATGTCTAGATTATCTTGTGGAAGCCCTAGGCGCCTGGAAAACAGGTTCGTCGGCCCCCACCATTTTTAGCCAGCCCTGCTATACCCCCTGAACAAATACGAACCCCAAGCTAGAAGAAAACTGCTTGGTTCGATCTTCCCTGCAAAATTGATCTTTCAAGATGGAAATTATCGAACCAGCGCATTGAATCCGGCTCTTGCGCTTATCCTACAGAAAAATAAAGGCTTACAAAATGAAAAAGCCGAAGACATTGCCATTTATGAACATGTCTCCGGTGATGTGGCCAGAACTGGAATCGAACCAGCGACACAAGGATTTTCAGTCCTCTGCTCTACCAACTGAGCTATCTGGCCAAAGCAGACTAGCATAGTAGGTTAGGGAGTTTTCAGGCAATAAGAGACTGTCTACGCACTTCGGTTTCGTCGAGTTTTTGGATTATTTTGGCCGCTTTTCGACTTCACAGCTTGGGGGGCCATATGCTGCTGTCGATATTGCCCCCCAAGTCTTGAATCGAAAATCGGCTCAAAAGAACCGAAAAATCGACAGAAACGAAGTTCGTAGACAGTCTCCAAAATATTCAGTCGGAGCCCGTGCGCTGGAATGCAGATTCCTGGGACTGAGCGGCCACATTGATCTGGATCATGTCTTTGACGACATGCACCGCTTCTTGCATCTGGAGGTCTTCAAGAGTCATTTCGATCGGCTCGTCGATTGAGTTGACCATCGAGCCTGATTGGCGCGCCCGAACCTTTTCGAGCTTTTTGAGAAATTTTTGATAACTTGGGCTGGCTGCTATCCTCTCAGCGCTTTTTTGCCTTAAGTCAGGAAGCGCCTTCTTCCAGAAAGGGACGACCCTTTGTAAATTGGGAAGGTACCGCTTTTCAAAAAGAAGTCGGGTCCTCTCATCCAGGTCGATGAGAGAGTCGGCATAAGCCGGCTCCACACTGTCCTGAGAAAGAGGGTATTCGAGGTAGCGCTCGCCGATGTTATAAGGCCCATATTGGGTCGGGACTACGATGTCGGCAATGACCCCCTCAATCTGGGTGCTTCTTCCGGAGACCGTATAGTAGCGTCCGACCGTGACTTTGAAAAAAAGGTCGGCGCTCTCATCGGTGATCGTCTGGTACTGGATCGACCCCTTTCCGAAAGTCCGCTCATCTCCCACCACGAGAGCCACGCCGTAGTCTTGGAGGGCTTGGGCGACAATTTCTGAGGCGGAGGCCGACATTTTTGAGGTAAGGACCACGAGCGGCCCGCTAAAGTAGCTCTTGCCGACGATATTGCGGAGATAGTAGGTATCCCCTTTCCCGTATTTCGAGATGACGATCACCCCATTCGCAACGAAAAGCCCCGCCACCCGGACAGCTTGGCCGAGAAAACCGCCGGAATTTTCCCTTAGATCCAAAACGAGCCCCTTAAGCTCCCCAATGCTCCGAAAATTGCGGATCGCTTCCTTGATATCCTTTTCGCTGCTGACCCCATCGCTGCTCTCGTAAAAGGAGTGGAGGGCGATTTTTCCTATGATGCCCCCTTCTACGACCTCATAGCTAGACTTGATCCGGTCATCCTTCATCGCGATCGGCCGCTTTCTGAGAGACACCCTAAAAAAAGTCTCTTTACTGACCGGATCGACCCGTTTGAACCCTAAAATGATCTCCGAGCGGTCCCTTTTTTTCAAGAGATCGAGAACCTCTTCAAAACTGGTCGACCCCAACGCTTTTCCGTCTATTTCTACGAGGAGGTCATTGATTTTGATCTGACCTGATTGCGCAGCAGGGCTCCCTTCGATCAGGTCGGTGATCATCACGCCATCGATCCCCTCCGAAAGGACCACGCCGACCCCCTCGAACTGCTTCTCGAGGGTAAGCCGCATCTCGTACGCCTCTTCAGGACTGAAAAAAGCAGTGTGGGTATCGAGGCTCTTCGCAAACGACTTCAAGATCCGTAAGGAAAGCAAGTGTTCGATTTTTTCATTAGCAAGCGGAGATCCGGTCGGATCCAAAAAGAGATAGTTGTTTTCAAAACGGCGCATCTTTTTCTCGAAAAGGCCAAAAACGCTCACCTTCCGGTCGGCCGAGCCGAGCTGCGTGCGGGCCTGATGAAACTGGTAAAACCGGCCCATCCGGCTCTTCTGCCTCTCCATAATTTCAGATTCTGATTGTGGGTACCGGGCCAAGCCTAAAATGGGAACATCGGAGTCTTTGCCTCCTGCCGCAAGCATTTGTTCTACACCTAACTGCCTCAGGGTCTGCGCTCTTAGGATAGATCTTTCGATCACGGAGTTTAGCTCCATGAAATCTAAGTAATTTTTCTTTTGAACGCGGCTTAAAATCTCTTCGGCCCTGGAGTCTTTCATGTTGAGGTAAGGCGCAACTTCGCTCTCAAGGAGATAAGACTTTTCCAAATCGAACTGCTCGATATAAAGTTTTAGCGACCTTCGGATTAAAGAGGGGGTCAATTGTTTATTCTCGATGTGAAAATGGAAGAAACGCTCCATGACGCGCGGGATATCTCCCAATTTCAAATGATCTTGTGAGGAGGCTGGCGCTACCCAGGCCGCGAAGAAGAGGAATAGATACAAGATCTTGCGGCTCATGAATCCTTAAGGTAAAAAATGGGAGATAGGGAACTTAAAGGACCGATTTCATACGAACTTAGCGTCGTAGCTTCGCCTTGTTCCCCTGGTCTCCCAATCCGAATCATAGTATAAAATAATTTGACATGTCAATAAAAAAATAATTTAAAATCATAAACTAAACAAATCCATGCTTTTCAAAAAGAACTAGAACAAATCAAACGGGGGGTGGGAGGGCGCGAACGGGCTGACGGCTCATGAGCCTTGTGTAAAAATCGATTCTCAGGATATATTTCTAAGCTATCGTTACTTTTGAAATTGAGGAGATTGGCGCTCATGCCGACATTCAACCAACTCGTTAAGTTTGGCCGCACACCGAAGTTCCGTCGTCGCAAATCGCCGGCTCTGCAGCAGTGCCCGCAAAGGCGCGGCGTATGCCTTCAGGTCAAGACCAAGACGCCTAAAAAACCGAACTCGGCCCTCCGAAAAGTGGCCTGGGTCCGGCTCTCTAACGGCCAGGAAGTCATCGCCTATATCCCCGGCGAAGGACATAACCTCAGGAACACAGCATCGTGCTTGTACGCGGCGGCAGGGTCAAAGACCTTCCCGGCGTCCGCTACCACATCGTCCGCGGGCTCTCGACTGCGCAGCGGTGAAAGACCGGAAAAAATCCCGCTCAAAATATGGAGCAAAGAAACCTAAATAACTTCAAATCAAGTAATTCCAGGAGATTGCAGATCAATTTCCTCGGCTGTGGTTTGACCTGGGTAAGGCTAGGTCGAACCCTGGGCGGGCCTACAAAGGCCGGGTGAAGTAAGAAAAAGGAAAAAAAACTATGTCTAGAAGACGTCGCTCCTTCAAACGGCGAAATGTCCCGGATCCGATCTATCAAAGCGTAACGCTTTCCAAATTCATCAATAAACTGATGATCGGCGGCAAAAAAGCGACTGCCCGCAGGATTGTATACGGCGCGCTCGAAAAATTTGCAGACCGGGTAAAAACTGAAAGCCCTCTCGAGGCATTCGAACAAGCCATCGAGAACGCGAAGCCTTCCCTAGAAGTCAAGACCCGAAGAATCGGCGGCGCGAACTATCAAGTTCCCGTCGAGATCCCAGGCGAGACGGCGCACAGCGATGGCGATGCAGTGGATCATCTAGCAATTCCCGCGCGAAACCGGGCCGGACCATGGCTGAGAGCCTAGCCAGCGAACTGGCCGATTGCTTCAACAACCAAGGCGCGACGATCAAGAAGAAAGATGATACACACCGAATGGCCGAGGCAAACAGAGCCTTTGCCCACTATAAATGGTAGGCAGTTTAATGAGCAAACGACCCGAAACCGACAAACTTGAAAATGTTCGCAACATTGGCATCATGGCCCACATCGATGCGGGCAAGACGACTACGACCGAACGTATTCTGTTCTATTCCGGCCGCGTCCACCGGATCGGCGAAGTGCACGAAGGAGCCGCGACCATGGACTTCATGGAGCAGGAGCGGGAGCGAGGGATCACGATTACCTCGGCTGCGACGACCGTCTATTGGAAAGATTGCAAGATCAATATCATCGACACCCCCGGCCACGTCGACTTCACCATCGAAGTGGAGAGGTCTCTCCGCGTTCTCGACGGCGCTGTAGCTGTTTTTGATGCGGTTGCGGGCGTGCAGCCTCAATCCGAAACCGTTTGGCGCCAGGCGGATCGCTACGGAGTTCCCCGGATTGCGTTCGTCAATAAAATGGACCGGATCGGCGCTGACTTTTTCAATGCCGTCAAGACGATGCGCGAAAAACTCCACGCCAATGCGATCCCGGTCCAATGTCCGATCGGCGCCGAATCCGAATTCAAAGGGATGGTCGACCTCATCGCGATGAAGGCTTACCTCTTCCACGATGAAACGATGGGGGCTAAATACGACATCGAGAACGATTCCGGCCGATCTTCTCGACCAGTGCAAAAAAATGCGGATGGAACTTCTCGAAGAGCTCGCGACGATCGACGAAGCGAACGAAGAATTCATGATGAAAGTCCTCGAAGATCCCGATTCGATCACCGAAGAGGAGATCCACGCAGCCATCCGCAAAGGGGTTATCACGAACAAATTCAACCCGGTTCTTATGCGGCACCGCCTTCAAAAATAAAGGAGTTCAGCAAATCCTCGACGCCGTCGTCCGCTGGATGCCCTCTCCCCTCGATCGCGGGATGATTAAAGGCCATAAGCTCGACTCCGAAGAGTGGATCGAAATCGCGCCTTCAGACGATAGCCCGCTCTCCGCGCTTGGCGTTCAAGATCATGACCGACCCTTATGTCGGAAGACTGACCTTTATCCGCATCTACAGTGGAACGCTTGTCAAAAGGGACGCAGCCTCATCAATACGACGAAAGACAAGGACGAACGGATCTCTCGCCTTCTCGAGATGCATGCGAACCAGCGCAAAGACCGAGACGAATTCTTTACGGGAGACATCGCCGCCGTGCATCGGCTTGAAATACACGAGCACGGGAGACACGCTCTGCTCAGAAGACGACTCCTCTTCTCCTTGAAAAGATGAATTTCCCCGAGCCGGTCATTTCGATGGCGATCGAGCCGAAATCGAAAGCTGACCGAGAAAAGCTGTCCAATGGCTCTGGGCGCTCTTTCTGAAGAAGATCCCACTTTCCGCGTGAAGACGAACGAAGAAACAGGACAGACGATCATCATGGGAATGGGCGAGCTCCACCTCGAGATCCTCCGCGACCGGATGTTCCGCGAATTCGCCGTCGAAGCGAACGTAGGAAAACCAGAAGTTTCTTACAAAGAGACGATCACGATCCCAGCAAGCACAGAAACCAAGTACGTCAAACAGATCCGGCGGCCGCGGGCAATACGCTCACGTATGCCTGGAAATCGAACCGAACGAGCCTGGCAAAGGCAACGAGATCGTCAGCAAGATCGTCGGCGGCGTCATTCCGAAGGAATACATCATCCTGCTGTATCAAAGGGATCGAAGAAGGCCTCGCAGACAGGCGTTCTGGCCGGCTATCCGCTCGTCGACATGAAAGTCGCGATCACATACGGATCGTACCACGAAGTCGACTCCAACGAAATGGCGTTTAAGATTTGCGCCTCGATGGCGGTCAAAGAGGCTGCACGGAAAGCAAAGCCGATTCATCCTCGAACCGATCATGAAAGTCGTCGTCGACGACGCCTGAACACAAACATGGGCGACGTGATCGGCGACATCAACCGCCGCCGCGGCAAGATCCTCGGCCAGGAGTCCGTCAAAGGGATCGTCGACGTCACGCTGAAGTGCCTCTCAGCGAGATGTTTGGCTATTCAACCAACTGCGCTCGATGACTTCAGGACGCGCCACCTATACGATGGAGCCAAGCCATTTCGAGCGGGTTCCCACAAAAATTCAAGAAGAAATTTGTAAAAAGTAAGAGATTATGGTGCAAAAGCAACCCAAGAAAAAAAATACGGATCCGCCTCAAGGCGTTCGACCAGCGGATGCTTGACCGGTCGGTTCAGATATCGTCGAGACAGCCAAGCGCACAGGCGCCCGCGTCGTAGGGCCGATTCCGCTCCCGACAAGACGAGAGATCTATACCGTTCTTCGCTCACCTCACGTAGACCGCAAGTCCCGCGAGCAGTTTGAGATGAGAACCCACATCCGCGTCCTCGATCTTCTCGATCCCACCCTCGACACGATCGACAAACTCAAAGTTCTCCCTGTCGCTGCCGGCGTTGATATCAAAATCAAGGCTTA
The DNA here is from genome assembly GCA_963730605.1 of uncultured Chlamydiae bacterium. Classification (GTDB taxonomy): domain Bacteria; phylum Chlamydiota; class Chlamydiia; order Chlamydiales; family SM23-39; genus CAIPFQ01. Next base: position 437,753 of record CAVSSM010000002.1, read on the forward strand.
AGGTGACCACCCTCAGGCCCCCCATGGCCTGGGATTGGCTCTCGCCGCGCTTGGAGGGTGTTAGGGTATAGGTTAGGCTCTCGAGTTAATCGGCTTAGAAGCCTTCTTAACGTCCCTATTTAGCATCAGAGTTGGAGTCTTTGGATCGTTTATTTTTTGCAATTCCTTTTGCCGGGATCTCCGTTTTGCATAAAGACCTAGCCCGACTCCCATAACGCCGACTCCCGCAAAGATTGCCCCAATTGGCCAGACTTTTGCCTGGGATGACGCGGGAGATGCAGTACTATTCCCCTCAGCGGAGTCAGTAGAATCTTTAGCTTTGGTCTTTAGGAAATGACCCCTGAAATTCTTAAGCGATGCAGAAAAGTGTTCCAAGATTTTTTCTTCATCTTCAACTTTAGGTACCATGAGATCGCGTACTTTTTCGCTACCGTAAGCGACCCTGAGTGGCTCGGCTTCATTAAAATAGATTATATTTTTGTCTGCGGAGTCCACAGACATATATTCAACCATATACTTACGCAACCCGTCCCTCTTCCCGTCCATTCCTATGCTCGTATAATCTAAAATCTGAAATGCAAATTTTATTTCGGTATTATTAGAATAAAAAAACATGCTCAAAATCTTATCGTAACTGATTTGGAATAAAATCTTAGAATCGGGCGCGTCAGGAATATCGCATTCAGCCCTACATTTCGGCTTTTCGGGATTCTTCCACGTCTCTTCTTCAAAACAACGAGGATAAAGATTGCAAGATGTTAAAGCGTCCCCCCAAACCACTGACAATAATTCAAATAATTTATTTGCAAATTGCGCTACTTTAGGCTCATTAGAGGGATCGAATACATCATTTCGATATTTTCGACAAAAATCCGATAACTGATTAGTAGTGTTTAATGCTACTATTGACATACGCCTCCATTTGACGAGCGAATTTTAGCAGAAATGAACGAAAAATTCAATAAATAGACTATCAAATAAATAATTTGATCACTGTGGACGCACTAGAAATTATTTTAATCTATTCGCTGGTATCAGACCCTGCCGTTTGGGTCGTCTGCATCTCATAGCTGTCGAAAATATAGGGAGGCGGAGAACTTTGATGGACCCGCTTCGAGACCACTTTCCCGTCTTTGATCAGCAAGAAATAATGCCTCTCCTCGGTATCGCGGCCTCCCACTTTGAACCGTTCGATATATTCATATTCTTCCGTACCGTCTTCTTTTTTGTGGATCGCGTACGGTTCGCCTGCAAGTTGCGACCACCTCATTTTGCGAAGACCCTAAAGGGATGTCAAAAAAAGCTTGATTCGTCATAAGAGAGCCGCCAGAGGCGCAGGCCGATAATGCGAGCAGCAGCGCAAAAAGTTCTCTTTTCAAAATTCTTCGTCCCCTTCGCTTTCTTGTTCTTCGTCCGAACTCGGGACCTCGTTTGTCCTCTGCCAGATCCTCGCTTCGATCTGGGTGCGGAACTGGTCGCTCGTCACATACTCGCCCCGCATCTCGTAGCTTCCGTCGGGCTGGACCGTATAGGTCTCGAACCCTTCAAAATTCATGTCGTTATTGCGGAACTCCCAAGCGATCGCCTGCTCATCGTAGAGGCCCGTTCCGGCGATCCGGCCGATGTTCGGATTTTCCATATCGACGCAGAACGTTTTCTGCTGGAAATCATAGAATGTGAGTTCGTTCTGCATGTTGTCGGCAAGGCCTTGGATCTGGATCTCTTGAGAAGCTCCTACTTTGCCGGCAAAATCGCGGTTTTGGACGGTCCAGTTGGTATTGAAGATCAGCTCTTCTTCTACCATGTTCAAGACGATTTTGCCCTCGCCGTACCAACTGCCCGGCGAGAAGATGAAAAGGTGGGTGAACCGTTCTCTATCCATCAAAACATGAACCTTCTGCTGTATATGCTCTGTAGTAGGCCGAGCGCCGCCATGGTCGTCAAAAGCGAACTGCCTCCGTAGGTCACCAAGATGAGAGGGACGCCCGATATCGGCAGAAGAGCGCACATCATCGCGGTATTCACTAGCACATGCATGGCGAGATAAGCTGCCAGCCCTGCGGCAAGCAGCCGCCCAAAGGGATCCTTGGCCACTGCCGCCACCTGAAAACTAAAATAGATCAAAGCATAAAAAAGGAACAGCAAGAACACAACTCCCACAAATCCAAACTCCTCGCCAAACGCCGCGAAGACCGAATCGGTGTGGGCGTAAGGGAGCCATTTGCGGCCGGAGAACTCGCTGCCCCTCCATCCCGTCCCAGTCAGGCCCCCAATGGCGATCGCCGTCTCCGCCGCCTTCTGGTGATAGGTGTTGGGATTAAGCCTCTCATATTGATATTCTTTCATGAAGGAGGTGAAGTAGGGGCGCATCTTTTCATGCGAGACGATCCCAAGGAAAAAGAGCCCGACTATGAAAAGGGCGGCGATGCCGCAGCTTAAGCCGAAGCGGAAGACCCCTTTATGGATCCCACCCACATATCCGAGAGTCATTGCAATCGGATAAAGGACAAGCGCCGTTCCCAAATCGGGCTGTTTCAAGATCAAAAGGAATGGAATCCCCGCGATCGCAGCCATCTGGAAGGACGAGCGGAATGTATGGACGCTATTTCCTTTTCGCTCCAGGAACCAGCTCAAAGCGATCACGACGATCAGCTTCGCCTGTTCGGAGGGCTGGAGGCTGGCAAGATGGGGGATCCGATACCACCGGTGGACATTTTGGATGGGGCTTACGAAAAAAAGGCCCAAGAGGAGCAGGATGATGGCAACATAAAGAAATAGGCTCCACTGCCGCAGGCGCCGGTAATCGAAGAGGGCCGCGGCGAAAAAGACGGCCCAGCCCAAGCAAAACCAGCGGAGCTGTGTTTTTACGAGCGGGGTCCAAAAAACGGAGCTCTCAACCTCTCCCTGGTTCCCCGTCATCGATGAGATGATAAAAAGGCTGATCCCCATCAGACACACGATGATCGGCAACACGCGGAAGTCAATGCGGGAAAGGGGCATATACAGTATTGTATACACTATGCAAATAACGGAAATCCATTTCGATTCAATCGATTCGACAAGCTCCTATGCAAAGCGGGAATACCCATCGTTCTCGCGGGACAAGATGACCGTCGTCACCGCAGACGAGCAGACAGCGGGTTATGGCCGCTACAAAAGAAAATGGGTCTCTCCGAAAGGGGTCAATCTCTATGCGACCTTTTGCTTTCGATTGCCATCCAATGCCCTTCACCTTTCGAGCCTTGCAGAGGTCATGGGCTTGAGCCTAGCCTCGATGCTCATCGAAGAAGGGCTTCACCCTAAGATCAAATGGCCAAACGATGTGCAGCTCAATGACAAAAAAGTGTCGGGAGTTCTGTGCGAGACGGTTTTTGAAAAGGACTCCATTCAGATTTTCTTAGGGATCGGGATCAATGTGAATATGGAAAAGGAGGCCCTTGCGAGAATCGACCAGCCGGCGACCTCTCTGAAAAACGAAACAGGGCGCCCCTGGGACGCAAAAGCCTTTTTGAAAAAATTGGAAACCCGCTTTTTAGCCGATCTAGAGCGTTTTAAGAAAGAGGGCTTCGCTCCTTTCAAGGGCCGCGTGGAAAAGCTTTTGGCTTACAAAGGAGAAAGAATTCGCTGCTTCGATGGAAAAAAAGAATGGGTCGGCGTCTGCCACTCGCTCAGTCCAGAAGGACTCCTGAATCTCTCTTTGCCGGACGGGACCATCCACGTAGTCCATTCAGGGGATATATTCACTGGCTAAAGCACAGGCACGACTGTCAGAGTTGGATGAATCCGGCTTTTAATGATTTGCTGGATGGCGGTGAGGGTCGATCCAGTGGAAGAATGGCAGGTGGTGCAAGACCCCTCATAGGCGATATGCACCTCGCCATTTTCCTTGAGCTCGACAATCTTGATCCCGCCGGCGTCGAGTTCGATATAAGGGCGGATCTCCTTGTCGATCACCTCTTCGATGATCTTCACTTTTTGCAGGTGGGTGAAACCATCCCATCCAGGCATTCCGCCGGGATTTTCCGATGAGTCCCACTCAATGGGAGTGACGTCGAAATCGGTGGCCGCATAGGGGATGTCGATGCACTGGTGGACGGCAAAGTCGATGGCTGCGATAGCCTGGTTGAGAAAAGAAAAGGCTTCTTTCGAAAATGCCGGGATCTCTTTGCGGTCGCGAACGAAACTGTCGAGAAGATCGGCCGAAATCCGGGAAGCCTGGTCGTAATTTTTCCGAAGGACCAGCTCGCTCGCAATTTCTCCGGCGGCGATCAAGGCGGGCGGCCCGAATACTTGGAACTTTGCATCGGCGATAATCCCATCCCCCTCGTCCACGAGCCAATAAAGACAAAGATTCCCCTCGCGGCCCGTAACGAGGCGCATGTGCTTTTCTTCGGCCTCCTTGACGGTGAAATAGCCAACGAACCTTAGATGGTCGAGCTTCCCTTGCACCTTTTTAGTGAATTCCATCAGAAGAGATCCTCCGAAATTTTCCTGAGCTCCTGCACCCGATCGACCACCAGGCGGGCGGCCCTGAGGACCTCCTCTTGGCTCGTCATCCGGGAAAGCGAAAAACTTAAACCACATTCTCCCTCGAGCCCGGAAGAGGCGAGGATGCTATGCAAGTGCGGAGAGTAATCTCCTCCTAGGTTTGGATAAAGGCCTTTGCGGCATGAAAAATAATGGAGAGCCTCGGCATGGACACGGGGAAAAAAGAGCGCTGTGGTATTGGGCAAGCGGGGAGATTCCTTGTAGAGGATTTTCATATCGGGAAGCTGTTTTTGGATTTCGGTTTCGAATAAATCCCGAAGGCGCGCCCCTTCCAGACCCATCGAATCGAGGGAAAGGGTGGCAAGACGGGCGGCAGCGCCGAGGGCGGCAAGCGATGGGATATCGAGGGAGCCCCCCTTCAAGACATAGGGGACAAGAGGACTTCCCTTTTTAGCAAAGAGCGCGCCGGAGGACTTGACGCTATGGATCCGCTCGCCAGCGAAACTCAAGTAGTCGGCGCTGGACGTAGAAAATGAAAAATAGAGATTGCCGACGGCGTAGGAGGCGTCGAGGTGGAGCAAAACTTTCTTCTCCGAGGCTAGCCTGGAAATCTCTTCGATGGGCTGGATGACGCCGGTCAGCCCCTGGGCCATGCTGACGGAGATCAGTGCGGTGCGCGGAGTGATTAAGCTTGCCAGCTTCGCGACATTGATCTTTCCTTGCGTGTCGACAGGCGCGATTTTAACCAAGCAGCCAAGCTCCTCGCACCGCTTGAGCATCTGGAGAGTCGGCGCATCTTCGATGCAAGAGGTGATGAACTGCGTCTTCCCCTCTTTGCGGGAAATTTCAGAAAAAACAGACCAGATCGCCTGGCAAACCGCTTCAGCCCCCGACGAGGTGAAAACAAAAACGTCCTCCGGGGAAGCGGCGACCAAATCGTAAAGCGGGGCCGTAAGGGATGGCGGGTCCGGCGGCCTCTCTTGAAATGCAGCGGCCATCCTCTCTATCGCGGTTTGGCAGACCCGCGATTCGGTATGGGCATTGAGCTCGATTATCCCTTTGTCCATTTTCCCCGGTCGTATGAATAGACGAGAGGGTCTCCCGTCGCGATCTCCAGTTTCACCACTTCCTCTTTCGAGAGCCCATCGAGATGCATGACGATGCCGCGGAGCGAATTGCCGTGGGCGGCGATGAAGACGCTTTCCTCCTTTTCCAAATGGGGGATTATTTTTTGTTTGAAATAGGGGAGCGCCCTTGCTACCGTCATCTCTAAGCTCTCCCCATCCGGCGGGGCCGTAGCGTAGCTCCTCCGCCAAACCTGAACCTGTTCGGCCCCGAATTTTTTTGCCGTCTCGGCCTTGTTGAGCCCTTGCAGTTTTCCGTACATCCGCTCGTTCAGCTCCCACGCCATGGTGACGGGCCAAGTCCCTTTTTTCGCCGCTTCGCTATAAATCTTCGCCCACTCTTCGAGCTTCCCTTGCCCTGGATGCTGGAAAATGGGAATTTTGCCGCTTGAATGATGGAGAAGGGCCAGAACAACGGTCATCTGAGCGCGGATCAAACTCGATGTGAAGATGACGTCGATGGGAAGGTCGCGGACCTTTTTGCCCCCTTCGATCGACTCTTGGATCCCCTCAGCGCTCAGCGGTATGTCGACCCACCCGGTGAAAAGATTTTGTTTGTTCCAAATCGACTGTCCGTGCCGCATCAAAATGAGTTTTGGAAGCATATAAAAGAGTATAGCACATGGAGGAAAATAGGGCGATGGATTATACTCAAATCTCTTATGGAAAAGAAAAGATTGAGCAAGGCTTTGGCTGCAGCCGGGGTCGCATCGCGGAGGGCCTGTGAAGAATTGATTTTCAACGGCCGCGTCCAAGTCAACGGGACCACAGTCGCGATCCCTCAGACTCTTGTCGACTGGGACACAGACAAGATCCTCGTGGACGGATCGGCTGTCCGGGGAGAAGAGGAAAAAGTTCACTATATGCTCAACAAACCGGCAGGATATATCTGCTCCAGCGTCAGGCCCGGAAACAAGCCGATCATCCTCGACCTCTTTCCCAATGCCGAAAAAAGGCTCTTCACGGTGGGCCGCCTCGATAAAGAAAGTCAGGGGCTCCTCCTCGTGACCAACGACGGGCATTTTTCCAACCAAGTCATCCATCCGCGCCACCGGATCGTCAAGGAATATGTTGTCAAAGCGGCCCAGGAAATCACGGGCGATACCCTTGGCATTCTTGCGGAAGGGGCTAGGGTCGATAACCGCTGGGTGCGCCCTGTTTTCGTGACCAAGGTTCGCCGCGGCACGGTAAAAATCTGCGTCAAAGAAGGGAAAAAGCACGAGATACGGATCATCGCCGAGAGAGCCGGCCTCGCGGTCTTAGAATTGACCCGGATCCGGATCGGGGGGCTTGTTCTCGGGTCGCTTCCGGAGGGGATGTTCAGGAAGCTCTCCTCCAAGGATAAAGAATTGCTCTTTTCTCGATAATTATTTATCCTTTTTTCGATGTTGACGATAGCCCGGCTTTTTGGAAAGTCCCCTTTTGCCCCGCTTCAGACCCACATGGACAAAGTCGCTTCATGCATTGGGGAGCTGCCGAATCTTTTCAAAGCGATTCTCGAACAAGACTCCGATGCAATCCAACGGATCCTCGACAAGATTTCCAAACTCGAACATGAAGCTGATCTGACCAAAAACGATATCCGCAACCATCTTCCCAGAAGTTTGTTTCTCCCTCTCGACCGAAGCGCTCTCCTCGCGATTCTTTCGCTCCAAGACGCTATTGCAGACCAGGCTGAAGAGATCGCCCAAACCGCCGCCCTGCTCCCATCGCCCATTGGGCTAATTCCCGAAATGAAAGACGATTTTTCAGCTCTTTGCCAAAAGAACGTCGAAGTATTTCGGCTGGCAAGGCAAGTGATCAAAGAACTGGAAGACCTTCTCGAATGTTCTTTTGGTGGGATCGAAGCGGAAAAGGTGAAAGGAATGGTGGAACAGATCGCATTTTATGAGTACGAGACGGCGCAAATCAAAAACAGGCTTCTCAAAACTCTTTATACCAAAGGGGAGCGCCTTCCCTACCCCTCCTTTCATCTCGGCTTGACCCTCATTCAGAAGATCAGCAATTTGGCCTATCTTTCCGAAAAACTCGGGAACCGGATCCGCATGTTGCTGGAGCTAACTTAAGTGATAGATCTGGCGCTCGCTTTAAAATCGGTCACTCTCCTCCTCGGGTTCTACATGGCCTGGAACATCGGCGCCAATGATGTGGCCAATGCGATGGGAACCTCGGTCGGATCGAGAGCCCTTTCCTTAAAAAAGGCCGTGTTCCTCGCCGCGATTCTCGAATTTTCCGGAGCTTTTTTCGTCGGCTCGAGCGTTTCCGAGACGATCCAGAAAGGGATCATCGACCCTGCGATTTTCCATGCCGATCCGCAAGTCTTCGTCCTCGGGATGATGGGCTCGCTTCTTGCGACGGGGATCCTTCTCCAATTTGCTTCCTATTTCGGCCTCCCCGTCTCAACGACACATGCCATTGTCGGAGCCGTTCTCGGTTTCGGGGCCATGGTCGGGGGGGTTGACGCGATCTATTGGGCTGAGGTTGGCTGGATCATTGCAAGCTGGATCCTCTCCCCTCTTTTGAGCGGGATTGCCGCCTATCTCATTTTCCTCCTCATCCAAAAAAAAATCCTCTTCGCCCTAAATCCCATCGAAGCAGCGCGTTGGCTCGCGCCGTTTTTCGTATTCATGTGCTTCATTGTAGTTTCTTTGAGCATCTGCGGAAACGAACAGATTCTTGGACCTATCGATTTCGCCGAAGCCTTTTCGATCTCCTGCTGTTTCAGCTTTGCCGCCGCCCTTTTGAGTTACAGAGTTTTCAGAAGCCGCCCTCCCCCTTCTACTCTGTTGCCCTCCAGTTTCCATCCAGCCCAAGCCGTGAGCCTTGAAAAAGCGCTCCACCATATGCAACGGGTCCATCTTTCCAATCGCAGCGCCGATTATGCGGCCCGGATCTCCCGCATCTTGAATGACGTCCGAACTCTTAGCGATGATGTAAAAAAAGAAGCCCCTTTTCATGACTCGACCGCGCAATACTACGGCGTGGAAAAAACTTTCGTATTTCTCCAAATCCTGAGCGCATGCCTCGTCGCTTTCGCCCATGGCGCAAATGATGTCGCCAACGCGATCGGCCCCGTCGCCGCTGTCCTGGAAGTCCTCAAGACGAACGCCTTTTCTTCTTATTCGGCCGTCCCGGCCTGGCTCCTCGCTTTGGGCGGCGCCGGGATCGTGATCGGTCTTGCGACCTGGGGATGGCGCGTGATTGAAACGATTGGCAGCAAGATCACAGAGCTGACACCCACCCGCGGGTTTGCCGCTGAGTTCGGAGCGGCTTTCACGATCCTCTTCGCTTCGAAATTAGGCATGCCCATCTCTACGACGCATGCCCTTGTCGGCGCTGTCTTCGGCGTGGGGATGGCGCGCGGCCTGAAAGCTCTCAATCTTCAGACACTGAAAGAAATCGTCGTTTCTTGGGTCGTCACAATCCCCCTATGCGCGATCTTAAGCATCGTCCTCTTCTATCTCTTAAAGTGGCTGCTATTGTAGTAACCAGGAAGTGGCATCCCGGACCGCAGCCGCGGTTTGCGCCGCGCCTTCCGTGATGACACTATAAGCCGGAAGAATGAGCGACTGATAGGCGAACGAGCCCGATTTTTCGAGAGAGATTTTGAGCGCAGCCGTTGCCTGAATGATGCACTGGCTCGCAGGCAATAACGCAGCCTTCCAGACCCAAAGGGACGCCGGGGCCAAAATAGACTGATAGACCCAATGAGCCGCTTTTACGACCTCCTCTAAGGCCGGCCCTATGACAGAACTCCAAGCCCAGATCGTAACATTTACCGTTAGTTCTGCCAAGAGCCGGAGCGAGTGGAAGGCGGCCTCGGCCGCCTTCGAGATTCCTTCAAAGCCGGGAACGATGACAGAGGTCCAAACCCACTTCGCCAGAGTGGCGAGCGGCTGCTTTATGTAATGAAATAGGGCCTCAGCCACTGCTTTGATCCCTTTCAAGGCCGGAGCGAGAATATATTCGTGATAAAGCGCCGCTCCCTTAGGAATCCCAACGGTGAGGATCCATTTGGGCACCACCCATGTGACCGTGTAAATGGGGACCGCTACGGATAAAAAGGCGCCTTTGCCCACAAAGACGAGCTTTTCTCCCGCAATGGTTGCCGCGCGCCCCACATGGCTCCACGCAGGCGTTGACAAAAGATGGGCGCCGCTAAGCTGTAAGAGCCTACCGCTTCCGGCCAGAGCGCCGGCGAAAAGCGTTATGCCCCCAACTCCTAATGCGATGTTCCTCAAAGTGAAAATGCGTCCCGGTTCCGAGAGGGAAGGTGCTGCAACCATATAAACCACTCCTTTTTTGATTCGCAATAGTAATAAACGCGACGAATAAAAACAAACAAAAAGAAATAATTTTTGCTCAAGAAAATTATTAAATAAATTAACTTCCATGCTTCAATAAAAATATTAAATTTCCCTTAAAAAATCTATACTCCTTTACTTTTATCATTAGCTCTTGCTAGGATGTCTGCATTGCAAAACGACCCTAAAACCCTAAGGAGGTTCATATGGCAATTACCCCAACAGGCAGCATGACTGCCGCAAAATCGGCAGCAGTATCATGCTCCAACACAGCGTGCACATGGATCGCAAACACAGCAAGATCCGCTGGAAACGCTGTCAATGCAGGCGCAGCGAAAGTCACAGCTCTTGCCAGCGCTGCATTTCAAGCGCTCGCGAAATATGCGTCCGCTATGGCCGGCCACACTAGAAATTTTGCAGTCGCTACCATGAACGCCCTCAAAGCCAATCCTCAAATTGCAATTGGCGGATTAGTGGTATTACTCGCTGCTGCAGCCATTTACGCGTACACACAAAGAGCCGCAGCCGCAAATTAATACGCACCTGCGGTATAGTTGTGCTGCTCTCTGGCGGCGAGGATGCCTCGCCGCTCATCCCACCGGTAGGTCCAGAACGGACTCTCTTCCAGTGTTTCTTCTTCGATCATTAGATTGCCCCTTTCCTCTTTCACGCGCATCCGGATCCCGTCAGGGACATCAAAACGAAAATTGCCATCGAAAGTGACATCAACAGCCTCGAATTCAGAAAATCCCTCCAAATGGATCTCCAAGACGCCATGACGGACAAATCGATTTTTCCAAAAGGGCGCACTTCTTGCCCAATCGACTCCTTCATTTTTGACGGAGACGTTTTTCAGACGCGCGCGGCCTGTTTTGTTTGAAAAATGAAGGATCCCCTCCGGATCGAAATGGCCCAAGGGCTGGGATGCATGGATGAGAAGACTCCCCTCCAACTTCAGGTTATCGACCTCAAGATCGGCGATTTCAAGCTGCAGTTCCGATCCTAAAGAGAAGCTACCCACGGAAATTTTTTGTTTGATGAGAGAATAGAGCGGACCTAAGGCCGGATGATAAAGGAAGAGGGCGTCCGGACCATGCAGGAGATACTCTTCGAGCGGGCGAGACGGAGGGAGCGAGAACCCGCACCTGGATAGCAGCTCTCTTGCAGATTGAAGCTGCACATAAAAACACTCTTCAGGAGTCTCTTGGACAGGGCCGCCTGAAATATACGCTTTTTTAGCTGTGGAGATTGTTTTATGCCGGTGATTGTAAGTGACGAAAGTTTTTTCAGGCTTATCCGCCCAAGAGCGGCGGATGGACGATCCTGCTAACGCAGATTGTGGCTTTTCTGGCTTGGTTTTTTCAACGAAGACATCGGCAATATTTTGCATCGTCGATTCGAGACGCGCCATGGGCCCCTGCTGTTTTTCTCCTTTCGGGCCCAGGAAAGTAGAGGTCTTGAGATTGATGAGAAGCCCTGGAAACGGACAAGTTCGAACGGCGTTTTCGACAGCGTTGAGATCGGCGAACAGAATATTCGTATTCGAAGAGAAGCGGGAATAGAGACCTCCCTCTTTCAACGGCCGGTCTTCGATGCCGTACTTCGTAAAATCGCAATATTCGATGTTTGTTAAAGCGATATCGCCATTTTTTTTCTCTACGATCACATTGACGCCTTCCGCCGAGCAGACCAGCCGGGGGCAAGAGGCAAAACCAAAAGATACCCGTTTCTTCACTCCCAGCCCGATGAAAGCCAAAAGGCCATAATCAAGCCCGGCGATCGGATTGTTGATTTGGCGGATCAAGGCTTTTTTACGCCCCATGAACGCAAGCCAGTCGAAAATTCCCTGATCGCGCGCCAGTTTCCATAACGCCCCATGCCCCCCCGGTTTCAAAAGAGGGGAAAGGGGCCCTAAAAGATACCAGTTTCCCTTTGGATCGACTGCCGGAACGAGAGGCTGAGTGAAGAGGCGGAATCGATCTTTTTTTCGCCCAAACCATCTATGCTCGGAGCAAATATTCGATACGTGGCGGTCATTATCCTTTTCCTTCGAGGTCATGATCGCGATGGGAACTTCTACCTGTTTTCCATAGAGTTTGTAGTAGAGGAATTCGCGAGCCTGCAGATCGCGGATTAAGCCTTCGAAAAGCGTTCTCCCTCCGTAGCCGAGTTTTGCTGCCGGCAACTCGCTGCCTGTCTCCTCGTCGATCAAATGAAGCCGGTCCGCCGCCCCTCCGAGGGGGTACATTTCGGCGATTTGAGGAAGAGTTTTTATCCCCATATGAATCGCTTCCAGCACTTCCGGCGTCTCTTCCGTAATATCGATGAAATCGGGTGCGCGGAAAGCCGCGATTTCCGATTGCCGTAAATCGGAAGATCCCCTTAAAAATTCCAGGACTTTCTTCTGATACCCTACGATCCCGCCAAGCTCTCGATAAAACGCATCCATCGCCGTCATTTTTTCGAGCAGCTGCAACAATGCTGTCTGGTCGATAGGTCCCGCTCCTACCAATCGCTCCATTTGACCGATGGCAATCATCTGTTTCGCCGCAGCCTCCGATTCCGGAGGCATTTGAGCAAAGAGCTGATTGAAACTGGGAGTTTTTTGCAGAAATTCTCGGACTTGAGGAATAGAGTTGAGGAGGGCGATCTTATCACTGGCAGACTGCGCCTCCCGCAAATCCTCGCACAAATGTTCCAGTGTTTCTTCCATGTCTTAGCAAAAATGTGCCAGGGAGCATGAAAAAAAGACAAGCAGTGAATTTTCACGCATTCAGAAGCCTATAGAAAAAATCTGCCAGCGGCTTGGAAAAATGACAAGCAATGATTTTAATATCAGAAAAATAGAGACATGTTTTACAATATTAGAGTTTTACACAACAAAATCCTGCGGCGTGATTTTTTTCATGCGCGAGGAGAAGACGATTTTTTTTGACTATTAACCCCCTCGACGGATAAAAGATTTCTTTGAGGAAACTCTCAACACTTAGACAATCCGAGCCTTTTTAAAGGAGTAAGAAACATGGCAACGAAACCAAAAACTTCCAAATTCATGCAGCCAATGAAGCCAAGCAGAGAGCTAGCTGCGGTCGTCGGCGATGGCCCAATGCCTCGTACCGAAGTGACCAAGAAACTTTGGGCGTATATCAAGAAAAATAATCTGCAAGATGCAAAAAATAAAAGAAACATCAACCCAGACGAAAAGCTCCAAAAGATCTTTGGCGGCAAGAAAGCAATCAACATGTTTGAAATGACGAAACTCGTCAACAAGCACCTTTCCTAAGATCTTTTCCGTTTGATAAACTCCTGGGGTGTAAAAACCCTGGGAGACTCCCCTGCTTAAAAATATTTTTACTCACACCCAGCGCTACAAGTTGACCATTGCCTATGACGGGACAAACTATTCCGGTTGGCAAGTACAGCCCAATGGCTTAGGCGTACAGCCACTCATCCAGCAGGCACTCGCAACCGTCCTCCGATCCTCCGTTGACCTCACCGGCTCCGGGCGGACGGACGCCGGGGTCCATGCGCGCGGACAAACCGCCCACTTCGATGCCCCTGAGACCGTCGAGATCTCCCGCATCCGTTGTTCACTGAACGCGCTTCTCCCGCCTGACATCCGGATCCTTCGAATAGAACGGGTCGACCCCGATTTTCATGCACGCTATAGCGCCACTTCCAAAATCTACCACTACCACCTGCATCTTGATCCAGTGATCGATCCATTCGTCCGTTTGTATCGCCATCAAGTCTTCGGACCTTGCGATCTCGAGCGGATAAGGGAAGCCCTTCCTCATTTTCTCGGCACGCGCGATTTTTTCTCTTTCGCAAATGAGCCGAACCGTGGAAGCGCCTCTCGCGGCTCAGTGAGAACGCTTACCCGCCTTGACCTCATCGAGCAGAAGGGGGGCTATCGCCTCGAGTTCGAAGGCAATGGATTTCTCTACAAGATGGTGCGCAATATCGGAGGGGTCCTTCTGGAGGTCGGCGCAGGGAAACGCGATGCGAGTGAGATTCCGCAAATCTTCGCTGCGAAAGACAGGCGGCGCGCCGCCGCCGCCCTCCCGCCCCAAGGGCTTTTTCTCATGGAAGTTCGCTACTAATTCCCCAAAAATGCTGCATTTTTGGGGTCTCCTTAAAGCAGCTTGTCTTTGGGGATTTCTTCGAACGATTCGAAATGGATGACCTCCCCTTCTGTCGCAATCTCGAGAAGGGGATGGTGTGAGGGACAGATCAGCACGGCAAGCGCGGAGGTTCCTTGAAGAGCCTGGAGCCCTCTTACGCTATCTTCGAATCCGATGATCCGGTCTCCGGGCTGCCCGTAGAGCTGTATCGCCCTGAGATAGCACTCCGGGTTCGGCTTTGGCTTTTCATAATCTTCGCGGGTGATCCATTTCGGGATCGAATCGAGAACCGGCATCTTGGAGCGGATGAAGAGTGCCTGCTCGAGGGGAGAATTGGTGACGACGCATCGCCGGATATTCTCTTGCTCCAGCGCCTTGAGGAGCGGACTCACGCCCGGCATGAGCTTGAGCTTGCCCGCCGTAAGAAGCTCCAAATAGGCCTGTTTTTTCTCGGCATACACGATGTCCCAATTGGGCTCTAGATCAGGAAACTGGGCATACAACCCCTCTTTCAGAGCCGTGGCGTTGAGATGGGCCATCTCGCTGAACTGGGCGAAGGTCCATTCAAGCCTGAAGCCTCTCCGGGCCATCATGTTTACGTAGGCCGCGTAGTGGACCCCTTCGGTATCAACGAGAAGGCCATCTAAATCAAAGAGAAAGAGTTGAAAATCGCGAATCCAGTTCATCTTTAAATTCTAATCATTATATTGAAAACATGGAAAGAAAGCAAATCGAAGTAAACTACCTTTACTTTGGGGCGTTTTTGGGTTTGCTGCTTCTAACTTCCGGAAGCGGGATCTTACTCAAAGAGAGCCTCGCCGGATCCCGGACATTCTTTTTTCTTTACGCTGCAGGGCAGGCGGTTTTCGAAACCCTCGCCCTAGTCTTTTTAGCGTGGATGATCCGATGCTATTTGGGTAGAGCCGCCGCCATGGCCTTCATCGGGGCAACATTTACGTTCCTCATCCTCCATCTCATCGACTCCATAATAGATCGGATCCTGGATCTTTCGATTTGGGAAGCGATCGGCTTCGTCAACGGGGAGAGCTGGAGCAACTTCCTCTACCTCCTGGATGCCTCGGGGATTTCTCTCTGGATCTGGCTTTTCGCCTTTGCCGCTCTTGCGGCTATCCCCTTCTTAGGGATCGCATTCCATGCCTGGACAGACCGGATCGCCTGCCGGCGGCCTCTAATTTTGCGCAAAGAATGGCTGCTGCAGGCATTTCTTTGCATCCCCGTCGCTCTTTGTTTTTGGGAATATTCGGCATCGCGCCTTCTTCATCCCGACGCCTACACTTCCTTGCTCCAATCCTTACCGTGGAAATGGACGTTCCTTCAGCCGCAGGCCATCCACTATCCCATGCCAGCCTCTCTTCTTCATCCTCGAGGGGAAGCGGAAGTGCGGGCCGCGATCGATGCCGACTCTACAGTACTTTCTCAAAAACCGAATATCTATCTTTTCGTTGTCGAATCGTTCCGGGAAGATTTCATCGATCCAAACGGCGCTCCCCATTTGCATCGCTTCAAACAAGAGGCAAACCATTTCGATCTTGCCCTATCGAATGCAAATGGATCGCACCAATCCTGGTTTTCCATTTTTCATTCTCAATTTTCCTATCTTTGGAACCATCTCCAGTCGAAGGGATGGACAATGGGAAGCCCTCCGATCCACCTCTTAAAAAAATGGGGCTACAAGGTGCGGCTCTATTCCTCCGCGCAATTGAAATACTACGGCATGGAGGAACTGCTCTTCGGCAAAGACTTACGATTAATCGATTCCTATCAAACCTTCCAGCACGCTCCGCCTGTTTCGGCCGCTGATACCGACCGCCAGGGAATCGCAAAATGGAAGCAGGATCTCGCTGAAAACCCCGACCTAGCCCATGGGCAACTCGTCATCGTCTTTTGGGACTCAACCCACTTTGATTATAGTTGGCCGCAGGATTGGAAACTGAAATTTACCCCTATTTCCAAAAAGTGCGATTATTTCAATATTTTCCAATCCAAGGATAAGATCGAAAAAATCAAGAACCGCTACCGCAACTCGGTCCATTACATCGATTCGCTCTTCGGCGTATTTTTCAAGGATATTCCTGACAAGGAAAACGCGATCGTGATCGTCACAGGAGACCACGGCGAAGAATTTTTCGAACACGGCCATCTCTTCCATGGATCCCACCTGACCCATGAACAGACGAATATCCCCTTATACATGAAGTTCGGCGAAAGATTGGGAACAGCACTCCCCCGGGTCGTATCGCAAATGGATATTTTTCCGAGCCTGCTCCACTTTTTAAGCGGCAAACAGCCGGCATTTTTAGAAGGGAGGTCGATCTTTAGCCGCGACCATTGGCCTTACGCGATCATCACGAGATTCAATGCGGGCCGCGCGCCCTATGAATTTTGCATCCACAATGGAGATCACAAACTCATTGCCCGGTTCGGCAAAAAAGATATGTTTTGCTCCGATTGCCTCAAGATCCGCTCTCTTTGGGACCGCAAAGACAGGTGTCCTTTCGATTGCAATCCCCGACAGGTGGCAAATTGGATTCAGATGGAATTTGGCCCAGCGATCGAGCGGCTATTCAGCCGCTTCCCCAGCGATCCTGAATAGCCATTTGACGTAAATCGAGAATCTGTTTAAAAGCTTTTCTCGATTCAATAGCGAGTACCATGACGCTCCTCTCGGAAAAACAACATCTCCTTGAAGAAAAAATCCTTAGAGCCATGCGCATGCACCCTCATAGATTCGATGCAAGGCTGGGCAAAGGACTCCTTCATTTTATCGCAAAGAAAGAAAACAGTTTTTTTGATAGCCGCTCAACTCTGCATCTTTTCAAAATCATACTGGCGCAGTTTTTCCTCCAAAAGCGGATGGAACGGACCATCGGCGCTAATGTTCAAGAAGACAAAGAAGTGTATGCGCGTATTTTTTCCGCCTCTTCGCGGATCTGCTTTGCGTTTGCGTTTACCTCCCAGCGTAAGTCGGAGACCTTCGATCAAGAGCACCTCATGACGGCAATCGCAACCTTTGTTCCGGGAGTCAAAGAAATCCCCGATTCCTTCTTCACATGGCAGTCTCTCAAACACTCCTATCTCTTCTGTTATCTGGAATTGGAGACGCCGCGGGGAAAAACACTTTCCCAGGGCGAACTTAAAAAGCTGCAGAAACACTTGCAAGAGCACCTCCTGCACTGTACGGGAAGTTCCTGTCCCTATGTGTTTTCGCCGTATAATTACGAAGAATCGTATCGACAGCTTCTTCTTTTACAGCGAGAATTAAAAAGCCCGGAAGATCTTCCTCAAATATCGGTTCATTTTAAGGGACAAACTTCCTTGGATCTGGAATTTCTCGTCTATGTCGTCCGGCCAGAAACCCAAATTTCTCTAGAAGATGCGATGAAGCGGCTCCCCGCTTTTGTCCGGATTTCTTCGCACACCAATCAATATTGCAATACAGTTCCTCGTTCGGAGGCTTCCGCCTTTTCACTCCATGTCCCGATTCGCTGTTTGGATGCCGGGCCTGTCATCAATCAATTTAAGGCTCGTAAATATATCGTCGCCCTCCTTGAGAGGGTCTTCGGTCCCTTTAGAGATCTCAATGGAGGATTGCTCGCCAAGCAAGACGAAGCCTTTGAAAAAATCACGAAAGAGCTTAGAGAAAAAATCCCGCAATTTACCTTTTTTGCCGAATCCTTGTTCTATTCGTTGAAGCCGGTGGAAGCGCAAATTACTCTACGGATCGATCAAGCAGAAACCCTCTTCAGGGCGTTCGCGGCAACTCTAAAAGAAAAAAAGTCCTTTTTTGTCCGGCATGAGCCAAAGGGGATCTTGATCGTCAAAACAAAGGATAGTGCTCTTCTTGAACCGTTGATTCAGAAAAATAAAAAGCGGAAAAACACCGCCTATGCATCCATAAAGGTCTTGGATGCGCAATATCTCATTCTTCTAGATCCGACCACTGAGCATGCAACAGATCTCGAACAAGAGCTGGTAACGCTTTGCCGGCAAATGAAATCAAAGCCCCAACGCTTTGTCGGGAGGCCCGAACTCGTATCCTAAATCTTCCGCTGAAGCGCGGTAGCCCCTGCCTGGATTGCGATGCGGCCTGCGATTTCGCTCATCGGAACAAGAAGAGGGAGGCGGCCCCAGCCGTCAGTCACCGTCTCATAGGCGACCCCAACCACTTTTTTCGCAAGGAGATGCTTCGTCTGCTCTGGGTCGGGAGCTAGGTGGAGATAGCAAAAAAGATCCGCCCTTCGTAAAGAAGAGGAAATTCAGCGCTTTGAGGCTCTTTCACTTTGACGATCATATGGATTACAATGCCTCCGTTTACAGGAAGGGATTATATTCTATGGCAAAATACCTGTGAAAACTTTTTCCGCTGGCCCTGTGAGAAAAAGCCGCCCTTCTTTTTCCCATACTTCCAGGCATCCTCCCCGACAATGGATCGAGACCCTCCCTGTACCGCCAAAGAGCCGGAAAGCGACGGCTGCGACCGCAACGGCCCCCGTCCCACAGGAAAGAGTTTCCCCTTCGACCCCCCTTTCGAATGTCCGAATCCGGAGACTGCCATCCTGAGCAAGAGTTGCAAAATCGACGTTTGCATTCAGATGGCGGCGAAGAGATCTGCCGGCTATGGGAAGATCGACCTTATCTACGTCGGCGACGAATTGGACGGCATGGGGAACCCCGGTCTCGATATAATGGACGATCCCCCACTCGGTCGCTATCTCAAAGCGCATTTTCTCTGGTGCGCCCATATCGATCACAGGCTGTCCCTTGGCGAGCGTTGCGACGACAGTTCTTTCCTGGGTTTTGATCCTATAATTTTTTTGAACCACCCCAAGATCCCGAAGAAAGCGGACGAGGCAGCGGAGGCCATTGCCGCAACTTTCGACTTCGCAGCCATCGCTATTGAAGATCCTCATCTGGAAATCGGCGGTAGCTTCCGGCGAAAGGCCCAGGAGAATGACTCCATCGGCGCCGATCCCGAACTGCCTGTGGCATAGTTTGCGGATTAGAGCAGAGTCGAAGGCCGGAAAGCGACCCTCCCGGTCGTCGAAGAGGATGAAATCGTTTCCCGCGCCATGATATTTATCGAAGCGCAGTTTCGACATCTTTCATCGAAGTTACGATCTTGTCGAGAAGGCCAAATTCCAAAGCCTCTTCCGCGCTCATCCAATTGTCTCGGTCGATCGCTTTCTCAATGGTTTTTTTATCTTTGCCGGTGGCTTCCGAATAGATATCGACGAGCATGGCCCGGGTCTTGAGTATCTCTTTAGCCTGGATCTCGAGATCTGTCGCCTGTCCGCGGATGACGCCCATGATGAGAGGCTGATGCATCATGATCCGAGCGTTCTGCGTTGCTAGGCGCTTGCCTTTGCCCGACACCAAGACTTAGGAGCGATCCCATCGAAGCGGCCAGACCCGTCACCAAGGTGATCACGGGGGAAGAGATCATTTTGATTTGGTCCCAGATCGCAAAACCCGAATCGACCGAACCGCCCGGCGAGTTAATGACGAAGAGGATCGGCTTGGCCGGGGCCCGTCGCATCCAAATACCAGAGCTTGCGGATGATATCTTTTGCCGAATCGGAGTCGACCCCATCCGACAAGAAAAATCCTCCTCTTTTCCAGAAGAGCAAGGTCGATCTTATCATTTAGGAATTTTGAATGGATCTGCTTCTGCGTCTTGTTCCGCGCATAAGGTCACCTCTTATTTTGTCTTCAATTTTAATCGATGACGAGTTCGGGATAAAGGGGAAAATGCTTCAGAACGTCGCCTACCCGCTGTTGGGCCTGGGCTATGGACTTCGGCGGCACGTCGGCTTTGGCCGGGAGGGGCCCCTGTCTTTTCATCGGGCGTGGGCTTGGCCTCCTTAAGCAGGCGACTGCAATCGTGGCGATCTCCTCCATTTCCTTCTCTTTCATCCCCTAGAGTTGTGACGGCGGGCGTCCCGATCCGAACCCCCGAAGTATACCAGGGCCCATTAACGTCGCGAGGTATGCATTCCGGTTGACGGTTAAATGGGCCTCGCCGTAAGGAGAGCTCCGCCTGCCGTCCAGTAAGGTGGAAGGTGGATGACAACATCCATCACAGAAGATGGTTATCGGTGCCTCCGGTTAGGACCTCATTCCCGCTTTGCGCAAGGTCTCCGCCAGGGCCTTCGCATTTTCGACGATCTGATGGGCATAGCTGTTAAAATCAGGAGCAAGCGCCTCTTTGAAAGCGATGGCTTTGGCCGCCATCACGTGGGGAGCGGCCCGCCGAGAACGAGTGGGACATCCTTTATCGACGACTTCCTTGAATTCCGGACTTGCAGAGGACAAGCCCTCCGCGCGGGCCCCGCAGCGTTTTATGCGTCGTCGTGGTGACGATATGGGCAAAAGGAACCGGGTTGTATCCCCTCCAACACTTTGCCGGCGACAAGCCCCGCAAAATGGGCCATGTCGACCATGAAGAGCGGCCCCGACGCTGTCGGCGATCTCCCGCATCTTCGCAAAATCGATGAGCCGCGGATAGGCCGAATAGCCCGCGATCAGGATCAGCGGCTTTTCCTCCTTGGCTTGGGCCTGGAGCTCGGTATAATCGATAAGACCTGTCTTTTCATCGACCTCGT